>NZ_JAFBIV010000029.1 GCF_021531915.1 Oscillibacter valericigenes | reverse complement strand
TCAGCGGCAAGCATCTGGTCAGTTATGTGATCTATCTGCAGGACACCGGTAAATCGGCCAGTACCATCAAAACGGATCTGGCTGCCATCCGGTTTTTCCATGACAAGATGGATCACAAGTACACGCTGCCCTCTAATGACGAGTTGGGCGTTGTATTGGAACGTCGCAGGTTCGGACAGGATGACCGCACCTGGAGCATGACAGAGTTCAACAAGATGCTGGGTAAGGCATTGGCCATTGACCGCTATGACTTCATCCTTGCCCTGTACCTGGCCCGCTATGCTGGCCTCCGTATCCATGAGTGTTTCCGCATCGACACCGCCACGGCGGAGCGGGCGCTCCGGGAGAACGCCATTACCATCAAGGGTAAGGGCGGCAAGGTGCGGACGGTTCCCATCAACGAGCAGATCACCATTGCCATGCGGAAGCAACTGGAGCGCACGCCACGGGGGCATAAGCTGCTGGTGCCGGATGAGATGCCCACAGACCGGGCCATTAACCACCTGCAATTTTTCATTATGAAGCACCGGGATGAGGTGCGGGATGTGGACTCTGACCGCCCGATGACCTTCCATGGGCTTCGCCATACATACGCGGCGGAGAAGTACCAGGAACTGATCAACAACGGCAAGAGCCCGCTGGACGCTCATTTTGAAGTTTCCCGTCTATTAGGCCATGAGCGGCCGGATGTGACCAACATCTATCTGGCTTCCGTGAGAAAGGGTGATAAGCATGGCCAGTAAATATCGCTCTTACGATGAACTCCCGCTGACCCTTCGGGTAGAGGACCTGATGCCCATTCTCGACATCGGGAGAAATACAGCGTATGAGCTGGTGCGCTCCAAGCAGATCTACAGCGTAAAAATTGGACGCCAGCTACGGATTCCCAAGCAAGCCCTGATCGACTATCTGACATCTTCTCGCTCCTGACAAAAGCATGGGCGGTTGAATTTTTCAGCCGCCCATGCTATACTCGCCGCATGAATGGGTACTCCACTTATGCAGCAGGAAGGAGGCCGCCGGCCGCAATTGGCCGTGATACTGCAAAGGAGTCACAATGAAACCACGCAAAAAAGGACAGCAATATGAGATCTCATACCGCTGTCCCGGATATTCCAAGCCGTTCTATGAACGCTTTTCCTCATATGAGGAAGCAAATCTTCGTATCGCGCAAATTGAATACGAAAAATCCCTTGGTGTCTTCCAACCGCCTAAACCTGTTCCCATTCCAATTCGTTCTAATAGGCAGAAGTATATCACCGTGGGCGAGTTGATGGACGAGTATGTGCAGGTATATGGCCTGAATCACTGGGGTGACTCGTTCCTGTCCTGCAGCAAGCATCGGATCGAGCACTATATCAAGCCCTACCTTGGGAATGTGGCCGTCAAAGATCTGACCACCCACGATCTGGATCTCTTTTACGATTCCCTGCAGGATAAGCCCGCAGTTATCCTAAAAGGTCATAAAAAGACGGATGCTACTGTCTCCCTCTCCGTGATTGAGAAGACCCATGCACTGCTCAGAAGCGCCTTGAATCAGGCGGTCAAATGGGAGTATATCTCCAGCAACCCCGCAGAGCGGGTCACGCTTCCCAAATACCGTTCTGCTGAGCGGGATGTGTGGAGTGCCAGCGAGGCGCAATACGCACTGGATTGCTGCTCAGATCCGATTCTCCATACCGCTATGCTTCTGGCCCTGGGCTGTTCCATGCGAATCGGAGAAATTTTGGGCCTCACATGGGATTGTGTGGATTTTTCGGACGAGAGCATTCACGATGGTACTGCACATGTTTTTGTGAACAAGGAGCTGAAGCGCTGCCAGAAAGATAGCCTGAATGCCCTTGCCCACCGTGGCCGCTCCCAAGTCATCTTCACCTTTCCTGAATGGAAGCAAACCGATTCTACCACTTCACTGGTTCTGAAATCGCCCAAAACCGAAAGCAGTGTCCGCAAGGTCTATCTTCCCAAGACAGTAGCGTTGGCTTTGCGTGAGGTGAAGAGTTCGCAGGATGCGCTCAAATTGTTAATTGGTAACGAATACTCTGATTATGGTTTGGTCATCGCTCATGAAGATGGGCGGCCATACGAAGAGCGTCAGATTGCTGCTCTGCTGCGCAAGTTAATCGCAGAGTATGACCTGCGTCCAGTGGTATTTCATAGTCTGCGCCACTGCAGCGCTTCTTTGAAGCTACAGATTGGCGGCGGCAACATCAAAGCCGTTCAGGGTGACACTGGACATGCGCAAGCACGGATGGTAACAGACCTCTATGCCCATACGCATAATGAGGATCGCCGGCGTCTGGCGCAGAAAGTTGACGAAGATTTCTTTCAAAAGCGCCCATCAGAAGCCAAAAAAGCAGCGGCTGATCAGGCAGATCTTGCCTATCAACTGCTGCAGGATCATCCCGATATTGCCAAGCTGATCATCGCAACACTGCAAAAGAAAAGCTCCTGAAATGAATTTGTTGGAAGAATTGTTGGAAAGTTCGGTTTTCCAACAGATTCCCAGAAAATTGAAACCCCTGAATCCGTTAGGATTCAAGGGTTTCAATGGAGCTGCTGGGCGGATTCGAACCGCCGACCTCATCCTTACCAAGCGCAGTGGGCTACGCCCCCAGCGGGGAGAGGCTTCTATCCATTGAAATCCTTGCGTTCTGCAATGTTCTTAATCTCGAAACCACATCAGGATGTATGATTTGCACCGCATCCCTAATGCACTTTCATCATACTCCAAAAGCCACCCAAAAACAAGGAAAACTACATCAACTTTCAAACAACTCTCATTCCAAAAGCAAACAAGATTGAAGCCACCCCCTAACATCTTTTTTACAACTCTGAAATCTGCCGCCGCCCGCCTCAATGCTGCTTGCAGTTCAGACCTTATGCACCCCCGTTTCGGGAAGGTGCATTTTCTTTTTGCCCTTTTGCACCTGTGCCATTATAACGACTGGCTGAAAAATAAATTTGGTATACTGGTATCAGAAACAAGGGGAACACAAAAGAAACCCAAAACCAAAACGAAATGAGGAACTTAAAATGAAGAAGCAGAACAAGAAGAACAAGCGAGCAGGTCGTAACGTCTTTGGTCAGAAGTGTATCGCTAAAGAAGTTACACTCAATAAGGAAACTGCACTGGAGCAGTATCTTGAAGTTCTCAATGACATCGAGCAGCATCGTCAGTTGGGTATCAATATCGAATACGATGTCAAGCTGCCTAAGGATGTATTTTCTCGGGATGAGATCGATGAGATGAACAGAAAAATGAGCAATCTGATGATGCTCCGCTATGGCATGGCCCCGATGAATGTTGGCAAAGCAACTTCCATTGTTTTCCCTGTCCCTTCTGCAATCGCATAAGACAGGCCAAAATCCACACACGCAAAATCAAGTACCATTAAAACGACAGGTAAATCTTCTGAACAAGCTATAATTAAATCATAAAGAACAGGACGACGATCCTGATAAAACTAAAATAATAATTTATTAAAGGAGAAATGACTATGTTTACTAACCACATGACTAAGAAGATCGAAATGACCAAGACCGAGGCCAAGGCCGCTGGCAAGCCTAATACCGCTGAGTACAACACCCTGCTGGAACTGATGAACAACTTCCCCAACTATCAGATCGAGATCGTGAAGACCGCTGCCAAGAAGGTTGACCGCTTCAAGGGTCTGGATTATGACTACATGAAGAACTACATCGAGAGCCATGACAAAAGCAAGCTGGAAATCTTCTACGAGCTGCGCGGTCTGGACAAGGACGGCAAGAAGATCGGCATGGCTGCCGCCGCCACCTACGGCGAAATCAAGATGTGGTTCCTGACCCAGTTCCCCGAAATCGAAAAGATGGGTGAGAAGGTCAGCAAGATCATCGAAGAAACTCGCAAGGCTCGTGAAGCCATGAAGACCGCCGCTTAATCCAACAGAAAAGAAATTCAGGAGGAAAATACAATGAACGCAAAGAGTAAGATGAAGGTTCTGCACGAAGATAGCGTGATTGAGATGAACAAGACTTTCGCCAAGATGGTTGAGAATCCTTTCAGCGAAGAGTACGCATTTCTCCAGAAAATCCGCCGTGACTATCCTGAGTACAAGGTGACTATCCGAGAGATCAAGAAGAATCCCAACAAGGAAACCTACGCTGGCCTGACCTACGAATACATGAAGGACTACATCATTCTTCACACTTCCAAAGAAGAGGAAACCGAAGCCATGGCTGAGTTCAATGAAATGCTTCTGATTTCCAGATGTCACTCCAAGGCTCTCCGCTACCCCACGATCAAGAAGTGGTTCCTTGCCAAGTACCCCGAAGTTGCCGAGTTCGGCTGCACTATCCCCGCCGCTGAGAATAGCAAAGTTGTTGATCTGCCCCAGCATTCCGCAGAAGATGCCGCTTAATTAAGAAATGGAGGAAATGAAAATGACTACTACCAAGAGAGAAAACAGAATTGCCGAGCTGGTGGAACTGGCACAGGAATGGAACTGCACCTTTATGGATGCTCTGCTGGAAATCCTCTACACCTTTTACGAAATTGCTGGTTTCGAGCGTGAGCGTTTGGATGCCGAATTCGGCCCCATGTCTGATGATGAGCTGATGGAAGCCTATCTGGTCACTTTCCCCTAAAACCGACTCTAAAAGTGCCTGATTTTGATTTTTCAATCAAAAAATGTTATAATAATTATAGAAAAAGAGATAAAAAGTCGCTTTTTAGAAGAATCCCCCCAAACGTCTTCCACACATAAAGAAGTATAGTTGGAAAACCTTTGGGGGCATGAAGAAGAAAGTCTGGCACGGAGTAAGAGATGGAACAGTTAGAATGTAGATTCTATTCAAGATAGGAGATTGCCGAAGCCCTTTCGGTCAATCCAAACGACAGCAAGCATTTTGCAGAGAGGGTGAAAGCCACCCTTGAGAAATGGGGTTACGAATACAACTACTCCAGAAGTGGAGTTGAGATCACAGGAAAACCTGAGCTTCCAGAAGAGAAACTGAAAGAAATCCTGATACGAAAACTGAACCTTGATGTTCAGATCAACGCATACGACTTTGCCTGTTTCCTCTGCGCCTTTACCGACATCGGCAGCTTTGACAGTATGCCATGGAAGGAGCGAGAGATCCAGATGAAGCTGAAATACGAAACAGAAGTCACAGACCGAACCTTGCGAAGCTGGTGCAACAAGCTAATAGGCAAAGATATCGTCCAGAAGTGCGGGAGAGAAACTTTTTGGAAAACACAGCGTTTTGGAAAGGAGAAATACCGCACGCCGGTTGCCGTCGATGATCTGAGAATGGCGGAATACTTCCAGAAGAAAAGAGAGTATTTTGAAGTGGCGATGTTGGCTGCCGAAAAAGCCGGCAAGAAGGGCAAAGAGGCTGTCCTCGATGCGTGGGACACCACCTTCAAATCCCTCTGGCGCGAATTTGGCTGCTGTTACTACTCTTGCAGAGGGCTGCTGTTCAACGTAATTGAAGAAGATTACATTTTTGAAATCTATGAACTGGCGCAGGAGATTGCCGCCGCGCCTGTCATCCTCCCTCCAGACAAAAGAAAAATCAACTCAAAGGAGGACTACCATGAAACATGGTTCAGGAGCAACTTATGAAGACCGCGTTTATGCCATGCTGAAACGCGATGGCTGGGCGGAGTAGTTTGAACACCCTGGCATTTATGAAATCAGCATCGACGGTCAGACCGTCTATGTTGGAAAGAGCAAAAATATGCTCCGACGTCTGGCGTAGCATTGGGTAGGCATCAAAACAGAGAGCGAGCGCAAATACCGCATACTTGCCGAAGCAAAACGGCACAGGCACGCAGTTGGATTTTCTGTCCTGTATTACGCCGTGGAGCTGACCACCAAGCTGATCGAAGAAGAGCTGGGAGAGAAAGAGGGCGAGTTTATCAGAGAGTTAAAGCCCGTCCTGAATACGCAGATACCCAAGGCCGACAACTGGCGCAGTTACGAAATCAATGAAAAAGCAAGTACCATCACTCTGTCCGAGATTTTGCAGTAGCAAAATACATAAATCTTGATAGAGCAGATTTTATATAGATTGAAGAAAATTTCCTTAAGGAGGATTAGATATGAGCTATAGCAAACTTGACTACATCGACATGATGATAGAACACGTTTAGGACTTACGTAGAAGTATTTGCGGAGAACCGTCCGCAGATACACTTGCCTTATGGCATTTGGACGATGTGCATTTTCAAATGTGGCGCGACTACTACGCCCAGCAGGAAGAAGAACTCGACGATGACTTTACCTTTAAGTTTACAAGTGAGGTGAAGTTGAAGTGAGTGACAAGAAGAAGGATAAGGAGAAAGACAAGAAAAAGAAGAAGTCCGCCATAGAGGCCGAAATCATGCGTTTCATGGAAAAGAGCATGAAGACGGCTCTGGATTCGGCATTAGATGACATCTTCAAGGATTGGAAATAACAAGAGGCGGAAGCCGTTCTCAATGGAACGGCTTCCGCCTCTTTTCGTTTTTCTCCGCCTGACGGCAGACTTTTACTCTGCCGATCACAGCCAACAAAACCGTCTTCTGGATTGAAAACGCCTCTCCGCAAGAGAGGTGCCCATCCAATTTCGGCAAGGGGCATCTGAAAAATTTTTCTCCCGAAAGGGTAGCCCCCGTCATTCCGCATTTTTGACGAACTCGATCAAGTCCCCTGGCTGACAGTCCAAAAGTAAGCAAAGCGTTTCAAGGGTAGCCCACGACACCATCTGACCGCTTCTCAACTTTTGGAGCATGGCTTCCCCCATGATCTTCTCTTTCCTGATTTTGTTTGTGTTGTAGCCAGTCTCTTTGAGCATGGCAAGCACATCAACCTTGTACTGCATCGGCATTGTTGTTTCCTCCCTCTGGGGCAAGCCCCGATTTGCAGACCTCTTCCATTGTCCTTATTTTAGCACAGAATTACACCCATTTCAAGTGTCAATATTACACATAAAACAGGTGTAATTTTTGTGCAGTCTGCGAATTGTATTACACTCGAAAAAAGTGTATTATATAGACAGTTCAAGGGAGCGCGAAACGCATTCTCCGAGTAGGCAGGACGCGAAAGGAACTCACGCCGCGCTTCAAAAAAAGATAAAGATTACGGAGGAAACCACAATGACTAAGAACGAAATGATTACCATGATCGAAACCATGAACAACTACGACGATCTGGCTGCCAAGGCGAAAGCCAAAGCCGATGCCATCCGCGAGGCCATCAAGGAAGAGATGGTTCGGCAGGACACCGAAGAGCTGGTTGCTGGTGCTTACATCGTCCGCTTTACCAGCGTGATCTCCAACCGCTTCGACAGCACCACCTTTAAGCGTCTGTACGCTGATCTCTACAAGGACTTCACCAAGCCCGTCAGCTCCCGCCGTTTCTCTGTTTCCTGCTGACAGGGAAGCCCGCCGCCCTCAGAAATGGGGGCGGCGGGGAAAGTTCTTATAATCCCACAAATACGAACACCAAAAGCCAGACATTTCAAGGCATCGAAGCTGACGCGGCAAACAAACGAACTTGACCGCCGAAAATTACGAACTTTTCTCTTCTGGAGGACACCATGAACAAGAAAACAAAGGCTCTCACCACGGAGCAATACAAGGAGATCATTCAGGCCATGAAAGAGGGCTTCTGCGGCTGCCGCCCCAATGAGCGGATTGCCACCGCCCTTGTTCTGGAGGGAAATCTGGGCCTGCGGATCAGCGATATTGTGAAGCTCCGCCTCTGTGACATCGTTCGGGACGGAGACAGATACCGCCTTGAGATCGTGGAGCAGAAGACCGGGAAGAGCCGCGTGTTTACTGTGCCGCTGGTGATTCAGCAGTACGTCGAAAACTACTGCTTGCGGAACGGCATCCGCCGGGATGAGCTGATGTTTCCGATCACGGAAAGGGCTATCCAGAAGCAGCTAAAAATCGTCTGTGACTATTTGGGGTTCGAGGGGATCAGCACCCACAGTTTTCGCAAATGGTATGCCACAGAGATTTACAAGAACAATGGCTATGACATTGCCCTTGTCCAGAGACTTTTGCAGCACTCCTCTGCCGCCGTCACGCAGCGTTACATCGGAATGGAACCGCAGAGGATCGAAGCAGCGATCCAAGGCCACGCACAACTTTTGTAATTTTCTTTTGGATAGACGAACAGGGAGCCGATTTCGGCTCCCTGTTCTTTTTGGAAACTATTATTCTACAACTTTTTCACAAAACCTTTGCAGCATCACCGCAAACTGGGCACGGGTCGCTGTGCCCAGAGGACTCAGCGTACTTTCTGTCGTGCCGTTTATCACACCTGCACCACAAGCCCACTGGAAAGCGGGAATCGAGTACTCGCTGACAGAGAAGGCATCGTCATAGGAAAGAATATTTGTGTTTTCTCCAACACTTACATCGTATCCCATCAAAACTGCATAACGGTAAAGAAGTGTCACCAACTGCTGGCGCGTAACCGCTGCTCCGGGATTTGTTCCATCACTAATGTCATTTGCCATAGCCCAATCTTTGGCTGCGGTCATATCCTCCGCACTCTTTCCGCTGACACGGGAAAGCATCATCCAAATCTGTTGGCGAGAGATATTGTCTTCAGGCGAATACTCAGAATCAGAGGTGCCGTTAACGTAGCCTTGCTCTGCCGCCCAGACGATTGCATCTTTCGCCCAATAGTCTTCTGCTACATCAGTAAAATCAGGTGCAGCGGGCTTTTCGGGTTCTGTCGGCTTTGAAGGTTTAGAGGGGGTGGACGGTGTGGGATCAGGATCGGGCGTAGGATCAGGGTCGGGTGTAGGAGATACTGCAGGAACCGTCACCAACAGGAACTTGGAGAAGTGATTGGTTGTGAAGATAATATTGCCGTTCTGATATTTTGCTTCCATCTGCTCCAGTTCGCCGGAACCATTGAGATAGTAAACGCGGACATTAGTGCCTTTGGCAAGATCGGCAGTATACTTGATAGTAGCCTTTCCGCCCAGTTCATGCTTGGGGCTGCTGCCAAAATAGAGCTTCAGGTCGAGGACATCAAGAGATGTTTCGCCGCTCTTGAGGGCGGCGGCAATGAGGGCTTTCTCTTCCGCCGTGGCGGCATCTGCCGTCATGCAGAAGGAAACAGGCTCAGTCTTCCCTGCAATGGAGTCCACTATAGCTTTGTCCAATGTAACGCCACCGGGGAACCGGTCAGCCCCAATCGTCACATCGCGTCCCAGTGCGGCAAGTTCGTCAAAAAGGTGCTGAGGCAAGAACTTGGCGGCGGCGAAGTTGCCCTGAGCGTTGGAATGGAAGAGGAGGGAGGACTCATCGTCGGGAGCAAGGACGTTGACGTAAGAGCCAAAGGGCCATTGGCCGTCGTTGCGGCCCTCCAGGAAGCAAAGCACATCGGAATCGTTGGTGTAGAGGGTGAGGGTGATGTACTTGCCGCTTGCTTCCCACACGTAGTCAAAATCGGTGTAGGGGATATCGTCGATCTCATTGCCGTTGGCAAGATACTGGCGCTGGCGGCAATAGACCTCCACGTTTACAGGACTTTCAGGGCCAAGGCCAAAGAAAAAATTGGAGTCCGTGGGCAGGAAGGTAAGGGTTTTGGAGAATTTGTAGCCTGCAAAGCGCCCCTCGGTATTGGTGTTTTCTTCCGCAATAGTATACATACGGAAGTTTTCTTCGCTGACCGTGTTACCTGCGTAGAAGGCAAAGTCAGGGAGACGTGTGGAAACGTCAAGATAATAGGTGGTCTGCGTGGAATCGTCATCGTAATAGATCTGGCCGTCACAGAAATCGTAGGCGGCGAAGATGTAGCCGTAGAAATCATCGCCGTTGCAGCGGACGGGGTCTACCGTGAGGTCGGGAGAGAAGCCCACTTCCACAGGGATGAAACACGCGCCGTTATAGAAATAGGTAGCGATATCAGTGCGGTCAAAGTAGGGGGAGAGAACGATGGGGGTGTTGGAATAGGATGCGCTTGCATTGACGGAAGGATTGTCGCTATCTGCGTTTTGCAGAGGCTTGTAGTAGATACCCTTTTCGTAGGTGGGGGCGGGAGGCTCTACCGCCTCAAACTCTACCAGAATTGCCTTGCCGTGCGCCTCGAAGGAGAGCGTGAAAGGCTCCATGGCATTAGGGATGGTCATGCAGACGTAGGCGAAGCGGTGATCCTCGCTGACATAGTCCATGGAGAAGGATATGTTGTTATCAGAGAGGAGGGTGCCGTTATTGCCCAGGGCGAAGTGGCTTTGCTCGGTGGAGGTGAGCTCGCAGTAGGCGAAGAAGAAGGGTTCGCCCGGTACATAGGCGAGGCCCTCATAGACGGGAATCTCGCCAACGTAGGAATCAATATCGTTGAAATCGGAGGGGGTGTCGTTTGCGAAGGAGTTGTAAATACCGGTTTGGGCATCGGTGGGGAAGAAACGGATGGAAAGCCGTGTTTCGTCCGTGCGGAAGCCAAGGATGCACTGGGGCATGATGTTGGGAATGGTCATGGTGACCTTCCAGAGCCTGCCCCCGGTGATGGGGATGATGGAATAGTCGATGCCGTTGGAGGTGAAGAAGTTTTCGCTCCAGCCACTATCCAGAACGAAAGTAGTGGGCGTTTCGGAATAATAGTAGAAGGAGAATTCCTGACCGGAGGTGTAGGGGAAATCGGCGTAGTTGGCATTCCAGCCGTCGTCGGCGTTTCCGCCCCAGGAGTTCACGGCCACAACCTCGCCCTTGGGCTCACCGTTTTCCACTGCGGTATAGAGACCGGTGGCGTTTCTGTCGACAAAGGAGACAGGATAGCCGCCCTCGGGCCCGGTGGACATGGAGCAGGAGAAGTCACCGTAGCCTGCGGGCGTATTAATGGTGACGGCCCAGAAGTGGTCTGTAATTTTGGTTTGGCTTATGAGTGTTCCCATATCGAAAGCGATGCTATTGACGCCCGTATCGTAGTAGTAAAGGGTGCAGGGAGCGCCGGAGGTGTAGGGGATATCATAATAGCCACTGGGATCATTGCCGGTGGCAGAGATTACGTCGCCTGCGGGAGCGTTATTCGCCATGGCGAGATAGAATCCGGTTTCAGGGGTGTTGCTGTCGGCTGCTGCAGTTGCAGGCAGCAGGGAAAAACACATTACAAGAACTAAGACAACTGACATCAACTTTTTCATGGCAAAACCTCCTATGGTATTGTAACTATCATAGTAGCATATTATCTGCTTGATGTCTATTATCGCAGACCGAAAACACGCCTTTTTCTCTTAAACTATTGGGAGAAAAGAGGTGATTGTGTGCAGTTCAATAACTTGGCTGTTGGAACAGTAATTAGAAATCTCCGCAAGGAAAAAGGCATTTCGCAGGACGTTTTAAGCGGATTGGCTGGAATTGCACGCACTCATTTGACAATGATCGAGAGTGGAACAAAACAGGCAAATTTTGAAACCCTGTGGAAAATTGCATTAGCCCTTGATATTCGTCCCAGCGAATTAGTTTCCAAAATAGAGCGAGAAATTGAAAACAGCACAAATACCGATTAAAGGCAGGAACTCCTGCCTTTTTTCTTTACTTCCGGCGTGTTATAATGACAAAAATGGCAAACACGGAGGCGGCAAGCATGGCCAAAAAAATCAATGAACATGGCTTTGAAGAGTTTGAAAAGGGACACGGCAAAAAGCCAAACCAGAAGCTAAAGCCCTACCTTGTTCTGCAATACCTCCTGCGGCAGTCCGATGAAAACCATGTGGTTTCCGCTGAGAATATCGTTGGCTATCTGGAAGAGAGCTGCGGCATCTACGCTGAGCGCCGTTCAATCTACCGCGACATTGAAGAGATCAACAAAGCAATGCTCATTGTTGAAGAAGAAATTGATGTCCATGAAGCAGAAGAACGCATTGCTGAAGACGAGAGCGAAAAGTTGGTCGTCTATGACAAGAGCAAAAAGGGCTTCTATGTGCGCCAGCGCCACTATCAGCCCCAAGACATCCGACTTCTGGCAGAGTGCGTCTACTCTGCAAAATTCCTTTCTGCCGGACAAGCAGAGCGCCTTGCAAATGTAGTTTGTGAGTTTGTCAGCGAGGCACAGGCCAAGACGATCAGGCACGATGCTTTCCTGACTGACCGCGTGAAAACAGATAACAAGGGCGTTTTGAACAGCATTAGCACCATCAATGATGCCATGAGTAAAGAGTTGGATGGGCAGAAGCACGAACCTGAAAAGATTTCCTTCCAGTATCTCAAATACTCCATCAACGATGTCGGGCAGCAAGTAGAGCGCCGCAAGGGAATGAAGTACACCGTCAGCCCCTACAAGCTGCTGATCAACGACGGCAACTATTATCTTCTGGCATTTGATGATTACGCACAGGACATGAGAACGTACCGCGTTGATCGCATGAAAAATGTGAGCTTCACCGGCAAGCCAAGAGAGGGCGCAGAAGCCTTTGCCGCAATCGACTTGAAAACATACACAAAGCGCGTCTTCTCCATGTTTGGCGGCAAGCAGGAGCGCATCACCATCCGTTTTATCAATCCTCTTCTGGATGCGGTTGTAGATCGTTTCGGAAACGACAAGAGCAGCGTTCAGTATGCCAAGGTGGATGACACCCATTTCAGCGTGACAACTCAGGTGGAGATCAGCGATCAGTTCTTTGGCTGGGTGCTGGGCTTTGGCAAAAAAGCAAAGCTGATCGGCTCTGATAGAGCAGTCGAGCAGTTCCGCGCGTATCTTGATAAAGTCCGAGAGATGTATTGAAGTTCATAAAAAGATGTTAAAAAGAAGCAAGAGACTTGTATGACTCTTGCTTCTTTGTTGTTTCGATCATGTTTACTTTCTAATTCGCTCTTTGGGCTTGCTGATCTGAGCCAAGGGAGAAAAGGTATCGTAGTTCTTCGCAATGTCAGCATCAAAAATGTTGCAATAGATTTTGGTCGTTTTCAGCGTGGAGTGTCCCATGAGCTTCTGGAGGGTAAACGCATTGCCCCCACAATCCACCAAATACTTGCGGGCGAAGGTATGACGGAAAAGGTGAATGCTTGTCTTTTGGACGCCGCGCCGCTGATTGTATGCAGCAATCGCCAAGCGCAGCGCGTTTTCTGAAAGCATCCCGCCATACTGATCGCAAAAGAGGTAATCTTCCTCCGCGCCGCCTCTGATCTCCATGTAGTCCTGCAGAATGGACACCATGAGGCTACACAGGGGAATGACCTGTATCTTTCCAACCTTTGTATGCCGCAGAATGATTTGCCGCGCCTGCAAGTCCACATCTCGATTCTGAATGTTTCTGACAGTAGCGGCACGGCAGCCGCTGTTCAAGAGGAAGTTTACAATCACCCATGCCCGATACTCACAGAAACTGCAGTCCCGCCCTGGCTTCTTCAAAAGCCGAGTCAGCTCTTCATCTGTGTAGGTCTCCTTCACCGTTTCCTTTTCTTTCATGTTCGGGAGCATCACGGTTGTCAGCCCCTCCCCATTGCACCAATTCAGAAAAGTGCGGAGCTGACGCACATAGGTGGCAATGGTGTTATGCGCCAATCCTGACTTTCTCATAGAAACCACCATCTCATCCAGCATTTCCTTTGTCAGCGAATCAAAGGGCGTCTGAATGTCAAAATGCAAAGAAATGTTGTGGAGATTCTGATGGTAATTACGGATCGTGACATCAGACACCCCCTTTGCCGTTTTTGCTGTTACAAACGCCGCAAAAACCTCTTCAAATGTCTTTCCGCTGTGCTTGTTCATCGTGATCTTTTTAGCCATAAAATAGACCGCATCCCTTCTGCAAAAATCGCAAGTTAGGGATGCGGTCTGACTTTTTCAGAAACAAAGAAAAAACCCTTGAAAACACAAGGTTTTCAAGGGTTTGGAGCTGCTGGGCGGATTCGAACCGCCGACCTCATCCTTACCAAGGATGCGCTCTACCTACTGAGCTACAGCAGCATAAATGGCGACCCGGAACGGGCTCGAACCGTCGACCTCTAGCGTGACAGGCTAGCGTTCTAACCAACTGAACTACC
>NZ_JAFBIV010000028.1 GCF_021531915.1 Oscillibacter valericigenes | reverse complement strand
CAGCACTTAGGAACTCTGTTCCGTTCTCTGTCTCTGTTTATGAAATTGGCTGTTTAGTATCAACGCCGCATAGAGATGGAAACTCCCCGTCTGGTGAGACTGCGGCGAACACGACCGTTGGGAACGGCTGCAGCATACATGCCGCTGGTGTTCTTCGACCTTCCGGTGCAGGTCTGATTTGCTGGGGATGCTTTGTATGACCGGCCGGACACTCTGACTGCCCGGATACAAAGCCCAGCCGCTGGCACAGCTGGATGACATGATAAAAGGACCTCACGCTTTGCCAGAAGCGGGAGTGACCGGCAGTCCAGACCGGTCTGAAATCATTTCCTCTGGTAATAAAAAGCTTCAACATACAAAAACCTCCTCGCCCGCAACAGTTCAGGGAGACTGATCCTGAACCGGAACCGGGCTTTCATCATCTAAAAATGGATACAAAAAGGCCTGAAAACGGCTTTCGCCTTTTTCAGACCTCTAGTAAGCAATATTCATCCTAAAAATGGGATTGCACAATCAAACGAAACAGTGCTTTCCCCAGTACCTACAATCCCTGCAAGAGCAGGAAAACCCAAACCGATCATATCCCCGCAACATTCCTGCAAACAATGCTGTAAGCAGGCGTTGAAGTTCCATGGGTGCAAAGCCACAGAAACCATCAGACGGGCGGAAACTGATCCCAATACCCCTGAGGGGCAATCAATGCTGCACAAGTGTGCAGAGTCATAGCGACCACATCGAGGGTCACTTCACAACTTAGCAATCTCCACTGACCGGGAGTGGGCATATCTAATAAAAGCAAGATCATATTAGCACAAAATGTCGCAGATGTCAAACTTCTGAGAGTTTATCTGATGCCACTTCGTGTTAATCTGTGCCCAATTTGAAATTATTTTTGGCATTTTATAAAGAGGGATACGCACAACGTTTTCGTTCGAGAACGCAAGCGCATTCCTGACAAAAGCCGTTCAACCTGCCGGGATGCTCCGCATCCTCAGCTCACTGCATAACAAGGCCCGTTCCGGGGAAGCTCATTGAATAAATACGGCATCAGTTTACCATGATTTCAACGGATTGACTATCATACCAAAATCTATGTGGCATTTATGTGGAAGCCCCATTCGTTACGCATAACGTAGCCGATCGTCAACATATCTTTTTGTTTACGTTATGTGTAGTCGTAATGTAATAGTTCCGGTGCCTGCGTTCTCAATCGTCTACGTTATACGTTGAGTATCCTCTCCTGTAAACTTGCCGATGTTAACGCCGGGAGAAAATCGCCGATTGGCTAATTCCGCCCAGCGCTAACACCGACAGTCAACATCCCCCTTATCATTGTTCGGTATAAGTTTGTAAATTGCGGTAGTTGCAGAAACCAACGGCGCAAGCAAAACACCTAAAAAATGGAAATAATTTTACTTTTTTCGCGTCCCACGCAGAATCAGAAAGAAACAACCCCGGAACCCATTGCAGCGCAATGGGTTCCGGGGTGTTTTTACATCATTTTTTGAAAACGAGTTGCCATAATCTTCTATAGGAATATAGACTGCTAAGGTATAGTAGGAGCATGAATGATAGGAGCAACAGCCACCGTAGCGATTGCCAATAGTTTGACTGTTGGGACTTTCTGATTTACCTGATCCGCCGGTTTAACCAACCGTTATAACTTACCAATAAATGATTTGTAAGAGCGCGGAACGAGTATCCGCTCTATGATACCTGAAAGAATCTGCACATTACGGATATTGCATATTGATTTCGGTGCCTGAAAATTACCTGATACTTGATCCTGGCCTTCACATCCTTTCCACGCACTGCAGAAAACCCCACAGCAATTCATTTTCCATTTTCAGACGCTTATTTTCATACTTGTACTCGGCTAATGTTTTGGCTGGCTTGCGTCCACGTTGTTTCGGAATTACATCTCCTTTTGACCAGCACTGAATTGCCCACCGACTAATTCCATACTCTCTGCTCAGCGCATTCTGGCTCTCTCCTGCGCGGATTCTGGATATGACCGCTGCTCTTATCCCTTGAGGATACTTTTTCATCCCCTTTTTCCCTGACATAACAACGCCCTCTATGTAGTTATTGTCCTACATAGGGAGCCTTTTGTCTATTGCCCGTTATTACTGGTCCGGTTCAACAGCAGATACCGCCTTTTTTGCAAAGAAAGAGAACTGTAATTTTATGGAATAGTTGACGAAAGAAAAAACTGAGAGTAAACTGGAACTGTCTAAAAAAGAGACAATATGGGAAATAAGGAGTAATTGCCATGGCAGTGATGAGCGAAACAGAGCAACTTTGCTATAACTGTTTCCAATCCTACGCAGGAGGGGAAACCTGCCCATACTGCGGGTTTGACCCGGTACAAAACGCGGAAAAATACCCCATTGCCTTGCCAGTTGGGACAGTACTGAATGGACGATATATCGTTGGACGGGTGTTGGGTCAGGGCGGCTTTGGCATTACATATTTGGCTTTGGATACGCAGCTGAATGCCCGGGTGGCTGTTAAGGAGTTTCTGCCCAGCGAGATTGCCAGCCGTATTCAGGAGACCACGGTGTCTGTAGTGTCTGGCGATAAAGCGGATGAGTTTGCTTACGGCGCGGAACGGTTCCAGGAAGAGGCTCGGACGTTGGCCAAGTTTATCGGCCATCCCAATATCGCCGGTGTTTCCAGCTACTTTGACGAGAACGGTACGTCCTACTTCGTTATGGACTATATCGAGGGCGTCAGTTTTAAAAGCTATATTGCCAATCAGGGCGGCCGGGTCAGCGTGCAGGAGACGTTGGATGTGATGATCCCGGTGCTGCGGGCATTGACAGCCGTCCATCAGGAGGGCTTCATTCACCGCGATGTCACGCCTGATAATATTTATATTTCCAAGGATGGCAATGTGAAGCTGCTGGATTTCGGATCTGCCCGATACAGCATTGGTGATAAGAGCAAAAGTTTGGATGTTATCCTGAAGGTTGGATACGCTCCCAAGGAGCAGTACATCCGCCGCGGCCGTCAGGGCCCTTACACAGACGTGTATTCCTGCGCGGCCTGTATGTACGCGGCGATTACCGGCTATCTGCCGCCCGAATCTCTGGAACGACTGGACAAGGACGATATCGTCAGCATCACCGACAGCGGTATTGAGATCCCGGCCTGGCTGGATTACGCCATCATGAAGGGCCTTGCTGTGCAGCCGGAGGATCGGTTCCAGAGCGCGGAGGAGTTCCTGCGCGCCATCGAGGAGCAGTCTATGACCGAGGCGGCGGTGCCTGCCTCTGTGGCGGCGGAAAAGGCTGCAGCAGCTACCGCCAAGAAAAACAACACAAAGATGATCGCGGGTATCGCGGCTGCCTGCCTTGCAGTCGCAGTGGGCGCTGTGGCATTGCTGGGCGGCGGAAGTAAGCCGGCCGCTTCCGGCAGCGGCAACACCAGCGGGCCGCCGCTGATCAAATCGGAGGTTCCGAGCATCACAATTGCGGGTCAGGAATACAGCACAGATCTGCGGAATTTAAACCTGTATGAGATGGGTCTGACGGATGCAGACATCGAGCCTTTGAAGTACATGGTGAATCTGCAGTCTCTGAACCTGCAGAAAAATAATATTACGGATATCTCCTGTCTGGAAGGGCTGACGCAGCTGAGGGATCTGTACCTGCGGGAAAACGACATCACCGATCTTTCCCCCCTGGCGGGCATGACAGAGATGATGTATCTTAATTTGGCGGAAAATACCAATATTTCTGATCTTTCGCCCTTGGCCGGCATGACCAAGATGAAAGAACTGAATCTCCCATTCAAGAATACGATTTCTGACCTTTCTCCACTCTCCGGTATGACGGAATTGGAATATCTTGGTATGGACGGCTACTGGGGTACCGGCAATACCATCTCGGACCTAAGCCCGCTAGAGAATCTGACCAATCTGAAGCAACTCGCTTTGGGAGTGGACCAGGTGGAGGATCTGAAACCTCTGGCAGGGCTGCATAAACTGCAGGAACTGACGCTGTACGGAGAAATGAATATCTCCAGCCTGAACGCGCTGAGTGGGTTGACCAGTCTCAAAACTTTGCGCCTGAGTACAAATACGGGCAACTCTACATGCGTGTTTGTGGAAGACCTCAGCGGCCTTTCCAACCTGACGCAGATGGAAACTCTGGAACTCTTCTGCAGCGGTCTGAAGTCTTTCAAGGGACTGGAAGGGATGACCTCTCTGAAAAAGCTCAATATGTATGTTGACGCCGGCCTGCAGGACGTCAGTGCGCTGAAGGGGCTGACGGCCATGGAGGAACTGAATATATGGAACAGTAGCAGCAATAACCCCTGGCTGAAGAATCTGGATGCATTTTCCAATATGACGAGACTGCAGACGCTTCAATTCAGTGCGGACGGCCTGGAAAATCTGGATGGCATTGCAAATCTGACCAATCTGCAGACGCTTCGCCTTTATGGCAATGATGCTACCTATTCCAATGTCAATGCCCTGTCCAAGCTGACAAAGGTGAAGGAACTGTATCTTCCCGGCACAAAGGACTACCAGATGGTGGACTTCAGCGGCATTGAAAATATGACGGAGCTAACAAGCTTTTCTACATCTGCCGGAGTGAAGAGCTATCAGCCCTTTGGAAAGTTGACAAAGCTCAAAACATTGACCTTGTATGCATATTACCAGAATGGAAGCCGCCCTGCTGATCAGGAGGCGCTGGGCAATCTGAGTCAGCTGACCAGCCTGCGGATCAGCCTGGGTGACGGTGAAACAGACATTACCGCGCTGGGTAAGCTGACGAATTTGCGGGAACTGAATCTGTATGACTACACTTATAAAAACGGGTTACGGGACATCAGCCCGCTGGGGAATCTCAGCAATCTGCAGACTCTTTCACTGTCTGCCCGAAATGTCCGGGACATTTCGCCGTTGGCCAATCTGCGGAATCTGAAAAGCGTGGAGATCCGCCAGTATAACGATAATCAAATCTCCGATCTGTCTCCGCTGGACCATGTGTCCAGTGTGACCATCAACTAAACGAACAGAGGAGGAGTCTTCCATGGCACAGATCGAATGTGGGCGGGGACATTTGTATGACCCTGAGGTACATCCCACCTGTCCATACTGCAATGGAAACCAAAGAATTACAGTGGCTGCGGCCGGACGTACAGCTCCCCTCCGCACGGTGGACATGAACCGGACAGCGCCTGTTTCTGTGACGGCACCCCAGCCTACCGCACCGCTGAACCGCGTACCCGTGGCGGAAGGCGGAAAGACCATGCCGCCCAGGGGCTATGGGATGAGTGTTACAGACGCCAATAAGACCATGCCTCCCAGAGGGTACGGCGCGGCTCCTGCGCCGGAGCGGACGGCGGCTCCGGCCGGTTACGGAACCAGTGTGACTGCTGCCGGCAAGACAGTGGGTGTTATGCAGGCTAAAATGGGATTTGATCCGGTAGTCGGCTGGCTGGTTTGCGTGGAAGGCCCCAGCCGCGGC
Source organism: Oscillibacter valericigenes (assembly GCF_021531915.1). Classification (GTDB taxonomy): domain Bacteria; phylum Bacillota; class Clostridia; order Oscillospirales; family Oscillospiraceae; genus Oscillibacter; species Oscillibacter valericigenes_A. The sequence goes on along the minus strand of NZ_JAFBIV010000028.1, from coordinate 10,675 downwards.
AAGAGCTATACCATTCGCGGCGGTATCAACTCCATTGGCCGCAGTGACCGGATGGATATCGTGATTACCGGTGACATGAAGATCTCGGCGGAAAATCATGCCAAGGTCAGTTACAGCGACAAGAACAACAGGTTCAATCTGATTCCCGGCGACGGGCGGAATATCGTGTATCTCAATGATGACGAGGTTTTTTCCGCCATGCCGCTGAAGGCTTACGACATCATTGATTTTGGCGAGACCAAGCTGATGTTCGTACCTTTGTGCGGAGAGCATTTTACCTGGAAGATGGGAGCGGAAAATGGGACTGTTTGACAGGATTTTTGGACGGAGCGCTTCCGCTCCGGATGTGCCTGCCGCGCCTGGGGCGCCTGTGCGGCGAGAGCCGCCCAATACCATCCGCATAGCAAACCTGCAGGGCATTGGCTGCCGGGAAAACCAGGAGGATTCCTTCGGAATTGCCAACGCTGCCGACGTGACAGAGATGTCCCACCGCGGACTGTTTGCCGTAGTGGCAGACGGTATGGGCGGCATGGAAGACGGGAAGGTCGCCAGCGAACTCGCAGTAGAGAGCTTTCTGGAACTTTTCCGCTCGATGCCGGAGGACGCAGAGATCTCACAGTATTTGATGGAGGGCACCCATGCTGTCAGTCAGCACATTTTCAACCAGTGCGCAGGGCGCAGCGGGACAACACTGGTAGCAGTGCACATCCTGGGGGATGCGCTGAACTGGATCAGTGTGGGTGACAGCGCCATCTTTTTGGGGCGCAATGGCGGTGTGTTCCAGGTGAACCGGGAGCATACCTGCCTGAATGATCTTTATCTGGATGCGCTGGAAGAAGAAATTATTGACCGTGCCCGAGCGGAGGAAGATCCGGACGGCCGAAGGTTAACGGCATTTCTGGGCATGGACGAGTTGAAGATGATCGACAGGAGCCAACAGTCGCTGCACCTCCTTCCCGGAGACCGGCTGCTGCTGTGTTCTGACGGTATCAGCGGGATCCTGACGCCGCCCGAGCTGCTGGAGGCAATGGTCGTGGAGCCTGAAGAAGGCTGCAGACTGCTGGAGACTTTTGTGGCTGAAAAGGCGCTTCCGCAGCAGGATAACTATACAGTGATTATGATTGCCTACAAATAAGAAAAATCAGGACAGAGGAGAAACGATATGAAAAAGCTTCGCATTCTTGGCGTAACTTTACTGACGATTCTAATGATGGGATTGGCTGCAGTGCCTGCAATGGCGGCGTTTGACAGAACTGTGCTGGACAGTATTATTCTGATTTATGCCGGTGCCCCAGATAAGGACGGGGTGATGAACTACTGGCGCGGCACGGGCTTCTTTGTGGGCAAAGAGGGGGAAAAGCCCCAATATATCATTACGAACTGCCATGTGGTGGAAGATTTCATCCTGGCCGGCAAAGCGTCCGGCGGCGGGGAACTGAAGGTCATGTATGGCAAGGATGATGAGGAAGAGGCTTATCTGGTGGATTATGACTATGAAAAGGATGTGGCTGTGCTGCGTCTGGCTGAGCCAACCGATAAGCGGGTCGCCCTTATGATGCAGGAACCGTCTGAAGATATGCTGGGCACGACTGTTCATGCCGTGGGATTCCCCCAGGCGGCAGATCTGACTGTGGAAGCAGTGACCTCTTTCAGCAGCAGTGACGCCAGTGTCACTACCGGCAGTGTCAGCCGCTTTCTGACGGAGAGCGGTACCGGCCGTAAGCTGATTCAAACGGATGCCGCCCTGAGCGGCGGAAATTCCGGCGGCCCGCTGACCACGGAGAACGGCACTGTCATCGGTATCAATACCGCCGGCTCTGCATTGGATCAGAACCTGTTTTATGCGGTCAGCGTCAGCGAGGTCATGCCGCTTCTGACCCGCAATGATATTGCATACGGCGTTTACAGTGAAAAGGGAAGTTCCAACATGACAATGATCATTGCGATCGCTGCCGTAGTGATCCTTGCTGTAGTGGCTGTCGTCATTGTGATGAGTAAGAAGAAAAAGCCTGCCCAAGCACAGGAGGCTGAGGGAAAGAAACCTATTCCTGTGGTGCGTTCCATGGCGGCCCAACATAACGGACAGACCGTCCAACTGCACAATCAGCCTATCCAAATCGGCCGTGACCCGGCTGTTTGCCGCATTGCTTACCGTGATGGTACGCCTGGCGTCAGTTCCAAGCACTGCCAGGTGTATTACAGCGAGGGTGACAATGCATTTGTGGTGACGGATCTGAACTCTACGTACGGCACGTTCCTGTCCAATGGACAGCGCATTGCTCCCAATGTGCCCACCAAGATGGCGCCCAAGAGCTCTTTCTATCTGGGCGATGCCGAAAACACCATCTATCTGGACTTGGAGTGATCTATGAGAATAACCGCCTATTCCTACACCAACCAGGGCGGCCGGGAGCATAACGAGGACAGCGTCCGCTGTGCTTCCGGCGAGGCGGGAAGTATTTTTCTCCTGGCAGACGGCCTTGGCGGACACGGCTGCGGAGAAGTGGCTTCCCGGATGGCTGTGGATAGCATATATGAGGGGTGTACCACACTGAAGACGGCCTCTGCGGAAATGCTCCTGACTTTGATGAACGACGCCAACAACAGGATTTTGAATGCACAGAGCAGTCCGGAGCAGTCCGATATGCGTACGACCGCGGTGGCATTGCATATTGCGGATCAGCGGGCGGCCTGGGCATATGCGGGCGATTCCCGCCTGTACCATTTCAGCGGCGGTCAGATAGCCCATGTGACGAAGGATCACTCTGTCACTTACCGTAAATATATGGGCGGGGAGATTTCCTACATGGATATTTACCATGATGATGACCGGACTCGCCTGATGCGGGTTCTGGGCAAGGAAAACTGTCGTCCGGAGGGAGAAGAAACAGAAGTTGTGCCGGGAGATGCGTTCCTGCTCTGCTCGGATGGTTTCTGGGAGTATGTATATGATGAGGAAATCCTGATTGATTTCCTGAAATCCGAGAGCCCTGCACAGTGGGCCAGAAATATGCTGTTGCGGCATATCCGCCGTGCGGCACCGGGAAATGACAATTTTTCACTGATCACTGTGTTTGTGGAGGAAGAAACATGAGACATTTAAAAATCCTGCTTTCCCTCTGTCTTGTAATGCTGTTGATGCCGGTTTCTGCCTATGCGGCAGGAGAGGTGGATGTGGTGCAGACATTGGTGCAGGATGACATTCTTTACCTGTGGATGGACACCTCTGCACTGAGCGATCCTGTGACACAGGTAAATGCAGAGACAAACGGAGTCATACTGCCGGTTGCAGGGACTTTGCAAACGGTTGCCCAGGTAGATGGCGGTAGCTATTGTATTTTTTTGTTGGACCGATCCGGCTCCATGCCCAAGCACAAACAGGAGATCTTGGACTTTATGGATGCCTATACGGCCACCTGCCCGGATGACAGCAAATATGCGCTGGCTACCTTCGGTGATGAGTTTGAACTGGTAGCTGATGACCTGGATGGAGAGAATTTGGCTGCGGCTCTGGATCAGGTCAGCTACAGCACACAGAACACCAGACTGTATGAAGGTACGGCAAAAGCGTTGGATTATCTGGCGAAACGGCAGCGCCGCGGCGGAGAAATACACAGCCTTGTATTGCTGACAGACGGTGTGGAGGATGCGCCAAGTTCTGCGGTGACGTTTGAGGAATTGTTGGAGCTTGCTGGTGAAGCGGGTGTATTGCTGCATGCAGTAGGCTTTGGCGATGATCAGGCATCCCTTGAGAAGTTGCAAGCCATTGCAGAAGCGGGCGGAGGACGCTGCGGTGTTCCCGGGGCAGAGCTTAGTCCTGCTGCGTTGGCAGAACAAATGACAGCAGAGATGAATCTGCTGCGTATGGCTGCATTTGACCTGTCCGGTTATACTGGCCCCAAAGGCCCGCAGAGCGTAAAACTGACGTTGGCTGCCGGGGCGCAGTTGCTGGGCAAAACCGAGGCGGTGGCAAATTTATCCAGCGGTACAGGCAGCGGTATGGAGACGCAGACGGTGCTGCCTGACGAGAGTTCGGAAGAGAAAGATCATATCCCTCCGACGGCTGAGGAAAGAGAACCGGAAGCTCCTCCGGCAGAAGAAGCGCTTCCTGAAGTGAATGCGGAGCTGCAGGATGCAGCGGCTGCAGAGAAAGAGGCGCCCGCTGTGAGCGGTATCGTAATCGCCGGAGCTTTGGCGGCTGCAGCGGCAGTCGTTCTGGCAGTTGTAGTGTTTATTAAACGCAAAAAGCGGGATCAGCCCGAACAGTCTTCCGAGGCACCTGTTTCACTGGATAACGACCCCAATCAGGGAATTTATATGCGTCTGGAGGTAGAGCAAGGCTCTTATATTGGAAAACAGACTGATTTTGGCTTGGTAGATGAGTTGCTGGTTGGATTGGGCGGGCACATTGCTTTCTCCCAATTGCCTGCTCGCAGTGCCCGTATCTTTGCGGCAGAAGGCGTTGTGTATATTGAACCGCTGGAGTTTGTTCAGGAAGTGTGTGTGAATGGCTTGCCGATAGCCATGCCTAATCTTCTGCGAAGTGGAGATATCATTACGATTGGAGAAACGCGGTTTTGCCTCAAATTTTAATAAGTTGAGCGGCTTACGTACGTTGGAGAGTTGCTTTCGTTTTCATTCATAATGGATGAAAACGGGAATTCCCATTGTTTAACTGGATAGGCATGCCCTGCGTGACTCAAAATTTAGCCTTATTTTTAGCCTTATGAGGATAACATCAGGTGGATTTAGTCGGGATAAGCTAAAGAGTTGAAATTGCGGAAACCCTTGCAGCGCAACACTTTCCAACATGCGATAAAACAGGCTAAAACCCGGCTTGCTCGATTCAAATCCGGGTGTCACCTCCAGAAAGAAACCTCGTAACCGCAATGGTTACGAGGTTTTTCTTGTGCTTCCGAGCGTGGGTTTCCCTTGTTTTTTCCCTTACCGGGCGCATTTTTTGAAGTTTTCACGAAAAGCGCACCTGCGAGAGCAGGTGCGCTTTTTCAAAGCAAAGCTCAATAGAACTCCCGGATATAGTTCAGGACGTCCTCCCGGGTGCCCATGAAGGGACCGGGAGTCTCCATTTTCAGGGACACCAGGGCGGTGCAGTACTGCAAGGCATCCTTGATATCCGCCCGCTGGCGCTCGGTGATGTAGCCGGCGAAGGTGGTGTCGCCCCGTCCCGTGCGGCCGGACAGGTTCCGGGCCTTGATGGGGCAGGTGTAGATGTTCTGACCGTCGTAGGCCAGCACCTCCGTGTTGTGGGTGATGAGGACCTCCTTGGCGCCCCAGCTGTGCAGTAGCTTGGCGGCCTCGACCCGGTCAGTCAGGCCCGTCAGGATCTCTGCCTCGGCGGCATCGGTCTTGAGATAGTCAATGCAGGGCAGGTATTCCATCTTCTCCGCCCAGTCGTGGAAGGCCATGGTCTTGTCAGCCTCCACATGGCGCAGCAGACACTGCACGTCCACGGCCACCTTGCCGTGCTTGGCGGCCTCGGCAAACAGGGCGCCGTCAAAGTCGCCGTACACCAGGCCGGCGAAGTGGTAGATCTTGGTGTCGATATCGGGCAGCTCCTCGAATTTGAAGGGGTCGCACACGCCCATGGAGGTGCAGGCCCGCTTTTCCTTGTCGGCGGTGAAATACTGGTTGCGGATGGAGCAGGTGGCCTTGGATTCCTTCCAGTACACGTCAGCGCCGGAGTCCTTGAACCGGGCCTCCACATCCGCGTCGGCGGGATTCAGCTTGGTGAACAGGGCGGTTTTATTGCCGCTTTTGGCGGCGGCAAAGCCGGATGCCACCACGGCACCGCCCACTTCCTTGCGCTCATTGCCCTGATAGTCAATGTTGTGGTCCAGGGAGACAGGGCCGATGACCAGCACATCGTATTCCTTCTTCATAGTTCCCTCTTCTTTCTTTGAAATCAAACGAATGGGAAGGCTCCGGAGCCTTCGCCCTTGTTGCTTCATACTACCATCACGGGGGAAAATGGTCAACCGGACCGGGACGGTTTTCCTCAATCGCACAAAAGCTCCGGAGATTTTTTGGCGGAAATCACATGGCTCCACACCCGGTGGGGGTCGCAGCGCCACTTGCGCCAGGGGACGATCCGGTTTATAATTTTACCATTCTGGCCCGCCGGGAAGGGCGGGAGATCGGAGAGCACTATGAAAGATGCAAGGACCATGGCGTATATCAACCTCTTTGCCGTGCTGGGGGCGCTGCCGTACCTGTGCGAGCTGGACGGGGAGGCTGCGGAGCTGATTGCGGGGAAAACGGTCTCCGTGGGCTTCGCCGTGAAGGACGGCCCCTCCGCCACGCTGTTTTTCGGCGGCGGAAAGTGCCGCATGGCCCCGGGCGTGGACCGCTGCCAGGTGAAGCTGCCCTTCTCCAGCTGCGAGAAGTTCAACGGCCTCATCGACGGCACCGTCACCCCCATCCCCAGCAAGGGCTTTACCAAGATCGGCTTCCTGACCGGCCCCTTCACCAAGCTGACGGACCGGCTGTCGGCCCTGCTGAAGCCGGAGCCCGGCGCCTTGGAGGACCCGGAGTTTTTCCGTGTTTCCACCACCCTGATGTTCCACGTCATCGCCGAGGCCATCGCCCAGGTGGCCAACGAGGACAAGATCGGCCAATTCTCCGCTTCCAATATCGTGGACGGCACGGCAAAGCTGTCCATTGTGGGTGGCCCCGCGGCGGCCCTGTGCTGCCGGGACCACCGGCTGCTGACCATCCACAAGGCCCCGGAGCATCCCTTGTCCTACATGGAGTTCGGGGACATGCGCCTGGCACGGGACCTGTTTGACGGCAAGGTCAACGCCATCGCGGCGGTGGGCGCCGGACAGGTGCGCATCGGCGGCATGATCTCTCAGATCGACAACATCAACCGCATCCTGGACCGGGTGGCGGTGTATCTCGGATAAGGAGGGACGGATATGAAGATCAATGACTATTCCAAGAGCCGGGAAGCGTATCTCCGGGCCTGCAAGGTGATCCCCTCCGGTATCTACGGCCACCAGGGCCCCGCCGAGGGCTGCTACACCCCCATCGAGGCCTGGCCCATGTTCTCCTCCCGGGCGGAGGGCAGCTATTTCTGGGACCTGGACGGCAACCGGATGATCGACTACATGTGCGGCTACGGCCCCAATATCCTGGGCTATCACGACCCGGACGTGGACGAGGCAGCCCGCAAACAGCGGGCGCTGGAGGACTGCGTCACGGTGCCCTCCACCAAGATGATCGACTTCGCGGAGCTGCTGGTGGACACAGTGGCCTGCGCCGACTGGGCCTTCTTCGCCAAGAACGGCAACGACGTTACCACCCTGGCTATCATGACTGCCCGGGCCTACACCCACCGGAAGAAGATCGTGTTCTTCAAGGGCTACTACCACGGCGTGTCTCCCTGGACTCAGAAGATGGACTATGCGGGCGTTCTGGAGGAGGACGTGATGCACAACCTGTATGTGGACTGGAACGATTTCGACGCGCTGGCAGAGCTGTTCGACCAGTACAAGGGCGAGATCGCCGCCGTCATCGGCCAGCCCTACATGCACGGCAACTTCAAGGATAACGAGCTGCCTGCCGACGGCTTCTGGCAGAAGGTCCGCAAGCTCTGCACCGACAACGGCACCGTCCTGATCGTGGACGACGTGCGGGCGGGCTGGCGCATCGATCTTGCGGGCAGCGACCACTACTTCGGCTTCAAGGCGGACCTGATCTGCTTCTGCAAGGCTCTGGCCAACGGCTACAATGTCTCCGCCCTCTGTGGTCAGGACTTTTTGAAAAACACCGTCTCCGGCATGAGCTACACGGGAAGCTACTGGCTGTCCGCTGTGCCCTTCGCCGCCGGTATCGCTTGCATTGAGAAGATGAAGAAGCTGGACCTGCCCCGCGTCCTCAACGAGAAGGGTAAAAAGCTGGGGGACGGCCTGATCGAAGCGGGTAAGAAGTATGGCTTCGACCTCCATGTGTCCGGTATGCCCAGCCTGTTCTACCTACGGCTGGCGGACGATCCCAGCCTGATGCTCCATCAGGAGTGGATCGCCGAGTGCGTGAAGCGGGGCGTGTTCTTCACAACCCACCACAACCACTTCATCAACTACGCCCTCTCCGACGCCGACATCGCGGAGACCATCGCCGTGGCGGAGGAGGCCTTCTCGGTGGTCCGGGCGCGGCACCCGGAGGGCTGATGATCCTTTGCAACGGTCCGTTGCGGAATTGCCGCCTTTCGGTGCTGGACGAAACCTGCTGAAACGCGTATCATATAGGGGAAATCACTGAAAAGCGGGTGGCACCTCATGGATACGATGACGGAACAGACCTTTGGACGGCGGCTCCAGACGCTGCGGGCTGCGGCGGGCTTCTCCCAGGAGCAGCTGGCGGAGCGGTTGGACGTGGCCCGGCAGACCATCTCCAAATGGGAGCTGGGCATCTCCACACCGGAGTTGAGCAAACTGGTGGAGCTGAGCGAGCTGTTTGGCGTCTCTCTGGACCAGCTGGCCCGGGGAAAGGACTGGGATGGCCCCGGCAGCCAGACACCGGACCTGGAGCGGCTGGCCCGTCAGAACCGCCGCGGTCAGCGGAGAACCGCCCTGACGGTGGTGGGTAGTCTGTGCCTGCTGCTGGGCGGCGTGCTGGTTGCCATCCTGCGGGCTTTGGAGACCTGGTTTTTGGAACTGCAGTATCTGTTGTACCGCTATATGACAGTGGGGGAGTATGTGCCCGCCCCTGCCGCCGGAGAAGTCCTGCGGCTCCCGCTGGCGCTGTCCGCCGGACTTGCCTTTATAGGTTGCTTGCTGTTGGCATGGCTGCTTTGGCGGAGGAAAAGAGAATAACAGAAAACGGCCCCAAGGGGTCGTTTTTTGCTGCGGATAATTCCCCGGGCCAGGGGCAAGCTATGGGAAAACGAGGAAAGGAAGTTTTTCTATGGCTGAACGACTTGTCATCGCCCTGGGAGGGAATGCTTTACAGTCCGGGAATGCCGCCCCCACCGCCGAGGCCCAGCTGGAGGTGGTCCGGGGGACGGCCCGGCAGCTGGCGGAGGTCAGCGCCCGGGGCTATGAAATGGCCATCGTCCACGGCAACGGCCCCCAGGTGGGCCGCATATTGCTTGCCAGCGAGACCGCCAAGGACGTGGTTCCGCCCATGCCCTTCGATGTCTGCGGCGCCATGAGCCAGGGCTATATCGGCTACCACATCCAGCAGGCGCTGAAATACGCTCTGGCGGCCCGGAACCGGAACTACCCGGTGGTGGCCCTGACCACCCAGATGATCGTGGACGGAAACGACCCGGCCTTCCGGAATCCCACCAAGCCCATCGGCGCTTTCTATACTGAGGAGGAGGCCCGGGCCCTGGAGCGGGAGAAGGGATATGCCATGCGGGAGGACGCCGGCCGGGGCTGGCGCCGGGTGGTGGCGTCGCCTCTGCCCCGAAAGATCGTGGAGATCGAGGCGGTGCGGCTGCTGTGGGACCACGCCATCGTCATCACCTGCGGCGGGGGCGGCGTGCCGGTGGTGGAGCACCCCGACGGCACCCTGGAGGGCGTGGCGGCGGTCATCGACAAGGACTTTGCGGCGGAGCTGCTGGCGGAGGAGGTCAACGCCGACGCCCTGCTGATCCTGACGGAGGTGGAAAAGGTGGCCATCCACTTCGGCAAGCCCAACCAGCAGGACCTGGGCCATCTGAGTCTGGCAGAGGCTGCCCGGTATGTGGAGGAGGGCCAGTTCGGCGTGGGCAGTATGCTGCCCAAGGTCCAGGCGGCCATGAAGTTCGTCCGGGCCAACCCCGGCCGGAAGGCCATCATCACCAGTCTGGACAAGTGCCTGGACGCCCTGGACGGCAAGACCGGCACGGTCATCACCTTTGCGTAAAAAAATCCGCTCCGGACCGCATCAAGGTCCGGGGCGGATTTCGTTGTGACCGGAGGCAGTTACCAGGCGTGGTACAGGCGGGACTGGGCCGGGGTCATGGCGAAGAAGGCGTAGTTGACGCGCTGTCCTTCGTTGCCCCAGGTGGTGTCGATGTGGTATTCGGTGCCGTCCAGAACGGCGGAGGTCCAGATGTGGCTGTCGTTGAATACGGAGGTGCACTGGATGCCCTCCAGCTTCAGCAGCAGGTTATAGGCCCCGGTGTAGCCGTCACAGACGGCGATGCCCCGCTGGAACAGGCTGTAGGGCAGGTGGCTGAGCGAGGTCGTTCCCGCGCTGCTGTCATAGACGCAGTTCTCACAGATCCAGCCGTAGTAGACCCGGGCCATTTCCCACTGGGTCATGGAGTCCGTCAGCTGTCCCTTCTCCCAGAGCTGCTGCCGCACCGCCAGGGCGGCGTCCATGGTGGCCTCCCGGAAAGCGGAAAGCTCCTCCTGGGCGGCGGTGGAGGAGAAGGTGATGGTCATGGTCCCCAGAGCGTTGTAGGTGCAGGAGGCGCTGTTATAGCTCTGCTCACTGTATTGCTTCACAGTTATCAGGGCATTATTCAGGATCTGGCGGGCTGTGACTGCGGTGAGCTCTGGATAACTGAGTGTCAGCTGATTGCTGTTGGAGGAGAGCATATAGCGGACGGCGCTGTCCATCTCCTCTGCCGTGGCCGGGGCGGTGAAGCGCGTTCCCGGTTCCACCAGCTGGGCCAGGGTGCTGCCCGCCGGGGCGGGGGGATCGCTGAGGGACCATGGGGGGG
>NZ_JAFBIV010000027.1 GCF_021531915.1 Oscillibacter valericigenes | reverse complement strand
TGGTCTGGCCGTTTCAAGGGGGTGTGGGGGGAAATTCGGAATCCCCCCACGTTTCTGGTGGGGGTCTAAGGGGGAGGTGTCTTTGCGCCAAAGACATCTCCCCCTTCTCCCCCGTGCGCCCCGGCAGGGGCGCCTTCCCTCGTCCCCGGCAGGGGCGCAAAAAAAAGAACAGGCCGCAGCCTGTTCTCTCCCGCCTTATTCCATGATCTGGAAGGTATCTGCCATCACGCCCAGCCGGGTGCCGAAGCCCTCGGCGGCCTCCATGGGGTACTTGTACAGCACGGCATACATGCTGCTGCCAGAGGGGTGGAAGCGGACCTCCAGCATCTCCCGGTCCCCGGCATCCGTGCCGCCCAGGCCGCCCTGCTTATCCTCCACCAGCTGATAGTCGTCCTCTTCCGCCTTTACCCAGGTCTGGGCCTCCTCCAGGGTCTTTTCCCCCAGGTGCAGGACCGTCAGTTCCACATCGTCGTTGAGATTACTCTCCCAGGTGTCCTCCGGGATGCCGTCGTCCACCCACTTCTCCAGCCGCCAGCCCTCACTGGGGATATAGATGGAGTAGCCCTGGCCGATATACAATGTCACCGGGATCAGCTCCGTCTCCCCCTCCACGGTGAAGGCCAGCTCCGTGGTCTCCTCCCGGCCCAGCTCCGCCGCCGTGGGGTTCCGGTCCTCTGTGGTAGGCGTGGCCGGAGTCTCCGCAGGTATCTCCGCCGTCGGGGTCTCCGGTGCCGGGGGCGGGGTCTGGGCCTTCTGGCCGCAGCCGGACAGGGCAAGGATCAGCAAACCGATCAAAACAAAAGACAGTCTACGCATGTGTCTTCTTCCTTTCCTTTGATTTTGCTCATGATATCATAGGGTGCCCCGCAAATCATGTCGATATGATGACAAATGATGCCGAAAAGTAACAGCTCAGGCCGCCATATCCCCGGCGCAAAAGGCGGAAAAAGAGCCGAAAAGACGCTCGTCTTTCCGGCTCGGTATCCTGTTTTTTCAGCCGTTTTTGCCCAGGTAGGCCTCTTTCACCCGCTCGTCCGCCAGCAGCTCCGCGCCGGTGCCGGACATGGTGATGGTGCCGGTCTCCAGCACGTAGGCCAGGTCCGCGATCTTCAGGGCCATATTGGCGTTCTGCTCGATCAGCAGCACCGTCACGCCCTGGCGGTTGATCTCCTGGATGATCTTGAAGATGTCCTGCACCACCAGGGGCGCCAGGCCCAGGGAGGGCTCATCCAGCATCATCAGTTGAGGGCGGGACATGAGGGCCCGGCCCACGGCCAGCATCTGCTGCTCGCCGCCGGACAGGGTGCCCGCCAGCTGCCAGGAGCGCTCCTCCAGCCGGGGGAACAGGCTATACACCCATTTGATGTCCTTCTCGATCTCCGCCTTGTCCTTGCGCAGGTAGGCGCCGATCTTCAGATTCTCCAGCACCGTCAGGTCCGGGAAGACCCGGCGTCCCTCGGGGCTCATGGCGATGCCGCCGCTGACGATCTTGTCGATGGGCTTGCCCAGCAGCTCCTCCCCGTTCCACTGGATGGAGCCGGAGGCGGCCTTCACCAGGCCGCTGATGGTCCGCAGGGTGGTGGACTTGCCGGCGCCGTTGGCGCCGATGAGGGTGACGATCTGGCCGTCGGGCACCTCCAGGGAGATGCCACGCAGGGCCTGGATGCCGCCGTAATTCACATGCAGGTTTTCAATTTTAAGCATCGTCGGCCACCCCCAGGTACGCGTCGATGACGCGCTGATTGTTCTGGATCTCCGCCGGCGTGCCCTCGGCGATCAGCTTGCCGAAGTCCAGCACGTAGATGCGGTCGGAGATGCCCATGACCAGATTCATGTGGTGCTCAATGAGGAAGACGGTCAGGTTGAATTTGTCCCGGATCTCGCCGATGAAGGCGGTGAGCTCGTCGGTCTCCTGGGGGTTCATGCCCGCCGCCGGTTCGTCCAGCAGCAGGAGCTGGGGCTCCGCCGCCAGGGCCCTGGCGATCTCCAGGCGGCGCTGCTTGCCGTAGGGCAGGCTGGTGGCCAGCTCGTCCTTCACGTCGTAGAGGCCCACGATCTTCAGCAGCTCCTCCACGTGGGCCCGCTGGGCCGCTTCCTCCTTCCGGTTCATGCGGAAGGTGGCGGAGAACACGTTGCTGGTGGTCCGGCAGTGCTTGGCGATCAGCACGTTGTTGAACACGGTCTGGGATTTCCACAGGCGGATGTTCTGGAAGGTACGGGCCATGCCCAGCTTGGTGATCTTGTCGGGCGTAGGCGCCAGGACACCGGTGTACTCCCCGTCGTGCTGGCCCTTGTACAGCTTCTTCATCTTGCCCTGGGGATGGTTCTCGATGATCTTCTCCCCGTTGAACCAGACCGCGCCGTTGGTGGGCTGGTACACGCCGGTGACCACGTTGAAGGCGGTGGTCTTGCCGGCGCCGTTGGGGCCGATGAGGGCCACGATCTCGCCCTCGTTGATCTCCAGGTTCAGGTTATCCACGGCCACCACGCCGCCGAACTGCATGGTGGCGTTTTCCACTTTCAGTACATTCTTGCTCATTTGCCGGCAGCCTCCTTCTTACGCTGTTTCGGACGTCTGTCCAGCAGGTCGGGCAGTTCCTTGTCGCCCATGATGCCCTTCCGGAAGAACAGCACGATGACCATGATGATAACGGACAGCACCACCATGCGGAAGCCGTTCTTGAAGATGGCCGGTGCGTTGATGCCCAGGAACTTTCCAGCGTCCAGGCCCCGCAGCAGCCACTCGGAGAAGAAGATATACAGGAAGCTGGCCAGAATGGAGCCGGTGATGGAGCCGATGCCGCCGATAACCACGATCAGCAGGATCTCATAGGTCAGGGCGCTCTTGAAGGGAGCCGCCGCAATGGCTCCCATGTACATGGCCAGCATACCGCCGCCGATGCCGGCGAAGAAGGAGCTGATGATGAAGGCCATGCGCTTGTGGTGGGCCAGGTTGATACCCATGGCCTCCGCCGCCACCTCGTCATCCCGGATAGCCTTGAAGGCCCGGCCGTAGGTGGAGTTGATGAGCAGCAGGATCACGGCGATCATCAGGCCTGCCAGCACCACGTAGGGCGTGGCGTGGGAGAAGGCCGGATAGCTCTTCAGCAGGTTGGAGCCGTTGGTGATGGGACCCAGGGCGTTCCACTGGAAGAAGGCCCGCAGGATCTCCGCAAAGCCCAGGGTGGCGATGGCCAGATAGTCGGACTTCAGCCGCAGCACGGGCAGACCGATGAGATAGGCCATGAGGGCCGCCAGGATGCCGCCCACCAGCAGGGCCAGCAGCATACCCACGGTGGTGCCGACCCTATCGCCCAGGAAGCCCGCAAAGATCTCCGGCACGGAGAACTTGAGGGCGCCGCCGTTGAAATACTGATACACGCCGGCCCGTTTGTCCACAGGGATGGTCAGCACAGCGTAGGCGTAGGCGCCCAGCAGCATGAAGCCCGCCTGGCCCAGGGAGAACAGGCCGGTGAAGCCGTTGAGCAGGTTCATGGACACCGCCACCAGGGAGTAGACCGTGGCCTTCTTGATGACCACCACCGCGATATGATAGCTGGGCAGCAGCATATCCACAACGATACAGACCGCCAGCAGGACCGCCAGCACAGCCGCCGTGAAAATAGTCTTTTTCTTCGTCATTGTCATGTTGCTTCCCTCCTTACACCTTGTCGGTGACCTTTTCACCGAACAGGCCGGTGGGCTTGACGCACAGGACCACGATCAGCAGTGCGAAGGTGAAGGCGTCGGAGAAGGTGGTGTAGCCCAGGCCCTTGATGATCTCCTCGCACAGGCCGATGATGAAGGCACCCACCACTGCGCCGGGGATGGAGCCGATGCCGCCGAACACCGCCGCCACGAAGGCCTTCAATCCCGGCATGCCGCCGGAGGTGATGGCCACGGAGGGGTAGTTGGTGAAGTACAGCATGGAGCCCACTGCCGCCAGGAAGGAGCCGATGACGAAGGTCATGGAGATGACGGCGTTGATCTTGATGCCCATGAGCTGGGCGGTCTCGAAGTCCTTGGCCGCCGCCCGCATGGCCATGCCGATCTTGGTGTGGTTGATCAGGTACACCAGAGCGATGACCAGCAGGATGGTCAGAATGGGGGTGATCAGGGTGACCCGCTTGGTGGAGGCCCCCAGGATGGTCACATTCTCGGAGATCCAGGGAATGGGCCGGGTGACGGGCTGGGGCACGCCGCCGGTGATGTAGAACGCCAGGTTCTGGATCAGGTAGCTGACGCCGATGGCGGAGATCATGACGGACATCCGGGGAGCGGTGCGCAGGGGCTTGTAGGCCAGCCGCTCAATGGTGAAGCCCAGGATGACCGTGGCGATGAGCACCAGGGGAAGGGCGACATAGAAGGGCATGGCGGTGGTGGCGTAGACCATCACCAGGCCGGCCACCATGAACACATCGCCGTGGGCGAAGTTGATCAGGCGCAGGATGCCGTAGACCAGGGTATAGCCGATGGCGATCAGCGCGTACTGGCCGCCCACGGAGATACCGTTGATGATATAGGGCAGTATCTGTTGCATGCGGAAAACCTCCTGAAGGTGTTTTGAGGGAACGTGGGCCGTCTGGAAAAAGCGGGACCGCCGCCCTTTCCAGGCGACCCATCAAGCGCGTCAAACGCAGGGAGAGCTTGGCGGAGCAAGACGCTCCGCCAAGCTCGGAAATCCCGTTTGGATGGCGATCAGCCGACGGTCTGGACCTTCACGAAGTCCCAGGTGCCCGCTTCGGTGTTGGCAGTCTTGATGTACGCGGCGTCGCGCTTGGCATCGCCGATGTCATCGAACTCGATCAGGCCGGTCACACCCTCAAAGCTGACGGAGGGCAGAGCCTCCAGCACGGCCTTGGGGTCGGTGCTGCCGGCGATCTTCAGCGCTTCCAGAGCGGTGAAGTAGGCGTCATAGCCGATGGCGGTGACGGCGGCGATCATGTCGTTGCCGCCGTTGTTGGTCTTGGCGTCGGCGTTGGCGTTGATCCACTCCTTGATGCCGGCGTCGAACTCGGCGTTGCCGCCCTCCTGATAGAAGGTGGTCACAAAGGAGGTGACGTTCTTGCCGGTGGCGCTCTCAATGACCTTGTTGCTGTCCCAGGTATCGGAGCCCAGCAGAGCGCCTTCATAGCCCTGAGCCGCAGCAGCCTCCACGATCAGCTGGGCATAATTGATGGAGACGGGAGCGAAGATAACGCCGGCGTTGGCGCTCTTGGCGTTGTTGATGTAAGAGACGAAGTTGGCGCTGCCCTCGGGGAAGTCCTCCTTCACGACGGTACCGCCCAGGCCCTCAAAGGCCTCGGTGAAGTAGTAGACCAGACCCTGGTCATAGTCGCTGCCCAGCATGCCCAGCACGTAGGCGGTATCCACGCCCAGCTCCTTGTAGGCATAGTTGGCCAGGACGGTGCCCTGGAAGGGATCCAGGAAGGCCAGACGGAAATAAACGTCACAGCCGGCAGTGACCTGGGGGTTGGTGCAGGAGGTGCCCAGAGCGGGGATGCCCGCCTCGGAGAACACCTCGCCGCCGGCCATGGACACGCCGGAGCCATAGGAGCCCAGCACCATGGACACGTTGCGGTTCACCAGCTCAGCAGCGGCAGACTTGCCGTTTTCGGGCGTGGTGCGGTTATCCACGATCTCCAGCTGGACCTGATAGGTCTCGCCGCCGATCTCCACGGTGGGCTGGATGTAGTTGGCGTACTGCATACCCAGGATCTCCTGCTTGCCGCCGGCGCCGTTGTCGCCGGTCTGGGGCTCGAAGACGCCGATCTTGACGACCTTGTCGCCGGAAGCGCCGCTGCTCTGGGCGCCCTGAGAATCACTCTTGCTGCCGCCGCAGGCCGCCAGGCTCAGAACCATGACCAAGGCCAGCAAAACTGCCATCAGTTTCTTCATTCTTTTCATCCTCCTGTTTGACTGGGACAGACAGTTGTCCCTTGTATGAAAAGCATTTTACGTGCTTTCCCTCCGTTTTGCAAGGTCAATTATCCACAGAATCTTTTTGCCTGCTTTTGTCCGGTTTCCGCGATTTTTGTACGGCTGTCCCCACTTTGTCCGCCGCAGGTGGATTTTCCCCGGATATAAAAAAACTTCCCCCGGCTTTTGTCCTCTTACTGTGGACAATTGTTTTCGTGATTTTGCCGAACCCATCCCGGAAAAAAGTCGGGCCCTTTTCAGTAAATTTCCACAGGCCGGGGACGCCGGGCGTTTTACGGGGTCTCCCCTTCGACCGCGGGGAGCCTCCTGCCCATCCGCAGCGCTGCCTCCGTCAGCACCATGCAGGCGGCGGTGACCGCCACGCCCATGACCATGCCCGGGCGGTAGGAGCCCACGGCATCGTACAGAAAGCCCAGGGACACGGTGGCGATGGGGACGCCCACGGTGGTGAAGATGGTGACGATGGCGGAGATACGGCCGTAGTCCCGGCTGCCGAATATCTCCCGCACCAGGATGGGTGTCATGACGCAGGACATGCCCATGGCGAAGCCCGCTCCCAGGGAGCCCAGGGACAGCCACCAGGGGCTGGGGAGCAGCAGCACGGAAAAGGATACCGCCACCACCGCCAGGCCCAGATACATGGCCCGGCGGATGCCCGCCCGGTCGTAATACCAGCCCAGGAACAGCTTGCTGACCACGTTGCCCACCATGCACAGGGCCGTCATCCGGGCGCCGAAGGCGGCGGTGAAGCCCTCCGCCGTGCCGTAGGAGGCCAGCTGCAGGTAGTAGCCGCAGATGAAGGACAGCAGCAGGGCTGCCAGAATGGTCACCGGGTAGGCGGCGCTGCGCCGTGCGGTCTCGTAGGAGACGCCCGTCAGGGGCTGGACCGCCTGGGTCTCCTCCGCGCCGTAGGGCGTGGTGTTCCGGTCCTCCGGCCGCAGATACAGCAGGAAGGAGGCCGGGGCCGCCATCAGCAGGGAGATGACGCCGAAGGCCACGGCGGCCGTCCGCCAGCCCCAGGCGGAGATCATAGCGGCGCCGATGGGGCTCATAATGGCCCCGGCCAGACCGGAGGTGGCCGCCGCGAAGCCGATGGCCGCCCCCCGGCCCTTCCGGAACCAGTTGCCCAGCAGCACCGGCACGGGGTAAAACAGCAGATAGGCCCCCGTCAGGCCCTGGACGGCCCCCGCCGCGTAAAAGGCGGCCAGGGAGTGGAAGGCGGCCTGGACCATCACGGACCCGGCGAAGATCACCGACGCCCCGCACAGCAGCCACCGGATGTTGACCCGGTGGAACACCCGTCCGGCGAAGGGCAGCATGATGCAGGAAAAGAGGCCGAAAAACAGCATATAAAAGGTAAAGGAACCCTGCCCCACCCCCAGGTCCCGGCAGATGGGGCCGTAGAAGATGCCCCGGCAGTTGTGGATGACGCCCAGGGTGCCGCCCTGCAGCAGGCAGCAGGCCGCCAGCATCACCCAGGCGTAGTGGATTTTCCTGTTCATGGTCTCGTACTCCCGTTTCTTGTATACTCGCCCGGTTTTCCGCCGGGCAGAAAACCCGCCCGCGTGCGCGGACGGGTTTTGATGTGTATTACGCTTCCTGCTCCGGCTGGGCGGACTCCTCAAATACGCGCAGGAACTCCTCCCGCTCCATGGTCTCGTGCTCCAGCAGGTAGTTTGCCACGGCGTCCAGCTGCTTGCGGTGGCTGCTCAGAATATCCTCGCAGCGCTGGTAAGCCATGCCCACCACGGCCTTGACCTCCTCGTCGATCTGGGCGGCCACGGCCTCGGAGTAGCCCCGGCCCTGGCCCATGGTGCGGCCGATGAAGACCTCGTCGTGACGGTCTTCGAAGGCCACAGTGCCCATCTTGTCGCTCATGCCGTAGGACGCCACCATCTTGCGGGCGATGGCGGTGGCCCGCTGGATGTCGTTGCTGGCGCCGGTGGAGATATCGCCCAGGCACAGCTTCTCGGCCACCCGGCCGCCCAGCAGGGCCACGATCTGGTCCTCCATGTAACGCTTGGAGAGGTAGGACCGGTCCTCCTCCGGCAGGGAGATGGTCATGCCGCCCGCCTGTCCCCGGGGGACGATGGTGATCTGGCTGACGGGGTCCTGGTCCGGCAGGGTGTGCATCACCACGGCGTGGCCCGCCTCGTGCCAGGCGGTCAGCTCCCGCTCGTGCTGGGGGATGACCCGGCTGCGCTTCTCCGGGCCGGCGATGACTTTAATCTCGGCCTCCTTCAGGTCGGCCATGGTGATGAATTTCTGGTGCTTCCGCCCCGCCAACAGGGCGCCCTCGTTGATCAGGTTCTCCAGGTCCGCGCCGGTGAAGCCCGCGGTGCCCTGGGCCAGCTTTTTCAGGTCCACGTCCTCCGCCAGAGGCTTGCCTTTGGCGTGGACCTTCAAAATCTCCTCCCTGCCACGGATGTCCGGCAGGCCCACATAAATTTGACGGTCAAACCGTCCGGGACGCAGCAGGGCGGGGTCCAGCACGTCGGCCCGGTTGGTGGCCGCCAGGACCACCACGCCCTCGTTGGCGGCGAAGCCGTCCATTTCCACCAGCAGTTGGTTCAGGGTCTGCTCCCGCTCGTCATGGCCGCCGCCCAGGCCGGTGCCGCGCTGGCGGCCCACGGCGTCGATCTCGTCGATGAAGACGATGCAGGGGGCGGTCTTTTTGGCCTGTTCAAACAGGTCCCGGACGCGGCTGGCGCCCACGCCCACGTACAGCTCCACGAAGTCGGAGCCGGAGATGGACAGGAAGCCCACCTGGGCCTCTCCGGCCACGGCCTTGGCCAGCAATGTCTTGCCGGTGCCCGGAGGGCCAACCAGCAGCACGCCCTTGGGGATGCGGGCACCCAGGGAGATGAACTGCTTGGGGTCCTTCAGGAACTCCACGATCTCCCGCAGCTCCTCCTTCTCCTCGTCGGCCCCGGCCACGTCGTCAAAGGTGACCTTCTTGTCCTTGTCGGAAAGGCCCCGGGTGCGGGCGGCACCGAACTTGGCCATGCGGTCCGGCCCCATGCCGCCCTGGGCGCGGGCCGCCATGAGATACCACAGCAGGGCCACCACGCCGGCCATCAAAATCCAGGGCAGCAGGATCTCCAGCCAGTTGGTGCTCTCCTTGGGGGGATAATCATAGTGCTTGATGATGCCCTTGGCATACTGTTCCTGGATCAGGGGGTCCAGGTCCTCGTAGAACAGCTCAAAGCTGTACAGCTGATAGCGCACCTTGTCGGTGCTGTCCTTCAGCTTCAGGGTCAGCACATGCCCCTCGCTGACGGTCAGCTCCTCCACCTTTTCCTGCTGGAACAGCTGGCGGACCTGGGCGTAGTCCAGCTGGGGGGCGCTGCTGTTCATCTGCCAGATCCAGCTCAGGCACAGGAAGATCACCAGCACCAGGAACAGCACGCTGAAATTGGACGCGCGGCGTTGCTTTGTCAAAAAACTCCCTCCTTTGGGGGTAGATGAGATTGGGTCTTACTTACCCTCGTAGACCTCGGGCTTCAGGACGCCAATGTAGGGCACGTTGCGGTACTGCTGGCAATAATCCAATCCGTAGCCCACCACGAACTCATTGGGCACCACGAAACCCGCCAGATCGGCGGTGATGGCCTTCTCCCGGCGGGAGGGCTTATCCAGCAGAGTGACGATGGTGATGGAGGCGGCGCCCTTGGTCATGAAGTACTCCTTCAAAAAGGCCAGGGTGTTGCCGGAGTCCAGAATGTCCTCCACGATGATCAGGTGGCGGCCGGTGATGTCCTGCTGGATGTCGTGGTTGATCTTCACCCGGCCGGAGGATGCGGTGGCGTTCTCATAGGAGCTGACGGCGATGAACTCCACGTCGCTTTTCAGCTGGCAGGCCCGGACCAGGTCCG
This sequence comes from Oscillibacter valericigenes, assembly GCF_021531915.1. GTDB lineage: Bacteria > Bacillota > Clostridia > Oscillospirales > Oscillospiraceae > Oscillibacter > Oscillibacter valericigenes_A. Next base: position 6,601 of record NZ_JAFBIV010000027.1, on the reverse strand, counting down.
CCATGAACACGAAGGAACCCTTCAGCACGCTGAGGAACAGGGGGTCCTTGCCCTGGAATCTGTCATACAGCTCGTCGCCCATCTCCTGGATACGGGCCTTCAGCTCCTCCTCGCTCACCAGGACCTTCAGGATATCTTGCTCCATCTCACTTCTCATGTCGTTTCTCCTCTGTCTGTTTATTTGTAAATCTCACAAACACCGTCTGTTCTCCCGAACAGGGTGCGAAATCCGCTGAAACGCCGAACACCGGGTCGGCGGCGTGGGCCTCCCCCACCCGCAAAACCGGAAGCCGGTCCCGCTCGGCCGGAGTCAGGCCCTGGTCGGCGCACAGGCGCTTGAAGCTGCGCCTTCCCCGGCTGCCGGGCGTCCGCAGCCAGTCACCGGGCCGCCAGGGCGTCACGGTCAGGGACGCCCCTTCGGGCAGGTGCATGGGCAGCGCGCCGGCCATCGCCGCATCGGAGACCATGACCTCCGTCCCGCCGAATGTCACGGCGCCGCCCACTTCGATGGGCATGCTGGCGGGCCAGACAGGCCGCCGGGTGATCTCCAGGGTGTATTTTTTCCGCCGGGCCATCAGGCCGTAGGGCAGGGTGACCTCCAGGTCCGCCCGGTCCCCCCGGGCCAGGTCCAGCACCGCCAGCACGTGGGCGGCGGTCAGGTCCCTCCGGTGGCCGGAAATCTGAGCCAGCAGCTGCAGCACCGCCCGCTCCCCCACCGCCGCCGGGACCTCTGTCAGCATCAGGCAGGGGACGGACACGCCGTCGGGCAGTTCCTTCACCTGGTCCAGCAGGCCCCGGGCCATGGACTCCAGGGCGTCGCTCTCCTCCCGCAGGATGGAGGCGGTGCGGGCCATGTTCTCCGCGAACCGGGGGTTCAATTGCCGCAGCACCGGCAGCACACTGCTCCGCAGGGCATTCCGGGCGGCGGCGTCGGGGTCGTCGTTGGTCTCGTCCTCCACATGGGGGATGTGATGGTTTTGTGCATACTCCGCCAGCTCCAAGCGGGTGACCCGCAGGAAGGGGCGGCAGATGTTCCCCCGCACCGGGGGGATGCCCGCCAATCCGGCGGAGCCGGTGCCCCGCAGCAGGTTCAGCAGCATGGTCTCGGCGTTGTCGTCGGCGTGGTGGGCCGTGAGAATGGCGTCGCAGCCCCGCTCCGCCGCCGTCTCCTTCAAAAAGGCATACCGTAGCTTCCGGGCGGCCTCCTCCACGGAAAGGCCCTCTTTTTCCACCATCGCCCGGGTATCCCCGGCGCCGGAGACAAAGGGCACATGATGCCGGGCGCAGTAGTCCCGGACGAAGGATTCGTCCCGGTCGGCCTCCGCGCCCCGGAGTTGGTGGTTGAAATGGGCGGCGGTGACCCGGAACCCCGGCTGCTCCAGCATGAAATGCAGCAGGCACATGGAGTCCATCCCGCCGGACACGGCGCACAGCACGCTGCCGCCCCGGGGGAATTTCTCCCGCAGAAAGGCCCGTGCGGGCCGCAGCTCAGTCATCGTCGTCGCCATAGCGGTTATCCAACGTCGAGAACTGGGTGTACTCGGGCATCCACCGCAGCTCTACCTTGCCCGTCTCGCCGTGACGGTTCTTCGCCACGATGCACTCGGCGATGTTGTGCTTTTCCGAGTCCTCATTATAATAGTCATCCCGGTACAAAAACAGAACGATATCCGCGTCCTGCTCGATGGCGCCGGATTCCCGGAGGTCCGACAGCATGGGCCGCTTGTCGTCCCGCTTCTCGTTGGCACGGGACAGCTGGCTCAGGCAGATGACCGGGACGTTCAGCTCTTTCGCCATAATTTTCAGCATACGGGACATATCGGAGACCACCTGCTGGCGGTTCTCGCCGCCGTTTCCCTTGCCGCCGGCGGAGGTCATCAATTGCAGGTAGTCGATGACCACCAGGCCCAGGTCGTCCAGGCGGCGGCACTTGGCGTTCATGTCCGCCACGGACAGCATGGGGTTGTCATCGATGCGGATGTCCACCTTGTTCAGGATGGTGGCGGCCCCGGCGATCTTCTCCCAGTCGGTCTCCCGCAGATTGCCGGTCTTCAGGCGGTTGTTCTCCACCAGGGCCTCAGAGGAGAGCAGGCGCATGGCCAGCTGCTCCCGGGACATTTCCAGAGAGAACACCGCAACGGTCTTTTTCGTGTTTTTCGCCACGTTCAGCGCCACGTTCAGGGCGAAGGAGGTCTTGCCCATGCCGGGACGGGCGGCCAGCAGAATGAGGTCGGACTTGTTCAGTCCGGTGATCTTGTTGTCCACGGCGGAGAGGCCGGTGGACAATCCCGGCAGATGGTCCTCGCTCTCGCTCATCTCGCTCAAGCGGTCCAGCACGTCCGGCAGCACCTGCCGCAGGGGCACCATGTCCTGGGCGCTCTGGCCCCGGCGGATGGCGTAGATCTTCTGCTCCGCCAGTTCCAGAATGTCGCCGGCCTCGCCCACGCCCTCCTGTACCATGGCGGTGATCTCCGCCGAGGCCTGGGCCACGCCGCGCAGCAGGGCCTTGTCCCGGACGATAGCCACGTACTCCATAACGTTGGCGCTGGTGGGGGTGATCTCCATCAGCTGGGCCAGGTAGGAGCGGGTGGTCTGGTCGTCGTAGGTGCCGTTCTTCTGCATCTCCTCGCAGACGGTGATGCCGTCGATGGGCCTGGCATAGCTGAACATGGAGTAGATGGTCTCGAAGATCTCCCGGTTCTGCCGCAGGTAGAAGTCCGACGGGCGCAGCTTGTCCATCACATCCTTGACGCAGTTCGCGTCGATGAGCATGGAGCCCAGGACGGCCTGCTCGCCCTCCAGGCTGTGGGGCATCTGCCGGGTCAAAAGGTCTTCCATTGCCATGGTGGTCCTCCTTTGCCCCCAAGGGGGCGGGGATTGTCCCCCCCTCACAGGGAGACGGGGGATGCACGGCTTTGCCGTGCGGGAATGAACCCCCCATTTCTCTTTGTCTTGGCAAAGAGAAACGGGCCGTTCACGGTCCAAAGAGAAACCGCTTGGGCGCAAAGCCGGCGCCACAGGTGCCTTTTTGCGCAAAACGTTTGGTCGCCGTGGCCGGTGCGGTGCAGACTTGCAGGCCCGTACCGGGTGCGCTATACCCCGGCGAAACAGAGAACTGCTTCCCCGCATCTGATGGCGTGGGTGCGGCTTTCGGGGTGGTCACCGAATGGAATTGCTTCTCTTTCCGCTGCCGCTCCCTACCCCGGGAGGGGAATCCAAAGGGGAGGGGCCGCAGCCCCACTCCTCCGGGGGTGTAGTCCAGAATAGGGGGCCCGCAGGCCCCCTGGTCTGGTCGTTTCAAGGGGGTGTGGGGGAAACAGGCGAAGCGCCGCCAGTGGCGGATGAAGCGAGCCTGTTTCGAGGAAGCGGCGCGATTGGCGGCCCCAAAGGGGCCGGGAATCGCAATGCCGCGACGGTGTTGAAATCGAAATCCCCCCGGGTTTCTGGTGGGGGTCTAAGGGGGAGGGGTCTTTTCAAAAGACCCCTTCCCCTTGTCTCCCCGTCCCCTGCTCAGGGGACAAGTTTGTCACTTCTCCTCGTACACCGCCACGTACACGGTGGCGACGACCTCAAAGCCCAGCTTGGCCTTGACCTGGTAGGTGCCGAAGGCCTTGATGGGATCGTCCAGCACCAGCTTCTGCTTGGGGATGTCGATATCGAACTGCTTCTTCAGGCCCTCGGAGATCTCCTTGGTGGTGACGGCGCCGAAGAGCTTGCCGCCGTTGCCAGCCTTGGCGGTCAGCTTCACCTGGCACTCCTTCAGCTTCTCGGCGGTGGCCTCGGCCTCGGCCTTCTGGCGGGCCTCCTCGGCCTTGCGGGCCTTCTCTTTCAGGTTCATGGTGTTGATGGCGTCGGTGGTGGCGGGGATGGCCAGCTTCCGGGGCAGGAGGAAATTGCGGGCATAGCCCTCGGAGACCTCCACCAGCTGGCCCTTCTTGCCCTGGCCCTTCACATCCTGCTGCAAAATGACTTTCATCGCTTGTTACTCCTTTTATATGAATGGTTTATTTCTCAAAATAGGCGTCGATGGCGTCCGTCAGCTGTGCCCGGACCGCCAGGATGTCGCCGTTCTCCACCCGGCCGCCGGCCTGGGAGGAGTTGCCGCCGCCGCCCAGGGCCTCCAGGATCACCTGGACGTTGACCTCGCCCATGGAGCGGGCGGACATGAGCACGTCGTCGCCGTTGCGGTAAAGCACGAAGGAGGCCCTGACTCCCTTGAGGGTCAGCAGCTCGTCGGCCGCCTGGGCCGCCGCCACCCGGTCCACGCCGTCCTGGGGGATCACCGCCAGGGCGATGTCCTCCCGGTACATCTCCGCCCGGCGGATGATGTCGTAGCGGGAGACCATGTCGCTGAGGTCGTTCTGGAACAGGCGCTGGACCTCCGCCGTGTCGGCCCCGGCCCGCCGCAGGAAGGCCGCCGCCTCGAAGGTGCGGCCGCCGGTGCGGAGGGTGAAGCGCTTGGTGTCCAGCACGATGCCGGCCAGCAGGGCCTCCGCCTCCTCCCGCAGGAGGTCGGCGGGCTCCACCAGATACTGCAGCAGCTCCGTCACCAGCTCCGCCGCCGAGGAGGCGTAGGGCTCGTGGAAGCTGAAGGCGGCGTTCTCAATGTACGAGGCGGCCCGGCGGTGGTGGTCGATGACGGCCACCCGGTTGCAGGCCTCCAGCACCTGGTGGCTCTCCACCAGGTCGGGGCGGTTGGTGTCCACCACCACCAGCAGAGCGCCGGGGCGCATCTTCACGAAGGCGTCGTTGCCGGAGATGAACACGCCGCTGTACTCCGGCAAAGTCCCCAGCTTTTTCAGCACGGGCAGGGCGGCATTGTGCTCCAGGTCGATGACGATCTGGGCCCGCTTGCCCCGCTTCCGGGCGGCGCAGCAGATGCCCGCGGCGGCGCCCACGGCGTCCATGTCCGCGAAGCTGTGGCCCATGACGTAGATCTCGCTGGCGTCGGCCATCAGCTCGCTGAGGGCGTTGGCCATGACCCGGGATTTCACCTTGGTGCGCTTCTCCGTGGCCTTGGCCCGGCCGCCGTAGAACTCGAAGTCCACCTTATTGCGGACCACGGCCTGGTCGCCGCCCCGGCTGAGGGCCATCTCCAGGGACAGGGAGGCGTTTTTGTAAAGCTCCGGGAAGCTGTCCACATCCTTGCCCATGCCGATGGACAGGGTCGGGTGGACGCCCTCGCCCACCTTAATGCCCCGGATGGCGTCCAGCACGGAGAATTTCTCCTCCACAAAGTGCTCGTAGTGCTGCTCCTCGAAGATGAAGAGGTAGCGGTCCCGCTCCGTTTTCAGCAGCAGGCCCTCTCCGGCAGCGGCCCAGGCGCTGAGCTTCTCGTCGATCTGGGCCAGGACGGCGCTGCGCTGGGTGTCGGCGCAGGATTTCATCAGGTCCTCGTAGTTGTCCAGCATCAGGATGGACAGCACCGGCCGGGTGGCGGTGTAGGTCTCCAGCAGCTGGTCGGCGTCGGTGGTGTCCACCCAGTAGGTGGTGGCCACCAGATTCTGCTCGCCGCCCCGGCCCTTGGCCCGGACCAGGCTGCCGTAGACCCGGAAGCGGCGGTTGTTCATAAAGACCCGGTTGGGGCACTCCTGCTTGCCCTCCAGCAGCCACTGGACCGGGAACTCCGGCACGGCGTCCTCCACCCGCATCTCAAACAGGTGCTCCCGCACGCCCGCCAGCTGGAGGAAGTTCTCGTTGCTCCAGATGACCTCGCCGGTGTCCGGGCGGAAGACCATGATGGGCAGGGGGGAGTTGATGAGGGTGGACTTGCTGGCGGTGTCCACGCTGCCGGTGACGCTGTCGATATACTGCAGCACGCTCTGGCGGCGCTTCTTGTTGCTCTGGGTGAAGTAGAGGTACAGGGCCACGGTAGCCACGCCCTCGATCACCGCCAGGGGGATGCTGACGGCGACGGCTGCCAGGGCGAACAGCGCCAGGCAGAGGAAGTAAAATTTCAGATTTGGCTCCAGCAGCCGGGAGAGTTTGTTATTGTTCATGGCGAAAGCTCCTTTCACCGCATGACCGCATACTAATAGATTGTAACAGTATATCATTTTTCCCTGAAATGTGCAACGGAAAAGAAAAAAATCTCCCCCGATGGGGGAGTGCAGGGAATGTGCCCGGCTTTGCCGGGCGGGAAGGCGCCGCTGCCGCAGCGCACGGGGATCGCGCCCCTGCCGGGGCGCACGGGGGATGCACCCCCCATTTTCTTTTTGAAACATCAAAAAGAAAATGCGCCGTGCACGGTGGAAAAGAAAAAATGTTTGTGCGGCTCAACTTGACACCCTTGTGTCAAGTTGACCGCAAAACGGGGGTCGCCGTGGCCGGTGCGGTGCAAATTTGCAGGTTTGTACCGGGTGCGCTATACCCCTGGGGAACAGAGAAGTGCTCCGCCGCATCTGTCGGCATGGGTGCATCTTTCGCCGTTTACCTGAGAGAAAGGCGGACATTGGGCTTCGCCCTCGTCCGCCTCGTCCTATCTCCCCGCACTGCGGTGATGCACCCGCCCCGTTCCTTCGGGGTGGGAAATCCAAAGGGGAGGGGCCGTAGCCCCTCCCCTTTGTGTCGTTTCAAGGGGGTCCGGGGGGAAATCGAAATC
>NZ_JAFBIV010000026.1 GCF_021531915.1 Oscillibacter valericigenes | reverse complement strand
CGAGTCCAACTACATGCTGTTCGGCGCCATCATGGACTACTATGATGAGAAGAACCCCGACGGCGAGATCATGCGCTTCAAGGAGCTGGTTGCCAGCATCCTGGGCTGCGAGGCCAAGGACGCCATCCCCGAGATGAACGCCCTGCTGCAGCGCATCCTGCCCCTGCGTCCCCTGCGTGACTGCGGCTTCACCGAGGCCGACTTCAAGACCTTCCCCCAGTCCGTGGAGGCCAACCAGCAGCGTCTGATGACCAACGCTTACTATCCCTTCGATCTGGAGAGCGAAGAGGCCATCTACCGCAAGTGCTACTAATTTTCCCAATATGCAAACGGAGCGACGGTTTTACCGTCGCTCCGTTTTTTCCTGTTCATATTGTTTGCTGAACTGGATCAGGGCGATGCCCGCGGCAATCTTCAGCGCCGCCAGCAAAATCAGATACAGGAAGGACCGCAGAAACAGAAGCGGAGCATTCCACAGCAGGTCTGCGATCTGCCCTGTCAGCGCCAGGTACAGAAGTGTCAGTACACCCCAGACTATTGCCGCCCAGCCCAATATCCGTGCCAGGGTCCCCAGATGCTCCGTGAAAAATCGGCCGGCCTGTTCCTTACGGGCGAGTTCCGGCATCTCTGCCTCTGGCCGCAGCAGGCAGTCCGTAGTGACATCAAACAAGTCCGCCAGGACGACCACTTTCTCGGTCTCCGGCAGAGTCTCGTCCCGCTCCCAACGGCTCACCGCCTGACGGCTGACGTTCAGTTTCTCTGCCAGAGCGTCCTGGCTCATGCCCGCCTTTTTTCGAAGGTCCTGCAGTTTCTCTCCAAATGTCATAGCCTCGCTCCTTTTCTTTGGTGCCTCCATCCTACCAGAAGCAGCTCTTTCCGTCCAGCAACCGAATATGGAACTTCCGCAATCTCAGGTTGCGGGCCCCTGAAAGCACAAAAAAGCGGCCCCTCAGGCCGCCTGTAAGCAATATGAGTCAAAAATTCTTCCAATGGCCAGATTCCAGGGAACGCACCGCATCCGCCGGGGTCATCCCCCGACTGGTCACCGCCTGATGCAACATCTGATAGGCCAATCGATTGGCGCCTGCCAATGCGATGGCCCGGTCCAGGGTCTCCTTTGTGAAACCGATCGCTTTCAACTGACGGATATGTCGTGTTACGTCCATGTATCCCACCGCCTTTTCCCCGTTAGTATATCTGATTTCGAGGAAAAAGCGCAAGCAGGAATCTGTTAAATCTGAGTAAAATATCTTAGAAATTCTCGTCATTCTGCCGAAACCGGCAAGTCCACGATATTCAGCCCCCGCTGCATGGCGTACGTCACCGTGTACTGGGTACCGCCGGGTGATCCGTCAAACACAGCGATCAGCAGCGACGCATGGTCCACCATGTACCGGTCCCGCCGCTGCATACAGGCGGAGCTGTATCGGGAGGAAACCATGGTCTCGAAATCGCAGGCAGCCACCAGACGTTGATACCGCTCTTTTTGCACGGCAGGCCAGGCGTCCGCCTGGGTGGGACAAGGGATGGCGGCCTCCACCGTCACCTCCGGGTGCCGCTCCCGCAGGGCCAGCACACACTCGCAGAAATACAGGTCACACCCCATGGCCATGCCGCAGAGGAAATGGCGGTAGCCCTCCTGGTAAGCGGCCTCCACCGCGTCTGCCAGTCTCCGCTTCAAAGCCAGACAGCGGACGTCCTCCTCGTTGTATCTCCAGGGCAGCTTGGCGGGTCGGTGCCCGGTGAAGCAGCAGGATTCCTGTCTGGCCCGCATGACGGCGCCCCCTTTCCACATAACTGTCTTCTATTATAGAACATCTGTTTGAAATTGTAAAGATAAACTGCGAAAAAATAGGGGTTGCATTTCTCCGGGCACTGTCGTATACTATCCGAAGGAAACAACTGAATACTTTGTCTTCAGGGCGGGGTGTGATTCCCCACTGGCGGTATAGTCCGCGACCGGATACCAACGGTATCCGCTGACCCGGTGAAACTCCGGGACCAACAGTGAGGCTTTTGTTTTTCAAAAGAACCCCCGTTTCCAGTGAGACAGATTTTTTGCAGTTCGAGGCGGAGGATTGAGGAATCCTTTTAGGATTTCGATTGACGACAACGAAGAAATGCAGAAAATATGGCCGCTGGAAATGGTGAGATTTTGGAAATCAGAAGCCGCAGTCTGGATGTAAGAAGATGAGTACGGCAAGGCCGTGCGTTTTTGTAACGCGCTTCTTTGTTGTAGGAAGCTCTGATTCAATTCGTGTATGTGGATCGGGGCATTTTTTTGTCCGGCGAGGCAAAAATCTGAAAGAATCCCAGGGGATTTCAAAGATTTTTAACGAAGCCGGGCGAAAAAAATGCCGCCGGGACATGTGCGTGAAATGGAGCGGGGGTTCCTGAAATCACCTTGGAGAGAAGTCAAAGCATCCAGGGTGTTTTCAAAACAACAAAGGAGTGTATTTTTTATGTCCCAGTCCAATGTCTCTGCCAGCCGGAACCGCACCCACAAGCTGACCGTCACCGCTATGCTGTCCGCTGTGGCATTCATCCTGATGTTTATCGAATTCCCCATTCCGGCCCTGATCCCCTCCTTCGTGAAGATGGATATCTCCGACCTGCCGGAGCTGCTGGCTGCCTTCTCTCTGGGCCCCATCTACGGCGTGGCCGTCACCTTCCTGAAGAACCTGCTGCACATCGTGTTTAAGGGCACCTCCTCCGCCTATGTAGGCGAACTGTGCAACTTCCTGCTGGGCGCCGTGTTCTCTCTGGCTGCCGGTTTCATCTATCAGCGGAAAAAGTCCCGTAAGAGTGCCCTGGTCGGCGCCATCATCGGTGCCGCCCTGATGGCGATCGTCTCTGTTCCCCTGAACTATTTCGTGGTGTATCCCGCCTATGTGGTGTGCTACGGCATGCCCCTGGAGGCCATCATCGGCATGTATCAGGCCATCCTTCCTTCTGCCGACAGCCTGATCAAGTGCCTGACCATCTTCAATATGCCTTTTACTTTCTGCAAGGGCATGCTGGACGTGCTGCTGTGCTTCCTGATCTACAAGCCCCTGTCTCCCCTGCTGCATAAATAACGCCATACCATTTTCTTTTGAAAAGGCGGTGTGCCGTAAACGGCATGCCGCTTTTTCTCTTCCCAAAAGCGAACAGATGTGCTATCATAATCATATTGAACCGAAAGGAGGGACCGCCGTGGACCGGGTGATCCTGCACTGTGATCTGAACTGCTTTTACGCCTCTGTGGAGCTGCTGAGCCATCCGGACCTGCGGGAGGTCCCCACGGCCGTCTGCGGTGACCCCCACTCCCGCCACGGCATCATCCTGGCGAAGAATGAACCCGCCAAGAAATTTGGCGTCCAGACGGCAGAGACCATCTGGCAGGCCAAAAAGAAGTGTCCGGACCTGGTGCTGCTGCCGCCCCACCATGACCTGTACCGGGAATACTCCCGTCGGGTCAACGCTATTTACGATGAATACACCGACCTGGTGGAGCCCTTCGGCATCGACGAGAGCTGGCTGGACGTGACAAATACCCTCCACCTGTTCGGCGGAGACGCCAGGGCCCTGGCGGACAGCCTGCGGGAGCGGATGAAACGGGAGCTGGGACTGACCCTGTCCGTGGGCGTCAGCTTCAATAAGGTCTTTGCCAAGCTGGGCAGCGACTACAAAAAACCTGACGCCACCACCGTCATCTCCCGGGAAAACTGGAAAAATATCGTGTGGCCCTTGCCGGTTGGCGACCTGCTGTACGTAGGCGGCGCCGCCCGGAAGCTCTTGAGGCAGTACGGTGTGGAGACCATCGGCCAGCTGGCCGCCTGTAAGCCGGAGATGCTGGAGACCCTCATGGGGAAAATGGGGACTCAGCTTTCTGATTACGCCAACGGACTGGACACGGACCCGGTCCGCTCCCGGTACGACGCGGAGCCGGTGAAGTCCGTGGGCAACGGCACTACCTTCCCCGAAAATCTCACCACCCGGGATCAGGTCCTGGGCGGTATCGCCATGCTGGCGGACTCCGTGGCCACCCGGCTGCGGCACGCCGGCCTGTATGCCGGAGGCATCCAGGTGACGGTCCGGGACCCTCAGTTCCATGACCGCTCCCGCCAGCGGCAGTTCACTGCCCCTACCCATCTCATCCGGGATCTGACGGACGCCGCCATGGAGCTGGTGGACCAGCTGTGGAAGCCGCCGTCCCCCATCCGGGCCCTGACCGTTACCGCCATTCACCTGGTCCAGGAGGGGGATGCCTACGAGCAGGTGGACCTGTTCACCGCCTCCGCCGCCCCCAAAAAGGAGAAGCAGGAAAAGCTGGAGGGGGCCATGGATCAAATCAGAAAAAAATACGGCAGCCGCGCCATCATCTTCGGCGCCTGCCAACCGAAAAAAGAGGAGGACCCCCTGCCATGACCAGAACGGAAGAAAAGCAGCAGCTGCGCCGCACCATGCGGGCACTGGAGGCCGGCCTGTCCACCCGCTACAAAGAGGAGAGCAGCCGCGCCATCGCCGGTCACCTGCTGGCCATGCCGGAATACCAGGAGGCAGGCACGGTGTTCTGCTTTGTGGGAACAGACCGGGAGATCAATACCTATCCCATTCTAGAGGACGTTCTGGCGGCTGGAAAGCGTCTGTGCGTTCCCCTGTGCATAGGCAAGGGCATCATGGAACTGCGGCAGGTCACGGACCTTCGGCAGCTGGTGCCGGGGAGCTACGGCATTTTGGAACCTTCCGCAGATTCTCCTCTGGTATCCGTGGACGAGGTCGATTTTGCCGTTTTGCCCTGCCTGACCTGCAACCATCTGGGCCAGCGCCTGGGCCGGGGCGGCGGCTATTATGACCGGTTTCTCTCCCACTACCGGGGCGGTACGGTGCTGCTGTGCCGGGAGAAGTTGATCCGGGAGGAGATCCCTCTGGAGCCCCACGACTATCCGGTTCCCTGGGTCCTGACGGAGCGGGGCCTTTACGAGGACGGCACCCCCGCCCGCCTGTGCTGAGTGACAAATCCGGTAAATTTCAACGACTACCTTGGTGGAAATCCGTGAAAAATGGGACTTGTAAAATGTTGTCGATTTACGTACAATAGAGGCTATACACACTTTGATACGCTAAAGGAGGAAATTCCCATGCTTCAGCAGTCCATGGATTTGATCACCCGGTACGATCCGGAAGTCGGTGCATCCATTCAGGAGGAGTTCGCCCGGGAACGCCGGAACATCGAACTGATTGCTTCCGAGAACATCGTCAGTGAGGCCGTTATGCTGACCATGGGCACCTGCCTGACCAATAAATACGCCGAGGGCTACCCCGGCAAGCGGTACTATGGCGGCTGCTACGCCGTGGACGTGACGGAGGAGATCGCCCGGAAGCGGGCCTGTGAGCTGTTCGGCTGCAGCTACGCCAATGTCCAGCCCCACTCCGGTGCCAATGCCAATCTGGCCGCCTTCTTCGCCCTGCTGCAGCCCGGCGACACCGTGCTGAGCATGAGCCTGGCCCACGGCGGTCACCTGAGCCACGGCAGCCCTGTCAACATCTCCGGCAAGTATTTCCACATCGTCTCCTACGGCGTGGACGACGACACGGAGGTCATCGACTACGACAAGGTGCTGGAGCAGGCAAAGGAGTGCCAGCCCAGGCTGATTCTGGCGGGCGCCAGCGCCTATCCCCGGACTCTGGACTTCCCCCGGTTCCGGGCCATTGCCGATGAGGTGGGCGCTTACCTGATGGTGGACATGGCCCACATCGCCGGCCTGGTGGCCGCTGGGGTCCATCCCTCCCCCATTCCCTACGCCGACGTGGTGACCACCACCACCCACAAGACCCTGCGGGGTCCCCGGGGCGGCATGATCCTCTGCAACGACGAGGCCATCTACAAGAAGATCAACTCCGCCGTGTTCCCCGGCACTCAGGGCGGCCCTCTGGAGCACATCATCGCCGCCAAGGCCGTGTGCCTGGGCGAGGCCCTGAAGCCGGAATTCAAGGCCTACGGCCAGCAGGTGGTAAAGAATGCCAAGGTCCTGTCCGAAGAACTGACGAAGCAGGGCTTCCGGCTGGTGTCCGGCGGTACCGACAATCATCTGATGCTGGTGGACCTACGGCCCTTCCACATCACCGGCAAGGAGTTTGAGCACCGTCTGGACGAGGTGCAGATCACCGTCAACAAGAACGCCATCCCCAACGATCCGGAGAAGCCCTTCGTCACCAGCGGCATCCGGGTGGGCACTCCCGCCGTCACCTCCCGGGGCTTCAAGGAGCCGGAGATGGTGAAGATTGCCAATTGGATGGCCCTGGTGGCCCAGGACTTTGAGGCCAACGCCGCCCAGGTCCGCGCCGAAGTAGACGCCCTCTGCAGGCAGTTCCCAATTTACGAATAACCCATTTGACCCGGACCGATAAACGGTCCGGGTCTTTCTTCTCTTTTCCGGAGGCTGCGGCATGATAATACACAAAGGAGCTGACCCCCGAGAAGTACCAGGTAGCTCCCGGCACGCAGCTCGGCTTCATACCGGCAAGCCGGGGCATCTCCTCCATGCAGATCGACAACCCGGAGGGGACTTCACCTTCGGATTGGAAGGAGACCGTGAAAAAGCCCTGCCAGCGGACCATCAGGCGCTGCGCATCAATGTCAACAGCTTCTTTGTGCCCCGGCGGCTCAAAATCCGTACCGCAGCAATCGAGGAACGCAGTCGTATAACGCTTTAATCCCCTGATTTTGCGCATTTCCGTTTAAAACTCGCTAAGAAAATGTGATATATCAATCAAAACTCACTTGTTTTTTGTGAATTCGACTGATTCCGACACCCTCAATTACTTATAATAGTTAATAGTAAAAGAGGTGACCAACATGCTTTACCTGAAACGAAAAATCGATGCTTTTTTGGCGGCATGGAAAGAAAATCCGGATAGAAACCCGCTGATTGTCAAAGGTCCCCGCCAAGTAGGTAAAACAGAATCCATCAGGCGATTTGGAGACAGATACTACAAAAGCGTGATTTACATCAATTTTGCAGAAGAACCGAAATACAAAATGATCACAGCCAGTGGATACAAGGCAGAAGACATTATTAAAAACATCTCCCGCATGGACCCGTCCAAGCGTTTCATCGAAGGAAAGACGCTGCTATATTTCGACGAGCTACAGGAATTTCCGGATATCGCCACAGCGTTGAAGTTCTTCAGGATCGATGGCAGATTTGATGTGATCTGCAGCGGCTCTATGTTGGGCACCAACTGCCATACAATTCAAAGCGACAGCACTGACTATCAGTCGGACTATGAGATGTACTCTCTGGATTTCGAGGAATTCCTTTGGGCCAAAGGCTACGATGATACATTCATTGATAAGATGCTTACACATATGAGACGCCTCACGCCCTTCCATGAGGACGAAATGTCACTTTGCAGTGAGCTTTTCCTCGACTACTGCATCCTGGGCGGAATGCCCGCAGTCGTTCGTGAATTTATCTCAAGGGGCACCTTTGAAGGTTCACTCGAAGTCCAGCGGCAGCTGATCGCTGACTATAAAGAGGATATTCAGAAATATGCCGGAGGAATGGGTCCGACAAGAATACTCAATGTGTTCAACCACATCCCGGAACAGCTGGCAAAAGACAACAAGAAGTTTCAGATTTCCAAAATAGCTTCCGGTGCCCGCTTTCGGGATTATCGCGGGTGCATTGAGTGGCTGGATGACGCAGGTATGGTCAATATCTGCTATTGCCTGAATTTCCCCCGGCTTCCGCTTCAGGGCAACTATGATGACACCAAGTGCAAACTCTATCTTGCGGACAGTGGCCTGCTTGTGGCAATGCTGAACGAGGAGGCGCAGGAGGATCTGCGTACCAACAAAAATCTGGGGATCTGTAAAGGCGCCCTCTGCGAAAATGTGATTGGTGAGGCGCTGGTCAAAGCCGGATATCCGCTCTATTACTACAAGCGGGATGATTCCCCACTGGAGCAGGGGTTCTTCGTCAGAACAGCGGACACACTGATCCCGGTTGAAGCAAAAGCAAAAAACGGAACCGCCAAGTCCATGAAAACGCTGATCGGCAGTGATAAATATCCTGACATTCATTGCGGCATCAGATTCATCGCCGGGAACATTAGGTACAGTGACAATATCTATACCTTTCCCTACTTCTGCGCATTCCTGCTGAAAAGATATTTGACTGGGACAAGCATGTAAGCCGGAATGTTTGATTGCCTAGAAATCTGATATGGCGTCTTCAACCACATCAAATAAATGCAGCGGATCTAATTTGAGATGATTGCACATGGCAGCAAGCCGCTCTGCTTTTTGCCTGTCAAGGAACACGTTAGGAATATATTCCAGCGTTTTTCTATTACTTTTATCATTTTCGCAAACACCTATGCCATAAGCGGTAAATGATCCCACTTCCTCCGTGTAGAACGACTCCTTAACGGTGTAATACTCTATCATGGCAATCCTCCTTCGAACAGTTTGTGTGCTTGTATCTTTGCAAATCATTATATCAGGCCAACGGAGCACGGAGTGCATTTATTGAAAATGACGCGTTTTTTGATGAATTTATGATCGTGGTTTTGCAACGTCGTTGTCCGCTTTTCAAGAAAGGGGAGAATATTTATGAGAATTGCAGTATGTGATGACAGCAGCCTGGACAGAGATCTGTTCGTTGCCTTACTTCACCACTATTTTGTCAACAAGCCGATCTCCAAGGAGATCATCCAGTATGAAAACGGCGTTGATCTGCTTCATGATGTCGAAGACGATATGTGGTTCGACATTGTTTTCCTCGACATCTATATGAATGACCTGTTGGGAATTGATGTGGCACATAAACTGCGGTCATTGGGCTATCGCGGGCATATTATCTTTCTTACTGCGACAGCCGATTTCGCCGTAGACAGCTACGAGGTGGAGGCATTGGGGTATCTGCTCAAACCGCAAAGCTTCGAAAAGCTTTCTCAGGTAATGGACAGGGCAATTCGGACGATGACAACGAATACTTATCTGGTCAAAAATCATTCAAAAATTATCAGAGTTCCATATCATGAAATCTTGTATGCAGAAAGCATGAACTCCAAATGTATCATGCACTGCTGCAATGACCAGAGCTATGTCATATACAAAAGGCTGACCACGATTGAACACGAACTGAATGATAAGCGTTTTTTGCGGTGCCATCAGAGCTATCTGGTGAATATGGACCATATTCACCAGGTGGATAGTCAATTTACACTGGTCACGGGAGACACGGTGGCAATTCGTCAAAGAGATTTGAAATCGATCCGACAGGCAGTTTTACATTATTTGGACAAGATGCAGCCGCGCAGCACACCAGCCCCGAAAGGGCTATGATCACAAGGCTTTCCGCAAGCCGCATGAAACAGGCTCAAGCGGCTTGCGGTGTTCCCGGGCTGTGCATTCCATACCGGGCAAACCATGCGTATCTCTGGGTACGGGATTCCCTGGGTGCCGGACTGCAGTTATGGAAATAGCGGATGCATGGGAGTCTCCCGAGGCTGTGAGAATGCACTGACGGAACTGCCGGAGCAGCACAACGTTCCTGCCGCTCTTGATGCCCGCCGATGCAGCGGGTGTGCCATGGATGTATCTTTCACACGACCGCTTCGGGTGGAACAGTTGAAATGCGGTCACATGCAACATGCGGTCAACACAATTCGGCTCCAGAATACCGGATTCTTTTCATGGAATGCAACGCCTTATTCTTTTTGACGGCTTTTCATTCCGCCCCGGTTGACGGTTTCCGGTTTCTGTGCTATATGTGCTATATACGCAACGTGGGAGGATACCGCACGGAATACTGCAAGCTCCAGATCGGTTGTCTGCTGGTCATTGCCTATATTGCCTTTCTCTATGTCCGGGAACGGCGGCGGTACGAAAAAAAGCTCCGTCCTACGCCCTTTGACGGTCTGCTGGCCCTGGGTATCCTGAGCCTGACGCTGGACGGCGCGACGGCCTGGACCGTCAACCATCTGGACATCGTTCCGGCTATGCTGAACCGGGTGCTGCACCTGCTGTTCCTGATCAGTCTGGATTCCATCGTTTTCCTCCTGTTCCTATACTTCCTGGTGTCCACTGAGGGACTTCCCAAGCGGAAGCGTGACCGGTTCTTCCTGTTTGCTCCCTACGCCATCAGCATTGCCATGGTACTGCTGAATATTGGTTCCCTGGAATACCGGACAGGGCGGCTGTCCAACTACTCCATGGGTGTGTCCGTCTATGCCTGCTTCATTATGGTGGGTATTTCTATCATTCTCACCTTCGTGGTCTTTTTTCGCCGCTGGCGCTATATCGAGAGCCACAAGCGGGCCAGTATTTTCACCTATCTGCTGGTGATGCTGCTGGCTGGCGGATATCAGATGCTGGTGCCGGAGGCTTTGGTAACCAGTCTGGGCATGACCATTTTTCTCCTGGGCATTTATCTGAATCAGGAGAACCCCGCCCTGCGGCAGCTCTCCCATTACCACCGGGAGATGGTGATGGGCTTTGCCGTCCTGATCGAGGGCAAGGACGGCAGCACCGGCGGACACGTCCGCCGCACCACTGCCTATGTGGAGGTGCTGACAAAGGCGCTGCGGGACCGGGGCTGTTTCCGGGACGTTCTGACAAAGGACTATATCCAAAACCTGCTGATGGCCGCCCCCATGCATGACATCGGCAAGATCTCCGTGCCGGACAGCGTGCTGCAAAAGCCGGGACGGCTGACGCCGGAGGAATTTGAGATCATCAAGCGACACACCGTCAGCGGCGGTGAGATCATTCAGAACACCTTCGGCCACGTGGGAAATGCCCAATACCTGGACATGGCCTACAATGTAGCCCTGCACCACCACGAAAAGTGGAACGGCAAGGGCTATCCCGCCGGACTGAAGGGCGAGGACATTCCCCTCTGCGCCCGCATCATGGCCATTGCGGACGTGTTTGACGCCGTGTCTGAAACCCGCTGCTACCGGGCCGCCATGCCCATGGAGCAGTGCTTTGACATCATCCGCCAGGGCGCCGGGCAGGATTTCGACCCCCTGCTGGCGGAAGTCTTTCTGGACATCCGCCCCCAGGTGGAGGCCATCCACAGCCAAGTGCAGTGACCCTTCGTTCGAAAAAAGGAGCAGACCTTATGGAACAGGAACACAAGCGCCGCGTGCGCTATAAAGGCACCCATCCCCGGAATTTCCGGGAAAAATACAAAGAGCTGGACCCTGAGAAGTACCAGGCCGACGTGGAAAAGATCATCCAAAGCGGCAAAACACCTGCCGGCACCCATATTCCCATCATGGTGGACGAGATCCTGGAGGTGCTGGACATCCGCCCCGGACAGGTCGGTTATGACGCCACCTTGGGCTATGGCGGCCATACCCGGAAGATGCTGGAAAAGCTGGAAGGTCAGGGCCATCTCTATGCCACCGATGTGGACCCCATTGAGTCGGAAAAGACCGGGAAGCGGCTGGAGGCCGCCGGGTACGGCCCCGATATCCTCACCATCCGGCGGATGAACTTCGCCGATCTGGACCAGGTGGCCCCCGGTGTGCAATTCGACTTCGTACTGGCGGACCTGGGGGTCTCCTCCATGCAGATCGACAACCCGGAGCGGGGCTTTACCTTCAAATACGACGGACCCCTGGACCTGCGGCTGGACCCCACCTCCGGTGTCTCCGCGGCGGAGCGCCTGCGGGAGCTGGACCAGGAGGAGCTGACGGCCATGCTGGTGGAAAACTCCGACGAGCCCTACGCCGACCGCATCGCCAGGGCGATCATGCGGGTGTACCAGCGGGGCGGCAGCGTGGATACCACAAAGCAGCTGGCTGCCATCATTGAGAACGCCCTGTCCTTCCTGCCCCCGGCGGAGCGGAAGGAGACCGTGAAAAAGTCCTGTCAGCGGACCTTCCAGGCGCTGCGCATCGACGTGAACAGCGAGTTCGAGGTGCTGTACGCCTTTCTGGAAAAGCTCCCCGGCGTCCTGAAGCCCGGCGGGCGGGCCGCCATTCTCACCTTCCATTCCGGCGAGGACCGGCTGGTGAAGAAGGCCTTCAAGCAGCAGCTGAAAGAGGGCGTGTACAGCGCCATTTCCGAGGAAGTCACCCGTCCCTCTGCGGAGGAGTGCTTCAGGAATCCCCGGGCAAGGTCCACCAAGCTGCGGTGGGCCATCCGGGCGTAAAGGAGGCAATGCCATGCTGCGGGACGAAACCATCCAACGCGTTTTGAAATTCCGGGACGACCGGGACTGGCGGCAGTTCCACACCCCCAAGGACCTGGCCATCTCCCTGAGTCTGGAGGCAGCGGAGCTGCTGGAGTTGTTTCAGTGGAGCGGCGCGGATCTGGAGTGTCCGGGCAACCGGGACAAGCTTCGGGAGGAGCTGGCGGACGTGCTGAGCTACTGCATCCTCATGGCCGATGTCTGCGGTCTGGATCTAGACGAGATCATGAACGAAAAGGTCACCAAAAACGAGGCCAAATACCCGGTGGAAAAAGCCCGGGGCAATGCTGCCAAATATACGGAGCTGTGAAAAACGGACTCTGCTTTCCTGGAAAGCAGAGTCCGTTCTTTGATACTTATGATTATTCTGCTTTGGGCAGCTTTCCGGCTATCAGCCGCAGCTTCAGCAGCTCGACGGGCGTAATTCCCAACAGGAGCCAGATGCCCTTCAGAGTCAGGGGCCCTGCGGCGCAGTAAAGGGCCAGGGCTGCCAGAAGCACTTCCAGAGCCAGCAGTGCCAGGGATCGCCACAGCTCCCGCAATCCCAGCAGAAACGCGGCGGGAACCGCCTGCAGCCAGGGCATATGGGCCGCCGCCATCAGCGGATACAGCCACAGCGCCGTGATGGCGATCACTGCCGTGGCCAGCAACAGGGGCAGCAGCAGAAGGAAGTTGTCTGTCCACCCCCGCTCCAGCACGATCCGCCACGCGGCCGTCAGACCGCCCACTGCCAGCAATGTCACGAGCCAAGGGATGATGGAGGCCTTCAGATTTTGGCGGAGGATTCGGAAAAACCGTCCGCAGGCTGCCACATAGTTCCACTCTCCCCACTCCAGCAGCACCGTGTACAGCGCAAGCCATGCGGCGCCGCCGGTGATGACAGGCATCATTCCAAGAAGCAGGCATAGATTCAATATGACCAACAGCATGACCCGGCCCACGCCGGTCATCAGGGGAGCCTCATCTCCTAACACTCCCAGGATGCTCTGCCAAAGCGACCCTTTTCGCCGCATATTCCCACTCCTTTTGTATCCGGTTTCGCAAAAATGTTCCTGTCCAGTATAGGTGATAACGTCAAAATTGTCAATTTTTCAGCCCGTCCCGAGTGTAATCGCTTACATTTTGAAGCATTTTGCACAAACAATTCACAAGTATGCTCTCTGTTTTATACGAATTTGCTTTTATCTACTTGCTTTCTCTTGTGAATGATGATAAGTTCAACGTAAAGAGAGCCGTACTTCCCCAATTTTTGGTTTTATAGTATCCCCATAATGTAAGGGCTTTCATTTTGTGAAGAGGAGGCGTCATATGCCTGCAAATCCAACCATTTATGATGTCTCCCGTCTGTCCGGCGTCTCCACCGCCACTGTCTCCCGGGCCTTTTCCGAGCCGGACAAGGTTCGGGAATCCACCCGCCGGAAGGTCTACGAAGCGGCGCAAGTCCTCAATTACTACCCCAACGCCATTGCCCGGGCCATGGCCCGCCAGCGGACGGATAAGATCGCCTACCTCATCTGCAAGAAGGGCGCCACCATTCTGGACGAGTTTTACGCCGGGATCTGCGACGGCATCATGCAGACAGCCAACCGTTCAGATTACCAGCTGCTGGTCTCCACCGCGGAGGACTGGCGCAGTTCCGGCGCCACGGCTCAGAGCAAGCAGATCGAAGGGGTCATCCTGGGCGGCAACGCCCCCGCAGACCTGATCTCCGAGCTGCAGAGCCAGAATGTGGCAGTGGTAATGGTCAACAACCAGCTCCCCGGTCTGGACCTGCCCTGCGTGGTCTCCGACGAGCAGGGCTCCGTGGAGAAAATTCTGGACCATCTGACTGGCCGGGGACACCGCCATATCGGCATGGTGGTGGGCCGCTTCAATCCCTACATCGTAGGCGCCCGCTACACCTCCTTCCTGAACGGCATGCGGGACCGCGGACTGCCTGTCCGGAAATCGGATGTGGAGATGTGCGACGCCAATATTGAAAGCGCCACCCAGGCGGCCCTGCGACTCCTGGAACAGGAAGACCGTCCTACCGCCATCCTGGGCGCCAACGACATGATCGCCGCCGGCATCATCAAGGCCGCCCGGCGGCTGGGCCTCCGCCTGCCGGAGGAACTGGCCGTGGTGGGCTTCGACGACGCCTCCGTCTGCACCATGATCGAGCCGGAGCTGACCTCCATTCATATCAACTGCCGGAAAATGGGCGAGCTGTGCGTGGAGCACCTGAAGACCCTGTTGGACGGCGGGGAGGAC
Organism: Oscillibacter valericigenes; assembly: GCF_021531915.1. GTDB lineage: Bacteria > Bacillota > Clostridia > Oscillospirales > Oscillospiraceae > Oscillibacter > Oscillibacter valericigenes_A. Next base: position 4,772 of record NZ_JAFBIV010000026.1, on the reverse strand, counting down.
ATTCCCCGGATCACCGTGGTCCCCACAGAGCTGGTCGTCCGCCGCTCCAGCTGAGTGTTTACAAACCTTTGACCTGATTTTCACAGAATCCTGCTCGCTTCCCCGCCGGTCCTTCCGGTATACTGAGCAGGTCGGAATTCCGAGATACAGGAGGAACATCCATGAAAGCAAAAAAGACCGCGCTGTCCGTCTGCAAGGTGCTGATCTGCCTGCTGTTGCTGCTGGCGGCCCTGTTCCCCATCTACTGGCTGGTGGCCATGGCTATCCGCCCCACCAGCGAGATGACCGGGCACATCTCCATCATTCCCGCCTCCCTGACGGCGGAGCACTTCGTAAAGCTGTTTACGGAAAAGGGCTTTGACACTGCCGTGCTCAACAGTCTGCAGACCACAGTGGTCTCCACCATCCTGTCCCTGGTGATTGGTCTGTGCGCGGCCTACATCATCGCCCGCAGCCGCTTCACCCTCCGCATCAAAAAGCCCCTGACCTACTGGGTGCTGCTGGTCCGCGTGCTGCCGCCGGTGGCCTTCACCATTCCCCTGTACACCATGTTCTCCAAGCTGGGCATCCTGAACACCAAGATCCCCCCCACCCTGGCCTGCATCCTCATCAATATCCCCCTGATCATCTGGTTCATGATCAGCTTTTTCCAGGACCTTCCGGTGGATATTGAGGAATCCGCCCAGATCGACGGCGCCACCGAATGGCAGCTGTTCCGGAAGATCGTGCTGCCCCTGGTGCTCCCCGGCATCGCCGCCGTGGCCATGCTGAGCTTCATGTACGCTTGGAACGAGTATACATACAGCATTATCTTTGTCCAGTCCCCCAGCAACTACACCGTGCCCCTGGCCCTGGCGGTCCTGAACACAGAGGATAACCTGACCAACTTCGGCCTGGTGGCCGCAGGCGGCGTGGTCTCCGTCATCCCCATCACCCTGTTTGTGATCTTTGCGCAGAACTACTTGATCTCCGGTCTGTCAAGCGGCGCTGTCAAAGAGTAACAAAATATTCCCCCGCATTTCGAAGAAACCAACACAAATCAGATTAGGAGGAAAAGACATGAAGAAGTTGTTTGCACTGCTCCTGGCGATGGTCATGGTCCTGTCTCTGACCGCCTGCGGTGGCGGCAAGAAGGAAGAAAAGCCCGCCGACACCAGCACCCCCACCACCGAACAGCCCGCAGCCCCCACTAAGCTGACCCTGATCCTGCGCGGCGGCACCTACGGCGAAGTCATCAAGGCCGCCCTGCCCGCCTTCGAGGCCGAAAACAACGTGACCTGCGAGGTTCTGGACCTGAGCTTCGATGACCTGCACAGCAAGATCGCTCTGGACGCCGTCAACAAGGAAGGTGCCTATGACCTGTGCATGGTGGACGGCTCCTGGATGGCTGAGTTCACCGCCAACAATGTGCTGGCCAACCTCAGCGAGATGGGCTACAGCTTCGATGACGACATCATCGAGGCTACCACCGCCATCTGCACCGTGGGTGACGACATCTATCTGGCCCCCTACTTCGGCAACGTGACCGTCATGCTGTACAACAAGCAGCTGATCGCCGACGCCGGCTATGAGCCCGCCGACATCGACACCTTCGCCGACCTGATGGAGATCGCCAAGAAGACCAACGCCGCCGGCAAGAAGGGCTTCCTGATCCGCGGCGGCTCCGGCGACAACATCGTCTCCGACTTCATCCCCCACCTGCTGGTCCACGGCGGCTGGGTCGTTGACGAGAACAACCAGCCCACCGTGAATACCCCCGAGTTCAAGGCCGCTTTCCAGAACTACATCGACCTGTACAAGCTGGGCGCCACCATGGACAAGGATGACATCGTGGCCGCTATCGACAACGGCGACGCCGCTCTGGCTCAGGGCTGGCCCGGCTGGTATGTCCCCTCCGCTGACTCCAACGCCAACTACACCGTGATCCCCACCAAGCTGGACGACAGTGACGCCGCCAAGAACACCTCCATGTACGGTGTGTGGACCATCGGCATCTGCAACAACAGCCAGAACAAGGAACTGACTCTGAAGCTGCTGGAATACCTGATGGATCCCGAGACCCAGCTGGCCTCCATCGACCTGGGCGGCGTTCCCTGCCGTACCAGCTGCCTGCTGAACAAGGATGTCCTGGCCAAGTATCCTCACCTGGAGACCGTCCACGGCGCTCTGCAGGCCGGTGTGTACCGCCCCGTTATCGAGGAGTGGGCTGAGTTCACCAACATTCTGGGCACTGAGATGGACGCTGTCATCCAGGGCACCAAGACCATGGACGACGGTCTGGCTGCCGCTCAGACCGCGCTGGAGAAGCTGATGAAGTGATCCCCCGGGCATTCTCCATTTCCTGAACTGCATCAAGCTCCCGGAGCTTCCGGAGCCGCGCAAAAGCGCGGCTCCGGGGCCCCGGCGGCTCCCATATCACTCCGCGAGAAAACCGAGATACTGATCTCAGACTGCGAGGGCACCTTATGAAGTCAACGGCCTTACGATCCAACCGGGCACCCCACCTTGGCGAGCGCACCTTCCCCAGACTGATGCTGGCGCCGACTCTGGTGGTCATGGCCGTGCTGACGGCCTATCCCCTGATCTTCACCTTCTTTTACAGCTTTACCAACTACAACTACCTCAAACACGCCAACAAAGCCTCTGATTTTATCCTGTTTGAAAACTATATCGACCTTCTTCAAGACGGCTATTTCCGTCAGGCAGTCCTGAACACCATCAAATTCACCCTCCTGGCCGTGGTGCTGGAGGTCCTTCTGGGACTGCTGGTGGCGGTTTTCATCAATAGTCTGAAGCGCGGCCAGAAAGTCATGCGCACCCTGATCCTGCTGCCCTACCTGCTGCCCGCCGTCACGGTGGCGCTGAGCTGGCGCATGATGCTCTCCCCCAACTACGGCATCATCAACCAGTTCCTGGAGGGCCTGGGCCTGCCGGTGTATAACTGGTTCATGGATACCAAGACCGCCTTCGGCACCGTTCTGCTGATCGACGTCTGGCAGAACATTCCCTTCGTCTTCCTACTGCTGTACGCCTCCCTTCAGTCGGTCTCCCATGACCAGTATGAGGCCGCCCGCATCGACGGTGCCGGCGTGGTCCAGCAGTTCTTCTATGTGACCCTGCCCAACATCAAAAACGGCCTGGCTCTGTGCACCCTGCTGCGGATCATCGACACCTTCCGCCTCTTCGAGAAGGTCAATATCCTCACCGGCGGCGGCCCGGCAGGCACCACTTCTACCATCACTCAATACCTCTATACCTACGGCATCAAGAACCTGAATTTCGGCTTCGGCAGCGCCGGCGCCATCGTCATGACCCTGCTGGTCCTGATCCTGTCCAGCTTCTACATCAAACGTGCCATTCAATAACTGCCTATGGAACATATGAAACTGACCTTTGTGAACGTCGGATACGGCGAGGCCATCCTGCTGGAATGTCCCGATCCCCGTTTTGCAGACGGAGTGTTCGTTATGGTCATTGACGGAGGCAGCGCCGAGGCCGAAGAGTTTTCCGACCGCACCACCGGCCGACTCCCCCTGACGGAGTATCTGCATGCCCACGGCCCCGGACATATCGACCTGATGGTCAGCACCCATATCCACGAGGACCACATCTGCGGCCTGCTGTCCGCGGCCAGGGACTTTGTCCCTGCCGCTCTGTGGCAGACACTGCCGGAGGAGACAGCCGCCCACATGTACCCGCTGGATGTGTCCCTGGCCCGGAACGCTTCCCAGGACAAGTTTCTGCGGGCCCTGAACGACTATCAGTCCCTTTGCGCTCTATTGGGGCAGCACGGGAATCCCATCCAAACGCTCCGCGCCGGCGATGCCTTCGAGCTCTGCCGGGGCCTGACCTGCCGTGTACTGGCTCCCTCCCCCAGCAAAACCAGCGAGCTGGGCGCCTGCTGCCGGGACCTTTTTGACGAGAGGGACCCGGAGAACTTCCTGAAAAAGCTGTCCGCATTGGATGGCCGCATGAACAATTACAGTCTCATGCTGCTGCTGGACTACCAGGGTACCCGCATTCTGCTGCCCGGCGATACCAACCATCTGGGCTATGAGGATGTGGACCCCGCTTCTTTGCGCGCAGACCTGTTCAAGGTGGGCCATCACGGTCAGAAGGACGGTGCCAATGAAGAGTTGCTGGCCGCCATCCGACCCAGAGCCGTAGTTTGCTGCGCCTCCAGTGACCGCCGGTACAACAGTGCTCACCCCGACATACTGCGCATGATCACGGAGAGCGGCGCCGCCCTGTATTTTTCCGACTGTCCCCAGCTGCCCGGCCTGGACCTGCCTCCCCACTGCGCCTTGACCTTTACCGTGGGCGCCGCGGGCGTCCTGTCCGCCCAATACATCGTATAGGAGGAACCATCATGGCAAGCGTGACCCTGAAACATATTAAGAAAATTTATCCCCACAGTGAGCCCAAGAAAAAGAAGAAGGGTGAGCCCGAGAAGAAGACCAACCTGCAGGTGACGGCCGAGGGCGTCCTGGCGGTGCAGGATTTCAACCTGGAGATCGCGGACAAGGAGTTTATCGTCCTGGTCGGTCCCTCCGGCTGCGGCAAGTCCACCACATTGCGGATGGTGGCCGGCCTGGAGGAGATTAGCGGCGGCGAGCTGCTGATCGACGGCAAGGTGGTCAACGACGTGGCCCCCAAGGACCGGGACATTGCCATGGTGTTCCAGAGTTACGCTCTGTATCCCCACATGACGGTCTACGAGAACATGGCCTTCCCCCTGAAGCTGCGGAAGTTCCCCAAGGAGGAGATCGACA
>NZ_JAFBIV010000025.1 GCF_021531915.1 Oscillibacter valericigenes | reverse complement strand
CCCCGCAGCAGCGGCACCACCCGCAGACCGCCCACCGGCGGGAGCCGGGGCGGCAGCTTTGGCGGCGGCTCCTTCGGGGGCAGCTCCTTTGGCGGCAGCCGCGGCGGCTTCGGAGGAGGCGGCTCCTTCGGCGGTGGCTTTGGCGGCAGCCGCGGTGGCTTCGGCGGAGGCGGCTCCTTTGGGGGCGGCTTCGGCGGCAGCCGCGGAGGCGGCGGCTTTGGCGGACGCCGGTAAACAGATATGAAAAAGATGCACGGTTTTCACCGTGCATCTTTTTATTTCCGTATCTCCATGGTCAGCAGGCTGTCAGCGCCCCGGGTGCGGTAGCCGTTGGGGTTCACATAGCCCCGCTTCTCGTAAAAGTCCAGGGCGTTCACGGAGGAGGTCAGCCAGATGCGTTTGGCCGCTGCGCACCATTCGTCGCCCTCCAGCACATCGAACAGCTGGGTGCCAAGGCCCCGGCCGATGGCCTCCGGCAGCAGGAAAGCGGCGATAATCTCGCACTCCAGCTCTCCGGTCTGCACCACGGTGCCGGTACCCACAATGACGCCGTCCTCCGTCATCACATACATGTGGCCGTCCGCGGCGATCTGGGCCACGGTCTCCGGGGTGTAGCGGTCATACAGCCACTCGATCTCGCCCTTGGGGCAGTAGTGGGCATTGACCTCCAGCAGCGTCCGGCGCAGGAGGGCGGACACTGCGCCCTCGTCGCCGGGTACATATCGTCTGATCTCTGCCATATTTACACCGACAGGGAATCCGCCAGTTCCAGGCCGGGGTTGTGCTTCGTCAGGAAGCCCACGGACCACTCGCCGCCGAAGGCCACCAGCAGCCGGTCCCGGAAGTCCTCCAGAATAGCGGAGCCGGTGCACAGCACCAGGTCCTCCGGCTTGCAGGGGCAGTTGGTGATGAGCCGCAGGTGGTCATAGGGCAGGCCGGTCATATACAGGTCCACGCCGTACTCGCTCTTCATGCGGTACTCGAACACGTCGAACTGCAGAGTGCCGACGACGCCCACGATCACTTCCTCCAGACCCGCGCCGGGAATTTTGAAGATCTGGATGGCGCCCTCCTGGGCGATCTGTTCCGTGCCTTTGATAAACTGCTTGCGCTTCATGGTGTCCTTGGGGGACACCCGCATGAAATGCTCCGGCTCAAAGGTGGGGATGCCGGAGTATTTGAACTTCTTGCCGGGGACCGTGATGGTGTCGCCGATGGCGAACAGGCCGGGGTCGAAGACGCCGATGATGTCTCCGGCGTAGGCTTCCTCCACGATCTCCCGCTCGGCGGCCATCATCTGCTGGGGCTGGCTCAGCCGCAGCTTCTTGCCGGACTGCATGTGGTAGTATTCCGTGTCCCGCTGGAACTTTCCGGAGCAGATGCGCATGAAGGCCAGCCGGTCCCGGTGGGCCTTGTTCATGTTGGCCTGGATCTTGAAGACGAAGGCGGAGAAGTCCTCGCTGAACACGTCCACTTCCCCCTGGTCGGAGACACGGGGCAGGGGGGCGGTGGTCATGCGGAGAAACTCCTCCAGGAAGGGCTCCACGCCGAAGGTGGTCAGGGCGGAGCCGAAGAACACGGGGGACAGGGTGCCGTTGCGGACGGCCTCCATGTCGAACTCCCGTCCGGCGCCCAGCAGCTCCACTTCCTCCCGGAGGGCATTGGCCTTCTTTTCGCCGATCAGCTCCTCCAGCTGGGGGTCGTCCAGGGCCACCTCGGCGGAGCTGACCTTTTTGCCCCGCTCCTCGGCCTGGAAGAAGAGAATGCGCTGCTTCTCCCGGTCATAGACGCCCTGGAACTCCTTGCCGCAGCCGATGGGCCAGTTGACGGCGTAGGTGTCGATGCCCAGCTCCCGCTCCACCTCTTCGCACAGGTCCAGAGGGTCCCGGGTCTCCCGGTCCATCTTGTTGATGAAGGTGAAGATGGGGATGTGCCGCAGGGCGCAGACCTTGAACAGCTTCCGGGTCTGGGGCTCCACGCCCTTGGCGCCGTCGATGACCATGACGGCGCTGTCGGCGGCCATCAGGGTGCGGTAGGTGTCCTCGGAGAAGTCCTGGTGGCCCGGGGTGTCCAGGATGTTGATGCAGAAGCCGCTGTGCTGGAACTGCATGACGGAGCTGGTGACGGAGATACCGCGCTGCTTCTCAATTTCCATCCAGTCGGAGGTGGCGGCCTTGGCCCGCTTGCCCTTGACCTCACCGGCCTGGGCGATGGCGCCGCCGTACAGCAGGAATTTTTCCGTCAATGTGGTTTTACCGGCGTCAGGGTGAGAAATAATCGCAAATGTTCTGCGCCGGGTGATTTCTTCTTGTAACGTAGGCATGAAACTGCCTCCTTTTGTTCACAAATGTACAGACTTAATCACTTTACCACAAGGTTTTCCTGTTTGCAAGGGGGCGAGGGAGAAAACCTGCGCCGGAGCGGCACATCGCTGCACAGACAAAAGGGAGGGAGCCGCAGCCCCCTCCCTCGGAAAAACCGGCGTCAAACGCCCTTTTGCTCGTATTTTTTCAGCAGGTCCTCAATGGCTTCGTCCAGAAGCCGGGTCTTGGTGATACGGGTATTCTTGGATAGCTCGTTGAACGGTTCTACCAACTCATTTGCCAGAGAAGATACGAACTTTTTTCGGTTGACCAATACTGCTTCGCCCATAGTCTGCCTCCATCGATACTATATATGCACTATATCATGCCCATTTTTTCTTGACAAGTAGTGCGCATATAGTGTATATATGGTACATATGGGGGTGACATGAATGACAAATACTACATTGCAAATATTGACAGACCTGGCCTGGGAACGACGGCGGGCCTGGGCCAAAGAGGACCCGGAACAGCGGGTGCTGTGGGAGGAATACCAGACACTGCTGAAAGGCTTCATGGAGGAACACCGCGGAAACCGCCGCCTGCGCGGGGAGGTCCTGCGGCTGTTGGACCTGCACGACGCGATGGAGGACAGCGCCCAGGAGCGCTTTTTCCAGATGGGCCTGCAGATGGGGCTGGAGCTGGGGGCAGTGGAGGTCTTCCGGGACACGGCTGGGGACAGTCCTTGAAAGGCCGGCGGCCCTGTGCTACAATAAGAGCCATCATCCGGCCTTCGAGGGAGGGATTTGCCATGGGAAAGGTCCGGTTTCACGGGCTGGATACCATCCGGGGGATCACCCTGGTCAGCATGATCGCCTATCACGCCTGCTGGGACATGGTCTACCTCTTCGGGGCGGACTGGGACTGGTACCGCTCCGACGGGGCCTATCTCTGGCAGCAGAGCATCTGCTGGACCTTCATCCTCCTCTCCGGCTACTGCTGGCACCTGGGCCGCCATCACGGAAAGCGGGGACTGCTGGTCTTCGGCGGCGGCGCCCTGGTCTCCGCTGTCACCTTCGCGGCCATGCCGGAAAATCTGGTATTCTGCGGCGTGCTGACCCTGCTGGGCGCCGCGGCCCTGCTGACCATCCCTCTGGACCAGCTGCTGCGGCGGATCCCCGCCCGGGCGGGGCTGGCGGGGAGCTTTCTGCTGTTCCTGCTGACCCGGGAGGTCAACAGCGGTTATCTGGGCTTTGAGGGTGTCAGGCTCCTGGCTCTGCCTCAAAGCTGGTATCGGAATCACTTGACCGCCCTTCTGGGCTTTCCCCAACCGACGTTTTATTCCACCGATTACTTCTCTCTGCTGCCCTGGGTATTCCTGTTCTGGACAGGCTATTACCTGTACCGCCTGCGGCGGCAGGAGCCGCCCCGGTTGTCCCTGCCGGTGGTGACGGCCCTGGGCCGCCATTCCCTGCTGGTGTACCTGCTGCACCAGCCGGTGGTCTACGGCGTATTGTGGGCGGTTTGTACGCTGCTGGGATAAACATGGAGTTATTTGCACAAAAAACTGGTTCTGGCATCCTGGCTTTTGCGTGAACACAGCCTCTGCGCTGCAGTCCGGAAATTGAAAATACCGGCATTTTGTGCGGTTTGGAACGATGAAAAGCAGTTGGATTTGAGGATAGTCACAGGCTGTTTGACTGAAATCAAGTGCTGGGGATCACTGAAAAAAACAACGAAATCCTGATTAAAGCTGATCCCATGCTTCAAGGGAAACTCAGCGGCGCAAAACGGCGGGCGCGCTGCCCGATACAGATGCCTGCCCGACAGAGCAAGCCTTGCCGACAACAGAATAAGAGCGTAGATTGAGCAGCTGCCTGTTTTCATCAGAACAGGCAGCTGCTTTTTCATAAATAGGCGGTGATTCTGTGCGCATACGAAAGCTGCCATATTTTATGGACATGAAGCCGAACAATATGTATTCTGTGCCCTGCAGGGGCAGCCCGGATCAATACTGCGGAGAGTGGGCAGACAAGGCCGACGGCCGCGAAACCGGGAGAAGGCTAAAGAATGCGGGCAGAGCGTGATGCTCTGCCCGCAAGTTTGTTTCAGGACTTGTCCGCTGCTTGCCTTCTGAAAAGGGGCTTTGCCAAAAGTGGGGCAGCCGGCAGCGGGTCATTCGGAGCAGCTCGCCAAATAGGCCCGGATCGCGCTCGCTGTCGACTCATAATCCTGTTTTACCTCATCCAGCATCAAAACGGCATCTTCAGGAATGCCGTTTCTCTCCGGGCGAAGCAATTCCGTCAACTTACATGCCGAGGCTCCCAGCTGATCAAAACCGAGGTTTGCGCAGACACCCTTCAGCGTATGCGCAGCCCGAAACGCTTCCTCCCGCTGTCCTTCCTCCAGTGCGCGGCACAGTTCAGAAAAGCTGCTGTCATCCAAAAATTTGGTGATGAATTTCGTAATGAGACTGACACTTGGCAGCCGCGTTTTTACCTTTTCAAAGTCGCCGCCCAATTTCTGATAACACTCCTGAATTGTCATCCGGAGTCCTCCTCCCCCTTTGTCACCAAAGATGACGATATAGTCACGGAAAGTGACAAAACAAATTCCATGATCAGGAAATAATTCATTTTTCAGTATAGCATGTACTTCCGCAATACGCAATCAAAGGATGTATTTTTTATTTCCCATAAGACGTTACAAAAAATAGGAATTGATTTTGTAATTGAACTTGCATATATATGTCAAAAATGCTATACTATTAAAAACGATATACATAATACGGTATATAAGGATAGGATTGATGATATGAAGACAGCAGAAACAATCAATATCGTTTGTTCTGAGCTTGGGATCACAAAGGCCGACCTGGCAAAGAGAATGGGGATGCTTCCGTCTTCTTTGTACAGAAAGCTCGCCAGAGAAAGCATGACATTTGAAGAACTTCAGAAGTGCCTTGATGTGTTGGGGGTCACGATCGCGTTCAATCTTCAATACCCGGACGGCAACGTCCGAAGCTCACAGGCGAATCATGAGATGCTTCTGGAGAGAATGGAGCTGCTGGAAAGAGAGCTGGAAGCAGCGAGAAAAGCGGCGGAATTCCATAAAAAATCATTAAAGGATTTGCGGACAGAGCTGAATAGTGCAGTTGGATATACGGAGCTCGGCAAGAGACACGGCTCCAAAGCTGAGGAATATCTGGAGAAGATCCGGCAGGTCCTCACCAACATGGAATCAACCATTTCCTATGCCCTTGGTGAATCGCTGAATGATGAGCCGGCTGCGGAAGAGACAGAGGACATGGAAGCGTTGGAGGGAAAGAACGTCCTCCTTGCGGATGATAACGAACTGAATCGTGAGATCATGAGGGAAATTCTTGTGGATCACGGCCTCGTGGTTGAGGAAGCCGGGAATGGAAGCGAAGCTGTTGAGGCCGTGAAAGCGAATGAGCCCGGTTACTATCATTTTATCCTGATGGATATTGAAATGCCGGTCATGGATGGGTATGAGGCGACGATGAAGATCCGAAAGCTGCCGAACCGGATCCGGGCAAATGTTCCCATTATCGCCCTGACCGCAAATGCGTTTCCTGAGGATCGGGAGAGAGCAGCCGTTGTGGGAATGGACGATTTCCTTATAAAGCCCACAAATTCGGTCCGCCTGCTGAGAACCCTGGCGAAATTCCTGTAAGAGCAAAGAGAGCGCTCTGAAAAGAAAAACGCTGAGAAGCCAAAGGGACAATATGAGAGGGAGAGCACAGATGAAAACGAAAAGACTGATCGCTCTGCTGCTTGCCGTCGTTATGGCAGCGGCCATGCTGGCAGGCTGCGGAGAAAGCAGCAAGAAACAGGACGATAAAATCGCCATCTCCATGTATATGTGGGACCGCTCCATGCTCAAGGGGCTGTCTCCCTGGCTGGAGAAGAAGTTCCCCGACATCGAGTTCACCTTTATCCAGAGCTTCAACACCATGGAGTACTACAAGGATCTGCTGGCCCGGGGAGAGGAGATCCCGGACATCATCACCTGCCGCCGGTTCTCCCTGAACGACGCGGCTCCTCTGGCCGATCATCTGATGGATCTGAGCCAGACCGAGGTGGCGGGCACCTTCTACTCCAGCTATCTGGAGGTCAACCGGGAAACCAACGGTGCCATCCGGTGGCTGCCCATGTGCGCCGAAGTGGACTGCACCATGGCCAACAAGGACCTGTTTGACCAGTACGGCATCCCCCTGCCCACCAACTATGCCGAGTTCGTGGCTGCCATAGACGCTTTCGAGGCGGTGGGCATCAAGGGCTATCAGACCGACTGGGACTATGACTACACCTGTCTGGAGACCATGCAGGGCTGTGCCATTCCCGAGCTGATGAGCCTGGAGGGGACCCAGTGGCGCATGGCATACGAAAGTGAGACCGAGGAAGAGCAGGTGGGTCTGGACGACGTGGTCTGGCCCAAAGTGTTTGAAAAATACGAGCAGTTCCTGAAAGACGTCCGCTTTGAGCAGGGGGATGAGGAGCTGAGGTTTTCCGCAACGATGGACCCTTATTACCAGGGAAAGACCGCTATGGTCCGCAATACGGCGGCTCTGGCGGACAACATCACGCAGGAGCGGGGCATCAACAGCGTCATCCTGCCCTACTTCGGCGAGACCAGCGAGGACAACTGGCTGCTGACCTACCCCATGTGCCAGCTGGCCGTGTCCAAAACCGTGGAGCGGGACGAGGCCAAGCGGAAGGCCGTGCTGGAGGTGTTGTCTGCCATCTTCAGCGAGGAAGGCCAGAAGCAGGTCGCCTACGGCACCTCCGTGCTGTCCTACAACAAGGAAGTGAACATCACCTCCAGCCCTGCCCTTGAGTATGTGCAGGACTGCATCGACAGCAACCACCTGTATATGCGTCTGGCCTCCACCGAGGTGTTCGCCGTCTCCCAGGACGTGGGGCACAAGATGATGACGGGCGAGTATGATGCCAAGGCCGGTTATGACGCCTTTAACGCACAGATCACCAACTTTAAGGACCCGGATGCGGTGGAGGTCATGTTCACCCAGGAGACCGCCTATTCCAACGACTTCACCGACCACGGCAGCGCTGCGGCGTCCTCTCTGATGAACACCATCCGCTCCTCCATGGAGGCGGACATGGCCATCGGCTTCTCTCCCACGGTCAGTACCTCCATCTATGCCGGGGACTACACCCTGCAGCAGGCCAAGTGGGTGCTCACCGCCCGGAATTCTGTCTACCAGGGCGAATACACCGGCGAGGAGGTCTGGCGGTTCATGGACTGGCTGGTGAATGTGAAGGAGGACGGCTCCAACCCCATTCACCACCGCAACCTGATGCCCGTCACCAGCGGCCTGGAATACACCGTCACCGAGTACGAGCGGGGCAAGTTCCGGCTGGAGAAGGTGACCGTGAACGGGGAACCTCTGGACGAGAACGCCACCTACAACCTGATGCTGGTAGGCGCGGACACCTTCCTGGAGCATGAGACCTTCTGCAACTGCCCCATGCCCGCCGACCTGAAGGAGAAGCGCCAGGCCTATCTGGTGGACGATTTCTCCAGCCAGGAGTGTATGCAGGAGGCCCTGGAGAAAACGAGACAGTTCCTGGAACCCACGGAGTATGTGACCATTCTTCAGGGGAAATGAGACCCTGAAATAAAGCCGAAAGGAGGGAGGTGCCGTGAAAAAACGACTGGCAGCTTTGCTGCTGTTCCTTGCGCTGGCCGCTGGGCTGGTCTGGGCCGGCTTTACCTATTTTGGGTTTGTCTCCCAGACGATCTACGAAGAGAGCACTGCCCACCTGACGGAGATCTTCCACCAGGCGAACCAGACGCTGTATAATCTGGTTTCCGTCAACTGGAGCCGTATGCGAATGTGGACTCCTTATCTGGAGAGGGCGGAAAGTGACGAAGAGATCGTTGCCTATGTCAACCAGGCCCGGGAGGAAAGCAATTTCACTGATTTCTATTTCATCTCCCGGAACGGAGAATATCTTGCACTGTCAGGGGACAGAGGCTATCTGGATCTGCGGGATCAGCTGGCCACCCTGATTCTGGGGGATCAGCCCATCGTGGTAAACTCCGTGGTCCCGGATCAGCCGGAGATCATGGTGTTTGCCATTCCCGCCGAGCATGGCAGCTACCGCGGCTTTGACTATGAGGCCATTGCCATTACCTATAACAACTCTGACCTGGTGGATGCCTTGAAGATCTCGGCCTTTGACGGACAGGCCAGTACCTTTGCGGTTCTGCCCGATGGACGGATCGTTGTGGATAACGGCAGTGAGGATATGCAGAAAATCCATAATCTCTTTGCGCTGCTGGAAGAATCAGAGCGCCTGACCGACGGGGAGATCACCACCCTGCAGGAGGACTTCCTGGTCGGCAATTCCGGCTCCATCGTGTTCGATGCCAATGGCAGCCCCTATTATCTGGTATATGAGCCCGCAAATTTCCAGAACTGGACTGTTCTGGGCATTGTACCTGCCAATGTGGTCAATGCCAGCATGAACAAGCTGCAGTCCACCACCATGCTGGTGGTGTCGGGTATTGCCACCGCTCTGGCTGTGCTGCTTCTGCTGCTGGTGATCCAGCAAAACCGGCAGAAGCTGAAACGGAAGGACCATGAGCTGCTGATCCGTGACGAACTGTTCTCCAAGCTGTCCATCAATGTGGACGATGTCTTCCTGATGGTGGATGCAAATGATCTTCGCGTGGAATATGTCAGCCCCAATATTGAGAAGCTGGTGGGTATTCCGGAGCAAGAGGTCCTCCGGAATATCTATGAGATCGAGCATCTGATCCGGACGGACGAATCGGTTCATATTTTGGATCAGCTGTCAACCGTTTTGCCCGGCGAGCAGCGGGAGTGGGACCGGGAGTATATCCATCAGAAGACCGGCGAGGAGCTGTGGTTCCGTGTGGTGGTGTTCTGCACGGACATTCAGGGTGAGAAGAAATACATTCTGGATCTGTCTGACCGGACCAAGGACAAGAAGATCAATCAGAAGCTGGAGGATGCGGTCTATACGGCGGAGAATGCAAGCCGTGCAAAGACTACGTTCCTGAACAATATGTCGCATGACATCCGGACACCTATGAATGCGATCATCGGCTTTACCAACATCGCCATGAAGCAGGAACCGAAACCGGAAGTGAGAGGCTGTCTGGAAAAGATCAGAGAAAGCTCCGAGCATCTGCTGACCTTGATCAATGATGTACTGGACATCAGCCGCATCGAGAGCGGCAAGACCAAATTCGCACCGATTCCCGTTGATATTACGGCGGTGGCAGATACGGTGCTCAGCATCATACAGGGCTTCCTGTCCAACCGGAACATCGCATTCCGTACCCATCTGGCCAAACTGGAGAAGCCCTGCGTACTGGCCGATGCCGTGCGCATCCGGGAAGTCTTGGTGAACATTCTGGGCAACGCGGTGAAATTCACGGAGGACGGCGGTACCATCGTCTTTGAAGCCAGCTACCATCCCGGCGCGGATGACCGGCATATCACAGTACGCTACCGGATCGAGGATACGGGCGTGGGCATGAGCGAGGAGTTTGTGGAGCATATCTTTGATGAGTTTTCTCAGGAGGATAACGGCGCACGGACCCAGTACAAAGGCACCGGCCTGGGCATGGCCATCACCAAACGGTATGTGGACCTGATGGGCGGCACCATTTCTGTGGAGAGCAAAAAAGGCGAGGGCTCTGCCTTCACGGTGGAGATCCCCCTGGAGCTTACCGATGAAAGCAATGTTCAGATGCAGGAGCTTCCTGCCGCCAAGGTGGACCTGATAGGCACGAAGATCCTGATGGCGGAGGACAATGATCTGAATGCGGAGATCGCAATGGTGCAGCTGGAGGAACTGGGAATTCAGGTCACCAGAGCCGCCGACGGCATCGAGGCAGTCAAAATCTTCGCAGAGAATCCGCCGGACTCCTTCGACATGATCTTTATGGATATCATGATGCCGAAGATGACCGGCTATGAAGCGACAGCAGCCATCCGCGCCATGCGGGATCGCCCGGATGCCTGCGAGATTCCCATCATTGCCATGACCGCCAACGCCTTTGCTGAGGATGTGCAGGCATCTCTGGATGCGGGGATGAATGGGCATATCGCCAAGCCGATCGCCATGGACGAGGTCGCAAAGACGATTGCAAGAAATCTGAACAGATATCCTGTTTAGGATCAGAACAATCGGAAACACCCGATTCAAGGTCAAAAGCGCCTTGAATCGGGTGCTTTGCTTTTCCGTGCCAAAACATATCGGAGTTATTCGAAAGCGTCATAAAAGAGTTGCAGTCCGGCATTGAAGAATTGGAGGAAATCTGCCATAATATAAACAAATACGAGCAAGAGAGAAATTTTCCTGCCGACAAGGACACACATTCCGGACTGCGATGGCCGGATGCCGGCAGAGGAAAACTGCTTGTGGAAATTGCTGATGGAGAAGAGTACATCGCTTAGGAAGGTTTGTAAATCTGTCATGAGAGAGTATTTTGTGTTATGAAGCACTGTTGTATAGGTGTATTGGCCCACGTGGACGCCGGGAAAACGACCTTGTCCGAGGCGCTGCTGTACCGCAGCGGCACCCTGCGGAGACTGGGCCGGGTGGACCACCGGGACGCCTTTCTGGATACGGACGCCATGGAGCGGGAGCGGGGTATCACCATCTTCTCCAAGCAGGCGGAGTTCTCTCTGCCTGCCATGGATGTGACCCTGCTGGACACCCCGGGCCACGTGGATTTCTCCGCCGAGGCGGAGCGGACCCTGCGGGTGCTGGACTGCGCCATTCTGGTCATCAGCGGCACCGACGGCGTCCAGGGCCATACCCGGACGCTGTGGCGGCTGCTGGAGCAGTACGGCGTGCCGGTATTCCTGTTTGTCAACAAAATGGACTTAAGCGGCGCGGACCGGACCGCTCTGATGGCGGACCTGAAGCGCCGCCTGGACAGCGGCTGCGTGGACTTCGGCACGGCCCCGGAGGAGCTGGCGGAGGAGGCCGCCGTCTGCGACGAGGAAGTGCTGGAGCGGTATCTGGAATCCGGGGAGGTCTCCGATGATGACATCACCGCCATGATCGCTTCCCGGAAGCTGTTCCCCTGCTTCTTCGGCTCCGCCCTGAAGCTGGAGGGCGTGGACGATTTCCTGGAGGGGCTGGAGCGGTACGCCCCCGTCCCGGACTACCCGGCGGCGTTCGGCGCCCGGGTATTCAAGATCGCCCGGGACAGCCAGGGCGCACGGCTGACCTATCTGAAAGTCACCGGCGGCACATTGCGGGTGAAGGACCTGCTGACCAACTGCCGTCCGGGCCTGCCGGAGGACAAGGTTTGGGAGGAAAAAGCGGACCAGCTGCGCGTCTATTCCGGCGTGAAGTTCCGCCCCGTGGAGGAGGCTCCCGCCGGGACGGTGGTGGCGGTGACGGGCCTCAGCCGGACCGTACCGGGGGAGGGCCTGGGCTTTGAGGAGCCCTGGACAGGCCCGGTGCTGGAGCCGGTGCTGACCTATCAGGTGGGGCTGACCGACGGCACAGACCCCCACACGGCCCTGCTGCGGCTGCGGCAGCTGGAGGAGGAAGACCCCCAGCTCCACATCGTCTGGAATGAGGCCGCCCGGGAAATCCACATCCAGCTCATGGGCGAGGTGCAGCTGGAAATTTTGCAGCGGCTCATTCAGGAGCGGTTCGGCATGGAGGTGGCCTTCGGTGCGGGGGCCATCTGCTACCGGGAGACCATTGCGGCCCCGGTGGAGGGCATCGGCCACTTTGAGCCCCTGCGGCACTATGCGGAGGTCCATCTGCTGATGGAGCCGGGTCCCCGGGGCAGCGGCCTGGTGCTGGGCACCGCCTGCCCCACGGACGAGCTGGACCTGAACTGGCAGCGGCTGATCCTGACCCATCTGGCGGAGCGGGAACACCCCGGCGTGCTGACCGGTTCCCCCATCACCGACATGAAAATCACCCTGGCGGCGGGCCGGGCCCACGAGAAGCACACCGAGGGCGGTGACTTCCGCCAGGCCACCTACCGGGCGGTGCGGCAGGGCCTGATGCAGGCGGAGAATATTCTTCTGGAGCCCTGGTACGAGTTCCGGCTGGAGCTGCCCGCCGACCAGGTGGGCCGTGCCATGAGCGACCTGCAGCGGATGAATGGGGAGGTAGATCCCCCGGAGACCTTCTGGGAGGAGACCACCCTCACCGGGTCCGCCCCCGTGGCGGCCCTGCGGGACTACGCCCGGGAGGTCACGGCCTACACCCGGGGCCGGGGACGGCTGCTGTGCGTCCCGGCGGGCTACCGTCCCTGCGCCGACCAGGAGACCATCGTGGCGGCCAGTGGCTACGACCCGGAGCGGGACGTGGACAATCCCCCGGATTCCGTGTTCTGCTCCCATGGCGCGGGCGTCAATGTGAAGTGGAACGAGGTCCCGGCCCGGGCCCATGTGGACAGCGGCCTGCGGCTGGGCCAAAAGAAGCCGGAACCGGAAGCGGCACCCCAGACCCGGCGGCCCAGCACCTACGCGGGCACCATGGAGCAGGACAAGGAGCTGCAGGCCATCTTTGAGCGGACCTACGGCCCCGTGAAGCGGCAGGCCTTTACCCCGCCAAGGGAGCCGAAGCGCCCTGTGACGGAAGCTTCCGCCCGGGCCATCCGGGAGCAGGTGTCCGGCCCGGAATACCTGCTGGTGGACGGGTATAACATCATCTTCGCCTGGGACGAGCTGAAAGCCATCGCCCGGGACAATCTGGACGCGGCGCGGAAGGCCCTGTGCGACCTGCTGTGCAACTACCAGGGCTATCAGAAGTGCGTGGTCATCGTTGTCTTCGACGCCTACAAGGTCAAGGGCGGCCTGGGCAGCGTGGAGAAGTACCACAACATCCATGTGGTCTACACCAAGGAGGCCGAGACGGCGGACGCCTATATCGAAAAGGCCACCTACGAGATCGGCAAACAGCACCGGGTCAAGGTAGCCACCTCCGACGGCCCGGAGCAGCTCATCATTTTGGGCCACGGCGCCCTGCGGGTGTCCGCCACCGGCTTCCACGAGGAGATGGAACGGGTCCGGGGGCAGATCAGCGGCGTGCTGGACCGCAACAACCAAAAGACAAAGCAGGGGGCCGTGCGGGCCGCCATGGAAAAGGCCCTGGAGGGCACGGAGGGGGGATCACCATGCTGACAGCATTCATTGCGGCATTGACGTTGGGCGGCTGCGTGGCAGCCCGGTGGTATCTGGACCGGCCCAGCCGCCGGGAGAAGGAGCACGCCGGCGGCCGGGTGCGGCTGAAGGCCCTGTGGAATGAGGGGGCTGCGTTCAGCCTGCCCATCGGGCGTGATGTGGTGACCGCCGCGTCGGTGGTGCTGCTGGGGGTGCTGTGGAACAAGCGGAAGGAGCACCCGGTCAGCACGGGATTGGTGCTGGGGGGCGGTCTCAGCAACCTGCTGGAGCGCCTGCGGCAGGGAAAGGTCTACGACTACGTCCAGTTCCCCAAAGCGCCGGGCCGGTGGAGCCGCTACGTCTTCAACCTGGCGGACTTCGCCATCATCCTGGGCGGTGTCGGCCTGATGTCCCGAAAAAAACGGTAAAAAAGCAGCCGGGCGGTGAAAAAATCCGCCCGGCTGTTTCGTGTTTAGGGTGACGGCGGCCGACGCCATGGAGCCGGCTTCCGTCAAAAAGAAAGGGAGTGAGGAAGAATGGCCCTGACCGGGGCAGAGGAGGTCAGTCGTCTGGTGGAGACATACAGCTCCATGCTGCTGCGCCTGGCCTGCACCCGCCTGGAGAACCCCGCCGACGCGGAGGACGTGGTCCAGGAGGTGTTTTTGAAGCTGCTGACGGCCCACCCGTCCTTCCGGGACGCGGAGCACGAAAAGGCATGGCTCATCCGCACCACCCTTCACCGTGCCGCCGACCTGCGAAAGGCGGCATCACGGTGGAATGTCCCGCTGGAGGAAGCCCTGCTGGCATCAGCCCCGGAGCTGGAGGACCGGCTGCTGGCGGCGGTCCGGGCGCTGCCGGAGAAGTACGGCGCCGTCATCCACCTCCACTACTACGAGGGATATTCCCTGAAAGAGATCGGAAAGCTGCTGGGCCTGCCCGCCGCCACGGTGGGCACCCGCCTGGCGCGCGGCCGGGAGCGGCTGCGGCAGAGCCTGAAGGAGGAGATCGAATGAACCGGGAAGCATATCGGAAGGCCTTTGACGCCATCCCCTTTTCTCCGGATTTCCGGGACCGTACCACAGAGCTGCTGCGGGACCGGCTCCGGGAACAGGAAAAGGAGGAGCATAGTATGTATATTGGAAAAACGAAGAAACTGGCGGTGCTGATCGCCGCCGCCATCGCCCTGTTGGCGGTGTCCGTGTCCGCGGTGATGCTGTGGCTGACGCCCGCCCAGGTGGCGGAGCGGCTGGAGGACCCCGTTCTGGCGGCGGCCTTTGACAGTGAGGACGCAGTCCTTCTGGAGGAAACCGCCCAGGTGGGGGACTATACCGTCACCCTGGCGGGCCTGGTGTCCGGCAAGGACCTGTCCAGGGCTCCGGCGGAATACAACGGACAGCTGGTCAGCGACCGCACCTATGCGGTGTTCTCCCTGGCCCGTACCGATGGGGAGCCTCTGGAGGAACTGCCCGATGGCCTGAGCTATTCTCCTCTGGTGAGCGGCTATCACGTCAGCGCCGTCAACGCCTGGACACTGGGCGCCACCTGCCAGTCCTTTGTGCAGGACGGTGTGGCCTATTATCTGTTTGACACCCAGAACCTGGAGATGTTCGCGGACCACACGGTGTACTTTGCCATCTATGAGGGCGGCGTTCCCAATCCTGCTACCTTCCCCACGGCGGAGGACGGCAGCATTTCCCTGGCGGAGGGTGTGCAGGGAGCCCTGTTCACCCTGCCGCTGGATGCGAGCAAGGCGGACCCTGCCGCCGCAGAGGCCTTTGTGGAGGGCACCGGACTGGAATTCATCGGCTGAATCCAAAAAGGACAGCGCCTGTACAGGCGCTGTCCTTTCGTATCATGGGAGGAGTTCTTATGCCTGATGGCCACGCAGCAGGGAGGAGCGGGAGAGCACCTGCAGCAGCAGGAGGCCCAGCACGTAGCAGGCGATGGCCTCGCCCAGGCCCACGGTGAAGGCGTTGAAGGCGAAGGCGCCCCAGAAAGCGCCGGTGAAGCCTACCTCGTACCAGGCGATCATGGCGCCGATGATGACGGCGTTGCAGATGACCGGAGGCAGGGGGGCCAGCCACTTGTTGGGCATCTTCCGGGTCCAGATGGCGGCAATCAGGGTAGCTAGGGAGCCGAAGATGATGTCCAGGGGCCCCACGGTGCTCATGAGGTTGGTGACCAGGCACCCGATAAACAGGCCGGGAATGGCCTCCGGCAGGAAGAAGGGCAGGACCGTCAGGGCCTCGGAGAAGCGGCACTGGACGGGGCCGTAGGCGATGCCGAACACCGAGGCGCACAGGCTCATAACGGCATAGACGGCGGCGATGATGCCGGCGGTGGCGACTTGGCGGGTGGTAAAGCGGGATTTGGACATGAAAAAAGACCTCCTTTTGATGGTGTGGAGGTCTTTGGCGCAAAATCGCAGCAAAACACGCGGGAAAGGCCCGCGTAACCTCCATTTTTTTGTTTAGAGAACGGCAAATCCGCCAGGCTTTGCCGAACGAACGCCCGAAACCGGACGCTTGGACAGGGAGATGGCACCTGTCAAGTAGGGAGTATATCATGGCCGCCGGGAGATTGCAAGAGGAAAAACAAGGCCCCGCCTGAAAAGGCGGGGCCAGCTGCTTATTTGGAGAGGATCACCAGCACCATGTCGGTGGTGGGGTCAATGCCCTCTTCACTTTGATAGGAGAAAGACGCGGTTTCCAGCTGGACCAGCAGCGCTTCGGCCTCCTGGGCCGTCAGCTCATATTGAACCTCCGTGCTGCTCTCGGACATGGGTGTATACGCCGCCATCAGCTCCGCACCCTCCGGGGGCAGGGTCAGAACAGAGGTGTATACAGTCCCGGAGGTCAAATAGACATGCGGCCCTGCGCCCTTTTCCGCCTCCTGGGGCTCGGCACATTCGGCGGGGGATGCGTCCTCCGTGGGGTCAATGCTGCTGTTGGACTCCACGGCGGCGGTATCGCTGCCAGCGGCCATCTGCCGGTCCATCATAGCGGCAGGCTCTTCCACAGCGGCCTCGGCTTTCTCTTCCGAAGCGGATTCCGTGGCCATGGCCGGGGCGGCAGTGTCCATAGCGGCGGATGCAGGAGCCGCTTTCTCCTTGCGACCAGAGAACACGCCAGGAATACTTTGCAGCAGGATCACCAGGGCGCAGCAGGCCGCCAGAGTGGGCAGCACCTTCCGCCAGGGGGTAGGGGTTTTCTTCTTAGGGGCGGCATCCGCATGGGAAACGGCCTCCGCCCGGATGCGGGCCACGACGCCTTCGGCAAAGCCTGCGGGGACTTCCACATCCTCCGCATCAGGGAAAGCCGCCCGGATGGCCAGGGCGTCGTCCACGTAGGCCTGACAGGCGGGGCACTGGTCCAGGTGGTCCCGGACACGGCTCATTTCCTCCGGGGACAGCTCCCCGTCCACATACAGGTCCAGCAGGGCCGCGTAATCGTCACAGTATCTCATTTGCAGCCCTCCTTTTCTGCTTGTTTTGACGCAGGGAATGCAGAAAAGTTCCCGCTGTCCAGCAAAATTTTTCGCAATCGCTTCCGGCCCCGGCTGATGCGGGATTTTACCGTCCCCAGGTCCAGGGAGAGGATCTCTGCGATCTCGTCATAGGTCTGCTGGTGCATCTCCCGCAGGATCAGCACCTGGCGGTACTCCTCCGGCAGGGCGGCAAGGCCCGCCTCGATCTGCTGCCGCAGCTCTGCCCGCTCCGCCAGAGCGTGGGGGGAGGGGGCGTCGTCCGCCACGTCGATGGCGGCTTCCTCGTCGTTGAGGGAGGGACCGGCGGCGGAGCGGTGGCGGCCCTCCCGCCGCAGCAGGTCCACGCAGGCATTGGAGGCCAGCCGGTACAGCCAGGTGGAGAAGCTGGACTCTCCCCGGAAGAAGGCCAGCCCCTGCCAGGCCGCCAGAAAGGCCTCCTGGGCGGCCTCCTCCGCGTCCGCCGGATTTTTGCACATCCGCAGCGTCAGGGCATAGACCCGCTTTTCGTATAGCTGCACCAGCTGGGCAAAGGCCTCCTGGTCTCCCCGGCGGGCATCATCGATCCAGTTTTGTTCCTGTTTCTCGGTCATGTCAGGTCCCTCTTGATGCCCCTGGTCACCCGGTATACATCCTCCAGGGTGCTCATCTGCACGATCTGCTCCTTGTAGTAGCCGGAGTGGGGCACGCCCTTCAGATACCAGCAGTAGTGGCGGCGGGCCTCCAGCACGGCCACCCGCTCGCCCTTGGACTGGGCGGCCAGCTCAAACTGCCGGACAGCGGTGTCGCACCGCTCCGCCAGACTGGGCAGGGGCGGCACGGGCTGCCCCTCCAGCACGGCCTTGGCCTGCTGGAACAGCCAGGGGTTGCCGAAGCAGCCCCGGCCGATCATGGCCATGTCGGCCTTGGTGTGCTGCAAAATGCGGGCGGCGTCCTCCGGCTTCCAGATGTCGCCGTTGGCGATAACGGGGACGGAGACCGCCTCCTTCACCTGGCGGATGCAGTTCCAGTCTGCCTGTCCGCCGTAGACCTGGGCCCGGGTGCGGCCGTGGACCGCCACGGCGGAGACGCCCGCCTGCTCCAGAGTCCGGGCGAACTCCACGCAGTTGCAGCTGCCCATGTCCCAGCCCCGGCGGAACTTGGCGGTGACGGGGGTGTTCGGCAGGGCCTTCACCACGGCCTCCACGATGCGGCCCGACTTGTCAGGGTCCTTCATCAGGGCCGCGCCGTCGCCGTTGTTCACGATTTTTCCCATGGGGCAGCCCATGTTGATGTCCAGAATGTCCGCCCCAGTGGCCTCTATGGCGATCTGGGCGGCTTCTGCCATGCAGACCGGGTCGCTGCCGAAAATCTGGACGGCGGCAGGGTGCTCCCCGGGAAACTGGGCCAGCAGGGCGAAGGTCTTTTTGTCGTGGTAGCAGAGGGCCTTGGAGGAGATGAGCTCCGTGACCGTGTAGCCCGCTCCCAGCTCAGAGCAGATCTGGCGGAAGGCCACGTCCGTGACGCCGGCCATGGGGGCCAGAGCCAGCCGGGAGTTGATCTCAACATTGCCGATGCGCATGGGCGATCTCCTTTCGCACAAAAATACAATTTATACTATCATGGCAAGGGATAAAAGTCCAGCATTTCGGGCTGGCGACCACATTTGAAAGGGCATCCTCTTTGGAAAACTCCAAATTTTGAAACCTTTCATTTCCCGACGGGATTTTCCTTGGGTATCCTGTAAAATAGTGGAAAATCATCATTGCGGGAGGGACAAGCTGTGGAACACGGTCCGATCACGTTGCAGAGGGAACAGGCGGCGCGGCTGCTGGGGGGAGGCATCCGCTTTTTCCTGGGCGCCGCCCTGACGGCCAGCCAGACGGCGGGCGGGTACGCCCCCTTCGCCCTGGGACTGGTGGCGGCGGCAGGACCGGGGCTGGGGGGCGCCGCTGCCCTGGCAGGGACCGGTGTGGGGGCGCTGCTGTTCATGGAGTTCGCCCAGGCATTGCCTCACCTGGCCATCGCCGTGCTGATCCTGACGGCGGCCACGGCCTTCCGGGGCAGCCCCGCCCTGATACGGCCCAAGGTGCTGGCCCTGACGGCAGGGGGGCTTTCCCTGGCCGTGTGGGGCATCTATGTGATCCAGTCCCTGTCGCCCCTGGAAAAGCTGACGCCCTGTCTGGCGGCAGCGGCTCTGACCGGGGTCTCCGCCTGGTTCTTCCGCCCGGTGCTGGAGCCGGAGGGCGTCCCCGCCCCGGCAGACGGAGCGGTGTTCCTGGCGGCGGCACTACTGCTGGCCCTGTCGGACCTGGAGATCCTGGGCCTCTCCATCGGCCGGACGCTGCTGTGCGTGCTGCTGGCCTGGACGGCCTATGAGCGGGGGGCCGTCACGGGGGCCTGGACAGGCCTGGGCCTGGGGCTGACGGCGGACCTCTGCGCGGGAACCGGCAGCGGTATCTTCACGGCAGGTCTGGGCCTGGCGGGGCTGCTGGCGGGGAGCCGCCAGGCCCAGACCTGCCGTGA
>NZ_JAFBIV010000024.1 GCF_021531915.1 Oscillibacter valericigenes | reverse complement strand
CTTGCGGCTCTAAGGATTCTTCTTGGTGGAGACTACTGGACTCGAACCAGTGACCTCCTGCGTGTGAAGAAATGCGGGGATTTTGGTGCAAATAACCGCAAGCGTCCAACCTTCTGCGCCGCAGTCGGTTTCGAGATTGCAAGTTGCTGAAGCTGTACGATTTTTAGATTTTTACAGCAATTGTGCGCTCGACAAATAACACTACCAATTATTCCCTGATACTGCTGGAGAGTATATAACAAATTGTTGCTGCGCAGAGAAAATCTAAGAAACCTCTGATTTAATCCGCACTACCATAAAGGCTTCGGATGTGGGATAATAACACTACTCCATCAAATGGTGGGGAAGTATATGAACAAGACGAATAGTAACAAGAACAAGTAAACCTCGCAATCACTTAAAACGATAGAGCAAATGTCGAGAGAAGGATCAAGGCTCTGATTACGCGCACTGCGCCTTCCATACCCCAGAAAATGATGGAAAATTATTTCAACAAAACGAATGCAACAATAAAAGCTGTAAATTTATCGAAAGCATACCATTCAAATGCAAAGCGCACTATTATCCAAAATGTATAAAAAAGTCAAAAGACATTGTGAACAAGGCTGAAAAAATAGAAATAAGCAAAAAGGGGATTGCGTTCTTGGTTAGGCCGTGTTATAACACAGTCAAAGGAATTACATACGTATGCAAAGTGAGGCGTATCTGTGAAGACCATTACTTCTGTTGAGTTGGCAAAGCTTGCCGGCGTATCCCAGTCCACCGTGTCGCGTTGCCTGAATGACAGCCCCTTGGTGTCCGACGAGACCAAGGCCAGGGTGAAAAAGATCGCCGAGGAATATTCCTTTCAGTTCAACACTAATGCCCGTGGTCTGAAAACAAACCGTACGGGAGTGGTTGGATACGTCTTTTCCGAGGATTTTTCTGGCTTTGCCAATCACTATATCCAAAGTGATTTATACTATCGCATACGTATGCAGCTTCTGGAGCACGGCATTGACGTTGTTCCTGTGTTTGATGATCTTGTGGAGGGGGAGACATCCTCCATCGAAAAAAGCATCGGCAACCGGCGCTACGATGCCTTGATTTTTAACCGGCAAAGTGTCAGTGAGCGCGTGAGAACGCTGCTGGAGGAAACACGCATCCCCTATATTTTTATTTACGACACCAATGAATTCTCGGAGGAGCCTTTTATGATTGCTCCCCGCCATACCAAAATCGGTTATTTGGTTGGAAAGAGTTTCTGCGAAGCCGGATATCGAAACTTTGTGGAGATCACAGGTCCTGCACAGCGTATTGACGTGGTCAATAAGCACGCTGGTTTTGCTTCGGCTCTGGCTGCATATGGGGTTACGATGCCGGAGGACCATATACTTTGCGCCAATTATCAGCTGGAGACTGCGGAGCAGGTCACACTTGCGCACACCGACTTATTTACACCCGGCACGGCTGTCTTTGCGCAGAACGATATGCTTGCACTGGGAACATTGGAAGCTCTCAAGCAGAGCGGAATTCGTGTCCCGGAGGATGTGGCGGTCATCGGCGTGGATAATGTGGTAATGGGGCGATGGTTCCACCCGCAGTTGACCACGGTCGCCATCGACTACGACCAGATCATATCCATGACAGCTGAGTGGGTATTGAGCGTGACCGAGAAAAAGGCGCCGAAATCTTATCGCCATTTTCTGGACGAAAAGCTGATCGTGCGGGACACGTTCTTACTTGACAAAAAATGAGATTTCTCATTTTTTTTGCATATGTATACGTATGCAATCGCGAGAGCGATGCAGATATAAATTTTATGAAGGAGCGGAACAATGAAAATGAAGAAGAGATTTGCATTCCTGCTGGCCCTGGCTCTCATGCTGACGGCATTGACGGCTTGCGGCGGAAAAACAGAAACCAGCACAGTACCCGAAAATACTTCCGGCAGCTCTCAGGCAGAAGAACCCAGCGCTTCCAGCGACTATCCCAACAAGACGGTCACCATCATCTGCCCCTGGGGCGTAGGCGGCGGTGCCGATACCATTGCCCGTAAGATCACGCAGGTTGCTGAAAAATACTTTGACCAGCCTATCATCGTTGAGAACCATACCGGTGCGTCCGGCACGATTGGTATGGGTGACGCTTTTGACGCAGCAGCAGACGGCTATACGCTGGCCATTGCCAACGGTCCTCTGTTCTCTCTGACTCCCAAATACGTGGACGTGCAGTATACGCTGGATGACTTCACCATGCTGCGCGGTATGCGTACCGTGTCTCTGATGGTCGTAACCAATCCCAAGACCACGGGCTTCCAGTCCTTTGACGACATTCTGGAGTATGGTAAGAGCCACAAGCTCACCTATGCCACTTCCTCCGGCCCGGGTGGTGACCAGTATGTGGTGTCTTCCGCTGCCTTCATCTCCATGGGTATTGAAGCTGAACCCGTTGTTCTTGGCAGCGAGGCTGAGGTCGTGAACGCCATTGCCTCCGGTCAGGTGGACCTGGGCCTGTGCACGCCTCCTTCCTATTATGCGTTCCAGGAAGAGGGCACCGCTCTGGCCGTTGCTACCTTCTATCCCGAGGATGTTGAAACCAAGTTCGGTACCGTGAAGTGTATGGAGAACTGGGGCATTGACGCCATCTTCGGCGGTATGGACTGCCTCGCCATTCGTTCTGACGCGCCTCAGGAGATCATTGACAAGCTCAACGCCATGCTGGATGAGGTCTATGCCGATCCCGACTTCACCGACTATCTGAAGGAGATGGGCTATAACCTGTGGGATGCCAAGGGTGATGAAGTCCAGACCTTTATTGAAAACCAGATGGACAGCATGGAGCGGTACGTAGAGCTGCTGGAGAGCAAATAAACGGCAGCAGAAAAGCAAAGCCGCTTGAGAGAGTGGCATGTGAAGGGTGAGAACATGAAAATCAAACTAAACTCCAACATGGTCACCGGCGCGATATTTCTGGTCATATCCGTTATCCTGCATGTTTTGATCCCGTCGCAGATCAAAACCTATGAAACGGGCAGCATGACTGCGGCAACGGTCCCTACTTTACTGATCCGCATCCTGCTTGCATGCAGTGTGATCCTTTTGGCGCAGGGGCTGTTGTCCAAAGACAAAAAGGAATACTGCATCAGCACGGCACTATTCCAAAAGGAATCTCTCAAGCGGCTGAAGCCTGCTATTTATATCGCTATGCTGCTGGCGTATGCAGTCCTGATGCCCCGAATCGGGTTCATCATCGCATCGCTGTTGCTGGCAAACGGTATTCTGGCCTATTTTGGTACGCGGAAGTGGTGGTTCTACTTGATTGCCAGTGCAAATGTGTTTCTTGCGTACTTTGCGTTCCGAGCCATCAACGTCACGCTGCCATAGGGAGGTGCTGAGACATGTTAGACTATATTCTGGCTGGCCTTGAGATGGCCGCCTCCTGGCAAAGCATTCTGATGATTGCGCTCGGCCTTCTGTCCGGCATTGTGATCGGCGCGATCCCCGGCATGACGGCGGATATCGGCATTATCCTCTGCCTGCCGCTGACTTACGCAATGGATCCGATCCCCGCCATGATGCTACTGCTGGGCATCTACTGCGGAGGTACTTATGGCGGCTCCATCACCGCGATTCTGATCAATACCCCCGGTACTCCTGCCAATGCAGCTACCACGCTGGACGGCTATCCCATGACGCTGCAGGGGAAGTCGCTGAAAGCTCTGCAAATGGCACTGTACTCCTCGTTCTTCGGCGGCATCGTCAGTGCGCTGATTTGTCTGTTTGCCGCGCCCGCTATTGCGCGGGTGGCGCAGACTTTCGGCCCGCCTGAGTACTTCTGCATTACCTTCTTCGGGCTGAGCATCATCGCCAGCATCTCCGGCGACAACATCATCAAAGGCATCATGGGCGGCGTCATCGGTATCTTCATTGCCCTGATTGGCCAGGACAGCGTCAGCGGTGTGATCCGCTTCGCATTCGGAAACCGCAAGCTGGCCGGCGGCATTCCGCTTCTGGCTGTCCTGGTGGGTCTCTTTGCGCTGGCCGAACTGCTGAGTCGTTCCAATTATGACCCCAAAAACGACCCTGCCAGAAAGGCGAAGATTAAGATCAGTCAGGAGCGGGTCACCTGGAAGGAAATCAAGCAATGCTTCCGGGCGTGGGTGGTCTCCAGCGTCATCGGCACGGTTGTCGGCGCAACGCCCGGCACCGGCGGCGGCATCGCCGCGTTTATCAGCTATGACCAGGCCAAGAAAATGTCCAAACACGGCGATAACTTCGGCAAGGGTGAGATTGAGGGCGTGGCAGCCTCCGAGGCAGCAAACAACGCCACTACCGGTTCTACGCTGATTCCTTTGATGACCCTGGGCATCCCCGGCGACGGCTGCACGGCTATCTTGATCGGCGCCTTTATGCTGCAGGGCATGATCCCTGGCCCCGCTTTGTTCAGGGATCACCCGGGTACCCTGTACGGAATCATGCTGGGTCTGTTGTTTGTCAACGTTCTTATGCTGGTGTTCGGTCTGGCCCTGACGCCGCTGTACTCCAATATCTCCCGGATTCCCTATGAGCTGATGAGCGCATTGATCATCGTCTACTGCATCGCAGGCGTCTATTCCAATGAGGGCAGCACCTTCCATGTGCTGCTGGCAGCATGCATCGGTGTCGCCTCGTTCCTGCTTCGGAAGCTGGGCTTTTCCGTGGTGCCGATCATCCTGGGCGTCGTTCTGGGAGATTTGGTGGAAACAAATTTCCGCAACTCCATGATCCTGTCGGGCGGATCCCTGTCCATTTTCGTGACACGACCTTTCAGCCTGCTGTTCCTGCTGCTGGCACTGGTGTCCATCGGCTCGTTCTTCTATAAGTCCATCAAAAAACATGTGAAGGGGACCGCCCCTGTGCAGAAGTAACAAAATGAGGGTAAGCAATATGAATTACGTAACTGAACCTAGCAGACAGATTCCTGTGGTAGCAGAGACAGATGTCCTGGTCGTCGGCGGCGGCCCTGCCGGTTTCGGTGCTGCGCTCTATGCGGCTCGGACAGGCAGCAAAGTCATGCTGATCGAGCAGTATGGCGCCATCGGCGGTGTTGCCACCAGCGGCATTATGAGCCACTGGACCGGCAGGCAGGAGGGCGGCTGCTTTGCGGAACTGCGGGAAAAGGCCCGGGACTGCGAGAGTGAGCAGGTCATCAACCCGGAAAAGCTCCGCATCCTGATGCTGGATATGCTGTATAAGGCCGGAGTCGACGTTCAGCTTTACACGGCTTTCAGCGATGTCATCATGGACGGGAACCGTGTTGCTGGTGTGATCACGGAGAGCAAGTCCGGCAGAGAGGCCATTACCTGCAAGATGCTGATCGACTCCACCGGCGATGGTGATGTGGCGGCAAGAGCCGGAGCGCCCTTTGAAAAGGGGCGGGATGACGGCGGCATGCAGCCGATGACCATTATGTTCAAGGTGGCTGGCGTGGACATGGACCGTGCCATGTTCTTCTGGGGCATGGAGGATACCGTCCAGCTCCCTGAGGGCGACTTGCAGACGCTTGGTCGTGAAAAGCTTCCGAAGCCTGCGGGACATATCCTGCTCTATCCCTCCTCCATTCCCGGTGTTGTCACCATCAATATGACTAACGCCATTGATATGGACGGTACGAACGTGCGGGACCTGAACCATGCGGAGTACATTTGCAGAAATCAGATCCCTGAGATTATCGAATTCCTGCAGCGCTATGTTCCGGGCTATGAGGGCTGCTACCTGATCGACAGCGCGGATGTCATCGGCGTCCGCGAGACCCGCCGGTTTGAGGCACAGTATCAGTTGAACGAAGACGATATCTCTCAGGCCCGAGTATTCGATGACTGGGTGGTCACCAAGTCCAACTTCTTCTTCGATCTGCACAATGTGGAAGGCGCCGGACTGGACGCGATTGCCGAATACAAGACGTTCAAGCAGCCGGAGCCCTACACCATTCCCCTGCGCTGCTTCATTCCCAGAAAGATCGAAGGTCTGCTACTGAACGGCAGAAATATCTCCGGCACCCACAAAGCGCATTCCAGCTATCGTGTCATGCCCATCGTGATGAATATGGGCCATGCCATGGGAATTGTTGCGTCGATGTGCGTGGCGCAGAACAAAAAGCCGCTGGAACTGGATATTGATGAGATCCACGAGCAGCTGCGCCGGACGAATGTAACATTATAAGCTGGAAAGGAGACGGCGGTTTGCGCATAAACAGACCGCATCATAATAATATGCAGAACAGAATGAAGAAACCGGTAGTACCTTGTGAGGCACTTCGCAATGGCGTTGCAGCGTTGAGCTATGCAGCGGCAGCCACATACGGAACAGGAAAAACCATCCAATATCGAAGCAAAGACGGAAGCTATGTATCTACAGCTTCTTTTGCGGAGATTTTAAAGGAAGCCTCCTTTGAGGATGCAAGCATGGCCCGGGCAGCGGCTGCCCTCAGCCAAGCTGATGTGCCGGAACAGGGCGTCAAGACTGCTTTGATCATGCTGAACGCACTTTTGGAGCGTGGTGCGCAGGTAGGGTGCACGGAGGATACATGGCAGCAGATTTCTGCCATGCTGGATTTTGGCATTTCGTTTGCATCGCGTGTAGCGGCAGAAAATAATGGTCAGGTGGTTGGCGGCGGGCTGACCCTGCTGACACTGTGCAGGCCGATGCGGAAATATGGCCGTGACCACCAGTGTGAGCAGGCGGCAGATGTGGTCATCTACGCTTTGGAGCAGCCTCTGCTGAAGCTGGCAGAAGCGGCAGGCTTCGATGGCTATGAGGTGTTCGAGCGTGTCAAGGCGCTGGCCCCCAACCAGTTTTTCAGCCTACATCAGGTCGGCATTGAAAATTCCATTCGCGTCGATGCTGCCCATACAGATTACATCCGGGTAGGGCTTGACCTCCAAAAGGGAACTATCCGGGATCTCCAGGCAGCCGGTGTTATGGAAAATGTAGAGACGGTGCAGCAGGTACTGCAGTTTGTAAAGCAGAGCGTAAAAGCAGTACTGGATGTAGCCAGTGCAATTTGATTGTCTGCTTTGCGGATACCATATACAAATATTACTGAACAGTCATTATTAGAATTTAATCAGTTTCTTTTCTCCGGGTGCAGCACTGCGTGAATGCCGCAGTGCTGTACCTTTTTATTGTCAATTAGCACGGCTTCCTTACAGATAAAGCACAGCGTAGCCTGATAATTTGAGCTATACTATGTTTGTTTAATCAGGAATCTTTCAACCAGGTAACATACTCTTCCAAACCTCAATCTATTGATATTATTCGATTTTTTCTGTTTTTCTCTACGTTCAGCAGGCCTAAGTAAAACAGCATACGGAGACGGTAAAGTCTACGTCTCCGTATGCTGTTCATTAGTATTCAGATTCAGATTACAAGACTGCGCAGGGGGGCTTAATCTTCTTACCCTCGCTCTGCTCAATATAACGCAAGAACTGGTACTTACCCTCAATACCGTCCTGAACACGGCGCTTGAGAGGCTGTGCAGGAGGAGTCAAGTCGTCCTTCACCACAATGAACCAAGTTTCGTTGCTAGCCAACGCCACATCAAACACATTGTCAAACTCTTCGTAAGTGCGGACAGTGGCAGTGTTAGGTACGCCAGCACCAGCTGCCATAGCGGCCAAATCCACATTCCATCGGGTCTGCGTAGGCAGAGGAGGATTTGTGTATAGGGAATCATAGCTTTCATTGTCCCACACAATTTCGATGAGATTATTGGGACGACGGTTGCCCATAACCATCATAGCACCGGGGTCAAGGAGGATGCTGCCATCAGAATCAATGCACAACACCTTACGGTGTGGCAAAGCCAAGGCCAAACCGATAGCAGTACCCAACGTCACACCCAGTGCGCCCATGTGTAGGTTGCGCACAGAGGGGTATGCGTTATCCCACTCATCTACAATTTTTCCCAAAGTGACGACATTCAGTACGTTCTCATCCAATTTTGCGGCCAAACGCTTCATACATTCAAATCTGTTCATTAGCTGATCACCGGCCTTCCAATGACAACACAAGTGTGGTACATACTGGTTTCTGCATGCAGGATCGCCTGCTGAATAGAGGGTTTTACCATCTTCTGATCACGAACGATGGTGTAAGGGATACGCAGGGCTTTCAGCATGGGTTCCATGGTGATACCGTGGTTAACTCCCCACCAGTTTTCCTCTCCCATGTCACCACGGTATGCCATAATCATTGTGACAGGAATCTGACGCTCTAGTCCAATACGGGCCAGGGACTCGGCAGCAGTACGAATGCCAGAGTTCTCCATGATGAGAACGGCACGACGGCCCCCAATAAAAGAGCCAGCACAAATGGCAGCACCAGTACCTTCATGGGGAACGGTGACAACCTCGAAACGTTTGTCTTCCAATAGCATGGAATACAGGGGCTTTAGGCGGGATTCGGGAAGGAACACGACCAGTTCAACGTGAGCCTCCTCCAGAGCATCCATGATCTCATTGGCGGTTTCAACGGAAATCATATCAGGACTCCTTTCTTACATATTGACGCCGCGCTTCTTCAGACGCTGAGTCAGGTTCTTAGACAGAATGTTGGCGGCGGCAAACACAGACTCTTCGTCGAAACGAGTAAGGGTGTGGTTCTTCACCAGAACTTCTCCGTCTACGATGACGGAGTCCACGTCAGAGCCATTGCAGGAATAGACAATGTGAGACATCAAAATACCAGGCTCATCCAAGTCATAGGGCAGGCAGTGCAGATTCCGCATATCCAAAATACACAAGTCAGTGCACTTGCCAACTTCAACAGAGCCGATGATATCGTCCATTCCCAGAACTTTTGCGCCTTCGATGGTGGCCATTCGAAGGACGGTCTCAGCGGTCAGGTCATCAGCCTTTTTGGTAGAGATGCGAGGCAGCAGAGCTGCAAACTTGATTTCTTCCAACATATCGTAGTTGTTGTTGGAATTTGCGCCGTCGGTACCAATGCCAACCAGGATACCACGATCCATGTACTCTTTCACGGGGGCGGCACCATCAGACAGCTTCATGTTACTAGTGGGGCAGTGAGCGATGCGTGCACCAGTCTGGGTGACCAACTGCTTCTCCTCCTCGGTCAGATGTACACCGTGAGCGAGAATCATATTTTTGTTTAGGGCGCCCAGCTTGTGGAGGTACTTGGTGGGCTCACAACCATGCAGTTCTAGGCACAGTGTCACATCATCTACAGACTCACAAGAATGAGTTTGCATCATGATGTCATACTTGTTGGACAGTTCAACCACCTGGCGGATTAGATCGGGACCGGCTTCGCGGAAAGAGTCAAAACCAAAGATAAACCTTGTACGAAGGGAAGGATCCAATGTCTTTTCCACGTACTCCAGATTCAACTCTACCTTATCAACACAGTCATCAAAATCCAAAACATAGGGAACGATACGCACTCGGGCACCAGAGGCCTTGGCAGCCTCATAGCAGTACGCAGAATACTTCTCCATAGATAGCATGGTAGTGGTGCCACTCTTTACGGCTTCCAGATAGCTGATCAAAGCACCCATTTGCATCTCTTCAGGAGAGGTTTCCATGCCAACGGTTTCCGCAATGGCTTCGTGCCATGCATACAGGGCCATGTTGTCTCCAAAACCGCGAGTCAGATTACTATGCATGTGCACATTGACAAGGCCTGGGATCACAACTTTGTTGGAAGCATCCACGATTTCTGCGTCAGGGTATGCAGTGCGAGCTTCGGAATTAGGTAGCAGAGCCTTAATCTTACCTTCCTCAGAGACAATGGTCGTGTTACGCAGAACATCTCCTTTGTCATTCATGGTTAAGATGCAGCCGCACGGGATAAGAACAATCCGATTTTTCATAGTTTTAATAATTCTTCTCCTTACTTATACTAACGCTGCCAGGAAAATGACAGTTTCAGGCACATAGGTTACGATTAGCAGAACGATGATATTCGAAATCAGATATGGAAGCATGGCTTTGAATAGTCTGGGTACAGGAAGGCCACTGATGGTAGAGCCGATATACAGGCAGGTACCAACCGGCGGAGTAGTCAGGCCAATGGTCAAGTTGAGAACCATAATGAC
This sequence comes from Oscillibacter valericigenes, assembly GCF_021531915.1. Taxonomy (GTDB): domain Bacteria; phylum Bacillota; class Clostridia; order Oscillospirales; family Oscillospiraceae; genus Oscillibacter; species Oscillibacter valericigenes_A. The sequence continues at coordinate 12,193 of NZ_JAFBIV010000024.1, read as the reverse complement.
ACCCAGGTGAACTAAATCAATACCCAAACGCTGGGCAATGGGTACTAAGATCGGAGTCAACAGAATCAATCCGGCACTAGGATCTAGCAGAGCACCCATGCACAACAGAATTATATTGATCAACAGTAGGATAATATACTTGTTATCTCCGGACACGGAGGTCAGGAAATCACCAAGAAGTTGTGGGATCCGAATATCGGCAATGATGTAAGATACGACATTGGTAAAGGCAATCACCATAAAGATCGCAGCGCTGAGAGTCAGAGTGTCCAATAAAATCTTGCCAATGGATTCCAGAGTAAGCTCGCGGAACACAAACAGGCCGACCACAAAAGCATATACGACAGCAATGGCTGCAGCTTCTGTGGGAGTGCAGACACCCATTAGAACACCGCCCAAAATGATTAAAGGCATGATAAGGGCAGGAATTGCGTGGGCAAAAGAAGAAAAAACCTTACGAATGGAGAAGGCAGAGTCCTTGGGGTAATGCTTAATATGGGCAACGATAAGGACCAGTATAGTGAGAAACAGTCCAATCAAGAAGCCTGGAATCACTCCTCCGAGGAACAGCGCACCCACAGAGACATTGGCCAGAGACGCATATACTACCATGGAAATGCTCGGCGGAATAATCGGACCGACGGTTGAGGAAGTTACTGTAATGGCAGTGGAGAATTCCTTATCATAGCCAGATTCCTCCATGGCTGGGATCAGAGCAGTGCCGAAAGCAGCCACGTCTGCATTGGCAGAGCCAGAAATGCCGCCAAAAATCATACTGGCCACCACGTTGACCACTCCAAGGCCGCCGCGAACCCAACCGACGATAGATTGGGTGAAATCAATAATTCGGCGGGTCACACCACCAGAGTTCATAAGGTTGCCTGCCAGAATGAAGAAAGGGATCGCCATCAGCACAAAATTGCTAATGCCGGAAAACATCTTCTGCGGAAAGATGATGGAAGGGATGCTTCCTCCTGTGACCAGCCAGAAGGCCATGGGAATTACACCCAGGATAAAGGCGATGGGCATGCCAATCAGAACAAGAGCTACAAATAACACTACCACAAATGTGATCATACGCGTTTTACCTCCTCTTGCTGTTCATGGACAAAGAAGAGTTTTAATAGATCCTCGGCCGTATACAGTATCATCAGTACAGACCCCACGGGGATAGATGCGTAAGGGTAGGCCATAGAGAGACGGATGGTCGGAGAAACCTGACCTGCGTTTCTAAACGTATATGCCAGACCGCTTTTTACACACCAAGCTAACAGAACTAAAATGAGAAGGTCCGAGATAATTGCAGCAATACGCTGAATGAAGGGCGGGAACTTTTCCAAAGCCGAGATAAAGACAAGCTCTTTCCGTCGCAGAGCAACACCGGCTCCCAACATGGCCATCCAAGGCATCAGGTAAGAAACCAGCTCGTCAGTGATGCGCAGAGAGGTGCCAAGCAGGTACCGGCAGATTGTTTCCACAAACACAATACCCACGATGAATACCAGAATCCCGCAGGCAAACAGTTGTACCATACAATTGAGTCTTTTACAAAATACAGAATAATACTGAAGCACTTTCATATGTTCACACTCTTTTTCCAACGGATGACTGAAAGAAGCAGAGGGTTGTTCTCCATGGCAACCCTCTGCTTCTTAATGGGAAAGGGCCGCTCTACGTTCGCGTATCAGCCCTTTGTTCCCATAGCTACAATCTCCTGAACAATCTCTTGCAGTTCGGGACTCAGCTCCGGCAGATAGGTGTCATAAACGCACTGTACTGCAGAAACGAAGGACTGCATATCGGTGGGCTCGCTGATGACAACGCCGTTTTCGGCCAGAATATCCTTGGCATCTTCGATGCTCTCACGGTAACGGTTGTTAATTTCATCGAGAGCCAGAGGGATGCACTCATCCAGGATGGACTGATGCTCAGGGGACAAGGCCTCCCAGGAGCCTTTGCTCATGAGAGTGACACTGGCAAAGGGCCACACAGGGACCATAGACAGGTGCTTAGCCTGTTCATAATATTTGTTGGACAGCAGAGTTAGCATGTCATTTTCGACACCATCAATTTGTCCCAACTGCAGACCGCTGTAAAGTTCGCCGTAGTCCATGGAAACGGTAGTCGCACCCAGAGCGGCGTAGGCATCCAAAGCAGCGGGTGTACCCATTGTACGCAGCTTCAGACCATCAAAATCAGACACTTTGGTGATATCCATCTTGGTGTTGAGGGGATAACGGAACAGGAACGTGGAAAAGCCGAAAGCCTTCAGGTCATAATTATCTGCATAACCCAACAGCTTCTGAGCAGATTCGCTCTTTGCGAAGTTCAGACCGTGATCTTCAGAGACAAACAGGAACGGGAAATTGAATACATTCAGTTCACTAATGGTGCCGGAGGCCTTGCTGACAGGCATCACTAAGCTCATGTCGACAATCCCTTCGCGCATCAGCTCCATGACTTCCTCATCCTCACCCAGCGAACCGGCAGGATAAATCTCAATCTGGAGAGACCCGTTGGACTTTTCGTTGACCAACTTGGCCAGCAACTCAGCGCCAGCCTGATAGGGGTGCAGCTCGCCCTCTTTGAAAGGGTGTGTAGTGGCCTGTGCATGATGAAGCTTCAGCACAACGGGCGTAGAAGATTCTTCCTTCGCAGGAGTGGAGCTAGGGGTGGAACTAGAGCTGGAGCTAGAACCACAAGCGGTTAGCATCATAGCAATAGCCATGATGCCGGCCAATAGAGACATTACCTTTTTCACAATAGAAGCCCTCCTTGCTGTTTGCCAGGTGAAAAGCGTTCTGCTTTGCAACGCCGGCGTTCAAATATGTACGGGGTATGCTGCAATCAGCATAAACTATGGTGTTACCCAATAGTCAATCATGAATTTGTACAAAAATTGAAGTCTTCATTGTATGTGTCAACGGTAAATAGAGAGACTGCATCCCTTATTCTGAAAGCAAATCTGATTCTCTTGATTGTTTGGGGTGCCAAAATATTAGAATCGGACGGAACCGGCCTCCTAAGTGGCCAATCTCGCCCGACTCTAACAAAAATGTCAATCCACCTGAGGAGTGAAATCAATACCTTTTCCTCAATTCGTCATTCGATACGGGAAAACAACCATGTAACAAAGTCATTCCTATCAAAAACGGTAAATGCATCAATAAGATTGCAAACATACAAATTACCAATAGGTAAAATGTTGTTATCAAATGCATACTGGGCAAGAGACTCAATGCTATGCTGAATAAAATCTAGGCAACCAATGTGTAAGCTACACAAATATTTCCCAGGCTCCAACACCTGGCAGCGATCGGAGTCAAAAGGCTCTTTGGAAAAACTGAAAAATGCATGAGAGTAAAGCTCCATGCTTAATGACAAATTTGGAAGAGTATTGCCGATGGGAAAAGCGTCTGCCGTAGGAATGGTTTCGCAGTAATCTATATGGCTACATAAGCAAGTGATGTCCGCTTCGTCGTAAATGAAATCTGCTTCATCGATTGGTGTCGTTACTAGATAACGAGGTTCTGTCCATATTTCCACATGAGGTGCAGCATTCTTTGGCGTTTGTGCATAGATTATTGCTTCTTCAATCCGATTGAGCTGTTGGACAGCCCGCTGAGCTTCAAGCAATTTTTGATTCAGCCGAACATGGCTTTCCTCCAATATAGTCGGAAGAGTATTTGCGTTACGGTGATAGAGGTAATCTTCAATTTCTTCCAGGGTGCAACCACTTTTTTTCAGCAATGCAATTCGGTGGAAGGTGAGTAAATGTTCACTGGTGTATTCCCGATAATGATTTGATTCGTTGATTGAGGGTTTGATGAGTTTCATACGATGATAATGAAATAGTGTGTCTTTGGTTGTATGACACATGTTAGCGAATTCCTGAATTGAATACTTTTTCTCAAATTTCATAATATACACCACTCATCTACAAAAAGCCTCTTAAAAATGATGGCAATATTCTATTCCGATAAGATATTGAAAGCAAGAAGATTTTCAGCAGCGCAGCGTATTCGCCGTAGGCGCCTCAATTGTTTTTGACAAAAAACTATACTCGTTATCAGTTTTCTTCCACCACTCCCTTATGTCACGCGAATAAGCTTTTCACAGATAGATGTTATCCCGCAGCGGCACGGCACCTACCAATTTGCGGCGGAGCCGCAGCAGGGACACCACGCTGTAAACGGCCAGGACGCCGATTCCCGCCAGCCACACCAACGTCGCCAGCGCCACAGAGGCTTCCATCGGGTCAGCCACCGGCGGTCCACATAGTAAAGCGTATTGGAATTTGAAAGACAGGCGTATACATGACGCCCAGATTGCCAAAAAGGGCCTCTGCAATTGGCAATCCAATAAAACTCGAATTTGAGCAGATGATGCCGTATGAAAGTACGCCTTTTTGCCTTTGTGGAAAACTGTGAAAGATCAGCTTGCTGCCATAGGTCGCTGCAAGCTGAATTGCTGCAGAAAGCATGACCATTAGGATACAGTTCCGGATAAACTCACCAGATATTTGGACTCCACTCATAAAGGAATGGACAATATTGCAGGGCAAGACTACATTGATCAGCAGGCCGGAAAGCGTTTTTCGGCCTGCCTCGCTGATAATACCGATTTTTTTGATAAGCAGTCCGACAATCATCAAGCAGAAGAGCATCACCTGCAAAGACAGCATGTCCGCAAAAAAGTCCATGGAATAGCACCTCGATAGAATTATTCATGCTTCAATTTTATATTATATAGAGAGACTTCTCTTTTACAAAGACCGCTTTTACTATAATAAATATAACGCCGATATTATTTGCCTCGCAATTGCAGCTTCATGGTATCAATAAAGAGTTGGGACAAATGCGTCAGGTATGCATCCTTTCGATAGACTGCGGCCAGATCCCAAACAAGATCGGATGAATCCACCGCAAAATAAGTGACGAAGCCGGGGTGTTGGCAAACCTTGGCTCCTTCCTCTGGGACAAAAGCACACGCGATTCCCTTTGCAACGAGATTAATGGCGGTAGTCAGGTTGCCGGTCTCCAGAAGAATATCCGGATCTATATGGGCTTTGCCGAGCGCGTGCATGACCTCGTGGGTCAAATTCTGACCGGGTTTTGTCAAAATCAAGGGGACATGCTTTAATAGCTCCAGAGTTGCAATGGGATGACTTCCAAGAAACTCGCAGTTATTCAGAAAGCTTTGAACATAGGGATGATTTGTGGGAGCCGCTATCAGGATGCGTTCTTCACAAATGATCTCGCAGGTCAGCTTTCCATAATCCAAAGTACGAGGCAGATTCATGACTGCAAGGTCAATTTTGTCGTTCATCAATGCGCTTTCTAATTGAACGGATCGCCCTTCCAGCAACTCGATGTGGATATCTGGATACTGCTGATGAAAGAAAGGAAAAACATCTGGAAGTAGACAAGCGCCGCGCCATAAAGCCACTCCTAGCCGCAGCCGTCCGCTGACTTGGTTCTTAATGTCCTGAAACTCTTTTCGGACGTTTTCGTCCAGTTTCATTAGCTGGAGAACATATTGATAATAACGTTCGCCGGTATAGGTCAGGCGCAAAGGTGATGTACTGCGGTCAAACAGTTCTACGCCCAGACTTGCTTCCAGCCGTTTCAAATATTGGCTGAGAGACGGCTGGGAGATGTATAGTTGCTCGGCCGCTTTTGTCAGACTGCCAGCTTCGACAATAGCAACAAAATACTCATGATTGCGAAAAACCATTTGCCGGATACCCTCCTAATTACTATAACTTGGACATTATAATTATTATACTACCTTTCATCTTTGACGAATGCAAGAGAAACAGGTAAAATTAGGTCAAGAAAGGCAAATATGTGCACAAATTTGCTCAAGACTTTTCTGAACCAAGCCAATGATTCTTTTTCGCGGACATTATAATTTTACATGAAAATGATGTGTTGAAACGAGGAGGAGCCTTATGAGCCCTGCAATTATCACACTGCTGGTATTAGCAGTGATGGTCGTATTTTTTGTAACAGAGAAACTGCCGTTAGGTTTGGTCTCCATGGCGGGTGCGATTCTCTTGGCATGTCTTGGTATCATTACAAAAGCCGATGTGTTTTCTGCGTTTTCTGGTTCTACCATTGCTTTGCTTGCAGGCATGATGATTATTGGTCAGGGCCTGTTCCAGACAGGGCTTGCTGATAAGATGGCTCATGCTTTGGTGAAGGTGACCGGTACTTCAGAGAACGGCATAATGATCGCATCTATTCTGGTGGGATTGGTTCTGTCTTCTATTTGCTCCGGCGTTGGTGTTGTGGCAATGATGCTGCCCATCGTCATCGCAATGAGCATGGATGCCAAGGTTTCCGTGTCCCGTCAGCTGATTCCCCTTTCTTTCGCTGCTTCTATCGGCTGTAACCTCACGTTGGTGGGCGCGGCGAGCAACGTCAGCGTGTCCGGACTGATCGAGGATATGGGCGTTGATTTCCTGAGCTTCTTTGAACTTGGAAAGATCGGTCTGCCCCTGTGCGTCTTGTTTTTGATCTATTTCCTGACCATTGGCAAGAAACTGCTGACTCCCGGTGATTCCTCCGACCCTGAATACCTGAAGGAATATACGAAGCGGGAGTCTGCTGGCCAGTTCAACCCTGTCAAGGCAAGTGTCTGTGCGGTGATTCTTGTGGCGGTTCTGATTGCCATGGCTGTTGCGAACAAGGAATGGCCCATGTACTTCATTGCGGCTATTGGTTGTGTTCTGATGCTCGCTACTGGCTGTATCAGTGAAAAGGATGCCATGAAGGCGGTAGATTGGCCCACCCTGTTTATCGTTGGCGGTATGAGTGCTGTCTCTAAGGCTATGGCCAGCAGCGGCGCCGGTGATCTGATTGCAAACGCGGTGCTGAAGGTGATGGGTGAGACCCCCAATAAGCTGCTGTTTTTGTTCCTGGTCCTGCTTGTCACCATGATTCTGACCAATATGATGATGAATACATCTACGGTAGTGCTGGTTACGCCGTTGTTTGTCCCTGTGGCAATGACGCTGGGCATCAACCCTGTCGCAATCGGCGTTGCAATTTGCGTTGCAGCCTCCGCACCCTCCCTGACTCCTGTGGGCTCCGGTACCAATACCCTGATCATCCGTCCGGGCAATCTGGGTTTCCGGGACTTCTTTGTCCCCGGTATCGGCCTGTCTGTTCTCACGCTGGTCGGCTGCATGGCCATGATTCCCATTTTCTGGCCTCTGTAATTAGGAGATAAATATGAGAGCTGTTGTTGTAGATAAAGATTACGGTAGTGTCACTGCCGAGGAACTGGAGCGCGTCGCGGCAGCTTATTATGCTACCGGAATCGAGTTGAGTTTGCTGGACTATCAGGTGGTGGCCGCACAGCAAAAAGAACCTACCGAGGACGAGATCATCGCGGGCTGCAAAGACGCACAGATCATCCTGGCGACCGGAAATCCTCCCATCACTCGCAAAGTCCTGGAGGCTCTGCCCGAAGTGAAATTCGTACAGCGTTTTGGCGCGGGCGTTAACAGCATCGACCTGGATGTGGCGGCAGATCTGGGTGTGATCGTGCTGAACCTACCTGGTTTCTGCGCCAAGGAACTGGCTGATGTTGCCACCGCCATGATTATGGGGCTCATCCGTAACACCAATTATTATGACCGGGAAGTCCGTAAGGGCAACTGGCCCAAGTGCAAATATCTGCTGCCTCCTGATGTGCGGGAACTGACGCTGGGACTGTATGGCTTTGGTTTGGCTGGACGGTATCTGCATGATATTTTCTACAAGGGCTTTGGTACCAAGGTCATCGCCTGCGACCCCTATGTCAGCGATGCTGTGAAGTCACAGTACCCGGATGTGGAATTTGTAAGCTTTGATGAGTTGGTCACCCGCAGTGATATTATCTCCATCCATGTAATCCTGACTCCGGAGACGACGCATGTTTTCAACAAGGAAGTCTTCAAAAAGATGAAAAGCACTGCAATGATCATCAACACTAGCCGCGGCCCTGTTATCGACAATGACGATCTGGCATGGGCCCTGGAGACCGGTGAGATTATGTATGCCGGCTTAGATACGGTTGAGCGGGAACCCCTGCCTGAAAATGATCCCTTTAAAACCTTGGACAACATCATTGTCAATCCCCATTGCGGGAGCTATGGTGTGGGCAGTAAGAAAACGCAGATCGATATGGTTTGTAACATTGTTCCCACCGCTGTGGCCACCGGTAAGGTGCCAGCTCGTTGCGTGGCAAATCGCGGTATTTTGGATAAAGATGTCGGCTATGAGTTCGATTGAATTTGGAGGACTATCAGCATGTCTATCGGATGTAAGATCATAAAGGATTTTGAGCGGCCTGCACAGGAACTGGTGGCCCGCTTCAAGGATATGCCTGTCGCTAATATCGATGACAATATGGGTAGAATTGCCGCTGTGGATGCGGCTATCGAACCTATCGGCTATAAGGGACAGTTGCTGGGAACTGCGTTTACCGTACGCGTTCCCCAGGGCGACAATTTGATGTTCCATGCCGCCATGGATCTGGCAAAGCCGGGTGATGTCATCGTTATTGATGCTGGCAGTTTCACAGACCGTGCTATTTTTGGAGAACTGATGGCGACCTACTGTAAGTCCCGCGGTATCAAGGGTATTGTCTGCGACGGTGCCATCCGTGACCGGGGGGGCTTGGCAGCCATGGAGGATTTCCGTGTTTATGCCCGCTCTGCTACGCCCAATGGTCCTTACAAAAACGGCCCCGGTGAGATCAACGTCCCCGTGGTTATCGGCGGAAAGCTGGTCCGCCCCGGCGACATTGTGGTGGGTGATGATGATGGTGTGCTTTTTATCGACCCTGCTATTGCCAACGAACTGGCTGATGCGACTCTGGCGGTGGAGAAGAAGGAAGCCGATATCATGGAGCATATTCTGAAGGACGGCACCTATATTCGTCCCTGGGTCGATGAGAAGTTGAAAGAGATCGGCTGCGAGATTATCTGATTTTTGAGCGTTCTTTGTTTTGGAAGCCGAGTATCTAAATAACTCATTCCATCCCTTCTAAACAACATGCCCATCCATTTTGGATGGGCATGTCGTTTGTGCCGATAATCATGGCTCGTAAGAGGGTTCCCGGAACATTCACGGGCCATTTTTGTGTATTTGAGATGGTAACAGTCATTATTAGGGAACCTCTGATTTAATCCGCACTACCATAAAGGCTCCGGATGTGGGATAATAAGACTATCAAAGCAATGGTGGTGTATGGTGATGAAGAAACAGGAAACATTTACGGATATCGAATACAGCTTCCGCAAGAAGAAAACGAAGCGGGAGGAATTTCTGGAAATCATGGACGAGATCATTCCCTGGGACGAGTGGGTCGGCGCGATCGAACCCTACTACCCCAAAGGGAAGCGTGGCCGTCCGCCCATGGGCATTGAGAAAATGTTGCGGATGTATCTGCTTCAGATCTGGTTCAACCTGTCTGATCCGGCTACTGAGGGCGCCATCTACGACAGCTATGCCATGCGAAAATTCACAGGCATTAACTTCATGACGGAAGCGGTTCCGGATGAAACAACGCTGTGCAAATTCCGTCATCTTTTGGAAGCAAACGGACTGAACAAGCTGTTCTTTGATGCAATCAACCGCGTCATGGTACAAACCGGACACATGATGAAGGGCGGCACCATTGTAGACGCCACCATCATCAATGCGCCCAGCTCCACCAAGAATGCGAAGAAAGCCTGGGATCCGGAAATGTACCAGACAAAAAAGGGCAGCGAATGGAAATTCGGAATGAAATGCCACATCGGAGTAGACGCAGGCAGCGGTCTGGTTCACACGATGACCGTCACAGCGGCAAACGAGCATGACATCACCCAGACAGCGAACTTACTCTGGGAAGATGACGAGGTAGTCTATGGGGACTCGGGATATCTTGGAGTGCAGAAGCGCCCTGAAATCGCAAGCAACGAGCATTTTTCAAAAATTGATTTCCGCATTAACCGCCGCCCCAGCAGTCTTCCCAGGGTCAGCGACAACGCGATTGACTGGGAGCGTTATATTGAAAACCGCAAAGCCGCGGTGCGCTGCAAAGTAGAGCACGCGTTCCGGATCATCAAGTGTCAGTTCGGCTATAGGAAAACCGTGTATCGTGGTCTGAAGAAAAACGAGAACCGACTGTACGCTATGTTCGCTTGTGCCAATTTGTATGCACTTGCCATGGCCGGGCGAAAACTCTCCGTAACCTGATACAGGGGGCAGTCTGTCCTTTTCAGAAAAAGGAGCAGAAAAGCAGAGAAATAACGGCTGTTTTGCGCCATATCCGGCATAATCAAGTGCAAAAACAGATAATTCATTGAGCAGAAACAGAATAAAGGCCATTTATTCAGAGGTTCCCTAAATCAAATTTCTGCCGTTTATGACTGTATGATACCGTTTTTTGTTGCAGGTCTTATCAGGATGACGCATAACTCCACCTTATGCGTTATTTTATAAGAGAAATACGTTCAACGTAGACCTAATGCAAATACAGCAATTGTTGTGTTTGCAAAATTCTACGTTGAACGTATTTTTTATGCTTCCAAGGGTGGTCAATAGGGGTCTGTTTTCTACATTTATTACGAGAGGATTACCGGTCATCACTCAAAGTTGAAAATTTTTGCCGAAGGGGGTTTCATTTTCCCCCCTCTATTTCTCCGTTTACTATGAGGGAATATGAAGGCTATGCCTGTAAATCTCTCTTGCCAACCAACGGAGACGGAGGGAAATCACTCGAAGAAGAAATTATTTTGTCAGTGACGGGTATAAACGGCCCCGCTTTTTCTCCATTTATTATGAAGGGATATGCAGGGCACCTCTGAAAGCCCCACCGTCAATTATGAACAAAATGTAAACTCTTTGCCTTGGGGACCTTAAAAAATAGCCCGTTTTCTCTATTTATTACGAAAGGCTCTTTTTTCGAACACAGTTTTGAATCAGAAAGTGAGGAAATCTATGTTGCAAACAAGAACGATTCGGGAAGCGGCGGCCTGGTTCAAAAGCCAGGACCCGCAGACCTGCCTGACAGAGACCGCCATCCGCACGCTGCTGCGAAGTGGTCGCGTCCCCTGCGTCCGGGTAGGGAAGAAGTATCTGGTCACCATCGAAGCGCTGGAAGCATATCTCTCCGGTGGTGAAACCACGCCTGTGCCATCAGAGAATGCCAGCCGCAAAGTCTGGAGGATCGAGTAATGACAGGAAATCAAAATGACCTGATCACCATCACAGCGGGAGAACTGATGGACAGGCAGTTTCTCCCCAGACACACCGTTGTGGAAAATTTTCTGCCGGCTGGGACGTTCATCCTGTCCGGGCAGCCGAAGATCGGCAAATCCTTTCTGATGCTCATGCTCTGCTGGTGTGTGTCGGAGGGAAAGTCCTTCCTGGGCTTTGAAACGCGGCAGTCCGAGGTACTGTATCTGAGCCTGGAGGACACGGATGCCCGTATCCAGGAGCGGCTGGCCCGGATGTTCGGCACAGACTGGGATGGAACGAAGCTGCATCTGACATTTCGTACCACGCTGAGCGGCAATGACCTGATCCAGCAGCTTGAAAACTTTGTCTTTGACCATCCGGAGACACGGCTGATCGTCATCGACACGCTTTACCTTGCCAGAGAGGGCGGCGATGGCACCGCGTACAGCTACGGCTCAGACTATAAGGACATTCGCCCTTTCAAGCTGTTCACAGACGCCTACGATCTGGCTCTGATCCTCGTCCACCACACCAACAAGAAGCCGGACGAGGGGAATCCCTTCAACCAGATATCCGCACCAACGGTCTTCTGGGCGCGGCAGACGGCGGCTTCGTCTTATGTGCGGAACAGGATAAACGCTTCCTCCACTGTATCGGCCGGGATCTGCCCATGCAGCATTACGAGCTTCGGTTCGACCGGGAGACATGTCTGTGGGAATTGATCCGTGCCTGCAAGTCTGCCACCGAGCTTGTGCCGGAGCCGCTGCTGGACGTCATCGACGCTGTTGTGGAAGATCAGTGGCAGGGGACGGCTTCCGAACTGTTGAAAGCTGTTCAGCAGATTGCCCCGGATATTGCTTTGCAACCCAATTCTCTGACCCGGAGGCTGAACCCGTTGACTGGCCGGCTGGAGCAGGAAAAGGGCATTGTCTACCGTTACAACCGAAACAAGGCAAAGAGGTTGCTGTCTTTTA
>NZ_JAFBIV010000023.1 GCF_021531915.1 Oscillibacter valericigenes | reverse complement strand
ACGAGACACTGGTTGCACAGTTGGATCGTATTTTCCGGCACAATCGGCAAGGCAGCTTTCATACGAAGCGGCGCTATTATGAGGCCATGAAGCGATTCTGTGCCTACTTGGCCGATGTGTACCATTTGCAGAAACTGTCCAACATCAGCGGCAAGCATCTGGTCAGTTATGTGATCTATCTGCAGGACACCGGTAAATCGGCCAGTACCATCAAAACAGATCTGGCCGCCATCCGTTTTTTCCATGACAAGATGGATCACAAGTACACGTTGCCCTCTAATGACGAGTTGGGTATCACGTTGGAACGCCGCAGGTTCGGACAGGATGACCGCACCTGGAGCAATACGGAGTTCAACAAGATGCTGGGTAAGGCGCTGGCGATTGACCGTTATGACTTCATCCTTGCCCTGTACTTAGCCCGGTATGCCGGCCTACGTATCCACGAGTGCTTCCGTATCGACACCGCCACGGCGGAGCGGGCGCTCCGGGAGAACGCCATCACCATCAAGGGAAAGGGCGGCAAGGTGCGGACTGTCCCCATCAATGAGCAGATTGCCATTGCCATGCGGAAGCAGTTGGAGCGCACGCCACGGGGACATAAGCTGCTGGTGCCCGATGAGATACCTACGGATAGGGCCATCAATCACCTGCAATTCTTCATTATGAAGCACCGGGACGAAGTGCGGGATGCGGACTCTGACCGCCCTATGACCTTCCATGGGCTCCGCCATACCTACGCGGCGGAGAAGTACCAGGAGCTGGTCAACAGCGGCAAGAGTCCTCTGGACGCCCATTTTGAGGTCTCACGCCTGCTGGGCCATGAGCGGCCGGATGTGACCAACATCTATCTGGCCTCTGTCAGAAAGGAGGCCAAGGATGAACACTAAATATCGTTCTTTTGATGAACTCCCTCTGACCCTTCGGGTAGGGGACCTGATGCCCATTCTCGGCATTGGGCGGAATACAGCTTATGAGCTGATCCGCTGTGGAAAGATCCGCAGCATTCGGATCGGTAAGCAGCTCCGCATCCCCAAGCAGGCGCTGATCGACTATCTTTCGGACGATGACTGACTGCCTCGCCAGATTTCACAATTTGTTCGATTGACCGCTTGCCGCGCGGGGAGTATCATGAAACCATGATTTTCTCTGCGCGGCGAAAGGAGGATTTTTCATGATGCCGCGCAAACCAAAAGTAACCAGACGAGGAAAAAACGAGGGCAGCGTCTACCGCCGCAAGGATGGAAAATGGGTCGGCCAGGTGACGGTCGGATACCGGCCGGACAATGGCAAGCCCATTCGGAAATACACCTACGCCAACACCCGGGAGGAAGCCGCCCGTTGGGTTGCTCTGACGCTGACCACAGAACTGGACAAAGAGACTCATCCGATTTCAGAGGATCTGATCCTGAAGGACTTTCTCCACAAGTGGCTCACCACCTTCAAGGTGCATGAGGTGTGCAGCAGAACCATGGAATTGTATTATTCCAGCGAGCGGCTGCACATCGTTCCGGCCCTGGGCAACTGCACCTTGGATGCGGTGACACCGCTGAAGGTCCAAACCTTTCTGTATCAGCTGCAATCGGAAAAGCAACTGTCCAACCGGACAATCTCGCTGATCCGCAGCGTGCTGATCCAGATGTACGATTACGCCATGGAACTGCGACTGGTGGAGAGCAATCCTGCCCGCAATACAAAGCTCCCCAGACAGCCCCGGAAAGCGGGGGAAGAGGAGAATAAGGTCATCCCCATTGCACAGCGGGAAGCCCTGCTGAAAGCCGCCGCAGAGGATCCCATTATGAGCCCGGCCATCACAACGCTGATGCTGACAGGTATGCGGATCGGGGAACTGCTGGCCCTCCAGTGGAAGCACGTGGACTTCGAGGCCAAGACCATCACCATCCGGCAATCCCTGACCCGGGAGCTGACCTTTGACGAGGACGGCAAGACCCAAAGAATGGTGGATGCTCTGGGAGCCACAAAGACGCGGACATCGCAGCGGGTCATTCAGGCACCGGACCTGGTTCTGACACGGCTGCGGGAGTGGATGCGCCATGTTGCAACCCTGAAGGGCGGTCTCAAGGTGTTGGTGCCGGAGGGTTTTATCTTCATCAGCACCCGCACCATGAACATGCGGACGTACTCCGGCTTCCGGGCCAGCTATCGTCACTTCCTGGAGCGAAACGGCTTTGAGGCGGAGGGGCTGAACCTGCATCGGTTCCGCCACACTTATGCCTCCATGCTGTTGGAGCAGGAGATCAACCCGAAGATCGTGCAGAAGCTGCTGGGCCACCGTGATGTCAGCACCACGCTTGGTGTCTATACCCATGTGGTGCCGGAGGTGTTTTCGGGCGTGACAACAGCTGTGAACGACGCATCGGAGAAGCTGCTGGCAGGAACCTATACACCAAAGATGAACGAGGCCCAGGTCCGCAATCAGCTGCGGCAGTTGGACCCGCTGCTTTCCGAGAATGTGGAGATCAAGGTGCGCTACGCCTGAAAAGCCGTACAGCTTCATACAGCTACAGACCTAAAATCACCCAACATTTCGTAACACAAGCCGGGAAATTGTCCGTGTACTGAGGACAGATAAAACGGATATAAAAAGTCGGAATCCCTTGCAGTGCAACGACTACAAGGGATTCCGATTGGTGGAGACTACTGGACTCGAACCAGTGACCTCCTGCGTGTGAAGCAGGCGCTCTAACCAGCTGAGCTAAGCCTCCATACGGATATTCGATTTTCTTGGACCCACAAGACGCCGCGATGCCACGACGTCTTATGGGATGGTGACCCGTACGGGATTCGAACCCATGTTACAGCCGTGAAAGGGCCGTGTCTTAACCACTTGACCAACGGGCCAGGGAAGTTCCATGAAGCGCCCTGCGGCGCTTCATGGAATTGGTAGCGGCACCTGGATTTGAACCGGGGACACTGCGGGTATGAACCGCATGCTCTAGCCAACTGAGCTATGCCGCCAAATCACGCCCAACAACGGGCACGAATTACTATACCAGAGGGCAGCGACTTTTGTCAAGCCCTTGTGTCAACTTTTTTGAGATTTTTTGAAAAATCGGAAGGCGCCGGGACGGCCTTTGGACCAAAAACCCTCTCGGCGGCCCTGACCTTCCTATAAAATCAACACATTCGCCTATAAAACACGCCTATCTGAACCGGCACAAAAGCCTTATCATCATATCATACAAAGGAAGGGAGGCTTCACAGGGTATGGAGAGGCACCCTGCGGCTGCGGCGTGGGCATGTTCAGTCCCGGTTCTGGGAAAGCCAAAAGCCCGCTGAGTGATCTGCCTGCTTTGATGAAAGGGGAAAACGATATGGAAAAGAAATCGATTCGCGAGATCACATCCCTGGTTTTCCGGGCGCTGACCCTGGCCATGGGTGTCGCCGTGACGGTACTGTCCTGCCTGAGCAAGCTGGAGGCCCAGACCGCCGTCACCATGCTGGGTATCGGCCTTGCCTGCGGAGGCGCCACCCTGCTGGAAAAGCAGTGAGCGGGAGACGGAAGCCATGAAGACTGTGATCATCCACGGGCAGAACCATGAGGGGAGTACCTGCATGGTAGCCAGAGAGCTTGCTCACAAGGTAGGCGGCGAGGTCCGGGAGTTTTTCCTGCCCCGGGATTTTGACAAGCCCTGTCTTGGCTGCTATACCTGCTTCCAAACGGAGCTCTCCCACTGTCCGCATTACAAAGAACTGGAGCCCCTTGCGGCGGCGATGCTGGAGGCGGACCTTCTGATCCTGGAAAGCCCGGTGTATGTGTACCACGCCACGGGTCAGATGATGAGCTTTCTGGACCACTTCGGGACCTGGTGGGTGGTGCACAGGCCCATGCCGGAGATGAGCGGCAAGCAGGCGGTGGCCATCAGCACCGCCGCCGGCAGCGGGATGAAAAGCACGGTCCGGGACATGGCCGACAGCCTGGAGATGTGGGGCATCCGCAAGGTATACAGGCTGGGCGTGGGCGTACAGGCTACCAGACCGGAGGAGATCCCCGACCGGATCCTGGAGACCATCCACCGGAAAACGGACCGTCTGGCAGAGCGCATCCGGGAAAACGCAGACCGACGGGGATGCAATCGCCGCGCCAAAATGTGGTTTTTCATCATGCGCATGGCCCACAGGCATTTCCCGCCCGCGGAGCCGGACTACGGCTACTGGGAGAAACGGGGCTGGCACGGGAAGAGCCGGCCATGGGATGCGCCTATATACAAAAAAAGAGAGCCTGCGGCGGCAAGCAAGTGAAAGCACCGGCCCGCGGGTGGGAAGGAGCGGGGAGCCATGACGGCTTTTGCGGCAATCGACAACGAAGAGAGCCGGGCAGAGGGCCTGCGCTGGCTGTTCCTGATTTTTCTGGGCGGCTGTGTGGTGGGCTGGATCTATGAGGAGGTCTTCTACTGGTTCACCGAAGGACTGCTGAGAAACCGCGGCATCCTCTACGGCCCGTGGCTGCCCATCTACGGCATCGGCGCACTGGGCATCTACGCCATGAAACCCTTGAAGAAGAACCCGGTTTTGCTGTTCCTCCTGTGCACGGTGGTCTCGGGCGTGGTGGAGTACATCATCGGATACGCGGGGGTCTACCTTCTGGGTGTGCGGCTCTGGGACTACCGGGGGCTGCTCTGGAATCTGGACGGGATCATCTGCTTCCGCAGCATGGTGAGCTTCGGCGTCATGGGGCTGGCATTCCACTACCTGCTGGAGCCCATGGGAGAACGGCTGTTCATGAACGCCGATCCCGATGCGGTCCGCCGGGGCTGCCGGGTCCTGCTGGTCATCTTTTTGGCGGACTGCGTGCTGAGCGCGCTGTTCCGCACACCCATCACCTATTGAGGAGGATCGCCATGGAACGGGAGAACCACTTCACGTCCCGGATGCTCACCTGTGCCGGCGCGCTGATGGCGGTTTCCGGTGTGCTCATGGCGCTCTGCGTCAGGCTCGCCTACGGCAGCATCCTGTTGGCGTCCGCCGCCTGCATGTTCCTGACAGCACATAGCTTCCGCATTGCGGAGAATCAGAAAGAATCGGAGGAAACAGACGATGAATAAGAGACTTTACAAATCCAGAAACGATAAGATGCTGGGCGGCGTCTGCGGCGGCATCGCGGAATATTTTGACATCGACCCCACACTGGTCCGCCTGGGCTGGGTGCTGTTCTGCGCCCTGGGCGGCAGCGGCATCCTGGCCTATATCGTCGCTGCCATTGTCATTCCGGAGCAGCCGGTGTGCTGAGGGCGCACCGGCCTGCGGCTGACACACGTACGATGAAGAGACGCGGGGAGCGGGGCATCTGACAAGAGCCCCGCTCCCCGCTGCTTTTGGGCACCTATAAAACTGACACATACAGCTGAAAAAACTGCCTATCGGGGAGCGCTGGAAGACTGTAAAATGACGGTGTAAGGGAAAAGAGGAGGCTGTGTTATGAAATCATTGGAAACCGTTCAGAAGACCTTCCGGGTCTTTCAGATTTTGACGAAGATCGCCATGATCCTGTCCTTTGTGTGGGCGGGGCTGGCGGCGCTTGGACTGCTGTGCGGCATTGTCTGGAATGGCGGCGGTACTGTCATCGGCGCTGACCGGGAGCTGCTGTACACCCTGACCGAAACCAACGGACTGTCCCAACTGATCGCCGTGCTGCTGGGCGAGACCGTCATGGCGCTGACGGACGGCACGCTGCTGGCCTTCGCCTATGGCTATTTCAAGGCAGAGCAGGCGGCCGGTACCCCCTTCACCCATGAGGGTGCCGATCGGATCAAGCGGCTGGGCATCCGCAATATCGTCCTCCCGCTGGTGGCAGCCATCATCATCGCTGTTATATTTGCGGTCTTTGGCGTGCCGCAGCCCGCCGGCAGCGACTGGAGCAACATTTCCAGCCTGTCCACGGGCATCGTTATGATCCTGGCCAGTATCATCTTCCGTTACGGCGCGGATCTGGAGAAAGAGCAGCACGAGAGGCATTGCCTCGGCGGGCCTTCTGCCTGAAAGGAGATCATTCCATGAAAAAAGTCATTGTACTGCTGTTCACGGCAGCCCTTTGTGCGGTGCTGCTGTGCGGCTGCCGGATGTTTGTCCGGCCGTCTGTGGGCCTGTCCTCCTTCCGATATGATCACGCGGAGCAGTATACGGGCGGCGGAGCCACCCTGACTGACACGGTGGAGCGGGTGGAGATCCACTGGCTCAGCGGCAGCGTTGCTGTGCAAGCACACGGGAAGAACACGATCAGCTTCTCGGAGGAGGCAAACCGGAAGCTGACGGAGGATGACTGCCTCTATTACCGTCTGGATGGGACCACCTTGCTCATCCAGTTCTGCCGCAGCGGAAGGTGGGATTTGAACGGGCTGGAGAAAGACCTGACGGTGCTGCTGCCGGAGGAGCTTTTGCTGAAAGACCTGGAGATCGACAGTGTTTCCGCGGAGATCGCCGCAGAGGGCGTCGGTACAGAGGAGGCTGACCTGAACACCGTTTCCGGAGATATCCGCCTCACAGACTGCATCATCACAAAGCTGGCGGAGCTGGACACGGTCTCCGGGGCCGCTGCGGCGGAGCTGACGCAGCCGCTGGAGAGCCTGCGCGCCGGTACGGTTTCCGGGCATATAGAGGCCACCGCACCGGAGATCGGGGCGTTCCATGGAGACTCCACCAGCGGCGCGGTTTCCCTGGCGGTGGACATTGCCCCGCGGGAACTGGACATTGATACGGTATCCGGGGATGTTATCCTGTCCTTGCCGGAGGAAGCTGATTTCGCACTGGAAGTGGATACTGTCAGCGGTAATTTTTCTTCCGAACTGCCATGTGCCCAAAAGAATGGCCGCTATCTCTGCGGCAGCGGCACGGGGATCTATGAGATCGACACAACATCAGGCGATATCCGCCTGCAAAGAGGAGGGGTATGATGACACCCAACGCCATCGTATATACATCCAATACCGGTTATACGGAGCAGTACGCTATGCTGCTGGGCAAAGCCACGGGACTGCCTGTGTACACCCTGGCTGAGGCGGAAGCAAAGCTGGCGCCGGGAAATCACATCCTCTATCTGGGCTGGCTGATGGCAGGCAAGGTGCAGGGATATGGCAAAGCCGCCAGGCGCTATCATGTGGAGGCTCTCTGCGGTGTGGGCATGGGGGCCACCGGCTCTCAGCTTGAGGATGTGCGGAAAACCAACCGGCTCCCCGGCACCATGCCGGTCTTTACGCTGCAGGGTGGCTTTGACCTGTCCCGCCTGCGGGGCGTTTACAGGCTGATGATGACCGTCATGGTCAAAACCGCCGGAAAAGGCCTTACTGAAAAGCAGGACCGCACCCCGGAGGAGGACGACATGCTGGACATGCTGCTGCACGGCGGCAGCCGCGTCAGCGGGGAGAATCTGACAGCTGTTTTGCAATGGTATGGAATGAAACAGGAGAACATGAGATGAAATGCACCCTGAGAAGATGGCGCCTGTCAGACGCGAAGGAGCTGGCGGCGGCGCTGAACAACGAACATATTCTGAACAATCTGCGGGACGGCCTGCCCATTCCCTATACGGAGCGGGACGCGGAGGATTACATCACTGCCATGCTGTCCGCCGATGGGAACGACACCTTCGCCTGCGCCATCACCCTGGACGGCCGGGTCGTCGGCAGCATCGGGGCTTTCCGCCAGGGCAACATCCACCGGCAGACGGCGGAGCTGGGCTACTACCTGGCGGAGGAATACTGGGGCAGGGGCATCATGACCGATGCCATCTGCCAGCTCTGCGCCATGGTCTTTGAGACCACCGACATCCTCCGCATCTACGCCGAGCCCTTCGCCTACAACGCCGGCTCCCGCCGGGCCCTGGAGAAGGCGGGCTTTGCCTTTGAGGGCATGATGAAAAGCAACGCCGTGAAGAACGGCAAGGTAGTGGACATGGCCCTGTACAGCCTGACCCGCAGCCTGGAGCCGTATCCCGTCCGCAGGCTCAGCCCGGAGGAGATCCCGGCGGCGCTGGAGCTCTGCTGGCAGGTGTTTCTGCAATTTGAGGCCCCGGAATATCCGCCTGAGGGCGTGGCCGCCTTCCGGGCCAGTCTGGACGACCGGGAGCGCACCCGGCAGCTGAAGTTCTACGGCGCCTTTGACGGGGAGAAGCTGGTAGGCGTCCTCGCAATGCGCCTGCCCCAGCACATCGGCGGCTTCTTCGTGGCCGCCGCCTACCACCGCCGGGGCATCGGCAGGCACCTGTTCGAGGCCATGCGGCGGGACTATCAGACCCAGATATTTACCGTGAATTCCTCCCCCTACGCGGTGGAGGTCTACCGCCATCTGGGCTTCGTGCCCACGGACACGGAACAGCTCACCGACGGCCTGCGCTATACCCCCATGCGGTTTGAACAGGACGGGAACGGACTGTGAGGCCGCCCGCCCACACTCCGCCGGGAAGGGTCGGAGGCACAGCCCTGTGCGGCGCATCGTTCCCAGCCTCTCCATTTCGCGCAGGGAAGGCGAGGAACGACCGCGTTTTTGTGCGGTCATAAAGACATGCGGAGAGGAGTGGGGCCTGTTTGTATCCCCTTGTCCGCAAAGCCCGAGCGCAAAAAGCCGCAGGCCAAACGGCCTGCGGCTTTTATTGGGCTTTTGCTTAGTACATGCCGCCCTTCAAAATCGGCAACTTTCAGAGGAAAATGCAAACGCAGAAAAATGTGAGCTTTCGTAGAGTTATCAAGGGTTTGACCGGATTTTTTCGCTCTTGGAAAATCAGCCGAATTTCACATAAATCTGCACAAATCTACGCCGTTTCACGGCCGGTTGGCGTAAGTTGTGGCGTAAGCCAGCCAACCTAATACAATGAAAATTATAGGTTACTTGCGATTTGCTCAAATGCCTTTTCCACGGAATCATAATTGCTGTGGGTGTAGACATCCAGAGTGACGCTGGCATTGGAATGCCCCATCAGGTATTGCAGACTCTTCACATCAAGACCGGCTTGCTGAACATTGGTGCAAAAGGTGTGCCGAAGCACATGGGGCGTCACCCGAGGAACGGAGTGTTTGCAGGATTTCTCAAACTTGCCCTGAATCCCTCGCATATAGTTCTCCAAGTGCATGGCAACCTTTGGCATCCCGGATTTGTCCAGAAACAGGAAACCGCTGTGTCCGTCCACCAGCAATTCTACCTTGGGCGATGTCCTGTTTTTCATTACCCGCTTCAAGGCCAGGTAAACAGCATCCGTCATGGGAATCGTTCGAATGCCGCTTTTGGTCTTGGGAGCGGTGATGAAATAGGGCTTCTCCGCTGTTCGGCATAACTGCCGCCGTACATGGATGCACCGCCGTTCAAAATCAATATCTGACCGGGTAAGTCCATATAACTCACTGACCCGAAGGCCGGTCCCCAGCAGGATCACAATATCATCATAGTAGTTTCCGCCGCAATCCTGGACGAATTGCAGATATTGTTCCTGCTGCTCCTTTGTGAGCGCATCCCGCACATAGGCATCCTTGGGAATTACATCGGACAGCTTGAACTTGAACGGGTTTTTGCGGATCAGATCATCATCCACAGCCATTTCAAAGGCGGGCCGTATCACACTCTGCAAAACGCCGATGGTGTTCTGCTTGATACCTTTATCATGCAGAAAAACAAACCAGCCTTTTGCATCGGAGAGCTTTACGGACTTGACTGGCTTTTGCCCGAATGGGTCCGCATGAATTCTGTTGACCGCTGAACCGTAGGCCCGCATGGAGTTCTGCTTCAGACCTCGTTTCAGATTGATATAACGGTCAACCCATTCAGCCACCGTGATCTCGCCGGCGGCATAGTCGATACCATCCGCAATGTCACGCCGTATCTCGTCCTCTTTCTTCCGCAGCTCCGCCAATGTCTTGGCGTAAATGCAGCGCCGCTTCTTGTGTATATCGGTATAACGATAGTCATAGGTGCCGTTTGCTCGTTGGCTCTCGCCATCCTTCAAAACACGGCCCTTGCTATCTCTGCGCTTTTCAGGCAACTCTAACGCTCCTTTCTGTGAAAAGCGCATATAGGGTTTGCCTTAGTATATCATACCGAACACACGGTTTCCACTTAAATCGAATAGGCGGTTTCTAAAAACCGCTCAAGTTGTTTTCGTTTGATCAGGCGCTTGTTCCCGTTCCAGAGAACAAAGGGACAGTTTTCATCGTTGGTCATATCCCGCAGCTTGTTGATACCAATACCAAAGTAGGCAGCGGCTTCCTCAAGGCTCAGATTCGCCTTTTCCCACACGGGTACTTTTTCAATCGCCATAATGCTGCCCCCTCACAAGTCTGATTCTTCAAACCAATAGGCTTGAAATATGGTGCCATCATGAAGCAAAAAACGGCCTCTTGCGTCTTTGGGGATAAGGTCGGCAGCATCGGTATTATCCAGGATGATACTGGAAAGCACGCTGTCTGCCCTGCCGCACACCCGGAAATCCATGTTGTTTCGAATTTGACCGGGGATGATGGAGGCATCCGGGCGTTGCGTGGCGAGAATCAGATGGATACCAAACGCACGCCCTTGCCGGGCAATAGTGGACAGCCTGTTTTCAATCTGCGCCAGCAGCTTCTTCCGTTCGGCGTCAGCACCGGTTTTGTCCAGCACTTCCGCAACCTCATCGCAGGCAAAAATAAGCCGCTGCAAGCTCTCTCCTGTGGACTTGTTGTATGTGTCAATACTGGAGCATCCCGCAGTTCGAAATATCTCCTTGCGCCGTTCCAATTCTGCTACAAGGTCGGTCAGCAGGCCCAACAAGTCGGTTTCTTCAAAGCATATCCGGCAATCCCTGTTCCAGAGGGGCGGAAAATCCACGCCGCCTTTGAAATCGGCAATATAAACCCTCGCACCTTTTTTCATGGCTTGCATGAGCAGTAATTTCAGCAGAACGCTTTTGCCGCTACCTGTGGAACCACCCAACAGGATGTGAGGGATATGTGCCAGGTTGACGGTCACAGGCCCCAGCAGGCTTTCTCCCAGCACCAGCACAAAGCTTTCCGGCGAGAGATATTTGTCTTTCCAGCAAAGGATTTCCGGCAAGTCTATCTGAGCCGGAACGGCGTAAACCAGCACCCGACTCTTGCCTTTTCCGTAAGTCATTTTTATGATGGAAATATCCAGGGCTGCCTCGATCGCCGCTCGGTTGTCCTCCCATTCTGCAAGGGGAATGCTCTGATTTCTAAATTCCCAGATTGTTACCCTGGGATGGGCCTTGTCACGCTTTTTGCGAAGCAGTTCAGGAACCATCCCGGCATGATTGGTAAGGCCGATGCTTTGCAGCTGGTCCTTTGCCATCCGCTTGCCGAACGGATAAAACAGCAGGTAAATCAACGCCGCACCGCCCAACAGTAGATAAACTGGGAATGCGTGGGTCATGGGATAAGTGTATCACTGGCGGCAGGAGCAATCTATAATACCTAAATCTACGCGATTTTCTGCATACAACTTGGATTGCAGATGGCAAAGCAATGCATCTGACGCCATAGACAGAATAGCAAAAGAAACTCCTGGCAGCCACAATACCTAAATCTGCTTTCCTGGCGAAAAACATTAGGAAATAAAAACGAGGCCAAGGGAAAAATCCCCCGACCTCATGTGAAGCATAATATTTGATGATGATATTCTATCATGTATAGAATACAGATGCAATTCGAAAACAGTTCAAGTTTAGTACAACTTTAGTTCAAAAGCAGTCTTAATGGATTGCCTTTCCCAAAACAATTGTGTCTATAGCAGGCTTTAGGATTTTTACAAACTTCTGTAACAACGCGCCTGACAGCATAATTGTTGCAATCGTGCAAATTCCAACAGTACCTCCCAAAATCCATCCAAGCAAAACACACATCACATCTAATATGATTCTAACATTTTGAATGGGCCATTGATTTTTATGTACAAAAGCAAATGTTAAAGCTTCATAGGGTCCTTTTCCAAAGTCCGCAAGGGAATAAAGCGCTGAACCAAAACTGAATATAACAAGTCCGCATATCATTATAAGGAAATTCGCCAGTTTTGAGCTGCTATAATGCAAAAACGGGGCAAATAAATCGATGCAAAAGCTATAGATTACTTGATACAGTATCGTCCCTATATGGATTTGCTTTCTGTCATAAAACCAGCAAAAGACCACCATTGCCGCGGCAATGATCAACGATGCCTGCCCAATGGTTATACGGATCGTCTTTGCCATCCCCTGCCATAATATCGCAAGTGTTGCGGAACCAAAACCGGCATAAATTGCTATATCCAATCCGAATGCAGCAATTACTGTTCCTACAATGACAGTCAAAAGTTTTAATATCATCTCTTTGCGAGACATATTATTTTTACCTCCCCGTTATCCGGGCGTCTTCCTGCTCCGCACCGCCTTTCGGCTCTTTTTTCATCAGGGATGCCGCTGTGATCACCGTCAGCACGGACTCCGTCACCATGCCGGAATAGGAACGCACCGCAATGACATACACCAGCCACGAAAGGCCGCTGACAATGCCCGCGCCCTGTATCACCCGCTTGTTAGACTGGAAGAAGGGCAGCAGGGCCACCAACGATGCCAAAATAGGCAGCAGCGTCACTGGCGTTTCGTAGGTTAACACAGCAATCAGCAGGAACACCGCTGCGATAGGCATCGCCGTGGCGACCTTGTTCCAACGAAACCGCTCCTGTAATAGGAAAAGCATCAACACGATAATTTGAAAAAAGCTACATACTGCACCGGACAGGGCGTGAAGTAGTGCATAATGGATGGCAAAAATCAAATTGGCAACTACCTGCCACAGCAAGATCATGCGCTTGTCCTTCTGCCAGTAGCTGAGTCCCATAGTAATTAATGCACCAAAGCCGATCATCTGATAAAGCACATTCATTCGTCTGTCCTCCCATGAAAAAAGCCACGCACCCAGCAAGGGTGCGTGGCGAAAAATGGATGCGATGTTCCAGAAAAATCCACACAAATTTTGGAATTATATTGTACCATAGTAAAGGCTCGCTTGTCAATCCGCAGAGAGGCGCGTCTCTACGCGTCTCTACGCAAAACCTTGTCGAAATAGAAGTTGGATCTTATGATTTCCATTGTGCTCAAAGGCGTTCATCATGCGGCTTCCCTGCTTAATAGCGTGATGGAAAATCCTGTTTTCCTCGCTGTTCAACTACCCGATCAGTCAGAAGCTACCGATCCCAGTAAGTTTTTTTATCATCCTCTGTAATGGGACGGATAACTTTGCACGGATTACCGACAGCTACGGAGTTGCTCGGGATATCTTTCACAACAACGCTGCCGCCGCCAATTACCACATTGCTTCCAATGTTTACTCCTGGCATCACTTGTACGCCTGCACCGATCCAGACATTATCTCCAACAGTTATAGGATATGCATATTCCAAGCCCTGATTGCGGCGCTCATAATCGATGGGGTGCCCCGCTGTATGGAAGCCACAGTCCGGTGCGACAAAGACATTGTCGCCAAAGGTCACCTTTCCGCAATCGAGGATGACAAGGTTATGGTTTGAGTAAAAGTTTTCTCCCAATTCAATATTGTAACCATAATCGCACCAGAAGGGAGCGGTTATGCAGCAGTTTGCCCCCATTTTACCCAGAAGTTGATATAGAATTTTTTGCTGCCCTTGTTCATCCGCAGGAGAGAGCTGATTGTATTGATGACATAATTCCTTTGCCTTGACACGCTCCAGCTTCAAATCCGTATCATGATTAGCATCGTAAAGCTGTTGCTTTAGCATTTTTTCTTTTTCTGTCATTTGGAGTGCTCCGTTCAAATTTTGTTACTTAATTTTATCATATCATGCTGTGAACCGCTCTGCAACAGAGATGTCTGATAAAGCCAGGGATAAAGAAAAACAATGACACATAAGAAAATCAAGAAGTAAAGTCTCTTGAGATGTAAAACTCCCGATGCCTACCATTCGGTAAGCATCGAGAGTTTGTAACCCTATTATGCGCTTGAAATTTTGGCGTAAGTGGCGTAAGTTTGGCGTAAATCCGCTTCTCAGCCTCGCAAAAAACAAGCAATTTCAAGGGGGTGAGGCATTTTTTAGTACATGCCGCCCATGTCGGGGGCAGCGGGAGCGGCTGCGGGGGGCTCGGGCTTGTCGGCCACCAGGGACTCGGTGGTCAGGACCATGGAGGAGACGGAAGCGGCGTTCTCCAGAGCGGAGCGGGTCACCTTGGCGGGGTCGATGATACCGGCGGCGACCATGTCGCAGTACTCTTCCTTATAGGCGTCGAAGCCGTAGCCGTTCTTGCCGGAGGTGCGGACCTTCTCCAGGATGACGGAGCCGTCCAGACCGGCGTTGGCGGCGATCTGACGGATGGGGGCCTCCAGGGCCTTGGCAACGATCTGGACACCGGTCTTCTCGTCGCCCTCGACGGTGTTCAGCAGAGCCTCCACAGCGGGGATGACGTTGACGAAGATGGTGCCGCCGCCGGCGACCACGCCTTCCTCAACGGCAGCGCGGGTGGCGTTCAGGGCGTCCTCGATGCGGAGCTTCTTCTCCTTCATCTCGGTCTCGGTGGCAGCGCCGACCTTGATGACCGCCACGCCGCCGGCCAGCTTGGCCAGGCGCTCCTGCAGCTTCTCACGGTCGTAGTCGCTGGTGGTGTTGGCGATCTGGCTGCGGATCTGGGCCACACGGTCCTTGATGGCCTGGGAGTCACCGGCACCGTCCACGATGGTGGTGGTCTCCTTGGTGACCTTCACCTGACGGGCACGGCCCAGCATGGTGATGTCGGCGGTCTTCAGCTCCAGACCGACCTCCTCGCTGATGACGGTGCCGCCGGTCAGGGTGGCGATATCCTGCAGCATCTCCTTGCGGCGGTCGCCGAAGCCGGGGGCCTTGACGCAGACCACGTTCAGGGTGCCGCGCAGACGGTTGACGATCAGGGTGTTCAGGGCCTCGCCCTCCACATCCTCGGCCACGATGACCAGCTTCTTGCCGGACTGGACCAGCTGCTCCAGCAGGGGCAGGATGTCGGCGATGACGGAAATCTTCTTGTCGGTGATCAGGATATAGGCGTCGTCCACGACGGCCTCCATCTTCTCCATATCGGTGGCCATGTAGGGAGTGATATAGCCGCGGTCGAACTGCATGCCCTCCACGACCTCGCTGTAAGTCTCAGCGGTCTTGGACTCCTCGATGGTGATGACGCCGTCGGCGGAGACCTTCTCCATGGCGTCGGCGATCAGCTTGCCGATCTCCTCGTCGCCGGAGGACACAGCGCCCACACGGGCGATGTCCTTGGAGCCGTCCACGGTCTTGGCCTGCTTCTTGACCTCAGCCACGGCAGCTTCGACGGCCTTGGCCATGCCCTTCTTGACCACGATGGGGTTGGCGCCGGCGGCCAGGTTCTTCAGACCCTCGTGGATCATGGCCTGGGCCAGCAGGGTGGCGGTGGTGGTGCCGTCGCCGGCCACGTCGTTGGTCTTGGTGGAGACTTCCTTCACCAGCTGGGCGCCCATGTTCTCAAAGGGATCCTCCAGCTCGATCTCCTTGGCGATGCTCACACCGTCGTTGGTGATGAGGGGAGCGCCGTACTTCTTGTCCAGGACCACGTTGCGGCCCTTGGGACCCAGGGTGATCTTGACGGTATCGGCCAGGGCGTCAACACCGGCCTGCAGAGCCTTGCGGGCATCATCGCCGCGCTTGATTAACTTAGCCATAACGAATTACCTCCAAATAGAAGATTAGAATAAACAAATTTGCAGCCCTTCGGAAAGGGGCCAGGGGAAACCTGTGGTTTCCCCGGTTCTTTCGCCGGAGGCGAAAGAAGAAAATGAAATCATTTTCGCCGCGACATGTGCGTGGCGAAAATACCTCGACCCGCGCGCCCTTGGGGCGCACACACCAGTGAAGAACGCTTCACTGGTGGTGGGGGATTCTCAAGGGGAAAGCAGCGAAGCGCCGCCTGTGGCGGAATCAGCGAGCTGCTTTCGAGGCAGCGGCACGATTGGCGGGCCCAACGGGACCGGGAATCGTCATGCCGCAACGGTGTTGCCTGCTCCCCCTTGACCAAGATTACTCCACAATCGCGAGAATGTCATTCTGGCGAACGACAACATATTCAACGTCCTCCAGAGTGACCTTGGTGCCGGCGTACTGGCTGGTGATGACCTTGTCGCCGACCTTCACGGTCATGACGATGTCCTTGCCGTCCACGTTGCCGCCGGGGCCCACGGAGATGACTTCCGCCACGGAGGGCTTCTCCTTGGCGCTGCCGGTCAGGATGATGCCGCCCTTGGTGGTCTCCTCAGTCTCAACCATTTTCAGGATGACACGGTCTGCAAGCGGGGTGAGTTTCATGATGAATTCCTCCTATATTATAAAAAATAAACGAATTCAGCGTTAGCACTCAACTCTCTCGAGTGCTAACGCTGTTATCATAGTACAGTCCTCCCGTTTTGTAAAGGGGGATTTTGACAAAAGTTATGAAGAAACTGTAAATCCTATACCTACTCCACGATGCGGGCGGTGGCATTGGGACTGCACCCCTTGGGGCCGAAGAAGTTCAGCTTCCGGTCCGCCAGGCGCATGACCACCTCCCGGCTGCGGGAGCACTCGCCGTCCACGCAGGTGACGATGTCCCCGGCGGACTGGATGCGGACTACTTTGGCGGTGGAGACCCGGATCAGATCAGCGGGCAGCTTCCGGTATTGTCCGGCGGAGTAAGGGGCGAACAGCCGGGCAAAGGTGGCCTTGCTGACCTTCCTGATCAGGATGGTGTGCAGCACGCCGTCGTCCATCCGGGCCTCGGGCACCGGGGTGGAGCCGCCGCCGTAGTAGCGGCCGTTGCACATGGACACCAGAGCGAACTCGTCCTCCAACTGCTCGTCGTCCAGCCAGACTCTCCAGTGGTGGCCGATGCTCCTGAAGAGGAAGTTGGCTGCCACAGAGGCCAGATAGCTGCCCCGGCCATTCAGCAGGGGGGAGCCGCTGTACTGATGGACGCTCTCTGCCACCTGGGCGTCGATGCCGTTGCAGGCGATGGTCAGGCCCAGCCGCCCGTTGCAGTCGATCAGGTCCAGGGGGAACTGGTCGCCGTCCCACAGGTTCTCCGCGTCCCGGAACTTCTCCATGTCCGGGCCGAAGTTTTTCAGAAAGTCGTTGCCCGTGCCGGTGGGGATGCAGGTCATGGCGGCGTTGGCAAAGCCCGCAATGCCGTTTGCCACCTCGCTGACGGTGCCGTCGCCGCCGCAGGCGTAAAGGCGGATGGCTTCACCCGTCTCCGCCAGCTTCCGGGCCATGTCCGTGGCACCGCCGGGGCGGTCCGTCAGCATGCAGGCGCAGTCCAGGCCGTGCTCGTCCCGCAGCCGGTCCGCCATCTCATAGATGCGGGCCCGCTGGTCCTTTTTTCCCGCGCAGGGGTTGACGATGAAAATGTGCTTCATGGGGCAGATTCCCCCTTTATTTCTTTACAATTTGTATGATTCGACAGAAAAATTACGTTTCGTACTAAAAGCGTCACTTTCCGTACTGGAAAACGTCGCACTTCAGCATGCCGTTGTACAGCTTCCGCTTCTTGTCGGCGGGACGGCCGAAGCAGCGCTCGAACTCCGTGTGGGAGGAGAGCACCAGGATGCGCCACTTGGGGGGCATGGTCCGCATGGCGGCGCCGAAGGCCCGGTACAGGTCCTCGGCCTCCTTTTTCTCCAGCAACCGCTCGCCGTAGGGCGGGTTGGTCACCAGCTGGCCGTACTCGCTGTCACGGTGGAACTTGCCCGCGTCCGCCACCTCGAAGCGGATGCAGTCCTCCACCCCCGCCAGCTCCGCGTTGTGCTTTGCCAGCTCGATGGCGGCGGGGTCGATGTCGCCGCCCCAGATGTCGTAGGTGCCGTGGAACTCTTTATTCATCGCCTCGTCGGCGGCGTCCAGCCACAGCTTGCTGTCCATATTTTTCCACTTCTGGGCGGAGAAGCTGCGGTCCAGGCCCGGGGCCCGGTTCTTGGCGATGAGGGCCGCCTCGATGGGGATGGTGCCGCTGCCGCAGAAGGGGTCGCAGAAGGGGTCCTTCCCCCGGTAGCGGGACAGGGTCACCAGGGCGGCGGCCAGGGTCTCCTTCAGGGGGGCGCCCATGTTCCGGGCCCGGTAGCCCCGCTTGTAAAGACCCTCGCCGGAGGTGTCCAGATACAGGGTGGCAACATCTTTAATGATGGCGAACTGAATTTGATAGCGGCTGCCGGTCTCCGGCAGGGTCTCGCAGCCGTAGGCGGTGCCCAGCCGCTTGGCGGAGGCCTTCTTCACGATGGCCTGGCAGGCGGGGACGGAGTGCAGGGTGGAGTTCAGGGAATAGCCCTTCACAGGGAATTCGCCGTCCCGGGGGATATAGTCCTCCCAGGGCAGAGCCAGCACCCCCTGGAACAGGGCCTCGAAATCCCTGGCGGGAAAGCTGCCCAGCTCCATCAGCACCCGGGCGCCGCAGCGCAGATTGATGTTCAGCCGGGCGATGTCAGCCATGGTCCCTTCACAGTGGACCCGGCCGTTTTCCGCCCGGACGTTTTGCAATTGCAGGCGTTTCATCTCGTCCGCCACCAGGCTTTCCAGCCCCAGCAGGCAGGGGACCGTCAGTGTCATGGCCCGCTCCTCCTTAAAGTACATAAAATATCAAGCATAGTATAACAGGAAACAGCCCGCTCCGCAATGGGATTTCCTTGCATAGGAAAAGGGGCGTATGATATGATATTTGCACGGGGAAAGGAGGACGCCTGTGAAACGCTATCAAATCGTCAAATGGCTTATGACCGTGGTGGCGGTGCTGCTCCTGCCCGCCATGTACCTGGTGCCCGCCCTGGCGGAGCGGCGGGGCCTGTTCTCCTGGATGCTGTACGGCCTTTACATACTGGTGGTGCTGTTTGTCTGGGGGGTCACCGGCAAGGGAAACCGGAACGTGAGCC
This sequence comes from Oscillibacter valericigenes, assembly GCF_021531915.1. GTDB lineage: Bacteria > Bacillota > Clostridia > Oscillospirales > Oscillospiraceae > Oscillibacter > Oscillibacter valericigenes_A. The sequence continues at coordinate 7,483 of NZ_JAFBIV010000023.1, read as the reverse complement.
GGGGCTTTGACCCGGAGGCGGACAACCAAACGCTGGACGAAACCAGGGAGGTCCTTCGGGAACGGAGCCGGTGGAAAGGGATTTGACGCCGGGAAAACAGATGCTGTGCAAAGCCGTCCGCCGTGGGCGGCTTTTGTTACCGAATTGAAATTGTATTTCCTCCGTGTCCTGTGGTACACTGTAACCAGACAGGTGAGTAAAACGTCTTATAAGATGAAGAGAGGAGGCATTGCCTGTGGATTACATGATCTGGGTCTGGCTGGGAGCCGCCGTGGTGTTCGGCATCGTGGAGGCCCTGACGGCGGGCCTGGTGTCCATCTGGTTCGTGGCAGGCAGCGCGGCAGCCCTGATCGGCGCCTTTCTGGGCGCGGGACTGGGCGTGCAGGTGGCGCTGTTCGTGGCAGTGTCCGCGGCGGCCCTGGCGGTGACCCGGCCTCTGGTGCGGCGCTATACGGCGGGCAAGGCCGTCCCCACCAACCTGGACCGGGTGCTGGGGGATTCCGGCAAGGTCACGGAGACCATCGACAATGAGAATTCCACCGGCGCCGTCTATGTGGACGGCAAGACCTGGACGGCCCGCAGCGATGACGGCAGCGTCATCCCCGCCGGGACCGTGGTAGAAATTCTGCGCATGGAGGGCGTCAAGCTCTTTGTGAGAAAAATCGAAGAAAAAGTGGAGGTAGTATCATGAGCTTTGGTTGGATCGTCCCCGCTGTACTGATCATTCTGGTGCTGGTGGTGCTCATCAGCAACATCCATATCGTCCAGCAGTCCCGGGCCTACGTGGTGGAGCGTCTGGGTGCGTTCTACTCCGTGTGGAACGTGGGCCTGCATTTCAAGGTCCCCTTCATCATGCGGGTGGCGAAAAAGGTGTCGCTGAAGGAACAGGTGGCGGACTTCGCTCCCCAGCCCGTCATCACCAAGGATAACGTCACCATGCAGATCGACACCGTCATCTATTTCCAGATCACGGACCCCAAGCTGTATACCTACGGCGTGGAGCACCCCATGAACGCCATCGAGAACCTGACGGCCACCACCCTCCGTAACATCATCGGCGACATGGAGCTGGACCAGTCCCTGACCAGCCGCGACATCATCAACTCCCGGATGCGGGCCATCCTGGACGAGGCCACGGACCCCTGGGGCATCAAGGTCAACCGGGTGGAGCTGAAAAACATCATCCCGCCCAAGGAGATCCAGAACGCCATGGAGAAGCAGATGAAGGCGGAGCGTGAGCGCCGCGAGTCCATCCTCCAGGCCGAGGGCACCAAGCAGTCCCAGATTTTGGTGGCCGAGGGCGAGAAGCAGTCCGCCATCCTGCGGGCCGACGCCGAGAAGCAGGCCGCCATCCTGAAGGCCCAGGGCGAGAAGGAGGCCCGCATCATGGCCGCCGAGGCCGAGGCCCAGGCCATCATGCAGGTGCAGAAGGCCATGGCTGACTCCCTGAAGCTGCTGAACGAGGCGGCGCCCAACGACCAGGTGGTGAAGCTGAAAGCCCTGGAGGCCATGCAGAAGGTGGCGGACGGCAAGGCCACCAAGATCATCATCCCCAGCGAGCTGCAGGGTCTGGCGGGCCTGGCAGCCAGCGCCAAAACGGTGTTCGATACCGAAGACCCCAAGGCGGAATAACAAACCGACCTCTTACGGAGCGGCCCAGTCGGGCCGCTCTCTTTTTTTGCGCCGTTCCTCATTGCGGCGGACCAGAACGTCCAGCGTGTCCCCCGGGGTGCGGTCCGGCTCCGGGGGCAGGACCGGGGGAATGGCCTGACTTTCCCGCTGCTCCGCGCGGCGCTGGGCGGCGGAGCGGTAGTTGGCGCATTTCTCCGCGTAGGCCGTCGCGTCCCGGCGGATGGTGTCCGCCATGAAGAGGAAGGCCATCTGGGTCCGGTCACTCATGCCGGGATAGCGTTCCTCGAAGCCGGTGATGCCGTCCTGGCCCTCTGCCTCCCGCTCGCCGCACTCCATCAGCGCCCGGAAGAGGATGCCCAGCTGCTCATCCGGCAGACCGGCCACCCGGTGGAAGTTGTCAAAGTACAGAAGCATGCTGCTGCGTTTGCCGCTCATATCTGAGCTCCTTTCTGAACGGTGTCTCTGTATGCAGGGACAGCGGAGGGGGCTTGTTGCACGGGAACGTACAATTTTTTCAAAATCTTGGTGGATTTTACGGATATAGAGACAGCTACAGGTATAGGAACAGATACAGAGAAAGAAACAGATACAGCCACAGGAACAGGAAAAAAATAAAAAAATAAAAGAAATATTCTTTTCTCAAAAAAACAGATACAGAAAAAGCCAAAGGCAAAGCCACAGCCACAGAGACAGGAACGGTGAAAGAGAAAGCCGCCTCCGGCGGAAAGCCGTGCTTTTTGTGAAAAACAGAAAAGCAGCCGGCTTTGGCTGCTTTCACTGTTCGGGGAGAATATCGGATTCCAGACAGGCCTCTTCCGCTTCTGATTGGGCCTTTATGAGGTATTCATAGGCTAAAATAATGTTTCCCTGTTCCAGATACTCGGCTGCCTGCGCCACCACACCAAACAGATGGAAGTAGAGGTCCCTGTAATTTCTGTAACCGCTCACCATCCTCACCTCAGACCTATTTTAAGGGTATATCCCTTAAAATGCAATAAGGAATATTCCCTTAAGCCATAATAGCTTTGGGTGATGTTATGTATCAGCTTCGTATTCGTGACTTGCGGGAAGACAGAGACTTGAGCCAGACACAGGTGGCGGAACTCTTAAAGGTCCACCAGACCACCTATTCGGATTATGAGCTGGGGCGGCTGAATGTTCCCGTTTCCGCGCTGCACACATTGGCGGACTACTACGGTGTCAGTGTGGATTACCTGCTGGGCCGCACCGACGTCAAAACCCCATATCCCAAAAAGGAAAGCCCCCGTGGATGAACCACGGGGACTTTTTTGTATTACAGCCGGGTCACAACGGGAATGACCATGGGGCTGCGCTTGGTGTTCTTGAACAGGTAGCTGCTGACGGCGGACTTCACCGCGCCCTTCAGCTCACCGTCATCCCGGCCGCGCTTGCGGGAGACGGACTCGGCGGCGTCGTAGGCCACGTTCTGCAGCTCCTTCATCAGGTCCCCGGACTCCTTCACATAGATGAAGCCCCGGGTGATGATCTCGGGAGGGGCCAACAGGTCGCCGTTGTGGCTGGAGACGGGCATCACGACCACCACCATGCCGTCCTCGGCCAGGCGCTTGCGGTCCCGCATGACCACGGCGCCCACGTCGCCCACGCCGGAGCCGTCCACGTAAATTTCGCCGGCGGGCACGGTGCCGTTGATCTTCAGGGTCTTGGCGGTCATCTCAATGACGGAGCCGTTGTCCGCGATGGCGATGTGGTTGCGGTCCATGCCCATGTCCTGGGCCAGCTGGCTGTGGATCTGCAGCATGCGCTGCTCGCCGTGGAGGGGGACGAAGAACCGGGGCCGGGTCAGGGCGTGGATGATCTTCAGCTCCTCCTGGCAGGCGTGGCCGGAGACATGGAGGATGTCGGACTTGTTGTAGACCACCTTCACGCCCTTGCGGAACAGCTCGTTGATGACCCGGCCCACCGTCACCTCGTTGCCGGGAATGGCGGAGGCGGAGATGATCACCTTGTCCCCGGCGCCCAGTTCCACCTGCTTGTGGGTGGAGAAGGCCATGCGGTACAGGGCGCTCATCTCCTCGCCCTGGGAGCCGGTGGTGACGATCACCTGCTTGTTCTTGGGCAGGCCCTTGATCTTGTTGATGTCCATGAGGGTGTTCTTGGGCACCTTCATGTAGCCCAGCTCCGTGGAGACCTTCATCATGTTCTCCATGCTGCGGCCTGTGACGGCCACCTTCCGCCCGGCCTGGGCGGCGGCGTCCAGCACCTGCTGGATGCGGTGGACGTTGGAGGCAAAGGTGGTGACGATGATGCGCTCCTCGCAGTTCTGGAACTGGCGGGTGAAGGTGGCGCCCACCGTTTTTTCCGAGGGGGTGAAGCCCGGGCGCTCCACGTTGGTGGAGTCGGCGCACAGGGCCAGAACGCCCTCCTTGCCCAGCTCGCCCAGCCGGGCCAGGTCGATGACTTCTCCGTCGATGGGGGTGGAGTCGATCTTGAAGTCGCCGGTGTGGACCACGGTGCCCAGGTGAGTGTGGATGGCGAAGGCCACGGAGTCGGCGATGGAGTGGTTCACGTGGATGAACTCCACGGTGAACTTGCCGGCCCGGACGGACTTGCCGGGCTCCACGGTGATGAGCTTGGTGGACTTCACCAGCTGGTGCTCCTCCAGCTTCAGCTTGATGAGGCCGGCGGTGAAGCGGGTGCAGTAGATGGGCATGTTCACCTGCTTGAGCACGTAGGGGATGGCGCCCACATGGTCCTCGTGTCCGTGGGTGATGAACAGGCCCCGGATGCGGGCCCGGTTCTTGATCAGGTAGGTGACATCGGGGATGATGCTGTCGATGCCGTACATGTCGTCCCCGGGGAAGGCCATGCCGCAGTCCACCACGATGATCTCGCCGCCGAACTCATAGGCGGTCATGTTCTTGCCGATCTCGTTGAGACCGCCCAGGGGGATGATCTTCAATTTTTCTGCCATAGATATGAAAACTCCTTTTTATTTTACAGAATATGTAGGCTCCATATCTCAGGTTTCCGGGCATGACAAGGAAACGTGCAAAAAAGAGCACGCTGAAAAGAGACGCCCGTCGTCCGTACGGCCCCGTTTCGCCGCCGGAGGTCTGGTCACGTCATGCCAGTGGAGGTATGGAACTGTTGTCTATTTTTGACCGGCAGGAAAGCGTCCTCCGGAAAAATACAAGAAAAACAGCGGGAGAGCCTGACTCTCCGGCGCCTAACCTGCTATAGTATACCACAGAAAACCGGGTTTGTATACAAAAATTTTGTATTATGGTAAACTTGCGGAGGGGGAGAGCGTTTTCCACAAAAATCCGGCGGAAAATCCGCCGCTCCGTGAATTGACATTTTTCCGGAAACTGCTATGATAAAATGCGAGATGTGGACGTTAACAGAGGGAGGAAACAGCCATGCGGGCCACCATCAAAATGATCGCGGAAAAGGCCGGGGTGTCCATCGGCACGGTGGACCGGGTGCTGCACGACCGGCCCTACGTAAAGGCGGAGGTGCGGGAGCGCATCCTGCGGGTCATGGAGGAGCTGGACTACCGGCCCAACCGCATGGCCAGCGCCCTGGCCCTCAGCGGCACTCCCAGGCACCTGACGGTGATCCAGCCGGTGTGGGCGGGCTATGTATATGAGGAGATGGCCGCCGGTGTGGCCCGCTTTCTGGAGGAGCACCGGGATTTCAACGTCACCGTGGAGGTGCTGGAGTACCCCCAGGAGGACGTGGGGACCTGCCTGCGGCAGATGGACGAGGCGGTGCGCAGCGGCGCCCAGGCCATCGCCCTCTGCGCCACGGACTGCCTGGAGATCCGGGAAAAGCTGGCGGAGCTGGCCGCGCGGCAGGTGCCGGTAGTGACCTTCAACTCCGATATCCCGGCGGGCGACCGGATGTGCTACGTGGGGGAGGACGCCCACCACGCCGGCCGCGTGGCGGGGGACATCGCCTTCAAGTTCCTGCGGCCCGGGGACCATCCCCTTGTGGTCTACGCCGGACCCTCCTACGCCGGCCACAAGGCCCGTACCGAGGGCTTCCTGGAGCGGCTGGGAGAGCTGGGCTTCGACAGCGGGGCCTGCCGGGTGGCCGCCACCCACAACAACTATGACGAGACCTACGCCGCCGTGAAGCAGGCCCTTCAGGACCCGGCCCTGACCTATATCTACATGGCCAACCGCAGCGTCCCCGCCTGCGTGCGGGCCATCGAGGACCACGGCGCCGCCGAACGGGTACGGGTCCTGGCCCACGACAGCAACCCCCTGGTGGGGCAGTTCCTGCGGGAGGGGAAGGTGGATTTCACCATCGACCAGGACCTGGCCTACCAGAGCTACCAGGCGCTGACGCTGCTGTTCCGCTTTCTGGCGGAGCACAAGGCGCCGGAGCAGGAGCGGTTCTGTCCGCCCAGCCCCATCCTCAGCGCGGAGCTGGTGCCGGAGGCCAATTAAGCGGTTTTTTGTGGGGGACCTCCCCGGTCCCCCATTTCGTAAAAGAAGTGTGTGCACGCACACAGAATGGGAGGAACGAGTGATGAAACGAAACAGCGCGGTGACGGCGTCCACCCTGGCCCTCATGGGGCTGGGCTTTGCCCTGGGCGCCTGCGAATATGTGGTGGTTGCCATTCTGCCGGACATCGCGGCGGGCCTGGGGGCGGACCTGGGCGCCGCCGGCAAGCTGGTGAGCGTGTTTGCCGCCGGGTACGCCATCGGCACCCCCGTCGTCACGGCGGCCACGGGGCGGGCGCCCCGGTTCCGGCTGCTGATGACCCTGCTGGGGCTGTTTATTGCCGTCAACGCCGTCAGTATGCTGGCTCCCGGCCTGGGGGTGCTGTACGTCTCCCGGGCGCTGGCGGCGGTGCTGACCGGGACCCTGACGGCGGTGGCCTTCCTGTTCGTCCAGGAGGTGACGCCCCCGGAGCACACCGCCAAAGCCATTGCCATGGTGTACACCGGCATGTCCCTGGCCACGGTGGTGGGCAACCCCCTGAACAAAACCCTCAGCGCCGTCTTCAGCTGGCGGGCGCCCTTCGCGGTGATCCTTGTGGCGGGCGTCATCCTGCTCCCGGTTTTGGCCAGGGTCCTGCCCCACACCGGGGCGGTGGAGGGCGCTCAGACCGGCTTTGCCCGCCAGTTCACCGTGCTGCGGGACCCCCGCTATTCCCTGTGCGTGCTCATGACCATCTGCTGCTACGCCGCCACCTACGTGGTCTACACCTACGTCACCCCCATCCTGACGGACGTGCTGGGGGTGGGGGAGACCCTCATCAGCCCTCTGCTGATGGCCGTGGGCGTCTGCTGCATGTGCAGCAACCTGCTGGCGGGCTGGCTGGGCAGCCGGGGAGACGTGAAGCGGACCCCGGCGGTGCTGGCCCTGCAGACGGCGCTGTTCCTGGCCATGCCCCTGCTGCTGGGCAGCCGGTGGACGGGCCTGCCTGCGGTGTTCGCCATGTGCCTGCTCATGTACCTGCTGAGCACCCCGGTGCAGTACCACGCCTCCACCCTGGCGGAGACGGAGCATCCCTACGCCGTCAGTCTCTGCGCGTCCACCCTGTCCGTGGCGGGCAACATCGGTATCGCCCTGGGGTCCTTCGCCAGCAGCGGCCTGCAGGAGGTTCTGGGCCTGCGGGCCCTGGGGTTCCCGGCGGCGGGCTTTGCCCTGGCGGCGCTGGCGCTGAACCTGGCACTGGCGGCGGCGCTACGCAAGAAGCCCCGGAAGGGCTCCCACGCTGCGGAGATGTAAGGGCGGTGTCCGCCGCCCGTTGGGGAAGGGGGGACATTTCTCTTTTGAAAAGAGAAGTGTCCCCCCACGCCCCCCAAAGAGAAACCCGGGGGGATTTCGATTTCCCCCCGGACCCCCTTGAAAC
>NZ_JAFBIV010000022.1 GCF_021531915.1 Oscillibacter valericigenes | reverse complement strand
TGTCGTCGGAAACCAGGCCCAGCTTGGTCTCGCCGCCGGTCAGCACGCCGTCCTTCTCGTCCTTGACGATGGCCACGGAGATGTTGGTGCACTCAGAGCCGGTGCCGCAGGTGGTGGGGATGGCGATAACGTCCTTCTCGTGGATCACGGGGAAGCGCTTGAAGTACAGGTTGTGCACAGTGTCGGGACGCTTGCAGCCCAGCAGCTTGCACAGGTCCATGATGGCGCCGCCGCCGACGGCGATGACACGGTCATAGCTGTCATAGGGGATGGCGTCGTACATGGTCTGGATCATGGCCTCGGAGGGCTCACCGGCGCCGAACTTCTCCTGAAACACGAACTGGCACTTCAGGCCCAGCTCCTCCATGAAGGGCTTGTAGATGAACTCGTTGGTCAGGACCACGTCCCGCTCGTTCAGCTTGAACTCCTCGGCCATCTGGGCGAAGTTCTGGAACTTGTACACGGTGGGAGCGAAAATGATCTCGCGCTTATCGGCCATCAGAGAGGCGGAAAAAGCGTCCATTGCTTTAGCCATTGGAATCAACTCTCCTTTGATTTATAAAATTATTTTGACACTGTCCCGGCTGCCGCCGGGACAGCAGTCAACGGAATTACTTGCGGGCGACAGCCTTCTTCACGGCCTCCACGATGTTGGCGGCACGCAGGCCATAGGTGTCCATCAGGAAGTCCTGGGGACCGACCTGGCCGAACAGGTCCTGAACGCCCACGAACTCCTGGATGGTGGGGCAGTTCTTGGCCAGGCAGTTGGCGACCACGGAACCCAGGCCGCAGGTGACGTTGTGGTTCTCGGCGGTGACGATAGCACCGGTCTCCTTGGCGGCCTTGATGACCAGCTCCTCGTCCAGGGGCTTCCAGGTGAACATGTCGATGACGCGGACGTTGATGCCCTCGGCCTGCAGAGCCTCATAGGCCTTCAGGCTCTCATCCACCATGATGCCGGAGGTGATGATGGTGGCCACATCGTTGTCGCTCTCGTGCAGGACAACGCCCTTGCCAATCTCAAACTCGGAGCCCTCGCCGTAGACCTGGATGATGCCCTTGCGGACGAAACGGGTGAAGGTCACGCCCTTGGTGATGGAGGGCAGCTGGCGGGTGATGCTGGCCAGCTGATCGTAGTCAGCGGGGTCCAGCACGGTGGTCTCGGGGATGCTCAGGTACATACCGGCATCCTCCAGGGGCATATGGGTGCCGCCGTTGAAGGCAGCGGTGACGCCGGCATCGGAAGCCAGCACATGGACGGTCAGGCCGGCGTAAGCGGCGGACATGTAGATCTGGTCGTAGCAACGACGGGAGGAGAAGGTGCCGAAGGAGTGATAGAACACCTTCTTGCCGGTGGCGGCAAGGCCCGCGGCTACGCCGGCGCCGTTGGCCTCGGCGATACCGGCCTCAAAGGCACGGTCGGGATAATTCTTGCGCAGCATCTTGGTGTTGATGCAGCCCATCAGGTCGCAGTCCACATAGCAGATGGATTTGTCCTCCGCCATCATCTCGTTCAGGGTCAGAGCGAGACCGTCGCGGCAGGCGCGGGAATCTTTTTTGTGCTCACCAATCAGTTTCACGTTCATCGTTCTTTCCCTCCTTTAAGCGTTCTTGGCGTCTTCCAGAGCCTTCTCAGCGGCGGCCAGAGCCTCGGCCCACTGCTCTTCGTTGGGCTGAGAGGAGTGATCGTGCTTGGGCTCGGCAAAGGTTGCGCCCTTGCCCTTGCAGGTGTCCAGAACGATGCAGCTGGGCACGCCCTTCTTGGCGTAGGCATTCTGGATGGCGTCGTAGATGGCCTTCACGTCGTGGCCGTCGATCTCCTGGGTGTACAGGCCGAAGGCCTCGGCCTTCTTGGCCAGGCTGCCGTGGGCCAGGATGTCGTCGGTGGGGCCATCCAGCTGATAGCCGTTGTTGTCGATGAAGTAAATGATGTTGTCCAGCTTGTGGGCATAGGCAAAGTGCAGGCCTTCCCAGACCTGACCTTCGTCAGCCTCGCCGTCGCCGATGACGCAGAACACGTGGTTGTCACGGCCGTCGATCTTGTTGCCCAGAGCCGCGCCGGTGGCGGTGGAGACGCCCTGGCCCAGAGAGCCGGTGGTCAGGTCCACGCCGGGGGTCAGCTTCCGGTCAGTGTGGCTGGGGAACTTGGTGCCGGGCTGGTTCAGAGTATAGGCCTCCTCCATGGGATAGAAGCCCATCAGGCCGAAGGTTGCGTAAGCCACGGGGCCGGCATGACCCTTGGACAGGACCAGCCAGTCACGATCCTCCCAACGGGGGTTCTTGGGATCGAATTTCATGACCTCGCCGTACAGAACGGCCATCAGGTCCGCCAGGTCCATGGAGCCGCCCACATGACCGAAACCGCGGGAGTGGATGACCTTCAGGGTCTCCAGCCGGATCTCGGCCGCCAGAACTTTCACATTTTTCTCGTTCATGGGGTGTGTCTTCCTTTCCTTTTCAAAATGAGCGCCGGGCCCCGGAAAAGAGCGGAGCGCAAAATCATGGAATACGCCGCTCCCCTTGGAAGAAGGGAGGCTGTGTAGGGACACACAAACGCAGGTAATCGTTTGCCATGGGTTTGAAGCATCCTTGACTGTATTTTACAGCAGAACATACCGGATAGTCAATGAACGTTTGCTTTTTAACAAGGAAAACCGGAACTTTTTTATAGCCCCCAATGCACAAGCCCCACGCTTAAAAAGCGTGGGGCTTGTGCATTGGAAGGAAGGAGAAAAGACAGTACGGCGTTGGACCGCACTGCGGGGAAACGAATCAGAGCTTGACCACGATGTCCAGCAGAATGTCGGCGCTGAAATCGCCCTTGTCCGCGGCATGGTTCATATGGCTGTAGATTTCCCGATATTTCAGGATCTTCTTGATATCATCAGTCTCGAACAGCTCTGCGATGGACTGATGGAACTGTACGTTCAGGGCGTTTTCCAGCTTCTTGACCTTGGTGGCCTCTGCGGCCACGCCGGCGTGGTCCTTTTCCAGCTTCTGCATGCAGATCAACAGGCCATCGGCCATCTGCAGCAGTGTTCTGGACATGGCCAGCAGGTGTTCGTCGGGCTGGATATCATAGATGCGGACTTCTTTCACCGTGGTCCAGGCGTAGTCGGCCAGATCGTCGATGGAGGTGGAGAGACGATAGAGGTCGTCCCGGTCAATGGGGGTGATGAAGGTGCGGTTGATGTCTTCCACCAGCTGACGGCGGATGGTGTCAGCTTCCTTTTCCTTGACCTTGACGAAATCGCCCTTTTCCTGGGTGGGATCCTCACAGAAGGCACAAAGGGCCGCCACTGCGTCGCGGATGACCTGGGCCTGCTGGATCAGAAGAGCATAGAAATTGAGACTTTCTTTCCGTTTAAACATTGTGTAACACACCTCTTTGTCAGAAAATCATAGAGAATCCAAAGTAGAGAATGGCACCCAGCGTACCGGCGATGGGGATGGTGATGAACCAGGAGAGCAGGATTTTTTTCGCCACGTTCCAGTGGACGGCCTTGTACCGCTCTGCAGAGCCCACACCCATGATGGAGGAGGACACGATCTGGCTGGCAGACACAGGGGCGCCCAGCAGGGAGGCGGACAGGATCACAGCGCCGGCGGTGAGCTGAGAGGCGAAGGAATGGATGGGCTGGACCTTGTAGATTCCGGTGCCCACGGTTTTGATGATCTTGAAGCCGCCGAAAGCGATGCCGCAGGACAGGCACAGCGCGGCGCAGGCAATGGCCCACACGGGAATGGCGTCCACGCTGCCGCCGTAAATGCCCAGCAGGATCATCACGATGCCGATGGATTTCTGAGAGTCGTTGAAGGAGTGGTTGAAAGCCAGGAAGGTCATGTTAAACCACTGGGCGTATGTAAAGAATTTGTTGATGCCCACACCGGCGTTTCGTGTCAGCAGCAGGAGCAGCTTCAGAATCAGGAAGCCAACAATGAAGCTGATGACGGGGGTCAGGAAGATCATCAGGACCACCTTTCCCCAGAAGTAGCTCCAGGAGATGGCGCCGGTGCCGAAAGCCGCCAGACCTGCACCCACCACGCCGCCGATCAGCGCGTGGGAGGAGGACGCCGGGATACCGAACCGCCAGGTGGTGACGTTCCACAGAATAGCGGCCAGGATGCCTGCTGTGATAAAGGCCAGCGCCGTACTGCGCATGGCGGGGTCAGTGTAGAAGGATTCGCCTACCAATTTTTTTATGGTGTCGGATACGCTGGAGCCCACCACCAGAATGGCGAAGGGGGAGAGCAGCTCCACCACAGCGGCCCAGGCCAGGGCCGGGTGGGGTTTCATGGCGCGGCTGGCAATCAGGGTGGCAACGACATTGCATCCATCGTGGAAGCCGTTTACATACGTAAATACAAAGACCAGCGCAATCAGGATCCAGAAGGACAGTGCCATGGTTGTTTTTACACATCCCTTCTCTAAGATAAATAGTACTTTCTTCGCAAACGTTTTCGAAAATAGGGGAAATAAAAACCAAGGTTTTTCTTCCTTGGACTGTGCACATTATGGATGAAAGTATGTATAAAGTCAAGAGCCTTTAGAAAAATTGACATTTTCAACAAATCATACTATAAAAAGAATAGCGTTTTCACAAAAGATAACGCAAGCGTTTGCGTTGGGAGAGGAAAAAACCGCCCCGCGAGGGGGCGGCTGCCTGTTATTGCGGTTCACGGACCTCACAGACCGGACCGATCCTGCCGGTCCAGAGTCCGCAGCGAGTGAAGCTGAATGGGAATGGCGCAGGCCAGAGTCAGAAGATCGGAGACCATCTGGGTCATCTGGATACCCAAGAGGCCCAAGGTGGAGGAGAGAATCCACACAAGGGGAATAAAGAAGATCCCCTGGCGGGCCATAGCCAGGAAAGTTGCAGGCACCGTACGGCCGATGGTCTGGAGCATCATATTGCTCATGACCACCCAGCCGTGGGCGGCAAAGGTGAGACACTGAAACCGCAGGGCGGCGGTGCCGATGGCAATGACCTCCGGGTCATCCCGGAACAGGGCCACAAGCTGGGGGGCAAAGGCGAAGCCCAGGGCGGAGACCGCCAGCAGGAAGGCGGTGGAGCTCTTGAAGCAGAACCAGAAGGCTTTTTTCACCCGGTCATAGAGCCTGGCACCGTAGTTGAAGCCGCAGAAGGGCTGGAAGCCCTGGCCGAAGCCGATCATGGCGGAGGCGCCGAACATGGCGATGCGCTGCACCACGCCCATGGCGGCGATGGCGGCGTCTCCAAAGGGGCGGGCCGCCTGGTTCAGACAGATGGTGGCCACGCTGGCCAGCCCCTGGCGGGCCAGGGAGGGCAGGCCGCCCTTGACGATCATGGCATAGTAGGACCATTTCAGCTGGACCCGGGAGATGCGGATGCGCAGGTTGCCGCCTCTGGAGCAGCCTGCCAGCAGCAGGCAGAAGCTGACGAACTGGCTGATGATGGTAGCCCAGGCGGCGCCGGCCACCCCCAGGTCAAAGACGAAAATCAGCAGAGGGTCCAGCCCGATATTCAGCACCGCGCCGCTGGCAATGCCGATCATGCCGTAAAAGGCGCTGCCCTGAAAGCGCAGCTGATTGTTCAGCACCAGGGAGGCCGTCATCCAGGGGGCGCCCAGGAGAATGACCCGCAGATAGGCCTTGGCATAGGGCAAAATGGTGTCCGTGGAACCCAGCAGATAGGCCAGAGGCTCCAGAAACAGCTGTCCCAGTATGCAGATCAGCAGGCCGAAGGCCAGAGCGGAGAAGAAGCCGGTTGCGGCCATATTGGAGGCGTCCTCATGGTTGTGCTTGCCCAGCTCCCGGGAGATGAAGTTGCCGCTGCCGTGGCCGAAGAAGAAGCCGGTGGCCTGGATAATGGCCATCATGGAGAACACCACGCCAACGGCGCCGGTGGCCGCATTGCTCTTCAGCATGCCCACGAAGAAGGTATCCGCCATGTTGTAAAACGAGGTGATGAGCATGCTGATAATGCAGGGGACCGCCAGTCTGCAGATCAGACGCCCCACGGGCGCGGTGGTCATCTCCTGAAATTTCTGTTCCTGCTTTTCGTCCATATCGTGCTGTGTTCGCCTTTCTTTCCTGAGAATTTACATGACTTTTATACAGTATAACACATTTCGGAATCATGGGGAAAGTGTTTTTTCATAGGGAATGCTGCCTGCGCTTCACAAGGGAGCCCAGGCTGGGGCAGATGCCTGCCGCCTGATACCCGAGGGGGCCTCCCGGAACGCAGGACGGGGATTCCGCATAGAATGGAGCGTATCCTGTTGGGTACAATTTTCGGGAAACGAGGGGATCCTTTTGAGAATCAATGAGGCCTATGAGCATGAGCCCATCCTGCCCTATCAGGGGGAGGAATCCTGCCCTGTGGGGGGATGCAGTAAGGTCGGAATGCAGTGTGTGGACGTTGCCCAGGCGCTGACGCTGACCCCTACGGCCACCGTGGGTGCAGCAATCGTTACATGTCAGGGGTCGCCCCGGGTCGACTGCGAGACGGCGACAGACGGCGCGGCCTGTCTCGTGACGGTCACCCAGCGGGTCTGCGTGACCGTTCCTATCCGGTTTGGTGCGACGGTGGAGCCCAATGACCTCACCATTGCCTGTGCCGGAACTGCCGATGGGGCGGAGAACTGCGCCGGATGACCTTCGGTAGTGCAGCCTGATAAATGCAACCTGATAAAGAAGAAGCGATTTCGCAAAAAACACGCCTTCGCCGGAAAAAACCGGCAAAGGCGTGAATTTTTGTGTGGAATTTGACAATGAAACACATCTTGCAAGGAATGCGGAATATAAGGTATACTGTATAACAATTTCAATACCACAAAAGGAAAGGATGACTCACCATGACATACTCACAGATGAGTGCGGAAGAACGCAAGGCGGAATACGCCCGCCTGCAGAAGGAATTCGATGACCTGAAGGCAAAGGGCCTGAATCTGAACATGGCCCGCGGTAAGCCCAGCAAGCAGCAGCTCGACCTGGCCAACGGTATTTTTGATCTGATGCGTGATCCCGCCGATTATGTCACCGACGGCATCGATGTGCGGACCTATGGTGAGTTGACCGGTATCCCCTCTGCCAAGCGGCTCTTTGCGGAGGTTCTGGGCTGCCGCCCGGAGCAGGTATTTGTGGGCGGCAACTCCAGCCTGCAGCTGATGTATGATACCATCAGCAAGGCCTATACCCACGGCCTGCTGCACAGCCCCCGCCCCTGGTGCAAGGAGGAGACTGTCAAGTGGCTGTGCCCCGTGCCCGGCTATGACCGCCATTTCAAGGTCACCGAGACTTTCGGCTTTGAGCTGGTCTCCATCCCCATGACCGATGAAGGCCCTGACATGGATGCCGTGGAGGAGGCTGTGAAGGACCCCGCCGTGAAGGGTATCTGGTGTGTGCCCAAGTTCTCCAACCCTGAGGGCATCATCTTCTCCGACCGGGTCATTCACCGCATGGCGGCCCTGAAGCCCGCCGCGCCCGACTTCCTCATCATGTGGGATAACGCCTACTGCATCCACGAGTTTGAGGGGGACTTTATTCCCTTCCCCGATATGCTGGCCCTGTGCGCCGAGAATGGCAATCCTGACATGGTCTTTGAGTTCTTCTCTACCTCCAAGATCACCCTGCCCGGCGCCGGCATTGCCTGCTTTGCCTGCTCCGAGGCAAACATCGCTTACATGAAGAAGCTCATTGACATCCAGACCATCGGCTTTGACAAGGTCAATCAGCAGCGGCAGGTGCTGTTTCTGCAGAACAAGGCGCATATGCTGGAGATGATGCGCCAGCGGGCGACCATCATGGGACCCAAGTTCCGCTGCGTGGTGGAGACACTGGACCGGGAGGTGGCTCCCACCGGTATTGCCGACTGGCGCCGTCCCAAGGGCGGCTACTTCGTCTCCCTGAATGCCATGCCCGGTACTGCCAAACGGACCCTGGCGCTGTGCAAGGAGGCCGGCGTCACCATGACCAGCGCAGGCGCCACCTTCCCCTACGGCAAGGACCCCCAGGACAGCAATATCCGTATTGCTCCGTCTCTGCCCCCGGTCGAGGAACTGGAGCAGGCCATCGCCGTGCTGTGTGTCTGCCTGAAGCTGGCCGCACTGGAGAAATTAGGCCTATGAGATATTACGGAGCCGTCTACCGCCCCCCCTCTGAGGCGTACAGCCTTATCGTCCAGGTGACCTACGGATGCAGCCACAATACCTGTGCCTTCTGCAGCATGTATAAGGAAAAGCGGTTTGCCCTGCGGCCTCTGGAGGAGGTGCTGGAGGACTTCCACATGGCCCGTCAAAGATACCGCCATGTGGACAAGGTGTTCCTGGCGGACGGCGACGCCCTGGTGCGGAAGGCCTCCGAGCTGTACACCATTCTGGACACTATCCGGGAGCTGTTCCCGGAGTGCCAGCGGGTCACCAGCTACGCCTCGCCTGCCTCCATCCGCATCCGCACCGACGAGGAACTGCAGACGCTCCGGGCCAAGGGACTTACCATGGTCTATATGGGCCTGGAGTCCGGCAGTGACGAGGTTCTGAAGCTGATGCGGAAGGGCCACCCGGCGGCGGAGATCATCGAGATGGGCCGGAAGGTCCGCCGGAACGGCATTGCCCTGTCCGTCACCGCCATCACCGGCCTGGGCGGACCGGAGTTGCTGGAGCAGCACGCCATCGAGACTGCAAAGGCCTTCAATGCCATGAACCCGGAGTATATCGGCATGCTGACGCTGATGGTGGAGCCGGGCACGCCCCTGTACGACTGGGTTCGTGAGGGTAAATTCCAGCTTCTGACCCAGCCCCAGGTGTTGGAGGAGACCCGCCTGCTGGTGGAGAACCTGGATAGCCCCGGCAGCGTGTTCCGCATGAACCATGCCAGCAACTACCTGGTGCTGAAGGGGACCCTCAACGGCGACCAGGAAGCCATGCTCCGGACTATCGACGCGGCCGAGCACGACCTGAGCCGCCTGCGCCCCGAAGAATGGCGGGGGTTGTAAAGACTGTCAAAAAAGAAGGACCTGTTCCCTGGGGAACAGGTCCTTCTTTTTTGATTTTTAAAACTTCTTGTCGATGGCCGTTTCGCAGTAAGCACAGCGGTAGGTGTGCTTCACAGGGTCGCTCAGCAGGAAGATAGCGTCCAGCTGGGACTCGCTGACCGTGATGCAGCGGGGGTTCTTGCAGTGGATGACATTCACCAGCTTGTGGGGCAGCTCCAGGTGCTTCTTTTCCACCCGCTTGCCGTCACGGATAATGTTGACGGTAATGTTGGAGTCAATGTAGCCCAGCACGTCCAGATCCAGGTCCAGGGGATAGTCGATCTTGATGATGTCCTTCTTGCCCATGTGCTCGCTGCGGGCGTTTTTGATGATCGCCACCTGGCAGTCCAGCTCGTCCAGATGGAGGTACTTGTAGATGTCCATGCTTTTGCCGGCCTGGATGTGGTCCAGGACCACGCCGTTTTGGATGCTGTCGATATTCATATGTTACTCCTTTTTAGAGGCTTTCGTTGTCGAGCGTAAGAGTTGGAGGAGATTAAGACTTGGTAACGCAATAAAGTTTTTTTGGTTCTTTTTCTTTCAAGAAAAAGAATTACACTTCGATGCCCAGCAGCTTGAGGATCAGGGCCATGCGGATGAACTTGCCGTTCTTCACCTGGCGCCAGTAGGCGGCCCGGGGATCCTTGTCCACCGCCACGGAGATCTCATTGACACGGGGCAGGGGGTGCAGGATGGACAGGTCCGGCTTGGCAGTCTCCAGCTTTTCCGGGGTCAGGATGTAGCTGTCCTTCAAGCGCAGGTAGTCCTCCTCGTTGAAGAAGCGCTCCTTCTGGACGCGGGTCATGTACAGAATGTCCAGCTGGGGGATGACGGATTCCAGATCGGTGGTCTGGGTGTAGGGGATGCCCTTCTTTTTCAGGGCCTCCTCCTTCACATAGCGGGGCAGTTTCAGCTCCAGGGGGGAGATGAGGACGAAGTTGATGTTCTCATAGCGGCTCAGGGCGTTCACCAGGGAATGAACGGTACGACCGAATTTCAGGTCGCCGCAGAAGCCGATGGTGAAATTGTCCAGACGGCCCTTTTCCCGATGGATGGTCAGCAGGTCGGTGAGGGTCTGGGTGGGGTGGTTGTGGCCGCCGTCACCGGCGTTGATGATGGGCACCTCGGCCACCTGGGCGGCGGCCAGGGGAGCGCCTTCCTTGGGGTGGCGCATGGCGATGATGTCGGCGTAGCAGCTGACGGTGTGGATGGTGTCGCCCACGGTCTCGCCCTTGGCGGTGGAGCTGGAGGAAGCGGAGGAGAAGCCCAGCACGCTGCCGCCTAAACCCAGCATAGCGGATTCAAAGGAGAGGCGGGTGCGGGTGGAGGGCTCAAAGAACAGGGTGGCCAGCTGCTTGTGGGCACAGGCGTCCTGGTACTTGACAGGGTTTTCGATGATGTCCTCAGCGGTGGCGATCAGTTCATTGATCTCCTCCACGGACAGGTCCACAATGTCGATCAGATTTCTGGACATGATACTTCCTCCTCTCAGCCGATCCAGCTCTCGTCGGAGGGATTGGCCCGGAACTTCTTCAGGCGGTCGATGTCCTCGGGACGGATCTTTCCCTCGTCGGCGGCCACTTCGCACACCGCGTCGAAGTTGGAGAGACTGTAATTCTTGACATTGGCGGCGGCCATGCGGTCCAGACCCTTCTGCAGACCGTAGGTGAAAATGGACACGATGCCCAGCACCTCGGCGCCGGCCTCCCGCAGGGCTTCGACGACCTCAATGCAGCTGCCGCCGGTGGAGATCAGGTCCTCCACCACGACCACCTTCTGGCCGGGCAGCAGCTTGCCCTCAATGCGGTTCTGGCGGCCGTGGTCCTTGTTGCCGGAGCGAACGTAGCCCATGGGCAGGCCCATGAGATGGCCCACGATGGCGGCGTGGGCGATGCCGGCAGTAGAGGTGCCCATCAGGACTTCCACCTCGGGGTAGTGCTTGCAGATCAGGTCCACCAGGCCCTCCTCCACATGAGTGCGGACGGTGGGGGCCGTCAGGGTCAGGCGGTTGTCACAGTAAATGGGGCTCTTGATGCCGCTGGCCCAGGTGAAGGGCTCATCGGGCCGCAGGAAGACCGCTCCGATGGAGAGCAGGTCATGAGCAATGGTGTGTTCCAGACTCATATGTAAAATCCTCCTATGAAAATATTAACCAAAGAAATCCTTGACGGCCCGGCGGTAGGCGGCCACGGGGTCCTCTGCCTGGGTGATGGGACGGCCCACCACGATGTAGTCACAGCCGGACTTGCCCGCCTTTTCGGGGGTCATGATACGCTTCTGGTCGCCCACGGCGCTGTCCGCAAAGCGGATGCCGGGGGTGACGGTCATGAAGTCTTCGCCGCACTTCTCCTTGACGAGAGCAGCCTCCAGGGGAGAGCACACCACGCCGTCTAGGCCGGAATCAGCGGCATTTTTGGCGTAGGACATGACGGTCTCCGCCATGGGCACATCGATCAGCAGCTCGTTTTTCAGGGCCGCCGCGTCAGTGGAGGTCAGCTGGGTGACGGCGATCAGCAGGGGCCGGGTGCCGTCGGGCCGGGTCAGGCCCTCCAGGGCACCCTTCATCATCTCGCTGGCGCCGGCGGCGTGGAGGTTTACCATGTCCACGTCCAGCCGGGAGAGGACGCTCATGGCCCGCTTGACCGTGTTGGGGATGTCGTGGAGCTTCAGGTCCAGGAAGATCTTGTGGCCTCGGGCCTTGATGTCCCGGACGATCTGGGGACCTTCCGCATAGAACAGCTCCATGCCAATCTTCACGAAAGGCTTTTCACCGGCAGGGAACCGGTCCAGAAATGCCAGGGTGTCCTCACGGGTGGGGAAATCCAGGGCGATGATAACGTCTTTAGCCATGATGTGCTCCTCCTGTCAGTTCAGAAATATCAGTCACGCCCAACCGTTCACAGACGGCAGGCAGGTTTTCCACAATGGTTTTGCAGGCGTAGGGGTCTTTCAGGTTGGCGGCGCCTACTTCCACAGCCGTGGCGCCCGCCAGCATCATTTCAACGGCGTCCTCGGCGGAGGACACGCCGCCGCAGCCGATGATGGGAATCCTGACGGCTTCATACACGTCCCACACCATCCGCAGCGCCACCGGGAACACGGCGGGGCCGGAGACGCCGCCGGTGCGGTTGGCGATGATGGGCTTGCGGGACTTCAGGTCGATGCGCATGCCCAGCAGGGTGTTGATGAGGCACAGGCCGTCAGCGCCCGCATCCTCGCAGGCGCGGGCGATCTCCGCAATGTCCGTGACATTGGGGGTCAGCTTCATGAAAACAGGCTTGTCCGTGACGGCCTTCACCGCACGGGTGACTTCCGCGGCGGCCTTGGGGTCGCAGCCGAAGTTCCTGCCGCCGGCGTGAACGTTGGGGCAGGAGATATTCACTTCCAGAAGTTTGACCTGCTCCACATCGTTGAGCTTGCGGCAGTTTTCGGCGTATTCCTCCAGGGAGAACCCGCCCACATTGGCGATGACAGGTCCCTGAAAGATTTTTGCGATGTTGGGTACTTCCTTTTCAATCACGGCGTCCATGCCGGGATTCTGCAGGCCCACTGCGTTCAGCATGCCGCCGGTCATCTCCGCGATGCGGGGCTGGGGATTGCCCAGCCGGGCCTCCCCGGTGGTGCCCTTCCAGGAGAAGCTGCCCAAGATGTTCAGGTCATACAGTTCGGCGTATTCCCGGCCATAGCCGAAGGTGCCGGAGGCGGGGATGATGGGGTTTTTCAGTTCCACGCCCGCCAGATTGACAGCGAGATTCACCATACGATCTCCTCCTTATACAGGATGGGGCCGTCCTTGCAGACCCGCTTGTAGCCGTCCTTGGTGGGCACGGTGCAGCCCATGCAGGCGCCGAAGCCGCAGCCCATGCGGGCCTCGAAGCTGAACTGCCCGTCCTTGAGCTGGGGAAGGGAATGGACAGCCTTCAGCATGGGCAGGGGACCGCAGGAGAGTACATAGTCGCACTCCGGAACGGCCTGGATACAGTCAGTGACAAAGCCCTTCACGCCTAAGGAACCGTCTTCTGTGGCAATCAGCAGCCGGCAGCCCAGGGCGGCGAACTCCTCCACATAGAAGGCGTCTTTTCCGGTGCGGAAGCCCAGGGCGATGGTGGGATTCTGGCCCCGCTCCAGCATCCGCTGGGCAAGACCGTACAGCGGCGCAATGCCGATGCCGCCGCCCGCCAGAACCGGGTGGTCTCCGGCAAGGTTCATGTCAAAGCCGTTGCCCAGACCGCTGAGCACATCCAGCTCCGTGCCGGGTACGCAGCGCACCAGTTCCTTCGTGCCCTCGCCCACAACTTTCACCAGCAGCATCAGGGCGTCCTCCGTCCAGTTGCAGATGGAGATGGGCCGCCGCAGGAACTTGCCTGGCAGCTCAATATTCACAAATTGGCCCGGGGCGGTGATGGCGGAGGTATCGCCGGAGAGCACCAGCTCATAGGTGTCCTCCGTCAGCTGCCGGGCGTGTTCCATGGTAAAGAGAGACTTTTTCATACGATGTCCTCCTGGGTGTTCAGGTCATGGTAGACGATCTCCCCGCCGCAGATGGTCATGGCGACAGCGGCGGACACGCCCCAACCGTCAAAGGGAGTGGCCCGGCCCAGGGAGCGGAAGCTGCTGCTGTCGATGATATGAGGGCGGTTCAGGTCCAGCACCGTCAGATCGGCGGGCTGCCCTTCTTCCAGAGAGCCGCCGGGCAGACCGAAAATTCTCCGGGGATTGACGCACAGGGCGTTTAGGATGGTTTCCAGCGGCACGATGCCAGTCTCTACCAGATTGGTGTACAGAATGGGGAAGGCGGTCTCCAGCCCCACGATGCCGTTGAGGCTGCCCCGCAGGCCCTTGGATTTCTCCTCGGCGCTGTGGGGGGCGTGGTCGGTGGCGATACAGTCCACAGTGCCGTCCAGCAGTCCGGCCACCAGGGCGTCCCGGTCCTCCGCGGAGCGGATGGGGGGATTCATCTTGAAGCGGCCCTCGTCCAGCAGATCCTCGTCGCACAGTACCAGGTAGTGGGGGCCGGTCTCGCAGGTGACGGGCAACCCCTCGGCCTTGGCGGCCCGGATCAGGGCCACAGACTCCTTGGTGGAGATATGGCACACGTGGTACTGACAGCCGGTCTCCCGTACCAATTGAATATCCCGCTCCACCTGCTTCCACTCGTTGGCGGGGTCATTGCCGGGGAAACCGTTCCGCCGGGCAAAATCGCCGTCGTGGATGGCCCATCCTTTTGTCAGCAGGGATTCGTCCTCGCTGTGGGCCACGATGGGCTTGTCTAGGGATTTGGCGAGCAGCATGGCTTGGCGCATCATCTCCCGGGACTGGACGCCCCGGCCGTCGTCGGAGAAGCCGGCCACATCGGGGGCCATCTCAGTCAGATCAGCCAGTTCCTCGCCCTTCTCTCCCCGGGTGATGGCACCATAGGGATAGACCCGGACCTTGGCGTTTTTACGGACCAGGTCCAGCTGTACGCCAAGAGCATCGGCATTGTCAGGCACGGGCTTCAGATTCGGCATGGAGCACACCGCCGTGTAGCCGCCGGCGGCGGCAGCCGCCGTGCCGGAGAAAATGGTCTCCTTATAAGAAAACCCAGGCTCACGAAGATGAACATGAACATCAACGAAACCCGGGACGATCAAACGGTTATGCAATTCAATGACGGAGGTGTTCTCCTGAGAGGGGGAAACGGAAACAATACGACCCTGGTCAATAGCAAGGTCCATATTCTGAAAGCTTCCGTTCAAAAAAACGGCTCCGCCGGTCAGCAGCAAGCTCATGTATCCTTCTCCTTCTATGTCTTCATTCAACATGATATATTATCGGAAATGGGGATGGTTGTCAACGGATTTTCGCCGTCAAAAGCCATAAAACTTCATGCGCTGCGGCGCATCAAAATGGATGTAAAATCAGGTGAGGGCAGAGTCCTGCAAATCAAGCCCAGCTGTCCCCGAGGGGCGGGAGCTTGGTGCAAAAAAGCGGCGGACTTGCCGCCGCTTTCAGGATTCACGTTTCCCTTGACGCAGGTCCTCTATCAGCATTTGCAGGTGGACGATCTGCTGCGCCGTCAGGCCGGATACATCTAGCATCTGCAGCGGCTCCCGGCCCAGTAAATGGTCCGTCGTGACACCGAACAGGTCCGCAATTTTTTCCAGAAGCTCGATGGAGGACTGGATATTATTGCTCTCCCAGTTGGAGACACTTTGCTTGGAGACGCCCAGCCGGTGGGCCAGTTCGACCTGTGTGATCCCGCGGGCCGTGCGCAAGCGGCGGATCTGTTCGTGCAGCATGGAGATGCCCTCCTTGAGACCGATATTACAATACAATTGTAAAATTCAGCTTGACTTTTAATAAATACTAAAGTATTGTAATAGTGGACTTTTTTTTAAAAGTGGGGGGGATAATAGTCCTCCCATATCTTTTTTGAAAGACTTGGCGCTGCCGTGGGCGTGCTGTCCGGAATGAACTGAGCAGACAGGGAAAATGACGAGACAGTGCTTGACTTCCAGCAAAATACCGAGTATTGTGCTGCTGGAAATACTTTCAGAAAAGGCATATACAACAGATTGAGAATGGAAAAAACAGGAAATTCGGTATGCTGCTTCGACAGGATATGAAAGGGAAACGTGGTAAAGTAAGTCGTGAAAGAAGGAAGGGGGCGTTCTCATGGATGAAAAAACAATGCGCGAGAAGGATTTGCAGTTTTTGATGCTGTGCGGTCCTCTGGAGGACGCCATTGACTTGATCGACGCCGGCAAGGTGGACTCTGCAAGGGCTTTACTGGAGCGGATGCTGGACCGGGCAAAAGACCAGGCGGCAAAGTATCGGGAAAATAGAGTATGAGCCTGAAAGCGGCGCGGATCTCCCGATCCGCGCCGCTTTTTGCTGCGCCGCGTCAGTCGTTCGGGCAGCGGGGAAGCGTGGACCGGCGGAGCCGGTAGGTCTCCGAGAGCTGGGGCCAGTCCACCAGCTGCCACCAGTTATCAAAATACTCTGCCCGCCGGTTTTGATATTGCAGGTAGTAGGCGTGCTCCCACACGTCGCAGGTCAGCAGAGGGCACAGGGGCAGGGGAGTATCCTGGTTGGCGGTCTTCCGGACGGACAGGCGGCCCTCCCGGTCAAAAACCAGCCAGGCCCAGCCGGAGCCGAACTGACCCAGTGCGGCGGCCTTCATGGCATCCTTCAGAGCCTGGAGGTCCCCAAAGTCCCGGGTGATAGCACCTGCCAGGTCTCCGGAGGGTGTGGAAGCAGGGGTGGGCGCCATGATTTTGAAGTACAGGTCGTGGTTGTACACGCCGCCCGCGTTGTTTCGGACGCCCTGGCGGATGTCATCCGGAAGCTGACACCAGTCCCAGCAGAGCTGCTCCAGAGACCAGCTCTGATATTCCGGCTGGTCGGAGAGCAGCTTGTTAAGATTGTCCACATAGGCGGCAAAGTGTTTGTCGTGGTGGAAATGCAGGGTCCGCTGATCCAGCTGGGGGGTTAGAGCGTCATAGGCGTAGGGCAGGGGCGGCAGGGAAAAGGGGTAATGCTGTTCCATACGGGCACATCCTTTCTGATGGTTTCAGAAAGAGTATATGCACCTGCACGCAAAAAAACCGCCGCCCGTTTCGGGCGGCGGTTCATCGCAGGATCGGTCAGTTTTTCAGAGTATCTGCCCAGTCGGCGTACTTGGCGACCTTTTCGTCGCAGGACTCCTTGGTCTCACCGTTGGCCAGGATGTAGACTTTGACCTTGGGCTCGGTGCCGGAGGGACGGACGATGAGGCTGGTGCCGTCGGCCATCTCATAGCGCAGCACGTTGGAGTTGGACAGCTCCATGGTGGTCTTTTCGCCGGTTGCCACGCAGACCACACTGCCGTCCTGATAATCCTTCTGCTCCCGGACGGCCACGCCGGCGATCTCCACGGGGGGCTGAGCCCGGAGACCGGCCATGAGGGCGGCCATCTTCTTCAGGCCGTCCAGACCGGGCATTACCAGATTGATGGTCTTTTCGGCGTAGAAGCCGTATTTCTTATACAGGGCCTGCAGGGCGTCGTACAGGGTCATGCCCTGATCGGCGTACCAGGCGGCCATTTCGGTAAGAATCAGGGAGGCGGTGACAGCGTCCTTGTCCCGGACGTAGTCGCCCATCATGTAACCATAGGACTCCTCGTAGGCGAAGATGACTTTGCCCTCGCCGGAGGCCTCCAACTGGTCCTTTTTCTGGGCCAGGAACTTGAAGCCGGTGAAGGTGTCATAGCTCTGGAGGCCGTTGACTTCGGCCACCTTGCGGGCCATTTCCGTGGTAACGATGGTTTTCAGGGCCACGGGCTTTTCGGGCAGCTTGCCGGCGCGCTTCATGGCGCCGATCAGGTAGTCCAGCATCAGAACACCGGTCTGGTTGCCGGAGATGACCTTGAACTCGCCGTCGCCGGTGTTGACCATGATGCCCACCCGGTCGGCGTCGGGGTCGGAGCCCAGGATGAAGTCGGCGCCTTCCTTCTTGGCGATGTCCACCGCCAGATAGAAGCCCTCGGGGTTTTCCGGGTTGGGAGAGGCCACTGTGGGGAAGTTACCGTCAATGACCATCTGCTCGGGGACGCAGATGACGTGCTTCATGCCCAGACGCTTCAGAGCCTCGGGAATCAGCTTGTAGCCGGTGCCGTGGAAGGGGGTGTACACCATCTTGAAGGTGTCGGCCACCTTCTCCACCACAGCCTTGTCGTTGACCTGGGCCATGACGTTGGCGAGGAACTTCTCGTCGGTCTCGGCGCCCATGAGGGTGATCTTCCCCTCCGCCACGGCGGCGTCGTAGTCCATGGTTTTGACGCAGCCGAACACGTCCAGCTCCCGCATCTTCCTGGCCACCTCGTCGGCGTGCTTGGGGGGCAGCTGGGCGCCGTCCTCCCAGTAGACCTTGTAGCCGTTGTACTCCTTGGGATTGTGGCTGGCGGTGACGTTGATGCCGGCGATGCAGCCGTACTCCCGGACGGCGAAGCTCAGCTCGGGGGTGGGGCGCAGGGACTCAAACAGGCGCACGGGGATGCCGTTGCCCGCCATGACGCAGGCGGCCTCCCGGGCAAAAATGTCGGAGTTGTTGCGGCAGTCGAAGCAGACGGCCACGCCACGCTTCACGGCCTCGGGCCCCTCGGCCAGCACCACCTCGGCGAAGGCCTGGGTGGCGTGGCGGATGACGTGGACGTTCATCCGGTACAGGCCAACGCCCATGGTGCCGCGGAGACCGGCGGTGCCGAAGGCCAGCTGGTCAAAGAAGCGGGACTCGATCTCCTTGGGATCGTTCTGAATGGCTTCCAGCTCCGCTTTTTCGTCAGCGGACAGGGCGGGACTGGCCAGCCACTTTTCGTACTCTTTCATGAAATCCATTTTCTCGTTCCTCCTCTTAGATTTTGGTAACTGCATGAATCAGGTCGTCACAACGTCAGCCCCGTGCCGGGGAAAGATCAGATATCGTAGTGGTCAAAGCCGCAGAGACGGCAGTGGTACTCCCGGCCCTTCAGTGTATAGTTGTAATGTCCACAGACAGGGCAGCGGCTGCCGCTGCTTCGGTACATTCCAACGATGATCACGCCCGGAACTGCCAGGATCTTACCGATCACGGTATGCCGCAGAGCAAGTCCCAGAATCAGAAGCAGGATGCCTGCGGGAACCAGGATGTACCGCAGACGGCGGCGCCGCACCCAGGCGTCGATGGACTTCCGTATGGCGGGTTCTGCCATCTTTGTGGAGGTTTGCGCTTCGTTTTCCAAGAAAATCCCTCTTTTCCAAAACGCACGGAAAGCCCGACCTTATAATTTGCGATTTTTAAGACGGCTTGTTCAGCTGAATGATGTGACATGAATCAACCATTATTTACCCGAAATGGTATACCCGCAGTGCGTGCAGGTAAAGCCGTGCAGAATGCCCTGCGCGGGAGCGTTGATATGTCCGCAGCGAGGACAGCAGCGGCAGGAGGTGTTCAGCCCTCGGGCAATCACGCCAAAAGCTGCTCCGGCTACCATCAGCGGCAGCCCGAACGTGCTGTCCCGCAGAAGAAAAACGGCAACCATCAGGATGAGCCCCGCGGCAACACAGGGATAAATCGCCAGCCGCTTTCTCTTCCAAGCCCTGGAAATCTCCTGATCGGATAAAGCGGGAGAAGATTCCTTTTTCGTTGTCGTACCTCCAATCTCTGTCCAATGGATGTAAACCTTATTATTTGTGATACTTGCTCCCCGCGTTGATCTGGTATGCCCGGTAGACCTGCTCCAGCAGCATGACCCGGGCCAGATGGTGGGGGAAAGTCATGGGAGACATGGAGAGCTTTTCGGCGGCCAGGGCCTTCACCGAGGGGTGCAGCCCAAAGGAACCGCCGATGAGAAATACCACGTGGCTGCCGCCCCAGCTGGCGCTGTCCGCCATGAGGCGGGCCAGGTCCTCGCTGGACCGCAGCTTGCCCTCCACGCACATGGCGAAGATGAAGGCGGAGGGCGGGAGCTTGGCCCGGATGGCATCAGCCTCTTTGGCCAGTGCCGCCTCAATCTGGGCCGGGGAGGGGTCCTCCGGCAGCCGTTCTTCGGGCAGCTCCAGGATCTCCAGCTTGCAGAAGCGTGAGAGGCGCTTTGTGTACTCCGCCGCCGCGTCGATATAAAATTTTTCCTTCATCTTGCCCACGCAGATGATGCTCACCTTTTGCATACGGCCCTCCTGGATACGATGTGGACCTGGCCCAGGCTGTCCCTGGGCGCCACGGAGAGGGTGGGAAAGAATCCCGCGGCGGAAAGAGCCGTCTCCACGGCATTCCGGGCCATGGCGGGGGTGTTGTTCTCCTTGCTGAGATGGGCCAGGATCAGCTCCGACGCACCGGCCTCCGCCAGGGTCACGGCAAAACGGGCAGCATCCTCGTTACAGAGGTGGCCCTCTGTTCCCAGAATACGCTGCTTCAGATAGTAGGGATAGGGTCCGCTGCGGAGGCACTCCACATCGTGGTTGGCCTCCAGCACCGCAAGGTCCACCCCCGGCAGAATGTCCGCCGCCTCGTCGGTGACGAAGCCGGTGTCCGTCAGGAGACCCACGCCGCCGTCCTCCGTGTCAAAGCGGTAGCCGCAGGAACCGGGGGCGTCGTGGGAGGTGGGGAAGGCGGTGACGGCACAACTGCCGATCGGTTCAGATACGCAGGACGCCAGAGGTAGCAGCCGATCTCCGATGCCCGCCAGCCGGTATTCCAGCTCCCGGCAGGTGCGGTCCAGGGCGCGGACGGGGCAGGCGGTGTGCTTCAGCAGAACCGGCAGCCCGGAGATATGGTCCCCGTGGGTGTGGGTCACCAGAATGGCGCTCAGGTCCATGGGGCTCAGGCCCAGCTCCCGCAGGCCGGCGGTGATGCGGCGGCAGGAGATGCCGGCGTCTACCAGCAGATGGGTGTCTTCGCAGGAGAGCAGCAGCGCGTTGCCGGAGGAGCCGCTGGCCAGTGTATGTACAGTGGTCAAAAAAATACCTCGCTTTTGTGAAAAAACATCCGCTGAGGAGAACGCCAAAAAGGTCGCCCTCCTCAGCGGACGTAAACATCAGAATTCAATAAGGGGAGCAGCTCAGCCCACGTTGGCGGCCGACGCCTCCTCCGGCTCCTCCTCGGAGCGGATATCGGCGCCCAGGGCCCGCAGCTTGGAGATGATATCCTCGTAGCCCCGCTCAATGTATTGGACCTGGGTGATCTCGCTCCGGCCATGGGCGGCCAGGGCGGCGATGACCAGGGCGGCACCGGCCCGCAGATCGTATGCCTGGATGGGGGCGCCGGTGAGATGGTCCACGCCCTCCACCACGGCGGTCTTGTCGTCCACCTGGATGTTGGCGCCCATGCGCTTGAGCTCGTCCACATAGCGGTAGCGGCTGCCCCAGACGCCCTCCGTCACCAGAGAGGTGCCCTCCGCCAGGGAGAGGACCGTGGTGATCTGGGGCTGCATGTCGGTTGGGAAGCCCGGATAGGGCAGGGTCTTGATGTTGGTCTTCTGCAGCTTGCCGGTGCGGCGAACCAGGAGGGTATCCTCGTTCTCCTCCACTTCCACGCCCATTTCCACCAGCTTGGCGGTGATGCAGTCCATGTGCTTGGGGATGATGTTCTTCACCAGCACCTGACCGCCCGTAGCGGCCACGGCGGCCATGTAGGTGCCTGCTTCAATCTGGTCGGGAATGATGGCATAGCTGCCGCCCCGCAGACGTTCCACGCCGTGAATTTTAATGGTGTCAGTGCCGGCGCCCCGGATGTTGGCGCCCATGGAGTTCAGGAAGTTGGCCAGGTCCACGATATGGGGCTCCTTGGCGGCGTTTTCAATGACGGTGATGCCCTCAGCCATGACGGCGGCCATCATGATGTTCATGGTGGCGCCCACGGACACCACATCCAGATAGATGTTGGTGCCCTTCAGGCGGTGGTCCCCCACGGAAGCGTGGATAAAGCCGCCCTCCACGGAAACCTTGGCACCCAGGGCAGCGAAGCCCTTGACATGCTGGTCGATGGGCCGGACGCCGCCGAAATTGCAGCCGCCGGGCATGGCGACCTCCGCCTCCCCGAAACGGCCCAGAAGGGAGCCAATCAGATAATAGGAGGCGCGGATCTTCCGGGACATATCGTAGTTAGTCCGGGTGGAGTGGATGCGGCTGCAGTCGATCTCCACCGTGTGGCGGTTGATGCTGCGGATACCGGCGCCCAGGCCCTCCAGGATCTTCAGACAAAGAGTGACGTCGGAAATCTGAGGAATGTTTTCAATGCGGCAGACGCCGTCCACCAGAAGGGCGGCAGGGATGATGGCAACAGCGGCGTTCTTTGCGCCGCTGATCTCTACTTCTCCAAACAGGGGTTTTCCGCCCTGTACAATATATTTCGTCAAGATGGTGACCCTCTCTTCAAACGACTTTCAGCATGCAGCTGTGCTTTGGTAAAGACAGTTTGCCCGTCTGGCGGCGCTTCATACCGGCGCCCGGCCAGCGGGGGCCGCGGCGGTCATACAGGACCCGTATCCGCCTGGCAACACACGCACACAATTAGCATAGCACATCAAACGCGGAAATGCAAACGTTTCCTTCGGGAGGGTACGGAAAAACTTGCGGCATTACAACAGATGCAGAACAGCCTGAGGCGCAGGGCCGAAGCCCTGCGCCTCACTTGAGATGAAATGTGTTCTGTTTGGGATGGTTATGACTGTAATACACCGCCGCGGAATGGAGCGTCACACATAGCTCTGGCTGTTCACATCGAACACGCCCCGGGTGGTGATGCGCAGAGAGGGAATGACCGGCAGGGCCATGAAGCTCAGGGTCATGAAGGGGTCGATGCCCCGGCCCACGCCCAGGGCGTAAGCCTGCTCCTTGGCGTCCTCCAGCTTTTCATTGACGGTGACCAGCGGCTCATCACTCATGATACCGGCGATGGCCAGGGGGACTTCCGCCTTGGGGGCGCCGCCGTCCCACACCACAATGCCGCCGTTCAGCTCCACCACCCGGTTAACTGCCTGGGCCATGTCGGCCTCATTGGTGCCCACCACGATGATGTTGTGAGAGTCGTGGGAGATGGAGGTCGCCACGGCGCCGGATTTCAGGCCGTAGCCCTGAATAAAGCCGATGCCGATGTGGTGGGTGTTTTTGTGACGCTCCACCACGGCGATCTTCAGCACGTCGTATTCCACATCGATGCGGTCGGAGTAGCCGGCGTCCACGGTGGTGATCTCGCCGTTCACCATGCCGATGATGCCCCGGGGACGGTGGTCCATAAAGTCCTCCGCCGTCAGGGTGCCTACGTGGAAGGTGCTGTGGGCCCGGTCCGTCAGGTACTGCTCGATCTCCGGCGCAGGGAAGTCATGAACCACGCCGTTTTCCACCATCAATTCGCCCTTTTTGAAGACCTTCTCAATGTTGAAATTCTGGAAATCATCAATGATGACGAAGTCGCCCAGATACCCCGGCGCAATGGCGCCCCGGTTGTTCAGCAGGAAGTACCGGGCAGCGTTGTGGCAGGCCACCTTCACCGCGGTGATGGGGTCCACGCCTAGGCCGATGGCCTTCTTCACGATGTAGTCGATGTGGCCCTTTTCCAGCAGGTCGTTGGGGTGCTTGTCGTCGGTGCAGAACATGCACCGCTCACTGTATTTGTCGCACAGCAGGGGCACCAGGGCCTCCAGGTTCCGGGCGGCGGTGCCCTCCCGGATCATAATGAACTGGCCCCGCTCCAGCTTGGCGATGGCGTCCTGAAGATCGTGACACTCGTGGTCGGAGTAGACCCCGGCGGCGATGTAGGCGTTCAGGTCGTTGCCCACCAGGTCCGGGGCATGGCCGTCGATCTTCTTGTGGTGGGCCTGGGCCGCCACGATCTTCTCCACGCACTGGTCGTCCCCGGCGATGGTGCCCACAAAGTTCATCATCTCCGCCAGGCCCTGGACCCGGGGATGGTCGTAGAAGCTGTCGATGGCCCGGTAATCCAGCACCGCACCGGACTCGTCCAGAGGCGTGGCCGGGACACAGGAGGGCAGCATGAACCGCACATCCACCGGCAGGTCCTCCGTGGCCTGGAGCATGTACTCAATGCCGTCGGTGCCCATGACGTTGGCGATCTCGTGGGGATCAGTGATGACGGTGGTGGTGCCGTGGGGCAGAACAGCCTTCACGAACTCTGTGGGGCTCACCAGGGAGCTCTCCAGATGGATGTGGGCGTCCAGAAAGCCGGGGAGAACGATCTTCCCGGTGCAGTCCTCCTCCACCGCACCGGAGTAGGTGCCCATGCCCACGATCAGGCCCTCGGCCACGGCGATGTCTGCGTGGCACAGCTCGTTGGAAAACACGTTGACGTAAGTGGCGTTTTTCAGCACCAGATCCGCCGGTTCCCGGCCTGCGGCGGCATTGATGATGCGCCGCTTTTTCAGTAGTTTGCGGTTGATCTTGCCGGCATAGCTTTCAGACATAGAACCACTCCTTCTTACCATGATTTTGACATTAAATTTGGTTATGATAGACATAAAATATAATAATATCTGGTTAGAGTGAGTATACGCCAAAACCGGCGGTTTGTCTACTGAAAAAAGGGGAAAATTTTATTGATAGCGATAGCGCTGGCGGGTGTATTCGTCCACGCAGCGGAAAAACAGCTCTCGGTCCCGGAATTCCAGCAGTTCAAAGCCCTCCACCGGGTGAAAGGAAACGATTCGGTTCCTGGTGTCCACCCAGATGCGCCAGCGCTGCGGGGTCGGTTGGTCCATAGGGAAGCCTCCATTCCTTGTTTTTCACATTTTATGCGATTATCGCATAAAAACAATATGCGATTTTTGCATACTATACAATGGAGCCAAAGGGGGAGTACCTATGTATCAGCGGCTGCGGAACCTACGGGAGGACCGGGACCTGAATCAGACGGAAGTGGCGGCGGTGCTGCATGTGTCCCAGACCAATTATTCCCGGTACGAGAGCGGGACCCTGGACATCCCCAGCGCGTCTCTAATTGCCCTGGCCCGGTTTTACGGCACCAGCGTGGATTATCTGCTGGGGCTGACGGACGAGCCTGCCCCATACCGTAAATAAGCCATTTTTTGCCCCATCCATTGCGAAACCGCGGCGGATGGGGTATACTATCTTAATTATGAAATCATTTCCGGAGGTATCCCCATGAAGCTCATGGTCATCGACGGCAATTCCATCATCAACCGGGCCTTTTACGGTATCCGGCCCCTTTCCACCCGGGATGGGCTGTATACCCATGCTGTCTTCGGCTTTCTCACCACCCTGCTGCGGCTGGAGGGAGAGGAGACGCCGGACGCGCTGTGCGTCACCTTTGACGTTCACGCACCCACCTTCCGCCACACCGCCGACGAGGCCTACAAGGCCACCCGGAAGCCCATGCCGGAGGAATTGCGGATGCAGGTGCCGGTTTTGAAAGAAGTGCTGGACGCCCTGAACATCCCCCGGTATGAGATGGAGGGCTGGGAGGCCGACGACCTGATCGGCACCATCTCCCGCAAATGCGAGGCCGCCGGCTGGGAGTGCGTGGTGGTCACGGGAGACAAGGACAGCCTGCAATTGATTACCGACCGCACCAAGGTGAAACTGGTGTCCACCCGCATGGGGCAGACCACCACCAAGGACATGACCCCGGACACCTTCCGGGAGCAGTATGGCTTCGACCCCATCCATATGATCGACCTGAAGGCCCTCATGGGCGATTCTTCCGATAACATCCCCGGCGTCCCCGGCATCGGCGAGAAGACCGCCATGGACCTCATTCAAAAATATGAGAGTATCGACGCCCTGTATGAAAAACTCCCGGACATCGAGGCCAAGCCTGCCGCCATCCGCAAGCTGACGGAGGGGGAGGAGGCCGCCCGCCACTCCTACTGGCTGGCCACCATCGTCACCGACGCGCCTCTGGACTTCCAGCCAGAGGACAATCTGGTGAAGGCACCGGGCGGGGCGGCATACCCGTTATTCCTGCGGCTGGAATTCACCAAGCTCATTGAAAAATTTGGCCTGACGGCGGAGGAGAAGCCTGCGGAGCCGAAAAAGGTGGATGTAACCGTTACGGTGGAACAGGTAACGGATCAGAAGAAAGCTGACCAACTGTTGGCTCAGTGGCGGCAGGCAGACCATGTGTCCCTGCTGGCCCTGCCGGACCTGACGGGCATTTCCGTGGTGTGTGAAACCGGAGAGAACACCAACCTGACGGCGGAGCTGTTCTTTGAGAAGTTCTCCGGGGACTGGAACGGGCTGCTGAAAGCCCTGTTCTCAGCGAACATCAAAAAAGTGTCCCACAACGTGAAAGACCTGATGCGGACACTGTTGGAAAACGGCCTGCCCGCGGATGGCTTTATCTTCGATACCGCTCTGGCGGCCTACCTGCTGGACGCCACGGCGGGCAGCTATGACCTTCAGAGGCTGTTTGTGTCCTGGTTCAATGAGGAGCTTCCCAAGCCGCTGTACCTTGAAAAGGAGGCCTTCTCTCTGCTGGGGGATGCCGCCCAGGCGGAAGCGGCCTTCGACAGCCATGCGGCGGCGGTGGAGGCCCTGTACGGGACGCTGTCCGCCAAGCTGAAAGAGCTGGATATGTGGGAGCTGTACCAGACCGCCGAGCTGCCCCTGTGCCGCGTGCTGGCGGACATGGAGCTGGCGGGCTGCCGGGTGGACGCTCGGGCTTTGACAGAGTTCGGAGCAGAACTGTCCTGCCGGGCGGCGGAGCTGGAACAGAAGATTTACGACATGGCGGGGGAGAGCTTCAACATAAACTCCCCCAAGCAGTTGGGCGAGATTTTGTTCGGCAAGCTGGGCCTGCCCCACGGCAAAAAGACCAAGACCGGCTGGTCCACCAACGCCGACGTGCTGGAAAAGCTGCGGTACGAGGCCCCCATTGTGGGTGCTGTGCTGGAATACCGCCAGCTCACAAAATTGAAATCCACCTACGCTGACGGTCTGCTGAAGGCCCTGGACCCGGATGGCCGGGTGCGGACCAATTTCCAGATGACCGTTACCGCCACCGGGCGGCTCAGCTCCACGGAGCCGAACCTCCAGAACATCCCCACCCGCACGGACCTTGGCAGCGAGATTCGCCGCATGTTCGTGCCTGCCGAGGGCTGCGTGCTGGTGGACGCGGACTACTCCCAGATCGAGCTGCGGCTCCTGGCTCACATCGCCGGGGACGCGGGGATGCGGGAGGCGTTCCTTTCCGGCGGCGATTTTCACGCCGAGACGGCGGCTAAGGTATTCCATGTGGCGCGGGCCGACGTGACGCCGGAGATGCGCCGCAGCGCCAAGGCGGTGAACTTCGGCATCGTGTACGGCATCTCCGCCTTTTCCCTTAGCCAGGACATCGGTGTATCTGTGGCGGAGGCGAAAGCCTATATGGAGGCGTATTTTACCACCTTCCCCGGTGTGCGGAAATATATGGATTCCGTGGTGGAGACGGCCAAGGAGACCGGCTATGTGGAGACCATCTTCCACCGCCGCCGGGACCTGCCGGAGCTGAAGTCCTCCAACTTTAATATGCGGTCCTTCGGTGAGCGGGTGGCGCTGAACATGCCCATTCAGGGCACGGCGGCGGATATCATGAAGCTGGCCATGGTGGCTGTCCACAAGCGGCTGAAAGCGGAGAACTTGCAGGCCCGTCTGGTGCTTCAGGTTCACGACGAGCTGATCGTGGAGTGTCCCGAGGCCCAGGCGGAGACCGCCGCCAAGCTGCTGGAGGAGGAGATGGAGCAGGTGGTGTCCCTGTCCGTTCCCCTGACGGCGGAGGCCCACTGGGGCAGTAACTGGCTGGAGGCCAAGGGATGAAACGCCTGCTGGTCCTTCTTGGCGTGGCAGGGGTGTCCCTGTCCGCCGTGTTTGTCCGGTGGTCCACGGCACCCTCCCTGGTGCTGGCGTTGTACCGCATGGCGTTTTCGGCGGCGCTGCTGGCGCCGTGGACGTTTTTGCGCTGCCGCGGTGAACTGCGGACCATCTCCCGGAAAGATGCACTGCTGTGCCTGATGAGCGGCGCCTTTCTGGGACTGCACTTTGCGGCTTACTTTGAATCCCTGCGGTGGACCTCCATCGCCTCGTCGGTGGTGCTGGTGGACACGGAGGTCCTCTTCGTGGCCCTGGGCAGTGTGCTGCTGCTGAAAAAGAAGCTGCCGGGTCGGGCGTGGCTGGCAGTGGCGCTGGCATTTGGGGGCAGCATCGTGATTGCCCTGGCGGACACCGCCACGGGGCCGGACGCCCTGCGGGGCGACGTGATCGCCCTGTCCGGCGCATTGTGCATGGCGGTCTACACCATGATCGGTGCGGTGTGCCGCAGGCGGCTTTCCACCGCCGTCTATACATGTCTGGTCTATACGGCTGCGGCAGTGACGCTGCTGGTCATCACGCTGGCAGGCGGCACGCCCCTGGCGGGTTATGGCGCGGTGAATGGCCTGACGGCCCTGGGCATGGCGGTGTTCTGCACCCTGCTGGGCCACAGTGTGTTCAGCTGGGGACTCAAGTATCTGCCCCCGGCCTTCATCTCCACAGTGAAGCTGATGGAGCCGGTGTTTGCCTCGGTGTGGGGCCTGGTCCTGTTCGCCGAGCGGCCCGGCCTGCTGACGGTGCTGGGCGGCGCGGTCATCATCTGCGGCATCGCCCTGTACAGCCGGGCGGCTGATGGCGAAACATGATTGAGGAGTGAATGATATGGAAGAAAAACGGATGCATGTGCGCATCGTGCCCATGAACGGGGACCATCTGGACGAGGTGGCGGAGCTGGAGCGCATCTGCTTCTCCACCCCCTGGTCCCGGAATATGCTGGCGGAGGAACTGGATAACCTGCTGTCCGCCTTCCTGGTGGCCCTGGATGACGAAGACAAAGTGGTGGGCTACGCGGGCTTGCAGGTGGTGCTGGATGAGGGCTACATTACCAACGTAGCGGTGCGGCCGGAGTGCCGCCGTCAGGGTGTGGCATCCCAGTTGCTGGAGGTTTTTATGAACTTTGCCAGGGGCAACCATCTGGCCTTTCTGACCCTGGAGGTCCGGGCTTCCAACTACGACGCCATCGCCCTTTACGGCAGCCGCGGCTTCCGCAGCGTGGGCCGGCGGAAAAATTACTACGAGCATCCCAAGGAGGATGCCGTCATCATGACCAAGGAGTTCGACTATGGAACTGAGACTGCCGACCATTGAGCAGCTGCGCACGGTCTATGACCGTGACATGAAGGAGGCCTTTCCTTCGGCAGAGCTGAAGCCCTTGTCCGCCATCGAGCGGATGTGGCGGGAGGGCTGGTACACACCCTGGTGCCTTTTTGATGGGGACGAGATCGTGGGCCAGTGCTTTTTGTGGCTGGGCCATCCCGGCTGGGCGCTGCTGGATTATTTGTGTGTCTCCGCCAGGGCCCGCAACAGCGGGCTGGGGTCCGTGATGCTGGCAAAGCTGGCGGAGGCGGAACCGGATACCGTCATCTTCGGGGAGGCGGAGGCTCCCGTCCATGCCCCTGATCCGGCCATGGCGGAGAGGCGGCTGGGCTTTTACGCCCGCAACGGCCTGCGGCTGGCGGATTACGAGACAGAAGTATTTGGCGTCCACTATAAGACCCTGTATCTGGCAAAGGGGGAAGTGGATGAACGGCAGCTGATGGCGGAGCACCGCTTCGTATACGAGAACAGCTTTGCTCCGGACAAATTCGCCAGATACGTCCGCATTCCCTATGATCCCAACAGGGCTCCGGGTGCCAAGGTGGCCTGGGAGCAGTAAAGAAAGAAGTGACGTGACATATTATGAAGATACTGGCTTTTGAATCCTCCTGCGACGAGACCGCCGTGGCGGTGGTGGAGGACGGCCGCAAGGTCCTGTCCGACGCCATTGCGTCCCAGGCGGACCTCCACGCCCTGTACGGCGGCGTGGTGCCGGAGATCGCCTCCCGGAAGCACGTGGAGGCCATTGCCGCCCTGACAGAAAAGGCGTTGGCTGACGCCGGCTGCACCCGGGCAGATATCGACGCCGTGGCGGTGACCTACGCACCGGGCCTCATCGGCGCAGTGCTGGTGGGTCTCAGCTTCGCCAAGTCTGTGGCCTACGGTCTGGGGGTGCCCCTGATCCCGGTCCACCATATCCGGGGCCACATTGCTGCCAATTACCTGGCTTTCCCGGAGCTGGAGCCGCCCTTCCTGGCCCTTGCCATCTCAGGCGGCAACACACTGATCGTGGATGTGCGGGATTACACAGATATGGTGATCCTGGGTGCCACCCGGGACGATGCGGCGGGGGAGTGCTTCGACAAGGCGGCCCGGGTGCTGGGCCTACCCTATCCCGGCGGTGCCCCCATGGATAAGCTGGCGCAGCAGTCGGTGGGCGGCGTCTATCAACTGCCCCATGCCCATGTGGACGGTGCGCCCTTGGACATGAGCTTTTCTGGCCTGAAAACGGCGGTGGTGAACCTGGCCCATCATGCGGAGCAGGTGGGGGAGGAACTGGACCGGGCAGCCCTGGCCCGGGATTTTGCCCAGGCCGTCAGTGATACCCTGGTGCCCCGGGCCATGGAGGCTCTGCGCCAGACCGGCTACAAGACTATGGCAGCGGCAGGCGGCGTGGCCGCCAACTCCGTCATCCGGGGAGACCTGGAGCGGGCCTGCGGGAAGGCAGGCTGTAAGCTGTACCTGCCGCCCCTGAAGCTGTGCGGTGATAACGGTGCCATGATCGGTGCACAGGGTTATTACGAGTACCTGGCAGGCAATGCGGCCAGTATGGACCTGAATGCCTACGCCACCCGGGACATCGCGGAATAAAGGAAAAACAGGAGACCGCGAAGGCGGTCTCCTGTTGTATATTTGGATGCGATGATGCATACTTGCATGGAGAAAATGACGGCGGGTTAGGAACAACTTGAATTTTTGAAAATAAAAAAATTTTTTTGACGAAAATAGATATAGAAAATCGTGGTTTTGACAATACAAAATGCCGGATTGAATAGATGACGATTTTATGTTGAGCTTTTTCGGATTTTTCAAACCGTGTAAAATACAGTTACAGAGATTGTAAAAAAAAGGTAAAAAGCAAGAAAATGATTGAAAGCAAAAGAAAAAATGACTGTTGAAAACCATGTGGAAAATGTGAATAACTCTGTGTAAAAGACTATTACAGAAATTGTTATGTAAATTACAGAGAAGAGCCGGAATCAGATGACAGATCCCGAAAAGCAAAAAAGCAAGAGATGTTTTGACGAAAAAGGGAAGAAAAATTCTCCGTATTTTTTCCTTGACCTGGTTGATGGGCTCTGCTTACCGGAGGAAGACAGCAGAATAGAAAATGGGAGAATGACGTAAAACTTGCAATAATACAAAACGTAGTATACAGGCGGCTGCTGCATGGACGCTCCGGGGATTGTGAAAGCACAGGAAAAACAAAATCTCCGCCACAACTGTGACGGAGATCTGGAGCTGATGGCCGGATTCGAACCGGCGACCTACTGATTACGAATCAGTTGCTCTACCAGCTGAGCTACACCAGCATATGAAGTTTTGCTGCCTGGATGATGGCGTGGATTGGCTGCCTTACCGAAGAGATGAATCCAGCTGTCAATTGAAAACCAGGACTCAAAGACTGAGCAAAACGTATAATAGCACATTTTCCTTTCAGCGTCAACATGAATTCCCGGGGAATTTCTTTTAACCAGTGAACTGTGAAAGCCAAATAGAAGGGCTCCAGCCTGCTGAAGGATACGATCACGCATCCAAAGCAGAAAAACTGTGGTATAATCAGCTTGGAAAATGGCTCTTTCGGCAAGGTTTTCCACATACAAACAGTAAAACCGGATGAGCCGACTGGACATCGCAGTGTGTCTGCGGGCTGTTGCAATACCTATAAAGATGACACATTTTTCTGTGTTCTCTGCCTATCTTGCGGCGGACGAAAGAGTTACAATCGTATAAAAGGAGTGAAGTCTATGCTGCGAATGGAGATTGCACTGTTTCTGGTTCTTGCTTTTGTAGCGTATGTCTATTTTTCTGCGGAGAAAAAGCATACCCAGCTGCACCGGACTTTTTCGGCGCTTCTGATCGTTATGCTGGTCCATCTGGTCTTTGATGGAATTACCGTTTATACCGTGAATCATCTGGAAACGGTGCCGACCCTTCTGAACGACACCTTCCACCGCCTTTTCAT
Organism: Oscillibacter valericigenes; assembly: GCF_021531915.1. Taxonomy (GTDB): domain Bacteria; phylum Bacillota; class Clostridia; order Oscillospirales; family Oscillospiraceae; genus Oscillibacter; species Oscillibacter valericigenes_A. The sequence goes on along the minus strand of NZ_JAFBIV010000022.1, from coordinate 2,109 downwards.
CGGAACGATGATCATTGTGTTCTTCCTCTTTTACCAGTATATTGCCATTCTGGTGGAAGAGGAGACCGGGAAGCCGCGGCGGCTGGACCTCGCTGCCAAAATCTATCTGGTGATCGCGGAGCTGGGGGATATGCTGCTCCCCATCCATTATGCCGTGACCCCTCAGGGTAACTATTCTGATGGCATCCATGTGGTATTCTGCTATCTCAGCGTCGCATTTTATTTTCTCCTTTGTGCCGGACTCCTTCTTGTGAGCTGGAAAAACATCCAGCAGAAGAAGAAAATGGCCATCGGCATTGCGCTGCTGATCGAGCTTGTGGTGACTGCGCTGCAGGGTCTCCGCCACACCTGGCTCATCAGCGGCATGGGGATGACGCTGATCACGCTGGCTTTCTACCTGATTCTGGAAAACCCGGATATCCTGCGGGCGGAACTGGTGGAACAGAAGATGTCCATGCTGTACCTGAAAAGCCAGGTCAACCCCCATTTTCTCTATAATACCCTGGATACCATCCGTATCCAGGCCCAGCTGAACGGAGACAAAAAGGTGGCGGACCTGCTCATGCGGCTGGTGGATTTCTTCCGGCTCAGCGTCAAGGTGGACCGTCCTATGGTTTCACTGGACGACGAAATGGAGCTGCTGGAAGCCTATATGGAGCTGATGTGCTACCGGTATCCGGAGCTGACGTGCGAATATGACATGGATCCGGACCTGGGCGGCGCGCAGGTGCCCAATTTCATCCTGCAGCCCATCGTGGAAAACAGCCTTCTCCACGGCCTGAAAAACAAGGGCTACCGGGGCGAGGTGCGTATTTCGGCGCAGAAAACGGCGGACGGCCATATGGAGATCATGGTCTGTGACACCGGCAGCGGCTTTGCCGAGGGCAAGAAGGCTGCAATCGACGAAATGCTGCGGGACTACGCAAAGCAGGCACCAAAGCTCACTGGCAACAGCATCGGCATCCTGAATGTACAGAAGCGCATCAAGCTGTTGTGCGGCCGGGAGTTCGGCCTGTGGTATACGGAAAATGAAGCAGGCGGTGTGACGGCCCATATCCTGCTGCCGCTGGAGGAGGAAGTAAAATGAAAAAGCTGCGTGTGCTGCTAGTGGATGACGAGATCATGATCCGGGAGGGATTCAAGCGCCTCTTTGACTGGGAGGCCCACGGCTGCGAGGTAGTGGGCGAGGCCGCCGACGGCATGGAGGCTCTGGCCAGGATCGATGCGCTGGACCCGGATATCGTCATCATGGATATTAACATCCCCATCATGAATGGCCTGAAGGTCATCCAGCTCAGCCGTATCAAGCACCCGGAGACCGCCTTTGTCATCGTATCGGGCTACGATGACTTCTCCTACTGCAGGGAAGCCCTTCGGCTGCAGATCACGGACTATATCCTGAAGCCCGTGAATTACGAGGAATTCGGTTCCTGCATCGACAACCTGAAAATCGCACTGTTCCAGCGGCAGTCCTCAAAAAATGAAAACCGGCAGGAGGAACGCACCATCACCGGCATTACGCGGTATTTGCAGGAGCATCTGGCGGAGGATATCAGTCTCTCCATCTTGGCGGAGCAGTTCCATCTGAACGCCCAGTATATCAGCCAGCTTTTCAAAAGTGAGATTGGTGTGGGCTTCCTGACTTACCTGACCAACATCCGCATGGAGAAGGCGAAAAAGCTCCTGCTGTCCACCGCACTTTCCATCGCGGAGGTGGCAGAGCAGTCCGGCTACGGCGATTACCGGGTATTTACCAAAGTGTTCAAGAAGTCGGAGGGCATCACTCCTTCCCAGTACCGGCGGGATTTCCTGGAGGGAACGGCGGCTATATGAGGAATGGTTCAGGCACCGGAATATATGGTGCCGGTTTGCGGAATTTATGTCTGGCGGCGCTGCGGTCATGGACATGAGCGGCAGCCGCTGAAGATGCCCTGAAAAATCGTGTTGTCTTTTGCGTCATATATTTAAGAAAGCGTGTCAGCAGGTGCGTTTTTTAGTACCTGCTGACATGCCTTCTTTTGCTTTGGCAAAGTGAACCCCCGGCTATGCCGGGGGGCTGAAAGAGCTTATAGCGATGAAAAAAGTAAACAAGAAAAAGTCCCCGAGTTG
>NZ_JAFBIV010000021.1 GCF_021531915.1 Oscillibacter valericigenes | reverse complement strand
CCCTGGACCAGTATCACTTCCACGCCATGGCCTCCGGCTGGGACGCCCTGGAGAAGGCCGACGGCAAAAAGATCTTCATCTGGCACCTGAACGGCATGGAGAACATGCCCTGCGGTGCCGCCTACAACAACGATGAAAAGCGCCTGTGGCCCGGCGAGCCCGGTGACTGCCTGGACCACAAGCGGTACGCGGACACCCTGAAGAAGATTGGCTTCGACGGCGATGTCTGCACCATTGAGGTGTTCCGCCCCGACTACTACAAGCTCTCCAACGAGGAGAACATCCAGAAGGCCGCCCAGGTCACCCGCGCCCATGTGGAGACCTACTGCTGACCATACCGGCGGTAAAACATGACCGCCCCAAAGCACTGAACCCGATCGTTACCCGCCGCGAAACGCCCAGTCTGAAAAGGACTGGGCGTTTCGTATATAAGCGTGTGCCAAAAAATCCGCATCTACCAAAATCATATTGACAGTTTTGAATGTGACGCATATAATAAATCAAGAATTCTTGATTTGAGGTGAGGGTATGGCGACCGTGTATGAGGAGCGGGCAAGGGTATTCAAGGCCCTCTGCGATGAGCGGCGGCAGCGGATCCTGGAGCTGCTGCACAGCGGCGAGAAGTGCGCCTGCGTGTTGATCGACGAAATGGATATGCCCCAGTCCTCCCTCTCCTATCACATGAAGATCCTCTGCGACTCCGGCATCGTCACGAGCCGGGAGGAGGGCAAGTGGACGCATTACCGAATCAGCGAGCAGGGCAGCAAAAAGGCGATTGAGCTGCTCAGGGAGATCACAGCCGTCTCAGAAAGCGGCTCCGGATGTGAAAACTGCCGCAAATGAAGGAAAAGGCCATCCCGATGTGGAGATGGCTTTTTGCCGGCCAATCAAATCCAATTTTCTTGATCTAATCAGAGAGTGAGGAGATCACTATGCAACTATTGGGAACGGGCTGGGACTTCTTTCAGAACGAAGTCCTGGGCATGAAGTGGCTGAGCCGTCTGATCGGCAGCGCCGTGGAAGCCTGCGGGCTGGACCCCGCAAGCAAGGCAGGCGGCAGCATCCAGTTCTTTTTCTATGATGTCATCAAGATCATGGTGCTGCTGGGCGTTTTGATCTTGCTCATCTCCTACATCCAGAGCTATTTTCCACCGGAGCGCACGAAGAAGATCCTGGGCCGGTTTCATGGCATCGGCGCAAACTGCCTCGCGGCCCTTTTGGGCACGGTGACACCCTTTTGCTCCTGTTCGTCCATCCCCCTATTCATCGGCTTCACCAGCGCCGGCCTGCCCCTGGGTGTCACATTCTCCTTTCTGATCTCCTCCCCCATGGTGGACCTGGGCAGCCTGGTGCTGCTGATGAGCATTTTCGGATGGAAAGTTGCTGTCGTCTACGTGGTGCTGGGGCTGGTCATTGCCGTCGCCGGCGGCACGCTGATTGAAAAGCTGCACCTGGAGGAACAGGTGGAGGCGTTCATCCGCAACGGCCGCGCCATTGACCTTCCCCAGGAGGAACTGCATTTCAAGGACCGCATCCGGTACGCCTGGGAGCAGGTGGTGTCAACCGCCAAAAAGGTTGCGCCCTATGTGCTGATTGGCGTCGGCATCGGCGCCTTCATCCACAACTGGATTCCTGAAGAATTCATCGTGAAGATCCTCGGGACCGGCAATCCCTTCGGCGTGATCATCGCCACCATCGCCGGTGTCCCCATGTATGCCGACATCTTCGGCACCATCCCCATTGCGGAGGCTCTGCTGGCCAAGGGCGCCCAGCTGGGCGTGGTGCTGTCCTTTATGATGGGCGTCACCACCCTGTCCCTGCCCTCCATGATCATGCTCCGCAAGGCGGTAAAGCCGAAACTGCTGGGCATTTTCGCCGCCATCTGCACCATGGGCATCATCCTTGTCGGTTACTTTTTCAATGCCATTCAAAATCTGATCATATAATGGAGGTACGGTCATGTCACCATGCAGATGAAACAGGCCAGCGCAGCACGCATGGAGGAATATATCAAAGCAGTCTCTGCGGTATGAAAAAGCACGATTTAACACCTTCTAAAGCCCTTGGGCCGCAAGGGTTTTAGAATCTGGTAAGGCTAAAAATAAGGCTAAAAACACCCCAAACACAAAAAAAGAATCCCCAAAGCCTTGCGGCTCTAGGGATTCGTTTGGAGGTGACACCCGGATTTGAATTCGTCCGGGTAGTTTTTTGCCCGTTTTAGGTCAGGATATTTCATTGCTTTTCGTGCCTACCACGGCAAATGTTAGGGTTAATCTGTATTAAGTTCTCTCCCCTCATTTTAGCCACTAAAGGGAAAACTAAAGGGAAAACTTTTGTTCGGAAGCATCGACATATCAATGCAATAATAAACAGAATACACCCGTATTATCCTTGGGACTATCCAAAAGTTCTTTCAATTTCAGCCATTTATAAAATGAATTAGGCAAGCAGCAGTGGGAAGGTAAGCGCCAGGCTGATCACCAGACTCAACGAATTCAGTACCCCATACAATGATGGCTTGCAGCCGCATTTCTCACAGTATACCATCGTGACAGACGGGATCGGCGCCATCATGGACAGCACCGACACCTGGCGGATCAGAAGTGGCAGAGGAGATAACCAGACCAGACATGCCATCAAAAAGCTGCCAGCGTAGCGCAGTATCAGGATCTCTGCGATTTGCCTGCGGTCTCGCCGGTCTACCCGTACTTCAAACAGGATTCCAATCATCAGCATCGCCAGAAAGGTGTTGGCACCGCCAATAGTAGAGGCGATTTGATATATTGGCTCCGGCAGAGAAATCTGCAAAACAGACAGTATCATCAGAACGAGATAGGTCATAAACGGCACGGAATGGGCTACTTTGTTCAGTACAAAGCGGGGCCGGATATGCTCTCCGCTGCTCCTGGCAGACACGACCGCGTAGGCAATACCGGAATTTACCGGACAGTTTCCCGCATCGAACATGGCCACGCCGATCAGCGCCTCCACGGGGAGGAAGCTCTGCACAAAGGGAAGCACGAAACAGCCAATGTTATAACTGCATACGTTCAGCCCGCACAACGCCCGCGTGGCAGCATCCCGCCCACGGCTCCACCAAAGTCCGAAAAACAGCATCACCAGATTGCTTGCCAGCGCAATACCGATCAAAGACAGGTAAGCCGCATCAAAACGAAAGGAGCGGAAGCCGGTAACCAGAGCCGCTGGCAGCGTCAGGTTGACCACAATGCGGGATAGAACCTTGGCGTCTTCCACGCGAAAAACGCCAAGGTGCTTGAGGGCGTAACCGGCAAAAATCATCAATGCCAGCCCTACCGCTTTGACAAGGATCGTCTCCATAGGTTCAGCCCATCATCAGATTGGGAACGAACATGGACAGCGGCTGCCAGAAGGTGACCAGCATCAGGACCAAAACCATCATGGCATAGAACGGCAGACAGGCTTTGGTGGCTTCTTCGATCTTGATGCGGCCGATGGAGCAGCCTGCAAACAGAGCTGCGCCCACGGGAGGTGTGCAGAGGCCGATGGCCAGGTTCAGGATCAGCATGGCGCCGAACTGAACGGGTGCCATGCCCAGCTGAGTGGCGACAGGCAGCAGAATCGGGGTCAGGATCAGGATGAGGGGACCCATATCCATGATGCAGCCCAGCACCAGGCACATCAGGTTGATGAGCAGCAGAATGACCACCTTGTTGTCGGAAAGGCCCAGCAGCAGGTTGGTGACCATGGCGGGAACTTTCAGGTAGGCCAGCAGCCAGCCGAACATGGAGGCGGTAGAGATCAAAGCCATGACCATGGCAATGGTCCGCAGGGACTTCCGCAGAATGTTGCCGAACTGACGCAGAGGAATTTCACGATAGACAAAGAATGTAACGATGAATGCATATACCACAGCTACGGCGGCGGACTCGGTGGCAGTAAACCAGCCGAAAATAACGCCGCCTACGATAATGATGCAGGTCATCAGACCCAGCAGGGCGTCCTTGGTAGCCTGCCAGATTTCTTTCAAGGACATCATCCGGCCCTTGGGGTAGTTGCGCTTCCGGGCGATGATAGCCGTCATGATCATCAGGGCGACACCCAGCAGGATGCCGGGAATCAGACCGCCCATGAACAGCTGGCCGATGGACACGCCGCCGCCCGCCGCCATGGCGAAGAGGATCATGTTGTGAGAGGGCGGGATCATAACGCCCTGGCAGGAGGAGGTGACGGTGACTGCCACGGAAAAGTCCTTGTCATAGCCCGAATCCGTCATCATGGGAATAAGGATGGAACCGATAGAGGAGGTATCCGCCACGGCGGAGCCGGAGATGCCGCCGAAGAACATAGATGCCAGGATATTCACCTGAGCCAGGCCACCCCGCATCCATCCCACAAAGGCGTTTGCCAAGTCGATGAGCCGACGGGAGATGCCGCCCTGGCCCATGATTTCACCGGCCAGAATGAAGAAGGGAATGGCCAAAAGAGAGAAGTTCTGGACGCCGCTGACCATGCGCTGGAACAGCGTGGCTAGAGGGATGTTCAGGTACAGAGCCGTCAGAACGGAGGAGATGCCCAGGGTGAAGGAAATCGACATTCGGAGCATGAGCAGAATCGCGAAAGAACCCAGCAGAATCGCGATGGCAACAGAAGTATCAGGCATTGGTCATATCCTCCCCAGCTTGACTGTTTTCGTCGGCAAAGAGCTTTTTATCCTGCTTTGCCGCCACCAGAATCGCATTTACCAGAACTAAAAGGCCGGACAGAGGCAAGATGACATACAGTACTGAACTCGGCATCTTGGTGGCAGGCAGCGTGGACATTTTGGTCATATTCATGATAATCAGGCCAAAGTATACCATGCAGCCACCGAATACGGCAATGAGCAGGTGGTTGATGGATTCCAACACGCTCAACGCCTTGTCAGGGAGTTTGCTGGTAAACATCTCAATGCTAATGTGGATCTTCTCCAACACGCCAATGGCCATGCCGATCAGGCTGAACCAGACCAGCATCAGTGTGGCGATCTCCTGCGTCCAAGCAAAGCCACGCTTGAAGATGTAGCGCAGGATCACGTCGGTAAAGACGATGATCGTCAGGCACACCATGCAGATCATTGCGAACCATTCCAGCGCTTTGAACAGAAAGCGGCAGGCTTTTCGTAAAAAAGACATAGATGATCTCCTTTCCAGATGATAAATAAGGGACGGCCATTGAAGGCCGTCCCTTGTTCAGCGTGAATCAGCCCAGAGCCTGGACACGCTCCACGATGGCCTTCTGCTCAGCGTTCAGGAAGGAATCATACATGGGAGCGACAGCATCCTGGAATGCCTTGACCTCTTCGTCGGTCAGAGTGGTGAGGGTGCAGCCCTTCTCTTCAGCGATCTTGGCATTCTTAGCCTCGGACTCTTCCCAGGCGTCACGGTGCCAAACCTGAGCTTCCTTGGCGCAGTCGAAGATGATCTGCTGATCCTCAGCGGACAGCTTGTCCATGGTCTGCTTGGAGGCCAGGATCATGTCAGGCATGTAGGAGTGACCGTCATAGGTCCAGTAGGGAGCGACCTCCCAGAAGGACATCTCGATATAAGAGGTCATGTTGTTCTCAGCGCCGTCCACAACGCCGGTCTGGATGGCGGAGTAGGTGTCATTGAAGGGCAGGCCGACACCGTTGCTGCCCAGAGAGTCCATCAGAGCCAGCATCAGGTCGGATTGGGACACACGGATCTTCATACCGGCCAGATCAGCGGGGGTGTGAATTTCCTTCTTGGCGTTGAAGAAGTTACGGGAACCGGGATGGATGTAGGTGATGCCCACCAGGTTGTTATCCTTGAAGGTCTCAAAGACTTCCTGACCGATCTCACCGTTCAGAACCTCGAACAGGTGATCAACGCTGGTGTACTCATAGGGCATCTGGAGGGCGTTCATCAGAGGGGCGAACTCAGCAGAAGCGCCGGAAGACACGCGAGTGAAATCCAAGCCGCCAAACTGGCACTGCTCGATGGTGGAGCGCTCATCGCCCAGCTCACCGGCGAAGTGGCACTCGATGGTGATGCGGCCGTTGGTCTTCTCGTTCACCAGGTCGGCGAACATCTGGCAGGCCTGGCTGGTGATGTGCTCGGCGTTATGGCTGTTGGCCAGACGCAGAACAACGGACTCGGCGGGAGTCTCCGCAGCGGGGGTCTCAGTGGTCTCAGCGGGCTTCTCGGTGGTCTCGGCGGGCTTTTCGCTGCTGCCGCAACCAGCGCACAGGCTCAGCAGCATGACGACAGCCAGAAGGGATGTAAGGAACTTTTTCATCTTCTCTTCTCCATTCTACTTTATTTGCCTTTTGACGAAGGCTTTTCTGTATTATTATTGTATCTGAGAACAAAATATTAAGAAATCGTAAAGTTTTGCGATTGCGCTGTTGATTTTTTTTCGGTGTTCAAAATGGCGCCCTCAAATTTGTGCAAAACTGACAACAGCAGGCATTTCACCTGCTGTTGTGTGCCTATATTGAGGACTGCGTCATCGTATTTCGGTAAGCTGTTGGTGTACAGCCGACAGACCGTTTAAATACCTTTGTGAAATAGTTAGCATCGGGATACCCTACGGACCGCCCCACCTCACTGACGGAAAGTTCTGTGGACGCCAGCCGCTTTTTTGCCTTTTCGATGCGGTAGGAGGTAAAGAAATCCAAAAAGTTTTTTCCTGTAACAGCCTTTACCTGCCGCGAGAAATAAAACGGGCTCATACCCATGCTCTCAGCTGCGTCTTCCAGGGCCATATCCTCCGCATAATGCTGCTGCACCCATACAGTCAACTCGGCTTCAAAGGGAGACGCTGGCCGGGCGGTATCCGTCTCTACATGAAAAAACTTTTGCAGAATCTCCCGCAGTTCCGTTTCGCCAACTGGTTTCAGAAGGTAATCCTCGCCTCCAGTGCGGATGGCCCCCACTGCGTAGTCAAAACGGTCATAGGCTGTCAAAAACACCACATGGGCCTGCGGTATCTGGCGTTTGATGACCGCAGCGGTCTCCAGGCCGTTTTTATAAGGCATTTCAATGTCCATAAAAACCAGCTCCGGCTGCACATGCAGGGCTTTATCCACAGCTTCATTCCCATCCGCCGCCGCTTCAATCAGCGCCGCATCGCCCAAAATTCCCCTCAACCGGGACACCAACGCACTCCGGCTCTTGGGCTCGTCTTCAGCAACCAGTATCTTGAACATATTCCTCGCCCTCTCTCACAATGAGTCTCACACAGGTGCCCATGCCGGGACGGCTGAAAACATCCAACTGCCCACCGCTCAGCTCCATCCGTTCCCGAATATTGGAAAGCCCCACTGAATGGCGCCCTAGAGTCTCTCTGCTCTGCGCTGGATCAAATCCGCAGCCGTTGTCCGTCACCATGATGGCGACTCCCTTTCTCCCGCGAAATGTGCGGACGCGGACCTGGCCCCCACGCTCCCGCAAGCCATGGAGGATCGCATTCTCCACCAGCGGCTGAAGAATAAATTTCGGCACCAAAATGTCGGAAAGTTCCGTGTCCTCCTGTATTTCCATGGTGATTCGTTCCCCGTACCGGGTCTCCTGCAACTCCATATAATCCCGCAGAAGCTGGATCTCCCGCCCCAGTGTCACGACCTTTTCATCGCTCTCCAGTGAGTAGCGGAAAAAGTTGGAAAGACGCAGGATCAAATCCTCTGATAGAGGTGCATCCTCCTCCCGCGCCAACGCGGCAATCGTGCTGAGGGTATTGAACAGGAAATGGGGATTGATCTGGCTCTGAAGCTGGGCAAAGCGCCCCTCCTGCAGTTTTCTCTGCATCTGAGCCGTCTCTACCTCTTTTTCCAGCAGATGCTTTTCCATCTCGGACTGTTTTTCCAGCGCATGGATGGTGCGGCGTATCTCTGTCTGCATCAGGTTAAAGGACTTGGCGGTGCGGCCCAACTCGTCATCACCGCGAACGATCAGCGGGGGTGCGTCATACCGCCCGTTGCCGATCATATCCGCCGCCCGCCCCAGCGCCGCCAGAGGCCGGAGAATACTGCGGTTGAACACCAACAGCACCACGCACATCAGTGCGGTGGCAATTATTAAGAAAATTACAAACCGGCTGCTGCTTCGGGTATTTGTTTCGTCGATCTCCTGCCATTGTTCACCGCCCTGTATCATTTGACTGTGAAGCAGATCTCTGGTATAGCCGTCGATATAAGTGGATTGCGTTTTAAGGGAGAGATAATGCTCAATCATTTGTGACGGAGTCTCCTCTTCCAGCAAAGCGGCCTGGGACTTTCGATAGTGCTCCATTGCGTTGCAAATGGCTCTCTTCAGGGCGTATTCCTCCCGTCTGTCTGTCTGTAAGTCAGGCTGTAATTCCTCCAGGCAGTGGTCTGTGTCATGGACAGCGGCAAGGTAATCTTCCCTGGCGTTCATAGGTCGTACAGGGCGAATATAGGCTTCAAGATACACATTTTCCGCAGAAAAAGCCTCCATAAAGCCAGTAATGTCCATATACTCATTCATGATGATTGAAGACTTACTGCTGAATGTATGGAGCTGCAAAACCACTAATCCAACCAGAATCCAAGTTGCAGCTAACATCGTTCCCATCAACAAAATGCTTTTAGCCTGAATGGAGACATCATACCATTTTGGGCGCACCCATTTCATTTAACCACCTCATCACGGGGAGGCAATATTACAGTTCCCCTTGGTACAGTAAAATCTAACTCAGGTACATATATCCATGATCTTTATAGAAAGCAATCCTTAAAAACCAATTTTTATACTTGATATTTTACTATATTTTTATAGGGAATACAAATTCAATCTCTTAATCTCGTGAAATATGTTTGGCAGTATGTACATTGGTAAGTAAGGAACAGCTTTTCCTCCTCGCCAATAACCGGTGAATGAAAACTGTGCTTTTCAAAACACTCCATCTTTGTATTTCCAATCAAATAGCCACACGATCAGATTTCTGATACGGAATATATCGGCGCGTATATATTATATCTATGAAGGCCTCGGGGTAATTCCCCGGGGCCTATTTCTATATTTGGAGGAATTGATATGAAAACCGAAACTTTTACCTGCTGTCACTGTGGACAGGAGCACTCACTGGAGAACCGCGTCATGGTGGGTGACGATGCACTTTGCGAACGCTGTGCCAATGAGGAGACTGTGATCTGTTCCCGCTGCGGAGAGCGTATCTACCGGGATGACAATGCCGGGGATGAAAATACGCCCCTCTGCCAGCCCTGCTATGATCGGCACTATACCAGCCGCGAACGCTGCGGACGTATCATCCATCTTGATGATGCCTACTATGAGGATGACGATGAAGATTACCCGCTGTGGTCTCCATGTTCATGTGAACCGGGATGCCTTTGGCGACACGGAGGAAGCCCAGGATGCGGTAATTGCCCGCATCCTTTATTATTTTGAAAAAAACTGGGAAGAGTTACTAAAATTCAGCCGCAGAACACCCCGTCAGCTGGAACGCTGGGCCACCCGCTATGGCTACAAGGACCAGCCAAAAGAACTGCTGGATCATGCCAAGAAGGGCTACCACGGCGGACGCTATACCAGCGTAAACCTCACCAATACGGATACCATCGAATTCCGAATCTTCCGTGGGACCCTCAAATACAATACCCTCATCGCCACATTGCAGCTCCTTGACCGGATCTGTGATGTGGCGCTTTATTTGACCGATGACCAGGTCAAGGCCATGTCCTGGACCACCTTTGTCTCCGGCTGTACGCAGCCTGAGCTGGTGCAGTACTTAAAGGAGCGGCGGCTGTATGTCAATGAGCCGGTGGAGAGCGAGGAGGAAGTCTGATGTGCTGCTTATTTGGGATGATCGACTGTCACGGACGGTTCAGTGCCAAGGAAAAGGCCCATATTCTTTCTGCATTGGCAACAGAATGCGAGGAACGGGGCACCGATGCCACCGGGATTGCTTACTGCACCCATGACCACCTGAGCATCTATAAACGCCCTCTGGAGGCTCACAGGCTGCGTTTCCGTATTCCGGAGGATAGCAGAGTCGTCATGGGTCATACTCGCATGACCACCCAGGGAAAGGCCAGCAGAAACCGAAACAATCATCCGTTCCTGGGGAATGCGGCTGGAGAGATGTTTGCTCTGGCCCACAACGGTATTCTCTACAATGACCAGCTCCTGCGCCGTACCAACCGTCTGCCGAAAACCAAAATTGAAACAGACAGCTATATCGCGGTGCAGCTGATCGAGCAGAAAAAAGCCCTCAACTTCTCCAGCCTGAAATACATGGCGGAGCAAGTCGAGGGCACTTTTACATTCACGGTGCTGGATCAGCAGGAGAACCTCTATTTCGTGAAGGGAGACAATCCCCTCTGTCTGTACCACTATCCCCGCTATGGCGTGTATCTGTATGCTTCTACGGAAGCTATTCTGGCAAGGGCACTGAATCGTCTACAACTGCCACTCGGCAAGCCGGAGCGTATCGAGTTGGGTTGTGGAGATATTTTGAGGATCACCGCATCCGGTCAGCAGGCAACAGCATCTTTTAACGCTTCACATCTTGCACAGCACTGGAGATATTGGCCCATGTGGACACCGGGGGTAAGGCGGACTGGCAAGGCCCGGACAGCAGAACAGGAGTATCTGGACGAACTGAAATCCGTGGCCTGCTGCTATGGGTTCTCGCCGGAATCGGTGGATCGTCTGCTGGAGTCCGGGTTTTCCACGGATGATATTGAAGAATGATCCGCCCATGATTGCCCTACAGGGCTGGAGTGTCTCCGGTCAGAAGATGGGCTTTTGCCGCAACACTAATGTACACAGCTACGATGAGTGCCAGCGTACCAAATGCCCCTTTTCCTTAGGATGCCAGCTTCTCTCTTTCCAGGAGAAAGCCACCTCCGCACTGGTAGTCGGCATTACGCAGGAGCGTTTCTATATGCTGCGCAGCAGCGGCAATCTGGACATGCTGCTCTATCGGCTCCTCCCGGATGGCCGTCTCCTGCCTCGCCGATACATCATTTTTGACGAGAAGCACCAGATGGCACAAATCCACACTCTGACCAAGCCCCTGATCGACCAAGCCTCTACCGAGTTCAACGCCCTGATCCGCAAAGTGGAGTCTACGGACTCCACCGTGCGCAGCCTTCAGCAGCGCCTTGGCTTCTGCGTAGAACGCATCTTTCAGGCTCTGCGCAGCAAGCTGTGTATCTCAACGGAGTATGGTATACGCGACATTCCTGTTGGTGTATGTACCTTAACGCAGGATGAAGCACTGCAAAACGCCCGGGATTACTATCAGTTTCAGGAAGCCCTCCTGTCCCGCCAAGTAAGGTATCTTACCAAATCCCTGCGTGAGGTATTCGATGTCATGGCCTATGTGTATGAAGGTAAGCCCTTCTTTTTCAGCAAGACCAACGGCTTCTGCATCTTCCATATCACCCCGCCAAAACTCTGCTACGGGCAGTGTCAAACCATCCTGTTCGACGCCACTGCGGAAGTTGACGCAGACTACCGCTGTCTGGAGCACACGAGATTTCTCAGGGGCCGACCGGAGCACGCCGAATGTGCAGTCAACTACGAGATCTATGACCACCCTGACCTCAATGTCTCCAAAAGTGCCATGGAGAAGGGCTGGAAGCTCCAGGCGTTCGGAACATACATCGGAGAGATCCTGCGGGAGACTAAGGGTGACATATTCCTCTGCACCTATAAAAACCTGTCCGAACCACTAGCAGACTATCTGAAGACGCATCTGCCGCCTGAAGAATTCAATCGGATTCCACTCATGCCCGACCGGGAGCGCCCTACGATCCCATATCTGGGCGGCACAAATGGCTCCAATATGTTCAACCACTGTACCAATGTGATCATGCTGGGCTATCCCCGCCTGGATCCTCAGACCTATCTGACATGCACCTGTGCGGCATTTGGCGAGGAGCAGGTCTCCCCAGCGCTGCAGGCCCTGTCTCCTCAGGATCTGCTGAATGGCTCTCACTATAACCTGCTGTCTCTGCCCTTGGTGAATGACTATGTGACGCACCACCTGGCCGCCCGGCTGGAGCAGGAAATCTACCGCAGCGCCCTGCGCAACCCGGATTTTGACGGTGATATCCGGATCTATCTCTTCTGTCCTCCGCCCGCCGTCCTAAAGATCCTGCAGAAACGGATCCCTGGCACAACCGTCCTGTACAAGGACCTTCCGAAATGTATCGAACTCAGCAAACGGATGTGCCGCAGCTTCGAAAACGGACAAACCAGTTTTCGAAAGCTGATGGACTTCCTGTCGGCCTGGGATGGAACACGGATCCGCGTGGTTGATCTCCGGGATCGGCTCGGTATCAGCCCCGCAGTCTGGAAGGACTTGATCGCCGACCCACGGATAAAGGAGTGGTTTCAGGACAACCACGTTCTGCGCAGCGGGCGCGGTATCAACACCACATGGTATATCACTGGAGCGCAGTGTGCCTGATGCCTTCTGATATCGAGCCATTCTCCGTACATATACTATAACTTTAGAATACGATATCAGCTAAAATTCCCTGCGCTTCTATACCGCAAAGAAACCTGCTGCAGAACAGCAGAAATTTTAACCAGGAGGTTTTACTATGAATGAAAAGCAGACTCGTATGAATTACTTTAATGTGGAGGACATCCCCTTGGTTCTTCGTGTGGAGGACCTAAGCAGAGCCCTTGGAATTGGACGAAATACAGCATATGAGCTGGTGCGTTCCGGGCAAATCAGAAGCATTCGCATCGGGCGTCAACTTCGCATTCCCCGGGATGAATTGCAGAGATTCCTGAATATTGCTTGAACTATATCAGGGAGGGGCGGTTTGCCCCTCCCGCAAAACCCGAAAGGAGAAATCACATGGCAGGAAATAAACGTGCTGCATCTGGAGCAGGTACGATTCGAAAGAAAACTGTTAAGAGGAAGGGGAAAGAATACACTTATTGGGAAGCGCGCTATACTGAAGGATACGATTCCGGAACTGGAAAACAAATCCAACGTTCCATCACTGGGAAAACACAGAAGGAAGTCGCGCAGAAGCTAAGAGAACTGACATCCGCCATCGATGCCGGAACATATAAAGAACCCTGTAAAATGACCGTGAGAGAGTGGCTGGATATATGGACAAGCACATACTTAAACAGCGTCAAACCGCGAACTATCGAAATCTATAAAAGCGACATTCGTCTTTATATCAATCCCGCTTTAGGTTCAATACGCTTGGAAGGCCTTTCCACCCATATCATTCAAAGTTTTTACAATGGACTCACCGAAAATCGCAAGGACGGAAAGAAAGCCCTCTCTGCCAAGACAGTAAAAAATATCCACGGGGTTCTTCACCATGCTCTAAAACAAGCTGTAGCCAATGAGCTGATTCGCTCCAATCCAGCAGATGCCTGCACATTACCCCGGATTGAAAAGAAAGAGTTAAAGCCCTTGGATGAAAACGAAATTGCTCTATTCTTGAAAGCGATTCATGGGCATCGTTTCGAGAGCATCTTCCTTACGACTTTGTTTACCGGTTTACGGGAAGGAGAAGTACTTGGGCTCACCTGGGACTGTGTAGACTTTGATCGTGGAATTCTTCTCGTAAACAAGCAGATTCAATTACATCAGGAAGCCGGGATAGATGCATATAAGTTGGTATCCCCCAAAAATGGCAAAAGCCGTTCAGTTGCTGCGGCACCATCTGTAATCGCCTGTCTCAAACGGCATAAATCAATCCAGGCCGAAATACAAATCAAGGCAGGTTCTGCATGGCATAATCCCGACAATCTGGTATTTACGGATGAACTGGGTGGACATTTGACAAAGTCTGCCGTATATCGGGCGTTTAAATCTGCTGTCCAGTCTATTGGCCGTCCTGATGCCCGTTTTCACGATATGCGACATTCCTATGCTGTAGCCGCTATCCGCTCTGGAGATGATATCAAGACAATTCAAAGTAATTTAGGGCACGCCACTGCAGCCTTCACCCTGGATGTTTATGGGCACGTCACCGACAAAATGAAACAGGAATCTGCTTCCAGAATGGAGACATTTATAAAGAGTGTGTCTGGTGGGTAAAACCCTCACCAGACACATTCTTTTGTTTTCGTTCCTGTAAATGTCAGATCGTATCACCGTACGCATCGGCTATCAGCGCATGGATTCACAGCTGTAAAGGGAAAACTAAAGGGAAAACGCCCCTCAAAAGGCATAAGAAAAACCTCGTAACCATTGCGGTTACGAGGTTTCTTTCTGGAGGTGACACCCGGATTTGAACCGGGGAATGAGAGTTTTGCAGACTCTTGCCTTACCACTTGGCTATGTCACCATGGTGTACGTTTATATTATATGCAAACTTTTCAAAAAAGTCCACACTTATTTTTAGATTTTGATGCCCACACTTTTGTGTGGGCATCAAATTTGGAGCGGGCTACGAGGCTCGAACTCGCTACCTCCACCTTGGCAAGGTGGCGCTCTACCAGATGAGCTAAGCCCGCAAGTGGTGCCCAGAGCCGGAATCGAACCAGCGACACGTGGATTTTCAGTCCACTGCTCTACCAACTGAGCTATCTGGGCAAATCTTTTCCGCGCCGATGGGCGCGGCATGGGGAATTTCAACCCCAAAAGGGACCCACGAGATGAGATCCATCTCGTGGGAGATGGCGACCCGGAACGGGCTCGAACCGTCGACCTCTAGCGTGACAGGCTAGCGTTCTAACCAACTGAACTACCGGGCCATATAACAACTTTGGTGGGAACAACTGGACTCGAACCAGTGACCCCCTGCTTGTAAGGCAGGTGCTCTAACCAGCTGAGCTATGCTCCCCTGTTGCCGCACTCGTCAGACGGCAAAAGTTATTATACGGAAAACCCCCTCGCCTGTCAACCCTTTTTTTAAATTTTTTCAGTCTTTTTTCGTCATGCCCGCCAACAGCCCCTCCAGGTCCTCCCGAGTGAACTTCTGGACGCTGTCGCAGAAGCGGCATGTCATTTCCGCGCTGCCCTGCTCGTCGATGAGGCTGCGCATCTCCTCCGGGCCCAGGCTGATGAGGGCCTTCTCCATCCGCTCCCGGCTGCAGTAGCAGCGGTATTCGATGGGGCTCTTCTCCAGGATCTCCAGCTCAAAGTCCGGCATGACCCGCCGCAGCAGGGACTCCGGATCGCTGTCCGCCTTCAGCAACGCCGTCACGGAGCCGGCAGCCATAATGCCCCCCTCCACACGGCTGACGATCTCCTCTCCGGCGCCGGGCAGCAGCTGGATCAGATAGCCGCCGGCAGTCAGGACACTGCGGTCCCGGTCCACCAGGACGCCCAGGCCGCAAGCCGTGGGGATCTGCTCGGACTCCACAAAGTAGGCCGCCAGGTCCTCGGCGATCTCGCCGCCCAGCAGGCTGACGCTGCCCACATAGGGGTCCTTCATATTCAGATCCCGGATCACCGTCAGCATGCCTTCATGGCCCACTGCCGCACCCACATCCAGCTTTCCGTCGGGACGCAGGGGCAGGTCCACGGTGGGATCGTCCACCTTGCCCCGGACGTTGCCCGCATTGTCGGACACCGCCAGGATGGTGCCTAAGGGGCCGTCGCCCTTGATCTGCAGGGTCACGCTGGCGCCGTCCCCCTTCAGGGCGTTACCCAGCATAGAGGCCGCCGCCAGGGTGCGGCCCAGGGCCGCCGTGGCTACCGGGGTGGTGTGGTGGATCTGTCGTGCCCGCTCCGTCAGGTCCCGGGTGGACACCGCCACCGCCTTCACAAAGCCATCCTTACTGATGGCGCGTACCAGTTGATCGCTCATATCAAAATGCTCCTTATGATGCTTCTCCATTCAGGGACGGACCGCCCGGACGATCCAGCGGTCCTCCTCCACCCTGGGGGGGCGGGAGGTCAGATCACCGCTGACGGTGATCTCCGCAAAGCCCGCGTCGGTGAGAAACGTCCGCAATTGCTCCTCTGTCCAGGCACGCTCCCGGTGCTCCTCAAAGCTCCGGTCCCATGTGCCGTCCGCATTCAGCTGGAACAGGTCCACTTGATAGGTGCAGGCCTGGGTCCGCTCGCTGAAAAAAGTCCGCCAGACGCAGAAGGTCTCCTCGGTCTCGTCCATATACATCTGCCCGTCCATACGCCGCAGCTTGTAGGGCGTGTTCACGTCAAAGATGAAGGCCCCGCCGGGCTTCAGCCAGCGGAATACCCGGCAGAAGGTCTCCCGCAGGTCCTTCTCCCGGGTCAGGTAGTTCAGGGAATCCAGGGTGGACACCACCGCGTCCACCGGCTCAATGAGCCGCAGGCGGGGCATGGACTGGTGCAGGAACAGCGGTGCCCGTTCCTCCAGGACCGCCGCCTTGCTCATGGCCTGGGTCAGCATCTCCTCGGAGCCGTCCGTGGCCGTCACCTGATACCCCCGCTCCGCCAGCAGGCAGGCGATGGTACCGGTGCCGCAGGCCAGGTCCAGCACCGTGTGGACCGGAATGCGGCTCTTCCGGAACTGCTTCTCCAGAAAGTCCGCCCGCTTCCGGTAGCTGCCGTCCGCCATCAGGGCGTCATAGCTGTCCGCCAGTGCGTCGTAGCTGCTCATTTCTTCTTGTTCTTCATCCGGCCGAAGATCTTCTCGTAGGCACCGGTTCCGTAGCTCAGAGACCGGTTCACCCGGCTGATGGTGGCGCTGGAAGCACCGGTGCGCTCCAAGATGTCGTTGTAGATCATGCCATCATCCAGCAGGGACGCCACCTCGAACCGCTGCTCCATGGACCGCAGCTCTGACACGGTGCAAAGGTCCTGGAAGAAGTCATAGCATTCCTGCTCATCCTTCAACTGCAGGATCGCTTTATACAGCTGATCGCTCTTTTCCTTTTTGCCGATCTTTACCATACGAAACGCCTCCCCTGGCATGGTTCTGTGTAATTAGCGGCATCTCCACCGCAAGCTCTTATATTTTAGCATTGTACTGCGTGAAAGTAAAGGGGGTAAATGTGAATTTTTTGATACTTTAAAGTATGAACGACTTTTTCACCTCCTTTCCTATGCCGCGTATACTGGGACAGATGAAAAGGAGGGGCACACCATGACAAACATCCATCTGCAGCCCTTTACCGCGGAGCGGGAGTGGACCATCGAGGATATTCCCGTGCTGACGGCGTCGGTCTCCGTGCCGGAGCCGGTCCCGGCTGCGGACAGCATCTCCCGCCGCATCCGGCGGTACTATCAGCTGCAGTGCCGCTCCTTCCTGCGCTACTGCGAAAAATGGCTGTTCCCCCTGGCAGAGGCGGAGTATCGGGCGGCGCTGGCCATCAGCGCCCCGCTCCCCTGTTTTCACGCCGCCCTGGAGTACCGGGTCACCTGGCAGGACCAGGGGCTCCTGAGCCTGTACACCCAGTCCCGGGAGGTGACGCTGCCGGGCCAGACCCTCCTGACACGGCGGGGCGACACCTGGGACCTGGCGGCGGGTTATCCCATTCCCCTGGGAGACTTTTTCCCGGCCCGCAGCCCCTGGAAGCGGCAGCTGATGGCACTGGCGGCAGAGGAGATCCAGCGGCAGGAGCGGGCGGGCGCGGCCCAATACCACCTCCGCCGCCCCCAGGACCTGCGCCGCCGCTTCAATTCCCAGAATTATTACCTGACCTCGGAGGGCCTGACCGTCTTTTTCCCCATGTACGCCATTGCCCCCGCCGCAGAGGGCATCCCAGCCTTTACGATCCCCTACACCCAGCTGGGCGAGGGTGCCTTCGCCCGCCTCCGCCCTCCGGCGGAACCATAAAAAAACCGGGAACGGCACTGCCGTTCCCGGTTTTCCTATTCGGAGCGTTTTACTTGCTCAGCTTGCTGCCGTCCCGCTCTGCGACGGACTTGACCACCATGCCGGTCAGGGCGAACAGGGCGATGGCGTTGGGGATGACCATCAGGTTGTTGAACATGTCGGTCAGCTCCCACACCAGGTCGTTGCTCATCAGGGTGCCCAGGAAGATGAACACCAGGGCGATGA
Organism: Oscillibacter valericigenes; assembly: GCF_021531915.1. Taxonomy (GTDB): domain Bacteria; phylum Bacillota; class Clostridia; order Oscillospirales; family Oscillospiraceae; genus Oscillibacter; species Oscillibacter valericigenes_A. The sequence goes on along the minus strand of NZ_JAFBIV010000021.1, from coordinate 18,656 downwards.
CGGAATAGACCACGGTGGACTTCTTGCCGAACAGGTAAATGACGTTGATCTTGCCGAACATATTCCAGCTCAGCACCGTGGAGAAAGCGAAGAAGAACAGGCAGATGGCCACGAAGGCAGCACCGAAGCTCTGGCCGAACACGGTGCCGAAGGCCGTCTGGGCCAGGTTGGCCTTGCCGATACCCTCGGGGATGGCGCCGGTGGCCAGGATGCCGTCGGAGGTGTACAGGGTGGAGATGATGACCAGGGCGTTCAGGGTCAGCACCACGAAGGTGTCGATGAACACGCCGATCATGGCCACCACGCCCTGATCGTGGGGATGGGCCACATTGGCCTGGGCGTGGGCGTGGGGGGTGGAGCCCATACCGGCCTCATTGGAGAACAGGCCGCGCTTGGCGCCCTGGCTGATGGCGGTCTTGATGGCATAGCCGAAGCCGCCGCCGATGATGGCCTGGGGCTGGAAGGCGTACTTGAAGATCATGCCGAAGGTGGCGGGGAGATACTGGATGCGGGCAATGAGGATCACCAGACCGCCCACCAGGAAGATGGCAGCCATGATGGGGACGATCTTCTCCGTGACAGAGGCCAGACGCTGCATGCCGCCCAGGAAGATGAAGCCGCAGATGATGACCAGCACGATACCCACGACCCAGGAGGGGATGCCGAAAGCGGTCTGGAAGGTGGAGCCGATGGAGTTGGACTGGACCATGCAGCCCATGAAGCCCAGGGCCAGGATGATGGCCACAGCGAAGAAGCCCGCCAGGAACTTACCGAAGCCGCCCTTGAAGGCGGTGGTGATGTAATACACGGGGCCGCCGTGGATGGTGCCGTCCTTATCCACAACGCGGGTCTTCAGGGCCAGGGTGGCCTCCGCGTAGATGGTGGCCATGCCGAAGAAAGCGATGATCCACATCCAGAAGATGGCGCCGGGGCCGCCGGTCAGGATGGCGCCGGAGGCACCCACGATGTTGCCGGTGCCCACCTGGGCGGCGATGGCAGTGGCCAGAGCCTGGAAAGAGGTCATGCCGCTGTCGTGCTTCTTGCCGTTCAGAGTCAGGTTGCCGAAGACCTTCTTCATACCCTCGCCGAAGCAGCGGACCTGGACGAAGCGGGTCTTGATGGAGTACCACAGGCCCACCGCGATCAGCAGGAAGACCAGAATGTAGTTGGACAGATACGTATTGATTTTGACGACGACGTCGAGCAGCGCGGATTCCACAGATGCGAACATGGTTGTTTTCCCTCCTGAAAAAATAAACGGACCAGCTGAAAACCAGCTGCCCCGGAAAAGAAAACACAGAGATGCGCGGACGGTCCCGTCCACGTTTCCCTACTCTGTCCTTTTACCTGAGAGATTCAGCGGCTGCGCCGCCTTGCACCTTCGGTACCCGTCACCGGGCTTCTCCAGAGCCACATCCATTTCTAGTCCCTGCCCGTATCCGGGCGCCTGAGAGTTTCACTCCTTCGGCAGGCTTTCGCCGTTCCCCTAGAAACTTCGTTTGCCGTTATCAAATTGTGGTACTACCTTACCATGTCCGCCAGCTGTTGTCAACCGTCTTTTTCGACAAATCGTCCGTCGATGAACGACGCTCATTCTCCCGTTATGGACAAACGCCGGTCCGGATGTCCCGGACCGGCGTTTGTTACATGATGAAAAGACAACTGTTTGGAAAGATGTCCGCGCCGTCCGCGAGAGGCTTACAGCTCCTCCACGGCGGCAACGCCCTCCACGCAGTGGATGGCATCCAGTAACGGCTCCACCTTGCACTTCTTATGAAGCCGCAGGGAGAAAATGGCGCAGGCGTTGTGATGCTCGCTGCCGGTGGCCCGGGTAATCTCCATATTCAGAACCTTCACATTCTTCTCCCGGTACAGCTTCAGCACCTGCTCCAGGCAGCTTCTGTCGGTATATTCCATGTACAGGTTGATCTCCGGGGCGTTCTCCAGCATCCGGTACTCCAGCTTGGAGAACAGCAGCTCCGCCAGGATGATCAGGAAGGTGGCAAAGAGCGCCCCCTCATAGAAGCCGCCGCCGATGGCCAGGCCGATGATGGCGGAGGCCCACAGGCCCGCCGCCGTGGTCAGGCCCTTGACCCGCTGGCGCTGGGTCACGATGATGGTGCCGGCGCCGATGAAGCCCACACCTGCCACTACCTGGGCGCCCAGGCGGGCCATATCCGTGTAATAGTGCATCTGCAGATACAGGAACTGGCTGGTGAGGGTGGTCATGGCCGCGCCCAGGCAGATCAGGATATGGGTGCGGAAGCCGGCGGGCCGCCGCTTGTACTCCCGCTCGATGCCGATGATGCCGCCGCACAGCACCGCCAGGACCATTCGAACCGTTATGGACACCATATTCACGTCCCGCAGGCTGTCAAAAACAGATAACATGGCCGTTCCTCCTCTCTCAGATCTCGTCGATGGTGCGGACGGTCTCCAGCTCGGAGATGGCCGCCAGCACCTGGGTGTGCACCTGCTTGTGGTTCAGCCGGATGGAGAACACCGCGCTGGGATTGCGCAGCTTCTCTTCACGGCCATGGTCAATGTCCACCTCATAGATCTGGACATCCTGAGCCTTGATGCGGCCGATAATATCACCCACGTCATCCAGGGATTCGAACTCCACATAGATGTTCATATTCCGGGCATTTTCCACCACGAAATTCTCCAGATAGGGCAGCAGCCGGATGGACAGAAAGATCAGAAGGAATGCCAGCACCACACACTCATAGAAGCCCGCGCCGATGGCAAGACCCATGCAGGCGGAGGCCCACAGGCCCGCCGCCGTGGTCAGGCCCTTCACCTCCTGGCGGCCGGTGACGATGATGGTGCCCGCGCCCAGGAAGCCGATGCCGTTGATGACCTGGGCACCGAAGCGGGACACATCCGTGCGGATGCCCACCTCCCCGGCGGTCTCCGCCCAGGCGCCGGTCAGCATCCCATACTCATACTGGCTCAGCAGCATGGTCAGCGCCGCGCCGAGGCATACCAGCATGTATGTACGGAAGCCGGCGGCCCGGCGCTTCTTCCCGCGCTCCATGCCAATCAGGCCGCCGAAGGCCATGGCCATGACCAGCCGCAGCATCACCGACCAGATATTCAGTTCCCGCAGGAAATTCAGACACTCCATGCAGGTATTCCTCCCCTCTCCGACAGGACCATATAAATTGGAAAGGAAGAACTGGCCTTCCGCCATTTCTTCCTTCCCCTATATCACACACTCTGTCAGATCATATAGGTTCTCAAACGTTTGCGAATTCAAGACATTCTTTATGTAATCTATATTAATACCATTTCTATGAAACTTTGTCAATATTTTTGCATTTTATTTTTACTTTTTTGTTTGTTTCGACATAGCGTTTCCTATCTCCTGGTGTTTCTTCCCTGTATCTCCCTCTGAAACGTTTCCGAAAAGATGCTCCGGGAGCGAACTCCCGGAGCATCTGCTGTTTCTTGATTTACCGGCCCACCATAATGTCCAGGATCTCCTGGTCGGTGCCCCGCATGCCCAGCCGGGCCAGGCGGCCCACGTTGTCGATGGTGTTCTCCACGCCTTTCTTGATAATGCCCTCGCCGCCCACAAACTCATGGCCGCCGTTGACATACATGTGGTAGCCCATGAGGCCTGCGTCCACCGCGGCGGCGATTTTGGCCGCGCAGGAGGGCTTGGCCCCGTCGCAGATCATACCGGAGCAGATGGCCAGGGTGTTGGCGATGGTGTGGGCAATGATCTGATAGCGGCCGCCCTTCAGATAGGCGATGCCCGCCGCCGCGCCGCAGCCGGCGCTGACGGCCCCGCAGAAGGCGGACAAACGGCCGATGCCGGTCTTCTGGTGGATAGTCACCAGGTTTGCCACTGTCAGCGCCCGCAGCAGTTCCTCATGGCTGGCCCCCATGTCCCGTGCATATTCGATCACCGGCAGGGAGGTGGTCATGCCCTGGTTGCCGCTGCCGGAGACGATCACCACCGGCAGTTCGCATCCGCTCATACGGGCGTCGGAGCCCGCGGCGGCAGCCGCCTTGGCCCGGACTGCCACATCGTCGCCGTAGAGGCTCCGCAGGGTGCGGCCCACCTCGGCGCCCCAGCCACCCTTCATGCCCGCCTCGGAGATGGCGGTGTTATAGGCGATCTGCCGGTCCAGCAGCTCGGCCACATCGGCGGTGTCCAAACAGTCGGCAAAGGCCACGATCTCCTCCACGCTGAGGACGGAGCGGTCGGTCTGCTCCTCGCCGTCTCCGGCGCTGGCTTCCGCCTGGAACAGCACCTCCGTATCCCGCTGGATGCGGACGATGTTGGTGTGGAAATCCACGATCTCACAGCAGGCGGTATGCTCCCCGGCCATCACTGTCACGTTGATGAAAAACACCCGGTCTCCCAGGGCGGGCACCACCCGGATGGCGCAGCGCTCCATCAGGGCCTTCATGGCCTCGATCTCCTCCGGTGTGACCTGAGACAGCACCTCCAGCCCCAGTTCCGGACGGCCGGCGGCCATGCCCGCCGCGGCGGAGGCCTCGATGCCCTTCAGGCCGCCGGTGTTGGGCACCGTGACAGCCTTCACGTTCTTAATAATGTTGCCGCTGACCTCCACCCGGCACTGCTCCGGTTCGGTGCCCAGAGCCTCCCGGGCCTTGGCGGCGGCCAGGGCGATGGCGATGGGCTCCGTGCAGCCCATGGCGGGGATCAGTTCCTCTTCCAGGATCTTGACGTAATCTTCATAGTGGGACGTCCGTTCCATTTCCTGCGCCTCCTCTTTGTTTTTTCTTATTATACAGGAAAACCGGTGCGGGAGCAAGCCCGGACCGGTCCTGCTTCAGCCCAACAGCACATCCAGCAGCATCATCACCAGAAAGCCCGCCATCACACTGGCGGTGCCCGCGTGGGAGTGCTCTCCCAACTGAGCCTCCGGGATCAGCTCCTCCACCACCACGTAGATCATGGCGCCTGCGGCAAAGGACAGCACCCAGGGCATGATGCCCGCGACGCTGCCAGCTACCAGCACTGTCAGCAGGCCGAAGATTGGCTCCACGATACCGCTGGCCGCGCCGCAGAGGAATGCCTTTTTCCTGGACACTCCCTGGGACTTCATGGGCAAGGACACCGCCGCCCCCTCCGGGAAGTTCTGCAGTCCCATGCCCAGGGCCAGCGCCACAGCACCCGCCAGGGCACCGCCCTCCCGGGCCGCCACGGAGAAGCTGAGGCCCACCGCCATCCCCTCCGGGATGTTGTGCAGCGTCACCGCCAGCACGATCATGGTGGTCCGCTTCCAGTGGGCCGGCAGGCCCTCCGCCTCGTCACTGCCGATGTGGAGATGGGGCAGCAGCCGGTCCAGGGCCATGAGGAACAGTCCGCCCAGCACGAAGCCGCCGCCCACCGGCAGGATCACACTCTGGCCCCGGCTCTCCGCCATCTCCATGGCGGGGATCAGCAGGGACCACACCGACGCCGCGATCATCACCCCGGCGGCAAAGCCCAGAAACACCTTCTGCATGGTGTGGGACATCTCTTTTTTGAAAAAGAACACCATGCCCGCGCCCAGCACCGTGGCAAGGCAGGTAAAGCCCGTCCCCAGGGCGGCGTAAAGCAGTTCTCGTTGCAGCATCTTCTCTCTCCTTTTACCGGATCACATTCCAATAGAGATACAGCCCCGCCGGGATCACGATCTGCAAAATCAGGATCGCCGGGATGCCGAAGCGGAAGCTCTTATGCAGCGTCTTGTGGTGCCACACCCGCATGCCCAGCAGGGCTCCCACACTGCCGCCCAGGGCTGCCAGCAAAAACAGCGTTTTTTCCGGCACCCGACGGGCCGTCTCATGCTTCTCCTTGTACTTTGCCTTCCACTTATCGAACCCAAACACGAAAAAGGTGACAAGATTCATCACCAGCAAATAACAGCCCAGCAGCGCCCAGGGATTCCCCACCACCGCGAAAAGCGTGGCCGTGGTACCCTCCGGCGTAAAAAGCGTTTTGTTCATTCGCAGCCTCCCAAAAATCAAACTGGACGGAAAGCGCTTTCCGTCCAGTTCATTTTATCAAACTTCTCAGTTCTTGGCAAGCTCGCACAGCTCACCGGCGGTCTTGGCCGCCAGCCGGGCGTTGTTGTACACCAGCTGGATATTGGAGGCCAGGGAGTCGCCGCCGGTCAGATCCTTGATCTTGGCCAGCAGGAAGGGCGTGGTCTCCTTGCCGTGGATGCCCAGCTTGTTGGCCTCGGCCACGGCCTCATCGATGGCCTTGTTGATGACGTCGGCGTCCATGGAGAACTCCTCGGGGATGGGGTTGGTCACCAGCATACCGCCGCCCAGGCCCATATCCTGCTTGACAAAGAACGCCTTGGCCAGGTCTTCGGGGGTGTCGATGCGGTAGTCCACCTTGAAGCCGGACTTCCGGGTGTAGAAGGCAGGCAGCTCCTCGGTGCCGTAGCCGATGACGGGCACGCCGTGGGTCTCCAGGTACTCCAGGGTCAGGCCCAGGTCCAGAATGGACTTGGCGCCGGCGCAGACCACCATGACGGGGGTATGGGCCAGCTCCTCCAGGTCGGCGGAGATGTCCATGGTAGTCTCGGCGCCGCGATGCACGCCGCCGATGCCGCCGGTGGCGAAGACCTGGATGCCCGCCATGTGGGCGATGATCATGGTGGTGGTGACGGTGGTGGCGCCGTCCCGGCCCTGGGCCACCAGCACGGGCAGGTCCCGGCGGCTGGCCTTGGCCACGGCGGTTCCGGTCTTGCCCAGGTAGTCGATCTCCTCAGGAGAGAGGCCCGCCTTCAGGCGGCCCTTAATGACGGCGATGGTGGCGGGCACAGCGCCGTTTTCGCGGATGATACGCTCCACGTTCAGCGCGGTCTCCACGTTCTGGGGATAGGGCATGCCGTGGGAGATGATGGTAGACTCCAGGGCGACAACGGGGCGGCCCTCGGCCAGGGCCTGCTGCACCTCAGGGGCAATATCCAGATAGCGATTCATATGTGATACCTCCATTAAGTATTACAGGGTCGTTTGTGAACGTCAAAGCGCCAGACAGCCAAGGCGAAGGACGTCAGGGCCACCACCTCGATGGCGGCGCAGGAGTAGGACTGGGCGATCAGGTTATACAGCAGCACCAGCGGCGAGTTCAGTAAAAACAGCAGCCGGGTCAGCCGCATATCGTGGACCCACAGGGCAACGGTGGTCAGCATCATGGCGCCGCCCAGCAGCAGGCAGTGGGGGCCGTCCCAGGTAAGCAGCGGGGACACGGCGTAGCACACCAGGAAGAACACCAGCCACAGGGGGCTTTTCGCCCACTTGCGGTCGTTGCAGGCGCAGACCACGGCCCGACCCAGCCCCAGGCAGTTGATAAGTGCTCCGGTCCAGGCCCCCAGCAGACCGTAATGGGTCACCCACAGCACACAGCAGACCACCTGCAGGGACAGTATTTTCTTCCTGCTGCCGCTTTGCAGGGATGTGATGGCGATGACGGAGCCCACCAGACCGATGAGTTGGATCAGCCAAAAGGGAATAGATGTCATGGGATACCTTCTTACTAATAAAATCAAGTTAGCGGTGCTCCGCAGCCCGTTTCTGCAGAGTCTCGGCGCTCATGGCGGGATTGATGGTCTCGCTGCTCTCCATGGCGATGGCACTGGCGGCAAGGCCCGCCCGGGCGGTGCCCTCCAGGTCCGTGCCCTGGAGATAGGCCCAGGTGATGGCCGCCATAAAGGCGTCGCCGCAGCCGGTGGTGTTCACCATGTCGGCAGGCAGCACCGGCAGGTGGAGCCGCCCTCCGGCCCGGTCGGCGGCAAACACACCGCCGCCGCCCAAAGAGATGAACACCCGGTGGAGGCCGGTATCAAGCAGCGCGTCGGCGGCCTTGCGCAGGCTCTCCTCGTCCGTGATGGACACGCCGGACAGCAGCTCCGCCTCGATGCGGTTGGGTTTCAGGGTGTGGAGCTTTCCCAGCACCGGCTTCAGCTTGACCGCCTTAGCAGTGGATACTGGGTCCGCAAAGATGGGCACCTGGCAGTTCTCCGCCAGCCACGCGATACTCTCGGCCGGGATGTTGGTGTCGATCACCATCACCTGGCTGCCGCAGAGCAGCTTCTGGCGCTGGGCAAGGGCCTGGGGCGTCAGATGGCGGTAGATGTCCATGTCGCTGACGGCCAGGGCCATGTCGCCCTTCTCGTTATTGATGAACAGGTACGTGCTGGTCCGCCCGCCGGGGATGATGGGAGACTGGGAGATGTCGATGCCCAGCTCGCCGCAGCTGGCCGCGATCTTCTGGGCGTTCATATCGTCGCCGAAGGCCGTCACCAGCCGCACATCCAGCCCCATCAGGCTCATGTTGTGGGCAATGTTCCGTCCCACACCGCCCAGGCTCATGCCCACGGTGCCGGGGTTGGAGTCCTGGGGGATCAGCGTATTGGACGGCTGGCCGCCGATGTCCACATTCACGCCGCCCACCACCGTCACGTAGGGCGCGGTGTGGACGATGTAGCCCTTGCCGGTGATGTAGCCCTTCTTCATCAGATTGGAGATGTGCACCGCCACAGAGGACCGGGTAATGCCCGCCTTGTCTGCCAGCTCCTGCTGGGAGATCATGGGGTCCTCCTCGATCCAGTTCAGGATCTGCCGTTCCCGTTGGGTCATGGCGCCGCCTCCGTTCTAAGCAAAAGTTAATTTTCTAATCCAATGCTTATTTTATCAGACTTCTTACCGATGTCAACAGTTATTTTGCCATTTGTCCCGCGAATTTGACCGTTCACCCTGATCCTCTGGACGAACGCGGTCCCATCCGCTATACTGAACGCAGAAAACGAGAGCGGAGGGATGCCCGTGAAGATCGAACTGCATATCGACCCCTCACTTTCAGGAACGGAGGTAACGGTCCGCGCTCCGGCCCGGACGCCGGAGGTGGATGCCCTGCTGGACCGTCTGGCGGCCGGAGCCACCCCCCTATTGGGATTTTGCCCCAACGGCACCGCCGTCCCCCTGGACTTGGATGCCGTCCTTCGCTTTTACGGCGAGGACAAGGACGTTCGGGCCCAGACGCCGGAGGCGGTCTATACCGTCCGGGAGCGGCTCTATGAGCTGGAACAGCAGTTGGAGGGCCGCCGGTTCGTCCGCATCTCCCACTCGGAGATCGTGAATCTGCGAAAGGTGACGGCCCTGGACCTGAGCCTGACGGGCACCATCCGCATGACCCTGTCCGGCAGCGTGGCGGTCTACGTCTCCCGCAGGTATGTGAAAAAGATGAAGGAGGTGCTGGGACTGTGACAGAGCGCAGAGAGATCATCCATGAGCTGGCCCGCCGGGCCGCTGTGGGGTTCCCCCGGGGGGTGGCACTGGTATATCTGATATTCCTGCTGGGCGGACTGTTCGCCTTCCCGGCATCCGGGAGCGGTGTTTCGGTGGTCACCGCCGCCATGGCGGAGCGCTGGGGCAATCCGGTGACGGCGGCTCTGGTGCAGTTCCTCTGGTCCGGTCTGCTGGGGGCGGTCCTTGAGACGGCAGAGCTTCCCTTCCGTCTGGAGCGGCGGACGGCCCTCTGGTCCGGCGTTCACTTTCTGCTGACGGCGGCGGTGTTCTCCCTGGCGGGCTGGCAGTGCCGGTGGTTCCCCTACCGGGAGACCTGGCTGTGCCTGCTGGGACTGCTTCTGCTGTGCTATCTGCTGATGTGGGCGGTGCGGTACGTGGGCTGGCAGCAGGATGTCCGGGCCATCCGCAAAGGCGTGGGCCTGCCGGAGGAGCCGGAGCGGCCCGCTTGGCAGAAAGCCCTGCCTTACGCTTTTCTTGCGGCTGGCGTAGAACTGCTGCTGCCCTGGCTGCTGCGGCTGGTGGACTCCCGGGACGTGCCGGTGCTGACCGGCATCTTCTACCCCTTTCTCATTCTGCCACTGTTTTGCTTTTTCAGTGGACTGTCTCTGACAAAGCGATGCCGCCGTCTGTGGCTGGTCTATCCGGTCCTCTGCGGGGTACTGACCCTGCCCTGCGTGTTCCTCTTGTATAATTCCAGCGCCCTGTTCCAGGTCTGGGTGGCGGCCATCGCCGCCCTGGTGGGAGGACTTTTGGGCGTCCTTCTCAGGAAAAAAAGGGAAAATACCTGAAACAAAACCGCTTCCTTTTCCGTCCAACGGGATAAAGGAGGCGGTTTTCCATGAAAAAGTGGCCGTTGTTTTTCGCAATTTATTTCTGCATCTGTCTGCTGGCAGCCTGCGCGGCCGGCGGCAGCGGACCTGTATCCGGCGGGACACCCTCCAACGAGGAACAGTCCGGCGGAGAAGCCGCCCAGCCCGCGACTGTCACAGCCGTCTGCCGGGTAGTCTCCAACGACGGTTCCCTCCTGCTTGCGGGCATGGACGGGGACACGAATATCTACACCCTGACTCCGGAGGACGATACGAACCTGGCTGCCGGCACACTGGTGAAGGTCACCTATGACGGCACTGTCCTGGAGACCTGGCCCGCCCAGTTCGGCGGCGTCACCGCCGTGAACACCGCCAGGGGCGGTTTCGACGACCGCTGCGCCTTGTACCTGCAGGTCCTGGAGGACCTGTGGGAGGTGGACTCCGGCCTGAACGGCGACCTGACCTATCTCGGCATGGACCTGTCCTCCACCAGCCTGTCCGACAGCGAGCGGGCGGCGGTGGCCTGGGCCTTTGCCGGGCGTCACGGCGGGGAGCTGGTCACCGGCACCTGGGAGGAACTGGCGGACCAGGGCTACATCGACCGGGAGAACCTGTACTGGGAGGACGGCATGCTGTTCTCCATCACGGAAAAAGAGATGGAGGGCGTGTACAGCCTGACGCCCGTCACCTTCGACGCCCAGAAGTGGCGCAGCGGCCTGGGGGCCTATTTCTTCTGCGACTGCACCTCCGTCCAGTCCGCCGGCGGCCACTGGAACGGCTATACCATCGGCGGAGAGGCCATTTCGTGACGCTTTTCCGGAAAAAGCCCCGTTTCCTCTTGTAAAACGGTTTGAAATGGAGTACAATACTCCATTATTGTGTGCATATCCCACCAAAAACAAGAAAAACGGGTGAATTTCAATGAGCTATACAAAAATCGCTGCTATTTTCGCCGACAGTGAACAGCTGGGCGGCAAAGAGGTCACCGTGGGCGGCTGGGCCCGCACCATCCGTGACATGAAGAACTTCGGCTTCGTGGAGCTGAACGACGGTTCCTGCTTCAAGAACCTGCAGGTGGTCATGGAGGCCGGTACGCTGGCCAACTATGCCGAGATCGCATCCCAGAACGTGGGCGCCGCCCTGATCGTCACCGGCACCGTGGTCCTGACCCCCGAGGCCAAGCAGCCCCTGGAGCTGAAGGCCAGCAAGATCGAGGTGGAGGGCGTCTCCACTCCCGATTATCCCCTGCAGAAGAAGCGCCACAGCGTGGAGTTCCTGCGGACCATCCAGCACCTGCGTCCCCGGACCAACCTGTTCTCCGCCACCTTCCGGGTGCGGAGCGTGGCGGCCTATGCCATCCACCAGTTCTTCCAGGAGCGGGGCTTCGTCTACGTCCACACCCCCATCATCACCGCCAGCGACTGCGAGGGCGCCGGTGAGATGTTCCGGGTCACCACCCTGGACCCCGAGAATCCCCCCCGCAACGAGGACGGCACCATCGACTTCTCCCAGGACTTCTTCGGCAAGCCCGCCAACCTGACGGTCTCCGGCCAGCTGAACGCCGAGAACTTCGCCATGGCCTTCGGCGATGTGTACACCTTCGGCCCCACCTTCCGGGCCGAGAACTCCAACACCCAGCGCCACGCCGCCGAGTTCTGGATGATCGAGCCGGAGATGGCCTTCACCGACCTGAAGGGCGACATGGATGTGGCCGAGGCCATGATCAAGTTCGCCATCAAGGAAGTCATGCGGAAGTGCCCCGACGAGCTGGCCTTCTTCAACAGCTTCGTGGACAAGGGCCTCATTGAGCGCCTGGAGCACGTGGCGAATTCCGACTTCGGCCGGGTGACCTACACCGAGGCCGTCTCCATTCTGGAGAAGAACAACGACAAGTTCGACTACAAGGTGTACTGGGGCTGCGACCTGCAGACCGAGCACGAGCGGTATCTCACCGAGCAGGTGTACAAGAAGCCCGTGTTCGTCACCGACTATCCCAAGGAGATCAAGGCCTTCTACATGCGGATGAACGACGACGGCAAGACCGTGGCCGCCGCGGACTGCCTGGTCCCCGGCATCGGCGAGATCATCGGCGGCAGCCAGCGTGAGGAGCGCCTGGAGCTGCTGGAGGGCCGCATCAAGGAGCTGGGCATGAAGCCCGAAGACTACTGGTGGTACTGCGACCTGCGGCGCTACGGCAGCTGCAAGCACGCGGGCTTCGGCCTGGGCTTCGAGCGCCTGGTGATGTACCTCACCGGCGTCAGCAACATCCGGGACGTGCTGCCCCATCCCAGAACCGTGGGCAACGCGGAGTTCTGATCTTCCAATCAATTGAGCACCTGGTCCAACGGGCCAGGTGCTCTTTTTTATATCTCTATGGTTCTTGTGGCGATCTTCTTTCGGAAGGCACCGTCGTGTTCCACGAACACCATGGTGGGCTGAACGTTCAGCAGCAGCTCCTCCACCTGCATCCGGGACCACACGTCCAGATAATTCAGCGGCTCGTCCCAGATATACAGGTGGGCGCTCTCGCAGAGGCTCCGGGCAATGAGCGCCTTTTTCTTCTGCCCCTGGGACCAGTCCGCCATGTCCTTTTCAAATTGCGCCCGGGGAAAATCCAGCTTCCGAAGGATCGCCAGCAGCAGCGTCTCGTCCACGCCGCTCTCCCGGGCATAGTCCCGCAGGCTCCCCCGCAGGCGGGAGGTGTCCTGGGGCACATAGGAAACCGTCAGGCCGGACAGGCGGGTCAAGGCCCCGGTATAGTCGATCTCCTGCCCGCACAGCAGCTTCAGCAGGGTGGATTTGCCGCTGCCGTTGCCACCATGGACAGCCAGTCGTTCCCCCGGCTCTATCCGGAAAGTCAGGGGTCCACAGACCCGCTTCTCGCCGTAGTACAGGCACACCTCCCGCAGATCCCACAGCCGTCCCCGGGCCGTCAGGGGATGGAGCTTCAGGGCCTCGGTTTTTTCCAGGTCCTTCAGCAGGCTGGACTTCTCTGTGATGGCCCGCTCCGCCCGGCGGTCCATATTTTTCCGCTGCTGCTGGCCCTTCCGGGACTTCTCCCCCAGATAGGGCCGCAGGCCGTGCTTCACGATCCCCTGGGAGGAGATCCCGGTCTTGGCACGCTCCACAGCGTCCGCCTTCCGCTTTCTCTCCTCCGCTGACTGCTCCAGCCGCTTGATCTCTCCCCGCAGCTTTTCATTTTCAGCCTGCTCAAAGGCGTCCCGGCGTTCCTTGTTCTCCCACCAGGAGGAAAAGGTCCCGCTCTGGACCTCCACTCCGGTCCGGTTCAGAGCCAGAATATGGTCCACACAGCCGTCCAGAAAGTCCCGGTCGTGGGACACCAGCAGGAAGCCCCTTTTTTGCCGCAGGTACGACGCCACCGCCCGCCGTCCGGCGGCGTCCAGATGGTTCGTCGGCTCGTCGATCAGGAGATAGCGGTCCTCTCCGCAGAACAGGGCCGCCAGCAGGCACTTGGTCCGCTCTCCGTTGGAGAGGGTGTCAAAAGGGCGGTACAGGGCTTCGGCATCCACGCCCAATAAGCCCGTTTCCCGCAGCAGCTCCCACTCCTCCGCCGCCGGACACAGGCCGCAGAGCACCTCCAGCGTCATGGCTCCCGCATCCGGCACCGGCGGCGGGAAATACCCGCAGGGGCCCGGCTGGCTGATGCAGCCCTCATAGACATATTCCCCCTGCAAAAGCCGCAGAAACGTGGTCTTTCCCCGACCGTTCCGCCCCAGAAAGCCCAGCTTCCAGTCCGTGTCGATCTGAAAGCTCACATCCTCAAATACATTGTCATAGCTGCCCGGATAGGCAAAGGTCAGGTGCTCTACCTGAATCAAAGACATCCAATCATCCTCCCATGCATACAAAATGAGCCGCAGGAAAGCTCCCGCGGCTCATGAAACGGCATGGTCCCCCCTATGGTGGGGCCGATGCGGACACGGCGTAAAAGGATGCACTTCTTTCCTGCTTCCCGGCGCCGCGCAGTCTTCCCCCCGGGAATCCCACAGCGCCGTATCCGATTTCAGCAGGAAACAGGAATCATCCTTTCACTCCTTTTCTCTGATTTACACTCATTATAGTTTGGCTGGTCTTTTCTGTCAAGCCATTAGCATTTCTTATATTAAGGTTGTGAAAATATATGCTCTCCTCTTTTGAAAAGGCTCTTCCATTTTCGCAGAATTCATGGTATATTTTTCAGGCATGAAAAAGTAATACCTATTTTGGAACTATTAAATATAGAAGATATATGGAGGCTGCTGCATGAAGATTCTATCCGACATTGAGATCGCCCAGTCCTGCACCATGAAGCCCATCACCGAGATCGCCAAGACCGCCGGGGTGGACAATGAGTATCTGGAGCTGTACGGCAACTACAAGGCCAAGGTGGACTACCGCCTGCTGCGGGAGAGCAAGCGTCCCGACGGCAAGCTGATCCTGGTCACTGCCATCAACCCCACCCCCGCCGGTGAGGGCAAGACCACCACCACTGTGGGTCTGGCCGACGCCATGCGGAAGCTGGGCAAAAACACCCTGGTGGCCCTGCGGGAGCCCTCCCTGGGTCCCGTGTTCGGCGTCAAGGGCGGCGCTGCCGGCGGCGGCTATGCCCAGGTGGTGCCCATGGAGGACATCAACCTCCACTTCACCGGCGACTTCCACGCCATCGGCGCCGCCAACAACCTGTGCGCCGCCATGCTGGACAACCACATTCAGCAGGGCAACGCCCTGGGCATCGACGTAAAGAAGATCACCTGGAAGCGCTGCGTGGACATGAACGACCGCCAGCTCCGCAACATCGTAGACGGCCTGGGCGGCCGGATGCAGGGTGTGCCCCGGGAGGACGGCTTCGATATCACCGTGGCCTCCGAGATCATGGCAGTGCTGTGCCTCTCCGCCGACATTCCCGACCTGAAGGCCCGCTTGGGCCGCATGGTGGTGGCTTACACCTACGACGGCAAGCCCGTCACCGCCCACGACCTGAAGGCCGAGGGCGCCATGGCCGCCCTGCTGAAGGATGCCCTGAAGCCCAATCTGGTCCAGACTCTGGAGGGCACTCCTGCCTTCATCCACGGCGGTCCCTTCGCCAACATCGCCCACGGCTGCAACTCCGTCATGGCCACCAAAATGGCTATGCGGCTGGCGGATTACGCCGTCACCGAGGCCGGCTTCGGCGCGGACCTGGGCGCTGAGAAGTTCCTGGACATCAAGTGCCGTCTGGCGGGCCTCAAGCCCAGTGCCGTGGTGGTGGTCGCCACTGTCCGTGCCCTGAAGAACCACGGCGGCGTGGCCAAGGCTGACCTGAATACCGAGAATCTGGAAGCCCTGGAGAAGGGCCTGCCCAACCTGCTGCAGCACGTGGAGAACATCACCAAGGTCTATCAGCTGCCCTGCGTGGTGGCCATCAACGCCTTCCCCACCGACACCGCCGCTGAGCTGAAGCTGGTGGAGGACAAGTGCCGGGAGCTGGGCGTCAACGTGGCCCTTTCCGAGGTCTGGGCCAAGGGCGGCGAGGGCGGCATTGCCCTGGCTCAGGAGGTCGTCCGTCTGTGCGAGCAGCCCAATGACTTCCGCTTCGCCTACGACACCGAGGACAGCATTGAACAGAAGCTGAACGACATCGCCACCAAGATCTACCATGCCGACGGCGTGGAGCTGACGGCAGGTGCCCGGAAGCAGATGAAGGAGCTGGAGGCCCTGGGCTTCGACAAGCTGCCCATCTGCATGGCAAAGACCCAGTACAGCTTCTCCGACGACGCCGCCAAGCTGGGTGCCCCCAAGGATTTCACCATCACGGTGCGGAATCTGAAGGTCTCCGCCGGTGCCGGGTTCCTGGTGGCCCTGACCGGCGACATCATGACCATGCCGGGCTTGCCCAAGGTGCCTGCTGCCGAGAAGA
Organism: Oscillibacter valericigenes; assembly: GCF_021531915.1. Classification (GTDB taxonomy): domain Bacteria; phylum Bacillota; class Clostridia; order Oscillospirales; family Oscillospiraceae; genus Oscillibacter; species Oscillibacter valericigenes_A. Next base: position 2,660 of record NZ_JAFBIV010000021.1, on the reverse strand, counting down.
TCGACGTGGACGAGAACGGCAAGATCACCGGGTTGTTCTGAACATTTATGGATCAAAGAAGGGTGGGGAATCCCGCCCTTCTTTTGCGTTATTCCAGCCAAAAGAGCAGCTGTCGTAAATGACAGTTGCTCTTTCATAATGGTCAAAACTCAAAGGTGTAGCCATCCCTCAAAAACAGGATTTGCTGGCTCTTTTTCTCGGCAGGGCTGAGGGGAATATGGGCGTATGTCCCAGATGGCGTGTCGATCAGTCTGGTGGTCGGCATGGTGGGGTCTCCACAGTAAGCAGTCATATACATAATTGCCAGATACATATCGCTATTACTGTCATCCAAATCATTTGGCTCCAGCTGTTTCCACGCCTCATAGAGCGTACTGGGGTCTGTTGTAATGTGGCAAACCGGGTTTTTCTTGGGATCCGCCCCTCTGTCGTTGAACGGCCCGCCCACAAGGTCGCAGTAATAATAAACGCCATTCTTTACAAAGTAGTCAAATACGTGCTCTCCCCGTGCGTAAAAAATATATACATAGCCCTGTTCATCATAATCGCCCTCCAGCAGGGCATTGAGCAATGCCGAATCCCCCACGCAGGCCCCGCTGTTCAGCCTATAGCGGGTAGATGCCTCTGTACCGGCGTCATCCGGCGCGAATTGATAGCCCCGCAGATAGAGATACTGGACAACATCCGAAACGGTGGACAGCTTGTCGCAGGCATCCTGGAAAGACAGGTCAGCATCCACAAAGGCCTGCAGTTCCTCATCCGTATACTGCCGCTTGGTGAATTTGACATACTCGTCAGCATAAGGGGTATCCTGATGATTCATTGCAGGTCCCGTTTGGGTACCTTGTCCATTTTCTTGCGGCGTCTCCTCAGCTACCCACGAATCGTCGTTGCAAAGGAAAATGTACTCTTGTCCCTTATAAGTAATCGTAAACGGAATGTTTCTTCCTTCAAAAGATTTCAGCTTCGTCAGGCATATTTGCCCCGCACCGGAGATCTCCGCGCTCATGGTTTCCGGTTCCTCAGACTTCACGGTAAAATTTTCAACCAATTCTCCATCCTTTCCGTCCTTGAATACCTCAACCGTATCACCCCAATCCGGGATATCACCAAACACCTGACCTAGGTATATCTCGTGCTCATGCCAGAGGAGAACTAAATCAACAGGGTTTTCCTCGTTCTGCATGGGCAGCTCGCTTTGTTCGTTGACTTGCTCTTCAGTTGGGGACTTCTCCTCTGCTTGTTCTTCAGGTGATTCGCTCAACCCCGCCTGCTGTTGGTTGCATCCTGCCATGATAAGCATCATCTCGCAAAAGAAAACAAAGCATAGTAATTTCAACATTTTTTTATGCTGTTATACGCCTTTCCTCCAAATCTGTGCATGCTTTGACACAACTTTTTAATTTACTTTCCTCAATATTATATCATGGCAAAATAAGAGGTCAAGGAAAGCTTCTATTTGAAGAATCGCACATGCGCAGGAAATTCACTTTACACATTGATTTGCACACCTCCGGCAGAGGGCACAAAAAAAGAGGAGACCACTTTCGTGATCTCCTCTTGGATAAATCCTTGCTGTATCAGGGATTTCAGTCGATTAGAAGTAACGCTTCAGCAGGCCGGCGAAAGCCTTGCCGTGACGGGCCTCGTCGCGGGCCATCTGTCTCGCCGACGGGCAGGCCGCTTCGCGTCCTATGGGTGAAGCCTTGAAAAATAAGGATTTTCTTGTGTTTCTGTCTATTCAGTTTTCAACCCGAACCGCCATAGCAATGTGGAAATCTTCCACACCAACTTCCACAGGAGGGCTTTGTTATGGCACAAAACGATACTGGTATTTACAAACTTGACGGCGGCGGATGGGGCTTTCGCTATACAATTTCAGTCGATGGCAAACGGAAAGATGTAAAAAGAGTTCGGGACGCAAACGGGAACCCAATGAAAACAAAGCGGTCTGCTATCCTCGCAAGAGCCGAAGCCATCAAAGAAGAGCAAACTCCAAAAGCAAAACAAATTAGCAGGAAAACCGCCAAAGAAGTGTATGAGGAATACTGTGGAAACGGCAGGAAAGACAGAGCCTACCGAACCAAACAAAAGCAGGACAGCCTTTGGAATAATCACCTTTGTGCGAAATACGGCAAGCGGTTCGTGGATGAAATCACGGCGGCGGAGGTCAATGATTATCTCTCCGATCTTTACTATGTGGAAGGGTTTTCGTATCAATACACTGAATCCTTTTTAAAAATGTTTTACCTGATCTTCGGGCAAGCCTATTCCCGCAATTATCTGGAAGTAGATGAATGACTTAAAACCGCTTTGTATTATTTCCAGTCTTGAAAAATATCGTCCAGAGCCTTATCCATTGCTGCTTTCAGGCTCTTTTCCATAATCCTAAAAAGTTCTGCTTCCAGTATGGATTGACGCTTCTTTTTCTTCTTGTCCTGTTCCTTTTGGCTGCCCATTTTACCTTCACCTCGCTTGTGATCTTGAACTCGGTGATTTCGGGTTCTACTGTTGCCATTTTGCGTTTTTTATATTCCCGTATCATTTTATTACGGACGGCATACATAATCTGTTGCGGGGTATAGCCATACGGTTACCGCCGCATTACAACAGAACTACGCAGCCGCAATATTCTCTTAAACCACAAGACCGTCCAGAGG
>NZ_JAFBIV010000020.1 GCF_021531915.1 Oscillibacter valericigenes | reverse complement strand
ATGATTGATCTCCACCTCAGCGCATTCGCGCCAAGGTGGAGATTTTTATACGCTGTTAGAATTGACGCTTACGGACAACGTGGACGAGTGGGAAGTCACTCTGTACGAGTTCGACGGTCGGGGCCTGACCACCAAGCAGGTGGACGCTCTGGGCAATGTGACTACCTACGCCTACGACGGCAACGGCAATCTGGTGTCCAAGACCGATCCCGACGGATATACCACCGAATATACCTACAACGCACTTGATTTAGTAACAAAGATTAACTACAATGATGCCAAGGAAATCTCTTACAGGTACAACAAGACCGGCGATCTGGTCTCCATGACCGACTGGCTGGGCACGACTACCTTTGAGCTGGACCTGCTGCATCAGCTGACCGCTGCCACGGATCACGCCGGCAAGCGGGTGGAGTACACCTACGGCGGAAACTGGTATCACTGAGACCTCTGCTGATGCCAACACCCTGACTGCCACGCTGGTGACCTACGGCAACGCGGCCAACGGTAACAACGGCAACAGCGGTAACGGCAACGGCACGCAGGACAAGCCCACCGGCAGCGATGTGAAAAAGACCAGCACGGTGGTCAAGCAGTTCGTGGTGGACTTCAGCTCCGAGACCTACAAGCCCTTGATGGAGCATGAGGTGAACGGCCTGGATTACCGCTATGTGTACAGCGACAAGGCTCGTCTGTCTGTCGTGGTCCAGGGCATTGAGAACGGCTCCGCGTCCCTGCTGGATAGCCGCGGCGAGTTGCACGCCTATTACCACTGCGATTATCTTGGCACCACGGATTACTTGACCTCCGCTGTCAACAGCAAGGTCATCTCCTGAACCAGTTACAGCGAGTGATTGTTGATTCTATCCTTGACCGCAGCTAGTATGACCTGCGTGAGTATGTTATCGATCCCATGCAGTTGGTGCAGTATCTATATGCTAAGGATGATGCTGTTAATTGGATTGATTCATTTGGCCTTGCTACGTTTGCTGAATACAACAACATATTGGGAAAAATAAGAAAAGTATTTAATTCCAATGACTTTCTAGACGATGTTTATGAAGTAGTTAAAGCCTCTAACTCTGAGTGCAATATGATGTCCATGTATTTACAAAGATCTATGTTGCACGTGAGATAACAAACAAAGAAAGGAGGTTATTTTAGTAGTTCCCAGAAAAATAAAGGAGGTATTATAAGGCATATGATGAAATCAAGAAGGATTCTATATTTTAGTTTTCTGTTGGCATTACTTCCGGTTTTCCTTGAATGGTTTAGAGTGGGAAGTCCAGGAATACGCCCTCCATGCAGAGGGATTTACCTGGTAAGGGGTGAGTTCTATTTTGCAATAGCCCTCTATTATGTGATGTTATTTCTAAAAAAGAACTGGGGGATCATAGTTGCCCATCTTTTAGTGGTGGTTTCCTATATTATTGCTATGAGTCAATTCACGGTTCGCATGAATTTAATGGGCAAGCCGAATCTGAAATATACAATGCAAAGACTCAGACCCACCTGCTGGATAGCCATTCTTGCTGTTATTATGCACCTCATCTTAACAATTCTATTATTAAGGCGAGAAAACAAGCATAAAAAATAATACACAGAGCGGTGCCCAAACGGCACCACTCTGCTTTGACACCATGGACTGGGTCATGATTATCACCGACGCCCAGAGCGGCGTCACCACCTACGCCTACGACGCATGGCCCGCGTCACGGAGATGCGCTATCCCAACGGCTGGGTGGAGTATTACACCTACGACAAACTTGGCCGCCTGCTGGCGGTAGACGACACCCATCCCAGCGAGAAACCCGCCAAAAACCAGAAGCGTACTTAATAAGTATGACGCCAACGGCAACATGACCTATGAGTACATGCGAGGCAACGGCACGGGCCAGGCAAAGAATGAAACCCTCTATACCTATGACGCGCTGAACCGCCTCATCACTGCCCACGACAACTACGGCAATTCCACCTGCACCTATACCTACGACAGCCTGGGCAACTGACCTACGAGACGGGCATCGGCAGCCACAACTGCGACTACATCTACAATAATCTCAACCAGCAAATATACTCTATCCAAATCCACAGTATACAAGAGCTGATGACAAAGAAAGAGCACATTTTTCCCAAACGCGAAATTATCAATTCATTTGCTATTAGGAGGTATAACTAATGAAGAAAAGAATTTTGGGTCTCATTTTGGCGGTAATTGCGTGTCTTACTTTATGTATTCCTGCTATAGCTGCAGAAATTGAAAGCGATGATTATGGCACTATTCCCATGGTAGATGTAGATAGTTCTACAGAAAATAACAGTATGGATGAACTTAATGATGCTGGAGAGAGTTACCCCAATATTGAGCAACTAAATGAAATCTACAATGATTCGGATTCGACTATGCTGGATTTTATTTGTGTAACAAATCCTGAGTTATTTAGTGAATTGACAGAGGAAGGTCGCATTGCATTTGCGAGCATGAATTATCAAGATGTATTAGATGGCATGTATTCCCCCTCTTATGCAAGAATAGGGGCTTGGGGCGGAAGCTGTGCTGTTGGATTGCGGTTTGGTGGAGCACCAATCCTTTATTATAGTATGTTTTTCCTGTCTGTTACCGAAGGGGATTGGCCTTATGGGAGGAAATGCAAGCTACTTGTTGGAACATCTCAAGTTATTGACTGTGAGACAAACGAGGTTATTGCGTATCAAGTAGAAACAGATACAGATGCGGATTTCCTTTCTATTTCGGAAGATAGTGTGACTGATATCAAATCAAATTGTGATTACAAAAATGATGTGCTTGTTTACGGAAATGACCCATCAGGGGAGTTTTTTGCATTTAATTTTTCGAATAGGGATACTTCCCCTAATTACGGTTCTTAATACCCTATGTCCCTAAATCTTAATAAAAAATGCTCTAAACGCTTCCGAAAAACTCTTTATATATGCGTTGGAGTTGTAAGCTTCTTAATGCTATATTTGGTGATGCATGTTGAATATTTTGAGGACGAGGATCGTTTGGGACTAGTAAAGGGAGTAAAATTATCACCTTTTTATGAACATATAGAAGTGTATTCGTATGGTGATTCTAAATTTCCTTTCACTATAGATGTTATTAAATTGACAAAGACGCCCTTTGCAACCATAACATACTGCCAAAATGATGAAAACGAATCTATTGTAAAATATGATCCATTTGCAGAAAGATTTTTTGTCAAAATATACAATATAAATGATGGGAATCTGATTTCATCAGAAGAAGTGGATGGTGTTCTTTTTAGAAGTTCAAATTATTATACACCGCTGTTGCATAGCGGCAACATAACGTCCAATATTCGATTGTATACGGATTTTGGAAATTATGATATCTATGGTTAGAATGACGCTTGTACTTTTTCATGTGGCTATCATGTAATATCTGTATTGTGATGTATATAATCTGAGTAATCACTATTTAGATAATCCCATTGATGCTGTTTATAAACCACTAAGTCTCTGTCCGAGATAAATATTGGTGAGCAAAAAATATACATTTTTATAGAAAATTATGCATAAATGGATTTTTTGCTGACAGAAATAATTATGTTCCCCTACAAAAACAATTTTTGTAGGGGGACATTTTTATGGCTGATTTCAATTCCAATTTTAATGATATACAAAAGCAAATCGCTGTGGCTGACTTAACAGACGAGCAAATCCAAGAGTTAGTGGCTACTTTGCAAACAAGAAGAAGTGCAAGACCTGAACTCACTAAGGAAGAAAGGGTCTTTTTCCAATGTTGCAGAGAGCGTAGAAGTTATGCTAACAACAAGGATTTGGATACTGTTGTCTGCCCTCATTGTGGCTCTGTCAAGGTTGTCAAGTATGGAAAGAGCAAAGGCAAACAGAGATATCGGTGCAAGGGTTGTGACCGCACTTTCGGAGATACCAACGGCACAGTTGCCTTTCGCTCCAAAATGTCTATTGGCAAATGGATTGAGTTTATCAAGTTGACCTTACAAGGTGAGAGTTGCCGTACCATAGCCAAAAATCTCCGTATCAACAAACAGACAGTATTACACAACAGATATAGGATATGTGCTGTTCTCCATCAGCTTGTCAGCAATCAGGACGATTTCAGAAGTTTGGCAGAGAGTGACGAGTATTACTATCCATTGTCTTTCAAGGATATAAAAGAACCTATGTTCTTCTTGGGTACACTTGGCAGAATGCCATATACCCATAGAAAGTTAGATAAGAAACTTGAATATGTTGAGAAACAAGGATTTGATACTGAGTTCTTGCATTCCCTCCACAAAAATGCAAAGTTGGATAGAAATGAGTTGATGAACTTTGTTGAAAAAGATGATTTGCAGTCACAAGAGAAGTTCTCTAATGCCCTAAACCGTATGGATACAGAAAAAGTCATTCAAGTCTTAAAAACTCTGAACGAACAGCAGAAGAAAAAGAGAGGTATCAGCAATCAGCAAGTATGCTGTCTGTCTTGTGTGGACAGGGATAAAAACCACTTTTTGCAGACTGTTTGTGTCGGCAGAATACAGCCAACTCATATCGAACAAGCCCTTGTCCCCCACTTCTCAAAAGATACTGTTTTGGTTGCAGATAGCCACAGAGCATATAAGACGGTAGCCAACAAGCATAAGATACCCTTAAAGCAAATCCCAAGTGGAAAACACACAAGCGGTGGGTACAGTCTCGGTCATATCAACGGCTACCACCACAACATTAGTGATTTTATGTATCTGTATCACGGTGTTAGTTCCAAGTTCCTCGACTACTATTTGGCTCTGTTCTATTGGATTGAAAAGAACAAGGACAAATCCTATCTTGACCAAGCCTATGATATTATCACTCTGTTATCCAATCAGACTAAGAAAATACCGCTTGCCAAGTTTAAGGACAAGCCGATATCCTTTGACTTGAAAGGGCTTTTAGGCTAAAAAAAGTTTAAATTTCGTTTTTTGGAATGAGACAAATAAACCGAAGTATGCTATAATATAGCCATAGTTCGGAACTTTTTGCTGTCCTTTTCGTCTATATAGACAAGGAACAGTTAGACAAACTTGTATTTGAGAAAGGAGTATTGTTTTATGAAAAACAATAAAGTATGTCCAAAATGCCAGTCCTCCAATATTGTTAGGTTTGATGGATTTCATGGGGCATATGGTACAGGAAATTATGTGCAGACATCGTTTTCTTCTTATGTAATTGTGCATAGATATATCTGTTGCGATTGTGGGTTTGCAGAGGAATGGATTGATAAAGAAGATATCGAAAAAGTCGCAAATAGTAAGAAAGCAAAACGATAAATTCCAATTAGTTGAACTGAATAGTATATCCCATAGGAGGAGCAAGGTCGATACACCTTGCTCCTTTTCATTGGGCATTCATAAAAAATGAATAAAAAGGTCAGTTATACACACCAATACTTATCTCGGACAGAGACACCACTAAAGTAGAGTTGATGAAAACACATATCGTTTTATGGGATACCCACATTGCCATGTAATCAAACTAATTGAGGGCAATACATAAAAATTATTCAGAAAAATGATAAAAATAGAATGACTTGACATCAAAAATCAAGTGATATATTATTAAGTCACCAACAGGAAATCGCTAAATGTCAGACCTCAAATAATCTGGGAAAAGATGTAAAAAGGGGTGACTGAACTGACATAACGGTGACATAACCGGTCCCGGATTTGGGTGGATTAACCACCTTTCAACCAGATTTATTGTAACCACACGCCTACCAAAAAGGGTCATTTTTGAGCTATTTGTACTTATTTGTACAAGTGTTTTAGATAGGTGAAGGACATGATCCTGAAGCAGAGCCTGGAGGAGAAGCGGGCTGAGGACGACAGGGCCATGAAGGCTTTCGGTTCCGGTGGAGAAGCACCTCTGGAAGCGTAAGGGTCCCGCTGCGCAAAATGAAATGAAAGACGGTGTTGTCCGGAAAATCCGGACAGCACCGTCTTTTTTCTTGACAGCGGAATATGTATGATGTATCATAAGTATGAAAAGTATAACTAATCATACTTAAAAAGGAGAGGTGTCCAATGAAACAGCCGAAAGGAAAGTATGCGGGAATTGCCCGGGTGGGGGAGAAGGGCCAGATCGTGATCCCCAAGGGCGTCCGGGATCTGTTTGACATCAAGCCGGGGGATACACTGCTGGTGTTGGCGGACGTGAAACAGGGCATTGCCATCACCAAGGACGATGTGCTCTTCCAACAGTTTGATGCCATGCTCAGAGGGGAGGATCTCAAATGAGCAGGATCGTGTTTTTCTGCATCCCGGCCTGGGGGCATACCAATCCCACGGTGGAGGTGGTCCGGCAGCTGACGGCCATGGGCCACCAGGTGCGTTATTATTCCTTCGAGCCCTTCCGGGAGAAGCTGGAGGCCGCCGGTGCGGAGGTGATCTGCTGCGATGAGGCCCTGCCGCCGCAGCCCAAGGACCTGGACAAAAAGTTGGGTCGGGATTTCGCGGCCCTGGTGGAGATGGTGATAGACACCACGCTGACCCTGGAGGGAAAGGTCTGCCGGGAACTGGAGGAGTTCCAGCCGGATGTAGTGGTTTCGGATTCTGTCTGCTTCTGGGGAAAGCTCTTCGCCAAAAAGCTGGGCATTCCCTATGTCTGCTCCACCACTACCTTCGCCTTTAACCAGAACTCCGCCCAGTTGATGAAGCCCAAGCCGGTGGAATTGCTGCGGTCCTTGCTGGGGATGCCCCGGATCGGACGCAAGATGGCCCTGCTGCGGCAGCACGGATACCCGGTGGAAAAGGTGACGGACCTGCTGCAGAACGACAACGAGACCAACACGGTTGTCTATACCTCCCGGGAGTTTCAGCCTATGGCGGAGACCTTCTCGGAGCACTATGCGTTTGTCGGTCCCTCCCTGCCGGAACGGGAGGAGCCGGTACCGGCCAAGAGCCGTCCGTTGGTGTATATCTCCCTGGGGACGGTCATACATGACCGCAAGCGGTTTTGCATGAACTGCGTGGAAGCGCTGGCGGACATGGACGTGGACGCGATTTTCTCCGTGGGAACGGCAGAGAATCTGGAAGTGTTAGGGACTTTGCCGCCCCATATTCAGGCGGCGGAGCGGGTGGACCAGCTGGCTGTGCTGCGGCAGGCAGATGTGTTTCTGACCCACTGCGGCATGAACAGCGCCAGCGAGGCCATCTGGTACGGTGTTCCCACGGTGCTGGACCCACAGCAGAGCGAGGAGGCTGCCGTGGCGGACCGCGTGGAGGAGCTGGGCATGGGATTGCGTCTTCGTTCAGAGGACCCGGCTCACATCCGGGAGGCCCTGGAGCGGGTGCTGGCTGAACCCTCCTACAAAGAACAGACAGCCCGCATTGCCCGGAGCTTCCGGGAGGCAGGCGGCGCCAAGCGGGCGGCGGAGTACATTCTCTCCTGCCGGAAGACCTGATAAAAAAGACCTGCTTTCCACGGAAAGCAGGTCCTTTTTCTGTGATGTACTATACCTTTACAGCAACGTGATTCCGGCATTTTCGCAGGAGTCCATGGTCTCCTGATCCCACAGGCTGGCCTGCACTTCGCCGATGTGGCAGGTGCCCAGCATCAGCATGCACAGCCGGGACTGGCCAATGCCGCCGCCCATGGTCAGGGGCAGTTCACTGTTCAGCAGCATCTTGTGGAAGGGCAGTTCCCGGCGATGATCGCAGCCTGCCAGGGTCAGCTGGCGGTCCAGGGATTCCTCGTCCACCCGGATGCCCATGGAGGAGATCTCAAAGCTCCGCTCCAGCACGGGGTTCCACATGAGGATGTCGCCGTTCAGATCCCAGTCATCGTAGTCAGGCGCGCGGCCGTCATGCTTCTTGCCGGACTTCAGGGTCTTGCCGATCTGCATCAGGAACACGGTGTGGTGCTGGCGGCAGATCTCTGTCTCCCGCTCACTGGGGGTCAGGTCGGGATACAGGTCCTCCAGCTCCTGGGTGGTGATGAAGAACACCTCCCGGTCCAGCTTGCCCCGCAGGCTGGGGAAGGCCACATTCAGGGCCTCGGAGGTCTCACAGACGGCGCCTACGATAGCCCGGACACTGGATTTCAGATAGTTGACGTTCCGGTCCTCCCGGGAGATGATCTTCTCCCAGTCCCACTGGTCCACGTAGATGGAGTGGATGTTGTCCACTTCCTCGTCCCGGCGAATGGCGTTCATGTCGGTGTACAGGCCCTTGCCCTCATGGAAGCCGTAACGCTTCAGGGCCAGGCGCTTCCACTTGGCCAGGGAGTGGACCACCTGACCGTTGACGCCCACATCGGGGATGTCGAAGGCCACGGGGCGCTCCACGCCGTTCAGGTCGTCGTTGAGGCCGGAGCCGCCGTCCACGAACAGGGGGGCGGACACCCGGCGCAGGTTCAGGGCGTTGCTCAGGTTGGTCTGGAAGGAATCCTTGATGAAGGCGATGGCCCGCTGCAGCTCGTAGTTGGGCAGGGGAGCGGTGTAGCCCTGGGGAATATACAGTTTGCTCATGTGAATCTTCCTTTTTTCAAAATTCAGGCCTGCAGCTTTGCCATACCGAGCTTCAGACGGCGGAGGGTCTCCTCCTTGCCCAGAATGTGGCACAGCTCCACGGCGCCGCCGGGGGTCACCAGCTTGCCGGCCACGGCGATGCGGACGGGCCACATCAGGGTGGCGTTTTTCACCTCCAGAGAGGCGGCCAGATCAATCAAGGTGTCGTGAACGGCGTCCACAGTCCAGTCAGGAATGGCCTCCAGGGCGGGGATCACGGCCTCCAGCATCTTCAGGGACACCTCGGCGTTGGTCTTGGACTTCTTGTTGGTGAAGAACTCCGCATCGTACTCAGGCAGGGTGTCAAAGAAATCCACCTTCTCGGGGATGTCCGTCAGCTTTTCGCACCGGGCCTGCAGCAGGGCGGCGATGGCGGCGGTGTCGATGGCGGGGTTCTTTACGCTCTGGCGGATATAGGGCTCCGCCACCTTGGCGAAGGCCTCGGGAGCCAGGGCGCGGAGATACGTGGCGTTGAAATAGGTCAGCTTTTCAATGTCAAAGATGGCGGGGGACTTGGAAATGCCGGCGATGTCAAAGGCCTCCACCAGCTCGGGCAGGGAGAAGATCTCCTGCTCGCTGCGCTCACCCTTGGGGGCCCAGCCCAGCAGAGCCACATAGTTCAGAATGGCATCTGTCAGATAGCCCTGGGCTTTCAGGTCCTCGTAGGAGGGGTCGCCGTGGCGCTTGCTCATCTTGTTGTGCTGGTCCCGCATGACGGGAGAGCAGTGGACGTAGGTGGGAATCTCCCAGCCGAAGGCCTCATACAGCAGATTGTACTTGGGGGCGGAGGAGAGGTATTCGCTGCCCCGGACCACATGGGTGATGCCCATGAGGTGATCGTCCACCACGTTGGCGAAATTGTAGGTGGGGAGGCCGTCCCGCTTCAGCAGCACCTGGTCGTCCAGGGTCTTGTTCTCCACGGTGATATCGCCGAAGGAGACGTCGTGGAAAGTGGTGGTGCCCTCGTGGGGGATGCGCTGGCGGATGACGTAGGGCTTGCCGGCGGCCAGATTGGCGGCCACCTCCTCGGCGCTCAGGTTCCGGCAGGGGTCATCGGCCCGGTCGAAGTCACCGGAGTCCTCCTCGGACTCGGTCTTTTCACAGAAGCAGTAGTAGGCGGCACCCTTTTCCACCAGCAGCTGGGCGTAGGGCAGATACAGGTCCCGGCGCTCAGACTGGATATAGGGGCCGGTGGGGCCGCCTACATCGGGGCCCTCGTCGTGGGTCAGGCCGCACTCAGTCATGGTGCGGTAGATCACGTCGGTAGCACCTTCCACCAGACGGCCCTGATCAGTGTCCTCAATGCGGAGGATAAAGGTGCCGTCCGCGTGCCGGGCGATCAGCCAGGTGTACAGAGCGGTGCGCAGGTTGCCCACGTGCATGTAGCCGGTGGGGGAGGGAGCGAACCGGGTCCGGACCTTCCCCTTGGGGATGCGGGCTTCCATCTCATCAAAAAAAGCCATATCAAGTGCCATGAAAGTACCTCCATGTAAAAATTTACACAATACAACAAATTACATTATCTATGTTTCGGCGGGAATTGTCAAGTCGGGAAGGCCATTCCGGGGGTTGAAAAATCCGGGGGCTGGTGCTATGCTTACACTGTGAAATTATGCAGCAGGGAGCGTGATGAAATGGAGCTGCGCCGGGGGATAGGCTGTCCGGTCAATGGATGGCTGCGGGAATACTGGACGCCGGAGCGAAAGCGGACGACGTGGCTGGTGCTGTGCGCCACGGCGGTGTGCTCCTTCGCGGCCCACGGCTTTTTGTTTTCCAACGAATTCTTCTCCCACGACTCCATTTCCTACTTCACTTATGCCACCGGGAGCTTTTCCTTCTACACCAGCATCGGACGCTTCGTCATCCCGGTGTATGAGCTGCTGAAGGGAGATACAGCTGCGCCCTGGCTCATTGGGCTGTTATTCATCCTGTGGATGTCCCTGACTGCCTGGCTGGTGATCCAGATATTCAGAATCCGCACCACCGGCAGTATTCTGCTGACCTGCGGCCTTTTGTGCACCAATCTGGCCCTGACCCTGACGGGGGCCACCTACGTCTACTGCATGGATGAGTACGCCTTCGCCTTGTTTCTGGCGGTGGCGGCGGTATGGTGCTTTCACCGAGGGCATTGGTGGCTTCTGCCGGGGCTGGGGGCGCTGGTGGCGTCTCTGGCGGTGTATCAGGCCTATTTCACCGTGGCGGCGTCCCTGTGCCTGCTGCTGGTGATGGTACGGCTGCGGGAGAATGAGAATCTTTCCCGGGCGGTCCTGACGGGCGTACGGTATCTGGCACTGCTGGCCGCGGGTTTCGTGGCCTATTACGGTGTCTGGACCCTGGTTTGCTCTGTGACCGGCGTGGCCAAGCGGCGGGTGGAGGAATCCCTGCTGGCCGGCGGTGGTCTGGGAAAGCTGATGGGGCTGGTGCGGGACGCCAATATGGACTATTTGAAAGGCCTTTTTGACGCCGGCGGTGTGCTGGGCTGGTGGATGCCGGTGGTCCATGTACTGCTTCTGGCGCTGCTGGGCTGGTATCTGTTCCGGATCCTGACGGACAAGCAGCTGCACATCGGAAATAAGGTGCTGCTGCTGGTGCTGGTGTGCCTGCTTCCCACGGCCTTCAACTCCGCCGCCATTCTGCTGGCGGGCAGCGCCACCCAGCTGATGACCTTCGCGGGTGAACTGCTGTACCTGCTGCCGCTGCTGTGCCGGGAACGGGAGGAGCGGCAGGGAGCACCCCTGCGGGCCGTGGCGGCGGTGCTGCTGTGCTGCGTCTTGTGGCAGCATGTGGTGTATGCCAATCAGGTCTATCTGAAAAAGGAACTGGACAAGACGGCTACTATGGCCCTCTCCGCCCGCATCATCGACCGGATCGAGCTGCTGGAGGGCTACGTGCCCGGTGAGACGCCGGTGGCCTTTGTGGGGCGGCTGGACCGGAACGACTATCTGAATCGGGGCCGGGATGAATTCCAGGCACTGGACAGGACGGTGGGTCTGTGGAGTGACTACTCCGCCACTTACAATCTGGGCCGCTACCTGACGGACTATCTCAATTACCCCCTGGTGTGGGATACGGAGACGGATTTCTCCCAGTTGCCGGAGGTGCAGGCCATGCCTGCCTTCCCGGACGCGGACGGCATCTGCATGGTGGACGGAACCGTGGTGGTGAAGCTGTCCTGAGGTCAAGAAAGAGAGGTAAAGGGGATGCTGGTCACCATCATCGTACCCTGTTATAACGAAGAGGCGGCTCTGCCGTATTTCCTGGAGGCCATCCAAAAGACGGAGGCGGAGATGTCTGCCGCCTACGGCTGCGGCTTTGAGCTGCTGTTTGTCAATGACGGCTCCAAAGACGGGACGTTGTCCGTTCTGCGGCGGTTTGCCAAAGAGATGCCCAATGTGCGGTATCTGTCCTTTTCCCGGAATTTCGGCAAGGAGGCCGCCATGTACGCCGGTCTCCGGGAGGCCAGGGGCGACTATGTGGTCATCATGGACGCCGACCTCCAGCATCCGCCTGCTATGCTGCCGGAGATGTACGAGGGATTGCAGAGCGGAGAGTATGAATGCGTGGCGGCCCGGCGGGAGAGCCGGAAGGGGGAGCCCCCCATCCGCAGCTTCTTCGCCCGCTGCTTCTACAAGCTGATCAATCGAATCTCCGACACGGAGATCGTGGACGGCGCCTGCGACTTCCGCATGATGACCCGCCAGATGGTGGACGCCATCGTCTCCATGGGGGAGTACAACCGCTTCTCCAAGGGCATCTTCGGCTGGGTGGGCTTCCGTACGAAATGGCTGCCCTATGAGAATGTGGAGCGGGTGGCAGGGGAGACCAAGTGGTCCTTCTGGAAGCTGCTGCTGTACTCTCTCCAGGGCATTGTGGGCTTTTCCACGGTCCCCCTGGCCATCGCGTCGGTGCTGGGCATCCTGCTGTGCGTTGTCTCCTTTTTAATGGTGGTCTATATCATCGTCAAGACGCTGCTGTTCGGAGACCCGGTCAGCGGCTGGCCGTCCCTGGCCTGCATGGTCATGTTCATGGGCGGCATCCAGCTGCTGTGCATGGGCATTCTGGGCCAGTACCTGGCCAAGACCTATCTGGAGACCAAGCACCGCCCCATCTATATCCTGGCGGAGACCGACAAGGAGAACCCTGATGGAACGAAAACTGATTGACGGGACGGTGCCCCGGTTCCTGCTGGTAGGGATTATCAACACCCTGGTGGGCTGCGGCACCATGTTCCTGCTGTACAACTGGGCCCACTGCTCTTACTGGGTGTCCTCCGCCGCCAATTACCTGCTGGGGGGCATCGTCAGCTTTTTCCTCAACAAGTATTTCACCTTCCGGAAGAAGGAGTGGTCCTGGCAGCAGGTGGTCCGGTTTGCCCTGAATGTGACGGTCTGCTGGCTGCTGGCCTACGGGCTGGCAAAGCCCCTGGTCATGCATCTGCTGGAGGGC
Source organism: Oscillibacter valericigenes (assembly GCF_021531915.1). Lineage (GTDB taxonomy): Bacteria > Bacillota > Clostridia > Oscillospirales > Oscillospiraceae > Oscillibacter > Oscillibacter valericigenes_A. The sequence goes on along the minus strand of NZ_JAFBIV010000020.1, from coordinate 24,337 downwards.
CGGAGCCAGTGGCTGCAGGAAAACGCCGCCATGCTGGTGGGTATGTGCCTGTACACGGCTCTCAATTACCTGGGCCAGCGATTTTTTGCCTTTCGGAAGTAAGGAAAAAAGATTGCAGGATCCACAGAAAACTGCTATAATACAAAATTAAATTTCCGCCGGGTCAAAAGTGGCCCGGCGGCAGAGAATGTCGAGGTGTTTCTCATGGAAAATCAGGAAAAGAAAAAGAGAATTTTCAGCGGTATTCAGCCCAGCGGCGAGCTGACCCTGGGCTCTTATATGGGCGCCATCAAGAACTGGGTGGCTCTCCAGGATGAATACGACTGTATCTATTGCATCGTGGATATGCACGCCATCACCGTCCGGCAGGACCCCGCGGAGCTGCGCCGCCGTTCCGTGGCCCAGCTGGCCCAGTATATCGCCTGCGGCCTGGACCCTCAGAAGAACATCATGTTCATCCAGAGCCATGTGCCTCAGCACGCGGAACTGAGCTGGATTCTGGGATGCTATACCCAGTTCGGTGAGCTGAGCCGCATGACCCAGTTCAAGCAGAAGTCCCAGCAGCACGCTGACAACATCACCGCCGGCCTATTCACTTATCCCGTGCTGATGGCGGCGGACATCCTGCTGTATCAGGCGGACCTGGTGCCGGTGGGCGAGGACCAGCGGCAGCACGTGGAGCTGACCCGGGACATCGCCCAGCGGTTCAACGGCGTTTACAGCAATACCTTTGTCCTGCCGGAGGCCTTTATCCCCAAGATGGGCGCCCGCATCATGAGCCTGGGCAATCCGGACAACAAGATGAGCAAGTCCGACCCCGATGGCTGCGTCTATCTGCTGGATAAGCCCGAGGAAATTCAGCGGAAGTTCAAGCGGGCCGTCACCGACAGCGAGACTGCTGTTCGTTTTGACAAGGAGAACAAGCCCGGTGTCTCCAACCTGCTGACCATTTACTGCGCCGCCACCGGAAAGGCCATGGAAGAGGCCGAGGCGGAGTTTGCCGGTCAGGGCTACGGTGTGTTCAAGCCCGCTGTGGCCGACGCTGTGGTGGAGCTGCTGCGTCCCATCCGGGAGGAGTCCGAGCGCCTGACGGCCGACAAGGCCTATCTGGAGAGCATTTACCGGGATGGCGCCCAGCGGGCCCAGTACCTGGCAAACAAGACCCTCTCCAAGGTCCAGAGAAAGGTCGGCTTTGCCGCCCGCTGATGGAGGAATGACATGTTGATCGAAAATCGGCTGGTGGCCTATGTGGTGCTGGCGCTGCTGGTGGCCCTGGTGGTCAGCTTCCTGATGACGCCGGTGGTCAAGACCTTCGCCTACAAGGTGGGCGCCATCGACGTGCCCAAGGACAACCGCCGGATGCACAAGGTGCCCATTCCGCGCCTGGGCGGCCTTGCCATTTTCATTGGCTTCATGGTCAGTATCCTGCTGTTCGCGGAGATCAACACCGAGATGAAGAGCATCCTGCTGGGTGCGGTCATCATCGTGGTGCTGGGTGTGGTGGATGACATCATGGCCCTGCCGGCTATGCTGAAATTCGTGATCCAGATCGCGGCGGCCCTGATCCCCGCCCTGAATGGCGTGCAGATCCTGGCCTTTTCCAATCCTAATATTTTTTCCCAGAGTTTGTATTGGGTGCTGGGCGGCCTGTCCGTGCCCTTTACGGTGCTGTGGATCGTGGCCATCACCAATGCGGTGAACCTGATCGACGGCCTGGACGGCCTGGCCAACGGCGTCTCCGCCATCTCCGCCACCACCATGCTGGTCATTGCCCTGGTGGGGGGACAGACCCAGGTCTCCATCGTTCTGGCGGCCCTGGTGGGCGCCTGCGTGGGGTTCATGCCCTATAACATGAACCCCGCCAAGATGTTCATGGGGGATACCGGCGCAACCTTCCTGGGCTTCATCCTGGCCACCATGTCCATCCAGGGCCTGTTCAAGTATTACGCGGTGGTGTCCTTTGTGGTGCCCTTCCTGATCCTGGGGCTGCCCATCTTCGACACGGCCTTCGCCTTTATCCGCCGCATTGCCCACGGTCAGAGCCCTATGCATGCCGACCGGAGCCACATCCATCACCGGCTCATTGATATGGGCCTGAACCAGAAGCAGGCGGTGGCCACGCTGTATGTGATCTCTGCCATCTTGGGTCTGTCCGCCGTGGTGCTGACCACTGGCGGCGAGCAGAAGGCCATGCTGCTGTTTCTGACGCTGTGTATCGTGGGTGTGGTGGCCGCCCGCGTGGTGTTCCCCAAGGAAGTGCGGGAGGAACTGCACGAGGAACTGGAGGAACTGAAGGAGCACGGACACCACCAGGAAGAGAAGAAAGACGAGGAAGGTTAAATGGACAAGCTGCGTATCATGAGCGTGTTCGGCACCCGGCCGGAGGCCATCAAGATGTGCCCCCTGGTGAAGGAGCTGGCCGCCCGGGAGGAGGTGGAGAGCCTCTGCTGTGTCACTGCCCAGCACCGCCAGATGCTGGACAGCGTGCTGGAGGTTTTTGATGTCAGGCCCGACTGGGACCTGGACATCATGACGCCTCGTCAGACCCTATCCACCATTACCAGCAAGTGCCTGCTGGGCATGGACGAGGCCATTGAGACGCTGAAACCGGACATGATCCTGGTCCATGGAGATACCTCCACCACCTTTGCCGGTGCCTTGGCAGCCTTTTACCATCAGGTGCCCGTGGGCCACGTAGAGGCAGGACTCAGAACCTATGACAAGTATTCTCCCTTTCCAGAGGAGATGAACCGGAAGCTGGTCTCCTCCATTGCGGACCTGTACTTCTGTCCCACGGTCAACAACAAAAACAACCTTCTGAAAGAGAACATCACCAATGGGCTCTTCATCACCGGCAACACGGTCATCGACGCACTGAAGACCACCGTCCGGGAGGACTATCACTTCACCACGGAGGAACTGAACCACCTGCCCTACGGGGAGAAGAAGATCATCCTGGTGACCTGCCACCGGCGGGAGAACTACGGCGAACCCATGAAGCACATCATGCTGGCCCTGCGGCAGATCGCCGAGGAGAACCGTGATGTGGAGCTGGTGTATCCCGTTCACCTGAGTCCGGTGGTCCGGGAGGCGGTGGACAAGTACTTGCGTGGCGCGCCCCGGGTCCACCTGATCGACCCGCTGCCGGCGGACGAGATGCACAATCTCATGGCCCGCTGCTACATGGTCATGACGGACTCCGGCGGCCTGCAGGAGGAGGCTCCCGCCCTGGGCAAGCCTGTCCTGGTGCTGCGCCGGGAGACGGAGCGGCCCGAGGCTGTAGCCGCCGGTACCGTGAAGCTGGCCGGTGTGGTCCAGGATGACATCGTCACCATGGCACACCGCCTGATCCGGGACAAGGACGCCTACGCCAGAATGGCCCACGCGGTGAACCCCTACGGTGACGGCAATGCCTGCCGCCGGATCGCCGACGCCATCCTCTGGCACTTCGGCAGAGGAGAAAAGCCGGAGGATTATCAGACCTGAACGATGAAAAAACGGGAGGAGGGCAGGCGTGGACAAGCGGAATCTCAACTGGATCACCTGGAGCTTTATTGTAGGTACCGTGATCGTGGTGGTCATCATGCTGATGAATACCCTGCACCGCCCGGAGCACATCGTTTTGCCGGATACCACAGCCGCATCTGACCAGATCGCGGAGGAGCCCGGCACTGACGGAGATGCCCTGACAGTAGTGGAGATCGCGCCGGCGACCGTGCAGTCCGCCATTGCCACCTTGTCCCGGCCGGAGGCCTACCGGCGGACGGTCACGGTGGAGCAGTTCTGGAGCACCGGAAGCGGTTCCTATGAGACCACAGTGACTGTCAGCGGCGGCTGGACCCGTATGGACCGGACCATGCCGGACGGCCGGGTGCGTCACAGTATCATCGGGCCGGAGGAGACCTGCGTCTGGTACAACAACGAGACCGCGATCTATCACTCCACGGTGGGGGGGGTCTCAGCGGACAACGAGCAGTGTATTCCTACCTACGAGGACATCCTGGACCTGCCTGTGGAGGCAATTTCCACAGCAGATTATCGGGTCTTGTCCGATATCCGGTGCATTTATGTAGAAGCATCGGAGGAGAACAGTCAACTGTGTTATTGGGTCAGCGTGGATACCGGACTGCTGGTGGCGGCGGAAAAGCTGATGGATGGTGAGCGGGTCTACCGGATGGAGGCACTGACCGTGGATCAGACAGAGCCAGCGGCCACGGAATTCACCTTGCCGGACGGCACCAGTTTATTTTAACAGCAAAAAAGGACGGAGCGAAAGCTCCGTCCTTATTTCATAAGATCAGCAGCAGCCCCAGGGCCACCAGCAACTCCTCATCGGCGTCTTCCCGGAACAGGAAGAACAGCAGGACCAGCAGGATCAGGTCCCCTGTATCCACATGGTCCAGATGCAGCTGGTCCAGAAAGTGCCGGAGAAAACCGGTAAGTCCATCTGAGCGGCAGCTGTTTCCACCTGACGGAGGGGGTGGCGGAGGAGGACGCTGCTGACCGCCTGTCTGGGGCGGCGGAGGTCCCGGGGGAGGGGGCTGCCGCGGTGATTGCTGCTGTGGCGGCTGCTGCGGTTGTTGCTGCCGCTCCTCCTGGGGGATACGGGTATAGACGCCGTTGTCGTTGCGAATGTACCGGTTATACATGGCTCAGCCTCCCCACTCCGACAGGAATTTCTTCCCCAGATGGAACAGGCGGGCCAGCTGCAGAGCGCGCTCCACCTTTTCCTGCCGCTCCGGCTTCAGATAGGGCCGCAGCGCATAGAGCAACTGGCGGGTGTTGGAGTCGTTCTGACTCCCCAGCTCCTGGACGAGGGGCATCAGCTTCATCAGCAGAGTGGGATCCATGCCGCCTGTCAAGGAAGACAGTAGGTCCGCTCCTCCCTGTGGCGGTGGTGCCGGAGGCCGGGAAAAGGGCTGTACAGGCGGGGCAGATGCCGGCTGCTGCGGAGGAGCAGATGCTGGTGGCGGTTGGGGAGATGCCGTCCCCTGGCTGTCTCCGGAGAGGGACTGCGCCAGCTGCATGATCTGGGCCATAGCGTCCGGATTGGACAGAATACTGTTGAGTTTTTCGTCGAATTCCGCCATCCGTGCCTACCGCCTTTCCCTTCCTTATTTCTGAACAGCCTTGTTGATGCGGTCCACCAAGGCCGCGCCCTCCGGGCTCTGCATGATGCGCTGGATCATGGATGCCATTTCCGCAGGGTTCCCTTTGGCGGCCTCCTGGGCCGCCCGCTGCAGACCGGCGCCCCGGTCTCCCTGGGTCAGCATCTGCATGAGCATCTGTCCGTCCCGGGACTGCATCAGGGAGCGCAGCATTGCGGGGTTGTTTTTCAGCTGTTGGGCCAGCCGTGCCGTCATATCGTCCATAATGCCTCCTTGTTCTCACGGTTCTGGACCAGTATATGAAGTGAGAAGAAAAAAAGTGCCTGCGCAAATGGCGCAGGCACGAGGCAGATCTTATTTTTTGGCTTTCCGGGCGGCTTTGGCAGTGTCACAGTCGGCAGCCAGGGGGCAGCCTTCGCACTTGGGACTGCGGGCGGTGCAGGTATCCCGGCCGAACAGCACCATCCGGTGGCAAAAGTTGTTGGATTCCTTGGGCGGCAGAACCTCCCGCAGTTGGCGCTCCACCTGGACGGGGTCCTTGGAGCCATCCGTGATCCCCAGCCGTCCGGTGATGCGGATGCAGTGGGTGTCGCAGACGTAGGCGGGCTGGCCGTACACGTCCCCCAAAATCAGGTTGGCGGTCTTGCGGCCCACGCCGGGGAGGGCGGTCAGCTCCTCCATGGTCCCGGGGACCTTTCCGCCGTGTTTCTCCAGAATCTGCTGGGCGCAGGCCACCAGGTCCCTGGCCTTGCCGTTGAAGAAGCCGCAGGAGTGAATGTATTCGCCCACTTCTTTGGGGTCCGCCTCCGCGAAGCTCTCCAGGGTCGGGAAGCGGGCAAAGAGGGCGGGGGTCACCTTGTTGACCCGCTCGTCGGTGCACTGGGCGGAAAGCCGCACCGCAAACAGCAGCTCATAGTCTTTTTCATATTGCAGGGAACAGAGCCCGTCGGGATAGAGCTCCTTCAACATCTCGATGATCCGCTTCAGGGCGGCTTTGGATTTCATATCGATCACCTCTTGCCCACAGGATACCACAACTTTCGGCAAAAGGCCAGTGAAAAAACCGTGGTAATTACAGCCGCACTGTGGTACAATATCAAGTCAGATATGACAGAAGGGAGGCGCGCCATGAAGCGGCCTTTAGCGGACGAGATACGGCCCAGGACCCTGGATGAGGTGGTGGGACAGCGGCACCTGCTGGCTCCCGGCGCGGTGCTCCGCCGTCTGATCGAGAAGGGCGCCGACGCCAACATGGTGTTTTATGGCCCCTCCGGCACCGGAAAGACCACGGTGGCCAACATCATCGCCGAAAAGACCAACAAGACCCTGTACCGGCTCAACGCCACCACGGCGTCCCTGCAGGATATCAAAGACATTATTGCTGATGTGGGGACTTTGCTGGCGCCGGGTGGCATTTTGCTGTATCTGGACGAGATCCAGTATTTCAACAAAAAGCAGCAGCAGAGTTTGCTGGAGTTCATGGAGAACGGAAAGCTGACCCTGATCGCTTCTACCACGGAGAACCCGTATTTCTACGTATACAGTGCTTTGCTGTCCCGCAGCACCGTCTTTGAGTTCAAGGCTGTCACAGCCCGGGAGGCGGAGCCTGCGGTCCTGCGGGCGCTGAAAATCGAACAGGCGCGCAGTGAGCTGCCCCTCAGCTGGGATGCGGATGTGCCGCTTCACATTGCCACCGCCTGCGGCGGCGATGTGCGGAAGGCCATTAACGCCGTGGAGCTCCTCTGCCAGGCGGCGGAGGTGAAAAAGGGCGAACTGCATCTGACCGTAGAGGATGCGGTCCAGGTGTCCCAGCGCAGCGCCATGCGCTATGACCGGGACGGCGACGCGCACTACGACATCCTGTCCGCTTTGCAGAAGTCCATCCGGGGCAGCGACCCGGATGCGGCGGTCCATTACCTGGGCCGCCTGCTGGAGGCGGGAGACCTGTTGTCTCCCTGCCGACGGCTGCTGGTGATCGCCGCCGAGGACGTGGGACTGGCATACCCCCAGGCCATTGTGGTAACCAAGGCCTGCGTGGACGCGGCTCTGCAGGTGGGGCTGCCGGAGGCCCGGCTGCCCCTGGCGGAGGCCGCCATCCTGCTGGCCACGGCTCCCAAGTCCAATACCGCCCACAACGCCATCATTGCCGCTATGTCGGACCTGAAAAAGGGAAAGAGCGGCGATATCCCCCGGTGCTTGCAGAATGTCCACGCCGATACCACCGGCTTTGACAACCAACAGCACTACCTGTATCCCCACGATTTCCCCAACCGCTGGGTGGAGCAGCAGTATTTGCCGGACGTGCTGAAAAACGCCCGCTATTATGAATGGGGCGACAACAAGACGGAGCAGGCCGCCAAGGCATACTGGGAGAAGATTAAAGGTCGGGAGCTGTGAGATTGCCCGGTCAGCCGTCTTGCAAAAACACCGTTTCCACCGGTGCCTTTTCATAATTGGGCGGTGAATAGACCCAGCGGTCCAGGACACCGTCGGTGATCTGGTATTTCAGATCCGGCAGCGTGCTGTCCGGCGGGAGCTTTTCGATGACTTGGAGCTTGATCTTCATCCGCTCCGGGCGGATGCTCTTGATGAAGACCGAGACCCGGTCACCGGTCGTCAGATCCTCCCGGGTATCCGCCAGACCGGAGAGGTTGGGAGTCAGTTCGATGAAGCTGCCGTAGGGCTGGACGCTGCGGACCACTCCCGGAACGGTTTCGCCGGGACGGAACCAGCTGGCGTTCTCCATCCAGGTGCCCAGCAGTTCCCGGTGGGTCATGGTGAATCGGCGTCGCTCCGGGTCGATGGACAGAACCACAGCCAGAATTTTCTGGCCAGCCCGGAACCGCTCTTTCGTATGGGAGATGCGGGAGACGGAAATGTGTTCGATGGGCAGCATGGCGACAATACCGCAGCCTATGTCCAGAAAGACGCCGAAGGATTCCAGCCGGGTCGCCCGGCAGGCGAGGACAGAACCGGGGCGCAGGCACTGCAGAAAATACTCCATGGCCTTCTCCTGGGCCGCACGGCGGCTGAGACGGGCCACCGGAGCGCCTTTTTCATCGGTAAGGATTTCCTGGACTGTAAAGCAAGTTGGCTTGCCAACCCTTGACAATATGGCAATATCCCGGTCAGAACCGCTAATCCAGGGGGCATTGATCTCCTCACGCTGCATCACGGCACGGATGCCGTTCAGAGAGAAGTGAAGCGTGTGGTTCACATCACAGCGCAGGGCCACAGCTTCCAGGATCTCACCGCTTTCCACAGCGCTTTTCAGTGATTGCAGGGTGTGAACAGCAGGGGGGCGCAGGCCCTCCGGCGGGAACGTTTTGTTTTCCGGCATCGACATCGCATCCTATCTGCCGCGCAGGCGGCTTTATAATTTGTTTGGTAACGTACTATATGCGCCGGAAGGGCATGGATTGACAGGAGGGGTAATATGGACCTGCATCTGCACGATAAGGTCGAGTTAAAAAAAGCGCATCCCTGCGGCAGTACCCAGTGGGAAATTTTGCGCGTTGGCATGGATATCAAGCTGAAGTGCCTGGGATGCGGTCATGAGCTGATGCTGCCCCGCAGCAAGGCGGAAAAGAGCATCCGGAAAATCCTGACAGGGGAGGAATCGAAATGAACAAAAAAGTGACGCGGGCCATCGCATTGGCTCTGGTAGTGGTCATGATCGTGGCGCTGGTAGCCTCTATGATCGTGCCTTACGTCTGAGAACCAGCATGATAAAAAGAGCCGGACGGTTTGTCCGGCTTTTTTCTGTGCCCTTTTGCGACGGCTTTTCCGGGATGCCTGCCCTATAATAAAGTCTGCTGAATAAACCATGGGCTGACAAGGGAGGAGAGGTATGACGGTAGTCTATGTGGATTCCGTATTTTTGCTCAATGGCGTGATGGATTATCTCCTCTGTCTGGTCACCGCCCGGTTGGCGGGCGTGCCGCTGCGGCGAAGGCGGTATGCGTTGGCGGCCATCCTGGGCGGTGCCTATGCTGTGGCGGTATTTCTGCCCGGATGCGGTTTTCTGGCTTGCTGGCCAGCCAAGTTGGCGGCGGGCGTCCTGATGGCCCTGGTGGCTTTTGGAGGAGAGCAGTACCTGCTGCGGCTGACGCTGCTGCTGTTTGCCCTGTCCTGTGGACTGGCTGGGGGCGTTCTGGGGCTGAGCCTGCTGACCGGAAGCGCTTTGCCCCGGGCCAACGGTGTATTTTATACGGATGTGAACGGAAAAGTTCTGCTGGCATCGTCCGTAGCGGCATATCTGCTGGTAACCGTCGTATTCCGGGCGGCTGCCCGTCACGGCATCCGGGGGGAGCGGCTGGCCGTACGAATTTGCATATGTGGTCGTTCCACAGAGCTGACAGCTCTTTGGGACAGCGGGAACGGGCTCCGTGATCCCAATGGCGGACAGCCGGTACTGGTGACGGCGCCGGGGAGTCTGGATGCTATTCTGCCGGAGGGTGTCAGGCGGCTGTTGACACCGGAGTTGCTTCGGTTCCCGGCGGACCTGCTGGAGCCTCTGCGCCAAACGGCACCGGAACTGCGCCCCCGGCTGATTCCGTACCGTGCGGTGGGCACCTCCACGGGGCTGCTGCTGGCGGTGCGGACAGACTGGGTGGAGATTTGCGGAACACGCCATCCAGGTGTGACGGCGGCACTGTCCCCCACGACACTTGGGACGGGGTATGCGGCCCTTTGGGGCGGAGATGTAAGAAGGGGAGGATACCATGAGACCATTGACGCGCATTTGGCGGCTGCTGCTGGAACAGCTGGGGTTGGTCCGGTCCATTCACTACATCGGTGGGAGCGATACCCTGCCGCCGCCTCTGGCAAAGGAGCGGGAGGCGGAGCTGCTGGGCAGACTGGAGGACGAGGAGGCCCGGAAGGAACTGATCGAGCATAATCTGCGGCTGGTGGTGTACATCGCACGCCGGTTCGAGAACACCGGCGTGGGCATTGAAGACCTGATCTCCATCGGAACCATCGGCCTGATCAAGGCGGTGGGGACCTACCGCACGGACAAAAACATCAAGCTGGCAACATACGCCTCCCGGTGCATCGAAAACGAGATTCTGATGTATCTGCGGAAGAACGCCTCCCGGCGGGGAGAGGTCTCCTTTGACGAGCCTCTGAACACCGACTGGGACGGCAACGAGCTGCTGCTGAGCGATGTGCTGGGCACCGACGCGGACATCGTCATGCGGCCCATTGAGGAGGACGTGGACCGGAGCCTGCTGACGGAGGCCATCAACATCCTGTCGCCCCGGGAGAAGCAGATCATCACCATGCGGTTCGGCCTGGGCGGCGGACGGGAGCAGACCCAGAAGGAGGTGGCGGACCAGCTGGGCATTTCCCAGTCCTACATCTCCCGGCTGGAAAAGCGCATCATTTCCCGGCTGAAAAAGGAGATTTTGCGGCTATCCTGACTCTTGACAATCCAAAAGGGGTATACTATACTGTAACGGTATATTGGAAACTGCGAGGAAGGGAAGCAGTACCCGGCAGGCGGATGCCAAGAGAGGGAACGGACGGTGAGAGTTCCCGTGAAGCGGCCGGAGAAGTCGTCCCGGAGCATTGGGCTGAACGGACAGTAGGCCGCGACGGCATCCCACCGTTATCCGGGAGAGACGTCTTGCGTCAGTGAGTGCGGGAGTTTCCCGAATCCAGGTGGTACCACGGACAATTTGTTCGCCCTGAGCCGAAAGGCTCAGGGCGTTTTTGCTTGTCAGGGAGGAAATATGGAGCTGAAAGAACTGGACGGATCGTTTTCAGTCTGCAAGATGGAGGATTATTCTGCGGTCGACTGGACAAGCCCGTACTGCTTTAGTGGAAAGACAGATGAGGAAAACTCGCTGGTCTGTCTGACAGAAGATGTTCCGGACAATACCATCCAGCGGGAAGATGGTTGGAGAGCGTTCCGGATACAAGGCGTTTTAGATTTTTCCCTGGTGGAGATCCTGTCCAAATTGTCCGCGCTGTTGGCGGAAAACCAGATTGGGATTCTCGCAATTTCCACCTACAATACGGATTATATTTTGACAAAAGCAGACGATTACAGCAGGGCTTTGGAAGTCCTTTCTGATGCCGGATATCAAATCGTCTGATCTGATAGTTTACCAACATATCAACATGTTCGAAAGATAGGAGAGAAACCAATGAACAAAGAACTGCCGAAGGTGTATGAGCCGCAGCAGGTGGAGTCCCGCATTTACAAGATGTGGGAGGACAACAACTGCTTCAACGGCGATCCCGATCCCAAGAAGAAGCCCTTTTCCATTTCCATGCCGCCCCCGAATGTCACGGGCCAGCTGCACATGGGCCACGCCATGGACTCCACGCTGCAGGATATTCTGACCCGCTTCAAGCGGATGCAGGGCTACTCCACCCTGTGGCTGCCCGGCACCGACCATGCCGGTATCGCCACTCAGATCAAGGTGGAGGAGGAACTCCGGGTCAAGGAGGGCAAGACCCGCTATGACCTGGGCCGTGAGCAGTTCCTCCAGCGTGTCTGGCAGTGGAAGGAGAAGTACGGCGGACGCATCGTGGAGCAGCAGAAGAAGCTGGGTGTCTCATGCGACTGGAGCCGCTCCCGCTTCACTATGGACGAGGGATGCTCCAAGGCCGTCCGGGAGACCTTCTGTGAACTGTATGACAAGGGTCTGATTTACAAGGGCAGCCGCATCATCAACTGGTGCCCCCACTGCATCACCGCTCTGTCCGACGCCGAAGTGGAGTACGTGGACAAGCCCGGCCACCTGTGGCACATCCGCTATCCTCTGGCCGATGGCTCCGGGGACATTGTGGTCGCCACGACCCGCCCTGAGACCATGATGGGCGATACCGGCGTGGCTGTGAACCCCAACGATGAAAAGTTCAAGCATCTCATCGGCAAGAAGTGCATCCTGCCTATCATGAACCGTGAGATCCCCATTGTGGGCGACGAGTACTGCGAAATCGGCTTCGGTACCGGCGCGGTGAAGATGACCCCTGCCCACGACCCCAACGACTTTGAGGTGGGCCTGCGTCACAATCTGGAGGTCATTCGCGTTATCGCCGATGACGGTAAGATCAACGAGAATGGCGGCCCCTACAACGGGATGGACCGCTACGAGTGCCGCAAAGCCATCGTGAAGGACCTGGAGGAGCAGGGCTATCTGGTGAAGGTGGAACCCTATTCTCACAACGTAGGCACCTGCTACCGCTGTCACAATGACGTGGAGCCTCTGATTTCTGCCCAGTGGTTCGTGAAGATGGAGCCTCTGGCCCAGGAGGCCCTGCGGGTGGTGAAGGAAGGCGAAGTGAAGTTCGTTCCCGAGCGCTTCGCCAAGACCTATATCAACTGGATGGAGAATGTCCACGACTGGTGCATTTCCCGCCAGCTGTGGTGGGGCCATCAGATCCCCGCCTGGTACTGCGATGAGTGCGGCCACATCAACGTCTCCCGTGAGGACCCCACGCAGTGCGCCAAGTGCGGCTGCACCCACCTGACCCGGGACCCCGATGTGCTGGACACCTGGTTCTCCAGCGCCCTGTGGCCTTTCAGCACCCTGGGCTGGCCGGAAAAGACGGAGGAGCTGGACTTCTACTATCCAAACAGCGTCATGGTCACCGGCTACGACATCATCTTCTTCTGGGTGGCCCGTATGATCTTCTCCGGCTGTGAGCAGATGAAGAAGATCCCCTTCCACACCGTTCTGATCCACGGCCTGGTGCGGGACGACAAGGGCCGCAAGATGTCCAAGTCCCTGGGCAACGGCATTGACCCCCTGGAGATCGCCGAGAAGTACGGCGCCGACGCTCTGCGCTTCAACCTGATTACCGGCAACAGCCCCGGCAACGACACCCGGTTCTACACCGAGAAGTGCGAGGCCATGCGGAACTTTGCCAACAAGATCTGGAATGCCAGCCGCTTCGTGATGATGAACCTCACCATCGACAAGTGCCAGCTGCCCGAGGCTTCCAAGCTGGCTCCCGAGGATAAGTGGGTCCTCTCCAAGCTGAACACCCTGGTGAAGGAAGTCACCGAGAACCTGGATGCCTACGAGATCGGCGTGGCCTCCGCCAAGGTTTACGACTTCATCTGGGACACCTACTGCGACTGGTATATCGAGCTGACCAAGACCCGTCTGAACGGTGAGGACGAGGCTGCCAAGCTGGTTGCCCAGAACGTGCTGTGCTACGTGCTGACGGAGCTGCTGAAGCTGCTGCACCCCTTCATGCCCTTCATCACCGAGGAGATCTTCCAGGCGCTGCCCCATGAGGGTGACTTCATCATGACCTCTCAGTGGCCGGAGTATCAGGACAGCCTGAGCTTCCCTGCGGAAGAGTCTTCCATGGAGGCCGTCATGGATACCATCAAGTCCATCCGCGCCCGTCGGGCTGAGATGAACGTGCCTCCTTCCAAGAAGGCGGAGGTGCTGCTGGTGACCGCCACTCCTGAGATCTATCAGCAGGGCCTGCACTTCATCCAGCGTCTGGCCTACGCCAGTGAGGTGACCTTCGCCGATGCCGCTCCTGCCGATGTGAGCAAGATGGTGTCCGTGGTGACCCACAATGCCACGGCATACATGCCCATGGCGGAGCTGGTGGACATGGCCGCTGAGCTTGACCGCATCAACAAGGAACTGGAGAAGGCCCGGAATGGATTACGGATCGTGGAGCAGAAGCTGTCCAACGAGAAGTTCGTCTCCCGTGCTCCCGAAGCGGTGGTCAACGCCGAGAAGGAGAAGGCCGCCAAGTTCGCCGAGCTGATCGCCAAGCTGGAGGAATCCGCCAAGGCTATGCAGGCGTAAATCCCGAATAGAGTGAACCAGAGCCTCCGCAATAAGCGGAGGCTCTGGTTTTTGCTTTTGATGAAAAAGGTGATGGGCTCCCAGGTCAAGCAGTGTTTTGATAAAATGGCACCTTCACTTCCAATATTGCACTATTTCGGCTTCTTGCGCAGCTTTAATTTGATGTTTCGGGCGTCTGCTGCAGCCTGGAGAAGGGCGATTGCCACTTTGGCACGCTCTTTTAGGGGGAGAGCCATGGAATCAGATGCCAGATGCTCCCGGATGGTCCGTAGGTCTTCCAATGGCAACAGGTTCACTGCTGTGGCGAAGGGGCTTTTTTGTCGTCCAGCGTTGCAGTTGTCCAGCAGCCACCGCAGCAGAACGGTCTTTTCTTCCATTTCTGCTTTACAGACGTCCAGACCTCTGGTCTGGACGTTTTTCAGGTTTTCCGCAGGTTGCGGGTGGAAATAAAGGAGTCATAATCATCCATACCCTTGAATTTCCGGCAGGGATATTCAGGACAGTGACAACAGAATTCCACATTGCCGTGCTCTCGGCTGCATCGGGCGATGGCGCAGGACTGATTCCCGTCTCCGCCGCCGCAGCCGGGACAGTATCCGCCCAGATGCATGGTGCACAGGCCGCAGCTGAGTCCGCAGAGGGACAGCAACGGATATTCCCGGCAAAAATCCTTCATAGGCTCACCGGATGAAATTGGTTCGGGCACCGGATTCCGCCTGGGGCGGCTGGATACCGGCAGCCTTCCCGGCTTCGATGCACCGGAGCATCCAGGCCATGTTGGACGCCAGGTTCCGCATAGTCTGCAGTCCTTCCTCGTCCTTCAGCACATCCTCCGGCTGCTTGCCGTGGACCATGGTCCAATAGGTGGAGGAGACAACGGGCATCTGGGAGATGGTGAAATACTTTTGCAGGACATCCAGCGTGGCAGTGGTGCCGGCTCGCCGTGCGGAAGCGATGGCTGCCGCTGGTTTATGGGCGAAGGCGTGCTTACCTGCGTAGAATACCCGGTCCAGAATGGACAGGATGCGTCCGCTGGGATGGGCATAATAAACAGGAGAGCCAAAGACGAAGCCGTCGGCCGCTTCGGCTTTTGCGATGACCTGATTGACGATGTCATCATCAAAGACACATCGGCCAGACAGCGTTTTGCAGGCGCCGCAGGCGGTACAGTCCCGGACCGGTTCATTGCCCAGGAACAGGATTTCCGCCTCGATCCCCGCAGCTTCCAGTACGGCAGCAATCTCCCGCAGAGCGGTATCGGTGCAGCCGTGCAGGTGAGAACTTCCATTGAGCAGTAAGACTTTCATCGTGATGCCATATCCTTTCTGTGTGGATTTAATTGCATTCTATCATATTTCGGCTGCAGAGAGAAGGTAAGCACAGAGAAAGAGAAAAATTTCAGAAAAAGCGGCGGGCGGCCAAGAATCCGACAAAAAAGAAGGGGACAACTTCCTATAATGAAGAAAACAACCGCCACAGGCGAAAGGATGAAAGAACATGGAGATACATGCGAAAAGCGCAGACCGGAATCTCTTGCTGGAGTTTTCCGGCGAGCTGGACCATCACGGCGCAAGACATGCACTGCGGGAGCTGGAAATGGCCGTAGATGCGGCACTTCCAAAAACCCTCATGCTGGATATGGGGGGTGTGACTTTTATGGACAGCTCCGGAATTGCTCTGATCCTACGGGCCCAGCAGCGGATGCAGCTACTGGACGGAAGCGTGGTGGTCTGCAACGTTCCGGCACAGGCCAGACGTGTCCTGGATGCCGCGGGCATCGGACGGCTGGTGACGATACGATAAAGGAGGTTTACATAATGAAAAACAAGGCAATGAATGAGGTTACACTGGAATTTCCCAGCCGCAGCAGCAACGAGGGCTTTGCACGATCCGCTGTCGCTTGCTTTGCGGCCCAGATGGATCCTACCCTGAATGAACTGGAGGATATCAAGACAGCTGTCAGTGAGGCGGTGACCAACGCCATTGTCCACGCCTATCCGGATTCCATTGGTAAGGTTCTGGTGAAGGTCCGAATCTGCCCGGGAAATGTGCTGGAGATCACCGTCAAGGACCACGGGAAAGGCATCCCGGATATTGACAAGGCCAGGGAACCCATGTTCACCACCGGCGGCGAGGAGCGCAGCGGCATGGGCTTCACCATCATGGAGAGCTTCATGGACAAGCTGACAGTTCGCTCTGCACCCGGAAAGGGGACCAGCGTTGCTATGAAGAAAAAGCTGGCCGCCCGGATGAAAACAGGAAAATGAGCAGCAGTACGCTGGAACTGCTGCGGGCTGCCCAGGAGGGGGACCGGGATGCCTGCGAGCAGGCAGTTCTGGAAAACAACGGCCTGATCTGGAGTATCGTGCGGAGATACTACGGACGGGGCGTGGAGCCGGATGACCTTTATCAGCTGGGATGCCTGGGCTTTTTGAAAGCGATACAGGGCTTCGACTTCTCCTACGGGACCTGCTTTTCTACCTATGCGGTCCCCAAGATCGCCGGCGAGATACGGCGCTTTCTGCGGGATGACGGATTGGTGAAAGTCGGACGGGCCATTAGGGAGCAAGCACAAACACTTTACAGCAAAAGAGAACAGCTCCGCCATGATCTGGGCCGGGAGCCGGCGCTCTCCGAGTTGGCGGAGGCCACAGGGTTTTCCATGGAGGAGATCGCTCAGGTGGAACTAGCTACCGATTCTCCGGAGTCTTTGCAGCGGGAGACAGCAGACGGTTTGACGTTGGAGGGGATGCTGGGGACCGACGCTCCGGAAGAGGGACTGGTGGAACGGATCGCCCTGCGGGAAGCCATCGACCATCTGCCGGAGAAAGAGCGCATGACGATTCTGCTGCGCTATTTCAAGGGACTGACCCAGGAGCGGACGGCCCGGGTGCTGGGGGTGTCCCAGGTGCAGATATCCCGGCTGGAGCGCCGGGGGCTGGCACGGCTGCGGGAGAGCTTTGAGGCTTGAAATAGGATTCGTCCTGGAATTCGGTCATGGTATTCCAGTAGCGCTTCGGCATATTGGTCCTGCGGCATTTTGGATTGTACCGCTCCTTGATGGCGATGGTGTCGTAAAACCGCTTCCACAGAATGCGGTAGTTGGCCTCCGTTTCGTCGGGAGGGGCCATTTGAAAGGACTCCAGCGGCCGGATAACCGCCTTCCCGGCGGCGTAGAACAGCGCCTCCTTGTGAGTGCGGTCGTAGATGAAAAATATTTCATCCCGGTAGCGGGCGCAAAAATGACCACGCAAAATGGGAAGGACACGGTTTTTGGGTTCGATCTCGCTGCCCAGTACGCCTCCCAGTTCAGAAAACCGGACAAATCCCTTCAGCAGGTGGGCCTCGCCATTGAGATGGCGGACCGCGGTGATGACAGGGTAGAGAGTCTCGTCTGAAAAGTTCCTGAGAAAGCCAGGCCCCTCTTTCAGGAGCTTTGCCACCAGTCGGTAAAGGTACAGTTCCTTTTCCGGAAGACAGGTCAAAAAGCCCTTGTGCAGAAGCTCAGCTGCATAGGGAGAACACTTTACAATCTTTCTGAATACACGGTTTGCATGATTCTGGTCTGTGACGATACTCCGGGTGGCAAACAGTGTGGGTGTAGCGTACTCATCGGGACAGATGGTTGTGGGGATTTCTTTGTTGACATAGCTGTCAAAGATGCAGCATAGAAATCCCTCGAAGGAACCGTCGTAATAATAGACCATTTCTGTCATAAAAAAGTCCTCATGCACCGGCGCTGTCGAAGAGAGACAGCTGGACCATTTCCTGCTGGGGCAGCAGAGGCTGCTCCGCGGCGATCAGACTGCGCAACAGGCTGTCAGGGGTGAACCGCAGGCCGTCCGGCATCTTTCCAGAGGCAGTGAGAAAATACTGGGCTCGCTTCATGACCACGCCCATACGGCGGAGGTCCTCCAGATGGACCCGCCCCACCCGGCGGGCGGTCAGGATTCGGCGGGCAGAAGTGACGCCGATGCCGGGAACCCGCAGCAGCGCCTCATAGTCCGCTGTGTTGACCTCCACGGGGAAGAAGTCCAGATGGTTCAGGGCCCAGCTGCACTTAGGGTCTACCCTAGGGTCAAAGTCCGGGTGACGGTCGTCTAAAAGCTCTTCTGCCCGGAAGCCGTAAAACCGAAGAAGCCAGTCTGCCTGATACAGCCGGTGCTCCCGCAGGAGAGGCGGTTTTACATCCTTGGCGGGCAGGAGAGCATGCTCCACCACCGGTACGTAGGCGGAATAGAACACCCGTTTCAGGCGGTACTTATCGTAGAGTCCCTGGGTCAGACGGAGAATGTGGAGGTCGGAGTCCGGGGTGGCGCCCACGATCAGCTGAGTGCTCTGGCCCGCCGGAGCGAATTTGGGCGCATGGCGGTATTTTACCAGCTCCTCCTTGTTCTGCTGGTTCCGGGTCTGGATCTGCCGCATGGGGGCCAGGATGGCCTGCTTACTTTTGTCCGGAGCCAGAGTCCGGAGCCCAACTTCAGAGGGCAGCTCAATATTGACGCTCAGACGGTCCGCCAGCAGTCCCAGCTGCTCCACCAACTCCGGGGAGGTGCCGGGAATGGCCTTGGCGTGGATATAGCCGTTGAAACGGTGGGTTTCCCGCAGGATGCGCAGGGCCCGGATCATCTGCTCCGTGGTATAGTCCGGATTCCGGAGAACGCCGGAGGAGAGGAAGAGGCCCTCAATATAATTCCGTCGGTAGAAATTGATGGTCAGGTCCGCCAGCTCCTCCGGGGTAAACGCCGCCCGGCGGGTATCGTTGCTGCGGCGGTTGACGCAGTATTTGCAGTCATAGACACAGCAGTTGGTCATCAGCACCTTCAGCAGGGTCACGCACCGTCCGTCCGCGGAAAATGAGTGGCAACACCCGGCCACAGAGGACGAGGTGTTGCCGATGTATCCCTTTTTGGACGTGCGGGTCCCTCCGCTGGAGGTACAGGCGGCGTCATATTTGGCGGCATCCGTCAGAATCGTCAGCTTTTCCAGGACATCCATAACATAGAGCTCAGCGGGCCATGGCGCGCCGGTGGGAGGTCCGGCGTGCGGGGCGCTCAATCGCGTCAATGATGCGGAACAGCTGATAGGTCAAAAAGGCCACGCCCACCAGAATAAAAAAGAAGCTCCAACCAGTCATCCTTGTTTCCTCCTTAATCGAACTTTTGTTCTGATATCATCATAACTCGAACAAACGTTTCTGTCAAGAAGAAATCGAACAAATTTTCGAAAGACCTCAAATATGAGAAAAGGAAGGACCCTGTATGATGTAAAAAGAGACGGCCGAAGCCGTCTCTTTTATGTGGTGTCAGATCACTTGCAGGCTGCCAGGTCCTTCAGGAACTGGTCAATGGCGCTCTCCGGGGTGGCCCAGCTGGTGACAAACCGGACGATGGTGTGATCCGGGTCCGTGGGGCGGTCGATCTCGAACTCATAGCCCATGGACCGCAGCTGCTCCATCACCGTGTTGGGCAGCACCGGGAACTGCTGGTTGGAGGGAGAGGGGACAGGGAAGGGATAGCCCAGGGCGGCTACGCCGTCCCGCAGGCGGAAGGCCATGTCATTGGCGTGGCGGGCCATGTCAAAGTAGAGGCCGTCCTCCAGCAGGGCCTGGAACTGGACGCCCAGCAGGCGGCCCTTGGCCAGCATGCCGCCGCGCTGCTTCATGTGCCAGCGGAAGTGATCGTTGGGGGCGTTCATCACCAGGGCCTCACCGAAGAGGGCGCCGTTCTTGGTGCCGCCGATGTAGAAGGCATCCGTCAGGGCTGCCAGGTCCGGCAGGGTCAGGTCGTTGTCCGGGGAGGTGAGGGCAGAGCCCAGCCGCGCACCGTCCAGGAACAGGAACAGGCCGTGGGCGTCGCAGCACGCCCGCAGGGCGGTCAGCTCGGCCTTGGTGTAGATGGTGCCGATCTCCGTGGTGTCAGAGACGTACACCATTTTGGGGGCCACCATGTGCTCCGTGCCGTTGTGTTCTGCCAGGACCGTCTCCACCAGGGCGGGGGTCAGCTTGCCGTCAGGGGCGTAGATAGAGCAGACCTTGTGGCCGGTGGCCTCGATGGCACCGGTCTCGTGGGTATTGATGTGGGAGGTATGGGCGCCGATGACCGCCTCATAGGGCCGCAGCATGGATTCAATGACCAGGAGGTTGGTCTGGGTGCCGCCTACCAGGAAATGAACGTCGGCCTGGGGGGCGTTGCACAGGCGGCGGACGGTATCCCGGGCAGTCTCACAGAGAGGGTCCGTGCCGTAGCCCACAGTCTGGACCAGATTGGTGTCCGCCAGGGCCTGGAGAACCTTGGGATGGGCACCTTCGCTGTAATCATTACGGAAGCTGTACATAAAAATTTACCTGCTTTCTGAAATGTAACAAATTTGTTGTTGAAATCATACCGCGAATCCTGTATAAATGCAAGCGAGGGGAAAAATTTCTGTTAACTTTTCCGGAACGGGAAATAATGAGAAAAGAACGGAAACTTTTTTGTGAGTTGCTCCGTCATAGACATGGATCAAACAGGATAAGGAGAATGGTATGAAAAAGACAATGGTCCTGCTGCTGGCAGGTTTGATGCTGATGCTGAGCGCCTGCGGCGGTAATAGCGGAAAGCAGGAGACGACCCAGGTGGATCTCCAGGCCTACTGGGATACGCTCCAGGAGACCTACAAATGGAATGAGGGTTATATGGTGGACATCGAGGGTGAAATGCTGGAGGCCTATTACCCCGGCCTGGGCGATATCGCCGCGAAGCAGTTCATTGCCAAGATGCCCATGATGAGCTCTGTGGTCAACGAGATGGTGTTTATGGAGTGCGAGACGGAGGATGACGCGGCTCTGGCGGCGGCGCTGCTGCAGGACCGCATCACCACCCAGGCCGAGGGCGGCGCTTGGTATCCCGAGTCCATGGAGGCCTGGGGGCGCGGCATCGTCATCCAGCAGGGAACGTATGTGGCCATGATCGCCTCCGCCGAGCACCAGGACGAGATCGCGGAGAGCTTCACCGCTCTGTTCCAGTAATAGACATTCAGCGGAACAGCCGCAGAGACCCTGCGGCTGTTTTTCTCTGTTTGAACGCATGTTCGATAGACGGGATTGATATCCCAGAGCAGGGAGGATAGACCTTTGATCTTCAGCAGTTTGACATTTTTATTTGCCTATCTGCCGCTGACACTGGCGGCTTATTTCCTAACGTCCCTGCGCTGGCGGAATCTGACGCTGCTGCTGGTGAGCCTGTTCTTCTACGGCTGGGGCGAGCCAGTCTATATCACCATCATGTTCCTCTCCATCCTCATTGACTATACCCACGGTCTGCTGGTGGAGAAGTACCGGGATAACGACAAAAAGGCCCGGTGGTTCGTGGCGCAGTCAGTCATCTTCAACCTGCTGCTTCTTGGCTTTTTCAAGTATTGGGACTTCCTGGCGGCGAATCTGTCCCTGATCCCGGGGATCACGGTGCCCCAGTTGGGCATCCCGCTGCCCATTGGAATCTCCTTCTTTACCTTCCAGACTATGAGCTACACCATTGACGTTTACCGTAAGGATGCTCCGGTCCAACGGAATATCATCAGCTTCGGCGCTTTTGTCACCATGTTTCCGCAGCTGATCGCCGGTCCCATCGTCAAGTACAAGACCGTGGCTGAGGACCTGAATCACCGGGTCCACAGTACAGAGAATTTTGCCCTGGGCGCCCGCCGGTTCTGCGTGGGCCTTGCCAAAAAGGTGCTGCTGGCCAATTCCATCGGCGCGTTGTGGGACGCCCAGTTGGCAGCCCAGGGAGCTGGTACTTTGACGGCGGCGGGGGGCTGGATGGGTCTGCTGGCCTTTGGTTTTCAGATCTACTTTGACTTTTCCGGTTACTCCGACATGGCCATCGGCCTGGGCCAGATCTTTGGCTTCCGGTTTAACGAGAACTTTGACCACCCCTATTTGTCCACCTCTGTTTCCGAATTCTGGCGGCGGTGGCATATGTCTTTGACTTCCTGGTTCCGGGAGTATCTGTATATTCCCCTGGGGGGTAATCGGGGCGGCACGGTCAAGACTCTGCGGAATATCCTGATCGTCTGGTTCTGTACCGGTTTCTGGCACGGCGCCAGCTGGAACTTCATCCTCTGGGGATTGTACTTCGCCGCGTGGCTGATCCTGGAGAAATACGTGCTGCGGAATGTCCTGGATAAGACCCCGGCGGCACTGAAGCACCTGTACACCCTGATCGTGGTGTTCGTGGGCTGGGGCATCTTTGCCATGGAGGACCTGCCCGTCTGTGGGGCCTATCTGGCCGCCTGCTTCGGCGGCGCACCTCTGTGGAGCGCCCTGGACGGCTACACCCTCCGCAGCTATGCCATCACCTTTGGCATTTTGATTGTGGCGTCCACGACCCTGGGTGTCCGGGGCTGGGCCTGTCTGCCGGAGAAGGCCAAAAAGGTCCTGACGCCCGTATTGATGGCCCTGTCCCTACTGATCTGTACCGCTTATCTGGTGGACGGCAGCTACAATCCCTTCCTGTATTTCAGATTTTAAAGGAGGCGGCATCATGACAAAAGCATACAGCCGTTTCCTGACGGCGTTTTTCTGTCTGTTCCTGGCGGGACTGCTGGTATGGCACGTCTTATTGCCGGACCGGGCCCAGTCCGAAACGGAGAACCGCATGTTGGCCCAGGCACCGGAGTTCTCCTGGTCCGCTCTGGTGAGCGGCAAGTACACCGATGCCGTGGAGGAATACTTTGCGGACCAGTTCCCCCTGCGGGACGGTTGGACTGGCCTGAAAGCCCGGATGGAGCAGCTGCTGGGCAAGCGGGAATTCAACGGCATCTATCTCTGCGGCGACACCCTGATCTCCAAGGTGGAGACCCCGGCGGTAGGGGCCGTGGACAAGAATCTCAGCTATGTGGACCGTCTGGCGGGAAAGACCGATGCCAATGTAGTCCTGGGCCTGATTCCATCAGCGGCGGAGATCTGGAAGGAGAAGATTCCTGCCGGAGCGGACAGTTGGGACCAGACGGCTCTGCTGGCTCAGAGCCAGGTGGACTTTCAGAGCGCTCTGGTGGCCCACGCCGATGAACCCATCTTCTACCGCACAGACCACCACTGGACCACTCTGGGGGCTTTTTACGGGGCCAATACCCTGCTGGAATCCCTGGGCGAGGAACCATTAAAGGAAGATGACTTTACACCGGAAACCGTCTCTGACAGCTTCAACGGCACCTTGTACTCCCAGTCCGGCATCCACTGGCTGGAGCCAGATACCATGGAATTCTGGGTGGAAGAGGAGGGGCTGACAGTCACCTCCTTACGGACGGGGAAGGAAGAACTCGCTGCCCTGTACGATCGAACGTACCTTGAGAAGAAGGACAAGTATTCTTCCTTCCTGGGCGGAAACCAGCCTTTGTGCGTCATCAAAAATGAGCAAGTGACGGACGGCAGCAAGCTGCTGCTGGTACGGGACAGCTATTCCGACGCTCTGGCGCCCTTCCTGGCCCAGCGGTTTTCTGAGGTCCACCTGCTGGACCTGCGGTATTACCGGGCTCCGGTCTCCGCCTACGCGACGGAAAACGGCATCGGCGATATCGCCGTGGTGTACAGCGTGCAGAACTTCATCTCCGACGTGAACCTGGTACTGCTGACCCAGTAAAAAAGAACGCCCGAAAATGGCAGGTGTTCATAAAACAGTGTTAGCCCAATAACACGAAATGAGCATCTGTCAGACAGGATTGGTCAACGAAAAAACACGCCATATTCAGCTTCAAAGGCTGAGTATGGCGTGTTTTTCTGCTTATTTGCGTTTCCGTTTTCCTTTTCCATGCGGCTGGTATGCCCTCGCCTTACCACGCTGGTTGGTTGAGCTTTTCATGTACTTGGACAGCTTCAAAACATCAATGATATTTACAAATTGCTCCTTGGTAATGGCGTCGTAGTCAATGCCGAATGTTGCAAGGTAGATCCTCGCCTGTTTCTCGACGTCGCTGCCCTCAAAGTTCATGGCATCCTTCAACTGGGCCTGCACTTCCTCCGCAATGGAGGGCGTATCTGCCGTTGTGGTGTCGGTGCTGTGCTTCTCACGAATGTCGCGGAGGATCGCTTTCAGATCATCGGCAAGCACATGACCGAAATAGTCATCCTCCCGCACCTGGGCCAGTTCCAATGTCCGGGTGGAAAGATCGTCCTGCCCGTCCTGCTTCATCAGGGCCATCTTCCGAACTGCTTCCAGCATGGCGTTCATATCGTTGATCCGCATATCTGCGATCCGGTCCACATAGATTTCCGCATCTAACATCATACGCTGGAAATCCCTGTGGCACAGCATTTCCGACAGCAGTCGGTGATTGAACTTTCCCGCCTGTAATACTTCTATGGCACCATCACTCAGATGCAGAGCGTCCAGCTCTGTGTCTGGGTGATTTTTTGTTTCTGTCATGCCCAGCAGATAGTCCGTGGACACGCCGTAGAACTTC
>NZ_JAFBIV010000001.1 GCF_021531915.1 Oscillibacter valericigenes | reverse complement strand
GCAACGCTAAAGGGCTTGCCGCCTGCACTTCACAGACAACAAGCCCTCTCGGTTGCTTGAACAATTTTTGATTGCAATTATTGTCTAACTTTTCGGGGTCACTTCACCGGGAGCGGACGCGTCATTTTCCTACATCTGGGGGTATTTATCTACTGTCCGTTTTTACTGGTCCCGTTCAATTGCTTCAGGGTTTTCTCCCTTTGGCGCACAAAAGGCACTGCGATTTTCAGGATATCTTTGGCGATCCAGGACCCGCATCACACGGGCAGCAGGCCCAGCACGATGCAGGAAACGATGGCCGCGGCCACCAGAACACCGCAGAAAATGGCCGGGACAGCGCTTTTCAGCCGCAGGTCCATGAGCGCCGCCACCAGCGCTCCCGTCCAGGCGCCGGTCCCCGGCAGCGGAATGGCCACCAGGACCAGCAGGCCCCAGAACTCATACTTCAGGACCAGCTTCTTTTTGGATTCCGCCTTTTTTTCCAGCCTGGAGATGAACCCCCCCAACGCCGGAATATGGCGCCGCAGCCACGCGAAGACCCGCCGGGTGAACAGGATCAAAAACGGGATGGGCAGCATATTTCCAACGATGGATGCCAGCACCGCCAACGGCAGCGGCAGCCCGATACCGACACCGAAGGGGATCCCGCCCCGCAGCTCCACCACGGGGAGCATGGAGACCAGTCCCGTAAACACCAGTTCTCCCCCGAGGGTCTGATTCAGCCAAATCTGTAACTCTGTCATCTGTATCTATCCGTCATCCTCCGCGTTTGGTCCAGGTTTTCATACACATGCCGGGGTGTGGTGCGATCCGGGATCAGACCGCTCCTATTTTGTCACTCCGATAGAAAGGTTTGTTTATTGTACCACGAAAATCCGGATCGTTCAAGGTTCCGGGCGTTTTCTCCCGGCGGTCTGCGCAGAAAAACCGCCAGCCCATTGCGCTGCAACGGGCTGGCGGTTTTTACTTTAGCCGTGATCAAATCAGGGGGGCAAACATGCGCCGCTGTTATCCCTTGTACTCCACATACAGCTCCCGGACCGCGTTGGGGTCGGCGGGGGCTGCTGCCTTGGGAGCTTCGGCGGGCTTAGCAGCGGGGGCCTCGTCGTGGGGGCCGTCCCGCCAGGCCAGGAACTTGGGCGCCACCTGGGGGAACAGGGCCAGGGAGAGCACATCCTCGTCGCTCTTGGCGATGTCCTTGAACTCCTCCCGGTACTTCTCCACCTCCGGCTCCAGCAGGTCCGCCGGACGGCAGGTGATGACATCTTCCGGCTTGATACCGGCCTTGGCCCGGATCTCCTCGTTGACGGTGCCGGGCAGCTGGCCGTACTCGCCCCGGAGCATGGCCTTGGACTCCTTGGTGAAGGTCTTGTACCGCTCGCCCATGATGACGTTCATGACGGCCTGGGTGCCCACGATCTGGCTGGAGGGCGTCACCAGCGGGGGATAGCCGTAGTCCTCGCGGACCCGGGGGATCTCCGCCAGCACGTCGTAATACTTGTCCTCCTTCCCCGCCTGCTTCAGCTGGGAAATAAGGTTACTCAGCATGCCGCCGGGCACCTGATACAGCAGGGTGTTGGTGTCCACGTTCAGCACCTTGGGGTCCAGGCTGCCCTGGTCCTTCAGCTTCTGGGCCACCTTGCGGAAATGGGCGGCGGCCTCGCTCATTTTGTTCAGGTCCAGTCCGGTATCCCGGCCGGTGCCCTGAAGCGTCGCCACCAGGGACTCCGTGGCGGGCTGGGAGGTGCCGTTGGCCAGGGGGCTGAGGGCGGTGTCCACGATGTCCACGCCGGCCATGGCGGCCATGAGATACACCATGTCGCCGGTACCGGTGGTGTTGTGGGTATGCAGATGGATGGGGACGCTGACCGTCTCCTTCAGCCGCTTTACCAGGGAATAGGCGGCGGAGGGCAGCAGCAGATTGGCCATATCCTTGATGCAGATGACGTCAGCGCCCATCTGCTCCAGTTCCTTCGCCAGCTTGACGAAGTATTCCTCATTATGGATGGGAGAGATGGTGTAGCTCATGGCTGCCTCCACCATGCCGCCGTACTTCTTGGTGGACTTGATGGCCTGCTCCAGATTGCGCACGTCGTTCAGGGCGTCGAAAATGCGGATGATGTCGATGCCGTTCTCAATGGACTTGCGGCAGAAGGCGTCCACCACGTCGTCGGCGTAGTGCTTGTAGCCCAGGATGTTCTGGCCACGGAACAGCATCTGCAGCTTGGTGTGAGGCAGGGCCTTGCGGAGCTTCCGCAGCCGCTCCCAGGGGTCCTCGTTGAGGAAGCGCATGCAGGAGTCGAAGGTAGCGCCGCCCCAGCACTCCAGGGACCAGTAGCCGATGGAGTCCAGCACCTCGCAGGCGGGGAGCATGTCCTCCACCCGCATGCGGGTGGCCGCCTGGGACTGGTGGGCGTCCCGGAGGATGGTATCCGTGATATACAGGGGCTTGTTAGACAAAAATTCCATAGAAAACCTCCAGCTTGCCACCAGGGTATCGTTGCCGGGCGCAAAGCCTGCGCAATTTCAGGCCTAGTGGCGCGTTAAAGTTCTTTTTGGTCCTTTTTCTTTCAAGAAAAAGGATCAGCCAAAGAGGGAGATCAGGACGCCTGCCGCGATGGCGGAGCCGATGACACCGGCCACGTTGGGACCCATGGCGTGCATCAGCAGGAAGTTGCCGGGATTGGCCTCCTGTCCAACCTTCTGGGACACGCGGGCGGCCATGGGCACGGCGGACACGCCGGCAGAGCCGATGAGGGGATTGATCTTCTCCTTCAGGAACAGGTTCATGAACTTGGCAAGCAGCACGCCGCCGGCGGTGCCGCAGCCGAAGGCCACGATGCCCATGACCATGATCTTGATGGTCTGGAGGGACAGGAAGGTGGCGCCGGTGGCGGTGGCGCCCACGGACACGCCCAGGAAGATGGTGACGATGTTGATCAGCTCGTTCTGGACGGTCTTGCTGAGCCGCTCGGTAACGCCGCACTCCCGGAACAGGTTACCCAGCATTAGGCAGGCGATCAGGGGACCGGCAGAGGGCACCAGCAGGGCCACGAAGATGGTGACCACGATTGGGAAGATGATTTTTTCCTTCTTGGAGACCTGGCGCAGGGGCTTCATGACGATCTGCCGCTCCTTCTCGGTGGTCAGCAGCTTCATGATGGGGGGCTGGATGACAGGCACCAGGGCCATGTAGGAGTAAGCCGCCACGGCGATGGGACCCAGCAGGGCCGGGGCCAGCATAGCGGTGACGAAGATGGCGGTGGGGCCGTCGGCGCCGCCGATGATGCCGATGGAGCTGGCCTCCGGGCCGGTAAAGCCCATGAGACGGCAGCCGGCATAGGTCAGGAAGATGCCCACCTGGGCGGCAGCGCCCAGCAGCAGGCTCTTGGGATTGGCAATCAGGGGGCCGAAGTCGGTCATGGCGCCCACGCCCATGAAGATCAGGCAGGGATAGATGCCCAGCTTCACGCCTAAGTACAGGATGTCGATGAGGCCGGTGGAGACCGTGACGTCGGACATGGTCACGCCGTAGTAGGCAGCCGCTTGCTCTGCCTGGACCAACGCCTGGAGCTGCACCTCAAGGGTGCTCAGTGCGCTGCCGGCGGAGGCGGTGATCTCCGTCATGGCACTCTCAAGGGCTTCCGGGGAGAATACGGCCTGCGCCGCTGCCATCAGCTGCTCCACATAGGGAGCGAGGACGTTCTGGGATACGCCCAGCTCCTGCATCTCGGCCAGGAACTCCGCGGTAACGGGAGCACCGCCGATCAGGTCCCAGTGGATGTGTCCGCCGGCAAAGAAGATCTCATGGAACATGCCGGCGCCGGGCAGGTTGGTCATCAGCATGCCGAAGGCAATGGTGACCATCAGCAGAGGCTCGAACTTCTTGCCGATACCCAGATACAGCAGGAAGCAGGCAATGCACAGCATCACCAGGTTCTTCCAGCCGCCGGCCTGCAGAAACAGGACGAAGCCGGTATCGTTGATAAAATTCAGGATAGCTTCCATTGTTTGTCCTCCAGTCCCTTACTGGATGACGCACAGCAGGGTGCCGGACTCCACGGACGAACCCTTGGAGGTGTTGACGGAGGTGACCTTGCCGTCGCAGGGGCACATGATCTCGTTTTCCATCTTCATGGCCTCCAGGATCATCAGGACCTGGCCGCGCTTCACGGTGTCACCGGCGGCCACGTTGATGGACAGGATGGTGCCGGGCATGGGGGAAGTCACCTGCTCACCACCGGCAGGGGCAGCAGCAGGGGCAGCCGCGGGGGCAGGAGCAGGCGCTGCAGCGGCAGGAGCGGGGGCGGCTCCGGTCAGCTCCTCCAGTTCGATCTCATAGGCGGTGCCGTTGACGGTCACTCTGTACTTTTTCATAGGTATGTTCTCCTTATTCGTTCTGTGTTGGATGGCTTACAGTTTTTTGATGGACAGGATGCGAATGCCGGTGATATCGGTGCCGAGCTCTTCCGCGATGGCGGCGGAAACGGCGGCGATCAGTTCCTGCTGGTTGACGGCAGGTGCGGCTGCCGGAGCGGGAATAGCCGCTGCCGGGGCTGCCTGCTGCTTCCGGCTGCAGAGCCGGCCCAGCAGTGTCGTCAGCACGATCAGGCAGATCAGGCCGAAAAACACCGTTCCCATTCCCATCAGACAGACAAAGATGGTGGAATAGTCCATAGCTTCCTCCTATTCTAAATTTTAATAAATCTCAGAATCATATGTTTTCTCAGGTTTTTACTGGAAAACGCATCACACAGCAATATCCTCCGCGTATTTTTCACGCAGGAGGCAGCCAGCCCAGGCACGGTACGCTGCCTGCTGTCCCGAAGAGGTACCTCCTATAAGATACCACACATTCAATGGAAAAAACAGAGCAAACATTCTATTGTGAAAAAAAGAGGATCTTTCAAGCTCCTGCAATATTCAGGCTCCTCCGGTCACTCCAGGATGCCGCTTTGGCCGGTGCTTTATTTAGTGCTTTAAAGCGGGCCGTTGAGACTTTAAGGAGTATAGCACGGACGCAATAAATTGTCCACAGGTTTTGCCATTTTTTCACGCAAAGCGCAAGGAAACAGGCGGATGACGTTCTTTTGTTCCATAGGAATAAAAGAACGTCGGAGCAAAGCGGACTTTGCTCCGACGTGGTGCGGGCATGGGGACTCGAACCCCAACGCATTGCTGCACGAGAACCTAAATCTCGCATGTCTACCAATTCCATCATGCCCGCCAATATGAACGCAGGTACATCCTGCCGCTGTTTATGATCCAAAACCTTTGCTGAGGTGACACCACCTAACTCCTATGCGTCTTCCAATCCCGCCATATCAGCGGAACAAGTGCAGTATAACACAACTTCCGTCCTTGAACAACAGGAAAATCTGCGGTACAATCAATTTATATCTGAAACCGATGAAACGAGGACTGATCCCATGCTGACACCCCGCGTTGCCGCCATCCACGATATGTCCGGCTTTGGCCGCTGTTCCCTGACGGTCGCCATCCCCATTCTGTCCGCCATGGGCCTGCAGTGCTGCCCTCTGCCCACCGCCTTCCTCTCCACCCACACTGGTGGCTTTGAGGGCTTCACCTTTCTGGATATGACGGACGAAATGCCGAAGGTCGCCCGCCACTGGAAGTCCCTGGACCTGGACTTTCAGGCCATTTACAGCGGCTTTCTGGGCAGTGAGCGCCAGATCGGCATGGTAGCGGACTTCATCCGGGACTTCCGGAGCCCGGAGACCATCGTGGTAATCGACCCAGTCATGGGAGACCATGGGAAGGTCTATCAGACCTACACCCCCGCCATGTGCGAAGGCACCGCACGCCTGGCCATGCAGGCCGATGTCATCACCCCCAATCTGACGGAGGCCGCCCTGCTGCTGGACATGCCTTACGAGGCGCTCCCCTCCGGCGAGGCCGGCTGCCGGGAGATCGTGGAACGGCTGAGCCTGGAGGGACAGCGTTCCGTGGTGCTGACGGGAGCCTCCTGCGAACCGGACCTGACCGGCGCCATGTGCTTTGACGCCCGGACCGGCTGCACCGAGGCGGTCCAGACCTGCCGGGTGCCCCAGGAATTTCACGGCACCGGAGACGTGTTCACCAGCGTGCTGACCGGCGCTCTGGTACAGGGGGCATCCCTGCCCGAGGCCGCCCGTCAGGCGGTGGACTTCGTCCGGGCCTGCGCGGAGCGGACGGCCCTGGAGGCGCTCCCCATGCGGGAGGGTGTGGACTTTGAACCCCTTCTCGGTCTTTTGGCCAGTAAACCCTGAACCCTCACACACGAAAGGAACACCGCCATGCAAGCGGAATACCAACTGTGCATGGACGGTCAGTGGGTCCCCCAGACCGACGGCTGCGTCCAGGGCCAGATCGACGACGCCGTGGCACAGGGCGCCAGGGTCATCGCCGGCGGCGTCAAGGAGAGCGGCGTAGGCCGGGAGTGCGGCCGCTGCTCCATGGACGACTATACGGAGCTGAAATGGCTGACCTTCCAGACTAAGGGCCGCTGGTAACATCTGCAAGGGTCCCCGGAGTATCTCCCGGGGGCCCCTATCTTACCTTTTCGGCGGCTGGCGGAAGTTTTTTCAAAATTTCCCTTGACCTTCCCCCTGCTGGAAGGCTTATGATGACAGCATGAAACCGATGCGCTCCTCCGGGGCGGGAAAGGAATGCTTATGAAACTTTGGAAACGCGGAAGCGCCCTGCTGCTGGCGCTGGTCCTGGCTCTGAGCCTGTCGGTCTCCTCCATGGCGGAGGAAGCGGTGCCCTCTCCGGAGGAAACCGCCCAGGCCGCCGCCCAGGGGGCCCTGACCTACGGTGCCGCCGACAGCGTCCAGTACGCCCTGTGGCAGGACGGCCAGGTGGTCCTCACCGGCAGCTGCGGCAATTACTCCCGGACGGAGAACCGGGCCCTGACCGACGATATTCTCTACGGCATCGGCTCCGTCAGCAAGATCTACACCACCGTGGCGGTGATGCAGCTGGCGGAGGCGGGACGGGTGTCTCTGGACGCCCCGGTGACCCGGTATCTGAAAAACTTCAAAATGGCGGACGAACGGTACAAGCAGATCACCGTGCGGATGCTGCTGAACCACTCCTCCGGGCTCATGGGCTCCCACTTTGAAAGTGCCATGCTGTTCGATGACACCGATCCCGTGGCCGCTGACAGCCTGCTGGAGCAGCTCTCCACCCAGCACCTCAAGGCCGATCCCGGCGCGTACAGCGTCTACTGCAACGACGGCTTCACTCTGGCGGAGCTGGTGGTGGAGGCCGTCACCGGCATGGAGTTCATGGACTATGTGCGCGCCCGCATCTTAAAGCCCGCAGGGCTGGAAAACACCTTTGCCCCCGGCGATGATTTCGATACGGAGCGGCTGGCAAAAACCTATCACGGCGCGGACACCCGGGCCCTGCCCCAGGACTGCCTGAACCTGGTGGGCACCGGCGGCATCTACGCCACCGCCAGTGACCTGGCGTCTTTGGGCGGCGCCCTGACCGGGACAAAGCTGCTGCGGCAGTCCTCCCTGAAGGCCATGGCGGCACCGGAGTATGACCGGGGCATCTGGCCCGACACGGACGCCCCCGACGCCTTGAGCTACGGCCTGGGCTGGGACGCCGTGGAATGGCTCCCCTTCAGCCAGAGCGGCATCCAGGCCCTGGTGAAGGGCGGCGATACCCTGCGGTATCACGCGGGGCTGGTGGTGATCCCGGAGTATCACATGGCGGCTGCTGTCCTGTCCTCCGGCGGCTCCTCCGCCTATAACGAGATGGCCGCCGCCCAGATGCTGGCAGCCGCGTTGAAGGTCCAGGGCGTGGCGCTGGACGAAAGCGTCCCCCTCCTGCCCGAGGCCGCCCCCGCCGCCATGCCAGAAGAACTGACAAAACACAGCGGATACTATGGCTCCACCGCCGCCCAGTACCGGGTGGACGTGACCGCCGACGGCACCCTGACCATGCACGTCCTCACCATGCCCAGCATCCCCGCCATGACCTTCACCTACCGGGACGACGGCACCTTCCGGGATTCCACCGGGCAGGCCGCCATGCGCTTCGTAACGGAGTCCAACGGCCAGACCTATCTCTATCAGCAGGGAGCGGGGCAGCTGCCCGGCCTGGGCATCCTGCCCACCGCCAACTATGCGGCGGTAAAGCTGCCGGAGAATCCCATCGCTCCGGAGGTTCAGACAGACTGGGACCGGTATCTCTCCATGTCCTTCCTGCCCATGGGAGAAAAATACTCCTCCCAGACGTATCTGGCTCTGGCGGACAGCGCCGCCCAGGAACGGGCGGAGATGGTCCCCGGCTATGCCGGCGGCAGCCGCATCGTGGACAGTACCTCCGCCCGGTATGAGCTGCAGCTCCCCGGCGCGGGCGGCCGGGACGGCCAGGAGATCAATGTCTTTGAGCAGGACGGCATCACCTGGATGGAGTCCAATAACGCTCTGTACATGTCGATGGAGGGGGCCCCTGTGCTTTACACCGGCGCCGGCTGGTCCTATTCCACTGTTCAGGCGGACGGCTATGCCCGCTGGTATCAGGTGGGCCGGCACGCCGGAACGACCATGACCGTGCAGATGCCGGAGGATGCCGGCTTCTGGGTCTACGACGGCAGCGGCCAGGTGACCGCCTCCTCGGTGCTGTGGGGAGACACCGCAGCAGTGCTGCCCCAGGACGGCTTCGTGGTCTTCGCCGGAGACCCGGGTGCCCGGTTCCATCTGCGCTTTCAATAAAGAAAATTGCCCCGGACCCATGCGGGTCCGGGGCGTTCTTCACTTCATCAGGTTTTCCACGTAGGCCTGCATCTCCTGCTTGGAGCGGACGGCATGGGTGCCGTCGATGATGGCCTGCTGCTCCGCTTCCGATAATGCGGCAAAGCGGGCCATGGCCTCCGGATGCTGGGCCAGGGCCATGCCGAAGCCCAAGGGCAAATCCTCCATGT
The DNA here is from genome assembly GCF_021531915.1 of Oscillibacter valericigenes. Lineage (GTDB taxonomy): Bacteria > Bacillota > Clostridia > Oscillospirales > Oscillospiraceae > Oscillibacter > Oscillibacter valericigenes_A. Next base: position 328,942 of record NZ_JAFBIV010000001.1, on the reverse strand, counting down.
TCATCACCTCGGCCTTAGTGTGCGCCGGGGATGAAAAATCAATACACGGGAAACAGGTTCAGTAGCCGCACCAGGTCTATGGCGGGCAGATAGGTGGTGCCCTTTTCGAAATAACAGTTACCCGTGAGCCATGTTTCGCCGTCGGCAGTGCGGGCCACATCCTGTCCCGGCAGGACGGAGAACACCAGGTTTTCCCCGTCGGTCACCACAGCGCCCTGGCCGGGGACCCAGTTCACCGTATACCCGGCGGCCTCCGCCACGGCCCGGATGGGCAGCAGGACCTCTTCCTCCGTCTCCTTGGCCGCCACCGTCAGATAGCCGTTGGGCGTCTTGGGAAAGCCCTCTCCGGGCATATCGATGCCGCCGTAGCCGTCATACCGCAGCCAGGTCCGGTAGGCGTAAGGGAACAGCAGAACTCGTGTCACCTGGCCATGGCTGTCTGTCCAGGCCAGGAATTGGGAGCCCGGCTGCAGGTCCTCCATCTGTACGATCTGGCGGGTTTTCCAGGGGAGGAGCTCCGCCTGAACGGTGATCCGCAGGCCCGGCTCCTCGATCTTCAGCCCCAGTCCGCTGGTGACGGCTACCTCCACAGCGATCAGTGGGCTGCTTTTGTCGGCGTACATCCTTGTTTTGATCTGCGCCACCTGGTAATACTGGGGCGCGCCGAAATCCGCCGGAATGTTGGCAACCACCACCTCGGCAGTAGCCTGGGGCGGCAGGCTCAAGGTCATGGCAGGGCCCACCCAGGCGTAGACGGTCTCCCCGTTCCGCAGCTCCCGGTCCAGGGGCAGGCCGGTGACGGCGTCCACCACGGGGGTGGTCTCCGCCAGATGGAGGATGACCTCATGATATGGGTCATTTTCATTGGAATTCTTCAGCAGGACGGCGCCATTTTCCAGCCGTGTGACGACACCCCACACCCGGACGGGAGCCAGATAGGCGGGCGCTTCGGGGGCGGCGGTCTCTTCCTCCGCGGCGAAGGCAGGCAGGGCGCACACCACAGCGGCGCACAAAGTCAGCGCAAAGACGCGGGCGATCATCTTCTTCACGGAAATTCCTCCTCTTCGGATTTCTATGGTCCTATCATAGCATCTGCTGATCAAGACGGCAAGGGAAACAAAAAAGTTCCCAAAGCAGGAAAAAGCCCCGGAAAACTCCGGGGCTCAGGCTGTCGAAAAAAGTCCAGTGGACTTTTTCGACAGCCTTCACAATGCCTCGCTTTTCTGACCGCACTGCGGCCCGAAAAGCTGCCGCTACGCGGCGCAAACGCCTGCTGACGCAGGCTTTTTGCAGGCATTCGATTCAACACGAGGGGGCTTCCGCCCCCTCGTACTCCCCCTGCAAAATTGAGTTCTTTTTCTTCAAACCGGGGTTTTTCGACAGTCGAAAGCCCCGGAAAAGCTTCCGGGGCTTTCTGGGAAAACTTACTTCTTGCCATGCAGCGCCTTCATGCGCTTCTCGTGGTCCAGAATGCTCTTGCGCATCCGCAGGCTCTTGGGCGTGACTTCCAGCAGCTCGTCGTCCGCCAGGAACTCCAGGCACTGCTCCAGGCTCATCTGCCGGGGAGGCACCAGGCGCAGGGCCTCGTCGGAGCCGGAGGCGCGGGTGTTGGTCAGCTGCTTCTTCTTGCAGACGTTGACGGTCATATCCTCGCTGCGGGGGCTGACGCCGATGACCATGCCGCCGTAGACGGGCACGCCGGCGCCGATGAACAGGGTACCGCGCTCCTGGGCGTTGAACAGGCCGTAGGTGATGGACTCGCCGGTCTCAAAGGAGATCATGGAGCCGTTGCCCCGGCGGGAGATATCGCCCTTGTAGGGGGCGTAGGAATCAAAGACGGAAGCCATGATGCCCTCGCCCTTGGTGTCGGTGAGGAAGTCGTTGCGGTAGCCGAAGAGACCCCGGGCGGGCACCAGGAACTCCACCTTCATGCGGTCGCCCACGGGGGTCATCTCCACCAGGTCCGCCTTGCGCTGGCCCAGCTTCTCGATGACGCTGCCCACGCAGTCGCTGGGCACGTCCACCACCAGGCGCTCGATGGGCTCGCACTTGACGCCGTCGATCTCCTTGTACAGCACGCGGGCGGGAGACACCTGGAACTCATAGCCCTCCCGGCGCATGGTCTCGATCAGGATGGACAGGCTCATCTCGCCGCGGCCCGCCACGTTGAAGGCGGTGTCCCGGTCCGTGTCGGTGACCCGCAGGGACACGTCCTTCAGGGTCTCCCGGTACAGCCGCTCCCGGATCTGGCGGGAAGTGACGAACTTGCCCTCCCGGCCGGCAAAGGGGGAGTCGTTGACGGAGAAGGTCATCTCCATGGTGGGGGCGCTGATCTGCACGAAGGGCAGGGCCTCCACAGCGGAGGGGTCGCAGATGGTATCGCCGATGGTGATGTCGGGGATGCCGCTCATGGCGATGATGTTGCCGGCGGTGGACTCGTTGACCGCCTTGCGGGCCAGACCCTCAAACTCATAGATGGCGGTGGCCTTGGCCTTCCGCAGCACGGCGTCGGGGGCGTGGTAGTTCACCACGGAGATCTCCTGGTTCTGCTTCAGAGTGCCCCGCTCGATGCGGCCGATGGCGATACGGCCCACGAACTCGTTGTAGTCGATGGAGCTGACCAGCATCTGGAAGGGTTCGTCCACGTTGGCCTCGGGGGCGGGGATATATTCCAGAATGGTCTCGAACAGGGGGGTCAGGTCGGTGCCCACCACCTCGGGAGAGTAAGAAGCGGTACCCTGACGGCCGGAGCAGAACAGCATGGGGGAATCCAGCTGCTCGGGGGTGGCGTCCAGGTCCATCAGCAACTCCAGCACCTCGTCCACCACCTCGTGGATGCGCTGGTCGGGGCGGTCGATCTTGTTGACCACCACGATGACCCGGTGGCCCAGCTCCAGGGCCTTGGAGAGCACGAAGCGGGTCTGGGGCATGGGGCCCTCGGCGGCGTCCACCAGCAGGATGACGCCGTTGACCATCTTCAGGATGCGCTCCACCTCGCCGCCGAAGTCGGCGTGGCCCGGGGTGTCCACCACGTTGATCTTGGTGTCCTTGTAGCGGACGGCGGTGTTCTTGGCCAGGATGGTGATGCCGCGCTCACGCTCCAGGTCGCCGGAGTCCATGACGCGCTCCACGGTCTCCTGGTTTTCCCGGTAAACGCCGCCCTGCTTCAGCATCTCGTCCACCAAGGTGGTCTTGCCGTGGTCGACGTGGGCGATGATGGCTACGTTTCTCAGCTTTTCATTCTGCATATGGAACGTCCTTTCTTTCTGACGTAAGATTCAAACACAGCATAATATTATAGTTATATTTTTCCCGCATTTCAAGGTGGAAATCTACATTTTTTCGGTTTTTTATGAGATTTTCTCCGGCAATTCTCCCATATTTGATGCAGCCGCAGAGATACTACCTTTTTCACCAAAGTTTTCGCTTCTCCGGCAGCTTTTTTGGGGACTCTCTCCATTGTTCTTTTCCGGTGCCAACCCTATAATGAAACTGCTGCGGCGGAAGCGGTGCCAGCATCGCACGTTCCCCCGCAAGTATCGTGGTCCGCTGGGACCACCCAGGAGGCATTTCGCCATGTATCACATCAAAACACTGAACAAAATTTCTCCCATGGGCCTGAACCGCTTCGATCCGGAGCACTATGTGGTCTCCGACAATGAGACCAACGAGGACGGCATCGTGGTCCGGTCCGCCAAGCTGCTGGACTACCAGTTCCCCTCCAACCTGCTGGCCATCTCCCGTGCAGGCGTGGGCGTCAACAACATCCCCATCGACCGCTGCTCCGAGGCGGGCATCGCCGTGTTCAGCACCCCCGGTGCCAACGCCAACGCCGTGAAGGAGCTGGTGCTGTGCGCCATGCTGATGGGCTCCCGGGACGTGGACGGCTCCATCCGCTGGGTGCGGGAACAGGTGGAGGCCGGCGTGGACGTGACCACGGTGGTGGAGAAGGGCAAGTCCGCCTTTGTGGGCCCGGAGCTCTATAAAAAATCCCTGGGCGTCATCGGCCTGGGCGCCATCGGCTCTCTGGTGGCCAACATGGCCCTGTCCCTGGGCATGGACGTCTATGGCTACGACCCCTATCTGTCCGTGGATTCCGCCCTGCGGCTGGACCGGCACATCCATGTGGTGAAAGACATCAACGAGCTGTATAAGCGGGCCGATTACATCACCATCCACATCCATTACACGGCCCAGACCAAGGGCATGATCGACGCCAAGGCCATCGCCGCCATGAAGCGGGGCGTCCGGTTCATCAACCTGGCCCGGGGCGAGGTCGTGGACGACGAGGCCATGCTGGCCGCTCTGGACACCGGCTGGGTCGCCACTTACATCACGGACTTCCCCAACAACCGGCTGGTGCAGGCCCCCCACGTGGTGGCCATGCCCCACCTGGGCGCCTCCACCCCGGAGAGCGAGCAGAACTGCGCCGTCATGGCGGTGGACGAGCTGAAGGACTATCTGGAAAACGGCAACATCCGCAACTCCGTGAACCTGCCCGCCGTCTCTATGGAGCGCAGCGGCGTCATGCGCATGTGCATCATCCACAAGAACGTGCCCGCCATGCTGGCAAACATCACCACGCTGCTGTCCAAGGACGGCGTCAACGTGGAAAACCTGAGCAACAAGTCCAAGGGCGATTTGGCCTATACCATGGTGGATCTGGGCACCAAGGTGGACGCCGCCGTCATCGAGGATGTCCGCAAGCTGGCCAACGTGATCCGGGTCCGGGTCATCGAGTAATCCGCCCCCATTTGAATTGACAGAACGGCTCAAATCGGGTACAATACCGCTTGTACCTTGTCTCCGTAGCTCAGCAGGATAGAGCATCCGCCTCCTAAGAAGGATGCTGTCATTCGCCATTTTTAAAAAATCGTCCTCTTTTTGGGCATGATTTTGGGGCATTTTTGCCCACTTTTTCTAAAATTGGCGGTATGATCAATTGTTTATTTTGGGTTCTGAGTTCGAATCCGTTGGCCAATTTTTTAGCCTGATTTCTAATAAATTTTGCGGTGCAACACGCGCCAATTGGGATTTTGTTTCGCCGCGTTTTCGGCCTTGCCACTTAAAAATTCGCGCGCGATCACCCACCCAGAGGGTGGGCGATCGCGCGGCAGCAATTAAGAAATTGCTTGCCGCGCTTCACGCCTTTTCTTCTTTTGATAGTACCGGAAAACCTTGATATTTCAGCGTTTTCTGTTATTATATCACTTGGCTTGTAAGAATCCTGGTAGTACTCTCTGGTCTTTTCCGGATTGACTTCCTTGGCTCTTCTTGTTGCCATGCATCGGCTTGCGAAAACATCTCAGCAAGCTAAAAATAATCTAATACGTCTCTGTAGCTCAGCAGGATAGAGCGTCCGCCTCCTAAGCGGAAGGCCGCTGGTTCGAATCCAGTCAGGGACGCCAGCGCACTATCGCGGAAGATTTTTTACGAAATCTTCCGCGTTTCTTCTAATAAAAAAGAAGCTTCATTGATGAAGTGCTAAAAAAACAGGGCTTTTATCTAATGAGGAAAAACACCCCGAAACGGTGATTCCGCTAAAAATGGCGCATGTTTCCGTGTTCACCGGTGTATCTGGGTGTAAATCTATAAAAAATCGGTCCTGACAGCAATAAAATGCCGATATTTAGCCTGAGGCTGATGTGATGGAAGAACCGGTTAAGATGCATATTTCTAAACGCATTAGAAATTCAGATTGCGATATTTTAGATTTCTAAAAACAAGCGCCAATATTGAAGAAATCTTTAAAGATGGAGGTAGGAAAACCATGACAGTACGAGAATTGGCAATGCGGCTTAAAGAGATGTATGAGAATAGCAGCAATGAAAAGACAACCATGATTCACTTGTTTGGCATTATGTATGCTGAAGAAATCAAGGGATGTGGATCTACTCCCAAAGAGATTTTGAAGCTTGCCAATATGCCTGAATCTTATCAGACCGAGATAAGCAAAGGTGTCAGGTTATCAAAATATGTTGATGTAAAAGAACGATACTCCAATTTATAAAGACTAACGATATTTTACATAGCCCTGTGGTGACGAAAAATCATCACAGGGCTTTTGTCGTCTCCGGACTTCCCCGGCGGCGGATCAAAACTATGGAGGATATCGTGATGAGAAAAAAAGCGAGACGCAAAACCATTCTGATCGACGGGATCAGATACTACGATGACAAGCCGGATACCTGCCGCAAGTGCTTCTTCTGGAAGAACCGCAAGGTCGGCTGTGTCCTTGGAACGCAGAACTGCTACTACCTGGCTGAGGCGGTAAAGACCGAGCAGGAAAAGAAATGTGAGGGCTGCTGTTACGCCAAAGGACATCCCTGTGTCAGCGCTGTCTGCTACAAGGAGCTGGACGCATGGCTCAGAGCAAAGCGGTCTAACCGCGCAAAGGAAGCAGGTGCGGCAAATGAGTAAGAAGGATGATGTCTTCCGCAGATATGAGAAGCTGGCGAAGGCTGCAAAGAGAGAAAAGCTCGAGAGCGCATCGGACCACAAGCCCGGAAGCTGCGCTCACTGCCTCTACTATCGTCCGGATTTCAAGTATCGTCGGTGCCAGTTCACCAGATGCCCCTATGGCAAGGATAAGGATGTGTTTCGCAAGAAGCCTCTGAAGCGCGATAAATTCTCCTGAAAGCAGGTGGTGACTATGAGTGTTTGATTATTTCTACGGAGCCCAGGCAGAACAGTTTGCCTTCTACCGGGTTCCCAAGGTGCTTTTTACGAATGACCGGTTCAAATATCTGTCTGCTGAGGCGAAAACTTTGTACGGCATCTTACTGGACCGCGTTCCCCTCTCTGCAAAAAACGGATGGATCGATGAACAGGGCCGCGTGTATATCATCTGCACGATTGAAGAAATCATGGCGGACATGAACTGCGGAAACAAAAAAGCGATCCAGTTGTTATCGGATTTGGAGGACAAGGTCGGTCTCATTGAGAGAAAGCGTCAGGGGCTGGGAAAACCAAACCTGATCTATGTGAAGAACTTCATATCGGTGGACAGCCCTGTGGAGAGACATTTCTTGAAATGTCAAAATGACACTTCTGGAAGTGTCGAAATCACATCTCTTGAAGTGTCAAAAGGACACGGAAATAAGACTGATATTATTAATACTGAGTATAGTGATACCGATTCCTTCTATTCCGACAGAAATGTCGGGAAAGGAAGCGAAGCGATGGGGATCCGAGCTCAATATGAGGATTATTTCAGAGAATCTCTCGAGCTGGATTATCTTTCCCGGGATAGGACACTTGATCAGGATACCATTCAGGCTATGGTCGATCTCATGGTTGATGTATGCTGCTCCACAAGAAAAAGCATTCGTATCAATCGGGAAGATATGCCGATCGAAGTCGTAAAAAGTCGATTTATGAAGCTGGATGCAGAGCATATCAAATATGCCCTGATGACACTGGCAAACAACACAACCCGCGTTAAGGACATGAAGCAGTACATGCTGGCAGTCCTCTACAACGCGCCAACTACCATCAGTTCTTACTATCAGAACTGGGTACAGCACGACATGGCCAATGGCTTGATCTAGGAGGTGATCATTATGTCGAGAGCCACAATCATGGCTGTTGTAAATCAGAAAGGCGGAACCGGTAAGACTACCACCTGCGAAAATCTGGGCATTGGCCTTGCCAATGAGGGAAAAAGAGTGCTGCTCGTGGACACGGATCCGCAGGCGTCCCTAACCATTGCCCTTGGACATCCCAGACCGGATGATCTTCCGGTCACGCTGACCGACCTGATGGCGAAGGTCATGCAAGATCAGCCCATCGCACCTAAGGAGGGTATCCTGTCACATGAAGAAGGCGTAGATCTTGTTCCTGCAAATATCACGCTGTCCGGTATGGAGGTGTCGCTGGTCAACGCCATGAGCCGCGAAACTGTTTTAAGGCAGGTTTTAGATGCTTTGAAATTTCAGTACGACTATATTCTACTGGACTGTATGCCCTCCCTGGGCATGCTGACCGTCAATGCGCTTGCCGCATCGGATCAGGTTCTCATTCCTGTCCAGGCAAACTATCTGTCGGCAAAGGGCCTGGAGCAGCTGCTTCAGACGGTGAACAAGGTCAAACGTCAGATCAATCCCAAGCTTCGAATCGAAGGAATTCTGCTGACCATGGTGGACCTTCGTACCAACTTTGCAAAGGAGATCAGTACGCTGATCCGTGATACCTACGGCAGCAAGCTGAAGGTCTATGACGCAGACATCCCTCGCTCCGTCCGTGCTGCGGAAATCAGCGCGGAGGGCGTGAGCATTTTCAAACACGATCCGGGCGGTAAGGTTGCTGAAGCCTACCAGGGTCTGACAAAGGAGGTGTTAGCGAATGCCGAAAAGAGGCGGAAACATCAGCTTGACCAGCTACGATGATATCTTTGAAACGGATGAAAGTCGTGCAGAGAGTCAGCTGGAACGAGTGCAGAATATCAGCATCAGCGAGCTGGTGCCCTTTAAGGATCATCCCTTCAAGGTCGTGGATGATGAAGCCATGCTTCGAACAACGGAGAGCATTGCACAGTACGGTGTGCTGACGCCTCTGATTGCCAGGCCGCTGGAAGGCGGCGATTATGAGATCATCTCCGGACATCGCCGTGCCCATGCTGCTGAGCTGGCAGGGCTTACGGAGGTTCCGGTTCTGGTAAGGCAGATGGATGATGATGCCGCCACGGTGCTCATGGTCGATTCCAATCTTCAGAGAGAAAACATACTGCCCAGTGAGAGGGCTTATGCGTACAAAATGAAGTTGGAAGCGATGAAAAGGCAGGCTGGTAGACCATCTAAAGAAAATGCGTGCCAAGTTGGCACACATTTACGTTCAGATCAAGAATTAGGAGAACAAGTCGGTGACAGCGCGCGTCAAGTCCAGCGCTACATCCGTCTCACCAACCTCATTTCCGAACTTCTGGAAATGGTCGATCAGAAGCAGATTTCCTTCAATCCGGCGGTTGAACTATCCTATCTTGCTCCGGAGGAACAGGCGGTTTTCATGCAGGCTATGGATGAGGTGCAGGCTTCCCCTTCTCTTTCCCAGGCTCAGCGCCTGAAGAAGCTGGCGCAGGAAGGCGATTTCACCATGGACGCCGCCAGAGAGATCATGAATGAAGTGAAGAAAGGGGATCTTGAACGGGTCACCTTCCGAAATGAACAGCTGAGGAAGTATTTCCCCAGGTCCTACACTACACAGCAGATGCAGGACACCATTATCAAGCTTCTGGATCAGTGGCAGAAAAAGAAAGCCCGCGATCAGGAACGATAATTTTATACCAATACCCGAGCACTGTCAGAAGGACAACTTTTGATGGTGCTTTCTTTTTACCCAAAACACGAAAAGGAGTATCAATCAATGACTGAAAAAGAAATGATGAATCAGATGCAGAATCCTCTTGGTATCCGGAAGAAGCCTTCCGAAAAAGAGGCTGCAGCGATTGCGCTTGCAGATTCTGTAGACGAACTGGCAGAAATGTTCTGTGACAGTGCCATTGTTCTTTCCCGAATTGCCAGCCTGCTTCAGGGAAAGAAGAATCCCTGGGACACTAAGAATTTCGAAGACGCGGACGACTGGGACGAGGATGATATGGCCTGTATGGACGCTACCGTCCTTTTTGCGGTGCCCGGAAAACCGGTACAGCTGATGACGGAAGAAGACGCCCTGTCAAAGTTTCCGGGTTTTGATGATGAGCAGACGTTTTATTGCGTTGAGATCGGCGATCATCTGTTTCTTCACTATATGGAGCACAGCTGGGAAAGTGAAGATGATATCACCATTACGGCTCCGGTTTATATTGCCAGAGTCAATGACGATGAAACCGAATGCGAGGAGCTTACCGCTATGGACTTTCTTGCTGCAATGATCTTTTTGAATGAGCACTTCGTGGCCATTACCGGTGAAGACGGAAAGACCATCTGTGGTTACTGGCTGCCGAAAGAGAAAAAGGAGGACTAACACATGGATTTTGATCAGTTTAAGATTCAGGTTGTCGATGAGATGCGTGAGCGCTTCCCCGATCTGGATATCGGCATTCAGGCTGTATCGAAGCTGCAGGGTGAATCCTATACCGGTCTGGCTGTCAGCCCTGCAGACAGTAATGTTGCTGCTACGATGAATCTGGACTATGCTTTCAAACGTGTTGAGGACGGTATGCCTATGGAGACTGCCCTTCACAACATTGAAAAGCAGGTGGCAGAGATTGCCGGAAGTATGCCGCAGTTCGATACCCGAGCGCTGATGGATTACGGTCAGATGAAGGAAAAGCTGACCCTTCAGATGATTCCCATTGCCGGAAACGAGGAAAGGCTTTCCGAGATTCCTCACAGAGCTGTGGAGGACATGGCTCTTGTTTACCGCTTCGAGATGGAGAGTAATGAACAGGGCTCTGCCAGCATTCTCGTAACCAACAACATGCTTCAGACCTATGATATTACAGCTGATCAGCTTCATTCGGATGCTTTGGAAGCTGCTGTGCAGAACCATCCTGCGACCCTTCGCAACATGAACGACGTCATGCGTGACATGATGGGCGATGCTGCCGGTATGTTTCTGCCGGATGAGCCTTCTCCCATCTGGGTTGCTACGGTAGAGGGCGGTCAGAACGGTGCCTGCACCATTCAGTATCCGGATTTTCTGGATCAGGCGGCTGAAACGATGGGCGGCGATTTCTACGTTCTCCCTTCTTCAATCCATGAAGTTCTGTTCATTGCCGATGACGGAAGTATGGAGCTCAGCCATCTGGAAGAAATGGTGCGAAGCATCAATGAGGCGGAGGTTGCCCCTGCGGACCGGCTCTCCGACAATGTATTCCACTACGACAGTGAAGCGCATATCTTTGAAAATGCCCGTACCTTTGAGGCCCGCGAGGCTGCCAGAGTAGAAGCAATGCTTGCCGATGAGCCCGCCGGATTTATGGAGGCAGATACGATTACCATGCTTCTTGTCGAACCCAATGAGCACCCGAAGGTCATTGAAGCCAAAACCGGCCTTGAGGATCTTCAGCAGCTGGTAGGCGGTTTTATTGAGGTGGTTTATCCCTTCGAGGATCCTGTTGGCCTGATCGTAAATGAGGAAGGCAAAATCAACGGTTTGCCTCTCAACCGTGCTCTTCGTGATGAGAACAATGAGGTCTATGATGTGATTGCCGGTTCCTTCCTGGTGACCGGTCTTACGGAGGACAGCTTCGGTTCCCTCACTCCGGAGCAGATCGGCAAGTTTGAAGAGTTGTTCCACCAGCCGGAGGCCTTCGTGAAAATGGGGCACAGCATCATGGCGATCCCGATTCCCGACGAGGCCCTCCAGTCACGCGAAGCGGCAAAAGCCGCCGAAGAGATCGGCGGTAAGCCGAAGCACAAAAGGCCTGAGCATGACGGCCACTGATGATGTTGAAAGAAGGAGGTACACATGGTTAGACCACTGGCGTATATCACTGCAAACTGGAGTGATAACGAATTTGAAGCAAAAAGCACAGCCCTGCGTTATTGCCGAAAGGTGTATGATGCAGGGTTTTCTCCTATCTGTCCGAGACTCATGTATGAAGGGCTCTTACGGGACGAGATCCCCCAGGAGCACAAGGACAGGATTGAAATGGCATCGGAGCTCCTCCGAAGATCCCGCATTCTCGTGGTTTGCGGCGATTCGATGGATGGCCAGGTCAAAGACGATATCGGTCTGGCAAAGAGGCTCCGTATTGCCGCTACAACTCTTGACGGCATTATGAAGGTGGAGGGATCCGCCGGAAAAAAGGCATGATGCCGGAAAAACGAACTGAAGGAGGTGGTGAGCATTGCAGGAGGAAGTAGAAAACAGGACAGTGAATTTGGCCATCAGCACGACCAAGCTTACGGCTCGCAGTATTGTCCGACTTGGCCTGAAGGGGATCGCTTATATCAAGCGAAAATCTCAGGAAGCGGCAATGAAAAATGAAAAGCCCACCGGCAAGCAGACCATTCAGGAGCTGATCGGCCAGAATCAGGGCGTAACCAATATCGACATCTCCAAAACAGACCTGAAGGGCTTTGAAAAGTATGCCCGGAAATACGGTGTTGATTATGCAATCACCAAGGATAAATCCGTACTTCCACCGAAGTACCTGGTGTTCTTTAAGGCCAGAGATGCGGATGCCATGACGGCGGCATTCAATGACTACTCTGCAGAGATACTGGCAAAGAACAATCGTCCGAGCGTTCTGAAAACGCTGCATAAGCTGATCGATGCGGTGAGAGATATCCCTGCGAAGGTGGTAAGCAGGGACAAGCAGAGGGAGCAGTCACGATGAGCCTGGATACCGTTAAGCTGAAAAAGCTTCTGATCCGGGCCCTCCCTTATATCCTGATTAGTCTGGTCTGTACCAATCTGGGAGAAGCCTGGCGAATAGCGGAGGGCGCGAATGCTTCTGAAAAGCTGCTGTCATTCTTTACAACGATGGGCATTGCTTTCGGAAATCCCCTTCCGAGCTTTCATCCCATTGACTTGATGGTGGGCCTGATCTGCGGGGCAGGTCTGAGGGCTGCCGTCTACATCCGGGGAAAGAATGCCAAAAATTTTAAGCATAACCTTGAGTATGGTTCTGCCCGATGGGGTGGCCCGAAGGACATCGAGCCTTTCATCGATCCGGTCTTTGAGAACAATGTGATCCTCACAAAGACAGAACGACTGATGATGAGCAACCGCCCAAAGAATCCTGCCAACGCCAGAAATAAGAATGTTCTGATTGTCGGCGGCTCCGGTTCCGGTAAAACCCGGTTCTGGATTAAGCCAAACCTGTTGCAGCTTCATTCTTCCTATGTTCTGACAGATCCGAAGGGCACGACCCTGCTCGAGGTTGGAAATGCATTTGTCCATGCGAATTACCGGATCAAAATCTTCAACACAATCAATTTTCACAAGTCCATGCACTATAATCCTTTCGCCTATATCCACAGCGAAAAGGATATCCTGAAGCTGACGACCACACTTATGGCGAATACCAAGGGTGATGGTAAGGGCGGCGATCCGTTCTGGGACAAGGCCGAGACCCTTCTTTACTGTGCTCTCATCGGCTACATCCATTATGAGGCACCGAAGGAGGAACAGAACTTTGCCACGCTCATCGAATTCATCAATGCCATGGAGGTCCGTGAGGATGATGAGGATTTCCAGAATCCGGTGGATCTGATGTTTGAAGACCTGAAAAAGAAAAAGCCGGATCATTTCGCAGTCCGGCAATATGCCAAGTTCAAGCTGGCTGCGGGTGTTGTATGCTCTAAAAGACTTCTTAATCAAGCGGTTGGGAAGTCTCTTAGAACACATAACCTAAAACCGAAGAAAGGAGCGCAAGTTATGAGAAAAAACGAGAAAATCACAGCTCTGTACGAACGACTGAGCCGTGATGACTTTGGCAAAGATGATGACCAACAGCGTGAGAGCAACTCCATATCCAATCAAAAGGCAATGTTGGAGGAGTTCGCCGCACGGCAGGGCTTTACAAACATTGTCCATTTCACGGACGATGGCATTAGCGGCACCTGCTTTGACCGTCCCGGATTTTTGGCAATGATGAAAGAAGTGGAAGCCGGGAATGTGGAGTATCTGTGTATCAAGGACATGAGCCGCATGGGTCGTGACTATCTGAAAGTAGGTCAGATTATGGAAATCCTGCGTCAGCGTGGCGTTCGCCTTATCGCCATCAATGACGGCGTGGACAGTGCCAGAGGTGACGATGATTTTACCCCTTTCCGCAACATTATGAACGAGTATTACGCCAGAGACACCAGCCGTAAAATCCGTTCCACTTTCCAGTCCAAAGGCAAGTCCGGCAAGCACCTCACAGGCACGGTCATTTACGGCTATCTCTGGAACGAAGCCAGAGACCAATGGTTGGTTGACCCCGAAGCCGCTGATGTGGTCAAGCGCATCTTTGCCATGACGATTGAGGGCTACGGTCCGTATCAGATCGCCAGCAAGCTGAAAGAAGAAAAAATCCTCATTCCGTCCGCTTACCTTGCCCAGCACGGCGAGGGTGTGAATAAAAACAAGACTTTCAAAGATGTGTACGGCTGGGGTTCTTCCACCATCTGCAACATTCTTGAAAAGCGTGAATATCTGGGACACACCATCAACTTCAAGACTCGAAAGCACTTCAAGGACAAGAAAAGCCATTATGTCCCGGAGGACGAATGGACGATTTTCGAGAATACCCATGAAGCTATCATTGACCAGCAGACCTTTGACCTTGTGCAGAAAATCCGTGGGAATGTCAGACGCTACCCGGACGGCTGGGGCGAAGCAGCTCCCCTCACAGGCTTGCTTTATTGTGCCGATTGCGGCGGCAAGATGTATGTCCACCGTACCAACAACGGCAAGCGTATTTCTCAATATACCTGTTCCCAATACAGCAAAGTCCCAGTTGGAAAGCTCTGCACGACACAGCACCGTATCAATGAAGATGTGGTACTGTCCCTTGTTTCCGAAATGCTCAAAGCTATTGCCGAGTATGCCAAGCATGACCGAGCCGAGTTTGTCCGTGTGGTGCAGGAAGCGCAGTCCAGCCAGCAGACGGCAGAGGTCAGAAAACAGCGCACACGCCTTGCCACAGCAAAGCAGAGAGTTTCCGAGCTGGAAGTCCTGCTCTGCAAAATCTATGAGGACAACATTTTAGGCAAGCTGTCCGACAGCAGATACGCCACTCTGGACGCTCAATACGAAAAGGAACAGTCCGAGCTTACCGCTGAAATCTCTGTTCTGGAAAAGGCTGTCAAGAGCTATGAGAAGCACGAAAAGGACGCTGACCGTTTTATCGCTCTGATTGACAAATATGAGAACTTCGACAAGCTGACCATTGCCATGCTCAACGAGTTTATCGAGAAAATCCTTGTGCATGAGCGTGACCGCAAGGGCAGTATACAGACCACACAGGAGGTCGAGATTTACTTCAATTTTGTCGGGCGATTCGTTCCTCCGGCGTTTGGAGAAGTGGAGCTTACCCCAGAGGAATTAGAGGAAATCCGCAAGCGTGAGGAACGCAAGGACAGGCTTCATCAGAACTACTTGAAGCGGAAAGCCAGCGGAGCGCAGAAGCGATACGAGGACAAAATCAAGAAGCGGAAAAAGGCAGAAATTGAAGCTAAGAAAGCCGCCATTCGTGCGGAGGACATTGCAAAGGGCGTGTTCGTCCCTGTCAGCAGTTTACCGCAGAGAGAGCCGATGAAAGGAGTACAAACAGCATGAATATCACTTACGCACAGAACGGAGATTATCTTATCCCGAACATCGTTATCCGCAAGACCAAGCCCCTCGGACACTACGGCAGACTTCGCAAGGCGTATCTGAAAATGCACCGTCCGATACTGTTCAATGAACTGGTACTATCCGACAAGCTCTTTGAACATTGCGCCGAGATTGAAGAAGCGGCACGAAAACGCATGGAGCTGATCGTGCCGAAGCTGGCAAAGCAGTACGGCGTGACCGAGCAACTGAAAGCCGATAATCAAATGGAATGGGTGCGGCAGATGAACGCTTGCAAGGCACAGGCAGAGGAGATTGTGAAAGCGGAATTGATTTATGATTGAGCGAGGAAGTCCGGGCAGAAAACTGTTCGGACTTTTCTCATATAGTCCAAAGTTGCGGTAGAACTGTTCACAAGTTTTATGGTATAATTTGAATACGAAAAGTGAGCAACAAATCGGAATTTGACGAGGTGTTATAAATGATTGATTACGGATTAAAAGATAGGGTGGCTATAATTACAGGAGCAAATAATCCATGGGGGATTGGAGCAACAACAGCCATTGCCTTTGCTCGCGAAGGTGCGAAAGTGGTTTTAGTATATAAGAAGGTAGATAGGCCATTTGATGCATCAAAAATGGATAGAAATGGCGTAGATAGATATTATGGAGCAAATGCAGGAAATGCAGACGCTGTAGAATCTAAACTCAAAGAAATGGGTGCAGATTACATTATTTTAGAAAGTGATATTTCTAATGAAGACGCTATAAAAGAAATCTATTGTACAGTTCTTGAAAAATATGGACGAGTTGATATTTTATTTAATAATGCGGCAACAGATGATGAAACGGGTTGTGATACTATAGAAACAATTACGCAGGATGTGATTGATAATACATTTGCAGTCAATGTTCGTGGAAGTATTTTGATGACAAGAGAATTTATTAAACATCATAGTGATTATGGAAGAATCATCAATATTTCTACAGATGCATCCCAAATCTTTGCTGGTCAAATTACTTATGGAGCAAGTAAAGCAACTTTAGAAGCTCTTACTCGTAGTATTGCCCTTGAGGTAGCACCGTATGGAATAACTGTGAATTGTGTTTCTCCTGGTCCAACTCAAACAGGATGGATAGATGATGAGTTTGAAAAAGTAGTCGTTCCCTTAATTCCAATGGGAAAATTAATTCAGCCAGAGGATATAGCAGAAACTGTTTTGTTCCTTGCAAGTGAGCAGGCAAGAATGATTACAGGACAAGTAATTAAAGTGTCTGGTGGAAAGGCTTTGTAAATTCCAATTTGGCGAACTGATAAAATCCCTTTAGGAACTAAAGGGCGCACTTCTATACTCTCTGTCGAGAGTAGTGCGTCCTGCGGAGCTTCATTCCCGGTCAGCAGAAGAAAACTGCTCGACCGAGCATGTTTCGTCACTTCGTTCCGTCAAGGTGGCTACACCCCCTTGCGCCGCTTATGCGGCTATCCCTTGTGGACTTGCCGTCCGCAAACAGCATAAAATGCTGTTCGCCGCCAGCAAGTAAAAACACAGCGTAAAGTTATGTTGCGGAAATGTAAACTTGAAGTGGTGGTGGCTGAAAGCGTTCATTGCTATAATGAAATCACCAAATCAAAGGAGGATTTCATTATGAAATTATCAGATAAGATTGTTAGGTTGAGAAAGTCCAATGGAATGTCACAGGAAGAGTTAGCTGATAAGCTGGGCGTATCAAGGCAAGCCATTTCCCGTTGGGAAATGGGAACGGCTATGCCAGATGCAACAAACATTCTTCAACTCAGTAGGCTGTTTCAGGTTACAACAGACTACTTGCTAAATGATGAATACCAAAGCGACAATGACCTGCCGAAAGTTAAGGAAGTCAAAACGGACGGCGTCCACCAGATCATGATTTTTTTGCTCACTCTTGAAGTGATGGTGTTGATAATTCAATTCATGTCTGTTGTTATCCTGCAAAACATTTTCTTTGGTGTCCTGAGTTTTATTCCTTTTATTGCTATGGTTGGAGGCTTTGAATACGCATATCAAAAAAAGGCAAATGAGCAGAATGAGAGAACAATACAATTCCGCAAGCGGTTTTATAAAGTCTCTGCATGGTTAGGCACATATTTCCCGATTAGACTGTTGGCAATGGCGTTAGTACATTTTTATCCTCGCCCTATCAATTCGCTTGCTTTGGAATGTGTCATAGCCGTCCTCTATCTAATGACTGCTACCCTCATAACATTAGAGATTGAAAAACGCCATCTTTCAAAGAACTGATTTTAGAACATAACGAATACCGAAAAACTGACCGTTGACTGGTCGCAATGTGCGAAAAGTTGACGGTCTTTTTTATCCCAAAAATCAAAAAAGGAGGTCAATAACAATGACAAAACCGAAAACCCTTGAACAGCTCCGAGCCGACAAGGAACGAGCCGAGACGCAGCTTGCACAGGAACAGCACAAGCTGGAGCGTCTGGAGAACCGAAAGAAGTATCTGGAGAAAGGCGAACGCACCAAGCGCACCCACCGCCTTTGCAATCTGGGCGGCACGATTGAGAGCCTTGCCCCGGAGGTCAAAGATCTCACACGCACCGAAATGACAGAGCTGATGGAACACATCTTTTCCCTGTCCGAAGTCCAGCGAGCCGTCCGTCACATGGCGATTACCCACATCAGCCAAGTAAACAGAGAAAAGGAGTGGAAAGCCGATGGCACTATTTCATCTGAGCGTCACGCAGACTAAGCGAAGCGCAGGACAATCCGCTATCGCTTCTGCCGCCTACCGTGCCGGGGAGCGATTGTATAGCGAGTATTACGGCGAGTACAGCGACTACACCCGCAAGGGCGGCGTGATCTGCTCCGACATTCTCCTGCCGTCCCATGCACCGCCCGAATACGCAGACCGCCAGACGCTATGGAACGCCGTGGAAAAAGCCGAGCGTGGAAAGAACGCCCAGCTTGCATACAGTTTTGACATTGCCTTGCAGAATGAATTTTCCCTTGAGGAAAACATCGCTCTTGCAAGGCAATTTTTGTTGGAGAACTTTGTGAGCCGTGGCATGGTGGTTGACTTCGCCGTACACCAGCCAGACCGGGAGGACGGCGGCATACCAAACCCGCATTTTCATGTGCTTTGCCCTATCCGCCCCATCGAGCAGAACGGCAAATGGGGACTAAAGCAACGCCGGGTGTATGAGCTGGACGAGGACGGCAACCGCATCCGAGACGCAGACGGAAAGTTTGTGTTCAACGCCGTTCCCACTACCGACTGGGGCAGTCCCGAAACGCTGGAACATTGGCGTGAAGCATGGGCGGAGCTATGCAATGCCAAGTTTGCGGAAAAAGGTATTGATGTTCGTATCGACCACCGGAGCTATGAGCGTCAGGGCGTGGAGCTTCTTCCCACCGTCCACGAGGGCGCAACCGTTCGGGCAATGGAGAAGAAAGGCATACGCACCGAGAAAGGCGAGTTCAACCGCTGGATCAAAGCCACCAATGCCGTTATCCGTGACATCAAGAAGAAAATCACTCTCCTGTTTGATTGGATTGCCGAAGCAAAAGCGGAGCTTGCCAAGCCGCAGGCACCCGACCTTGTTTCGCTGCTGAGTGCCTATTACACCCAGCGCAGAGCCGGGGCATATTCGCAGAAAGGCAAGGTCAGCAATCTAAAGGAGATGAACGAGACTTTCAATTATCTCCGGGCAAACGGCATTTACTCCCTTGAGGATTTGGAACGCCGTGTCAGCGAACACAGTGCTGCCACAGAGAGCTTGAAGAAAACGCTGGACGAACAGACCGCTCGAATGAAAGCAATTAAGCAACTCTATGACAGCTCTGCTGCTTTCCAGAGCTTGAAGCCTGTCTATGACGGCTTGCAGAAAATCAAGTTTGAGAAGCCCAGAGCCAAGTACAAGGCAGAGCATGAAACGGAACTGAAACAGTTCTACGCCGCCAGACGCAAGCTGACCGGAGAGTTCCCGGACGGCAAGGTGGATATGAAAAAGCTGACCGAAGAGTATGACGAGCTGGAACAGGCGCACAACACCACCTATGGCGAGTTTAAGACCGTCAGAGACGATTTACACCGTCTTTGGAAGGTCAAGTCATGTGTAGATACTGCCGACCGATTTAACGAGCGTACAGAGGAACAAATGCACCAAAATCGACCCCAAACACGACAGAAAAAGGAGGATATATCCCGATGAAAAAATACGACTGGAAGAACGAATACAATCCCATCCGCAGAACGGCAAAACGCCTTTTGAGCGGAGAACCTTTGAGCGATGGCAGACCGCTTTCCGACCTAATTGAGCTGGACGAACACGCCCGGAAATGCCTTGCCTTTGAAGCTACCCTCACCGACCGCCAGATTGATATGTTGCAGGAGTTGGGATATCTGCCTGTTATCACAAGGCAGTACGGCAAGGAATGTGCGAACTGCCCCTACACGCTGGACGAGCGTGAGCATGGCGTTTGCAGACGATGCGCTGTTTTCAAGAAGTAAGGAGGACGCCCATGCAGTACACCCAAGCACAGATTGACCGGGCAAACGCCGTCAGGCTGGAAGATTTTCTCCGTACACAGGGAGAGACGCTTATCAAAAGCGGACGGGAATACCGTTGGAAAGAACATGACAGCCTGACCGTCCGGGGAAACAAATGGTTTCGCCACAGCCAGAGCAAGGGCGGCTATCCCATTGATTTTGTCATGGAGTTTTACGGCAAGTCCTTTCCCGAAGCCGTCCAACTCCTGACCGGCGAAAGCGGCGAGGGGCAGAGCGAAGCCAGCACAGCACCGCCCACAGCGTTTCACTTGCCCTTGCACAACAGAACAGCCGACAGAGCAATCCAATATCTCACAGAAAGCCGAGGTCTCAACAAAACGCTTGTTGAGACTTTTCTTCTTTCCGGGGATATTTACGAGGACGCAAAGCGGCACAATGTTGTGTTTGTCGGCAGAGACCGAAGCGGTACGCCGAGATACGCCCATGTGCGAGGAACGGCAGACCCATTCAGACAGGACATTGCCGGGTCTGACAAATCCTATCCGTTCCGCTATGAGGGAAACGGCAACCAGCTCTTTGTCTTTGAAGCACCGATAGACCTTTTATCCTTTATCTGCCTATATCCGCAAGACTGGCAGACAAGGAGCTATCTTGCCCTGGGCGGCGTTTCTGGCAAAGCACTTGACCGTTTCCTTTCTGAACGCAAGGACACCCGAAAAGTGTTCCTCTGCCTTGACAGCGACACCGCAGGAAGCGAAGCCTGTACCCGACTGGCACAGTCCATTCCCGGCGAGATCGCCGTCATTCGCCTTGTCCCGGCAAGGAAAGACTGGAACGATGTTCTCCGTCAGCAAGGGGACATTCCCAGCCGCAAATTCATAGCCGAGACAATCACGCTGCGAGAGCTGCCCACCGCCCAGCCTGTCCCCATGCTCCGCATGGCAGATGTGGAGCTGACGAGCGTGGATTGGCTATGGTTTCCGTATATCCCCTTTGGAAAGCTGACCATCATACAGGGCAACCCCGGCGAGGGCAAGACCTACTTTGCCATGCGTCTTGCGGCGGCTTGCACCAACCGAAAGCCTTTACCCGGTATGGAGACCCTTGAGCCTTTCAACATCATCTACCAGACCGCAGAGGACGGTCTGGGCGATACCGTCAAGCCCCGACTGATGGAAGCGGAAGCAGACCTTGAAAGAGTGCTTGTCATTGACGATAGGGACACACCGCTGACCCTTGCCGATGAGCGCATAGCAAGGGCAATCAGGGAAAACAACGCAAGGCTTGTTATCATTGACCCGGTACAGGCGTTTCTGGGCGCAGATGTGGACATGAACAGAGCAAACGAGGTGCGCCCGATATTCCGCAGTCTGGGAGACATTGCACAGGCTACCGGGTGCGCTATCGTGCTGATCGGACACCTGAACAAAGCCGTAGGAACGCAAAGCACCTACCGGGGATTGGGGTCTATCGACATTACGGCGGCAGTCCGCAGTCTGCTTTTTATCGGCAAGCTGAAGGACAGCCCCACAACGAGGGTGCTTATCCATGAGAAAAGCTCCCTTGCGCCGCCCGGACAGTCCCTTGCCTTTTCTCTGGGAGATGAGAAAGGTTTTGAGTGGATAGGGGCTTATGACATTACCGCTGACGAGCTTCTTGCCGGGACAGACACCGCCAAGACCGAGAGCAAGACCGCACAGGCGCAAATGCTCATTCTGGAACTGCTTGCGGACGGAAAGCGTATGCCGAGCGCAGAGTTGGAAAAGGCAGTCAATGAGCGTGGAATTTCTTCACGCACCATGAGAACGGCAAAGAGCCGTATCGGGGACAGACTTGTGACCGAGAAAGACGGCACAGCATGGGTCTGCTATCTTCGAAACTGACAACAGGAACACGGCAAGCGTGGCAAAGACGGCAAGGTTTTTATAGATACCTTAATGTTGCCGCCTTGCCTTGTTCCATCATACCGACACCGCCCGATGATGAACAGTTACCGGGCATTTTTCATTTACAGGAGGATTTTGAATGAACAATACCGCAACCAACACCGCCCCTTGTCCGACTGTCAGAAAGCAGATTGGCAAGACCACCTATATCGTCCGTGTCCATTTCAGCGAGACCGCCAAGGAGACGATGGAGGACAAAATCAAGCGTATGCTCCGTGAGGAAGTCCGCAAAATGTGACTTCTTTTTGAATTTGATGAAAAAGTCCTTGACTTTTCGTCTCTGGCAAGACCCTGAAAAGTATTCTGGTGTCTGCCGGTGCCCGTCTCGCTCCCTTTGACATTCAGGAGGTTCGTGAGATTACCATGTATGACGAGCTGGAGCTGGATACTCTGGGAGATGAAAAAACTGCCCTGTTCCTGATGATGTCGGATACGGACGGCAGCTTCAATTTCCTGATCAGTATGATCTACACACAGCTGTTCAACCTGCTGTGTGAAAAAGCGGATGATGTCTATGGCGGCAGACTCCCGGTCCATGTGCGGTGCCTGATCGATGAGGCGGCAAACATCGGCCAGATCCCAAACCTGGAAAAGCTGGTCGCCACCATCCGTTCCCGTGAGATCAGTGCCTGTCTGGTGCTGCAGGCCCGGTCTCAGCTGAAGGCTATTTACAAGGACAATGCCGATACCATCATCGGCAACATGGACAGCCAGGTCTTCCTGGGCGGCTCTGAACCTACCACTCTGAAAGAACTCTCCGAAGCCCTCGGCAAGGAAACGATCGATACCTTCAATACCTCGGATACACGAGGCAATAGTCCAAGCTACGGAACCAACTACCAGAAACTGGGCAAGGAGCTCATGAGTCGTGATGAACTGGCTGTTATGGACGGCAGCAAATGTGTCCTTCAGCTGAGAGGCGTCCGTCCCTTCCTGTCGGATAAGTACGATCTGACACAGCACCCGAACTACAAATACACAGCCGATTATGATAAGAAACTCACCTTCGACATTGAGAAGTACCTGAGTACCAGGGCAAAGCTTCATCCGAAGGATGAGTTTTTTGTTATAGAAGCAGAAAAATAAGGAGGTAAGCCGCAATGGCAGATGAAAGAAATCCGTTGCCGATGGATGTTCCCGACTTCGTAAGAGAAGCGGAGGAAGCCATGGCGCGTGGCGAAACCTTTGGTCAGCCGCTGGCCGAGGTAACGATCAAATTCGGTAAGGGGCTCGTGGGTGAGCCCTTTACTTCGAAAAGCGGTAAGGAGCTGGTGGAAGTCAGTATTCCAAATCCGGATAAATCAGATACCCGCCCCTGGGAATCCTTTGTGATTTCCCCAAAGATGATTCACGATAATCAGTTCGGAAAAGGTGTCTGGATGAAGCTCCCCGAGGAGGGAACGACCCGACTTTCCCGTTCGGTGAAGACCGGCATGGATGAAACCGGAAGATCCATCTGGGGTCGTGAGACCAGAGAAGTGACCAACACGGAACTGAAGGCCCTGATGGAGTCCTATAAAGATAAATCCAGAGGCTCTGTCCTCTCGGACTTGTCTGACCGGAAGGAAGAAACAGCGGCAGCCAGCCCTTCCGGTAAGGCTTCTAAGAAGCAGGAAGCGACCAGGTAGGAGGCAAAATGGCGACATTCGTATACACCGGTGAGGAGTATATTAATGCAGATCACATCATCAGCATTGATGCCAGCCCGGGTACAGCAACCATCTGGATCCGGTTGGATACCGGAGACAAATATGCCAGGAGTAAGAAATACCTGGAAGAGATCCTCGATATCTTAGGCTACTATGACAGCCGGAAGGTCGAGATCAAATTTTAATCACTATCGTTTGTAAGTCTTCTGTGAGAAAACAGAAGGCTTTTATTTTGCCCTGATGAGGTTCTGCGTTCTGTGGCAAACCGACGCGGTTAGCGAAAAAACAAATCAGGCCAAAAAGGACACGGCGAACATAATGGCAGCAACTATCATTATTTCAGCCCAAAGCGGCAAGGAGGATTTTATTATGGCATTTTTCAACAGCGCAGTCACTGTTCTGCAGACTCTCGTAGTAGCACTCGGTGCAGGTCTTGGTATCTGGGGTGCGATCAACCTTCTGGAAGGTTACGGTAACGATAACCCTGGTGCAAAGTCTCAGGGTATGAAGCAGCTTATGGCTGGCGGCGGCGTTGCCCTCATCGGTATCACTCTGGTACCTCTGCTTTCCGGTCTCTTCGGTTAATCCGAATAGAGTCTGACTGCTTGCCGGAGCAGTGATCCGGCCGGGCGGCGCAAGCTGCCCGTTACATATAAGTTTTTATAAATTGGCATATTCTTTGATTGACTTTTTTATGTTTGAGTTTTATGATGTAATGATTTAGAATAAATCTAAATGGGAGGCTCGGGGAAAGAAAGGGAAAGTCATATGGCTGAATTTGAATATGTTCACAAAAAAGAATATTACCCTGTAAAACACGAGCAGAAAACAATCCTTGATAGAGTTGTTTCTATTATGCAAAGAGAATACGATTTGCCTGGTGTCCGCTATCGATTGATTGGAAGTGGTGACCGTCATCTTGTGACTCGCATAAAGGGTGGTAACAAAGGCTTCGACTTGGATTACAATATTATTCTTCCTCCACTTAAAGAAGGTTGGAGCTATAAGCCAAAGGTTATAGCAGATCAATTCATGCAGGCATTTCAAAAAGCATGTCGTGGAACATCCTATTCTTTTCCAAAGCATAGAACATCTGTAATCCAGCTGAAGCATATAGACAAAGATCATAGCAAGGTGATTTACGGGGGAGATTTTGCCATTATCTATTATGGAGACGATGAATCTGAAGGGTACTATTATTTGAAACACTGGGATGATGGCCATTATACTTTTGAGAAAAGAAGTCAATCAAGAAATGTAGGCTGGAAGCTTGAGGAGATCTTTGAATATAACGACGAGCAAGGCTGGAATTGGATTCGTGAAGAGTACTTGAAGTTAAAGAATCGCAACAACGATCCAAACAAGCGCTCTTGCGTGCTGTATTTGGAAGCAGTACACAATGTTTATAATCAAATCCAGCAATATCAGGATTAAAGTATCGGGGAGAAATTACACAATGATTGAAGAATATACGGCTAGAATGGTCTGTAAATCAGATATTGAATTGAAAAACGGAATTCCTGTGCCACCAGAACCAGCAAACAACGGAGAAATAAGTTTAATCAATCTGCTGAATCTTCAACCACGAAGTGGAATGGAATATGGATTCATGTTTTATGAGAAAAATGGTACTGAAAATATATGCCACATCCATTTTGAAAATAAGCGGCGTGAATTTGAGATTTCCTACGGCACAGAAATTGATTTCAGAAGAAAAGGCTATATGCAAGAAGCATTAGCGTTCTTTGTAAATTGGATTTTTACAAATACGAAAGTGCCTTATTTATATGCTCTGATAAGCAACAACGACGAGTCCCAACACATTTTAGAGAAACAGGGGTTCTGTTTTGAAACACATGACCAATATGGCTCATGGTTCATTTTAACTAGACAATAATACATAGCCAGGAACTGACTTGATCAGCTACCTGGCTATTTTTATGCCCTTCTGCCCGCAGGTGCACATGCGGGCAGAGGGGCATTGTTGTTTATCAACCATATGATCAGCCCGCAGGTCCATCAAACTATATTCGGGATCCGGGCAAGGAGGAAATTACTATGGCATTTTTCAATAGTGCAGTCGGTGTACTGCAGACTCTCGTTGTAGCTCTCGGTGCAGGTCTTGGTATCTGGGGCGCGATCAACCTTCTGGAGGGCTACGGCAACGATAACCCCGGTGCAAAGTCTCAGGGTATGAAGCAGCTGATGGCCGGTGGCGGCGTGGCCCTCATCGGTATCACTCTGGTTCCCCTGCTCTCCGGACTCTTCGGCTAAGAAAGGAGTGTTAATCGTTGGACAGCGTACTCGATCAGATTGGTGAATGGCTGAAGGAACTGCTTGTTTCCGGAATCATGAACCAGCTGACGGGACTGTTTGATTCGGTAAACACTCAGGTTGGCGATATTGCGACGCAGGTGGGGACGACTCCGGCGAACTTCTCGCCGGGCGTCTTCGCCATGATCCGGAATGTTTCCGAATCAGTGATTATCCCGGTCGCAGGCTTGATATTGACCTTCATTGCCTGCTACGAGCTGATTCAGATGATCATTGACCACAATAACCTTGCCAACTTTGAAACCTGGATCTTCTTCAAATGGGTCTTCAAGACCTTTGTAGCCGTGACACTCATCACCAATACCTTCAATATTGTGATGGCGGTCTTTGATGTGACGCAGCATGTGATCAATAATGCAGGCGGGCTCATTGCCGGGAATACGGCGGTGGATGCTGCAGCCTTAGAGACCATGCAGGATACGCTGGAGGCCATGGAAATCGGACCGCTGTTTGCACTGTTCCTGCAGTGCATGGTCGTTCAGTTTACCATCAAGGCACTCAGTGTTGTGATTTTCGTCATCGTCTATGGACGAATGATCGAAATCTACCTGATGACCAGTATGGCACCGATCCCGTTCTCGACCTTTGGAAACCGGGAACAGAGCATGGTGGGACAGAACTATCTCAGATCTCTGTTTGCACTTGGCTTCCAGGGCTTTCTGATCATGATCTGTGTCGGCATCTATGCCGTGCTGATCCAGAGCGTCTCCGTCTCGGATGACATTATCGGATCCATCTGGGGCATCCTCGGATACACGGTGCTGCTGTGCTTCACATTATTCAAGACCGGTGCTCTTGCAAAAAGCGTCTTCTCGGCACACTAAGGAAGGAGGTTCAGTAAATAGTGGCAGCTTATATTCCTGTCCCTCGCGATCTTACGAGGGTCAAATCAAAAATCCTATTCAACCTGACAAAACGTCAGCTTCTCTGCTTTGGGGCGGGTGCACTTATCGGTGTTCCGTCTTTCTTTTTGCTCAAGGCGGGCGGCAATACCAGCATGGCATCCATCTGTATGATCATCATCATGCTGCCGTTCTTCTTTCTCGGAATGTATGAACGGGACGGCCAGCCGCTGGAAAAGATCGCAAAGCAGTTAATTCAGGCCAAGTTTGTAAGGCCGAAGGTCCGTCCCTATCAGACGAACAACTATTATGCCGTCCTGATCCGTCAGGCACAGGCAGAAATGGAGGTAAATCACATTGTTTACGGTGAAAAATCTGTTCCGAAAAACAGAAAAAAGAAACCTGAACATGCCGAAGAATCTGACTAAGGCTCAGGCAAGGCAGGTTCAGGAGATCATCGACCGCGCAAGGCGTGATGACGGCATTCCCCGCACCGCGCAGCAGTCGATCCCGTTCCAGCGTATGTTCCCGGATGGCATCTGCCGCGTCAGCGACAAGTATTATACCAAGACCATCCAGTATCAGGACATCAACTATCAGCTGGCTCAGCAGGAGGACAAGACCGCGATCTTTGAAGAGTGGTGCTCCTTCCTGAATTTTTTCGACAGCTCCATCCACTTCGAGCTGTCTTTCATGAATATGGCGACGGATGCCGAAGTCTTTGAGAAGAACATTCGCATTCCGTACCGCAATGACAACTTCAACAATGTCCGCAGCGAGTACAGTCAGATGCTGAAGATGCAGCTGGCTCAGGGCAATAACGGTCTGACAAAGACCAAATATATCACCTTCGGCATTGAAGCCGAGTCCATGCGCGAGGCAAAGCCCCGCCTAGAGCATGTGCAGACCAACCTGATGAATAACTTCAAGCGCCTCGGCGTATCCGCCAGGGTGCTCAATGGGAAGGAACGTCTGCAGCTGATGCATGCCATGTTTCACATGGGCGATACTGACCGTTTTTACTTCGACTGGAGCTGGCTGGCAGGCTCCGGACTATCCGTGAAGGACTTCATTGCTCCCACATCCTTTTCCTTCCCGGGCGGAAAGACCTTTACCATGGGCAGCCTGTACGGAGCCATGAGTTATCTGCAGATCACAGCATCGGATCTTTCCGACCAGCTTCTGAAGGATTTTCTGGATATGGAGTCCAGCGAGATCGTCACCATGCACATCCAGTCGGTAGACCAGACCACTGCCATCAAGCAGATCAAGCACACCATTACCGAGCTTGACCGCAGCAAGATTGAGGAGCAGAAAAAGGCAGTCCGTTCCGGTTATGACATGGACATTATCCCTTCCGACCTGGCCACCTACGGTAAGGATGCAAAGGCCCTTCTGAAGGAGCTGCAGTCCCAGAATGAGCGTATGTTTCTGATCACTTTCCTGATCATGAATACCGGCAAGACCCAGCAGGAGCTTGAGAACAACGTGTTTCAGGCATCCTCCATTGCTCAGAAGCACAACTGCAACCTTCGAAGACTGGATTTTCAGCAGGAGCAGGGGCTCATGAGCAGTCTCCCTCTTGCCAATAACCTGATTGAGATCCAGCGTGCTCTGACCACCAGCTCCACGGCGATCTTCATTCCTTTTACCACACAGGAACTGTTCCAGAATGGCGATGATGCCTTATATTACGGCCTGAATGCCCTTTCCAACAACCTGATCATGGTGGATCGGAAGAAGCTGAAGAATCCGAATGGTCTGATCCTCGGTACGCCCGGTTCCGGTAAATCCTTTTCGGCAAAGCGAGAGATCACCAATGCCTTCCTGGTTACCGACGATGATATCATCATCTGCGAT
Source organism: Oscillibacter valericigenes (assembly GCF_021531915.1). Classification (GTDB taxonomy): domain Bacteria; phylum Bacillota; class Clostridia; order Oscillospirales; family Oscillospiraceae; genus Oscillibacter; species Oscillibacter valericigenes_A. Next base: position 300,596 of record NZ_JAFBIV010000001.1, on the reverse strand, counting down.
CCTGAAGCCGAGTACACGGCACTGGTCAACTGTCTGGAGGGCCAAGTCATCAAGATCAGTCCGACCAGCACCCACTATATCAACCCCATGGATATCAATGAGTCCTACTCCGAGGATGACAATCCGCTGGCACTGAAGGCGGACTTCATTCTTTCCCTCTGTGAGCTGATCGTTGGGGGTAAGGATGGTCTGCAGCCCATCGAAAAGACGGTAATTGACCGTTGTGTGCACCAGATCTATCAGCACTACTTCGAGGATCCTAAACCGGAAAACATGCCGCTTCTGGAGGACCTTTACAATGCGCTCTTACAGCAGGAGGAAAAGGAAGCCCATCGTGTGGCAACGGCGCTCGAAATCTATGTTAAGGGCTCCCTGAACCTTTTCAACCACAGAACCAACGTCGATATCCGGAACCGTTTCGTCTGCTATGACATTAAGGAACTGGGGAAGCAGCTGAAAAAGCTGGGTATGCTGATTGTTCAGGATCAGGTCTGGGGCCGCGTCACGGCCAACCGTTCTGCCGGTAAGACGACCCGCTACTATATGGACGAGTTCCATCTTCTTCTGAAGGAGGAGCAGACCGCTTCCTACTCCGTTGAGATCTGGAAGCGCTTCCGTAAATGGGGCGGCATTCCCACCGGTATCACGCAGAACGTAAAGGATCTACTTTCCAGCCGCGAGGTGGAGAACATCTTCGAAAACTCAGACTTCGTGTATATGCTGAACCAGGCTGCCGGTGACCGCCAGATTCTGGCGCAGCAGCTGAATATTTCTCCCCATCAGCTTTCCTATGTGACCCACTCCGGCGAAGGCGAAGGTCTCCTGTTCTACGGCAATGTCATCCTGCCCTTCGTGGATCATTTCCCGACGGATCTGGAGCTCTACCGTATCATGACCACAAAGCTGTCCGAGGTGGCAGAAGCAAAGGCGGTGTGATATGGCGAAGAAAGCGACCAGGCTCCATTTCACAGAGGATGAGCTTGCAAATCCCAGGGTCAAAAAGGCTGCGTCCAAAGCCGAACGGGCGGCGGACAAAGCGGATCGGGCGGCAGCAAAAACGCCGAAGAAGAGAAAGCTGAAGCTGGATGCGGACAAGGCAGCCGGACGAAAGGCGCACCTCACCTTTGAAAAGCAGGAGATCCCTGTCGGTGAACTGACCGGCAGGGGCAACCGTTTCACCAGATCGGCGGTTCATTCCACGACTGCAGCCGTGTCCGGAACAATTCACGGACAGATTTCTGCCAATAACCAGGACGATAATACGGCAGTCCAGGCTGTCGATACCTCTGCAGAAGCAGCTGAGGTCAGTGCACATGCCATTGATCATGCTGTCTACAGTAAGAAGCTGAAGTCCTATGAAAAGGCGGAATATCTGCAGACCAAATCCGATGCCGCCAATGTGGAAGCCATCTATCAGCAGCGTATGGCGGAGCATCCGGAGGAATTCTCCAACCCGGTATCCCGCTGGCAGCAGAAAAAGGCGATCCAAAAAGAATATGCGGCAGCCAGACGAGCTGAAGAAACAGCGGCAAATGCAAGTGCGGCAGCCAAGGAAGGTGCTGCCGGGGTAAAAACCCTTGGGCAGAGGCTTGTTGACTTCAAGGACAAGGCCTTTGAGTATGTGACCGAGCATCCGCAGGTATTTCTGGCCATTGGAGCATTGGCGGTTCTGATCATGATCGTTTTGTCATCGCTGTCTTCCTGCTCTGCTTTCCTTCCGGGAGGTTCCGGAGCCATTGTGGCAACCACGTTTACAGCAGAGGATGAAGATATCATCGGTGCAAACAACGACTACAAGGCGCTGGAAGCAGAGCTGCAGCGGAAGGTCAATAACATCGAATCCACCTATCCCGGCTATGACGAATACAACTACTATCTGGATGAGATCGGCCATGACCCCTATCAGCTGGCAGCCTATCTGACGGTTCAATTCGAGGATTACACCAGAAGTGAGGTCCAGTCCACTTTGCGTTCCCTCTTTGATCGTCAGTATGAGCTAAAGCTTGAGGAAGAGATTGAGATCCGATACCGAACAGAGACCAGAACAGGCGCCACCACTTCCACGGATCCGGAGACCGGCGAAGTAACGGAAGAGGAATACGAATATGAGGTTGAGGTCCCTTATGAGTACTACATCCTCAATGTCACACTGACCAATAAGAACCTGGGCCATGTGATCACAGAGTCCGGCGGTATGAATGAGGATCAGGCGGAGCGTTATGCTATCCTGCTTCAGACCAAGGGCAATAAGGAATATCTTTTTGCGGATGATCCTTATGTCACGACCAGCAGTGAGTATCTGAAATACGACATTCCGGGTGAAGCGCTGACGGATGAGCGATTTGCCAACATGATCCGTGAGGCGGAGAAATACCTGGGATATCCCTATGTCTGGGGAGGTTCTTCCCCTTCCACCAGCTTTGACTGCTCCGGTTTTGTTTCATGGGTAATCAATCACTGTGGAAATGGTTGGAACGTGGGCCGACTGACGGCAAGCGGTTTGATGAATCACTGCTCAATTATCCGACCCAGTGAGGCAAAGCCCGGTGACCTGATTTTCTTCCAGGGAACCTACAACACATCGGGAGCCAGTCATGTCGGTATCTATGTCGGCAACGGCATGATGATCCACTGCGGAAACCCGATTTCCTATGCATCTATCAACACGTCCTACTGGCAGCAGCACTTCTACTGCTATGGACGAATTCCTGATTAAAGGAGGAACGCAATTGACAAAGCTTGAAAAGATCGGCGCTGACCTGAAGCGTGCCCGCATAAAGCAGGCCGAATGGAATCAGCGCGTGAAGGATCTGGAGAACCGCTATCGCGAGGAGGAAAACAGTGTGATTCATTCCATGGTTCACGCTGCCAATCTGACTCCGGAGCAGCTTGCCCAGATCATCGAACTGGCAGCCAAAGGAGCTGTCGGTGTTTATCCGGAACAGGTCGATGTGCCTGAAATCAGTAACGAGGAGGACAGAGAAAATGATTATTAAGAGAATGATGGTAGGACTCATGGCAGGTATCCTGATGATGGGAACCCTTTCCACGACCTGCTTTGCAGCTGCGGCAGACAGCGACAGCACAGAAAAGCAGCCCGAGGTAATTTCAGAAAATGCGACTACCACCCCTGATGTGGCTGGCACAGAGGAAACGGAGGAGGAAAAGCTCCCTTACGATGTGAGCGTTGATGAGGACGGCAATTACACCTTCTCCTTCGGGGACTGGGAATGGTCCACCGAAGACATGGAAACGGATGGAACCGACGCGACGGTCAACAACAAGGTCAGAAGTTATCTGAATCTTCGCTCCGGTTCCGGCATGGAATATGAGATCATCGGCCATTTGCTTCCCGGCGAAAAGGTCCAGGTGATCAGCGAGGATGGCGACTGGTATCAGGTTGTGATCCCCGAGAGAACCGGCTATGTGTACAAGGACTATGTGGACATGCTGAAAAAGGAAGAAGAAAGCGGAACCATTGATGAAGAGTTCCTGGCAATGCTGCTTTATCTCATGATGAGCAGCATGAATCAAACAGACACTTCTCTTCCCCTTACCCCTGACGGTAACCTGACACTGGTTGATGATATCGGTCCCTCCACCGGGGCCGGTCAGCAGTTTATTACCATGGTGACTAAATCCGGAAACTATTTCTATCTGATCATCGACCGCAACGACAAGGGCGAAGAGAACGTACATCTCCTGAACTTGGTGGACGAAGCGGATCTCTTTGCACTCATGGATGAGGAGCAGGTAAAGGCGTTCCAGACGGCACAGGATGCCGCCAATGCCGAGGAAGAGGAACCAGAGGTCACTCCACCTGCACCCGATGAAGATGCAGAGTCTGAGAACCAGGAGCCTCAGGTGACGGAAAAGAAGCCTGTGAACATGCTGCCTATCGTTGGTGTGATCACCGTCCTGATTGCCTGCGGAGGCGGTTACTTCATGATGCAGACGAAAAAGAAAAAGGCCTCTGAACAGAGACCTGATCCGGATGCGGATTATACCGAGGATGACGACGATGAGTACGAGATACCGGAAGATGACAATGACGAAGATGAAAGCGAGTATCTGGGTGAGGACGATTCTGAAGAGGTTGAGGTCTCTCAGGAATAATGAATAAGGGCGTGTCCCGGGGCGGCACAAGCCGCCCTTTACATAGAGAACAGGTGCACAGAATATCGCGCACCTCGTTGCGCTTTTGTGAAAACAAATTGACATCCTTCGTTTGTCGGAATATGATAGAAATATATAGATTTTGGCAAAATATTCGAAAGGATATGACGCAAAGCTACAGGGCCTGTAAAATGGCAGCCAGCTGCAATTCGGATTGACGACATTGCTGATTTCTATATCGGCGATGTTTTTTTGTTTTTTGGAGGACAGAGAATGATCGAAGGATATATGAGCATTAAAGAAGCCGCAGAAATATGGAATGTAACACCTCGACGAGTTCAGACATATTGCGTCGAAGGTCGTATCGAGGGCGCGGCAAAATTAGGAAGAGAATGGGCGATACCGGCAAGTGCAGAAAAGCCTGGAGACAAACGGATTGTTAATGGTTCTTGTCGTAATTGGCGAAAGAAAAAAGAATGTAGCCTCTCCGGGAACAATAGTGAGAGTCCCACGTAACATTATCAGCTAATAGAACTTTTGGTAAAGGAGATCATTATGATAAGTGCAGAATTAAGCCATAATCCTTATCTACTGCTTACATCGGTAAAATTTAATGGACAGGCTCCAAGAATAAATAGTCAAATTGAGAAACATGAACATCAACCTTTAAAGGATTGGGTTCACTTGGTTCCTAGCATCTTCTACGACGAAATGAATGGGTATGATTTTGACTTCTTATTTACAGGAACATCCCCGGATTTTGAAGAGGTAAAACTTGCATTTAAGTTGGCAGGCGTTGCGGAAAGCGATGTGCGTCTCATTCACAAAAATGAAATTGAAGATGCAGACACAAAATGTCAAGAAGTTGAAGAGCTGGTAAATTGGCTTCGTGAAAATCCCAATCGCAAATTCAATTTTTCTTCATTCTGGAATGAGAACTTAGAACTGTTTGAAGGAGCGTACACATACATTGTGCTCGGTGGTCCAGCCCCAGAAAAATCAGATTCACATATTGAGTTTGAAACAATATCTAACGCAAAGGAATTGTCAACGACAGTCCTGACAAGTACGCCAATCTTGCTTTATATCAGCAGTGAAAATATAGATCAGCGAAGGAAAGATCTAAACATTCTATTGTCACGTAACGATGTTCGGCAAGAGCAATTATTCTTTATGATAAATCCTGCTATGAATCATCATCAAATCACAAGAATGATTGAGGATTTGGGCGTTAGTACTCCACAGGTGGTATCGGATTATTTTGATGAGGCAATCAAAAAATATATTAGGAATTACCCTGTAACCGAATATATTCGAGATGTTATTGCTGTATTTGAGGCAGTTGCAGAAGATATCGGTACTATATTGGAGGCTGAAAATGAAGAAAGCATAGCGATAAATGCAGGGATTCATGCCAAAATAGATTTACTTGAAGCCAGCCTTTTGCGTTTAAAAGAGACCGACAATTTCTTTGTGCAGCGAGATAATTATGTTGCGCCGCATTCGTTTGAAAGCGCAAAGGATGAATTAATTGATCAGATTCGAAAATGGCGTAATCGAAAAACGAAAATTGTTGGTGATGTAGAAGCGGAAAATGCAGCTATAGAGTATGATACCTATCTTTCAAGGGCATTTCAGAGTTTTATTGATAGAGTTACAGATATTACTCGAACAGCCGCAAGTGAAATCCAAAGTGATTTACACTCTGTTTATGAAGGAGGACAAATAGATACTTCATACTATCCCGAGGCAAATGACTTTACCTCTGCTTCAACTATTCTTTCTCCCTCGTTAAAAGATGAATTCATCGCCTTGAAGCAGATAACATTCGAAGAAGCGAAAGGTGATTTCTTTGGATTGTTCAAAAAGAGTCCAGACGTTGAACCAGAACAAATTCGAGTGGCAACAAGTTATTTAGAACAATGGAGATCCGTGGCTGAAGAAAAATTGCTTTATTTGGCAGAGCAATTCATTGCTGAAAACTCAGCTGCTCTAAATAAATATTATGCTCTTCAGGCGGAAGACTATCATAACCATTTAATTGGTTTATTAACAGAATTAGCAGCTGAAAAAGAACAGGTGGCTTCAACTCTTTCAGATGATGAAAAGAAACTTCAACAAGATAATGATTGGCTTGCTACATTTAGAGACAAGCTTTATACCATAGAAAGGGGTTAATCATGGAGACAACATTGGCAAGTAGGGACTCTGTAGAAATCATAGACCCACAACAGATAACGATAGAAAACAGACTAGAGATAATTGATGAGGGTGTAAGGAAAAAGTATTTGGCGCGTTTATCTGAGATGCCAATTGCTCCGATTACAGATCTTATCCCGCTCGAGGAGGACATTATCAGTAATATTCGTCTGTATAGGATAACAGAAATGGTTTATCAAAAAGGAGAACCCGTTACAGATAAATTTACTACCGTATTTAATACTCTTGCCACATATAATGCCTCTGTTTTTGTGCTTATCGATTCGGATGGTAAAGAGACAAAGTTTTACCTTGGCGTGAGAAATAATGAGCCGGATGGATCTCCATTCAAGCGTTCCACAGTTACTCTTGGAGATACACTGAAACAGACTCTCATTGGGCATTTCCCCGGTATAAAAGTACAAAACGAAAATAGGAAAACCATTGCAGAACTTTCAAAGAAGTTGTCGGCATTGAACAATGTTGCTTCAGTTAGTGTTGTCGGCAACAGTAAAACACAAAAGGATCTTCCAAATGAGCAATTTGTGCAGGGCTTAGAGAAGCTTTCTCTCGCTATGAGCGGTCGCGCCTTTACTGGTTTGATTATTGCAGATAACCAGTCACCACAAAGCATTCAAATGATGCGAAAAAGTTATCAGGATTTGTATACGCGCTTGTCTCCCCTTCAAAAAACGCAGATATCGGACACTACGGGATCTTCTTCGTCAAAAAGCAAATCCTTTTCAGAAATGAATGGTAAACAGAAGGCTGCTATGATTGGTGGAGCTGCTGCATCTATTGCAGGAGTGGCAATTGGTGCATTAAAAGGGGCTCCCGTTCAAGGAATTGGCGCTGTAGGTGGTGCTATGTTGGGCGGACAAGTTGCCGGACAATTAAATGGGTTTATTAACTCACTTGCCCCTAATGAGCAGATAACTGCGAGCTCATCACAAACAACATCATCTACTATCGAGAACAAAGCGGTAACAGACATGATGTCGCTGGTTGATGATTTGCTCAAGAAGACCAGTGAGTATGATAGTTATGGACTGTGGCATGTTGCGGGGTACTTTATTTCTGATGATATGTCTGCAGCTGAAATTGCAGCAAGCAACTATCGCTCACTAATGAATGGTGAGAATTCCGGGCGTGAGGTATCCGCTATTAATTCATGGCGAAGCAATAATTCTGAAAACCTTGGGGATTTTGAAGATCTAACAACATATTTATCTCGATTTGTACATCCGCAGTTTATTTATGGTGGAGATATTCGTGTAAATGCAGCTACCGCAGTTAGTGGCAAAGAGTTAGGGCTCCATTTGGGCCTTCCGCGGGCAACAGTTCCTGGTCTCCCTGTAATTGAACATGCGGAATTTGGAAAGGAAGTAACTTCTTACCAGTTGTTTTCCACTGCTAATAGTGCAGCTCCAGAAGACCGCATGACAATAGGTCGCATATTTGACTTGGGACATCCGACAGACAAGGTTGTTGAATTAAATAACAGAAGCCTCAATATGCATACTTTTATTACGGGCTCGACTGGATCTGGTAAAAGTAATGCGGTATATCAAATGCTTTCGGAACTACGGCAAGACAAAATTCCGTTCCTTGTGGTAGAGCCCGCTAAAGGTGAGTATAAGGATGTTTTTGGAAACTTGCCGGATGTAAATGTTTATTCCACAAATCCTAACATTGCACCGCTAATTAACTTGAATCCGTTTATGTTTCCGGACTCCATTCATGTACTGGAGCATGTTGATGGTTTGGTTGAAATATTCAGTGTTTGTTGGCCCATGTATGATGCTATGCCGGCATTCTTTAAGGACGCAATATTAAAATCATACGAGGTTATTGGTTGGGATTTGGGCTCCTCTACTTTTGAAGGGGATGAATTGGAATATCCGGATTTCGAGGTGCTCACAGAACAATTAGACGAACTTATCGGGAATTCAGAGTATGCATCTGATATTAAGTCAAATTACAGAGGTGCTTTGCTAACAAGAGTAAAATCTCTTACAGTGGGTCTCAACAAATATATCTTTACCAATGAGCAGACTTCGTATGAGAAACTCTTTGATCAGAACTGTATTCTCGATATTAGTCGTGTGAAATCAACGGAAACCAAGGCTCTAATTATGGGTCTTATGGTTTATATCTTGAATGAATACCGAATGGATCAAAAAAAGGGTAACAATAGCGGGCTTCGGCATATTACGGTTCTTGAAGAAGCACATAATTTATTAAAAAATACCACTAATGCTTCTTCTGAGCTGGTAGGAAAATCAGTCGAGATGCTTACTAATACAATTGCCGAAATCCGCACTTATGGCGAAGGCTTTATTATTGTGGATCAGTCGCCTTCATCAGTTGATATTGCGGCTATCAAGAATACAAATACTAAAATCGTGTTGCGTACTCCTGAGGCACATGACAGAGAAGCGGTTGGCAGATCTATTGGCTTAACTAACGATCAGGTTGAGGAAATTGCTAAACTCCCGAGCGGTGTTGCAGTAGTATATCAGAATAATTGGATAAGCCCAGTCTTGACCCTTATCCATAAAGCAAATGTCACCGAAGAAGCATATCAGCCTGGGGTTTTGCCAGTAATAAGAACAGCAAAAACTGCGCGAAATAAGATTGTTAGAATGCTGATGCAGCCATGGATAAGCGGAAATCCTATTGATAGAACCACTTTAGAAGAATCTCTGAAGGTTCTGGATCTTACACGTGGTACACGAAAGAAAATCTCACATCTGATTGATGACTACATCGTCTTCGGTGGTCATTTGATTTGGAAACAGGAAAGATTAGCTGAATTACAAGATTTGCTAAAAGAAGTACTCGGCATAAGCAACACGACACTTGGCAACATTTCTTCTCCCGGAGAACTCAGACAGATGGTTGGAACCAAGGTTGCAGGGTTGAATGCAAAAAACATTGAAGAAATATGCTTCTTGCTCTCGTCCACTGAGGAGGTAATGAAATGACACTAGATAGTTTAGATACAAAAGGCCTCCAAGTTGAACAGTTGGATTTGCGTGCGCATCTTGAGATTTTACACCGTGGTTTTGATACAAATGTGCAACCCCGGGATGGCTTCTATCAGAGTATTGATCCAGCGGTGGATGAGAGTATTGCTAGAACAATCGGAATAGACGACACTGCGACTGTAGCTGCTTTACGTCCAACGATAATGGAGTCAACACGCCAATTGCTGTATGGTATAGAGAAAAATGGCTTCCACACGCTAGGCCTTGAAGAAATCAGCAGTTGGAAGATCAATCCTGAATATGCAGTCCAAAACATCAAACAGCAATCCGGTTATGCAGCTGAGGTTGTTTCAACCTGGAAAGAAAATATGATAGCTCAAACTGAGGGAACTGGAATTAAAACAGTTCGTGCTGATGACCTTCCGGAATTATTCAAGCGAAATGACCAGTTTGTAGATAAAGTTCGTGTGGATGCTAATGGACAGATTGTTGAACGTATTCAAACCAAATTCGTTGGTGCCAATGGAAAAGAATGGGTATCAAAGATGATGTCCAAAGATTTCGACAAATACTTTGATGGGTCTGTCGACAAAATTGAATGTCCTAAAGATTATTACGATGACGCTTTAGTAGCAATCAAAGATAGACGTGCCAGTCTTCAACAGCAATTGGAACGAGTTTCCGCAGATGGCAAAACTGATGTTGTACAGTCTTTAGAACGGCGAATTGACAAATTGAATCAGTTGGAACAAATGGCTGAAAAAAGCACGGTCTCAACAGATGAGGCTGTTTATGCACGGATGCATCCTAAAGCGTATGCCGCTAAAATGTATACCAGTGAGGTTGCAAAAGTCAGTAATGCTGAAGGGCTTAAGAGCGGTGCATTGGCTGCGGGTATTACTGCAGTGGTATCTACAGTTGATAATGTTTCTTCATATTTTGAGGGAGAAATAACGGCTACAGAGATGGTTGTTGATGTAGTTGAAGATACTGCAGCTGCAGGCGCATTGGGTTATGGAACTGCATTCGTAAGCACTGCTGTTGCTCAAACTATGCGTGCTTCATCAAATCAACTGATTCAAAGCATAGGCGGTTCTTGTCTTCCTGCCGCAGCGGTATCTTTTGCAGTTCAGTCATATGAGGATATCTCTGATTATGCGCAAGGAAAAATAGATGGATTAGAATTAGCGTATAATTTGGGAGGAAATGCTGCAATGGTTGCCGGTGGCATTGAAGGTGCGCAAATAGGCGCTGCTATAGGAACAGTGGCAGGACCTGTTGGTACAGTTGCTGGCGGTATTGTTGGAGGAGTTGTCGGTTGTGTTGTTGCGACTGAAGCCTATGAGACTGTAGTCGAGTTAGGATCAGAAGGGGCAGAGTTTCTGGCAACTAAAGCAAATGAGTTTGCTAACCAGACGATAGATGCGGTTGCGCAGTCCGCTCCTGAAAAACTGGAAGAAGTCAAAGGAGCATTTAAGGAGTTTGCTTCAACCGTCAAATTGCCATTTAATATTTAATCTTCTTACATACCCCTCCCTTCCTCATCGGATCGGAGGGGTTATTCTATGTAAGGAGGAAACCCACAATGAAACTCGTACTTGCCGAGAAACCCTCGGTTGCCCGGTCCCTGGCTAAGGTTCTGGGTGCAAACAAACGATGCGACGGTTATTTGGAAGGCAATGACTATATCGTCAGCTGGTGCGTTGGGCACCTGGTAGAGCTCTCGCCGCCGGAGGCCTACGATGAGACCTATGCCAAATGGCGACTTACAGACCTTCCTATTCTGCCAGCCACCTGGAAGTATCAGGTCTCAGCTTCTACCAAGAAGCAGTTCGGCATCCTGAAAAAGCTGATGAAGCGCGATGATGTCGAAAGCCTTGTCTGTGCAACGGATGCCGGACGTGAAGGAGAACTCATCTTCCGTTTGGTCTATCATCAGGCAGGCTGCAGGAAGCCCTTCGAAAGGCTCTGGATCTCCAGTATGGAGGATCAGGCCATCAAGGATGGATTTGTCCATCTGGAACCGTCAAGCAAATATGATGCTTTGTATGAAGCAGCCCTTTGCCGGGAGCGTGCCGACTGGATTGTCGGAATGAACGCCACCCGGCTTTTTTCATGCCTGTATCACCAGACCCTGAACGTTGGCCGCGTAATGACACCGACTCTGGCAATGGTCGTCATGCGTGATGCCGAGATCGCCGCCTTCCAGCCGAAGCCCTTCTACACCGTGCAGCTTGGGCTGAACGGTATCATTGCAACCAGCAGGCGTTTTGATGAAAAAGGCGATGCACAGCAGCTGCTTGCCAAATGTAAGGAGACCATGAAAGCCGTGATCAAGTCCTTGAACCGAAAGGAGAAAACGGAGCGAGCCCCGCTTCTCTATGACCTGACCAGCCTGCAGCGTGATGCCAACCGTATCCTCGGCTTTACCGCACAGCAGACGCTGGACTACACCCAGGCGCTTTATGAAAAGAAGTTTGTGACCTATCCCCGTACCGACAGCAGATATCTGACAGATGACATGAAGCCGATGCTTCCTCCTCTCATTTCTCAGGTGGCGGGGAAAATCGGTGTTGATGCATCTGCATTGAAATCTGACGACAACACAGAAATCGCTGTAGATGTGATGTGTGATAGCCGGAAGGTCAGCGATCACCACGCCATTATTCCGACAAAAACCATGTGCGCTGCCAATCTTACCGCGCTTCCCTCCGGTGAGAAGGCAATTCTTCAGCTGATTGCGGTCAGGCTGCTTTGTGCCGCAGCTCCCGACCATCGCTATGCGGAGGATACCATTGTCCTGACCTGCGGCGGCGAAGAGTTTTCGAAAAAGATCAAGACAGTCCTCTTTGGGGGCTGGAAAGATATCTGGCAGCGGTTCTATCCGGTGAAGGATAAGGAAAAGGAAGCCTATACCGGTCCAACCCTTTCGCCGGATGCCATTATTTCTTTATCCCAGGCAGAAATCAAAGAAGGGAAAACAACTGCGCCGAAGCGTTTTACTGAGGATACCCTCCTCTCTGCCATGGAGACCGCCGGTGCCGAGGATATTCCGGAGGATGCTGAACGAAAAGGCCTTGGTACCCCTGCCACTCGCGCAGGCACGATTGAAAAGCTGGTTCAGAAGGGCTTCATGGAGCGCAAAAGCGACAAGAAAACACGCTATCTTGTTTCCACCGATAAGGGCAATTCTCTGATTACGGTCATGCCGGAGCAGATTCAGTCTGCTTCTATGACGGCAGACTGGGAGCAAAAGCTTCTCCGGATGGAGCGTGGTGATTATGAGGCCAGGGACTTCATGCGGGAGATCACGGACATGATTTCCGGGCTGGTTCAAAACTACGAGGCTGTGAAAGGAGCAGAAACACTTATGTCAGATCACAAACGAGTCGGAGCCTGTCCCTGCTGTCAGGCGGATGTGCTGGAAAAACAGAAGGGCTGGTTCTGTAGCAAAAAGGAATGTCGCTTTGTTCTCTGGAAGGACAATGCTTTTTTCAAGAGTATCGGGAAGCATCTATCCTCCGGAATGGTTGAGAAGCTGCTTTTGGATGGCCGCATTCGCCTGAAGGACTGCAAGAGTCAGAAATCCGGAAAGAACTACAACGCCACTTTGCTTCTCACCACGGAAGAGAACGGACGGGCCAACTTCCATCTGGAATTTGAAAATAGCCGCAGCGGCATCAAGGGAGGTGGAGAAAAATGATTTCCGATAAAAAGGAAGCACTGTATCTGGTAGACAATGAGTCCTATCTTCACTTGAAGGAAATGGAGACGGGATTTGCCTATGAAGCCTTTGATAAGACTACCGGCGCTGCTCAGTACACCGGTCTGATCACCTATGAGGATATGCTGGAGAATCCGATTCGAAATCCTCTTGCCTGTGCCAGAGTGATGGCGATTCAGGAGATTGGCTTCAAGGGGGAAGTGGTTTCCGGAGTTGCTCTTCGCACCCTGGATCAGATCAAGGACGCCAGACGAGCCTATCGAAAGGCGCACCGGGAGGATCCTCATGACCACAGCATCCGCTTTATCACCAGCAACTATGATGAATTGTTCCGTATCCCTGACGGCGGAAAGGTAAAGATCGATTATCCGGACCGAAGCTTCGTTGCGCCCTGTGAGTACATCGACGATTACCATACCCGGATCGGCGGCGAGGTTTACCACATCTGTCAGTTTGCTGAGATTCTGGAACGAGGCGACGGAAAAGCCAGCCCGGAACCGGAAATGCTGAAGGATCAGGCTGCATGGCAGGTTGGCCACCGGGAGTATCTCTCCATCCACGCCACGGATGACGGCTGGGACTACTCAATCTACGACAAAAGCTTTGCTGAAGTAGATGGCGGTCAGATTGATCTGGCAAGCATCACGATTCAGGAATGCAGAGATATGATTTTGCAGGACCTCGGTTGGCAGCATAAAAACTTTGCCGAAATGGATTATGACATGGTTGAAGATCGAGCAGCTGATGTCGCGGAGGAAAAACTGAACTCTGTACTGAAGCAGCTCCATGAAAAACGCATGGCGAATGGTGTCAGGGCGTCTGATACGGATTCCCGCCTCAAGCTCGTTTCTGAAAAGAAGAAGTCGGAGGAATGCTTATGAGCACAGAACAGAAAACCTACCCTTCGCAATTCGAGAAGGTAAAGGCGATCACGGATCAGCTGGAGGCCGGAATACAGGCACTTTTTGAAAGCGACAAATTCAAGCAGTATCTGAAAACGCTTTCTAAGTTCCATGATTATTCCCTGAACAATACGATCCTGATTGCCATGCAGAAGCCGGATGCCACGCTGGTGGCCGGATACACCGCCTGGCAGAAGCAGTTCGGGCGTCAGGTGCAGAAAGGCGAAAACGGCATTCGCATTCTCGCCCCTACTCCCTACAAAAAGAAAATGGAGGTTGAGAAAACCGATCCTGTCACCGGTGAGATCCTTACAAATCCGGATGGGACCAGTGTAAAGGAAACGAAGGAAGTCCTGATGCCTGCGTTCAAGGTGGTCAATGTTTTCGATGTCAGTCAGACTGATGGAAAGCCTTTGCCCACTCTCGGTGTAAATGAACTGACCGGCGATGTAGCGCAGTATGAAATGTTCTTCGAAGCATTGAAGAAGGCCTGTCCTGTACCGATGGATTTTGAGCAGATCACAGGCGGAGCAAAGGGATATTTCCACACCGTCGAGAACCGCATCGCCATTCAGGAAGGCATGAGCCAGGTGCAGACTGTGAAAACAGCAATCCACGAGATGACCCACCAGAAGCTTCACTCCATTGACCCCACAATCAAGGTGGACCCTCTGGAGCCGAAGCTTACCAGAAATCACAAGGAGGTGGAGGCGGAATCGGTGGCCTTCACCGTATGTCAGCATTACGGAATTGATACCGGAGATTACAGCTTTGCCTATGTAGCAGGCTGGTCTCATGGGAAAGATACTCCGGAGCTGAAGGCCTCCCTGGATAAGATCCGTAAGACTGCTTCGGAGATGATCACGGAAATTGATGAGCGTCTGGCGGTACTGCAGAAGGAATATGCCTGGGCTCACCTGACAGCAGATGACGTGAAGAACATCGAATGTATCGATTCAGAGTATATGCCGCATTCCCGTATGGCAGAGCACACCTTTTCCTGTGAAATCGTTGGTGAACCAATGACGCTGAAGCTTACGGTATCCCAGCATGATGATGGTGAAGGCTTTACCATTCATTCTGAGGGAAAAGATGTCTGGGATGCCATGACGGAGAGTGAGCTCCGAAAGTTGGAACCGGTTCTGACATCGACGGCTGAGCTTCACTACTGGACATCTCAAGTTGAAAAAGCAGAGACTGCGAAAGCTGTAAAAGAAGTTACTTTCGGATTTATGGAGACGGAAAACCTTGGCCTTTCACAAGAGCAGTGCCAGAAATTCTGGGAGGTTGTGGAGCAGAAAGAAACAGCACTATCCCCTCCCTCTGCCCTTGCAGATCTGCAGGCAAAGAAAGAAGAATCTGAAAAGGAGAAGTCTTCAAAACCGAAAACAAAGACTGCTCGGAAGAAACAAAAGAAACAGAAAAAGGAGGAATCGCGATGATGTTTACTGTAGAAGAAATGAATCTGATTCAGGCTATGAATCACACTTGTCGAAGAATGGCGATTTTCGACATAAAAACCAGTATCCCGAATATCGAGGACCATGAACTGAAGGAACTCTGCGAGAAGACGCTGAAGAAAATGTCGGCCATGACCGACGCAGACTTCGCTGCTATTGACTTTACCGTGTATGAGGAGGATGAGAAAAATGAGTGATTGGCATGATGAATTTACCGAGCCCATGCATGATACTCCGGCAGATAAGGATCCGCTGATTGCAGCGATGGAAGCAGCCGGTTATACCTATGACGGCCTTGAAAGTACAAACGATAATCTCCGCTTCTTTGGCGAAGGCGGTCAGGTCATTACCATGGGCGGCTGGCATGAATGCGAGGAGTGGCTGAATGGTGTAGTCTTCGATGATCCCCAGGTGATGAACCGCGTGGAGATCATTCTTCATCCGGAACGGTTTCCGGAAAGAGATCCCGGAAGAGCTGCCCTTCGCGCTGTGGAAGACGCGGTGGAGCAGAACGATAACAGCTTTGACGGCATCATCAATAACCTTCCGGAACCGGATCCGACGCTTCAGGCATGCAAATGTGCCGATGAGGAGGCAAAGCAGTCTGTGCTTGCAAAGCTGAAGGAACAGCAGCTGCATGAACCGCCTCACAGACCGGAGCGTCCTTTTATTTTCTGTGGTCCGGAGGAAAGGGTTCGTGAGTAAAAATAAACATCAGGAGGTGCCCCATGCAGGCAAGAGATAAATGGGTCCACTTTGTAATGTCTCAGGAAGAACTGGAGCGCATGAAGCAAAAGATGGATGAACTGGGTATCCGCAACAAGAGCTCTTATCTTCGAAAGATGGCGCTGGACGGCTACTGTGTCAATCTGGAACTGGATGATGTGAAGGAAATGGTCTCCCTTCTTCGATATTGCAGCAACAATCTGAATCAGTATGCCAAGCGAGCCAATGAGACCGGCTCTATCTATGCGGAGGACATCCGGGATCTGCAGAACAGGCAAAATGAAATCTGGGAAATTGCGAAAGAGATTCTGGCAAGACTGGCGACGATCCAGTAAAGAAACGGTGTGGCAGATTGATGTCACACCGGATACATAGGAAGCACCGGAGCGCTGCATTGACATCCTTGACTTCGGAAAAATCGCTTTATAGACTATACTCAAAAAACCAAAGGAGGACTCGTTTATGTGGCTGATCAAACTCCCTTTTCGAATACTCGCGCTGCCGATCATGGCAATTGTTGCCGTACTCTCTATCTTCTACTCCCTCGCCTTGAACCTTTCGGCGATGGTCGCCGGACTGGTGTATCTGGTATTAGTCGTCTGCATTGTGATGCTTCTTTTTCAGCATGCCTGGATCTATGCGGCGCTCCTATTTGGATTTGCCGTTCTGGTTTTCCTGGCAATCATGTTTGCCGAGGCAGTCTCTCTCGGGCTAGAAGCATTGACCGGGAAATTGTCGAAATTTATCTTTTCATGACGAATCATAACTTAACGGACCTGAGGAATTGATACGCCTCAGGTCTTTTCATTTGCACAAATTTGAGAAAGGAGCGGATGCCCATGGCAGCAACAAGACTGATACCCATGCATGTGAATAAAGGAAAAACCCTCGCCCAGAGTCTGGGCGACAGAACGGATTATGCGAAGAATCCGGAGAAGACGGACAAGGGTGAACTTGTCACCGGGTATCAGTGCGATCCCATGACCGTGGATGAAGAATTCATGCTGTCCAAACGCCAATATGAGCAGATCACCGGCCGCCGCCAGAGGCATGAAGTGATTGCTTATCAGATCCGTCAGTCCTTCAAACCCGGCGAGATCACACCGGAGGAAGCGAACCGATTGGGACAGGAGCTGGCTCTCCGTTTTACAAAAGGCAAGTATGCCTTTATCGTAGCAACTCATACGGATCGGGCCCATGTCCATAACCACATCGTATTCAATTCCACCTCCATTGACGGAACCAGAAAGTTCAAAAACTTCTGGCTATCCAGCATTGCCCTGCAGAAAGTCAGTGATCTGGTTTGCCTGGAAAACGGACTATCTGTAATTACTCCGAAGCCATACAGGGAGCGTGCAAAACGAACAGACTACCCTCGCAGAGTAAAAAACAGAGATGTTCTTTGTGAGGATATCGATGCTGTTCTGCAGAAGAAGCCGGAGTCCTTTGAAGCATTTCTGCAGGAACTGCAGGCACTGGATTATGAGATAAAATGCGGAAAGCATATTTCCGTCAAAGGGAAAAATCAGGCCCGTTTTATCCGCCTGTCCTCTCTGGAGGACGGCTATACCGAGACAGATCTGCGAGCTCATTTCCTCGGACAGCAGGAACGCAAGCCGAGAGAAAAACGTAACCGCCACACAGATGTCCGCCCCTTCAATCTTGTCATTGATATCCAGAGCAAGTTGCAGAACAAAGGTGCCGGATATCAGCGCTGGGCATCGGTTTATAACCTAAAGCAGATGTCGAAGACGCTGCTGTTTCTGCGGGATCATAAGATTGAAAGCATGGAGCAGCTGGATCAGCTTGTGCAGCAGCAGACTGCCAAAAGAGATGCTCTGCTCTCCTCTATTCAGCAATCGGAAAAGCGATTGGCGGAGATCGGCACTCTGAAAAAGCATATCATCAACTATTCTAAGACGCGTGCCACTTATGAGGAGTACCGCAAAGCCGGTTACAGCAAAAAGTTTCTGGAGGCACATCGGGAAGAGATTACGATTCATAAAGCAGCAAAGGCGGCTTTCGATGAATTGGGCGTAAAGAAGCTTCCAAGGGTAAAGGATCTCAGTATTGAATATGCTGAGGTGCTGGCAGCAAAAAAGCAGGCCTATGCCGAATACAGACTGGCGAAAAATGATACTCAGGAGCTTCTGATTGCTCAGCAGAATATTGCTTCTCTCTACGATGCAGAGCGCAAGGAAGAAGAGCAGAAACGCCGGAAGGATGAACATAGTCATTAAGTCTGGCAAATCAAAAGGTCTGGGTAACAGTCATGGTACTGCTGCTCGGACCTTGCTTTTTTAGTGTTTCGAAGAAACGCGCAGTCATCACAAAGTGATGTTCGATAAGGGTTTGGGAATATCCCAACAAGCAAGTTGTCCCGTTTCGGGATAACGCAGTTTTCGCAGGGCTTGGCCAAGGAAACATTGCTTGCAAATTAGTGAATCATGTTGAGGTGACAAGGAATTTGGGCAATAGAAGAGCAGAAATATGTTGATTTTATTCGAGGTTAAGACTATATTATAATAAGGATAAACGTATTTTCTCACTCAAAATGGAGAACAACTTATGGAATATTTATCGATTAGTCAAACGGCAGCGAAATGGGGTCTTTCAGCCAGAAGAATAAATGTTTTGTGTTCTGAGGGACGCATAAGTGGTGCAACGAAAATTGGATCTTTCTGGGCGGTTCCTGCAGATGCTGAGAAGCCGAGAGATGAACGTGTAAAAAGTGGCAAATACGTGAAAGAAAAAGGTGAAAATTCATGAATGAGTTTATTTGCGGTGATTGTGAGGAAGAACTGAAAAGACTTCCGGACGAATGCGTTGATTTAGTGTTTACTTCTCCTCCCTATGCGGATCAGATTAAGGATTACGGTGAAAAAGTAAAAAGAATTTCAACTGACAAATATGTTGAATGGTTCATTCCAAAAGTCAAAGAACTTTATCGTGTATTGAAACCAACCGGCAGTTTTGTTCTTAACATCAGTGATAAGCTTGTCGGAAAGTATCAGGACTTATTTGTGTTTAAGCTTGTGGTTGCAATATGTGAGGATGCAGGATTTCATTTGATAAGAGATTATATTTGGTATAATCCGGCAACTCCGCCTAATGTTTTTTCGAGGGGCAACATGGGACGAACAAAAAAATCTCATGAGTATTGTTTTTGGTTTAGTAAATCAGACGAGTGGACTTTCAATATGGACCCTATTCGGAAACCTTATAGCAAAGATATGCAGAAGTTTTTACAAGGAAAAGGGAAAGGTGATCGTGCCGATAATACGCGTCCAAGCAGACACAATTTTAAGCTAGATCAGAAATGGCAAAACCATGGAGGATCTGATCCAGGTAGTGTTATTACGCTAGGAAATACAAGTAGCAACGATGCCTTCCATAAACTATGTAAGGCAGCGGGTATTTCACATCCTGCACGTTTTCCTCAAAAGCTTGCGGAGTTTTTTATCCTTTCTGGATCCAATGAAGGTGATGTTGTGCTGGATCCCTTTTCAGGGTCAGGAACAACCGCTGTTGTGTCTGAAAGACTGGGGAGAAATTGGATTTGCATTGAGATTAATCCTCAGTTTTGTGAATTGGCACAGGAATGGATAACAATGATAAGGAATGAGAACAATGAATGATATTATTGCATCTTCCACTAAGTTTTATACATCGTGCCAGGATGGTGCAGCAGGAATGATGGCTCTCCCACCCAAAAGCGTCAAACTAATCTATGGATCTCCTCCATATCCTAATGCGGATAGAAATTATGGTGTATGGAAAAGTAAGGACTATCTTGAGCACATGAAACCATTTTTAGCCGGTGCACGACATGTTTTGCAGGATGATGGTTTTATTGTTATCAATGTTAAGGCAAACCGTGACAAGGCGACAACAAAGCATTCCTCAAAGCGTTCTCTGATTGTTGAGAAATTGGCGATTCTTATGGAGGAAGAGTTTGAGCTTTCTTGTGTTGACATTGAAATTTGGGTGAAAGGTAATCCAGTTCCCACAGGTTTGCGGTGCGCATGCCAGGATGCATACGAACAAAATCTTTGGTTCTCTGTGGCTCCAAAATGGAAAATCAATCTTGACGCAATTAGGCGGCCCTACGAATCCCATAGCTTGGAAACATATCAAGGTTACGAATACAAGCCCAGAACTAATGGACTGTCATATGTGCGAAAACAGAAGGTAATCGAGCCAAATCCATTAGGTGCATTGCCGCTTAATGTTATTACTGGCGGAGTATCTTCTAAAAAGGGAATTCACCAAGCTGTTCAACCGGTATATCTTCCAGAAAAATATATAAAAGCAACTACGCAGGAATCGGATATTGTTCTTGATCCTTGGATGGGATCAGGTACTACGGGGATTGCTGCTTTATCTCTTGGGAGAAGATTCATAGGCTTTGATATTTTTCAGGAGTATGTTGATGTTGCAACCCGGAGTTTCAATCAATTGCTTTAAGACTAAAAAACTCCCAAGTTTAATGAAAGGGTTGAATATATGAAGACTCTTTTGCTAAAAAAAACGGTTGACAAATCATTGCTTAAAGCTGGGCTCACAATTCCTGTGAGTCTATCAGCAGCATTTATGCAAGCATTGGGATTGACATTAAAGCGCGGAGAAAAATCTCAAATAAGTATTATAGTGAATGAAATCTCATATTCGGCAATCTTTACCCATGTTGATATGAAAGTTGCTGATAGAGAAATATTTCAAATCCGTTATTCTGAGGGATCACCTTTAGGAAAACATCTAAGAGATGTTTTTGTAAATCCCACAGAAGCACGGGAGAAACAATATGTCGAAATATGGTCTGTGGCCGATAATACCTTGGAATTCAAGTGCTTTGAGCAAGTTCCAATTATAGATGATAATATGAAGCGGTCTTTCTTTGAATATCTTGGCGATGAAACAAGCCTCTATGGTTATGTGAAATCATATAAGTTGGCTTTTTATATGTGTTATTTCTCCAGTGACATTTTAGCTGAAAGAATTCGGACGGACGTCTTTACTAACAGGTTTCTGGACTTTTACAGAAATCGGATAAAGTCAGGGTTAAAAGCGGAAACGGATTCTAGCAGTATCCTGTTTTCCCCGGAGATGTGCTCTGAAACAGAGGTGTATCAATTAATAATCAATAATCCATTCAAAGCTATTTCGCAAAAGGGATTCTTCAATAAAGAAGTAATTGAAGGAGTTGAATATTTTTCGATTTCCCCTAACTTGTATCGCGAATTTACAATAGACGACATCAACACTATTCGGGATATCGTTTCGAAAAAACTTGCCTTGTACTATTCTAAGGCTGCGTCAGCGAAGGGAAAAAAGAAAAAGCCTATGGAAATGAAAAGTTCAAAAAAGCTAAAACAGAAAGAGCTTCATACATTGTTTATTAGTGATTTGGGGCCTGCCGTTTTAAAGGTCGATGATCTGCAGAAAAAACCGCTTATCATAGAGCTTGCTTCTCCCTTCCTGTGCAAAATCAAAGTGTATATGTTTAACTGCACCTGCCCTCCGGGAGGACGGAAACCAGATGAATTTAAGAGCCAGTTAATTCTTGATGGACAGCAGAGAAATGAAAGAGGCTACCTTGATGATACAGACGGAACTTTCATTCTGCTGGTTGGGTATGCAATGCCTTATGGAGATCAGACCAATGGTGTGTATGTTCTATGGGACGCTGAAGAACACCGTACTTTTGCATATTCGGCAAATCTTCAAACCAAACTAGACCCTATTTTAGAAACTGCATATGAGGATGTCGTTCTACAGACCAAAAAAAGTGGAGAAATTGTAGTCTTGTCGAGTCGGAAGAACCTCACAGCTGCCTTAACCAAGAGATTACAGCTGTATGCTGACAGATTGTTAGGAGAACAATAATGCTACATGATTATGAGTTTTTAAGCTCCTACAACAAACTTGATAATGACGTTGCTCAGGAATTCTATATTCCATGCATGTCGAATGCATTTAGATATGACCGGATTTCTGGCTATTTCGGGAGCACAATATATATTATTGCTTGGGATGCCTTAAAAGAATTTGTATCTCACGGTGGTAAGATGCGTGTGATATGTTCCCCATATCTTTCCGACGAAGATATGCTTGCCATTGAGGAGGGCCGTTCCGCAGCAAATGATACACTCATTTCAGAGGCTTTAAAGAAAGAAACAGAGGAACTTTTGAACAGCCCTTCCCTGTCAAAGCCAGCTCGTTTATTGGCCTGTCTAATTGCAGCTGGAATTATCGAACTGAAAATAGCGATAATCACAGAGAACTGTGCCCCAGATGTCAGAAAACTATATCATGATAAAGCCGGAGTCTTTTCGGATTTAGCTGGAGATCGAGTCGCATTTCGTGGATCATTTAATGAAACTTTTAAGGGACTCTCGAGTGACGGAAATATTGAATCTGCAGATGTGTTTCAAAGCTGGGATGGTGGAAAAGATTTAGAGCGACTAAAAGCTATTGAAAAATGTTTCCATGATATATGGGAAGAACGATACTCAAATATCTCTTTGTATTCCCTCCCAAGTGAGTTCAAAAGCCTGATCAGCAAAGAAAGTTCCGGATATTCGTGGGAAGAACTTCTCGAAGAGATTCAAGTAAAACGACGGTCCGGTGAGAAGTGGTCTCCAAGTAAGAAAAGATCTCCAATTACATTAAAACCTCACCAGGTGGATGCACTGGAGCGCTGGGAAGAACAAGGCTATCACGGAATATATCAAGGCTGTACTGGATGCGGAAAAACCATTATCGCAATTTCTGCGATTCGTAAGATGCTCGACATGAAGAAAACTGTCATGGTGTTAGTTCCAGCAAAAGAACTGCTATACCATTGGGAAAAGGAAATTCGAAGAGTTATTGCTGATATGACAGATCTTCAAATACTCCTATGTGGAGATGGTAATAATGCTTGGAGAAAAGCATCTACATTAAATGATTGGACGAGTCCTTCCGATACATTACACAAAATTGTAATTGCAATAATGGATACAGCCAGTTCAGAGGAATATATTGGGAAAGTTTATGGGGGAGAGCATCTGTTTGTTGTGGCAGATGAGGTACATCGCATGGGAAGCAATCGCCGACGTAATTTCTTTTCTATTGCTTCGGGTGCTCGCTTTGGAGTATCTGCAACGCCGGAGAGATATGGAGATTCCGAAGGCACTCATGCTATACTGTCATATTTTGGAGATATCTTAAAACCGCCATACACATTGGCCGATGCTATTCGTGACAAAGTTTTGACTCCGTATTTTTACCATCCTCAAAGCGTTTCGTTAACGGTAGATGAGCAAGAAGAATGGGATAATCTCTCACGCGAAATATCTAAAAGATATGCTATCAGTCAGGGAAAAAACGGTTCTTCTGTTGATAATTACCTTCAAATGCTGATGATTACGCGTGCACGTATTATCAAGAAAGCTAAGGGAAAAATCAAGAAAGCTATCGAAATAGTTGAGAAGAACTATAAAGACGGAGAAAAGTGGCTTGTATATTGTGAGGACAAGGATCAGTTAAATAAGGTGTATACGGAAATCTCTCAATTGGGCATTGATACATATGTCTATTATTCTGATATGCCCGGAGACACAAATGCTACTCTTTCGTATTTTGCAACAAACGGAGGCGTATTGGTCTCTATTAAATGTTTGGACGAGGGTGTAGATATCCCAGCAACTACGCATGCTCTTGTTTTAGCCTCATCAAAAAATCCTCGCGAGTTTATTCAAAGACGAGGAAGAATCCTTCGTCTATATGAGAACAAGCATTTCTCGACACTATATGATGTAATTGCTGTTCCAAATACAGCGTCAGTATTAGAGGATAAGAGTCTTTCTATTGTTGCTGCTGAACTTTCTCGTGCAATAGAATTTGGTAAAAGCGCAGAGAATCCAGCTTGCATAACTGATTTACAATTAATTGCTTTACACTTCGGAATTAATTACGAAGAATTCTTAGATGGAGGTGTAGAAGATGAAGAATAGCCTTGAAGAATTGATCTCAACTATTGAGGAGATTCGATTAACCAAGTATCCTCACATTAGTCCGGAAATCCTTACAAAAATAGTTGAGATTCAAGCAGCATACCAAGATGATCCAGCAAGACGCGAGGCAGAGACGTACAAGGCGATTGCTCAGTATGTTGCTTCCACCAAGGAGGTATAATCATGCGATTTAACTGGATAACCATAGAAAACTTCGGACCGTTTAAGGATAAAGAGCGAATTGTATTAAGTTCCGATAACGGTGTTACAATTGTTTGGGGTGATAATGGTCGAGGAAAGACATCTATTTCTAATGCACTCAACTTTGTATTGTTTGGCGAGGTACGTGATAGAAAAGGCAATACAAATGACTTTATAAGCGCCATCAATGTTAATGGCGCTGCTGATGGACGCTATTCATTTCAAGTATCGCTTGATGTATCTGATGATGAACAGCATTATATCATTCGCCGATCCATTAGTCCTAGACCTGGAGTAACAGTGCCACAATCCAATGATGATTTAATTGCTCAGCTTCAGGTGAATTCGAACGGTTTTATTGTTGACTCAACAGAAGCCAATCATATCGTAAATAATATAATACCCAAAGAAGTCTCTCGTTTTTTCTTGTTTGATGGTGAACTGCTGCAAGAGTATGAAGATCTTCTGAACGAAAAATCCACTAATGGAATAACCATCAAAAATTCTATTGAGCAGATTTTGGGACTTCCAATCCTCACTTTTGGCAGAAAGGATATCAGTTCTAGTGTTGCAACATATTCTGCTGACGCCGTAAAAATCGCCCAGAATGATTCAAACACGGCTAAATATGCCAACCACTTAGCTCAAGCGCAGGCCCGAAAAGCTGAACAGGAAAAGGAAAAGGACCGCTTAGAGGGTGAACTGGCAAAACTCCAAAATGAGAAACGCGCTCTTGAAGAAGAATTAAAGCAGAGTGCCCATTATCGTGAATTGGTTACAAAGAGAGATGCTCTCATAGCCAGAATCGAAACAATGGAGGCCCAGCTGAAGGACAAGATTGCAGATTCCGTTTTGATCTTAAAGGATGCATGGAGATGGATGATTAAAACGCCCATTGAACAACGACGGACCGGGCTGCAGAGTAATATAAGCAAATTGTCTGCCAAAAAATCATCTGCAAGTGTACAGCAAGCATTGTTAGACTATCTGCAGACTGCCATAGATGAAACCAGTTGCCCTATATGTGAGCATGACTGTACTCCTGAGGAACTGGTACAACTAAGAGCAAAAATGGATGCTTTGAGAAGCAATGCTTCCGGATTGACTCCAGAGGAAGCTTCTCAGTTGGAAAGCGAATCCAATGAATTAGCAAGCTTAGCTTCCGTTCGAGTTGAATTAAGTAGGGCAAATGAATTAAAGAAACTCCTTCGGGAAATTGACGATCTCAGGGTGAAGATTTCGGACCTGAAAGATACGCAGCTGCATTCTGTTAAGGCAGATATTGCAACATACTTGGCAACTTATAAGGATGATCCCGACGCTCCTTTTGAAGCAGCAAAGAGATTAGCTTCCTGTGAGCAAGAGATGAAAGTTATTTCTCAGGGAATAGAGAATACGCAGAAAGCAATTGACGATTTGATTGCAAAGATTGCCGACTTCAATAAGAAAATAGCTACTCTTAGCCAAAACAAGGATGTTCAGGAAGCAAACCGAGTGGTTCAATTAGTAACTGATCTGGAATGCATATTTGCTGAAGCTATTGATGAATATAGAAATAGACTTCGTAAAGAAGTTGAAGCGGATGCTACAGAATTATTCTTAGCAATGAGTGATGAAGAGGATTATGACCATCTTGAAATCAATGATAATTATGGCTTGTCTATTATCACGAAGGATGGAACTCCGGCCCCGAACCGCTCTGCGGGATGGGAACATATGGTGGCTTTTGCACTAATCGGTGCTCTTCATCGTAATGCTCCATTGGAGGGGCCTGTATTCATGGATTCGCCATTTATACGAATCAGTAGAATCAAAAAGGCCAATATGGTTAAAGCCCTTCCTAAGTTATCTGATCAGGTCGTGCTACTTGCATTCCCTGGAGAAATTGATGAAGGAACAACAAGAAACGATTTGGGAGCTAACCTTGTACAAGAGTATTCTATTGAACGTGTCAATAGTAGGCATTCAAGAATCGTCAAAGGGGGTGTCTAAAGATGGCTGATAGCACAGATATCCGATTATCTGCTCGTGCAAGTCAAGTGGCTGAACGTTTTAAGACGGAAGGCTGGTTTGATAGTGCAAATGAAGCAGCAATTTTTGCGGCTGCATACATTCTTAATACACAATTCGATTCTTTTGATCCATTGGCGTATGTAGTTCCGGATTCAAATGGCTCCAATTATGCATATACTTCTTTTGACAAGGATGGTACATGGGACATACTGCTCAGAACATTGTATCACACCGATATGCCAAGAACTTGTTTAAGAAGTCTCATGGTATATGGGCTTGAATATATTGGCAATCAAATTGATGAGTCCGGAAAGCTTTCTTTGGTAGATTATTTGTAAACAGTAATATCTGACGGGGGTGAAGGATATGGAAGAAAAAGCTTTTGTACAGGGTATTTTTGTAGAAGAAATAAAGAATCGTTTTCTTTGTACGGTAAATATCAAAGGGACAAATGAAATATGCTACATTCCTTCCTCCTGTCGGCTTAGTAACTTTTTGCATATGGAGGGCCGTAAGGTTTTATTATCTCCAGTAGCGTCTCCTAAGGCTCGTACTCGATATAGCGTGTTCGCAATAAAAATTGGGCGACGATATATTCCAATAAATCTTTCGGGGATGAACTCAGTTGTAAAGGAACAGTTATCCAGACGCTGTTTTGCTTTCCTTGGAACAAGAAAAAACATACAAAGAGAACTATTGATTGAAGGCTATAAATGCGATTTGTATTTACCAGAGTCGAAAACAATAATTGAAGTAAAATGTATTCTTTCGCTTGAAGGACAAGCATTCTTTCCAGCTGTATTCTCCGAACGAGCCATTCATCAGTTAAAATGTCTTGAGGATTTGCTTGATAAAGGCTATAAGGTTTGTTATTTGTTTGTTTCATTAAACCCTTCTGTGAGTACACTATCCCTGAATCACCAGATCCCTGAATTTTCAATAGGTTTTAATAACTGCATGGAAAAAGGGATGGTAGTCTATGGTCTTACTGCAATGTTGAGAGGAAATAATATTACTCTAAGCAAAAGAATTGCTGTTGACATTTGAAAACGAGTAAAGCTTTTATCATGAGGTTTAGTCTATGGAAAATGGCACAAAACTGAGAATTCTATATCTTTATCAGCACCTGATTCAGAATACAGATCCAGATCATCCGGAATCAACGGTTGATCTGATGAAGATGTTGAAGGAAAAACACAATATCAAGGTCAGTCGAAACACGATCAGCGATGATCTTCTGATGCTGAGTGACTGTGACCTTCAGGTTGAAGTCATTCATTCAACACAAAACAAGTATTATTTCGATGGACAGCTTTTCAGCATACCGGAATTGAAGATCCTGATAGATGCGGTCTCCTCTTCCAAGTTCATAACCGAGCATAAGAGTGAGGAGCTCATTAACAAGCTTCTTACCCTCGTGCCGAGGCATAGTGCTGTTAAGTTGCGCCGACATATCTACGCCTCTGATCGGGTAAAGTCCGATAATGAACGAGGATATTACATAGTTGATGCCATCAATGAGGCCATCGATACCAAAAGAAAGATATCCTTCTGTTACACGGATTATGACATCAATAAGAACCGCCATCTGACCAACGAGGGTATTCCTTATACTGTCAGTCCGTACACGCTGATGTGGGACGGCGATTATTACTATCTTCGCGGTTACTGTGATGAGCGTCAGGCCATGAGAACCTTCCGTCTTGACCGTATTGCAAAGCAGCCGGATATTCTCCGAGATCCTGCTGTTCCGAAACCGGAGGATTACAGCATTGCGGAGTACAGTAAGTCCGTATTCCGTATGTACGATACCGATGAGCCTCAGGAAGTAACCCTTCTTTGCAAAGAGTCTGTTATGAAGGTGCTAATCGATAATTTCGGATTGGATGTGGATACCACGCCGGTGGATGAAGACCACTTCCAGGCTAAAGTCATGGTTTGTACCAGTCCAACCTTCTATCGTTGGGTATTTGGATTTTGCGGCAGCATGAAAATCATAGGGCCGGAAGCAGTCGTTAAAACATATCATGAGATGGCAAAGGCTGCTCTAGACATGTAATAGAAGGTTTACAGTAGCCACAAAAGAATGGACCTTGTTAATATATTACTCATCTGCATGTTGTAAATAGATGGTCCATGGAGGAAATAGTTTCCATGAATACTACAGAGATAAAATTAGACACAAAACTTGTAGGTGACATTCAGGGGGCCTTTTTTGTCCCTTCCTATCAGAGAGGTTACAGATGGGGAGATACTGAAGTTGTACGCCTACTAGATGATATTTATGCGACTGAAGGTAAACGCAATTATTGTCTCCAGCCCGTTGTTGTCCGCAAGAATGGTGACCAGTTCGAATTGATTGATGGACAGCAGCGCCTAACGACATTATATCTGATCTATCGCTATATGAATGAGGCTAGCTTCGGCTTCATTGATGAACCTCGGTTTTCACTTTCCTATGGCACAAGAGAAAAATCCGAGGAGTTTTTGAAATCAATCGATATTTCCCGCAAGGAAGAGAACATTGATTTCTGGTTCATTTCTTCTGCCTATGAAAGTATTCGCAATTGGTTTGAAAAGCGTGATCGCAAGTCAACGCTGACCAATGTAAACAAATACTTTGATGAAATCGTAAAAGTTATCTGGTATGAGGTCGGTGAAAGTGAGGATGCTATTTCTCTGTTCACTCGATTGAATATTGGTAAGATTCCGCTTACAAGTGCAGAGCTTGTTAAAGCAATGTTCTTGAGCAAAGGTCTCGGAACAGATATGGACAAGGAGAAGCAGGAGGAAATATCTCTCCAGTGGGACAACATGGAGAAGGAACTCCATAATGTTTCTCTTTGGTATTTCCTTACAAATAAAACCAATGTCAGATATCAGACGAGAATTGACCTGGTGTTGGATCTGATTTCAGGTAAGCCTGATGACAATCGCGAGAAATACTACACCTTCTTCAAATTCGATGAAATGCGTCAGTCAAAATCTTTGGATGATATCTGGCGTAAGATCCAGCAGACCTTCCTCCTTTTGAAGGATTGGTTTGAGGATCATGAACTGTACCACAAAATCGGTTATCTGATTGCATCCGGAACAATGTCACTTGGACAGATTTTTGCTTTATCTCAAGGCAAAACAAAGGATGATTTCCGGGCATCTCTTGATGATTATATTCGTCAGAGTATTGCAATCCAGGGTAACTATTCAGAGCTTACATACGAGAAGCATTTGGATCAGAAAAAGATCAGCACGCTTCTTCTGCTCTTTAATGTTGAGTCTGTTCGTCGTAATGGTGAGAATACCCAGTGGTTCCCATTTGATAAATTCAAGTTCAACAAAGGCGGCAAAGTAACTTGGAGCTTGGAGCATATCCATGCCCAGCAGTCTGAAGGTCTCCGAACACAGGAAATGTGGAAGGAATGGCTGCGTCTTCATATTCCTTCCGTTCAGGTTGTGGGCGATGATTGTGCTGAGCTTCTTGCACAGATGCAGGCAGCAATGGATAAAGAAAAGCTTGATAGAACTGAATTCGACCAGCTTCAGCAGCAAGTCATCGAACTGCTTTCTGTAAAAGGCAATGCGGAATATCTGCATTCTATCAGCAATATGGCATTGCTGAATTCCAGTGATAATGCGGCCCTCAATAATTCAACCTTTGATGTAAAGAGAAATGTCATCATTGAGATGGATAAAAGTGGCCAGTACATTCCGTTCTGTACAAGAATGGTCTTTTTGAAATACTATACCCCGTCTGCAGAAAATCAGCTGCATTTCTGGGGACAGGCAGACAGACGAGCTTATGTTGATGCTATCAACGAAGTCCTGAAAGAATATTTGGCTGAGCCAATCACACTAGAGAAGGAGGATGAATAAATGAGTACAGCGCTTCACTCCTTTATCGATATTTTTGATACCGAATTTGGCGAAGGCCAGGATGCAGTACAGCTTAAGAAAATCACCATTCCAATTATTCAGCGCGACTATGCCCAGGGACGTAAGGATCCGGATGTAAACAGGGTTAGAAGTCGTTTCCTGGATTCTCTTTATGCTGCAGTAACTGAAAAGCCGATAACGCTTGATTTCGTTTATGGCGATATCGATGATAAAGGAATTATGACTCCTCTCGATGGTCAGCAACGACTCACAACACTGTTCTTACTGCACTGGTATGCGGCGAGAAAACAGAATATTCCGGCTGAGGAGATGGAATTTCTTAAACGCTTTAGCTATGAAACCCGGTATAGTGCAAGATATTTTTGCCTTGAACTGATTGATTACATTCCGACTTTTACAGGCCCTCTTTCAAAAGAGATTATCAATCAGGCGTGGTTTCCGCTGGACTGGAAGAAGGATTCTACGATCAGCTCCATGCTGGTTATGCTGGATGCTATCGATGCAAAGTTTTCTGATGTGCCGGATCTTTGGGATAAACTGAAGGGCAATGCAATCACTTTCTATTTTCTCCCGATTAAAGACATGGGCCTGACTGACGAGCTTTATATCAAAATGAATTCCAGAGGAAAGCCGCTCACAATGTTTGAGCATTTTAAGGCGGAGCTGGAGCGTGAAATTCGTTCCCAGAATGAAGAGATTGCAAACCGTGTCATTGCGAAAATTGACCGCGAATGGACGGATCTTCTTTGGAAATATCGTGATGGTGGAAATGGTTCATCTGATGATGTCATCACAGATGATGAGTTCCTGCGCTATTTTAAGTTTGTATGCGATATTATCTGCTATAGAAATGGTGAATCGCCGCAGGGCAAGAGTAATGATGAATTTGATCTTCTTCAGCGCTATTTCTCTGCAAAGAATGCAGATTCTCTTAAGAATATAGAGACACTGGAAGGATTTTTTGATTGCTGGTGTAATATTCCGGGCTATGATAACCCGACAGATTTCCTGGCAAGCTTTATGTCTAGCACACATGCGCCTGGCAACATTCTTGTAGAGAATCGTTATAAAATCGATATTTTTGAGGATTGCCTGCATTCCTATTCGGATAAGACCGGAAGAATCAGACAGTTCCCGTTAAATCGTATTGTGCTGCTGTATGCAATTACTATCTATCTTCAGAACAGCGACAGTATCTCAGCTGAGCAATTCGCAAGAAGAATTCGTATCGTCAACAACCTGATCCAGAATTCTGAAGATGAGGTCAGTGACAGAACTGATCGCAATCGTATTCCGGCAATCCTCAGCGAGGTTGATGCCATTATTCTGACGGGCGAGATTGATGAAACCATTGAAAATAACTTCAATGTAAATCAGCTCGCAGAAGAAAAAGAAAAGATTGCTTTTCTTGTGAGCAATCCGGATAAGGCTGAGTCTGTTTTCAAGTTGGAGGACCATTCCATGCTGCGTGGACAGATCAGTATTGTGGGACTGGATCATATTGACTATGTTGACCGCTTTTATTCGCTATTCTCCTGTAAGTGGGACAAGATCGATTGTGCCTTGATGGCGATTGGAAATTACGGTCAGCAGGAAAGAAATAAGTGGAGATATCAGTTTGCATCAAGGGGCATGCTGTATGCCTGGAATGAATTGTTCCATAAGAGCGCAAATGCTGGTTTCGATAATACAAAGCAAGTGTTAATCGAATTGCTTTCCTCTAGAGAAACATTCACAGATGCTGAATTGCAGACAGTGATTGATACTTTTACATCTTCCTGTGAAGAGGAAAAGGTTTATCCTTGGAGATATTACTATGTGAAGTATTCTGTCTTCCGCCCGGCAGCTTATGGAAAACTCAGCAACAGCCATGCCAGCGAGAAGCCGTATCTGTTCTCTGTCATGCAAACGAAAACACAATGGTCATCCAATACCTATATGCCGTATCTGAAGGCTGCTGATGATGCTCATCTTTCAAAAGATTCTATGGGACAACGTCTTGTTTATGGAGATCAACATATTATCTGTGCAAATGATGCGTATATACTCCGTAGCAATGAAGATGAATCAATAATCGATACAGTTCAGGTCTTACAGAATGAGTCTGGTATTGATATCGAGGATAGAATTGAAAAGTTGAAAGCCTACATTGCAACGATAGTAACCTGAGTATGAAATATGGTTATAGAGAAGTTGTTGAGGTGCCCAAAATACCGTGCACCTGCGTTCCACTAAACAATTCACCCCTTGCTTCCCAGAGCAAGGGGTATTATAATACAGTCAATGGAACGATTCGTTCCGTTATCGAGAGAAAGGAATTAAAACCATGAGAGCTATGAGCACAGAAACGATGCAAAACATCATTTCCTATGTTGATCAATACTTCTGCGACAAACATACCACTCCCTCTGTAAATGAGATCGCATTGGGCGTAGGTATTCCTAAAACGACTGCTTTTCGCTACCTGGTCGAAATGGACAACCGCGGAATGCTCGAATACGATGGTAAATCTCGTACCATTCGTACTCCGATGATCAAGAAATTTGCTCCCGATTCTGCCCCCTGTCCTCTCGTCGGATCCATCCCATGTGGTTCCGCGCAGACAGAGGAAGAAAATATCCGTGAATATGTCAGCCTTCCTGTTTCCCTTTTCGGGAATGGCCGGTACTATATTCTGGAGGCTTCCGGTGATTCCATGGTTGATGCGGGTATCGATAGCGGAGATCTGGTCGTTATCAGGACAGACTGCAATGCTGAGATTGGCGATATCGTTGTCGCCCTTACCGGCTATAGCGAAAGTACACTGAAGGTTTACGCAGGAATCGATGAAGATACCCAGGAAGCCATTCTTGAGTATCGGAATCAGGCAAAATATCCGGACGAAGAGATCCGCGTAAAGCAGCTGATCGTCCAGGGCGTAGCCAAGCACGTAATCAAAGCATTATAAACGATATTGTTATCACCGGAGGTGAAGTACGAGATTATGAATACATATGACGTGAAATGCCTGGTATGCGGCGTAGTCAATCACAGCCTATTTCTTGAAGAGACGGATGGCTGGATGGAATGCGAGCACTGTGGTCATACGGCAAAATACTGCTGGGAACCGCAGACAAAAAAACAGATTCCGGTATTTGTAATCCGAAATCTGTAGGCGCAGGTCGTACCTGCCGATTGCGTACACACATGTAGATAAGAAGGGAGTTAAATAAGTGCCACATGAAAACTTTGGATGGCGCTCGAGAAAGATATACTGCCCCAACTGCCGCCAGTTAGTGACTGGCTATGAAGGCAAAGATGGCATAACCCGAATGACCTGCGACAGGTGCAGGACCGTGATGGTCAGCAAATCGATGGGACGCAGGCATGACCGCATTGACATATACGCCCCACGGGGTCAGGAGCGCATTTAATAATTGAATCAATTTGGCATAACGACGGAATGGTTGAGATGAAACATGCTGCGTAAATCCATCTCCAGGTCACATGCTGTAATGATCGGTCAGTTAAACCAGACATACATGAGAGGCTGCCGACAAGACGGGATTCCTATATCCGTAGAATCCCTGCCTTGCCGGTGGTCTTTTTCTTTTTTCGGCAAGGCTTTCGAAACCAAAACATCACATCGAAAGCCTGACATGCATTAAGGGCTGAGGATACATATATTGCTCGATTTCTGATTTTCAGGAAAGCAGTATCGGTACCCTTTCTTTAGTGCACCCATTTTCGGGGACAGGGTCAGGAGCGTACTGTGAGCAATGGTATCCTTTGCTCTTCCGCAGCAGGCGGAAAGGAAAACAGTATGTATTTTGACGCAACCGAATTCGCAGCTCGCCTGAGCACCCTTCGCAAGGCACAGGGAATGACCCAGGAGGAAATGGCCGAAGCACTCAATATCAGTTTGGAGCATCTCAGCAAGATGGAACGCGGTAAGAGAAAACCGTCCATTGACCTGATCATTGCCATGGCCTGCTATTTTCATGTGAGCACCGACTATCTGCTCATGGGAAAAGATCATGACATGGTGGACAGCCGTACGAAGCTTCTGGATGTGGTGACTCAGCTGACGGAAATCGCAAAAAGCTTGTAAGTCTAACAGCAATGCACGAAAAAGCAAGTTCAGAAGAGCAGAATTTGCACGAAAAAGCAAGTTCAAGGCATCACTCGCAAAAAAATCTGCAAATCCGTACAACCAGGGCGGGCAACCCG
Source organism: Oscillibacter valericigenes (assembly GCF_021531915.1). Taxonomy (GTDB): domain Bacteria; phylum Bacillota; class Clostridia; order Oscillospirales; family Oscillospiraceae; genus Oscillibacter; species Oscillibacter valericigenes_A. Next base: position 266,165 of record NZ_JAFBIV010000001.1, on the reverse strand, counting down.
TACAGCCAGTACCTAAAGAAATCCATCCGCATGGGCTAAACTTGTACATGTAAGGAGCCAAACGACTCCTCTACAGGAACCTTGAAAATTACATACCATTCTTCAGGCACAGCCCTGTGATGGGGAGTCACATCAGCGGATGAACGCAACGATCGCCATTAGAAGGCGGGAGCGTGAACCGGCCTGTAAGTATCGGATTGCTTCCGATATACAGCATTGATCCATCACAGCACAATGATACTTCTGTACGCAGCTCGGTGAGAACCACGGAGGGGTTAGAGTCCCATGGATCTGGTAGCAGCCAGACGCCTGAATGTATTCCCGGCAGGTCAGAGCACCTGTCAGTTCCCAGGGGTGTCGAGGACAAATGTGGGGATAACATATTATTGAGATTAAGCCCTTAGCGGCTTTCTTGGGTGGGAAGCGATATCCCGCCCTTTTACATAGAACCTACATGAGGAGGAGAAAACATGCTTAGAAAAGATTGGAATTATAGACGCGGTGATATCTATCTGGCAGACCTGGGCGAGCATCGCGGAAATATCCAGGGCGGCGTTCGACCGGTTATCAATATTCAGAACAACAGCGGCAATTTCTTCGGTCCGACATTGATCGTCGTGCCGCTTACCACGGAGCTGAAAAAGCTGGGGCAGCCTACACACTGCGTTCTCAAAAAGCAGCGCGGTCTGGATGAAACCTCCATGAGTGAGGCAGAACAGATCGTCACCATCAACAAGTGTCAGGTAATCAAGTATCTGGGGCGCACGAGCAAGAAGCATATGGAGAGCATTGATGACAGCATCCGCGTAAGCCTTCATCTGGATCCGGACGATACCTTACCCATTCCAGAGTGCGTGGAGTTTCCCTGATTTGATATTTACGGAAAAGATGAAAACGGAAAGCGAGGAATGACATATGGAAGCAATTGAGACTTTTGAGTTACCGGCGGAAAATGCAATACCCATCACAGAGAAGCGCTGCTATACCGTTGAGGATCTGCAGATCATCCTCGGCATCAGCCGCGGCACGGTATATAAGCTGTTGGAGCAGCAGGAATTTCGCTGGTTTAAGATTGGAACCGCCTATCGAATTTCAAAGAAGAGCTTCGATGAGTGGTTGGACAACAAGCTGTAAGCTGTCAAGGATGTCGAGCTGTTCTGCGACATCCTAACAATCCGAACGGATAACCGCTACGATGTAGCCAGGTCTTAAGACCTGGCTATCACTTTATAAGGAGGAACCGATATGGATGAAAAGAAAAAGACTACGATGTCCGTTCCGGAGATGCGGCGGATGTTGGGGCTTGGAAAAACCGATTCTTACTGGCTGGTACATAGGCAGTGCTTTGAAACGATCATTGTCGCAGGCAAGATGCGAGTTGTGATTGACAGCTTTGAGCACTGGTATGCAAATCAGATCAAGTACAAGAAGGTGGATGGATCGCCGCCCGGTACGGAGCTCAGAGCATATTCTTACTCAGTTCCGGAGTTGGCGGAGTTGCTCGGTGTGTCCGATGATACGGTTTACACTTTGATCAAGCGGGATCACATTGAGACCTTTGAGGTGGATACCTGGATGCGTATCCGAAAGGATGTTTTTGAGGCATGGTATAAGACGCAGACCAAGTATCGAACCCAAGCGGATCGAGAACGAGATGCAGAACTGGAAGCAGCATCTATGACGATGCCGGAAATGGCCAGACTGCTTTTGATTACCCGGAAGGAAGTCTACAATATCCTTCTTACCGGCAGAGATAAAGATCAGTTTGAGTTTGTCTATATTGCAGACCGTCGGCGCGTAACAAAGGACAGCTTTGAGCGCTGGTATGCCGGTCAGAACAAATATCGCAAACTTTGCGACAGATCCCCGGAGGAGATCATGGCGATTGAGAGAAAGCAGCAGGAAGCAGTGAAGCCTCGTCTCAAGGTGGACGAAACAAAGGCAGCATTTACCCTGCAGGAGGCCGCTGTACTTCTTGACCTTACATACAATGAGGTGCGCAGGCTGATTCAGACCGGAGAAATTGAAGCCAAGAAATACGGACTCAAGTATCTGATTCCTCGAGATGATATTAAGTGGTTCCTGTTTCAGCAGAAACTCGAACGCGAGAACTAGGAAAGGAGTGAAAGACAATGGCATCCATTGTACAGAGAAATAACCGTTACAATGTCGTTTATCTCTATGACGATGAAGCAACCGGCAAGCGAAAGCAGAAATGGGAAAGCTTCAAGACCATGGCTGATGCAAAGCGCCGGAAAGCTGAGATTGAATATCGGCAGGAAATAGGAACTATGGTGATCCATCAGTGCAAGACGGTGGATGAATTGCTGAAAGAGTATGTTGCTCTCTATGGCAAGACCACATGGTCCATGTCCGTCTACGGAAGCAATACCGCTCTGATCGAGCATTACATCTCACCAATCATCGGCAGTATGAAGCTCAGTGACGTGACAGCACGGGTTCTGGAGAAGTATTATATGCAGCTTCTGAAGACTCCTTCCGTGCACCGAATCACTCAGAAAGTGAATTCTAAAAATGTGATTTATGTGGCTCCGCCGACCGTAAGAAAGATACATAACATTCTGCGCAGCGCCTTTCACCAGGCTGTGAAATGGGAGCTTATGGAGAAGAACCCTGCCATGTATGCAACGGTTCCAAAATCCGAAGCGAAAAAACGCGAAATCTGGGATGCTCCTACTCTGTTTCATGCCCTTGAGGTATGTGAGGATGAGCGCCTGAAGCTGGCCATCAACCTGGCATTTGCCTGTTCCCTTCGAATTGGGGAACTGCTTGGCCTGACCTGGGATTGCGTAGACATCTCACCGGAAAGCATTGCCGCCGGAAAAGCCTATGTTTATGTGAATAAAGAACTGCAGCGTGTCGATAAGAGTGTTATGAAGGCTTTGGGCAAGAAGGATGTTCTTCGTGTCTTCCCGGAACTGCGGGAAAGCAATAAAACAGTCCTTGTATTGAAGAAACCGAAGACGGCAACCAGTACCCGCAAGATCTTTCTTCCGAAGACCGTCGCTGAGATGCTGGTAGAGTGGAAGCGAGAGCAGGATTTCACGAAAGAAGCCCTTGGCAATGAATACGCAGATTTCGATCTGGTCATGGCCAATGGCCTGGGCATGCCGACAGAGCAATCCCGCATCACTGCCCTCTTTGCAGAACTGATTGAGAAGAATGATCTGCCAAAGGTCGTCTTTCACAGTCTTCGTCATTCCAGCATCACTTATAAGCTGAAGCTGAACGGCGGCGATATCAAATCGGTTCAGGGTGATTCTGGTCATGCGCAGGCGCAGATGGTTACGGATCAATATTCCCACATTCTTGATGATGACCGTAAGAACAACGCAGCATTGTTTGAGAAAGCCTTTTACAGCGGGAAAGGTTCAGACAGTATTGAGCCACCGGCTGAAACCGGATCCGAAGCAAAAGCAGCCCCTTCAGGTGTGGATCCTGACCTTCTGGCAAAGATACTCAGTAATCCGGAAATGGCAGCGCTGCTGACAAGCCTGGCGAAGAGCCTGAACTAAAATAAGGGCCGGATCACCGGCCCACCACTTACATAGAGAGTATTGTAAACTCGGATTTCATTCGAACCGGGAATGCAATACTCTCTTTTTTATCGTCTTCCCCAGCGAGTGCTTTTCAGGGAGACGTGAGATATTTCGTTTAGGCTTGCGGTTCGACTGCAGATGGATTTTTACTCAAAAATGTGCTAAAATTGGCGGTAGATGAAAAATGTTCTAGTTCCCCTTTTTAGAAAAATCCAAAAAACTGCTAAAATGAACTGGTGAACATCTAACGACACCGGTGAACTTGGACGAACACGGAGCGACTCGGAATACGAAAAAAGCCTGACGGATAGCGACTTTCCTGTACATAGGTGAACACAGATGACAAATGTTCAATGGTTCTCCTAAGCGGAAGGCCGCGCGTTCGAATCGCGCCGGGGACGCCAGCTCGTCGCAAGCGCCATATCGCTTGCGACGAGTTTTTATGCTCCGCATTAAAAACTCATCCCGCGCTCATTCTGCTGCGCCCCGCTTTCGACCGCGATTCGCTGCGCTGGATTCGCGTTCGAGGCGGTATGGAAATCGTCTTTTTCACCGATTGGCGCAGTGCGGCGCTGTTCCGGTCAGCAAAAAAAGGACGGTAACGATAGTTACCGTCCTTTTTGCTCAGTCCTGTATTTCGGGGTCCCGGTCGCGGTTTTCAAAGAACGCCTCATCGGGTTTTTCTTCAGACATCCGGCCCCTTTCCTCCGCATCGGCGGAGAACATCACGGGCGGATAGGGCCTGTCATCGCGCTGCCCCTGCAGCTCGATCTTGTTTTCCTCCACCAGATCCGCAAAAACGGTCACCAGCCCGGGGTCAAACTGCTTGCCGGCTTCCTCCCGCAGGATCCGGACAGCCTCCCGGGGGGGCACTGCGTCCTTGTAGGAACGGACGGAGGTGATGGCGTCAAAGGCATCAGCGATACAGAGAACCCGGCCCATGATGGGGATCTCCTCGCCCGCCAGTCTTCGGGGATAGCCTTTTCCGTCATACCGCTCGTGATGGGAGAGTACCGTGGGGATCACGTAGTCCAGGGAGGGCAGATACCGGATGATGTTCACCGCGTTCTCCACATGCCCCTTCATGATCTCGTACTCCTCCGGCGTCAGCTTGCCGGTCTTGTTGAGAATATCCTCCCGCACGCCGATCTTGCCGATGTCGTGGAGCAGTCCCGCTTCCTTCACGATCTCCACCAGGTCCGGGTCCATGCCGGCGGCCTTTGCCAGCTCGGAGGCGTAATAGGCCACGTTCTGGGAGTGCTGGAAGGTGTAGTGATCCTTGGTATCCACGGCAGCGGTCAGGGCATAGATGGTGCTGGCATGCTCGCTGTAGCCGCTCTTGTATCTGGCGTGCTGCTCTTCCCGCCGGCTGATCTCCGCAGAATACATGAGGACCGCGTTCTTGCCGGAGCGCTTCACCGTATACACGGCCATATCCGCGTTTTTGAACAGTTCCTTGGCGGAAGACGCCATATAGGGCGCCGCGCAGATGCCCACGCTGACCGTCAGTCTGCCGGCGGTCTCGCCGTTGCTGTAATGGTTGATCTCTCCGATCTGGGCCGCCACGTTCTCCGCCAGACATTTGGCGGAATAGATGTCATAGCCCGGCAGGATCAGGGCGAATTCCTTGCCGCCGATGCGGGCCGCATAGCAGTTTTCGCTGATGCTGGCCGACAGGATGCCGGCCACCCGCTGCAGGGCCAAATTGCCCTCCTGGGTGCCGTACAGCTGGTTGTACAGCTTGAAGTCATCCACGTTCAGCAGGCACAGGGACAGCGCCGTATCCTTATACTTCTCAAACTCCCGTTCCAGCAGTTCGAAGAAGAATTTTCGGTTGACCAGGTTGGTCAGGCTGTCCTTTCGGGCGCCCTCCAGGGCCCGCTCATAGGTATATGCGTTTTTGACGGCGCCGGCACAGATGCCGCAGAGGGACTGCAGGAAGTTCATATCGCCGGACTGGTAGGGTTTTTTGTCCTTTTTCCCCGCCAGCATCACCAGGCCGATCAGGTCACCCTCCGCCATCATGGGAACAAAGCACTCGATATCCAGGGTCCTCAGAAGGAGTTTTTCCTTCTCCCACATGCTGCGGTAGACGGTCGTGCGGGAAAATTCCTGCTGGAGCACACAGCTGCCGTGGTTCTTCAGATAAGCCAGCAGGGGATGGTCGGAGCGGACATAGAAGTTCTTCTCCTCCAGCGGGTTGGTGGTATGCTCGATGCGGTACTCCCCATCCAGATCCCGGATGAATACAAAGATGCGGTCCGCATGGACAGCCTCCTGGATCGTATCCGACAGGCCCTGCAAAATAGCGGCAACGCTGAGCATGTGGGTAATGTCCTCACCAAAGTTCTGGATCAGCTCCTGCTGCCTCTGCTCCGTCTGCGCGAAGATGCCGTCCAGCGTCCGGGTGATGAGGAAGTACAGCGCAACGATGACAACCGCCAGCAGCACCGCGATAATGAGCATGGTGAAGGTCCGGTCCAGGCCGGCCCTTTCGGTAAGAAGATCCTCAAAGCGCAGGGCGAACCGTGAAAAGATCAGCGCTCCCAGAATCACAGACAGCGCACAGTAATTGGACTTGGACAGCAGCAGCGTCATGCGCAGCAGCCGCTTTTTATACAGGGCATAGAACAGAAATACCGCATTGATCACGCCGGAGAGGATATCCAGCGGAACACCGGCGAAAACAGGCAGGGTGGCAAGGCCGTGGCCCACGATCATGATGACCACGCCCCAGATCACCGGCACCAGCTGCCGGAAGGCGATCTGGTTTCCCATGCAGTGCCGGCGGATGATAAACGCCAGCTGCAGGAAGGTCAGCACCACAGACAGGAACAGCAGGTAGATGTGCCATTGATAGTGGTAGATGAACTGTGCTTTACCCCCGATGGTCACCACCTCCGGCAGCGGAACAAAGAAGCCCGTCACGCAGTTGACGATGAACATCAGCAGGTAGAACACGGTCCAGAAGGCCCTGCCGTGGCTGTTTTTCTCCTCCAGAAAGTCCAGGATAAAATGATAGTACACCACCGGAAGCAGCATCATGCCCAACAGGGACACATGATGCCAGAGGTAGACCGACGGCCACAGCTGCATCCGCATAAAGAGGGAGCCGCCGTTCCAGAGGATCATCACCGCCAGCATGCCCATGAAGGTATAGAGTACCTTTTTGGTCTTCTGCGCCGTGAAAAACGGCAGAAGCAAAAACAGATAACAGCACAGGGAGATCACTGCTGCCCAACTATATCCATTCATTCAGGAGATCCCCCTTTCCGACGCTGTCGATCCGGTGGCAGATCAGCAGATCATTGATCTCGCAGCTCTCCGGATTCATGGTCCGGATGGGCGCGCCGTACTTCCGCTGATAGGCCTCAAAGGTGCCGCATTTCAGCAGGGTGATCTTCAGAGGGTCCACGCCGAGGATCTTTTTCAGGTCCTCATAGTCCTGGTCCAGATACCGGAAATAGATGCCCAGCTGATCCTGCAGAATACGGATGCTGACGGCACTGTTGATCAGATTGCTGCGCTCCAGTTCCACATACAGATGCAGGTATGGGCGGTTATTTTCGGTGAATTCCTTCTTGGCCGTCCAGGCGGCAATGGGCAGCCGGGACAGCTCGATGGCCTGGTTGATGGACTTCTCCGTAATGCGGGTAAAGCCTGCGATATCAATGATCTGCGGCACACGGTCAATATACTGGAAGCGGGGGATCTGGTTGTTTTCCAGCTGGCTGCCGATGCCGGTGCAGCGGAACACGTCACCCACCCGGTAGCGGGCAAAGGCGCCGCCCTTCAGCACCGTCAGCACGATCTCATAGACCCCGCCGGGCACCACCTCATCCCAGAGGACGGTGTGGGGCTGGTAGCTGGGGTCGGCAATGTTTTTGTCCATCTCATCTTCCGGGATGAACTCATAGAAGCAGGCGTCCGGGAAGAAGTACACGCCCTCCCGGCTCCAGGTCTCGCAGCCGATGCAGGTGGGCTCCGTCCCGGCAAAAATCTCCATGGGTGAAATACCCCACATCCGCTCCAGGTCCGCCTTGTAGCAGCGGTTGTCGGTCCCGGCGCACATAAAGCCCTTCAGTTGGAACAGATCCTTGGGCAGCAGCTCCCGGTTCTCCCGCTGGCACTTCTTCCTGGCCATCAGATACCGGGCCATCATTCCGGGAGAGGTGCTCTCCAGATGCTCCCGCAGGCTCTTTTTCCGGCCCGAAGTCATGGCGCCCACGCTCTGGCTCACATAGTACAGCACGCTGCCCAGACCGAAGAAATACTCGATGCCCTTTTTCATGCCCATCTTGAAGCCCTGGACGTTCCGCTCCTTGAAGGACATGTGGACCGCCTCCTTCACGGAGGGCAGGAACTCGATGTCGATCTCGTCCTTGAACAGCAGCGGCAACAGTCCGGTGACAAAGGGCATGGGAGCCAGGGCGTAGAGCATGTGGTCCGTGACGCTGATGTCAAACTCGCCCTTTTCCCGGCTGGTGGCCAGGATCAGGCAGCTCATAACATTGTGCTTGAAGGTGTCCAGCATGGCCTTGGTGTAGGGCGCCACCTTGATGGGATGGACGCCGCCCTCCCAGGTGGTCTGGACCCACAGCACCGGAGCCCCCGGCAGGGCGCTGACCTGCTTGGACAGCAGTGTGGGGGCATAATCCTCGTAGGTGGTCAGGGGGACCATCTCCCGGAATTCCTCGATGGTGCGGGGGCACTTGCCCTTCAGGATACTCTGGCCCAGTCCGCTGGAGGACCACAGCTCCATCTGCTCCAGCAGCAGCCGCTTCTGGATATTCATGAATTCATCCGTACTGAGGGTCAGGAAGCCGCAATACTCCTCCCAGATCTCCTCTTTCGAATATTCATGGAGCTTTTCCTGAAATCTCATGGTTCCTCCTCCTTGCTGACAGAGCGGCCCCAGGTCTGCCGCGCCCGGCGGATACTGTCCCCTGTGGGGATCAGGAACGGGGCCCTTTGCCGGTAGGCCTCATAGTCGCAAAAGGTTCTGGGGAATGTCATGCGGTCCTGGAACCCGGCATAGGCCAGGTCCAGCAGGGAAAACACCATGCCGTGGACCAGCAGTCTTCCCGGCAGGGCCGCCAGGCCCAGGCACAGGTACAGTCCGAAAAAACACAGGATGCCCGGGTGGCGGCAGAGGGCGTAGGCCCCGCCGTCGTAAGCGTGCCGTCCGGTCTCCTGCTCCCGGTAGGTCTCCTGAAAGGGCAGGGCGAAAAACAGGCAGTACACCAGCGCTGTCAGGCAGGCCGCGGCAGTCAGCAGCAGCACCGCGTCCCCCGGTCCTGAAAAAGCTCCAAGCCGCCAGGCCTCCAGCAGGTCCAGCGCCGTGGCCGTTCCCACCAGCAGAGTGCCCAGGGCGAAGGCGGTGTGCAGCAGCCGGGACTGCCATTTGAAGCTGTTGATGTCATACAGGAGATACAGAAGGAAGCCCCCGATCCCCAGGCTCAGTGCAGGCATGTGTGCTTCTCCTTCAGCCGTCCATCGGCGTCTGTTTTCTGGCGGATATCCCCTGCATACGGGGCTCATAGAGCACGTACTGGTCCTTGCCCAGCTTCTTCGCCTCATACAGGGCGCAGTCCGCGTGGTTCAGCAGCGTCTCATAGTCCGTTCCATCCCCGGGATACATGGCCCCACCGATACTGCCGGAGATCTTGTATTCCACCGTATCGCTGCGGTAGGGATAGCGGAAGACCTCGCACAGCTGCTGCAGCCGCTCTTCCAGGACCTCCCTGGTGATGGCATTCACAAACACCACAAACTCGTCGCCGCCGTACCGGGCCGCCACATCAGAATGGCGGAACACGCCCAGAATGCGTTTGGCCACGCAGCACAGCACATCGTCGCCGAACATATGGCCCAGGGTGTCGTTCACATGCTTGAAATCGTCAATATCGATGAATACGATGGCCGCAGAGGTCAGTTCCTCCCGCTCCATCTGGGTATTGGCAAAATGCTCGAAATACTCCCGGTTGAACAGGCCCGTCAGAGCATCCCGGTTGGCCTTCTCCTTCCAGCGGTCCACCTCTCTCTTCCACCCGGCCATGTTGACCAGGGTGCCGGAGATGACGCCTTCCTGACCGGAGTCCAGACTGTCATCCTCGTGCAGGTGGACATCCAGCCATGTGTAGCGCCCCTCGGACACATAGAACCGCAGGGTGTTCCGCACCCAGCCGTCCTCCCGGCGGCACCGCTCCAGCAGCCGCATAAAGTCGTCCCGGTCATTCTCATGGATCAGTTCAGAGCCCCGGAACAGCGCCTGGGCGTTGGAAAAGACCAGCTGGCTGCCCAGCACCGGAGAAAAAGCGGAAGAAAATACCACCCGGTCCTCGGCGGGCGCGTAGGAGAACATGACCAGATTGCCGTCTGCCAAGCGGACCGCCGGCGGCTTCCGATCTCCGGGCCGGCTGCTCTCGCTCTCCACATACCGCAGCGCACCATCCTGATAGGCGGTCCCCCGGAACTCCTCCGTCGGCATGGGCTTGAAGTAATAGACGCCCTGAACCAGATCGCAGGCCGCCTGCTGGAGATACTGGACCTGGCTGGCGTTGTCCACACCCTCCGCAACGGTACGGATGTGCATCTGCGCCGCCAGTCTGAGAACGGCCTCAATGATATAGCGGCTGCGGCGGTTGTTGTTCTCTCCGTAGAAAAAACTCCGGTCCAGCTTGATGGCGTCCACATCCAGCTCCCGCAGGAGATCCAGAGCGATGAAGCGCTTGCCGAAGTTGTCCAGCGCACACTGGAACCCATAGGAGTGGAGCTCCTCCACCACGGCACGGAGCCGCCGTCGGTCCTCCAGCGAAGCAGGCTCCGCCAGTTCAAATTCCATCAGGCCCGGAGCCACTCCATACCGGCCGCAGATATTGCTGTATGCCTCCGCAAAATTCGGATTCTCCATGCTCTCCCGGGGGAGCTTGACAGAGATTGGGCACAATTCCTTGCCTTCCCGCTTCCACCCGGTCAGGGTGCGGCAAACCTCCTCAAACAGGTAGAGGTCCAGCCGGGAGATCATATGGTATTCCTCCAGCAGCGGGACAAAGGTTCCGGAGGCCAGCATCCCCCGTTCCGGGTGCTTCCAGCGCACCAGCGCCTCCGCGCCGGCGATCCGCCGGTCGCCCAGGCGCACTCTGGGCTGCAAAAACAGCACAAACTCCCGGTTCTGCAGGGCGCGGTCCACCTGATTCACCAGATCCCGGTCCCGGGGGTCCGTCTCATGGGAACTCCCGGTGTAGAAGCGGTAACGCAGGTCGCTGCCCGGCGTTTTCCGCGCCTCGGCTGCCTTTCCCTGCATCTCCAGCAGATCCTCATTGGGTCCCGCCGGTATATAGATGCCGAAACGCAGATCGATATAATAGACGTCCTTCCGGGTCTCGTTGAAGCGGTTCACCGCGTCGCAGATCCGCTTCAGGCGGGCGCGGACCTCATCCTCCTGCCGGTTTTTCAGCAGGAAGTAAAACACATCTCCGGCCATTCTGCCCACAGGCTCATTGCTGCCCAGACTGGTCCGCAGCACATTGTGGATATGGGCCAGCAGGCGCTTGCTGTTCTGAGGTCCGAAGGTCTTTCTGATCTGGTCATAATTCAGGACCTCCATGGAGACCATGGAGTGACAGACCTCTTCCTTTTTCCGCAGCTTTTCCACCGCCAGCTGGAAACCGGCTCCGTTGGTGCCTCCGGTGATGGAATCCACCAAGGCATCCTGCCGGACTTTCTTCAGTTTGGAACGGTACACGATGGCAAGGACCGCCATGACAGCCGCGATCAGTACGGCAGCAGCCGTCAGCAGCCCGTGATCACCTTGCAGAATCTGCATCGTTTGAAACCTCCCCTCCCTGATCATCCCGGCGCCTGCCGAGCTTTTGGTTCTGTCGTTTCAGTGCGCATTTGAATACGATTTTATTTTATCAGCTATTTCAACAAAATTCAATTCTTTTCCGCCCCTTAAGCGGTTACAATATTTAAAACATTTATCATTTTTCTTTTTTTGTGAAACCTATCATCCAAATAAAAAAGCAGCCCCATACATAGGGCTGCTTTTCCCATTCTCTTTTACACACCGTTTTCGGGAGACTGCTCCTTCTCCGCCGACTCCTTCCGGGCCTGCTGCAGGTAATCCGTCTCCTCTGTCTTTCGACTGGGGACGAAATTCTGGGCCGCCGTCTTTTTCTTGCCCTTGCTCCTGGCGTAGAAAAAGCCGGTGACGGAGAACACCACGGCGCCGACGAAGTTCACGGACAGGTCCTTCATGGTGTCAATAATGCCGATGTCCAGATAGCCGCCCAGACCCAGGCTCTCCCCGTTGATGACCACGTCCTGAATGTCCTTCACTGCCACCACCTTGTTGGTGCGGGTGGTGTCCAGCGCCACGGTGTACAGATTGTGGATGATGGTGTCCTTCTGCATATCCGTGTGGAAGAAATAGTCCATGCCGAACTCGAAGAACTCCCACAGCACACCGATGGTCATGGAGAAGCAGAAGGCCATCAGTGCCAGGAAGAATGGTGACAGGTCGAAGGTCAGCCGCTCGTCGTCGTTCAGCAGCAAGACCATGGAGAAGCCCACCGCCGCCGCCAGGAAGCCGTTGAGGGTGTGGAGCATGGTGTCCCAGTGGGGGACGTTCACGTAAAAGGCGTTGACCTCGCCCAGAATCTCCGCCGCGAAAATGAAGCACAGAATGGTGATCTCCAGGGCTGGCGGCAGCTCGATGTGCAGCTTCACCTGGATCCAGCTGGGGACATAGAGCAGTACGATGGTCAGGATACAGAAGAACGCGCCCTCATAGTTGCGCAGCATGATCTGACGCACCAGGGATACCAGCACCAGAACACGCAGCACATAGAAGACAATAAACGAATTGCGGTGCTCCCGCAGCTCCCGCGCCATAGCATGCCGGAAATTCTTCTTTTCCGTCTTCTTCTCCTGCTTCGTCATCTTTTTCAAAGCGATTCCTCCCTTGCCAGCGCTGTATTTTCTATTATATCAGCTTTCCTCGAAAATGCAAAAACAATCGCCCGGGACGGCGGTCCCGGGCGATGCAGGGGCAGATTCAGCGGACGGAGAACTTGTTCCAGAAGCTCAGCAGCCCCGCCTTGAAGCACAGCAGCATGGACACCACGGCGCCGAAGGTGGCCTGGAACACCTGGAAGGGGAACTTCAGCACGGCAGCCTCCGGCGTGGCGTACACATAGGCACGGCCAATGGAGTAGCCCACCACGTTGATGATCACGCCCAGGATGACGCCCACCAGGGCAGCACGGCCGCGGCGTTCACCGAACAGCTTGTGGGCACACAGGGACACCACCACGGCCTGGAGGCCATGGGTCACCAGGGAGACGAACATGGGAGCGGGATAGAAGAAAAAGTCGCCCAGGAAAGCGCCCACGCCGCCCACGATGAAAGCACCCAGGGGGTCCAGCAGGATGGCGGCGGTGCAGATGACGGCGTCGTTCAGATACAGGTGGCCGCCGGGAACGGGAATGCTGAAGGAACTCATGGCGATGTTCAGGGCCATCAGCATGGCGGTGACGGTCAGCCACTTGACCGGACGGACCTTGCGCAGATCAGTTGCAGAAGACATATGGAAAACCTTCTTTCATATCGTTTTCCATATTCTATCCCCAATGTGGTTTTATCGAAAGTATCAAAATGAGAAAATTTTATAAGGTCAGATGTTGAACCCTTTTACTTCCGCTTGCCCAGGCGGATGCACTCCAGGCAGTAGGACACCTGCTGCAGCAGCCAGATGAAGCACACGATGAATGTGGGCATCAGCAGACTGAAGTTGAACGCATAGCTCAACAGCAACAGGGCTCCCCACAGGATGGGGCAGGCGGTGCTCACCACGTTGAAGGCCTTGTAGGCCGCCCGGCCGATCTGCTTCTGCTCCGCCTCGTCACAGCTCTCAAACCACTTCTTCTTGAACTTCGTGTCATAGACGCTGCCCTTTTTCTCCGGGTTCATCTTCCGGGTCAGGTCCACGATCTTCTGCTGGGCAAAGACCAGCAGGAAGATGGAGACGAGGAAAAACAGGACGCTCCACAGCGCCGTCATATTATGCGCGGACTGTGCCACGGCGAAGAAGAACATATCCAGCACCAGCTGGGCGGCAGTCAGTAACAAAGCCCAGTTCAGCTTCTGATTCGCCCGGTCCATCACATCGTCATCCTCGCCGTCCCAGCCGGTGTAAAGGGCTTTTGCCCCACGGTACAGCCACAGGATCAGTACCATGGACACCACCGAGGTACCCAGCAGCGCCCAGGGGGCGGCGGCAATCAGGCCATCGGCAACAACCGCGGCGATGACCTCCGAGAGGTTGTCATGGCCCAGCCAGCCGGCGGCAAAGCCCAGCACGCCGCCGAAGATGGCAGCCACAAACAAAATCAGCAGATACTTGGGCAGGGCCTTGCGGTTATCCTTTTTCACAGTGTTATTCTCCATCGTTTTCATCCTCCTCATAGGAAAAAATATCCTCCACAGACACCTGGCAGATCTTGGCGATCTTCAGCGCCAGGGTCACCGACGGGGAGTAGTCTCCCCGCTCGATCTGGCTGATGGTCTGACGGGATACCCCCGCCAGAGCCCCCATCTCCTGCTGGTTCACACCAAGACGGGCACGGTACTCTTTCAAACGGTTATACAGCGGCATAGGCCGGTCTCCTTTCCTGACAACTTTCCAAGTCAAGTTGACAATTATTCTTGTCAAACATAAGATAGCACTGACAAGGATTCTTGTCAATACCCGAAATAAAAAATCTCCGGAAAATTTTCCCGGAGATTTTTGGACCATCATTTTTTCATGGGTGGAGGCGGGTCCCGCCACTTGGCGGCGGGGACCTTCTTCTCCGCCAGCCGCCCCTTCACGAAGTCCCGGAACAGGGCGTACAGCACGGAGCAGAGGGGGATGAAAAACAGCATGCCCGCCACGCCCATGAGCTTGCCGCCCAACGTGACGGCGGCCAACACCCAGATGGAGGGCAGCCCCACGGAGGAGCCCACCACATGGGGATAGATCAGGTTGCCCTCGATCTGCTGGAGCACCAGGAACAGGATCACGAACACCACGGCCTTCCAGGGGTCCGTGACGGCGATGAGCAGCGCGCCCACGCCGCAGCCGATGAAGGCGCCCACAATGGGGATCAGGGCCGTCAGGGCAATGAGGACCCCCACCAGCACGGCGTAGGGCAGGCGGAAGATGGACATGGCGATGACGAACAGTGTGCCCAGGATCACCGCCTCGGTACACTGGCCGGAGAGGAAGCTGGAGAAGGTGCGGTTTGCCAGCCGCAGGACCTCCAGGGCCCGGTCCGCCCGCTTCACGGGCAGCAGGCCGTAGAGCACCTGCCGGCCCTGGCGGGACAGCTTTTCCTTTTGCAGCAGGATGTAGAAGGAGAAGATCAGCCCGATGACAAAGGTGCTGACGCCGCTGACCACGCCGCCAATGAGCCCGCCGCCGGTGGACAGCAGGCTGCCGCCCCAGGACTGGGCCAGCTGAATGGCCTTCTGGGACAGGGTCTTCCAGTCGATGGACAGGTCCTGGACCCAGGTCTCGATCTGGGGCAGGTACTGCTCCAGCCCCAGAAGCCAGTCATACAGCCGGTCAAAGGCCGCCGGGGCCTGACTGGCAATGGACTTGACCGCGTCCCGGACACCGGGGCCGATGACACAGGAGGCCAGCACCAGCACGCCGATGACCGCAACCAGGGTCAGCACCAGGGCCAGAGGCCGGCGTGCCCCGGCGCCCCGCCTGGCGTTGGGAAACAGGTGCCGCTCCATAGCCCGCATGGGCACATTCAGGATAAAGGCGATGGCGGCCCCCAGCAGGAAGGGCGCCAGAATGCCCGCCAGCCAGCCCAGAGCACGGGCCACCACGGCCAGATGCTGCAGGGCGGCGTAGAAAGCCGCGCCGCCGCAGACCACCAGCAGCAGGCCCTTGATATTCTGTCGGTTCCACTCCATAGGCTCAGCCCTTGCGGCACAGCTCCGCCGCGTGGAGGTAGCCCCGGGCGGACTCCCGGTTGCCCTCGATCTCCGCCTCCGTCAGGGGGCGGACCACCTTGGCGGGGCTGCCCAGCAGCATGGACCCGGCGGGGGCGTCCATCTTGCCGGTGACCAATGCCCCGGCACCCACAATGCAGTTGTCGCCGATCTTGGCGCCGTTCAGCACCACGGCGCCCATGCCGATCAGCACGTTGTCCCCCACGGTGCAGCCGTGGACGATGGCGTTGTGGCCGATGGTGCAGCCCTTGCCCACCACCGTCTCTTCATGGAGCACGGCGCCGTCCTGGATGTTGGTGTCCTCTCCCACGGTGATGGCGCCCTCGTCGCCCCGCAGGACGGCGTTGTACCACACACTGACGCCCTTGGCCAGGGTCACGTCGCCCACCACGCAGGCGCCGTCGCAGATCAATACATTCTCGTCTGTCTCTCTCAGCTTATACATGTTGCTCTCTCCTTCTCAGATCTCCGGCGCGAAATTGCCGTTGACGAACACGGGGACCTCTTTCCCCTCATGGGTAGTTCCCACGATGGAGAGGTCCGGGGTGCCGATCATGAAATCCACATGGGTGATGGAGTCGTTCAGGCCCCGGGCCTTCAGCTCGTCCTTGGTCATCTGCTGGCCGCCCTTCAGGCAGG
Organism: Oscillibacter valericigenes; assembly: GCF_021531915.1. Taxonomy (GTDB): domain Bacteria; phylum Bacillota; class Clostridia; order Oscillospirales; family Oscillospiraceae; genus Oscillibacter; species Oscillibacter valericigenes_A. The sequence continues at coordinate 249,957 of NZ_JAFBIV010000001.1, read as the reverse complement.
GATACGCCTCGCCGAAGGCGATGTGGCAGGCGGCATTCTCGTCGAACAGGGTGTTGTAGAACAAAATCTTCTGGTTGGAGATGGGGCTGTCGTAGGGCACCAGGGCCACCTCGCCGAAGTAGCTGGCGCCCTCGTCCACAGAGATGGCGCCCTTCAGGGCCTCCTCGCCGCGCTTGGCGTGGGCCTCCACAATTTTGCCGTCCTTCACCACGAAGTGGAAGCCGTCGATGATGGTGCCGTCGTTCACCAGGGGCATGGCGGAGTATACCACGCCGTTGACCCCGGTTTTCAGGGGGGAGGTGAACAGCTCCTCCGTGGGAATGTTGGCAATATATTCCTGACCTGACAACGTCACGTCGTTGCCCGCCTCCCAGATGTGGCCCTCGGGCAGCTCCACCGTCAGGTCGGTGCCCAGGGAATTGGTGTAGTGCAGGGACTTGAAGTTCAGGGCGTTCAGTTTCTCCATCCGCTCATGGAGGGTGGACAGATGCTGCTGCCACTTCTCCACCGCCTTGCCGTCGCCGCTGATGCGGACGGCTTTGAAAATGGCGTCCCACAGCTGCTCCATGGCCTGGTCCTCACTGACATCGGGAAAGACGGTCTTTGCCCAGCTGGGGATGGGGATGGAGGCGATGCACCAGGGGAAGCCGCTGCACATCTGCAGCCGGTCAAAGTCCTTCAGGGCCTTGCCGCTGGCCTGCTGGGCGCGGATAATGCGTCTGGAGTCCACACCCTTGAAATTCTCCGGGTCGGAGGCGGAGATGGCCAGGTAAGCGGCCCCCTCCAGGGCGTAGTCGTTGAAGAAGTGGCGGCGCCACAGTGCCACCTCGTCGAAGATGGCGTCGTCGGCCTGGAGGTACTTCATCCGGGCCATGGCGTCATCGTGCCAATTCATGACCACTTCCTTGCAGCCGATGGCATAGGCCTCCTGGGCGCACATCCGGGCAAAGTAGGCGCACTCCACCGGAGAGGAGATCACCAGCCGCTGGCCCTTCTGGACGTTCAGGCCCACCTGAATCAACAGTTTTGCGTATTCCCGCAGTTTTTCATCCATGAGATGCTTCATCCTTTCGCAGATTTTTCAATGATGTGATATTGTAGTGCAAATTGCCGCCGAAGTAAAGAAAAGGACGGCGAAACGCGCAGTTTTTACAGTTTGGACATGAGTTTGGACATCAGTTGGAGGTCTTCCGCGGCGGCCGCGGCTCCTTACGAAGGCTGATGAGGGTGCCGTTCAGCTCCGCCCCCATGATGAGGGCCGTGGCGCTGAGATTCAGCCAGATCAGCAGGACGATCACCGTACCGATGGAGCCGTACAGCAGGGAGTAGTGGGCCATGTGCTCCACGTACCAGGCGTACAGCCAGCTCAGGCCCATCCAGGCCGCCAGAGCCGCCAGGGTCCCGGGCCAGATGTTCCGCCAGGGCTGGCGGCCGTCCTGGGCCAGGGCGTACAGAAGGAATAGGGCAAAGTAGCCCACCACTGCCGCCAGGGGGAACCGCAGCTTGGCCCACAGCTCCGCGATGAAAACGGGAAGGCCGAAATTGGCCACGCAGTAGGCCAGCAGCCGGTCGCTGACGCTCATGAGCACCAGGGTCAGGGCGATGGCGGCAATGAGCAGCACCGTGTACAGCAGGGTCTTGAGCACCTGGACCACACCGTGGGCCGGGCCCAGATGGTAGGCCGTCCGCACGGAGCGCATGAGAGCGTTGGTGGCCCGCATGGGGAAATAGATGGAGAATACCAGACCGAACACCAGCAACTGGGGGCTGGGGCTGCTGCCCACATAGGTCAGATAGACCTCCACCACATCCACCACCTGGGCCGGCAGGAACTCCCCCAGGGCCCTCAGGATGCCCGCCACATCCAATTGCAGCAGGCCCAGCAGGGCACTGAGGAAGATCAGAAAGGGAAACAGCATGAACAGCAGGTAAAAGGCCAGGGCCGCGCTCTGGGCGCCCACGTTATGCCGCAGATACCGGCGGGCCAGCAGATACACGCCCCGCAGGAAGCGGTTTTTCGGCGGAGAAAATGCTTTCACGGCGCGGACCTCCTTTCTTCCCGAAACCGGAGCATGGCGATTTATTCCCATTTTGCCCAGATATCGGGACAATACCCGACAGTTGCTTCTTTGCCGTTGCGGACGATGGGGGTCTGGAACAATTCCGGGTGCTCCAGCAGCTTTTTCTCCTGGGCGTCCGGGGTGATATAGGCCATGAACAGGTCCTCGTAGGCCCGGCATTTGGTGTTCACCAGGGCATCGAAACCAACTTTCTGCTTGACGGACTGGTACTCCCGGGGGGATAATCCCTTTGAGGGGACGTCGATATACTGGTACTTGATGCGGCGCTCCTTAAACCACCGCTCCGCCTTCTTGGTGTCGAAGGACTTGGAGGAACCGAAGATCTGAATATTCATAGGGAGAACTCCTTACTTGTCAATTGGAGGGATTTTGATGACAGATGCAGTGAAAAAGCTGAAGGAACTGGTGGACAGCTCCCACAACATCGTGTTTTTCGGCGGGGCCGGGGTCTCCACGGAGTCCGGCATCCCGGATTTCCGCAGCACCGGCGGCCTGTACCATCAGGAGTGGAAGTATCCGCCTGAGACGATTTTAAGCCATACCTTCTACGAAAGCAACCCCGAAGAATTCTTCCGCTTCTACCGGGCCAAGATGCTGGCCCCGGAGGCCAGGCCCAACGCCGCCCACTACAAGCTGGCGGAATGGGAGGCCGCCGGGAAGCTGAAGGCCGTGGTGACCCAGAACATCGACGGGCTCCACCAGGCCGCCGGCAGCAAAAACGTGCTGGAGCTCCACGGCAGCGTCCACCGCAACTACTGCGAGCACTGCCGGACCTTCTACGGCCTGGACCACATTCTGGCCACCACCGGCGTCCCCCGCTGCCCCTGCGGCGGCATCATCAAGCCCGACGTGGTGCTCTACGAGGAGGGCCTGGATCAGCAGACGCTGAACAAGGCCATCCGGGCCATTGCCGAGGCCGACATGCTGATCATCGGCGGCACCTCCCTGAATGTCTACCCCGCCGCCGGTCTCATCAACTATTATCGGGGTCACAAGCTGGTACTCATCAACAAATCCGCCGTGGCCCAGGACCTCTCCGCCGGGCTGGTCATCACGGACCCCATCGGGGAAGTGCTCTCCCAGCTGTGAGTCTTTGTACAAAACGACAAGTGTCCGCCCCAAAACGACGCCCTCCGAAGCCGGGGAGCGTCGTTTTTCACAAAGGTCCACCCATTATTTGCAAGGGCTTGTTTTTATCATGCAAAATTTCAAAATTTTTTCCTGATTTTTAGCAGTTCTCCCATTGAAAATGAAAGTACAGCGTGGTAATATTGCAACATCATCTGTTTAAAGCGGAGAGGAGACCCTGCCATGATCTGGAGAGAGAACCGGGAAAACGCCTACTGTGAGATCACCCCTGCCATTCTGGCCCTGAAGGAGCAGTGGGAAAAGAAAAACTACATTGACCCCCGTCTGTACAAGGAGTACAACGTAAAGCGCGGCCTCCGCGACGAGGACGGGCGGGGCGTACTGACCGGTCTGACCCGCGTGGCTGAGATCCAGTCCTACAACGTCTATATGGACGCCGCCGACCGGGAGCACATCACCCCCGCCGAGGGCGTTCTGTACTACCGCGGCATCGACTGCCGGGACATTGTCAAGGGCTCCGCCACCCGGGGCCGCTACGCTTTCGAGGAGGCCGCCTACCTGCTGCTTTTCGGCGAGCTGCCCACGGAGGAGCAGCTGAAAGACTTCTGCGTGCAGCTGTCCTCCTACCGGACCCTGCCCTCCAACTTCTTCCGGGACGTCATCATGAAGGCCCCCTCCCAGGACCTGATGAACACCATGCAGCGCAGCATCCTGACGTTGTTCTGCTACGACGACAAGCCCAACGACATCGGCCTGGAGAACGTGCTGCGTCAGTGCCTGCAGCTGACCAGCAACATGCCGGTGCTGGCCATCTACGCCTATCAGGCCTGGCGGTACAGCCTTCCCGGCGAGAGCCTGTTCATCCATGTGCCCAAGCCGGAGCTTTCCACCGCCGAGAACTTCCTGCGGATGCTGCGGGAGGACTGCAGCTACACGGAGCTGGAAGCCCGGGTCCTGGATGTGGCCCTGGTGCTCCACGCGGACCACGGCGGCGGCAACAACTCCACCTTCACCAACCACGTGGTCACCTCCTCCGGCACGGACACCTACTCCGCCATCACGGCGGCTATGAGCTCCCTGAAGGGTCCCCGCCACGGCGGTGCCAACAACAAGGTCATGTCCATGATGGCCGACATCAAGCTCCACGTGAAGAACTGGGACGACGAGGGCGCCGTGGCCGACTATCTCACCAAAATGCTCAACAAGGAGGCCTTTGACCGCAGCGGCCTGATCTACGGCCTGGGCCACGCCGTTTACACCAAGTCCGACCCCCGCTGTGAGGTCTTCCGGGACTATGTCCACAGGCTGGCGGCAGAAAAGCACCGGGACGCCGAGCTGACCCTGTACGCCAACGTGGAGCGCATCGGCAAGCAGCTGCTGATGGAGCGGCAGCACAAGGACGCCATCGCCACCAACATCGACTTTTACAGCGGCTTTGTCTATGACATGCTGGGCCTGCCCATGGAGCTGTACACCCCCCTGTTTGCCGTGGCCCGGATCGCCGGCTGGAGCGCCCACCGCATGGAGGAGCTGACCTCCGGCAGCAAGCTGATCCGCCCCCGCTACGAGTGCGTGGAGGACTTCCGCCCTTACACCCCCATGGAAAAGCGCTGACCTTTCCCGCCCGGATGGCATCATCCGGGCGGTTTTTCGCCTGTTTCCCCCGGGAAAACCGTCTTTTCGGAATTTCTGAAAAAATCGAAAAATGAGGCTTGACAGAACGGTGTCTTCTCGCTATAATAATCAAGCAGTCTTTTCCGGGGAGCTTCATTTGCGGCTGTGCTGGAACTGGTAGACAGGCCAGCTTGAGGTGCTGGTGTCGTATCGACGTGTGGGTTCAAGTCCCGTCAGCCGCACCACTTCCTCTCAGAAGGCTCCATATATGCGCGCGAGTGGTGGAATTGGCAGACTCGCTAGATTCAGGTTCTAGTGTCCTTTACGGACGTGCGGGTTCAAGTCCCGCCTCGCGCACCATATTCCCTCTGGAATGCAAATTCCGGAGGGTCCCCTTCCGGGGTCTGAATTGCATATTGATACGCGCGAGTGGTGGAATTGGCAGACTCGCTAGATTCAGGTTCTAGTGTCCTTTACGGACGTGCGGGTTCAAGTCCCGCCTCGCGCACCAAAAAAGAAAGACATCCTTCGGATGTCTTTCTTTTTTAGCTCGTGGGGGTGTGAAGAATCCGCCCCTACCGGGGTCCCCGCGGGAACCCGGCGCAGCGGTTCCCGTGGGGATAGGAGCCGCAGCGGAGCAAGCGAGCTTTCGCCGTCAGGCGGAAGCGAGGGATGCGCAGCTTGCGGCGACGCAGTCCCGCCTCGCGCACCAAAAAAGAGAGACATCCAACGGATGTCTTTCTTTTTTAGCTCGTGGGGGTGTGAAGAATCCGCCCCTACCGGGGTCCCCGCGGGAACCCGGCGCAGCGGTTCCCGTGGGGATAGGAGCCGCAGCAGCAACATCTTTTTCACAACCCGATATGCCGGAAGCTGTTTGTCTCAGAAATAGAACAACTCCTCGAACTTTTCATCCAATGCAATGCACAGAACAAGCGCCAGCTTCGCCGTCGGACTAAACTGCCCGGTCTCAATGGAACTGATGGTGTTCCTTGAAACGCCAACCATTTCGGCAAGAGCCGCCTGGGACAGCCCTTTTTTTGTTCTCGCTTCCTTGATCCTGTTATGGAGCGTCAGTGAATCTTCCATCGATGTTACCCTCTCAAACTCATTGCAAATCCGATTGCGAAAAATACGCATAATCCATAATAGCATACTGTCACGAAAATCTCATGGCGCTTTTTCATTTTGATTGACTTTACGAGAAAAATCGTCCCCAAAATACTGAAATTGACGACCCAGCATCCCCAGTTGACGGTTTTTGTGAAGAACCACTGCAGTGCGCAAATCAGGCAGCAGACCAGGCATCCCACCGTATAGGCCACTCTGCCGGCTTGCTTTAAGTACTCTGCTTCAACAATATCCTGATTTTTGTTTTCTTTCCTGCTGGCAGCTAAGATCTCTTCTTTATTCATACTTGCACCTCCATGCCAAGTTTTCTTTGCAGTTCAATCATAGCACTGCCAAGTTTTATTGTCAATAGTATTTGCAAAGTTTTGTTGGCAAATCGGTTGTGAGCGGACGAACCAACCCCGGAAGCACTTCGGATAAAAGAGACCCCCGGCTGCAGCATTTGACATCAGCCCCTCCCCTGGTTATAATAAAAAACGATAACTGATTCTAAATTGAGGAGGGCGCGGCATGACCTTTCAGCAGTTGACTTACGTGGTGGAGATCTCCAAGTGCGGCTCTATCAACAAGGCAGCCCACAAGCTGGTGCTGTCCCAGTCCGGCATCTCCTCCGCCGTCCGGGAGCTGGAGGAGGAGCTGGGCATCCAGTTCTTCGTCCGCAGCAACCGGGGCGTGGAATTCACCCCCGAGGGCAAGGAATTCCTCAGCTACGCCATTTCCCTGCTGGAGCAGAAGCAGCGCATTGAGCGGCTCTATGAGGCCCGGGACACGGCGGCTCCGGCCCGCTTCTCCGTCTCCACCCAGCGGTATCCCTTCACTGAGGACGCCTTCCTGCGGATGCTGGACACCGCCGGGGACAGCCGCTTCCACTTCTCCATCAAGGAAACCGGCATGGATGCCGTCATCGACGACGTGTACGACCACCGGGCTGATGTGGGCGTCATCTTCCTGACGGAGCTGACGGAGAAGATGATCCGCCGCCTGCTGGACGCCCGGGAGCTGGAGTTCCACGAGGTGGCCGCCGTGGCCCCCTGCGTCTATGTCCGGAAAGGCCATCCCCTTGCCAGCCGGGACGCCGTCAGCGAAAAGGACCTAGAGGGGTATCCCTACGTATCCTTTGAGCACGCCCAGGGTGTGGCCGCCGATTTTTCCGAGGAGTACCAGATGATGTCCATGAAGCGGCCGGACCGCTGTATCAGCGTCAACAGCCGGGCCACCATGATGAACGTCCTGGCCCGGACGGACGCCTTCACCACCGGCAGCGGCCTGCTGGTGGAGAGTTTCATCAGTCAGGCGGTAGTGACAGTGCCCCTGGAGGGCAAGAGCCTGATCCGCATCGGCTGGATCGTCCCCCGGGGCGGCAAGCGCTCTCCCCTGACGGAGCAGTTCGTGCGGCTGCTGGAGGAGTCTGTGCAGGAGTCCATCCGCTTTACCGCCCGGATGCACCAGTCCCTGACAGAGCGCCACGACAACTGAGAAAAACACGCCCGGACTCTTTCGGTCCGGGCGTGTTCTGTTAAGGGAGCAATCTTTGCAGGCCCAATAATATCAGCAAAAATCCCACGTTGGCCATGGTGAACCAGCCCAGGTAGCGATTCCGGAGACCGGGAGCGTTCCGGGCGATCTGCTTGTAGGAGATCAGGCTGGCCATGGAGGCGATCAGGGTGCCCAGGCCGCCCAGGTTAGTGCCCACCAGCAGGGCGGCGCCGTTTTCCGTGAAGCCGGACAGCAGCAGCGCCGCCGGAACGTTGCTGAGACACTGGCTGGCCAGCACGGCGCAAAGCACCTCGTGGCCCGTCAGGAGCCGCCGGAACAGGGCCCGGAACACCTCCAGCCGCCCCAGGTTCCCCACGAACAGGAAGAAGCCCACAAAGGTCAGCAGCAAGGCGTAGTCCACCTTCCCCAGCACGGGCCGGTCCGCCAGCAGCAGGGCCGCCAGCACTGCCAGAAAGGCCGCCCACACAGGCACCCACTTGGCCACCGCCCCCAGGCACAGCAAAAACAGCGCCAGATAGAGCCACAGTCTGCGGTCTCTCCCCGCCGGGACAGACCGGAAGTCCGGGATGGACAGGGGCCGGGACCGGGTCAGCAGCAGGCACAGCCCCAGCAGTACCGCTGAAGCTGCGGTCAGGGGCAGCATGGTGCAGAAAAACGTTCCCAGGGTCAGGCCGTACCGGGAGTAGAGATACAGGTTCTGGGGATTCCCGATGGGGGTGGTCATGCTGCCCAGATTGGCGGCGATGGTCTGGAGCACCACCACCGGCACCAGCCGGTCCTCCCTATCCGCCAGCCGCAGCACCTCCAGGGCGAAGGGGACGAAGGTGATGAGTGCCACGTCGTTGGTCACCGCCATGCTGGTAAAAAAGGGGAGGAATATCAAGGCTCCCTCCAGCTGCCGGGTGGTGGCCGTCCGGGCCAGCAGGGCCTCCCCCAGCCGCCGGAACAGCCCCAGGCGCTGCAGCCCCGCCATGACGGCCATCAGGGAGAACAGCAGCATCAGGGTGTTCCAGTCGATGTAGTCCAGATACCCGCCGTCCGGCGGCACCAGGAACATGGTCACCAGAGCCAGCACCCAGGCCGCCGCCAGGACCGTTTCGTTTTTCAGAAAATTCAGGATATGTTTCATTCTTCCACCGCCATTTCCGGTTGGATATGGTAGCACAGGCGGGTGAAAAATGCAACCTCGCCATGGTTTTCTTTGGTTATATCTTTTGGACTGACCATGTGCCGGTTCTGGACCCACCGTCCAAACGCCGGAAAGGCTCCATCCCTTCGGACAGAGCCTTTCCGCCAGTTCGCCAAGCCGGAATTTTTCTACATTATCCACTTCAACCGAACAGGGTATATTTCAATAACGAAATGGACTTCATTTATCTGTGTGGACGGATGAGTATCAGCGACATCCACATTTACAGAACCTATGACTGTTTTGACAAAATCATCAGGCTCTCCGCAAACGATATACTGGGCAGATATATACTCGATATACCCCGCTTCATCTGGTTCAAGAGGCATGGTTTCAAACGGCTTTTCTATATCAATTCCTAACGAAAAAAGATATGCAGCAATTTCCGGGTAGGTGGCTTTGATTTCACGGATATAGTTTTGACAATATGCACAGTCGCATAAGTCACGATTGCTGATCCGCTCATAATACGATTTTGTTCCTTTAATATCCAAGTGCAACACCTCCGCAAATCCCAATTTATTGAGGTCATCATACCATACTGTACAACAAAGCAGGGCTGCGAACCGCCGGAGCTTTGGAGACCCGTCCGAAAGGCGAACGATCCGGTCCCTGCCAAAACAGAGGACCCGCTGTGCAGGCGGGTCCTCTGTTGATTCAGTCTTCTTTTTCCGCCTTCAGCAGGAGCTTTTTGGCCTCCACGCCGGACTCCGCCACGTCGTATTCCCAGTTCCAGGGGTCCTTGCGGCAGGTACGGTCCGCGTAGGGCACGAAGATGGACAGCAGGCCGAAGGCCGCCAGCACCCAGCAGTACCACATGTAGGGCACGATCTCCACCGGGCTCATGGCGATGCCGTAAGTGGTGGTGGTCAGGGCCGCCGCCATCAGCAGCTGGGCGCCGTAGGGGATGATGCCCTGGAATACGCAGGAGAACACATCCAGCAAAGATGCCGTCCGGCGGGGGTCCACCTGGTACTCCCGGCTGATGTCCCGGGCCACATTGCCGCAGAGGATGATGGCAACCGTATTGTTGGCGGTGGCACAGTCCGCCAGGGACACCAGCGCCGCCATGCCCACCTGGGCGGACTTGTTGCCCCGCATCATGCCCCGCAGCTTTTCAATGAGCCAGACGATGCCGCCGTGATGGGCGATCAGCTCCGACAGTCCGCCGCAGAACAGGGCCAGGAAGAACACCTCGCTCATGCCGGTGAAGCCGTTCCAGATGGCCTGGGCATAGGTGAAGATGGTCAGGTCCCCGCAGGCCATGCCGATGATGCCGGCGGCGAAGATGCCGATGGTCAGGGTCAGGAACACGTTGATGCCGATGACGGCCAGGGCCAGCACCAGCACATAGGGCACCACCTTCATCAGTTCAAAGGAGCGGGGCTCCATGGCAGCCGCGGTCTCGGGCCGGGCGCACACCAGCAGGATCACCAGGGTCACCAGGGCGGCGGGCAGGGCGATGAAGAAGTTGACCCGGAACTTGTCCCGCATCTCGCAGCCCTGGGTCTTGGTGGCGGCGATGGTGGTGTCGGAGATCATGGACAGGTTGTCGCCGAACATGGCGCCGCCGGCGCAGGCGCCCAGCATCATGGGCACGCTGAGGCCGCTCTCGGCAGCCAGACCCACGGCGATGGGCACCAGGGACGTGATGGTGCCCACGGAGGTGCCGGTGGCGGTGCCCAGGAAAGCGGAGATCACGAACACGCCGGCGGTCAGCAGCTCCACGGGGACCAGAGACAGGCCCAGGTTCACGGTGGCATCCACGCCGCCCATGGTCTTGGCCACGGTGGAAAAGGCGCCCGCCAGAATGTAGATCATCAGCATGGTCAGCACGTTTTCATTGGCGGCGCCCCGGGCGAAGATGGAAAACTTCCGGTCGATGCTCTCCCGGCCCATGCAGAAGGCCGCCAGCACGGCGATGAACATGGCGGTGACGGAGGGGAACTGGTAGAAGGCCATGTCCTCCCCCCTGGCCTGCAGATACAGGCCCGCCCCCAGATAGATGACGATGAAGATCAGAAACGGAAGCAGCGCCAGACCGCTGCCCTGTTTTTTCAGATCCCGATTCATGGTAAAAACTCCTCTCTCTTCTCGTTTGTCGTGTCTGACCATTATAGCAGGACATTCGCCCCTCCCGCAACCGTTTTTTCGCATATCATTGACTTTTTTCCGGTTTTCCGCTATTATTCTTACGCTATACCAATATAAATCAAGGAGGAACACATCATGTCCGCTCTCGATCTGAACGCTCTGCTCGGCACTTCCTTCGTGGGAATGACCGTGGGGGAAATTCTCTCCGCGCTCCTGACCCTCATTGTCTGTCTCATCGTCATCAAGGCTGTTCTGAAACTCACCGGCCGCCTGCTCTCCCGGTCCAAGCTGGACGCCCGGGTGCAGAAATACATTCAAACCGGCATCAAGCTGGTGCTGTACATCATTACCGTCGTCATTGTGGCGGAAAGACTGGATGTGAACATGACCTCCCTGGTAGCCCTGCTGTCCGTCGGCTCCCTGGGCATCACCCTGGCCGCTGAGGACATTCTGGGCAACGTGGCCGGCGGCCTGGTGATCCTGTCCTCCCACCCCTTCTCCATCGGCGACTTCATTGAGGCCTCCGGCGTCAGCGGCACCGTGCAGGAGATCTCCCTGAACCACACCAAGGTCATGACCCCCGACGGCCTGCTGGTGATGCTGCCCAACAAGGAGCTGTCCGGCTCCAAGGTCATCAACTACACCGTGCTGGGCCGCCGCCGCGTGACCCGGAAGGTGACCGCCTCCTACGAAGCCTCCACCGAGGACGTGAAGGCCGCCTGCCGGGACGCCCTGGCAAACACCCCCAAGGTCCTGGAAGATCCCGCCCCCGCCGTGTACCTCTCCAATTACGGCGAGAGCTCCATTGAGTACACGGTGTTCTGCTGGTGCAACGCCGCCGACTACTGGGACGTGTACTTCGGCCTGGGGGAGAACCTGCGCACCGCTTTCGCCCAGAAGGGCGTGGAGATGACCTACGACCACCTGAACGTCCACATCGTGGAGAACAAGGGTTGACAAACCCGAGGGTCCTCTCTATAATATTTTCCAAAGCAATGATGGAGAGGGACGGAAGGACCGTACTTTCAGAGAGCCGGCGGGCGGTGCGAGCCGGTGGGAACGGCTTCCAGCTCCTATGGCTCCTGAGCCGGAGGTTCGAGGGCGCGCGGCGCCGGTAGGGCCTTCCCGCGTACGCTGCGTCAGTGCGAAAGGGTTGTTGGACCCGGAGTGGCGCCCGCTGTGAGGCCGGCGCAATTTGAGTGGTACCGCGGAAGCTAGATACGGCTTTCGTCTCAAAGAAAACCTTTGGGACGAAAGCCGTTTTTTCTTCCCTTTTCTTGAAAGACTGTAACGACACTTGATTTTGCAAAGCAAAATCTTAGTGGAGTACGTCCTCACAGAGGGAAATGGAAAAAAGAACTTTCACGCGCTCTCGTCTCCGCATCTCATTCCGGCCTGCCCCACGGCAGTCGGAAACTGCATATTCTCTGAGAGCGCTGAACACCGAAAGGAGATCATCAACATGAGCAACTACCGTCCTGAAACGATCTGTGTCCAGGGAGGCTACACCCCCGGCAACGGCGAGCCCCGCCAGATCCCCATCGTCCAGTCCACCACCTTCAAGTACGCAACCAGCGAGGACATGGGCAAGCTCTTTGACTTGGAGGCCAGCGGCTACTTCTACACCCGTCTCCAGAACCCCACCAATGACTACGTGGCGGCCAAAATCGCGGAGCTGGAGGGCGGCACTGCCGCCATGCTGACCTCCTCCGGTCAGGCGGCCAACTTCTTCGCCCTGTTCAACATCGCCTCCTGCGGGGACCACATTGTGGCCTCCTCCAGCATTTACGGCGGCACCTTCAACCTGATCTCCGTCACCATGGCCAGAATGGGCATTGAGACCACCTTCGTGGCCCCCGACTGCACGGAAGAAGAGCTGAACGCCGCCTTCCGGCCCAATACCAAGTGCGTCTTCGGCGAGACCATCGCCAACCCCGCCCTGACGGTGCTGGACATTGAGAAGTTCGCAAAGGCCGCCCACAGCCACGGCGTGCCCCTGATCGTGGACAACACCTTTGCCACCCCCGTGGGCTGCCGGCCCTTTGAATGGGGCGCCGACATCGTCACCCACTCCACCACCAAGTACATGGACGGTCACGGCGCCGCTGTGGGCGGCGCCATCGTGGACTCCGGCAAGTTCGACTGGATGGCCCACGCGGACAAGTTCCCCGGCCTGTGCACCCCCGACGACAGCTACCACGGCGTTACCTATGCCGAGAAATTCGGCAAGGAGGGCGCCTTTATCACCAAGTGCACCGCTCAGCTCATGCGGGACTTCGGTTCCATCCAGTCCCCCCAGAACGCCTTCTATCTGAATCTGGGACTGGAGAGTCTCCACGTCCGCATGGCCCGCCACTGTGAAAACGGGCAGGCCGTGGCGGAGTTCCTGGCGCAGCATCCCAAGGTGGAGGTCGTCCACTACTGCGGCCTGCCCGGGGACCCCTACCATGAAGTTGCCAAAAAGTATCTACCCCATGGTTCCTGCGGCGTGGTGTCCTTCGAGCTGAAGGGCGGCCGTCCCGCCGCCGAGGTGTTTATGAAGCATCTGAAGCTGGCGGCCATCGAGACCCACGTGGCCGACGCCCGCACCTGCTGCCTGAATCCCGCCACCTCCACCCACCGCCAGATGACCGAGGAGCAGCTGATCGCTGCCGGCGTCCCCGCGGGCCTGGTGCGCATGAGCTGCGGCCTGGAGAGCAAGGAGGACCTCATCGAGGACATTGCCCAGGCACTGGAAGCCATTTGATGTAATGCGCTGCACCAGATAACCGGCGAAACGGAGGACTTTGACCTATGCCCATCAAAATTCCCAACCAACTGCCCGCCACCAATACCCTGACGGCGGAAAACATCTTCGTCATGACGGAGACCCGGGCCATCACCCAGGACATCCGCCCCCTGCAGATTCTCCTTTTGAACCTGATGCCCACCAAGGTGGACACGGAGACTCAGCTGGCCCGGGTGCTGGGCAACACGCCACTGCAGATCGAGCTGGAGCTCATCGCCCCCATCGGCCACGTCTCCAAAAACACCTCCCAGGCCCACATGCTGGCCTTTTACAAGTCCTTCGACGAGGTAAAGGACCGCACCTTCGACGGCCTGGTCATCACCGGCGCGCCGGTGGAGCTGATGGAGTTCGAGGAGGTAGACTACTGGCCGGAGCTGTGTGAGATCATGGAGTGGTCCAAGACCCACGTCCACTCCACCCTGCACATCTGCTGGGGCGCCCAGGCGGGTCTCTACTACCACTACGGCATCCCCAAGCGGGTGCTGGACCACAAGCTCTTCGGCGTCTTTCAGCACACGGTGGAGGACCCCAACTACATCCTCTTCCGGGGCTTTGACGACACCTTCTGGGTCCCTCACTCCCGAAACACCACCGTGGACCGGGCGGATATTGAGGCCGTACCAGAGCTAAAGGTCCTGGCGGCCTCCCCGGAGGCCGGGGTCTACGCCGTCAAGACCGACCAGGGCCGCCAGGTGTTCCTCATGGGCCATGCGGAATACGACCGGGACACCCTGCGGAAGGAGTACATGCGGGACCTGGCTGCCGGGGTGGACATCCAGATCCCCCAGCACTACTTCCCCGGCGACGACCCGGAAAAAATGCCGGTAATGAACTGGCGGAGCTGCGCCCACCTGCTGTACGCCAACTGGCTGAACTACTGCGTGTACCAGACCGCGCCTTACGACATCCGGGACATCGAAAAAGGCGTCCGCACCGACGACTAAAGCAAAAAAGTCACCGCTTTTCATGGAAAAGCGGTGACTTTTTTGCTCACTTTTGATGGTTTCGGTCCGCTTCGATCAGCAGCTTTAACGCCTCCACGGCCACCTTGACGGAGTTGGTCGTGTCCTCGTCTCCCCATGGGACAAGTCCCATGGGGACCCCTCTGCTTTCACGCAAATCGCCCGAAATGAATTCGGTCGATTTCAAGGTTTTGCCGCCAGCAAAACGCTTGACGCCGGACTCCCGGCGTGATTCACTCGGACACTTTATTTCCCAACCTTCCGGTCCGATTCGATCAGCAGCTTCAACGCCTCCACGGCCACCTTGACGGAATTGGCCGTGTCCTCGTTCATCTTCTGGTCCAGGCCGGCGGCCTCCCGCTCCTGGTTCCAGATCACATGGAAGCAGGAGCCGCAGCGGCAGCCCAGGGCCGCCGCCACTACGAACAGGGCAGCGGACTCCATCTCGCTGGCCTTGACGCCCAGCCGCTTCCAGCTCTCCCACTTGGCCTGCAGTTCATAGAACACCGGGGACTTTTCCGGGCTGTGCTGACCGTAAAAGCTGTCCTTGCACTGGACCACGCCGGTGTGCAGGGGCAGACCCAGGGCCTTCGTAGCCTGAGCCAAGCAGTTGGTGACCCCCAGGTCCGGCACTGCCGGGAACTCGATGGGGGCATATTCCAGACTGGTATGCTCGTAGCGGACGGCTCCGGTGGCCACCACGATGTCACCGGACTGGACGCTCAGGTCGATACCGCCGCAGGTGCCGGTACGGATGAAGGTGTCTGCGCCGCAGTTGTAAAGCTCCTCCATGGCGATGGAGGCCGAGGGGCCGCCGATGCCGGTGGAGCAGGCGGTCACCTTCTCCCCCAGCAGATACCCCGTCCAGACGTTGTACTCCCGGTTGTAAGCTACCCGCTTTGCGTCGTCAAACAGCGCGGCAATGGCGGGGACCCGGCCCGGGTCGCCGGGCAGGATGCAGTACCGGCCCACGTCACCGGGAGCGCAGTGGATGTGAAATTGCTTCTCCAGTTTTTGCATAGCAAGCACCTCGCCTTTCATCATTCCGGCATTTCTGCCAGGTTTTTCAGGGTCTCTCCCGTCAGGCGGTAGACCGTCCAGTCGGACATGGGCTCCGCCCCCAGGGAACGGTAAAAATCAATGCTGGGCTTGTTCCAGTCCAGGCACCACCACTCCATGCGGCCGCAGTCCCGCTCCCGGGCGATGGCCGCTAAGCGCTGCAAAATAGCCTTGCCATACCCCTTGCCCCGGTGCTCCGGCAGGACGAACAGGTCCTCCAGATACAATCCGGAGCGGCCCAGGAAGGTGGAGAAATTGTGGAAAAACAGGGCAAATCCCACCTCTTTTCCATTCTCCAGAGCAAACAGAACTTCGGCGTTCTTCTTCCGGAACAGCTGGTCCGCCAGGGTGTCCTCGTCCGCCACCACCTGGTCCAGCATCCGCTCGTAGTCCGCCAGCCATTTGATAAAGTCCAGGATCAACGGGGTGTCCCGCTCCTCCGCAAAGCGAAAGGTCAGTTCCATCACAGGCGCCTCATTTCAGGGTCACCACGGTGACGCCGCTCTCGCCCTCGCCGTAGACACCCAGGCGGAAGGACTTCACGGCCTTGTTCCGCCGCAGAATGTCGTGGACAGCTTTGCGCAGGGCACCGGTGCCCTTGCCGTGGATGATGGTAACGGTGTCCAGCCGGCCCATGACGGCGGCGGAGAGGAAATTCTCCACCACGCTCTCAGCCTCCAGGGTCTCCATGCCCCGGATGTCCAGCTCCCGGCTGGCGGAAGCCCGCAGGGCCCGGTCCGCGTTCTGGCGAACGGTCACCGTGGGATTCTTCTTTTTGGCGGCCCGCTCGTCGTCCTCGATGAGCCGGACCTCGTCGGCCTTCGCCTTCATTTTCAGCACGCCGGCCTTTAATTGCAGGGTGCCGTCCTTGCCCACGGACACCACCTCCGCGTTCTGCCGGACGCCGGGGATCTCCACCAGGTCTCCCACCCGGATGGGGCGGCTGGGCTTGGGGATGGGCTCCTGGCGGGCGTCGTGCTTGCTGACGGCGTCCTCCGCCTCGTTCAGCATCCGCCGCAGTTCGGCACGGGCCTCGTTGGCGTTCATCGTCCGTTCGGCCTTGGCCTGCTGCTTCCGCATCTCCGCCAGCTCTGCGAACACTTGGTCCGTGGCGGCCCGGGCGTCCCGCAGGATGCGCTTGGCCTCCGCCTCGCCCCGGCTGCGGGCGTTCTCCTTGGCCCGCTCCATCTGTTCCCGGAACTCTCTGGCCTTGCGGGCGTCCTCCTCCCGCTGGCGGTACAGGCGGTCCGCCTCCAGCTCCCGCTTTTCCAGTGCCTGGCGCTTGACCTCCAGCTGGCTCAGGATATCCTCGAACCGGACGCTCTCACCGCTCATGAGGACCTTGGCGCTCTCGATCACATCGTCCGCAAGTCCCAGCCGCTTGGAGATGGCGAAGGCGTTGGACTTGCCGGGAATGCCGATCAGCAGCCGGTAGGTGGGGCTCAGGGTCTCCACGTCAAACTCACAGGAGGCGTTCTCCACCCCCGCCGTGGTCATGGCAAAGGTCTTGAGTTCCGCGTAGTGTGTGGTGGCGGCCACCCGGGCGCCCATCTGCCG
Organism: Oscillibacter valericigenes; assembly: GCF_021531915.1. Classification (GTDB taxonomy): domain Bacteria; phylum Bacillota; class Clostridia; order Oscillospirales; family Oscillospiraceae; genus Oscillibacter; species Oscillibacter valericigenes_A. The sequence continues at coordinate 232,899 of NZ_JAFBIV010000001.1, read as the reverse complement.
CACCCGCTGGATGACGGCGATGGCCAGGGCGGCGCCCTCCACCGGATCCGTACCGGCCCCCAGCTCGTCGAAAAGGATGAGACTGTGGCGGTCCGCCTCCCCCAAAATCGCCACGATGTTGGTCATGTGGGCGGAGAAGGTGGACAGGTTCTGCTCAATGCTCTGCTCGTCGCCGATGTCCGCCAGCACCCGCTCATAGACGGAGATGACGCTGCGGTCCGCCACGGGGATGTGGAGGCCGCACTGGGTCATGAGGGTCAGCAGGCCCAGGGTCTTGAGGCTGACAGTCTTGCCGCCGGTGTTGGGGCCGGTGATGACCAGGGTGTCGAAGCTGCCGCCCAGCTCGATGTCGATGGGCACCGCCTTTTTGGGGTCCAGCAGCGGGTGGCGGGCCTTGCGGAGGTTGATGGAGCCGTCCCGGCGCACCTCCGGCCGGGCCGCGTCCATTTTGTAGCTCAGCTGGCCCCGGGCAAAGATCAGGTCCAGGTGCACCAGGGCGTCATAGTCCCACTGGATGTCCTCCCGGTGGGCCGCCGCGTCGGCGGACAGCTCCGCCAGGATGCGGTCGATCTCCTTCTGCTCCTTGGCCTCCAGCTCGATGTATTCGTTGTTGGCCTGGACCACCCCCATGGGCTCCACGAACAGCGTGGCGCCGGTGGAGGAGATGTCATGGACCAGGCCGGGCAGATCCCCCCGGTGCTCCGACTTCACAGGCACCACAAAGCGGCCGTCCCGCTGGGTGATGATGGTCTCCTGCAAAATTTTGGCGTAGCTGGGAGAGGAGATGATCTTCTGCAGGATCTGACGGCTCTTGGCCTGAGCCTGCCGCATGTGGCGGCGGATGTCCGCCAGTTCCGTGCTGGCGGCGTCGGCGATGGTGTTCTCGTCCACGATGCACCGCTTGATCTTGTCCTCCAGGAAGCGGTTGCCGTGGAGGGACAAAAACAGGTGGTCGATGGCGGTCTTTTCCACCGCGTCGCTGTTGAAATACTCTTTCGTCCGCCGGGCGGCGGTCAGCAGGTCGGCAATGGTCAGCAGCTCCCGGGTATTGAGGCTGCCGCCCCGGTCCGCCCGGTCCAGGGCCTCCGCCACCGGCTTGACGCCGGAGAAGGAGGGGCTGCCGTGAAGGCCGATCATGGTGCGGGCGGCATCGGTCTGGTCCAGCAGGCGCAGGACCTCCTCCGTCTCCGTTTCGGGCCGGACCCGCAGGGCCCGCTCCTTGGCCTCGGCGCTGACGGCCTGGTCGGACAGCATCTGCAGCACCCGGGGCAGCTCCAGGGTGCGGATGGATTTGTCAAACAATTCGCTCATAATTCGTTCCTTTCCGTATAATCTTGACCGTATTATACAGAATGTATCTCATTTCGACGGCAATTCCACCGGCTGGAGGCTCTTGTAGAAGTCCAGGGTCTTGAAGCCCCGCTCCAGCTGGGCGGCGGCGAAAGACTCCGCCGCAGCGGACAGGAGCCGCAGGGCCTCCGCCCCCAAGGTAAACGAGTACAGCCGCTTGGGGTCGCCGTACACGATATGCCGCAGGGCCAGCAGAGAATCCCGGCACAGGGGCATGGACAAGGCACTTTCCTTCACACCGCAGTTCCGGCACCGCAGGACCCCCTGGACCACATCCAGCAGGGGCTGCTCCGGGTCGGGACAGCCGCAGTAGGCGCAGGCGTCCACCAGGGGCTCGTAGCCCGCCAGGCACAGCAGCTTCAATTCGAAGGCCGCCTTCACCAGGGCGGGGGGCTTGTGTAAAGTGGAAAGGGCATACAGCCCGTTCAGCAGATGGCGGGTCAGCTCCGGCGCCGGAGTCTCCTCACTGGTGACGGCTTCCGTCAGCTCCGCGAAGTAGAAGCCCAGGGCCATGGCGTCCAGGTCATCCCGTAGGCCCTTGAACAGCTCCACCGTGGAGCCCTCGTTGGCGTAGTACCAATCGCCCTTCTGATAGAGGGTCCACTCGGACCACACCAGGGGCTGGGCGCAGGCGGCGTAGCGGCAGCTTTTCCGCCGGACGCCCCGGGCGATGACGGAGAGCTTCCCCCGCTCCGCCGTCAGGAGGGTCAGAATTTTGTCCGCTTCCTTCGTTTCGGTTTCCCGGAGCACGACGCCCCGGAGCACGATGTAAGGCGTTCCCGCCATGCGTTCACCACCTTATGTACGGGGGCAGCGCCCCCGTGAATCAGAGGATGGGCGGAAGCTGGTCTCCTCCCTCCTCCAGTTTCCGGTAGAGCATATAGGCCAACGGCTCCCCGGTCATGCAGAATAATTCCCAAAAGGGCTCGGCTTCCATGGCGCAGACCTCCTTTACGGATAGTCTGCGAAGAAAGTCGAATGTTTATGGCTGGAAAAATCAGTCGTCGTTATAGCCGAAGCTGCGGACGTAGTTCACATTGTCGCGCCAATTCTCTTTCACTTTCACCCATGTCTCCAGATAGACCTTGGTGCCCATGAACTTTTCGATGTCGTGGCGGGCCAGGGTGCTGATCTTCTTCAGCATTGCACCCTGCTTGCCGATGATGATGCCCTTGTGGCTGGCCTTTTCGCAGTAGATGGTGGCGTCCACGTCGATGACGCCGGAATCCCGCTCGGAGAACTTCGTGATCTCCACGGCGGTGCCGTGAGGAATTTCCTTGTCCAGGCACAGCAGCAGCTTTTCCCGGACGATCTCGCCCACCACCTGCCGCTCCGGCTGGTCGCTGGTCTGACCGTCGGGGAACAGCTGGGGTCCCTCACTGGCGTACTTCCGCAGTTCCTGCATCAGGTCGTCCAGGCCGCTGCCGCTGTGGGCGGAGATGGGAATGATGGCGTCGAAGCCGTCCCAGGCCTCGTTATAGGCGGCGATGACCGGCAGCAGCTCCGCCGGCTCCACAGTGTCGATCTTGTTGATGCAGAGGATGGCGGGCAGGTGCTCCTCCTTGATGCGCTCAATGAGGGCCAGCTCCGGGGCGCCCACATGGGGGATGGGCTCCACCAGCAGCAGCGCACAGTCCACATCGGACAGGCTGGAGGTGACCACCTTCACCATATAGTCCCCCAAAGCGGACTTGGGCTTGTGGAGGCCGGGGGTGTCCAGCAGGATATACTGGGTGTCCTCCCGGTTCACCACGCCGTAAATGCGGTTCCGGGTGGTCTGGGCCTTGTTGGAGACGATGGCGACCTTTTCGCCCACCAGGGCGTTGGTCAGGCTGGATTTGCCCACGTTGGGGCGGCCGCAGACGGTGATCATAGCAACGTTTTTGATGTCAGACATAGGTGATCCTCAACTTTCTTTTGTTAAGCAATAGATTGGGTGTCCCCTGACCAGAGGACGGGGGGTGTGCCGCTTTGCGGTGCGGGAATGCGGCCCCCACTTTTCTTTCGTCTTGCCGAAAGAAAAGTCGCCGCCGCAGCGGTGGAAAAGAAAGGCGCTTGAGCGGATCAACTTGACACAAGTGTGTCAAGTTGACCGCAAATACGGGAGTCGTCGTGGCCGGTGCCCATGTCATTTGATAGTCTCCTACCGGGTGCGCCTAACATTAGCGAAACAGAGATACCCCGCCGCCGCAAGTCGGAACTGCAGACTTACTTTCGGGGTGCTTGACGCAAGGCCTGTCCTTCTGGCCCCGCGCGTTCCGCTTCGCTACGCGCTGCCGTTCCCGGGGGTGTAGTCCAGAATAGGGGGTCCGCAGGCCCCCTGGTCTGGCCGTTTCAAGGGGGTGTGGGGGGAAATTCGGAATCCCCCCACGTTTCTGGTCGGGGTCGCAGGGGGAGGTGTCTTTGCGCCAAAGACATCTCCCCCTCCTCCCCACGGGCGGATGATATCCGCCCCTACGGCATGATGGGGGAAGTGCAGCGTAGTTCCGTCGCTACTTCAGCATCTTTTTCAGATATTGTCCGGTATAGCTGGCCTCACAGGCGGCCACGGTCTCCGGCGTACCGGTGACCACCACCGTGCCGCCGCCGTCGCCGCCCTCGGGGCCCAGGTCGATGAGCCAATCGGCGCATTTGATAACATCCAGGTTGTGCTCGATGACCACCACGGTATTGCCGGTGTCCACCAGCCGCTGGAGGACCTCCAGCAGCTTCCGCACATCGTCGGTGTGGAGGCCCGTGGTAGGCTCGTCCAGGATATAGATGGTCCTGCCGGTGGCCTGCTTGGAAAGCTCCGTCGCCAGCTTCACCCGCTGGGCCTCGCCGCCGGACAGCTCCGTGGAGGGCTGGCCCAGCTTCACATAGCCCAGGCCCACGTCCTGCAGGGTCTGCAGCTTCTTGCGGATCTTCGGCAGGGCGGAGAAGAACTCCAGGGCCTCGTCCACGGTCATGTCCAGCACTTCCGCGATGTTCTTGCCCTTGTAGTGGACCTCCAGGGTCTCCCGGTTGTACCGCTTGCCCTTGCAGACCTCGCAGGGGACGAAGATATCCGGCAGGAAGTGCATCTCGATTTTCAGCACGCCGTCGCCGGAGCAGGCCTCGCAGCGGCCGCCCCGGACGTTGAAGCTGAACCGGCCCGGGCCGTAGCCCCGGCTCTTGGCCTCCTGGGTGGAGGAGAACAGGTCCCGGATGTCGTTGAACAGCCCCGTGTAGGTGGCCGGGTTGGATCGGGGCGTGCGGCCGATGGGGCTCTGGTCGATGTTGACCACCTTGTCCAGCTGGCGGATGCCCTCAATGGCGTCGCACTTGCCGGGGTGGACCTTCATGCGCATCAGGTCGGCCCCCAGGCGCTTGAACAAAATCTCATTCACCAGAGAGCTTTTTCCGCTGCCGGAGACGCCGGTGACCACGGTAAAGGTCCCCAGGGGGAAGTCCACGTCGATGTGCCGCAGGTTGTTCTCCGCCGCGCCGATCACTTTCAGGCATTTGCCATTGCCGGGGCGGCGCTCTGCGGGGACGGGGATTTTCTTCTTGCCGGAGAGGTACTGGCCCGTCAGGGAGTTGGGGTCAGCCATGACCTCCTCCGGGGTGCCGGCGGCCACCACTTGTCCGCCGTGGATGCCGGCGCCGGGGCCGATGTCGATGAGGTAGTCGGCAGCCCGCATGGTGTCCTCGTCGTGCTCCACCACCAGCAGGGTGTTGCCCATATCCCGCAGACTGCATAGGGTGGCAAGGAGCTTGTCATTGTCCCGCTGGTGCAGGCCGATGGAGGGCTCGTCCAGGATATAGAGGACGCCCATCAGGGAAGAGCCAATTTGCGTGGCCAGGCGGATGCGCTGGCTCTCGCCGCCGGAGAGGGTCCCGGCGGCCCGGCTCAATGTCAGGTAGCCCAGGCCCACGGACTTCAAAAAGCCCAACCGGGATTTGATCTCCTTCAGAATGCGGTCGGCGATCAGGTGCTGCTGGTCCGTCAGCTCCAGACGGTCCACCCAGTCCAGCTCGTCCAGCACGGACAGCCGGGTCAGGGCGTCGATGTCCTTGTCCCCCACCGTCACCGCCAGGGATTCCTTTTTCAGCCGGCGGCCCTTGCAGTCCGGGCAGGGACATGCCGCCATCATCTCCTCCAGCTCCCGCTTGCTGGCGTCGGACTGGGTCTCGGTATAGCGGCGCTCGATGTTGTTGCAGATGCCCTCAAAGGGCTGGTACAGGACGCCCTTGCCCCGGGGCTGGTCATAGTGCAGCTCCAACTTCTCGCCGCCGGTGCCGTAGAGGATGATCTGCTTCACCTCGTCGGTCAGGTCTTTCCAGGGCTCCGTCAGGGAGAAGTGATACTTCTTGGCCAGGGCGTCGAAGTACATGCGGGAGATGCCGTCGGACCGGATGTTGCCCCAGCCGCTGGCCTGGATAGCACCGTCCAGAATGGACAGGCTCTCGTCCGGCACCACCAGGGCGGTGTCCACCTTCAGCTGGCTGCCCAGGCCTGTACAGGTGGGGCAGGCGCCGTAGGGGTTGTTGAAGGAGAACATGCGGGGCGTCAGCTCCTCAATGGAGATGCCGCAGTCCTCGCAGGCGTAGTTCTGGGAGAACACCAGGTCCTGCTCCTCCCGCAGGAGGTTCACCACCACCAATCCCCCGGACAGGTTGGAGGCGGTCTCCACGCTGTCCGTCAGCCGTTGCTGGATATCCGGGCGGATGATGAGGCGGTCCACGATGATCTCAATGTTGTGCTTCTTGTTTTTCTCTAATTTGATCTCCTCGTCCAGCTCGTACAGGTTCCCGTCCACCCGGGCCCGGACGTAGCCGGAGCGCTTTGCGTCCTCAAACACCTTGGTGTGCTCGCCCTTCTTGCCCCGGATGACGGGGGCCATGACCTGGATGCGGGTGCCCTCGGGCAAGGCCAGGACCTGGTCGATGATCTGGTCGATGGTCTGCTGTTTGATCTCCTTGCCGCACTTGGGGCAGTGGGGGGTGCCCACCCGGGCCCACAGCAGGCGGAGGTAGTCGTAAATCTCGGTGACGGTGCCCACGGTGGACCGGGGGTTCTTGGATGTGGTCTTCTGATCGATGGAGATGGCGGGGGAAAGTCCCTCGATATAGTCCACGTCGGGCTTGTCCATCTGGCCCAGGAACATGCGGGCGTAGGAGGAAAGGCTCTCCACATACCGCCGCTGGCCCTCGGCGTAGATGGTGTCGAAGGCCAGGGAGGACTTTCCGGAGCCGGAGAGGCCCGTCATCACCACCAGCTTGTCCCGGGGGATGGTGACGTCGATATTTTTCAGATTGTTGGCGCGGGCGCCTTTGACGATGATTTTATCCTGCATAGACGAAGGGTTCTCCTTTTTTACAAGATGCAGTGTTGACCGCCGGGCAGGCGGGTGCGGGGGTGTCCCCCCTCGGGGGGACGAGGAAATGAACCCCCCATTTTCTTTTCGGTCTTGCCGAAAAGGAAACGGGCCGTTCACGGTCCAAAAGAAAAGGCGCTAAGGCCCAAATCCTTCCCTTCGGTCAGGTTTGGGCAAAACGGGGGTCGAGCGAGACGGTGCCCCTGTAAATCGATGGTCTCCTACCGGGTGCACCCAAGTCTGTGGGAATAGAGATGGTGCTTCCCCGCATCTGATGACATGGGTGCGGCTTTCGTAGGTGGTTGTCGTATGGCCCTGCTTCTCTTTCCGCACTCCTGTTGCAGCATGGTCGGGAAAGTACGGTAGAACACCCCGGGGGTGTAGTCCAGAATAGGGGGCTCGCAGGCCCCCTGGTCTGTGTCGTTCAGGAGGGGGTGTGGGGGAACCCAATCGAAAGGGTTCCCCTGCGTCTCTCTTTGACCGGGCGCAGCCGTTTCTCTCTTCAAGAGAGAAATGGGGGCGCATTCCCGTGCCGCAAGGCGGCGCCGTTCACGGTCCCCGCCCGCAGCGGAACACATCTGTCACTGCTCCACAACAATATCCGCCGTCTCCGCCCCCAGAAGGTCCAGCAGCGCCTGGGGCGAGACCTCCACCTGGGCGCCGATCTTTCCGGCGGAGACGCAGATGGTATCGAACAGCACCACCGTCTCATGGAACACGGTGGGGAACTGCTTTTTCATGCCCACCGGACTGCAGCCGCCGTGGACATACCCGGTCAGGGGCAGCAGCTCCTTTTGGTGGATCATGGCGATGGACTTCTCCCCCACCGCCCTGGCGGCCTTCTTCAAATCCAGGTTTTCCGCCACGGGGATATCAAATACATAGTAATTTCCGCTGGCGCCTTTTGTCACCAGGGTCTTGAACACCTGCTCCACGTCCTGGCCCAGATAGGATGCCACGCTGACACCGTCGATGGGGCCGTCAGGCGGATACGTGTGGGCGGTGTAGGGAATGTTTTTCTGCTCCAGCACCCGCATCACATTGGTTTTTTCCTCTTTTTTCTTTGCCATGCTTCTCACCTCAGAATGATGACTCCCGCCAGCACACAGATGATACCGGCGACAGTGGCGGCGTTTACCGGCTCGCCAAAAGCCAGGATGCCTGCCAGGGCGGCCACTACCGGCTCCAGGCTGGCCATGATGGAGGCCTGCCCCGCCTCCACGCGGCTCAGGCCCTTGGTATAAAAGATGTAGGGCAGCACGGTGGAGAACACCACCAGCCCCGCCGCCGTCAGCCACATGTCCGGCCGGGCCAGGGCGGGCCCCAGGGTCCGGGAGCCGGGCACCAGCACCAGAGATGCCGGACCCGCAAACAGGAAGGTCCAGACCGTGACGGTCATGGAGCTGTAATGAGCCAGGGCGTAGCGGCCGAAGATACTGTACAGCGCATAGAAGAACCCGGCCCCCAGGCCCAGCAGCACGCCGGTCAGGGTGACGGTCAGGCCGCCGGAGAACAGGCCGCACACCAGGGCGCAGCCCACCAGGGTCAGCAGCAGAGCCAGCAGCTTCTTTTTCGTCACCGGCTCCTTCCACAAAAGGGCGGACAGGACCACCACAAAGGACGGCGCCGTGTACAGCAGGATGGACGCCACCGCCAGGGAGCACAGCTTCTGGCAGTTGAAGTAACACACGGTGAACAGCAGCACGCTGACGATGCCGGTGCCGAAGAAGTACTTCAGATGCTCCCGTTTTACCCGGAACACGGAGCGGTCCTTCACAGCGAAAATGCCTGCCAGCAGCACCATTCCGCCGAAATTCCGGACCACCACAATGTCCGTGGGAGAAAAGCCCCCGGCCATCAGGCGGCGGTTCCACAGGCCGATGATGCCCCACAGGGCGGCGCTCAGCAGAATGCTGGCACAGGCCCCCAGCGGGGCCTTTTTTTGCGTTTGCGTTCTCTCACTCACGGCTTTTGATCTCTCTTTGCACATATTTGGGCAACTTTTCCAAAACCAGTCGGTGGGAGTCGGCACACAAGTCCCGCAACAACTCATTCGGCAGCTCCCCGTCCAGGAAGCAGGCGATCCAGGTGCGCTTGTCGGAATAGAAGCCCGGTAAAATATCAGGATATGCCGCCCGCAGCAGCTGGGACCGGGCGGGGTCGCATTTCAGGTTGATGAGGTCGTGTCCGCCGTAAGTCTTGTGCTCCGGGCCGGGAGAGCAGACCGCGGCGAACAGCTTGCCCCGGAGCATATAGCGGAACCAGCCCCATTCGGGCTTGTAGTCCTTCTCCGCCCCCGGGAGGGACAGGAGGTAGTCGTCCAGCCATTCGTATTTCATCGGGCGTCCTCCATGTCATAGCAGTCCTCCGCCCATCTGGCGGGGTTGGTGTCGATGTAGGTCCAGATGCGGAGAAAGTCGTTGTCATCCCGGATGACGTGGTCGTAGAAAGAGGATTTCCAGATATTCATGCCAGCATCCCGGTTGGAAAACCGTTTCACCGCTGCAATCATCCGGGACAACAATTGCGTAGGGAGCGACGACCCCGGCGCGCCGTTTCCCATAATGCGCAAAATCAAATGAACATGATTCGGCGTGACCACATATTTTTCCAAACATACATTGGAATACGCCTTTGGGATGGACCGAATATAACTATCCACAATGGTCCCGCATCGGGAAAGGTGCACCGCCGGCGCGCCGAGGTCGTCGCGCCCCACGGTTCCCAGCAAATGACGGCGTCCCTCCGTACAAAATGTCACAAAATACGCACCGTTCTGCCCGTAATCATACTCCGGCAGGCGCAGACGCTTCCGCTCCGGCAGCATCACTTTTCCCCTCTCAGCTCGATGATGCGGTCACGCAGCACGGCGGCATACTTGAACTCCAGCATTGCGTCGCGGCAAGCTCCATATCCTTCGCTTCCGGCTGCGCCGAAAGCTCTCTCATTTCGTTGCCGCTCCTTTTCCCACGCGACCCACTTCGTTGGGCTCGCGCGGGAGCCCTTATCGTTTGATTGTATTAGAAATGAAGGAAGCTACTTTTCCCCTCTCAGCTCGATAATGCGGTCACGCAGGACAGCAGCATATTCAAACTCCAGCATTTTCGCCGCTTCCTTCATTTCCTTTTCCAACCTGGCGATCTCGGCGGCCCGCTCCTGGTCGGAGAGCTTGCGCCGTTTGCCCTTGCCGCCGGTGTCGCCCTCTGCTGTCTTGGAAATCTCCAGCACCTCCCGGACGCCCTTGATGATGGTCCTGGGGACGATGCCGTGCTCCTTGTTGAAGTTGTCCTGGATCGTCCGGCGGCGCTCCGTCTCGTCCATGGCCGCCCGCATGGAGGGGGTGATCTCGTCGGCATACATGATCACCAGGCCCTCGGCGTTTCGGGCGGCGCGGCCGATGGTCTGGATGAGGGATGTCTCAGAGCGGAGGAAGCCCTCCTTGTCGGCGTCCAGGATGGCCACAAGGGACACCTCCGGCAGGTCCAGGCCCTCCCGCAGCAGGTTGATGCCCACCAGCACGTCGAACTCCCCCAGGCGCAGGTCCCGGATGATCTCCATGCGCTCGATGGTCTGGACGTCGGAGTGCATATACCGCACCCGGATGCCCGCGTTTTTGAAGAACTCCGTCAGGTCCTCCGCCATCTTCTTGGTCAGGGTGGTCACCAGCACCCGCTCGTTCTTGGCGGCACGGGCGCGGATCTCGTCCATCAGGTCGTCGATCTGTCCGGTGACAGGCCGGACCTCCACCCGGGGGTCCAGCAGGCCCGTGGGGCGGATGACCTGCTCCACCACCTGGTCCGCCCGCTCCCGCTCGTAGGGGCCGGGGGTGGCGGAGACGAACACGGCCTGGCCGATGCGCTCCTCGAATTCCTCGAATTTCAGGGGGCGGTTGTCGTAGGCGCAGGGCAGGCGGAAGCCGTACCTGACCAGGCTGTCTTTCCGGGCGTGGTCGCCGTTGTACATGGCCCGCACCTGGGGCAAAGTGACGTGGCTCTCGTCCACGAACAGCAGGAAATCGTCGGGGAAAAAGTCCAGCAATGTCATGGGGGCCGACCCGGCGGGGCGTTCGGAGATGATGCGGGAGTAGTTCTCGATGCCGGAGCAGTAGCCCAGCTCCGCCATCATCTCCATGTCGTACTCCGTCCGCTGGCGGATGCGCTGGGCCTCCACCAGCTGGTCGTTGTCCGTAAAGTATTTGACCTGTTCCTCCATCTCTTTGCGAATTTCCCCGATGGCCCGGTCCATCTTGTCCTTGGTGGTGACGTAATGGCTGGCGGGGTAGATGGCGATGTGGTTCAGCACCCGGTTCACGGAGCCGGTGATGGGGTTGAAGTCGGAGATGCGGTCGATCTCGTCCCCGAAGAACTCCACCCGGATGGCGTGGTCCTTATAGTAGGCGGGGTAAATTTCAACGGTGTCGCCCCGGACACGGAACATGTTCCGCTCGAAGGCGATGTCGTTGCGCTCGTAGCGGATCTCCACCAGGCGGCGCAGCAGCTCGTCCCGGTCCCACTCGGCGCCCACGCGGAGGGACACCACCATCTTGGCGAAGTCGTCCGGCTCGCCCAGGCCGTAGATGCAGGAGACGGAGGACACCACGATGACATCCCGCCGCTCCAGAAGGGCGCAGGTGGCGCTGAGCCGCAGGCGGTCGATCTCCTCGTTGGTAGAGGCGTCCTTGGCGATATAGGTATCGGTGTGGGGGATATAGGCCTCGGGCTGGTAGTAGTCGTAGTAGCTGACGAAGTATTCCACGGCGTTGTTGGGAAAGAACTCTTTGAACTCCGCGCAGAGCTGGGCCGCCAGGGTCTTGTTGTGGGCCAGCACCAGGGTGGGCCGCTGGACGGCCTCGATGACCTTGGCCATGGTGAAGGTCTTGCCGGAGCCGGTAACGCCCAGCAGCACCTGCTCCTTCAGGCCGTTCTCAATGCCCTCCGCCAGGGCCGCGATGGCCTGGGGCTGGTCACCCGAGGGGGCGTATTCAGAAACCACTTCAAATTTCGGCATGGCACGCTCCAAATATGACAATCAGAATAGGATGATTCTATCACAAACGATACCCATTTGCAAACATTTGTTCTATATCAGAGACCTCTTTCCAGGTATCCGCTCTCCGCCAGGGACACAAAGTCTCCGTCGGCCACGATGATGTGGTCCGCCAGGGCCACGCCGATGGTCTCCAGGGCAGCCCTGGCCCGGTCCGTGGCGGCGTAATCCTCCCCGGAGGGACTGGCCACGCCGCTGGGATGGTTGTGGGCCAGCACCACGGAGCTGGCAGAGTTCAGGATGGCGTTTTCCACCAGCTTGCGGACATCCAGCGCCGCCGAGGCGATGTTGCCCTCCCCCAGCTTTTTGCAGGCCAGCAGCTTGCCCTTCCGGTCCAGGCACAGCTGATAGATGACCTCGTTCTGCTCGCCGTAAAAACGTTCCAGCAGGTAGGCCCCCGCCCGGGAGGCGGTGTTCAGCACCAGCTCCTGCCGGTCGGCGTCCGCCAGGCGGGCCTTGGCACAGAGTCGGGGCACCAGCTTCAGTAAGATGGCGGCACTCTCGCCGATGCCCTCTACCTTCTGCAGGTCCTCCACCGGGGCCGCCAGCACGGCGGAGAGGGAGCCGTAGCGGTCCATCAGCGCGTGGGCGATGGGGTTGGTATCCCTGCGGGGAATGGCGTAGTACAGCAGCAGCTCCAGGGCCTCGTGGTCCGCGAACTGCTCCAGTCCGCCGCTGAGAAAACGGCGTCGCATCTTCTCTCTGTGCCCGTCGTGAATGCCCACCTGTGCCACCTCTTTTTTCTTCGGAAAGGGCCTGAAATCCCATTTTTCTGGAATATCATATTATATCACGCCCGTCCATCCATCACAAGAGTTTTTCCGCCCGCAAAATTCCCATGCGCATTTTTCCTGTTGGGTTGACACCATCATATTTTTGGCATAATATAAACATAAAGGTTGAATACTGTCTCCGGTAGGTAAGGCTACCACAGGGATATGGATCGCTGCCGCAAAATGATGGAGACATCATGCGATGGTATGAGCAGGTGATATCGAACACGAAGGTATCATCTAACGCGATTTCACCGCCTTGTGATGCTAAAGCTTGAACGGTTGGGGAAGCAGGGCTTGCTGTTTCCCGTCAGGAAGGATTCTCCAGTCGTGCCGGACAGGACGATTGGGGAGTTTTTATTTTAGTATCAATTTTATGAGTACCCTGGGAAAGGAGGTCAGCGCGCTATGTTGGAACTGGAAGAGGAGCGCCGGGAGCTGGTGGAAAAAATCGAGGAATACTTTGAACGAAAACAGTACCCGCAGCTGCGGGACCTCCTTCTGCCCCTGGAGGCAGCCGACATCGCCGCCATCTGCAACGATCTGGACGAGCGGGTGCCCATCATGTTCCGGCTGCTGCCCAAGGAGCTGGCCGCCGAGGTATTCGTGGAGCTGGACTCCGACGAGCAGGAGCTGCTGATCCAGGGCTTCTCCAACACGGAGCTGAAGGAAGTGCTGGACGAGCTGTATCTGGACGACACCGTGGACATCGTGGAAGAGATGCCCGCCAACGTGGTGAAGCGCATTCTGAAGCACTCCGACCCGGAGACCCGCAAGAGCATCAACGAAATTCTGAAATACCCAGATGACTCCGCCGGCAGCATCATGACCACGGAGTTCGTGGACCTGAAGGAGCACATGACGGTGGAGGACGCCCTGAAGCGCATCCGCCGCACCGCCCCCGACAAGGAGACCATCAACGTCTGCTATGTCATCGACGACGGCCGCCACCTGCTCGGCCTGCTGTCCATCCGGACGCTGCTGCTGGCGGAGGAGGACGATGTCATCGGCGACATCATGGAGCGGAACTTCATCTCCGTCCAGACTCTGGACGACCAGGAGACCACCGCCCAGGCCCTGAGCAAATACGACTTCCTGGCCCTGCCGGTGGTGGACACGGAGAACCGGCTGGTGGGCATCGTCACCGTGGACGACGCCATGGACGTTATCGAGGAAGAGACCACGGAGGATATTGAGCTGATGGCGGCCATGCTGCCCTCGGACAAGCCCTACCTCAAGACCGGCGTGTTCGAGACCTGGAAGGCCCGCACCCCCTGGCTGCTGATCCTGATGCTGTCGGCCACCTTCACCGGCATCATCCTGACCCATTTTGAGGACGCCCTTATGAGCTGCGCCATTCTGACCTCCTTCGTGCCCATGCTGTCCGGCACCGGCGGCAACAGCGGCACCCAGGCCTCTACCGCCGTGATCCGTGCCCTGTCCCTGGGCGAGGTCCGGTTCAGCGACTGCATCCAGGTGCTGTGGAAGGAGTTCCGGGTGTCCCTCTGCTGCGGTGTGTGTCTGGCAGCGGCCAACTTCGTGAAGATGATGGTGATCGACCGCTGGCTGATGCACAATCCGGACGTGACGGCCATGGTGGCCCTGGTGGTCTGCTCCACCCTGGTGTGCACCGTGGCCTGCGCCAAGCTGGTGGGCTGCACCCTGCCCATTCTGGCGGAAAAGCTGGGCTTCGACCCGGCGGTCATGGCATCGCCCTTCATCTCCACCATTGTGGACTCCATCTCCCTGCTGATCTACTTCCAGTTCGCCACCATCCTGCTGGGGATCTGATGCCCGTTTTCAAAATTTTTCAAAAGGCAGAGCCGCGCCGTGGCCAATGTCATTAAGTCAAAGTTTTTGCCGAACACGAAAAAGTACCCACCCCGTTTTGAAGGGGGTGGGTACTTTTTCATATCAAGCCTTGTTTCGGGAACACTTAATGCAAGACTCCCTTTTTCGGCTAATATCTGACAGTTTCATAAGATGTGGTAATCCATCATTTGGAAAATAACCAGTTTTTACACCACAGCACAACTCGTCACAATCATATTGCGTAATCTTGCCGTTATATAGGGGGCAGTAAAAAGACTTTTCTGCAGCTGATGTTGGTGTATATAATGAACGCTTGCTAATATTGTACCACCTTCGGATATAAGTATCGGATAGAATATCTGGTACAGCCTCTACCAGTTGAATGAATTTTCCTGTCAATCCATCCCATTCGGTTAAACTTCCGGCAGTGCAGATATTCCATTTTAATTCTTCAAGAGTCCAGTTTGATTTGATGGAATTGTTAAGCATGGATGTTGTGACCCAATTTTCAGGGGCATCCGCTCCACCTCGGGCAACCGGTACAATGTGATCTATAGTCGGGAGCAAGTCCCAGTATGCTTTATGACATTGGTTCATCTTCCAATGAGGATGATAGGGGAACTCTTCGGGGAAAAAGCAAGTAATGCTCTTCAAAATTCCCGGGTTGACTAACTGTTTCCCACTGTATCGGTCAACAAAACCGTCCTTCAAAAATATTTGCATCTTTTCTTTTTCGGAGTAACTTCTGTTCTGGACCTTGTCAGGCTTAAATGGATACTTTTCAGCAATCAAATGCTGCGCTTCGTTTTTGCAGTTGGCCAATAGTAAATCAATGGCTTCTGATAATGCGACAGCCTCCATGCTATCTCTCCTCACATACCATATTGCCTCTGTAATGAATTATATCATATTTGATCCACAAATGAAAAGTAAAAATGGATGTACTCTTCTTACAGACTGGTTAATATTCACATAAAGAAACAGGACACGTTTTCCTGTTTCTTAACAGCTGCATTTTCGGCTCAACTTAATGACATTTGCCACGCGGCTCTGCTTTTTTGCATACTTTTCGCGTCCCGGCGCACACTACCTCCGGCGAAAAGCCAACATTCTTTCACGCAGGAGGAATTTCTCATGAACAAGGATTGCACCAACAGCGGCTGCGAATGCACCCCCAACCAGAGCATCAAGTGCACCGTGAACAACTGCGCCCACCATTGCCAGGACTCCAACTACTGCGGCCTGGACTCCATCACCGTGGGCACCCATGAAGCCAACCCCACCGAGATCAAGTGCACCGACTGCGAGAGCTTCAAATTAAAATAAACTCGCGCAAAAAGGAACGGCCCGAGCCGTTCCTTACATAGCTTTGGGGGTGGTGTCATGGATTCCAGATGGCCGGCGCGGATCGCCGGCGGCGCGGCGGGACTGGCCAATGGCCTCTTCGGCGGGGGCGGCGGCATGGTGTTCCTGCCCATTCTCTCCCGCTGGGGCGGGCTGGAGCAGCGGAAGCTGTACGCCACCTGCGTAGGGGTCATCTTCCCGGTGTGTCTGGTGTCCGCCGCCGTGTACCTGTTCCGGGGCGGTGTGTCCCTTTGGACTGCCCTGCCCTATCTGGCAGGCGGGCTGATCGGCGGCTTTGTTGGCGGGAAGCTCTACGGCAAGGTCCCCACCAAGGCGCTGAAGTGGCTGTTCGCCGCCTTTCTCTTTTACGCGGGGGTGAAGTATCTGCTGTGACGGACTGGCTGCTTCCCTTTCTGTGCGGGTTGGGAGCCAGCGTCATCTCCGCCTGGGGCGTGGGCGGCGGCACGCTGCTGCTTCTGGTGATGACCCTGTTCCTGGGGGTGGACCAGCGGACCGCCCAGGGCATCAACCTGCTGTTCTTCCTTCCCACGGCCCTCAGCGCCCTGATCTGCCACTGGCGGGGCGGCTATCTGGACAAGCCCACGTTGAAAAGCGCCGTACCCTGGGCCGTGCTGGCCGCCGCTCTGGGGGCCTGGGCCGCCACCGCCCTGGACGTGGAGGTGCTGCGGAAGCCCTTCGGCGTCTATCTGCTGCTGTCGGGCGTGTCCCTGCTTCTGCCCGCCAAAAAATGACCGCCCGTCTGCGGGACGGTAGATTTCTTCACAGTTTCCTGGTATGATCAAAGCATCTCAGGGATGCGGGAGATGCTTCCATGATCGAAAAAACCTATGATACCCCCTGCGGGACCATCCACTATTGGATCAGCGACCAAATCAGGGAACACACTGTTACTCTGGTTTTTTTGCCGGGCCTGACCGCCGATCACCGGCTGTTTGACCGGCAGATTGCGTATTTCGAGGGCAAGTACAACGTGTTCGTATGGGACCCGCCGGGGCATGCCGCCTCCTGGCCCTTTGCCTTTGACTTTGACCTGATGGACAAGGCCCGTTGGCTGGACGGGATTTTCCGTGCGGAAGCCATCGACAGGCCGGTGATCGTCGGACAGTCCATGGGCGGCTATGTGGGTCAGGCCTACGTGGAGCTGTTCCCGGACCGGCTGGCGGGCTTTGTGTCCATCGACTCGGCGCCGCTGCAGCGGCGCTACGTGACCGCGGCGGAGATCTGGCTGCTGAAACGGATGGAGCCGGTATACCGCCGCTATCCGTGGAACGCGTTGGTGAAAACGGGTTCCCAAGGCGTGGCGGTCTCCCGTTACGGGAGGGACCTGATGCGCGCCATGATGCTGGTGTACGACGGCGACCAGGCGCGGTACGCCAAGCTGTCCGGTCACGGATTCCGGATGCTGGCCCAGGCCATGGAAGCCGATCTGCCGTATGCGCTCCATTGTCCCGCCCTGCTGCTCTGCGGAGAGCAGGACCACGCTGGGTCCTGTGTCCGGTACAACAAGGCATGGCACAAGCAGACGGGCATCCGCCTGGAATGGATCAAGGACGCCGGACACAACTCCAACACCGACCAGCCCGAACGGGTCAATCAACTGATCGAGGAGTTCGTCAACGCGATCCCATAATCATACAAGCCTCCGTACGGCCATAGCCGCACGGAGGCTTGCTGTCTTTCAGAGTTACTCGGCGTACCAGGGGGCCGTCTCCGGCTCCTCCTCCACGGCGTCTTTCAAGTCCAGAGTGACCTCCAGGACCTGGCCGTCCCGCCAGAGGGTCATGCCCAGACTGTCGCCCACGTAGAAGCGGCGGCGCACCCGCAGCAGGTCCTGGCTGGTGGTCAGGGTATCACCGTCGGCGGTGAGGAGGAAGTCGCCCTTCCGGATGCCCGCCAGGTCGCCCGCGCCGCCCGGTGTCACGGAATCCACCCGCAGGCCCCGGACGCCCTCCGCCGCCTCCTCGGCCAGTGACATGACCGTCACCCCAAGCAGGGGCTCCGGCTGGATCTCGCCGTAGGCCAGCAGGTCGTTGACGATGCGCTGCATGGATGCGGTGGGGATGGCAAAGCCCAGGCCCTCCACATTGGAGTAGCGGGAGGTCATTTTGATGACGTTGATGCCCACCACCTGACCGTATTCATTGATGAGGGGGCCGCCGGAGTTGCCGGAGTTCAGGGCGGCGTTGGTCTGGATCAGGGTCATGGTGCGGTTGTCTACCCACACATCCCGGTTGATGGCGGACACGATGCCGTCCGTCAGGGTGCCACGCAGCTCCACGCCCAGGGGGTTGCCGATGGCGTACACCTTGTCCCCCACCGTCAGCAGGTCCGAATCCCCGAACTCCGCGGTGGGCAGGTCCATGCCGTCGATCTTCAGCACCGCCAGGTCATTGGCGGCGTCGCCGCCCACATAGCGGGCCTCGAACATCCCGCCGGTGTCCAGGCTGATATAGCACTCGGAGCCGCCCTCCAGCACGTGGTAGTTGGTGACGATATAGCCATCCTCTGAGAAGATCACGCCGGTGCCCACCGACATGGACTCGCCCAGGTTAGCCATGACGGTCACCACAGACGGATTCACCTGTTGATAGACCTGCTGGGCCGTCAGCACGGTCCCGTGGTCCCGGGTCAGGCGGAGCTGACCACCTTGCCCCGCGGGAACGGTGGGGATGGTAATGTCTCCGGCGGGCTCGGTCTCCCACTTCTCCCCGGGGTCCCATTCAAAATAGTTCTGGGCGGGCGGAGCAAACCGGTCCACCAGGAACCGCCCGGCCACGGCCAGCAGTACGATGACCGCCAGGCAGGCCAGAAAGATCCACAGACCCTTCCGGCTCTTCCGCTTTGCCGAAGGCTCCGGCCCGGGCGATTCTATTCCGGGCAGGGGGCGGCTGTAAACCTCCACCACTTCCCGGGGCTCCGGCTGCCGGTAGACCTCCACGATCTCGCGGGTATCACGTTCTTCCATGTGTCCTCATTCCGTACTCAGGGAGAACGTAAAGGTAGTGACGCCGTTCTCGCTGGTCACATTGATTTTTTCATGATGCTGTTCCAGAATGGTCTTGACGATGTAAAGGCCCAGGCCCACACCGTCCTTGTCCTCGCTGCGGGATTTGTCGCTCTTGTGGAACCGCTCGAACAGCAGGGGCAGTTCCTCGGCGGGGATGGTGTCACCCAGGTTCCGCACGGTGACCCGGGCCTTGCCGTCCAGGGTGGTGACGCCCAGATACAGGGTAGACCCCTCCCGGGCGAACTTGGCCGCGTTTTCCAGCAGGTTGTAAATGACCTGGGTGATCATGTCGGTGTCTCCCAGGACCAGGATAGGCTCCTCCGGGATATCGGCATCCACGTCCAGATGGCGGTCGTTGATCTTCTTCTCCATGGAGATCAGCACCCGGCGCATGCTCTCGCACACGTCGAAGTGGTTGCCGCCCCGCAGGGGGTCCATGGCCTGCAGCTGGCTGACATCCAGCATCCGCCGCACCATGCGGCTGAGGCGGCGGCTCTCATTGGAGATGATCTGCAGGTACTGCCGCTCGTTCTCCGGCGGGATGGTGCCGTCCAGGATGCCGTCGGTATAGCCGGCGATGGTGGTCATGGGAGTCTTCAGCTCATGGGAGATGTTGGCGATGAACTCCCGCCGCTGGCGCTCCGTCTGCTGGAGGCTCTCCGCCATGTTGTTGAAGGAGGCCGCCAGCTCGCCGATCTCGTCCTCCCGGCCATAGTCGTTCATGCGGATGTCAAAGTTGCCCTCGGCATACTGCCGGGTGGCGGCGGCCATCTCCCGGATGGGCTGGATCTGCCGCATGGTGGTGACCGAAGACGCCATGAAGGAGATCATCAGCACCACGAAGGCCGTCATAAAGAACAGACCGATAAAACCCTGCCACATGTTGTCCAGAGACGTGGTGGCGGCCACGGCGAAGACCTCACCCACCGCCGCTCCGCTGACGGGACTGACGGCGGGGACGCCCACGATGAACCGCTTCTTCTCATACAGCCCCCCCAGGTCATCCCGCCGGGCGGCCTGGCCGTCCTCCAGAACCTCCCGGGTCATCTCCTCCGGCATGGTCAGCACCTGGCCCTCCAACTGGCCGTCGGTGGTCAGCAGCACATGGCCGTCGGTGTCGCAGATCAGGAACTGCACATCGGACACGGTGGCAGCGAAGGTGGCCAGCTTCTGGAAGTCCCGGTCGTTGCGCAGCTCCTCCATGTCCAGATACCGGCCGCTCTCCAGGTAGCTGACGGACAGGCGGCTCAGGATCCTTGCCCGGCCGCCGATCTCCTCGCTCGTCTGGTTTCGGGCGTAGTTATAGCTCAGGGAGAAGAAGGATGCGCCCAACAGGAACAGCGTCAGGGCCACCATGCCCACCGTCACCAGCATGTGCCGCCAATAGAGACCCTTGAACTGGTTTTTCAGGCGCTTCATGCTTCTGCCTTCTCCGTCTTGGCGCCGGCCACCTCAAATTTGTAGCCCACGCCCCAGACCGTTTTCAGCGCCCACTGGTCGCTGACATTCTCCACCTTTTCCCGCAGGCGCTTGATGTGCACGTCCACGGTGCGGCTGTCGCCGAAGTAGTCGAAGCCCCACACCTCGTCCAGCAGCTGGTTGCGGGTATAGACCCGGTTGGGGGTGGCCGCCAGGTGATACAGCAGCTCCAGCTCCTTGGGGGGCGTGTCCACCTTCTTGCCGTCCACGATCAGCTCGTAGGAGTCCAGGTCGATGACCAGCTTGTCGAAGGTCAGCCGCTTGCTGGTATCATTGGGGATCTCCGTCCGCCGCAGCACCGCGTTGATGCGGGCGATCAGTTCCTTCATCTCGAAGGGCTTGACGATGTAGTCGTCGGCGCCCATTTCCAGACCCTGGATGCGGTCAAAGACCTCGCTCTTGGCGGTCAGCATGATAATGGGCACCTTGCTGGTCTCCCGGATCTTGGCGCAGACGGCCCAGCCGTCCATAACGGGCAGCATGATATCCAGCAGGA
The DNA here is from genome assembly GCF_021531915.1 of Oscillibacter valericigenes. GTDB lineage: Bacteria > Bacillota > Clostridia > Oscillospirales > Oscillospiraceae > Oscillibacter > Oscillibacter valericigenes_A. Next base: position 212,232 of record NZ_JAFBIV010000001.1, on the reverse strand, counting down.
TCAGGTCCGGGATCTCCTTCTGAAACTCCTCGATGGCCTTCCCGCCGTCCCTGGCGATGCGCACATCGAAGCCCTCCTTTACCAGATACATCTGGATCAGGTCGGAGATGTTCCGATCGTCCTCCACCACCAGAATATTACGTCCCATGACGCTCCCTCCCAGTTTCACAGATTTCTGATTCCATTATACCCCGGTATTTTCCCGGGTGTTGAATATTCTGTAAAGATTAAGTGGTTTCCGTCCAGGCCAGGCACCGGCCGTCGCCGCTCTCCGTGTCCGCCAGGAAGTACCGCAGGCCCAGGGCGTCCGCCCGGTCCGCCGCCCATACGGTCACATCGTCCCCACGATAGGACAGCACCCGCCGCAGCAGGCTGTCAGCGTTGGAGGCGCTGCGCAGGTCATACCCGGAGCGGTCCAGGTCCGGCTCCAGGCAGCGGTAGCCCGCCTCCCCCAGCCGCTGGAAGGTCTGCTCGTCGCCGTTCTCCACCCGGACCAGCCGGGTCCTGCCGCAGGTGGCCCGCTCCAGAGCCCGGTTCCCCGCCTCCAGCTGCTCCTCCACGGTCCGGGTCTCGTCCCCGGCGTCCGCCAGGATGGCGATGGTCTGGCCCGTGGCCGTCATGCGCCGCAGCAGGTCCCCCTGCTGCTCCAGAAATTCCGGCGTGCAGAAAAAGGCCGCCTGGGCGCCGTAGCGGTCCAGGGTATCCAGCAGGGCAGATGTATTCGCCCCCGCCGTCATGCAGAGGTAAATGCGCTTGCCCTCGATGTCCACGCCGGCGGGGGTCTGGGATGATCCGGGCGTGGAGGCGCCCTGCTGCTCCTTCTCCTTGTCTTTCAGATAGGCCTCATAGCGGTTGGTGATGACGGAGGATGCCGCGTCCATGAAATACTTGTCCGTCAAAATGTTGCCCGGCCGCCGGATCCAGGCCAGGTCGCCCTGGATCAGCTCCCCGTTCACCCGGCTGTTGACCTTGTTGACGCTGTACTGCAGATCAAAGAAGCGGGCCACCAGAGACACGGGCACATAGACCTCGCCGTTGCGGTAGATCGCCCCGGGGTGGTACACATTGCCGTCCACATCGTGGGCGTAGGTCTTCTCCCACTCAAACCACAGGGACTTGGCCCGGCTGCCGCTGTACAGCACCACCAGCTTGTCCTTGTCATTGCGGCTGCGGCCGATGTCCAGCGCATCCCGGGCGATGCCGGTGAAGATGGAGCTGGCGATGTACAGGTAGCCCCCGTGCCAGAAGGGCATGGTGGCGTCGGACAGGGGCAGCACGTTTTCGCCCGCCGCCACAAAATACACGTAACCGGCCGCCTGGGCCCTGGGCGGCGCCGCCAGCTGGAACACCAGCAGCGCACAGCACAGCAGCGCGGTGAGCTTCTTTTTCATGGCGGAGCCTCCCTTCCTTGTTTCTGAACACTTTATTTTATCACAGGGACGCGGCGGTTGTAAAGCGTCAGCCGGGGAGATAGCTGTCCACGGTGACGCCGGTGTAGTAGTGGGTCAGGATCTCCCGGTAGTCCGCGCCGTCGGCGGCCATTTTGTCGGCGCCGTACTGGCTCATCCCCACGCCGTGGCCGTAGCCGGTGACATAGAACACCAGCTTGCCGTCCCGCGCCTCCCAGTCAAAGCAGGCGGACCGGAGGCCCAGGGCCGACCGCACCCGGGCGCCCTTTACGGTGACGCCCCCCACCTCCACCGTCTCCACACTGCCGGCACTGTCGGTGACGGCGTTTTGCAGCCAGCCGCTGATGGGGCCGGACAGGTCCGCCTCCGGGAAGGCGGCAAGGAGCTTCTCTTTACACTCCGCCGCCGTGAATTCCACGCGGCTATAATAGTTGGGGATGCGGTCCGTCTCCTCCGGAGACTCCACCGCCTGCAGGTAGGGCAGGTCGTTCAGCCAGACCTCTCCGGCAGCCCGGGTCAGGCCCGCCGATGAGGAGTGGAACACCGCCAGGATGGGTACGCCGCCGTACAGGATGGCCTGTCCGTCGGTCTCCTTGACCGCGGTCTCCACCTTGGCCTCATAATCGTCGGCGTCACCGCCCCAGTTGGCCCGGGCCCGTTCCTCGCTGATATACGCCTGGCAGCAGGTGGAGTCCGTGCAGATGTCCGCCTGCTCCCCGTGGTTCCCGCCGCTCTGGATTTTATGGAGGGTGTAGGTCCGGGCGGCCACCGCCTGGGCTTTCAGGGCCTCCTGATGGAAAGAGGCGGGCATCTCCGCCCGCACCACGCCCACCAGGTACGTCCCCAGGTCCATCTCCACCACGGTGTCCCCGTCCAGGACCTTCAATGTGGTCCGGGCGTCCAGTTCTCCGCTGACGAAGGGCGCGCCCTCCGTCTCGTCCACCGGGGGCTCCCGGTCAAACAGCTCCGCCCGGAAGGGGACGATCACCGCCAGGGGCAGTAAAAACAACGCCGCCAGCAGCAGGCCTGAGACGGCCATGCTCTGCCGGACCGGATGATTTCGCTTCATAGAATTTCCTCGCTTTCGTTCCGCAGCCTGTCCCTCCATCCTATGCGCCCCGCCGTGAGAACATGAGACGCGGCATGGACAAACCACCGCAAACGTGATATAGTGAATCCGGATTTTCAAGATTTCAGTCCGAAAGGATGCTATTCAAATGAAAAAGCAATCGTTTCTCCCCCTGCTGGCCCTGGTGGGGGGCATGGCAGCTTTCGTGCTGCGGCTGCTGCAGAACCGCACCGGCTTTGAGGCCGCCACCGGCCTGCCGGTCTCCGGCAATGTGCCCGGTCTGGCGCTGATTGCCCTGCTGGCGGTGCTGGCCCTTGCGTTCCTGCTGCTAGTCCGCCGCCTGCCCGGGGAGACCGACCCCGGTCCCGCTTTCCCGGCGGAATTCGCCGCAGGAAATTCTGGGCAGGTGTTCCTTCCGGTGGCCGGCGCCCTGCTGATGCTGCTGTCCGGCCTGGCAGACCTGGCCGAGGGCCTGGGGGGCGTCAATCTGCTGGCGCGGCTTCAGGCCGCCGCCGATCCCTACGGCGCCGTGGCCATGGAATCCGTCTCCGGTTTCGCGCCCAAGGCTCAGCTGCTGCTGGGCCTGCTGGGTCTGGTATCCGGCGCGGCGGTGTTTCTGGCAGCCGCCGCCTGCCGCAGAGGGACCCGGGAGTCTGAGAGCAGTTTTCAGGGCACCCTCCTGCTGGTTCCCCCGGTGGCTCTGGTGGTGCGGCTGGTGCTGACCTACCGCCTGGACTCCATCGACCCCGCCCTGGAGGCATATTATGTCGAGCTGCTGGCCCTGGTGTTCCTGACCCTGGGCTTCTACCGGCTGTCCTCCTTCGCTTTCCAGTCCGGACGGACCCGGCGGTTCGCCCTGTACGCCTGCGCGGCCGTGGTCCTGTGTATCGCCGCTTTGGCAGACGGCGGTCCCCACCTCTCCTCCCTGCTGCTGTACGCCGGCGGTGCGGCGGCCCTGCTGGGCTTTCTGCTGCTGCGGCTGGCCCATGTCCCCGGGGACTGCGAGGTCCATGATAGCACAGGGGATGCCTGAAAACCACCTGTTTTTCCACAGGGTCCGACACCGCAAGAAATGCATGTAGAGCGTGACCACTGGGCACGCCGCAGACACCGAAGGCTGGCGAGACAGCGTGCCGGGGGCATCGCGCCCTGCGAGTCCCGAACAACAGACAACGAAACAGGAAAGACTTCCAAAAGAACAGCCAAAGGGCCAACCTCTCGGTTGGCCCTTTGGCTATTTTTTGGAAGATTGGATGAAAAGAAGTTTTGTCTCTTGCAATTCTTACAATACAGGAGAGTTGTTAACCAAAACAGTCTCAATTGTTACAAAAGTTTTAAATCCCAGAAATTTTTTATGTCAACGTTCCCTGTCCCGCCGGAGTTCGGCAAAAAAATCCGCCAGCACTGTCCGGCACTCGTCTGCCAGGATGCCCCCCACCAGGGCGGGCCGGTTGGGAAATGCCTCCATAAACAGGTTCGTCACCCCGCCGCAGGCCCCCATGGCTTCATCCCGGGCGCCGTACCACACCCGGCGGATGCGGGCGTTGAGGATGGCCCCGGCGCACATGGGGCAGGGCTCCAGGGTCACATATAACTCGCAGTCGTCCAGCCGCCAGGTGCCAAGGTTCTCGTTGGCCCGGGCAATGGCCTCCATCTCCGCGTGGGAGGCGGTGGACTGCTTTTCCTCCCGGCGGTTGCGGCCCCGGCCCACCACCTGTCCCTCCCGGACGATGACGCAGCCCACGGGGACCTCTCCCGCGGCGGCGGCCTCCCGGGCCAGCGCCAGGGCCTCCATCATATACCGTTCCTGCTCCGTCTGCATGAGATCCCCTCCCTGCCGTATGAAATCTGGCATATTTGTCCAAACTCTCCATACACCTGTAAGGTAGGAGGGACATTGCCATGAGTGCTTCTTTTTCCAAAAAACGCCGCCCCGACCCGGAGCTGCTGGCTCTGCGGGCCGAATTACAGGAGGCTCAGGACCAGCTGGCCCTGGCCTACCGCCGGTTCAACCAGGCGGTGGACCCGGAGCTGGTGGAGTCCTGCGTCTATCAGATCAGCGCCGACAAGGCCCGGTGCAACTATCTGCTCCGCGCCATCAAGGCCCGCTGCCCGGAAGATGGGCAGAGCGGCCCCTGTGAAAGTGAGGGCAATACCGTATGGACCTGAATCAGAAGATCATCGCGGCCCTGCTGGTGGGCTTTTTCATCATCGCCCTGATCCGGGTGTTCCGCACGCCCCTGCGGGTGGCATTGAAGCTGCTGCTGAACACCCTGCTGGGGTTTCTGGCCCTGTGGGTAGTGAACCTGACAGCTGCCTGGACCGGCATCGCCCTGGGGCTGAACCTGCTGAACGCCCTGGTCATCGGCATCCTGGGCCTGCCGGGCTTCGTGCTGCTGCTGTTGGTGCAGTGGGTGCTGTAATTACATAAGCGCGGAGGGAGGGATTCCCTCCGTTTTTTCTGCCCCGTTCCGAGCAATCCGCGCAAATCTCAAAAATGAATGCGAGAATTTGCGAGATAACAAGAGATATTCAAAGAAAACAAGAGCTTTTTCCGTGCTAAATAAAAATCATGTTGACAGGGTTTGTCCGCCGTGGTATAAATAGTCTTGCTCCGATTTTAACCCGGAGCTCTTGATTTGTAAAGCAAATGCAAAATATATGTAACGGAGGAAACACCATGTCCACTTTTATGGCAAACAAGGCCAACATTGAGCGCAAGTGGTACATCCTGGACGCTGCCGGTAAGCCCCTGGGCAAGACCGCTGTCCGGGCTGCTGACCTGCTGCGCGGCAAGGGCAAAGTCACCTACACTCCCCACGCCGACTGCGGCGACAACGTCATCATCATCAATGCCGCCAAGGCTGTCCTGACCGGCAAGAAGGGCGACCAGAAGTTCTATCGCCATCACTCCGGCTGGGTCGGCGGTCTGAAGGAGACTCCCTACCGCATCCTGATGCAGGAGAAGCCCGAGCTGGCCATGAAGGTCGCCGTCAAGGGTATGATGCCCAACAACGTCATCACCAAGGATTCTCTGAAGCGCCTGCACATCTATGCCGATGCCAACTATGAGCAGCAGGCTCAGAAGCCCGTCGTTCTGGAGTAAGGAGGAGTAAGAGCATGTATCAGTCTAAGAAGCCTTATCTGTATGGCACCGGCCGCCGGAAGTCCTCCGTGGCCCGCGTCCATCTGTTCCCCAACGGCACCGGCTCCATCACCATCAACGGCCGTGACATCGACGATTACTTCGGTCTGGACACCCTGAAGATGGTGGTCCGTCAGCCCCTGGATGCCACCGGCAACACCGGCAAGATGGACATCGTTGCCACCGTCACCGGCGGCGGCGTCTCCGGCCAGGCCGGCGCCCTGCGCCACGGCATCGCCCGCGCCCTGCTGCTGGCCAGCGAGGACAACCGTCCCATCCTGAAGAAGGCCGGTTTCCTGACCCGCGATCCTCGTATGAAGGAGCGCAAGAAGTACGGCCTGAAAGCCGCCCGTCGTGCTCCCCAGTTCTCCAAGCGCTGATTTTATCTCTGCACCATCAAGAACGCCGCCCATCCGGGCGGCGTTCTTTTTTCATAGCTGATGCGGGCTGCTTCCATCCTGCCGTCAGGCGAAAGCGAAACCGCCGCGGAGAATACTGCTGCCTTCCCCCGGCCGGAAGCGGCTTTCTCTTTGACTCTGGCTGTCTCTGTGGCTGTGGCTTTTCCTTTGGCTCTTTCTATATCTGTTTCTTTTTGAAAAGAATATCTATTTATTTTCTTTTTTATTCCTGTCTATATAGCTGTGTCTGTGTCTGTTCCTGTATCTGTCCCTATTCCTATACCTGTTTCTATGTCTATATCTATATCCGTAAAATCTTGCAGGATTTTGAAGAAATTGCACAGAAACGTGCAACACGGACATGGCAACGCGCCATGTCCGTGTTTTGGTATCTGTATATTCGCTTATGCCACGACCCGGCCCTTGAACACGATGGCCCGGAGGGACAGGTCCTCCTTGTTCAGCAGGACGAAGCTGGCCTCCTTGCCGGTGTCCAGGGTGCCTGCCCGGTCATCAATGCCGATGGACTGGGCGGGGTTGTAGGTGCAGGCCCGCACCGCGTCCGCCAGGGGGATGCCGAACTTCACCGCCTGCCGCAGGCAGCCCATCAGGCTGGTAACGGAGCCCGCCAGCGTCTCGGGATGGCCCACGATGGTGGCCCGGTTGCCGTGGACCTCGATCTCCTGGCCGCCGAAGGGATACTGGCCGTCGGGCATACCCGTGGCCCGCAGGGAGTCGGAGATCAGGATGACCCGCTCCTTGCCGAACAGCTGGAAGGTCAGACGGATCATGGCACCGTGGATGTGGACGCCGTCGCAGATCAGCTCCGCCTGGACGCCGGGGGTATCAAAGGCGGCGCCGATGACGCCGGGTGCCCGGTGATGGATGGGCGGCATACCGTTATAGAGGTGGGTGGCGTGGGTGGCGCCGGCCTCAAAGGCCGCCTTGGCGGTGTCGTAATCCGCCACGGTGTGACCCACGGACACCGTGATGCCCATGTCCGTGGCGGCCCGGATAAAGTCCATGGCGCCGGGCTGCTCGGGGGCCACCGTCACCAGCTTCACGCAGCCTTTGGCCGCCTTCTGCAGGCGCTCCAGCATGGGGACGTCAGGATCGTGGAGGAAATCGCCGTTCTGGGCGCCCTTTTTGGCAGTGGAGAGGAAGGGCCCCTCCAGGTGGGCGCCCACCACCTCCGCGCCGCCGGCGTTCTTCGCACGGTGGGCAGCAACATTTTCGCAGATGGCCGTCAACTGGTCCTCCGGCAGGGTCATACCGGCGGGGCAGATGTAGGTGACGCCCTGGCTCAGTTCAAAGTCCGCGATGCGCTGCAGACCCTCCGGGGTGGCGTCGCTGAAATCCTCCCCCACGCAGCCGTGGAAATGCACATCCACCAGGCCGGGGATCACATAGCAGCCGGACGCATCCAGGACCTGTTCATCGCCGCTGGCGGCGGTGAGCAGGGTGCCGTCGGTGCAGACATCCCGGGAGACAAAACCCTGTTCCAGGTCAAAGACCTGGCCGCCTGTCACTCGCATACGGGCACCCCCGCAGCTACCAGCTTGCTGAGAGCCGCCTTGTCGCCCACCAGCACCACGTCGTTGTGGAGCTGCAGGATGGAGGCCGGGCAGAAGGGCGTGATGGGGCCGCAGAAGGCCTTGTACACCGCGTCTGCCTTGTCGGCGCCGCTGGCGATCAGCAGCACCCGGCGGGCCGCCATGATGCAGCCGATGCCCATGGTCAGGGCCTGGCGGGGCACATCATCGGCGGAGGCGAAGAAGCGGGCGTTGGCCTCGATGGTGCTCTCGGTCAGGTCCACCACATGGGTCTCCTTCACATAGTTATCGCAGGGCTCGTTGAAGCCGATGTGTCCGTTGTGGCCCAGGCCCAGCAGCTGCAGGTCGGCGTAGCCCAGGGAGCGCACCAGCTCGTCATACCGGGCGCACTCGGCGTCGGGGTCGGCGGCCAGGCCGTCGGGCACGTGGGTCTTTGCCACGTCGATGTCGATGTGGTCGAAGAAGTTGGTCTGCATGAAGTAGCGGTAGCTCTGGTCATGGGTGGGAGCCAGGCCCTTGTACTCGTCCAGGTTGACGGTCTGGACTTCCCTGAAGCTGAAGTCGCCCCGCTGATTCCAGGCAGCCAGCTGCTTGTAGGTGCCGATGGGGGTGGAGCCGGTGGCCAGACCCAGCACACAGGCGGGATTGCGGATGACCTCCGCGGAAATGAGGTTGGCGGCCCGGCGGCTCATGGCCTCGTAGTCCGCCTCCTGATAAATTCTGATCATATGAAATCTCCTCCTCAGTGATGATGCGCCCGGATCACTTCATCTCAGGCAGGCTGGCAGCGGCCATGGACTGGCCCACCCGGCGGAACTTCTCGTCCGGCAGGGTCAGCTTGAAGCCGGCGGCAGCCTCGGGATACTCGTCGTTCAGCACCTTCTGGCAGGTCTCCAGCAGCAGATCGCCGCCCTTGCCGCTCATGACGCGGCCCAGCAGCAGCACATAGCGGAAGCCGTACTTCTCGTAGTAGTAAGCCAGGGTGTGGCCCAGGTAGCAGCCGATGGACTCGTAGACCCTGGCGGCCCGCTGGTCGCCCTCTTCCATCAGCTTCTGGGTGACCTTCAGCTTCTCGGCGGGAGAGGCGCTCTCGTCCAGCTCGATGCCCGCCCGGGGCGCCAGTTTGTTCACGCCGTCCTGGCAGAAGTACTTGACGCCGCAGCCGATATCACCGGACCACTCGTCCAGCATGGCGTCAGGGTTGGCGTCCACGGGGACAAAAGCCAGCTCGTTGAGCCAACCGGTGATCTGGCCATTCTCATCCACATAGCCCACGGCCTCGCTGGTGCCCATGGCGATGCCCATGACGTTGTTGTCGTTCAGGCTCATGGTACCGGCCAGGGCGGACACGTCGCCGTCGTTGGCCACGGCGTAGGGCACGTCGCCGAAGGTATCGGTGATGGCGCGGATGAAGATGTCCTTCACCTTCTCCTCGTACAGGTCCTTGGGGACCTTCAGGAAGAGGGAGGCCTTCATGGTGCGGTTGTTGATATAGATGCCGGCGGAGGAGACGCCCACGGCGTCCACCCGGGGCATGTGGGCGGCAGCGGCCTTCAGGGCGGAGACGATGCCCTCGTAGTGATACTCCGGGTCGGGATTGATCTTGGGCAGCCAGACCACCTCCTCGGAGAAGACGGTCTCGCCGTCGATGACAGCGGAGACCTTACGGTCGGAGCCGCCGGCGTCGAAGCCGATGCGGCAGCCCTCCAGGTGGCCGCCCATGGGGACGGGCTTGTCCAGCGTCTCGGGGATGTCTTCGGTATAGACCACCTCAAAGGGGTGCTCAAAGACGTCGGCCATGAACTCCCAGTCGAAGGCCCGGGCTCCGCCCGCGCAGTACACACCGCGCAGGTACTCATAGATGTCCTTGTCGTTCACATAGACCTTGTAGCCGCCCTTCATCCACAGTTCGGTCTTCACCAGACGGTCGATGTAATAGCGGTCGGCGTCAGCCATGTCCGGGGTGCCGTGAAGAAAGGTGTGGGTCGTGGCGATCTGGCCGTCTGCCCGCTCCACGGCGATAGAGACCGGCTTTTTCGCGTCCTGCAGAAACGCGCGGTTGAATTTCAGCATGGGGATGAACTCCGGGTCCAGCACAGGCTTGTTCTTCACGTCCACAGAGATTCCAAATCGTTCCATATCTGACCTCCCAAAAAATAATAGTCTTGGTTGTTGACAGGTTTTATCGTCCGGCCCGCTGCCGCAGCAGCTGGCAGACTTCCATCAGCCGGGGGCAGGCGTATTCCAGAAAGTGCTTGTACGCCTCACAGAAATAGTTCTTTCCGGTGCTGTCCGCTGTCACGGGCTCCCGGTTCCTGCGGCAGCCGTTGCGGCACAGGGGCAGCCAGCGGCAGGCTTTGCAGTCCTCCGGCAGCCGCCGGGACCACTCCACGAAGCCGGAGGCCCGGCGGACCTCCTCCATCGTCTCGAAGGAGTCCTCCAGAATATTGCCCAGCCGCCACCGGTCCAATGCGTAAAAATCGCAGGGATAGACGCTGCCGTCGGCCTCGATGACCCACTGGGGGGCGCAGACGCCCCGCAGATTGCAGCTCTCCGGAGCCTGTCCGGTCAGCAGCATCATCAGGTTTTCAAAATAGCGGTTGTAGACGTAGCGGCCTGCCTTCATGTCCTGATACCAGGCGTCGAACACGCTCTTCAAAAAGGCCTCGTACCGCTCCGGCGTCAGGGAGTACTCATGTCCGCCCTGCACCTCACCGATGGGGTCCAGACATTCGATATACTGCTGATACCGGAAGCCCTGCTTTTTGAAGAAGCTGTACACCTGCTGGCCCCGGCGGGCGTTGGCGGCGGAGACCACCGTCAGGATGTTGAAGTCCACGCCGTGTTTTTCCAGCAGGCGGATGGCAGCCATGACGCGGTTGAAGGTCCCCTTCCCCTCCCGGTCCATCCGGTAGCGGTCGTGGAGCTCCTTGGGCCCGTCCAGGGAGATGCCCACTAAGACATGGTTCTCCGCCAGCCACCGGGCCCAGTCCTCGTCCAGGGCATAGCCGTTGGTCTGGACAGCGTAATGGACCCGGACACCCTTGGGATTGGGGTGACGGCTCACGTACTCCGACAGGTCCCGGAAAAAGTCCAGTCCCGCCAGGGTGGGCTCGCCGCCCTGGAAGGCGAAGGTGCAATCACCGTCGGCGTAATCCAGAGCCTTGTCCACGATGGTGTGCATGGTCTCCCGGGTCATGCGGCCCAGCAGGGCCACAGCGCGGTTTTCCGTTTCATCGGCGTAAAAGCAGTAACGGCACCGCATGTTGCAGCTGCCGGAGACCGGTTTGATCAGCAGGCTCAGGGGGGGCATGACAAAACTCCTGTCCGGCGGCGTCTTCCCATTCCCGGGGCCGCCTGTTGGCTATACTGACATTTTACACACTTTTTCGCAAAACGGCAATGGCTTTTTGCGATCCTTTCAAAATCACCCAATATCCCGTGACTTTTCTCCGGCAGCCCGGTATAATGGATGCAGAAGCACACTTTCATACATACACTCAGGAGGTTCTGCCATGCAGTTTACACTTTCCCATCACGGTCTGCGGGCCACTGTGGACAGCCATGGCGGCGAGCTGGTCTCCCTGCGGGACGCCGCCGGCACCGAATACATCTGGAACGGGGACCCGGCCTACTGGCCCGGGCGGAACCCGCTGCTGTTCCCCATTGTGGGCAATCTGAAGGACGGGCAGGTCCTGTTCCACGGACAGCCCTATGAGATGTCCCGCCACGGCTTTGCCCGGGATCTGGACTTTTCCCCGGTGGAGCAGGATGACCGCCATGTGGTTCTGGAGCTGCGGGAGTGCCCGGAGACCCTGGTCCGCTACCCCTTCCCCTTCTCCCTCCGGGTCTGCCACACCCTGACGGAGGACGGCTTTTCCACCGCCTTCCGGGTGGAGAACACCGGCAGCGCCCCCATGCCCTTCTGCATCGGCGCCCATACCGCCTTCCGCTGCCCCCTCCACGCGGGCGAGCGCTTTGAGGATTACCAGATCGTCTTTGACCGGCCGGAGCAGGCAGATACCATCCTGCTGACTCCGGAGGGCCTGGTGCGCCATGACGGGCGGGAACCCCTGCTGCACGGCACGGACCGCTTCCCCCTGGACCGCGCCGTCTTCGACCGGCTGGACACCATCATTCTGGAAAACCTGCGGTCCACCGGCGTCAGCCTCCTCCACCGGGAGACCGGCCACGGCGTCCGTCTGGATTTCGCCGGCTTTCCCATGGTGGCCTTCTGGACCAAGAGCGGCTGCGAGGCTCCCTTCGTCTGCCTGGAGCCCTGGCACGGATGCGCCGCCGTGGACAATGAGGATGGTGAATTTTTCCACAAGTCCCACTGCATCACCCTGGTTCCCGGGGAAATCCGGGATTTGTGTTACAGGATTGCGCTTATGTAAACGTTTAGCCAAAAAGAGACCGAACTTTTTGACGAAACCATTCGCAAGTTTGACAATTTCTTCAAAAGGTAGTAGTATAATAGCAGAATCTTTGTGCTATTTTGGCCAATATGCCTGGGTAGCAGGAAAGGAACTAACAGTATGGCGAAACGCAAAAATGTTCTGCTGATCCTGTCCGACCAGCAGCGCATGGACACCATCAGCGCCTATGGGCTGAACCCCATCTGCAAAACGCCCCATATCGACCAGCTGGCGGCGGAAGGCATGAAATTCACCAATGCCTACACCCCCTCCGCCATCTGCGCGCCGGCACGGGCCAGCGTGATGACGGGCCTCTATCCCCATAAGCACGGCGTGGTGGACAATTTCACCTGTATCAAAGAGGGCACACCCCTGCTGGGCGACTGCATGCACGACGCGGGCTACTACTGCGGCTACGCCGGCAAGTGGCATGTCACCCCGGACAAGACCCCCGAGGAATGCGGCTTTGACGACGGCAAGCCCTTCATGGGCTACGGCTTCCCCGGCAGCCGGGTGTTCAAGAGCCTGATCTTCGACCAGCCCCCTGACAATGAGCCCAACTACTACGAGGAGTATCTCAAGGAAAACGGCTTTGACAACGTGGACGTATCCCACGGCTTCCTGGGGGACAACCCCGCCCTCCAGATCCAGGAGATGTTCTGCAAGCATGAGGGCCCGGTGGAGAGCACCATCGAATACTTTGTGGCCCACGAGACCAACCGGCTCATTGACAAGGCCAAGGAGGAGGACAAGCCCTTCTTCATCTGGGCCAACTTCTGGGGCCCCCACAGCCCCAGCATCGTGCCGGAGCCTTACTACTCCATGTACAACCCGGAGGACATCCCGGAGCATCCCAGCTACTGCGATGACATGCTGGACAAGCCCTACGGCTACTACCTCAGCGAGAAGATGTGGGGCCTGGGGAACTACGGCTGGAAGGGCTTCCAGGAGATCGCAGCCCGGTACTACGGCCACTGCACCATGATCGACGACATGGTGGGCATGATTGTGGACAAGCTGAAGGCCGAGGGTCTCTACGACGACACCATTATCATTTACAGCGCCGACCACGGCGACTGCCTGGGCGCCCACAAGCTCATTGAAAAGGGCGCCTTCACCTTCGATGAAATTTACCACATCCCCATGGTGGTCAAGGGTGCCGGCACAGAGGACAACGACAGCTTCGTCTACCTCCACGAGATGATGCCCACCATCCTGGACGTGGCGGGCGTGAAGCCTCCCCAGCCGGTGGACGGCGAGAGCGTCCTGCCCCTGATGATGGGCGAAAAGGCCAGCAACGGCCGCTCGGAGGTCTACGGCGAGTTCCACAGCCACTTCTATGTGGGCCGCCAGCGGATGGTCCGGGACCACGACTACCAGCTGACCTTCAACGAGAGCGAGCGGGGCGAGCTGTACGACCTGAAAAAGGACCCCTATCAGCTCCACAATGTGTGTTACGATCCGGCCTATGCCGACGTGAAAAAGAAATACCTGGACATCATGTCCAAGTATATGAAGGAGCTGAAGGACCCCGCGGGCACCTGGTTCCACCGGATCAAGGAATTCTATTAAACGGGAGAGAGGAATATGGACAACAAAAAGAAAAGCAAACTCCAAATACCGCCCTGGGGATGGCTGATCATCTCCTTCCTGGTGGCTATGCTGCTGTGGTTCTTCCTGTCCGTCAATGAAAAGACGGCCCGCAGCTTCCCCTTCCTGCCCGCCATCATCCAGGCGCTGGGCACCGTCATTTCCAGAGGCATCCTGGCGGAGGACTTCATCAGCAGTATGATCTCCGTGCTGGCCGGCTTCGCTCTGGGCTTTGTGACGGCGGTCCCCGTGGCCTTCCTGATGGCCTGGTACCTGCCGGTGCGGAACATCCTGGAGCCCTGGATTCAGTTCATCCGCAACATTCCCCCTCTGGCCTACGTGCCTCTGGTGGTCATTGCCGTGGGCGTTGGCCGCAAGCCCCAGATCATCGTCATCTGGCTGGCCACCTTCCTGATCATGACCGTCACCATCTATCAGGGCGTGCGCAACGTGGATGAGACGCTGCTGAAGGCCGCCCGGGTGCTGGGCGCCAAGGACAAGGACCTGTTCATCAAGGTCGTGTTCCCCGCCACCACCCCCTTCATCCTCACCGCGGTCCGTCTGGGCGTCTCCGTGGCACTGACCACCCTGATCGCCGCCGAGTCCACCGGCGCCTCCGCCGGTATGGGCATGCGAATCCGCTCTTTCAGCAACAGCTTTGAAGTGGCTCCCATGCTGCTGTACATCATTCTGATCGGCATCATCGGCATCACCTCTGAAAAAATCATCAAAACATTAGAAAGGAAGCTGACGGGATGGCAGGAGAAGAGAGAAATCTGAAGGTCAAAATCGACCATGTGGAAAAGATCTACGACGGCCGTCAGGGCAAAATGGTCGCTCTCAACGGCGTGGATCTGGATATCTATGAAAACGAATTTATCTGTGTCGTCGGCCCCTCCGGCTGCGGCAAGTCCACCCTGCTGAACATCATCGCCGGCCTGCTGGAGCCCACCTCCGGCGCCGTGTATGTGGACGGCAAGAAGGTGGAGGGCACCGGCACCGAGCGCGGCGTGGTGTTCCAGCAGTACGCTCTGTTCCCCTGGCTCACCGTGCTGAAGAACGTCATGTTCGGCCTGAAGCTGAAGGGCATGCCCGACGATCAGGCCAAAGAGATCGCCATGAAGTATATCAGGATGGTGGACCTGGAGGGCTTCGTGGACGCCTATCCCAAGGAGCTGTCCGGCGGCATGAAGCAGCGCGTGGCCATCGCCCGCGCCTACGCCGTGCAGCCCGAGGTGCTGCTGATGGACGAGCCCTTCGGCGCTCTGGATGCCCAGACCCGCACCCAGCTGCAGGCGGAGCTCACCAAAACCTGGCAGGAGGAGAAGAAGACCTGCTTCTTCATCACTCACGACGTGGAGGAGGCCATCATCCTGGCCACCAAGGTCATCGTCATGAGCGCCCGTCCCGGCCGCATCAAGACCATCATCGACATCAACCTGCCCTATCCCCGCACCCAGGACCTGAAGATGCAGAAGGAGTTCCTGGACCTGAAGGCCCAGATCTGGGGCGAGGTCTATCAGGAATACCTGGAGGTCCGCAAATAAGTTGAACCACTTCGGGCTGTGCCCGGTGGAAAATAAACATTTTTTGGAGGTATAAGATGAAGAACAAGTTCATTTCCCTGCTGCTGGCGCTCGTGATGGTGCTGTCCCTGGCCGCCTGCGGTGCCAAGGAAGAACCCGCTTCCGCTGAGACCAAGGAGCCCGAGCAGACCGAGCAGCCGGCAGATAACACCCCCGCCGAGCCCGCTGAGGAGCCCATTACCCTGAACATCGCCTACATGCCCAACTACGGCAGCCTGTGGTCCGTGACCACCGCCATCAACAAGGGCTATTTCGAGGAAGCCGGCATCACCGTCAACCTGATGGAAT
Source organism: Oscillibacter valericigenes (assembly GCF_021531915.1). GTDB lineage: Bacteria > Bacillota > Clostridia > Oscillospirales > Oscillospiraceae > Oscillibacter > Oscillibacter valericigenes_A. Next base: position 196,776 of record NZ_JAFBIV010000001.1, on the reverse strand, counting down.
TCGCTGACGGCCCGACCATCATCGCCGCCATGGAATCCGGCTCCATCGACATGGGCTATATCGGCCAGGGCGCCCACAAGCTGTGCATCAACGGCAAGGCCAAGATCTTCGCCCTGTCCCACATCTCCAACGGCGACGCCGTCATCGGCGGTCCCGACGTCAAGACCCTGGAAGACCTGAAGGGCAAGACCGTGGCTTATTCCTCCGGTACCTCCAGCGAGGACATCCTGAAGAACGGCCTGGAGAAGGCCGGCCTGTCCATGGATGACATCAAGGCCATGGATATGGACGCCTCCAACATCGTCACCGCCATGCTGTCCGGCGGCGTGGACGCCTGCGCCACCTGGTCCCCCAACAGCCTGAAGATCATGGAAGAGCTGGGCGACAAGGGCACTCTGCTGTGCGACAACATGACCTTCTCCGACACCACCGTCTCCCTGGCCAGCTGGATCGTGACTCCCAAGTATGCCGAGAACAACGCCGACAAGATCCTGCGTTTCACCAAGGCTCTGTACAAGGGCATGGATTACGCTGCTGACGGCAACTATGAGGAAGTCGCCCAGTATGTGGCTGACCAGACCAAGACCGACTATGATGCCGTTTATGCCGAGCGCGGTGTTGCCGACTGGTTCACCGGCAAGGAAGTGGCCGCCGGTGCCGCTGATGGCTCCATTGAGGGCTACTACAAGGTCCAGCAGGACAACTTCATCGCGGCCGGCGCCGTGGAGAAGGAAGTCCCCGTTGCCGATTATGTCATGTTCGACAACATGATCGAGGCCGGCAAGTAATCAGCTTCTCCCATCACAGCACAAACCGGGGATGGCACAGCCATCCCCGGTTTTTTCCAGAAGCAAACAGGAAGGACGCCCGGCGTCCTTCCTGTTGTTTTTCATGCAAACTTATGTGGACCTTGCCACCACGGTGGAGAAATTGAACCAGCCCCGGGCGTCCCGCGCCGCACCAGTCAGGGTATCCCGCAGCTCCCAGGCAGTGCCCATGGTATACAGGGGGCTCAGGGCGTAGTCGCCCAGCAGCAGGGCCTCCGCATCGTGGAGGCATCCCATACGGGCAGTGCCGTCCGCCGCGCTGGCGATGATGGCCATAAGGGTGTCATAAGCGCTGTTCTCGTAAGCCGCCACGTTGTCCTGGCTGTCGGAGGTCCACTCCATCAGGAAACACTCTGCGTCGTTGCCGGCAGCCTCCAGATCCACGCCCGCCAGGGTGTATTCTCCCTTGCGGAGGGCCGACCACAGCTCCCGGGTGGTGACGCCTTTAGGCACCACTGTGATGCCCAGGGTCTCCTGCCACTGGCGGCACAGCTCCTCCGCCACGGCGGCGTTGGCCCCCTCCTCCACATACAGGTACTCCAGCTCTCCCAGGACGGAGCCCCGGTCATAGCCAGCCTCGCTCAGCAGGTCCGCCGCCTCCTGACAGCGGGTCTCGTACTGCTCCGGGTCGTTGTCCAGCAGGACACCGCCCACTGTGCGGAAGTCGCCTTCCTCATTTTCCGGAACGCCGCAGGGCACCAGCCCCTCTGCCGCCCGGGCAGTGACGCCGGCTGCCGCCGCCAGGGCGTTCCGGTCGATCACCTGGGCCATGGCCTGTCGGATCATCACATCCTCCAGCAGCTCATGGTCGCAGTTGTAAATTACCGTGTAGGTACTCAGCTGCGGGATGGCGGTCCACTCCTCGTCCGCTGTCAGCTCCGTCAGCCGCTCCTGGGTCAGGGGCCAGACAGCGTCTACTTCCTTATTCTCATACAGCTCCCAGGCCTCCTCCGCGTCCTCCGCAAACCGGAAGGTCAGGGTCTTCGGGCCCAGCTGGTCGCTGTTGTACCGCTCACTGGCAGTCAGTTCCAGATACTCACTGAACTGATAGCCCGTGGCCAGATAGGGACCGTTGGTCACCAGAGCCGTGGGATCGCTCCACCAGGCACGGGCCTCGCCGTCCGCCCCGGTGGCCTGGATGCCCGCCTCCTTCAGCCGCTGCACCACATCCCTGCGCAGAGGCATGGTGGCGGGAGAGGTGCAGACCTCCCGCAGGAACCAGTCGTAATTGCCGTTCAGCGTCACCACCAGGGTGGTGGCATTCTTAGCCATCACCTGCAGCTGGCTCATATCCCCCGAGGCCCGGGCCTCCTCATAGCCGCAGACCACGCTGAGCAGGGCCGCATAGGGGGAATAGCTGGCGGGGTCCGCCAGCCGCTGCCAGGCGTAGACAAAATCCGTCGCCTTGACGCTCTGCCCGTCGGACCATCGGGCGCTGCGGAGGCGGAAGGTGTAGGTGACGGTCCCGTCAAAGTTCTCCTCCACGCTCACATTTTTCGCCATGCCGTTGACCACGGCGGTCCCCCCGGCGCCATCCGGCGCCACTTTCAGCAGATTTTCGTACAGGTGGACCAGCACTGTCTGGCTGTTGATATCCTCGGCATAAATGGGGTCCAGGGTGGTCACCCGGCTCCCCACGGAGACAGACAGGGAAACACTGTCTCCTCCATCCGCGCATCCCGCCAGCACGGAAACACACAATACGGCCGCCAGCAGCAATGACACGGCCCTTTTCAGTTTGCGCATAGACCGGCTCCTTTTGCATCGAAAAAATCGGGTGCCGCGGAAGCAGCACCGCATTTGATCAAAACCCACAAATATTATAAAGAATTTTGGCAGACTTGTAAAGGCAACCAGGCGAAAAAGTAACAAATAATTACAAAATTTTAGAAATCGTTCATAAAGTTTCCGGTCCCTTCCGATTTCTCCCGAACGTCTTTCCCCCATAAAAGCCGAGAACACAGAAAAACGCCCCGCCTGACGGCGGGGCGTTTGATCTTCTCTTCATCAGGCGGGGGCCAGCTTGCCGTTTTCGTCGAATTTCACCGGGACGATTTCGTTCCGGGTCTTCTTGGCAATGTCGTCGATCCGCATCTTGGAGGGATAGTCCGCGATCAGGCTGACGGCCACGCCCTGGCGCCTGGCCCGGCCGGTACGGCCGATGCGGTGGATATAGTCCTGGTTCTCGTCGGGCACGTCGCAGTTGAACACGATGTCCACGTCGTCCACGTCAATGCCACGAGCGGCCACATCGGTGGAGACAAAGACCCGCAGCTTGCCCTGGCGGAACTTGTCCATCACCTGCTCCCGCTTCTTCTGGGGAATGTCTCCGTGGATGCACTCGGCGTCGATGCCCCGCAGCTGCAGGAACTTGGTGATCCGCTCCGTGGAGCCCTTGGTGTTGCAGAAGGCCATGCAGCGGTCAAAGCCCGTCTCGTTGAGAATTCTCTCAATGGCGTCGGCCTTGCCGTCGTAGCTGACATCCATGCGGAACTGCTTGATGTCGGGCTTGTTCTTCTCGTCCTCCCGGACGGTGATCTCCGCCGCGTCCCGCTGATACACCCAGGCAATGTCCATGACCTCCCGGGAGATGGTGGCGGAAAACAGGCCCAGGTTTTTCCGCTTGTCCATGCGGTCCAGCAGGCGGGTCACATCGTGGATGAAGCCCATGTCCAGCATCCGGTCCGCCTCGTCCAGCACCACGGTCTGGGCGGTATCCACCCGGACGGTGCGGCGCTTCATGTGGTCGCTGAGGCGGCCGGGGGTAGCCACCACGATCTGGGGCCGCTTTTTCAGCGTATCGATCTGCCGGCCAATGGGCTGGCCGCCGTACAGGCAAACGCAGCGGACGCCGGGCTTGTACCGAGACAGGTCCCGGATCTCATCGGTGATCTGGATGGCCAGTTCCCGGGTAGGGGCCAGGATGACGGCCTGCACGGATTCGTCCTCAGGGTCCACATGCTCCACGATGGGGATGCCGTAGGCAAAGGTCTTGCCCGTGCCGGTGGGGGCCTTGGCGATCACGTCCTGCCAGTCCATCATGGGCGGGATGCAGCCTGCCTGCACCGGCGTGGAGACCTCGATCTCCCGCTGAGCAATGGCCCGCATGATCTCCGGTGACAGTCCCAAACTGTCAAATCGTACACCTTCTGTATATTCCATAGCGTTTTTCCTTTTCTTTTGACTGAATTTCAGGTAGTATTATAACCGTAAAACACCTTCTTGTAAAGCAAAACGGCAAAGGATGGCGCGGATTTGTCCTTTTTCTCAGGAAGTTTTGGAATTTAGTAAAAATCTGCACAAAACCCTCATTATTCATCGGTTTTTTGAGAAAAAACCGCGTATTTTTGTAGTAAAATTTTGTATTGCCTCTACATGAGATTCCTCTTTTTATGATAAATTGAACATGCAAAGACTTTTCTCTGAACGGAGGTGTCAAACGTGGATGAGATGGCCTATGTCCGCATTTTGCGCGACTTACGGGAGGACGCCGACAAGACCCAGACTCAGATCGCCGAAGTCCTGGGGACCTCCCAGACCATGTACGCCAGGTATGAACGCGGTGCCAATGAATTGCCCATCCACCATCTGATCACTCTGAGCAAATATTACGGTGTCAGCACTGATTATTTGCTGGGTTTGAGTAAAGAGCGTTAACGTACGGACAGAAAAGCTCCCGGCCATGGCCGGGAGCTTTTTGTCTTACTTGTGAGGCACGTGCCAGATGTTGTCGGCGTACTCCGCCACGGCCCGGTCAGCAGCGAAGATGCCACTGCGGGCGATATTGTGGATGCTCATGCGGTTCCACCGCTCAGCGTTGCCGTAGGTCTCCGCCATGCGCTGCTCCGCCTGGCAGTAGGACGCAAAGTCCGCCAGCAGCAGATACTCGTCGGCAGGACTTCCGCCGGCGCCGAACAGCAGCCGCTGGTACAGATCCTCGTAGCTGACGCCGTCCCGGAAACCCTTCCGCAGGGCGTTCAGGCAGTTCTGCAGCACCGGGTCCCGGTTGTACAGCCGCTGGGGTACATAGCCCTCCTTCTTCAGCCGCTCCACCTCATCCGCGTGGAGGCCGAAGAGGAACATGTTCTCGTCGCCCAGGACCTCATGCATCTCCACGTTGGCGCCGTCCAGGGTGCCAACGGTCAGTGCGCCGTTCATCATGAACTTCATGTTGCCGGTGCCGCTGGCCTCCTTGCCGGCAGTGGAGATCTGCTGGCTGACCTCGCTGGCGGGCATCAGACGCTCCGCCAGAGAGACCCGGTAGTTCTCCAGGAACACCACCTGCAGCTTGTCCTTACAGATGGGGTTGTGGTCGATCTCGTCCGCCAGGGAGTTGATCAGGCGGATGATGCGCTTGGCCACGGCATAGCCGGGGGCGGCCTTGGCGCCGAAGAGGAAGGTGTGGGGATGGGTGATGGCGTTGGGGTCTTCCTGCAGCTTCTGATACAGGCTGATGATATGCAGCACATTCAGCAGCTGGCGCTTGTACTCATGGAGCCGCTTCACCTGCACGTCGAAGATGGCGTCGGGATTCAGCACCACGCCCTGGGTCTTCTTGGCGTAGGCGGCGAAGTCCTCCTTGTTCTTCCGCTTGATGGCGGCCAGCCGCGCCTGGACCGTCTTGTCGTCGGCGTAATCGTCCAGCTTCCGCAGAGCGGCGGGATGGGTCAGGTACTCGTCGCCGCCGGTCAGGTCCCGGATCAGGCCGTCCAGGCCAGGGTTGATCTCGCTGAGCCAGCGGCGGTGGTCGATGCCGTTGGTGACGTTCTGGAACTTCCAGGGCTCCATGCCGCAGGCTTCCTTGAAAACGTCCTTCTTCAGAATATCGGAGTGGAGGCCGCTGACGCCGTTGACGGCGATACCGCCGGCAATGCACAGGTTGGCCATGCGGACCTCGCCGTCCCAGAGGATGGCCATCTTCTTGGTCTTGGTAGGATCGTGATAGAACTCCTCCACCTTCTTCTGCCAGCGGGCGGAGATCTCCTGGATGATCTGCCAGATACGGGGCAGCAGGGTCTCCACCAGGCTCTGGGGCCAGCGCTCCAGGGCCTCGGCCAGCACCGTGTGATTGGTGTAGGCCACGGACTGGCGGGTGATGTCCCAGGCCTCGTCCCAGCTCATGCCGGCCTCGTCGATGAAGATGCGCATCAGCTCGGGGATCACCAGGGTGGGATGGGTGTCGTTGATCTGGATGACGTTCTTCTCATGGAAGTTTTTCAGGGTGCCGTAGGTCTCCAGATGATTGCGGGCGATGGACTGCACCGTGGCGGACACGAAAAAGTACTGCTGCTTCAGGCGCAGGGACTTGCCCTCGTAATGGTTGTCCTCGGGATAGAGGATGCGGGCGATGGTCTTGGCCATGGCCTCTTCCTCGGCCGCTTTCAGATATTCACCACGGGAAAACAGGGCCATGTCCACGGGATGGCTGGCCCGGGCGTCCCACAGGCGCAGGGTGTTGACATGCTTGGTGCCGTAGCCCGCCACCACCATGTCGCAGGGGATGGCCTGGACGGTAATGGCGTTCTCGTTGACGATGTGCAGGTGGCCGTCGTCCCAGAACTCCCGCAGGGTGCCGCCGAAGCGGACCTCCTGGGCCTCCTCGGGCTTGGGCAGCAGCCAGGCGGCGCCCAGATTCTTCCAGTCGTCAGGCAGCTCCACCTGCTGACCCTCCACGATCTTCTGCTTGAAGATGCCCAGCTCATAGCAGATGGAATAGCCGGTAGCGGGGATCTCCAGGGTGGTCATGGAATCCAGATAGCAGGCGGCTAGGCGGCCCAGGCCGCCGTTGCCCAGGCCCGCGTCGGGCTCCAGTTCAAAGATATCGGCGGCCTTGAAGCCCAGGTGCTCCAGCGCCTCCTTCAGCTGGGGCAGGACCTCCAGGTTGTAGGCGTTCTTCATCAGGCTGCGGCCCATGAGGAACTCCAGAGACAGGTAGTGCACCTGCTTCTGCTGCTCCCGGCGGGCCTTCTTGTGGGACTCCACGCCGCGGATGGCCATCACGTCCCGCAGCACCAGGGCGCTGGCCTTCATCATCTCCTGGTCGGTGGCTTCGTCAGGCGCCTTTCCGAAGTTCAGCATCAGCTTGGCAGTCAGCGCCTCTTCCAGTGTTTTCGTGGTAAATGGTGTCATGGATGTTGTTTACTCCGCCTGATCCTCCTTTTTGGACTTGGCGGGCCCTTTCTTTTTGGTCTCTTTTTTCGGGGTCTCTTTCTGTTCGGTATCTTTTTTGGCGGATTCCTTCTTGGGAGTCGCCTTTTTTACGGTCTTTTTCTCTGCCTTTCCGGCCTTCTTTTCGGCTTTTTCAGGCTTTTCGGCCTTTTCGGCCTTCTTGGCCGCGGTCCTGCGGACGGTTTTCTTCTTGGGCTTCTCCTCAGCGGGGGCCTCCTCCGGAACGGCTACTTCCGCCTTCTCCTCGGCGAAGGCCGTCACGGCGGGCTCCTCCGCGGCGGGGGCGGGCACGGGCCAGGTCTGGCCGGTAATATTGGCGTATATCCGCAGGTACTCTTTGGCGCTTCTGGCCCAGCTGAAATCGCCGGCCATGGCCCGCTTGCGCAGGCGGTCAAAGGCGTCGGGATTCTCCTTGTACAGCTGCACCGCCTCGCGGATCACGTAGAGCATGTCGCCGCTGGCGTAATTGGTGAAGGAGAAGCCGTTGCCCGCATCCCGCCAGGCCTCGTAGGCGTGGACGGTGTCCTTCAGGCCGCCGGCCTCCCGGACGATGGGCACGGTGCCGTACCGCATGGCGATCATCTGGCTCAGACCGCAGGGTTCGCTCTTGGAGGGCATCAGGAACAGATCGGCGCCGGCGTAAATGGCCATGGACAGCGCCTCGTTGTAGTCCAGGCGCACGGCCATGCGGCCGCTGTACTGCTGGGCGGCCCAGTAGAAGAACTCCTCGTATCTCTGGTCGCCCTTGCCAAGGATCACCAACTGCACCGGGAGCTCCATAATATCATGGAGAACCTCGCAAATCAAGTCCAAACCTTTGTGGGAGACCAGGCGGCTGACCATAGCCAAGATCGGCGTACCGGCCTCCTCCCGCAGGCCCAGCATCCGCTGCAGGGCGGCCTTGTCCTCCGCCTTGCCGCTCATATCCTCCGCAGAGTACCGGGCGGTGATCCGCTGGTCAGCAGAGGGGTCGTAGAGCTTCATGTCGATGCCGTTGAGCACGCCGTACAGCTTATAGTCGCACTGACGGATGATATTCTCCAGCCGGTGGGCGTAATAGGCCATTTTCAGCTCGTTGGCGTAGGTGGGGGACACGGCGTTGACGGCATCGGCGCAGAGGATGGCGCCCTTCAGCAGGTTCACATCTCCGTCCATGACGATGGTGCCGTCGTTGGCCCAGCCCTGATTCAGGCCGAACAGGTTGCCCAGGGTCTCCATGCCGTAGCGGCCCTGGTACTCGATGTTGTGGATGGTCAGGGTGGTCTTGATGGAGCGGAAGCGGTCCTCCCGCACGCCGTCATCCTTCAGATAGATGGGCACCAGGGCAGTCTGCCAGTCGTTGCAGTGGATGACCTCCGGCCAGAATTTCAGGTGGCCCAGCATCCGCACGATGGCCCGGGAGAAGAAGCCGAAGCGCTCGCCGTCGTCCATGTAGCCGTACAGGTCGGGCCGGTTGAAGTACTGCTCGTTGTCCAGGAAGTACCAGGTAACACCGTCCCGCTCCAGAGAGAACAGGCCGCAGTAGCTGTGCCGCCAGGCCAGGTCCACGAAGTCATAGCACTCGAAGTGCAGCTGGTCGCCGAACTTCTCCCGCACCTTCTGGTACAGGGGCAGGACAACTGCCACCTCGGCGCCCTCGGCCGCCAGAGCCGGAGGCAGAGAGCCCGCCACGTCCGCCAATCCACCGGTCTTACAGAAGGGGACAGCCTCGCTGGTCGCATACAAAATCTTCATAAAGTTCTCCTTTTCACCACAAATTCCACTTCGTAATCGGTTTACTAAGATGCTTGGGAAAGGGGGGACGCAAGTCCCCCCTTCAAGACTTAAACGATGCTGCCCTTGGCGATCACAATAGGATAGGTCGCGTGGCCCATGAGGCTGCGGCCCGCCTGGATCTTCACATCCTTATCCGCGATGACATAGGCCAGCTGGCTGTTGGCGCTCACCACGTCCTCCTTGAACAGCACACTGTTCCGGACCACGGCGCCGGCCTCTACCACCACGCCGGGGAACAGGACGGAATTCTCCACCGTGCCCTCGATGCGGCAGCCCTCGGCCACCAGGGAGTTGACGCAGCGGCCGTTGGAACCCACATAGGTAGAGGCCTTGTCCGCACCCTTGGCCCGGATGGGACGCTGGGCAGTGAACAGCTCCGCCCGGATGGCGGGGTCCAGCAGCTGCATGCTGCGGTCATAATACTCCTGGACGGAGCGGACCTGGGCGGCAAAGCCCTCCCAGATGTAGGTGCGCAGGGTCAGGGTATCCTTCTTGGCCCGCAGCACATCCCGGCGCCAGCTGAACTGGTCCTTGGCGTGGCACTCGTCCACCAGCTCCTTCAGCAGCTTGGTGGAAACGATATAGACCTCCAGGCCCCGGTAACCCCGGGGAGTGGTCAGGTTATAAAGGACCTCCGTGACCCGGCCCTCGGCGTTCTTCTCGAAATAGGTGCCGCCGGCAGTGGCGAAGCTGTCGTTTCCGCAGACCACGGTGATATCCGCACCGGACTTCACGTGGTCCTCATAAATGTCCGCCAGGGGCAGGTTGGCCACCAGGTCGCCCTCCATCAGGGCCACATAGTCCTGGCGGATGGTGTCCAGATAGGTGCGGACGCCGGCCAAGGCCTCCAGCTTGCCCCGGAAGGGCATGGTGCCCCAATCCTTCTGGTAGTTGAAGGGAGGCAGAATGCGCAGGCCGCCGCGCTTGCGGCTCAGGTCCCAGACCTTGCCGGTGCCCAGATGATCCACCATGCTCTGGTAGCGGCCGTGGAGCACCACGCCCACGTCCGTCACGCCGGCGTTCACCAGGTTGGACAGGGCAAAATCCACCATGCGGTACCGTCCGCCGAAGGGGATAGACGCGGAGGAGCGGATCTCGCTCAGTTCCCGCAGGTCGTTGCGCTTTTCATAGGAAAAGATAATTCCGTGCAGTCCGTTCATTTGGACACCTCCTCACCGTTGCGGTCCAGCATGGTGCCGGGGGCCACCTGTCTTCCTTCCGCCACCTGGCAGTGGGGCGCCAGGACCGTCAGGCCCCATTTGCCGCCCTCCGCGCTCTCGGGCGTGCCGCCCACATGGCAGTTCTTTCCGATGCGGCACTCCTCGCCCAGGATGGCGTATTCCACCACGGCGCCGGGCTCCACCACTGTGCCGGGCAGCAGCACGGAATAGCTGACGCGGGCATCTGCACCCACCACCACGTTGGGGGACAGCACGGAGTTCTCCACCGTGCCCTCAATGTCGCTGCCGCGGTTGAAGGCGCTGTGGGTCACACGGGAATTGCTGCCCAGGAAGGTGGGCGGCGCATTGACGGAGCGGGCGTAGATGGGCCAGGACTCGTCGCTCAGGTCCAGACCGGACTCGGGAGACAGCATGTCCATGTTGGCGTCCCACAGGGACTCCAGAGTGCCCACGTCCTTCCAGTAGCCTGCGAAGCGGTAGGCGGCCATCCGCTCGCCGTTATTCAGCATGGCGGGGATCACGTTCTTACCGAAGTCGTTCTCGGAGTTGGGGTCGGCCTCGTCCTCGGTCAGGTACTTCCGCAGGGCCTGCCAGGAGAACACGTAGATGCCCATGGAAGCCAGATTGCTCTTGGGCTCCTTGGGCTTCTCGGCAAACTCCGTGATCATGTCCTCCTCATTGACGGCCATGATGCCGAAGCGGGAGGCCTCGGCCCAGGGCACCTCCATGACGGAGATGGTGCAGGCGGCACCCGCCGCCTTGTGGCGGGCCACCATGTCGGAGTAGTCCATTTTATAGATGTGGTCACCGGAGAGGATCACCACATACTCGGGATCGTACAGGTCGATGAAGCCGATGTTCTGATAGATGGCGTTGGCGGTACCCTTGTACCAGGTGCCGCCCTTGCTGCCCTGATAGGGGGGCAGGATATGTACGCCGCCGTCGCTGCCGTCCAGGTCCCAGGGCTGGCCGCTGCCGATATAGCTGTTCAGCTCCAGGGGACGGTACTGGGTCAGGACGCCCACGGTGTCGATGCCGGAATTGGTGCAGTTGGACAGGGGAAAGTCGATGATGCGGTATTTGCCGCCGAAGGGTACGGCAGGCTTCGCCATTTCGCCGGTGAGCACGTACAACCGGCTGCCCTGGCCGCCGGCCAGCAGCATGGCGATGCATTCTTTTTTCATGGTTTCTCCAGCTCCTTTGCCTGTATTTTCATCCTGCGCAAGGGGCTCCGCCCCGCCGCGGCACCGGACCGGGATGTCCCCCGGCGCCGCTCTCTCTTCACACGCATACAGTTTCTAATTTATTATACTTCTTCCAAAAATGACCGTCAAGGATACCCCCGTCGAAAAAAGCGGCCGCTTTTGGTTTATTCTCCCAGTTTGTTTTCTGTTTTGCCCATATTATTTGTGCATTTTTGTCGATTTTTGAAAAAATTTTACAGTCCTTGCAAAAATTTCTATATGTCCCCATCTCAGGCGGGCATACCTTGATTTTACGCACTCTGTCTGATAAAATGAGTTGATTTTTGTCGTTTCTTTCAGGAGGCAGCTATGTTTTCATTTCTCACGGACTTTTCCATCAACGGGTTTCCCCTGTGGATCGTTCTTCTGATCTGCGTGGGCGTATTCCTGGCGTCCTTCATGGACGCCATCGCCGGAGGCGGCGGCATCATCTCCGTCCCCACCTATCTGATCGCCTTTACCGGCCTGCCCACCTATTACGCCCTGGGCACCAACAAACTCTCCGCCGGCATCGGCACCATCTTCTCCACCGCCCGGTTCATCAAAAACGGCTATGTGAACTGGCGGCTGTTCGCCCCCTCCATCGTCCTGGCCCTGCTGGGCTCCATGGGCGGCACCTGGCTCCAGCTCCACACCCCGGACAAGGTGCTGAAATATCTGCTGCTGTTCGTGCTGCCGGTGGTGGCCTTCGTCACCCTGCGGAACCGGGAGTGGCCCGACGAGCCGGGAGAGATCGACTTCAGAAAACAGGCGGCCATCGTCTGGGCAGCCTCCTTCGTCATCGGCGCCTACGACGGCTATTACGGCCCCGGCACCGGCACCTTCCTGATGCTGATCTTCATCCGCCTCGCCAAGCTGGACACCCGCCACGCCGCCGGCGGTGTGAAGGTCATCAACCTGTCCTCCAACCTGGGCAGTCTTTTCACCGCCCTGATGGCGGGCAAGGTATTTATCGGTGTGGGCCTGGTCTCCGCCGTGGCCTCCATCGCCGGCCACTACATCGGCGCCGGTCTTGCCATCAAAAACGGCAGCAGGATCGTCCGCCCCACCGTCATCATCGTCCTGGTCCTGCTGACGCTGAAGGTCGGCAGCGAGCTGTTGTTTCCCGAATTCTGGAGCTGAGGTGTGCATATGATGAAACAGAGTATCGGCATTTTGGGCGGCATGGGGCCGCTTGCCACGGCGGACCTGTTCCGCAAGATCGTTTTGCTGACGGACGCCGCCCGGGACAACGACCACATCCGCGTCTACATCGACGACAACGCCTCTATCCCCGACCGCACCGCCGCCATTCTGTCCGGCGGCGCTGACCCCCTGCCCGCCATGACGGACTCCCTGCGGAAGCTGGAGGCCTGCGGAGCGGACTGCATCATCATGCCCTGCAACACCGCCCACTACTTCCTGCCCCGGCTCCAGGCCCTGACCAAGATTCCCTTTCTCAGCATGCTGGAGACCACCGCCCGGACCTGCGCCGCCCGGTTCCCTGGCGGCACCGCCGCGGTGCTGGCAACCAAAGGCACTTTATCCGCCGGGCTCTATCAGGCGGCGCTGGAAAAGGAAGGTGTGTCCTTTCTACTCCCCAACGACGCGGAGCAGGATGCCCTGATGCGGGTGATCTACGACGGCGTCAAGGCCGGAAAAGAGCCGGAGGATTACCGGGCGGACATGGAGTCTGTGGTGGAGGCACTCACCGCCCGGGGCGCCGATTACTTGATTTTAGGTTGTACGGAACTGCCCCTGGCGGCCCAGGCCCTGGCCCTGAACGTTCCCGCGGTGGACCCCACGGAGGAGCTGGCAAAGGCCGCTATCCGCTTTGCCGGATACGGTGTCAAGGGATCTTGATTGCCAGTCTTCTGTTCATAATTTTTTCACAAATTCTTTACAGCCCTGCATTTTTTTGATATACTGATGGATATTTCAAACACAGCTATGCCACACTGCTGTGATGAAGTGTTCTGTGAAGTAAGTGTAGAAAGAGTATGAGGTGAATGTATGAAGAAAAAAGTAAGTCTCCCCATGCAGATCCTGATTGCCCTGATCCTGGGCGTTATCGTTGGCCTGATCTGCTATTTTACCGGCACAGCCGATTTTACCGCCAACTATCTGAAACCCTTCGGCACCATCTTTGTGAACCTGCTGAAGTTCATCGTGGTCCCTGTGGTGCTGTTCTCCATGATCGACGGCATCCTGTCCATGGATGACATGAAGAAGGTGGGCGCTGTGGGCTGGAAGACCGTGGCATTCTTCCTGTGCACCACCGCCATTGCCTGCGTCATCGGTCTGGTGATGGCCAACATCTTCAACGGTGCCGGCCTGTTCCCCACCCTGGCTCTGGAAGAGGGCGCCGTGTGGGAGAAGGCCACCAGCGCCAAGTTTATGGACACCCTGGTGGGAATCTTCCCCAGCAACATGTGGGATGCCTTTGTGAAGGCCAATATGCTGCAGGTCATTGTGATCGCCCTGTTCTTCGGCGGCGCCATCATGGCTGCCGGCGAGAAGGGCAAGCTGTGCCGTGATATCGTCACCTCCTTCAACGAGGTCATCAACAAGCTGATGGCTTTCATCATCAGCCTCTCCCCCATCGGCGTGTTCGCCATGATGGCCTGGGTGGTGGCTACCCAGGGCGCTCAGATCCTGGGCTCTCTGGCTCTGGTGCTGCTGTGCGCCTACATCGCCTATATCATCCACGCCGTGCTGGTGTATTCCTTCTCCGCCAAGGCTTTCGCCGGCATCAATCCCGTGAAGTTCTTCAAGGGTGCCTTCGCCGCCATGATGTTCGCCTTTACCTCCACCTCCTCCGCGGCTACCCTGCCCGTTTCCAAGGAGTGCGCCCATGAGCTGGGCGCCGAGGACGACATCGCCGCCTTCGTGCTGCCCCTGGGCTCCACCATCAACATGGACGGCACCGCCATTTACCAATGCGTTGCCACCGTGTTCCTGGCCACCTGCGCCGGCATGCACCTGACCATCGGCCAGATGGTCACCATTGTCGTCACCGCCACCCTGGCCTCCATCGGCACCGCGGGCGTCTCCGGCGCCGGCATGATCATGCTGGCCATGGTGCTGACCGCCATGGGCATCGACGTGAACCTGATCATGATCATCTACGGTGTGGACCGCCTGTTCGACATGGGCCGTACCTGCCTGAACGTCACCGGCGACATCGCCTGCTCCCTGTGCGTCACCAAATGGGAGAGCAAAAAGTCCAAGAAGTAAGTCCCGTCTTTCCCCCAACCGCCCGCCGGGTCTCCGGCGGGCGGCTTTTTGCGCGGATTGCCAAACTTCTCCAGCCCCCGGTCCGGCATAAGGCGGAAAATATTGAGGATACTACCAGTTGTCAACGATACTGCAATTCACACAAGAAGGAGTTTTCGATATGAAGGCAACTGGAATCGTGCGGCGGATCGACTAACGCGGTATAATGGGACAAAGTCGGGAAAGCCTTGATATGACGGAGTTTTTCGCTGATTTTGTCCAACCTTCAGCCACATAAAATACGGCCTCTTGAGCCACCCGACTACATAAAACCTCGTGAAATGGAGGTGGAATGCTGTCCGGGATGTCAGAAAGGCGCTCACTGCATCCTGCGGATGCTGTGAGTGCCTTTTTGCATCAAAATAATAATTATACAGAAACGGAGGCATTTACAGATGGCTTGTAATGTTACCGCGATCACCAACCAAAAAGGCGGTGTCGGCAAAACGACGACTGCCTTGAACCTCGCCGCTGCTCTCTGTGCGGAAGGCAAGAAAGTCCTTCTCATCGACAACGACCCACAGGGCAATCTTACCGCAGCTCTCGGCTATACCCCGGGCGAGCAGAAGAACACTCTGGCGAAACTATTACTTGTTCAAATCGACTCCCCGGAGGATCTGGAACTCCACCTCTCTCGTGCGGTGCTACATACCGAGAGCGGTCTTGCCCTGATCCCCGCCAACAAACGGCTTGCCGATGCTGCTGCCCGCTTGCAGGTGATGCAGCTTTCGCAGTACAACGCATCTGGCATCTCGGATGACCCTTGCGAGAAAGTGCTTGACAAGTTGTTGGCACCTCTGCGTGGGCAGTACGATTACATCATCATCGACTGTGGTCTGAAGCACGAACTACTAACCGTGAATGCTCTGGCTACGGCAGACTACTGCATCATTCCGGTACAGGCCCATTTCCTCGCCAGTGAAGGCATTCCTGATGTGTTGGAAATGGTTCGGAATGTGCAGAGCCGTTTTAATCCCAAGCTGGAGGTCGCCGGTATCCTGCTGACCATGTATCAGTCCCGTCCGCAGCTTTGTCAAAGTGTCCGCGCCAGTGTGGGAGAAATCTATGGTGACAGCATTCATGTTTTCGAGCGCCCTATCGAGCAAACCATCAAGGTTGCGGAGTGTCCTGCGGTAGGTATGAGCATACTCGACTATGCACCTAAGAACCCTGCCGCCGAATCTTACCGTTCTCTTGCTCAGGAGGTGCTGCGGCTTGGCTAAAAAGAGCATGGATGAACTGCTGAAAAAACGCATGAGCGCCACACAGCAGGCATCGGAGCTAGAAGTCGGCAATGAGGCATACGAAAAACTGTTTCAGGCGGCACATTCTTCGACAGAAGCAAAATTTTGTGAGCTGTCCATCGACAAGCTCCGTCCTTTCTTCACGGCGGATATTGGATTTCACCCCTACCCACCCGAAAAACTCAAAGCTTTTTCCCAGCAGCTTTCAGAACAGGGCATCTATGAACGCATTATCGTTCGCCCAATCCCCAATGACGACCATTATGAGATACTTGCCGGTCACAATCGCACAGCAGCTTGGAATATGAATGGACATTCCACAATTCCTGCCGAAATTGTAGAAGCAGATGATGCGCAGGCAATTTCCATTGCTACCGCCACCAATCTTCTGCGTCGGCAGGACTTAACGATCATAGAACGGGGCAAAGCGTATAAGGCAATGCTGGATGCACAGAAACGGCAAGGTGCAAGAAGCGACATCGAGACTTCTGGCGATTCTCGCCAGAGGTTTCTCACTCGTGAAATCGTGTCGGCGTTTTTCGGTGTGACCGAATATGAGATCCGCAAGGCTATCAAAATGACGCAGCTCATACCGGAGCTTCAAGAGATTATAGAGAATCGTCCGAAGGCCCTCCCTGTGACCTGTGCAGAGAAAATTGCAGACTTTGATGCCGATTCTCAGTGTGCTTTCATTGAGATGTGCTCCATCGAAGGATATCAGCTGAATATGGCCACGGTAAGCTACATTGTGCAAAAATGTCCCCCTCCCTGCGCCGACAAGCAGCTTGTGTATGCCGCATGGAGAGAAGCCAGGGCAACAGAAGATAGACGGCGTATGGCGCCGCCCAAAGAAATCCGGTTTAATCGGAAACGGTTTGCGCCGTATTTGGATAAGCTGGGCAGCGACGTGGACTTGGAGGATCTGTTTCTTGAGTTCTTGAAGAGCAGAATTGGTTAGAGTATAATGAAGTCGAAAATCACGCCGGATTGAATTGTTGAGGTTCTTGTTATGAGTGAGCAGGATAAAATCCAGTTGTTTGAAAATCAAATAATCCGCACGGTTTGGGATGAGGAACGAGAAGAATGGTTTTTTTCCGTTGTCGATGTCTGTGCCGTTTTAACAGGGTCAGATAATCCCCGCCGTTATTGGAGTGACCTGAAGCGAAAAATGAAGGCGGAGGGTGCAGTTCAGTTGTACGAAAATATCGTACAGCTGAAAATGAAATCATCTGATGGCAAGAGCTATAAGACGGATGCTGCAGATACAGAGCAACTCCTCCGAATTATCCAGTCCATCCCTTCGCCTCGTGCTGAACCCTTTAAACTATGGCTTGCTCAGGTCGGCTGCGAGCGTATTGAGGAGACCATCGATCCAGAACAAGCCATTGACCGTGCATTGGAGACCTATCTGAAGAAGGGATATGACCCTGACTGGGTACATCAAAGGCTGCTGTCCATTCGCATCCGCAATGAACTGACTGAGGAATGGCAGAAGCGTGGCGTGGAAAAAGGCAAAGAGTACGCTATTCTGACCGATGAAATTACCCGCACATGGTCTGGCATGACGACCCGCCAGTACAAAAACCTCAAGGGACTGAAAAAGGAAAACCTCCGGGACAATATGAGCGATACAGAGTTGGTTTTGACCATGCTGGCTGAGGCATCGACCAGAGATATTTCCAGAGAGGCCAAGCCGGAAGGTTTTTCAGCCAGCATGGACATTGCCCAGCAGGGTGGTGAGGTTGCGGGAGTTGCGCGGAAAGCATTGGAAGCGCGCACGGGCAAGCCAGTCATCACGGAGAAAAACGCTGCTCAGCTGAATTCTTTGGTAGTTGACATGCTTGAAGGAGCATCTGCGCTTCCGGATCAGACTGAATCAGAAGATACAGACAAATAATTTAACCTTTAAGAAATAAGCTTGGCACCGCTTTTGCGGTGCCGGGCTTTTTTTATGCCGCGGGGAGGTAATAAAGATGTCCGAAGTGAGAAAGAAAATACGGACCGTCCGTGCTCAGAATCCGTTTGACGATGGCGCAGAAGAGCGCCTGCGCAGGATGAACATGATCCACGCGGAAGGAACGATAAATAAGCCGGCCCTGTTTGCGCTGAGTGGTGTGTATGCCGGCCTGTTCTTTGATGACCTGTGTGACTTCCACCAGGATTACTCCCTGGTGAAAGACGATCTGAACCAGCTTTTTGCGGCTGCCGATAAGGCTGAGTCCCGGCAGAAGTTCCTGTTAATCTGCCTGCAATACGATGGGCTAAGCCAGCCACTACCCAACCCCATCTGGTGGATCAGTGGTAATCCGGAGCTTGCCGGGATATTTGCAGATGCCTACATCCAGCATTTGAAACAGTTGAGTAACTCTGAGGAGGTGTCATAACCATGAAGGGCATTTTAATTTACCAGCCACCGGAAAAAGATGCCCAGTTTCCCAACTTCATCGAAGGACTTGACCCACGCTTGCGGGAAAAGATCCTTTTGCGGCTTTATCAGCTATCCCTGCCGCAGAAACCGGAATTAAAAGAACCCCATTTCAAGCGGTTTTCATTAGAACGCTATCGTGATCTGTGTGAGCTGCGGGTGAAGAGTAAAATGCTGATTCGAATTATCTTCCATCTTCGCCCCAATGGGGATGTGCTGCTCCTACACGGCTTCATCAAGCACCAGAAGCGAGATACCATGCAGGCTCTGGAGCAGTCATTGCGAATACTGGACGCACTGCGGGAGCACCCGGAGCGCGCAGTAGAATATAAGATCAAGGAGGAAAATGCATCGTGAATCAAACATCCCGTACCAACCCGAGCGCTGCGGACAAGACTACCGCAGAAAAAAACTGAGAAGGAGGTTCCCGTAAACTATGAAAAAAGCTATTCTTTGTGTGCTGCTGACTCTGGTCATGTCCGCAAACGCCTTTGCTCTGGAGGTACCCACGGATACGGTGATCCAGAATCTGAATGGCAGCCAGCAAGCCATCAAGACCTACACCATCCCCCCTGACCAGGACCCCGCAATCCTCATAGAGGAACCCTTTGAACTGGAGGGCTTCCTCTACACCTTTGCAAATATCACCAAGACTGAAAATCCCGTTGAGGAGACCAAGAAGCATACGGAAGTCATCACCATTGAGACAGCCAAGAAAGATCTGTCGGTGATTTTGGAGCATCTGGAGCCCACCATCGAATACGATGATGGCGTTTTCAAGGGCACCCTTGCTCTGGACCACACCAGCATCGCTACCGAGGCCGCCGGGTACACCACCAAGAGCTATACCGTGACTGAAACAAAGACCATCGGCCAACTGGACCGCAACGATATGTCCTATGTCCCCGCCACCACTGTAAAAGACGGACGGACATTAACCCTTGCCAATGTGGAGTGGCAGGTCACCGGCACTGACCTTGTGGGGGAAACACTGATGCCCTCGTCCTATCAGGCCATTGCCACCTATTCTGCCAAGGCTTCTTACAACGCCGCCACCGGATACATCACCACCGCTGAATATGTGGGAGATGTCACCCATGAGGGCACTGAGAGCATTACCTATGTTCTTACCTATCTTGGTACCGAACTCGATTCCAGAACATCGAAGTCCGATGGTGTCGCCGGTCTGATTGGTAATGTTGGTACATTTCTCGCCGCCAACTGGCCCTTCCTGCTTGCCGGGGCTGGCCTGATTATTGCTGTCGTCTTCGGCACCCTGTTTGTGCGTAATCGCAGAAAAGCCAATTGCATTGAGGATGGAGAAATCATGGAAGAAGAATCTGAAGAAGAACAGGAGGCTCTGCATCAATGAAACACATGAGGCGACTGATTTGCATGGCGCTGATGATTGCGACAGTGTTATCGCTGTCAGTCAGTGCTTTTGCTGTTGATTACACCTTTGAGTCCACATCGGATATCGAATATTATCCCTCTACTTCCTACGGGGACATCTATGGTTCCTTATATAATTATAGCGGCATCAATCTTGCGGACTACCAGATCCCCGAACTGCCCTATGGCAGCTTCAGCACCACGCAGACCGGCGTGATGGAAAAAGTCCATCTGCCCGGCCTACAGCAGTATGTAAACGTATCTGCCGGGACCGGCGGATACGGCATTGACGCAGGAGGCTACGGTACCCCTGTTATTTCCGGTGGAACCACCATTACTCCTATCTATCGTGAGCCTGCCTACACCAGTGCGGAGGACATGGAGCGCAAAGATGGCAGCATCGGCACTCTGAAGATTCCTGTTTTAGATATTAACATGAAGGTCTGGGAGGGCGAAACCAATGCCAGCATGGCAAAGGGACTGGGCCATTACAGCACCACTTCTGCCTGGGACGGCAATGTGGGCGTCTGCGGCCATAACAGAGGTGCCAAGTATGTGATCGGTGACATTAAGAACTTGGAGATTGGCGATACCATCACCTATACCACCATCTATGGTACCCGCACCTACGAGGTTATCCTGGTAAAGGCCATCTCTAGTTCCGACTGGAGCTACCTGCAGGCAACAGCTGACAATCGCATCACTATCACCACCTGCCTTGCCAACCAGCCCAGCAAGAGAGTCTGCGTACAGGCAGTGGAAGTGGATCGCTGAAAGCCTTGCGGTGCAACGATTCCAGGAGTTGAGTTTTAGCGGCGTAGTGATTTCAAATAAACCTTTGACACGATGAGATTTCTGTATTATTCTCAAATCACTCCGGAGAATATAAATCCCAAAGGAAGTATCAGATTGGTACAGAAATTCAAGCCCCAGAGGAAGGACGATGAAGTAAGGATTAAAATGGACATCACTGTTGACCTTCCTGTGGAAGTCGCGGAACAAGCTGAGCGGATGGGGATATGTGAATTTGACAGATGTGTCTATGACGAAGATACCCGCCGCATGACAGCAAGTGTGACCACTGTTTTTTATCGGAAGGGAGCGTGATACTGTGAAACGCATCTCATACTTTTTTGCCGGAATCCTTATTGGCATGACGCTGTTCGGTGGAACCGCAGCTTATGCCACTGGCGTCGTGGCAGAGCATAGCAAGCACCCTATCTATGTGGATGGCGAGCAGGTGCAAATGGAAGCATATATCATCAACGGCAACAACTATGTCAAGCTTCGGGATATCGGGAAGGTCGTTGGCTTTAATGTTTTCTGGAAAGACGGCGTTCAGGTGGACAGCAGTTCCCCCTACACAGGCGAGGAGCCGAAGCAGGAAATGCCAGAGGAGACCGTCCTGAATGTCGAAGCTGCCTGCCAAGAGATTGTAGACCTGACCAACAACCTGCGCCGGGAACATGGCCTGTCCGCACTTACTAAAAATGATAAGCTGATGGAGGCGGCGCAAGTCCGGGCAGAGGAAATGGCAGCGACTAGCACCTATTCGCATACTCGCCCGAATGGCGAGAAGTATTACACCGTCACGAACTGCCCGTACACAGCAGAGAATATTCACCGCATTGCAACCCGGTATCTGATACAGCACGGTGTCGGTCTTGCGGAAGCAGCGGTGGATGGCTGGTCGAACTCGGAAGGGCATCTCAAAAACATGCTCAATAACCAGCTATCTTCCATCGGCGTGGGCATTGCCAAAGGCGTCAACGCCAGTGACGAGGAAAGCTGGTACTGTGTCCAGCTATTCCTCTATGATGGCTATGTGATTTCTCAGGTAGATACCTTTGCCGCATAATACACCAAGTATTTCAACTGAATACCAGTTTTTGAAGAAAGCAGACCGTATCACACGACGGTCTGCTTTTTTGCACAGATTTTTAGGAAAGGAACTGAATATGAAAGCATTGAAAAAGCGCATTGTTTCCATGCTGCTGGTGCTGGTGACATTACTCACCATCTTGCCGACCTCGGCATTTGCAGCGACCTCCACCGGCACCGGAATCACGCCGACCACAGACCCGAACCGCTGGACCACCCGGCTGACATCTACCGGCCAGCCCTATTCCTACCGTCCGCCCATGGCTGCGGGAAAGCAGCTCTACTGCATGGACCTGGGCTATTCCTACCGGTATGGCACGGCCAGCTTCCTCAATAGCTACTCTTACACCAGCGCCACCGGCGCGGATGCAGATGCCCTGTGGGAGAAAGCAATCGCCAAGACAGGCCTGGGTGAGATGGACGCCATCACCAAAGAAAATGTCAAATGGATGATGTCCTATATTGCGGACTATACCGGCGAGATCCCCGGCAGTCTGTTCATGGCGCTCCAGACCTACATCTGGGACAACCAGAGCGACAAATCCGCGGGCGGCGATACCTCCGGCGATATTGACGCTGGCGGCTTTGCCAATGCGGATACCTACGAAACCTATGTAGGCTACTACAACTGGATGCTGGGCCAGAAGGCCGATGAGGATGCCGAACTTCAGGCCCAGGTGGAACAGTACGCCGTCGAGGGCAAGCAGGCGTCTATCGTGGAGGATACGTCCAGCAAGTGGGCCGTTCTTGCGATCTCCGGTGTATCCGGCCGCCAGAGCTTCTTTGCCTATCACGCAGCCCGTAAGGTGGTAACAGACGATAAGCCGGAAGGCGGCGACAATCCGCCCCCTCCTGTTGCCGGTGATGGCGATATCACGTTCAAAAAGGTGATTGCCGGAACTACCCGTGGCCTGGACGGCGCGGTCTATAACATCTACCGTGACGGCCAGATCGTGGGCAGCGATGTGACCTCCGGTGGCGGCATCATCACAGTCAACGATGTGACCAAGGGACTGTGGACGTTTGTGGAGGTGGAGGCCCCGGAGGGCTACGCCCTGGACCCCACGCCCCACAGCGTCTATGTAGATGTGACAGACGGCAATAAGCAGTACACCGTTTCCGCCAGCAACAGCCCTCTGCCCAGCCTGAAAATCACCAAGGCAGACGCCCAGACCTTTGCCAAGGTCAAGGCCACTTTCCAGGTGGAATCTCTTACGGGCGGCTACTCCACCACCGTTACCGTGGATGGTGAAAAGACACTGCCCGACCTCCAGCCCGGCGTCTACCGCATCACTGAGCAGTCTGTGGAAGAACCCTACATCAAGACCGGCACCCACCAGGACATCGCCCTGCTGGCCGGAGCTGGGACGGTGGAAGCTGCCTTCACCAACTACCAGAAGCCCGGCCTTGAAATTTTGAAGCGAAATATCGCCACGGGCGACCCCATTGCCCATGTGACCTACAAAATCGAGCAGATCGACGGCGGTTACAGTACCTCTGACACCACCGACAGCAAGGGCCGCATCTTCCTTGAAAACATTCCCGTGGGCAGTTACAAAATCACGGAGGTCAATGTACCCTCCGATGTCATCCTCTGCGACATTCCGCAGACCATCGCCCTCGGCCCCGGCGAGACCCGGACGGTGACGTTCTTCAATGCAGTCAAGCCTTCGCTGAAAATCATCAAGCGGTGCGAGATTACGAAGAACCCCATTCCCAACACCAAGTTCCATATCTGGTGGGGTTCCGACAACACTACGACCGGCGCACTGGATGACCTGGGCAGTTTCTATACCGACGAAAACGGCGAGATCATCTTTACGGGCGATGCCCTTAACAGCGGGTGGTATAAAGTAACGGAGGAGGCCCCGGCAGCGGGCTTCGCGCCTGCAGATGAACCGACACAGGAGTTCTATCTGGCCGGAAATGAGAGCGCAGTTAAGATTTGGGAAAACCGACCTCTCAGCGCATTGGTGGTTTTCAAGTATGACGCCAAGACCGGGGCCGCTCTCCAGGGAGCGGAGTTCCAGGTGCGCTACCTGGGTGGCACCTCCGGCACCGGCGGTACGGCCATTGGCACCTATACCACTTCGGAAAACGGCGCTTTTGTTGTTACGGGCCTAAAGGCTGGCACCTATATTGTCGAGGAAACCAAAGCCAGTCCTTATTACTCTATCGACACCCCGCCCCAGACGGTTTTGCTAACTGGTAAAGACCAGGACGTTGTGACGCTGCGGTTCAGCAATCAGCCCTATGGCTCCGTCCTCATCAAGAAGCTGGCGGATGATGCCAACAAGACGCCGCTGGAGGGTGCCACTTTCCTTGTCACCGACGATAAGGGGACATTCATCGGCACGTCCAACGGAGAGTTCACCACGGACAAGTCTGGCTCCATTCAGCTTCCCAAGGTGCCTGCCGGAACGACCATCGTGGCAAAGGAGATCCGGGCCCCGGAGGGCTACGCACTGGACGGCACCCCCCAGACCATTACGGTGCAGGCAGGCGAAAATTCCCCGCTGACCTTCTACGATAAGCCCCTCTGCAGCCTCACCATTTTGAAGCGGGATGCGGTGACAAAGCTGCCGCTGAAAAATGCGGAGTTCATTGTCAAGGACAGTGACGGCACTCTGTTGGGCACGGATAATGGCCGTTTTACTACCGGAAGCGATGGCACATTTACAGTCTATGGCCTGACGCCCAATTCAACAGTCATCGTATCTGAATCTAGGGCACCCGCAGGCTACGTTAAGGACGAGACGCCTAAAAGTATCATCGTCAGGAGCAACACGCAGAACAGCCTGATTTTTGACAATGAACCTACCACGACCCTCATCATTCAGAAATATATTGAGGGAACTGATAATGAGCCGTTGGCCGGGGTTGCATTCAAGGTGACAGATGGTTCCGGTGCAGCCGTAGGACCTGACGGTGGGGTCTACTATACGAATGATGCGGGCGAAATCGTGTTGTCAGATATTGAACCCGGCACCACTGTTACCGTGCGTGAAATCAAGACCGTAGACGGCTTTGTGTTGAATGGCACCCCTCAGCAGATCTTCATCAAGGCAGGTACTGTGCAGCGGTTGACATTCTGGAACCAGCGCGAATGTTCTTTGACGATCTTGAAGCAGAGCACGGATAAGAAGCCTCTGGCCGGAGCGGAGTTCCTGGTGACAGACGCAGAGGGCCGTGCTATCGGCACCAATAATGGCCGCTACACCAGTGACCGCAACGGCCTTGTTACCATCACGGGTCTCCAGCCGGGCCAGACGCTGGTGATCTCCGAGGAAAAGGCCCCGGCAGGCTATGTCCGAGATACGACGCCCAAGACCATTGTAATCAAAGCAGATACCCCGAACAGTGTTATCTTTGAGAACGCCCCTGTGGGCTGCCTCATCATCAACAAACTCAGCACGGACCACAAGACCCCACTGGAGGGTGTGACCTTCAAAATTACTATGGCGAATGGCGAGTTTGTCCCCGATGAAAACGGTAAAATCAGCAGCAACGGCCTGTACTACACGGACGCTGGAGGGCAGATCATCCTGAAAGGGGTCACGGGCACATTGGTCGTAACGGAGCTGGAGAGTATCCCCGGTTACACCATTGACGAGAATACCCGGACGCAGACCGTTGTGGTGAACCCGGACGATACCCAATCACTCTACTTTTACAACAAGCCCGTGGGCGGCGTGGAGATCATCAAAACCGACGCAGACCACCCGGAGGTCAGAATCCCCAAGGTGACCTTTGAGGTTCGCAGGATGGATGACGGGCTGGTGGACACGGTTACCACAGACGCCAATGGCAGAGTGTTCCTGACACTGGAGGACGGAGACTATTACGCCGTTGAAATCAAGGCGGCTGATGGCTACAAACTGGACGATACCCCGCACTACTTCACCGTGGCGGACGGCAAACCCACGAAGCTGCCCGTTACCAACAAGGCGTTCAGCGGCATCCTGATCCATAAAATTTCCTCAACTACCGGCAAGGGCATTTACGGCGTGACCTTCCTGCTGTACGACAGTGGGAAAAATCCCATTGGGCAGTACACCAGTGACCAGAACGGTTATGTCTATATCGACGACCTCCCCAGTGGTGGCCGTTATTATCTGCGAGAACTGGAAAACGAGGGATATATCCCGGACACCCAGCTCAAAACCGTTTATGTGACCGCCGGTAAAACTAAGGAAATTGAGTGGAAGAATACGCCCATCACCGGTCAGATCCAGATTTACAAGTACGCAGCCGAGTATAACGAAATCACCGGCACTGCTCCCGGCGCTCCTTTGCAGGGCGCAGTCTATGAGATCATCAACGCCCGCAGCGGCAAGGTGGTGGACTACATCACCACGGACGCCCGCGGTGTGGCAGCCAGCAAGCCCCTCCCTCTGACCCGCTATCAGATTCGCGAGGTCTCTGCGCCCGCCTACTGGCAGGTGTCTTCCGAGGTTTTCGATGTGACACTGGAATACGCTGGTCAGATCATCAAGCTCTCTGCCTACGACAAGACTGCCGAACTGGGCGTTTCTATTACCAAGCGCGGCAATGCCGCTGTCCTGGCCGGCACCCAGATGCGCTACGACATTACCGTGGCTAACACCTCCAATGTTGATCTCGAGAGTTTTTTCTGGCATGACCGCATTCCCACCGATATTGCCCGAGCGACGACGCTTACCACCGGCACCTACAGTGCAAGACTCAATTACCGCGTTCTGTATAAAACGAACTACAGCGCAAACTATCAGGTGCTTGCCACCAATCTGCTCACAACCAACAACTACTCTTTCGCTCTGAATGCCATCCCCATGCAGGCAGGCGAAGTTATCACCGATGTCTACTTTGACTTTGGTAAGGTACCTGTTGGCTTCCAGAGTATTTCCAATCCCACGCTGAGCGTCATGGTCAATGGCAATGCCGCCAATGGATATTACATGACCAACCGCGCTGATGTGGGCGGCAAGTATCAGGGTACTTGGCAGACAGCCAACGCAAGCTGGGTGACTATCGTTCAGCGTTACGGAACTACACCCTCCCTTCCCAAGACCGGTTATTGACGCTCTCATCACAGTAAAAATCCATAACAACTGACTATTGGCCTGCGCAGGATGCCTTAAAAGCATCCTGCGCAGGCCTTTAACATGAAGGAGGCAATTTTTTATGGAAAAAAACCAGGTTCGCTTCGTCCCCATCAAGCATTGTTCCAAAGCGACGGAGCGTATGCACGGCGCATACTTCCGGGATTTTGTTCAGATGATGCTCTGCCACGCATGGTCCATCGGTATTCTGGAGGCCGAGCTGTGGGGCGACATCCCGAATATCGCAAAGGCGGCTGTGCTGCATGATGTTGGAAAAAACGCGCTGCCGCAAAAGATCGTTAATAAAAAGGATAAGCTGACCACTAAGGAATACGAGGAGATGCAGCAGCACACCATTTTGGGCGCCGCGTTTTTAGATCTCCTCGTTCCGGAAGTGAAAGATAGCGATATTTACGACTACGCCAGGGAGATCTGTTTTCACCACCATGAGCGTGTAAACGGCCGCGGTTTTCCCCAGGGGCTGTGCGGAGATGAGATCCCGACATATGTTCAGGTCGTCAGCCTTGCCGATGTGTATGACGCCCTGCGCACCGACCGCAGTTACCGCGAAGCCATCCCGCCTGAAAAAGCGGTGAAGATGATCTATGACGAGGAGTGCGGTGCCTTTGATCCGGACTTGTTTGACGCCTTTGAGCCGCTTTTTGAGGAGTTCTGGAAGCTGGCACATACGCTGGCAAAAGACACGCACCCCCTCGACTGACAGCTTCGCCATGAAATATCCGTACATTCCGGAAGGGACAGAGCCATGCTCTGTCCCTTCTTGCAACACGAAGGAGGTTCCCATGAGAAAGCTATATCGGCTTTATGTTTCCTGTCTCATTCTCATGCTGCTGACCGCCGTGCTGACGGTTCCTGCCCTTGCGGTGGACGATATGTGGACGGTCGCAAACAGGATTATTGTGGACGTTTACAGCAAGATTGCAGGCATCAGTACGGTGTTGGCCGGGTTAATGTCCGCAGTGGCAGTTGTAGGCGCAAAGTTGTCCAACAATCAGCACAAAGTCGATCAGGCGTGGGATTGGCTCAAGCGAATCTGGATTGCTTGGGCCATCATCAACGGCATCGGCGCTTTCATCGCCTATGTTGCTCCGCTGTTCAATGGTCTTGCAACGCTGACCCCGTAATGCGGACAGCACCCCGGCTCAAAGGAGGTGTCCACTTTGCTTGAGCTGATTTTTCAAGGCTTCATGGAGTGGGCCTACGGTCTGACTCTGGAATGCTGGCAATACTTTTCGTCTGCGCTGCTGGACATTATGAGCATGGATTTTGCATACCTGAAGACCCATGTGCCGGTGATCGACGAGATCATGCAGGTGATTATGGCTGTCGGATGGGCGCTCCTGATCGGCAATCTGGTGTTTCAGGCGCTAAAAAGCATGGCATCCGGCCTAGGCTTTGAAGGCGAAGACCCAAAGCTGCTGTTCTCCCGCACCTTCGTTTTTTCATTTTTGCTGCTGGCAAGTCCGCAGATTTGCGAAATTGGCCTGAGTATGACCTCAAAGATCATTGACCTTTTGCAGATACCGAACGCGGTCAATGTGCAGTTGGTGGATGAAAGCGTGTTCGGCTCCCTGACGGCGGCCTGGCTGTTGGTCATCATATTCGGTGTCATCATCATGTTCAAGATCTTCAAGCTGCTGCTTGAAATCGCAGAGCGCTATGTGATCCTTGCCATGCTGACCATCACGGCGCCGCTGGCCTTCGCCATGGGAGGCAGCAAAAGCACATCAGAGATTTTCAGCGGGTGGTGCCGGATGTTCGGCAGCATGTGCCTTTTGATGGTGACCAATGTGGTGTTCTTCAAAATGCTATTGTCCGTACTTTCCACAGTCCCCAGCGGACTGGATGTGCTTCCCTGGATGGTGTTGATCCTGACCATTGTCAAGGTCGCCCGAAAGGCAGACGCCATTATTACTCGCATTGGCTTGAACCCCGCCATCACCGGCGACTCTCTTGGCAGAGTGTTCCCCGGGGCGCTGACCTATATGGTGGTGCGTACTGCCGCATCTCAGATCACCAAAGCAGTCGGCAAGTCTACCGGCGGCTCTGGAAAGGGGCGCTCCCCCAGCACGCCGCCCGGTGGTTCGGGTGGCCCACGCATGGGAGGTCCGCCCGGAACTGGCCGCAGCGGTGGTGCAGCGGGTGTGCCCAGTTATGCCCAACAATCTGCTTCTCAGCAGACAACTACCCAGCAAAACGGTTCCCAGCAGGCAACCGCTCAGCAAAGTGCCGCATATCAGAGCAGCACTTCGCAGACAGGCGGCCAGCAGACAACCACGCAGGAATATACGGCCAGCTCCACCTATCAGGCTGGCTCGCAGATGGGTCAAACTGCCCCCGAGGGGGCGCGGGACAGAAAGACTTCCGTACCACCTGGTACCCGCCGTTCTCCAGCCCATGTGAAATCCAGCACGGCAGCGCCGCCTGCCGGCGCTCAAGCTGTCGCAGGCAGACCCGGCGCAGCAGGAAAAGCAGGAGCTGCAACAGTGGCAGGAGTGGCAGGTGCCTCGGCTGTATCGCGGGTCAGAGCTGGTTCCACCGCTCCCGGTCATGCAGCAGCTCCCGGGGCACCCACAGCAGTCCAGAACGGCCCGGCAGGAATACCGGCAGTACCTTCGTCCTCCCGTATGACTCAGATGAATACGCAGAAGGTACAGGGCGGGCCGATCAGCGGTGTAACACAGGCAGCGGAACGTACCGGAATCACCGTGGGACAAACGACCCAAACCTCGGCCTCCGTTTCTACTCAGAAGCCCTCTACCGGTACCAAGGGCGGACCTTCCGCTCCTGCCGCAGTAGGTGGCCAGCGGACGCAGGTTCGGCCTGCGGATACCCGGTTTACCCAGCGTCCGGCCCAGCCTGCACCCAGGGCGGTGTCAGTGCCGCAGCAGGGTGCTTCTGTAATGCGCCAGACTACCGTTCATACGGACAGCCATCAGCACGGTCCGGCAGGAACGCAGGGTACGGTGCCCGGGCCGCAGGCTGCAAGAGAACCACGGCCCGGCAGGAATGGTACTCCTTCGGGGAGTGCGGCTTCGACAGACGCAAGGCAGCATAGCCCGGTCCGGCAGGAACAACGCCCGGCACCCGGAAACTCCATACCTGCGGTCAAGGGAACTGCTCCCGGCTTACACCCCGGCCTAGCAGGAACATCGGCAGGCGGCCATCAAGTAGCGCAGGCACGTCAAACGGCCAAACCGGCCACCTCCGTTCCCACAGTAACCGGAACGCAGATGGGTAAAAAGGCGGTCTCTGCCACTACGGCAACTGTCAAAGGCCATGTGAAGGAAGATGGCACTGCAACGCCGTCCAGAAAACAGCGGGGTAAGACACATGGCTGACAATAACAATACACGCTCCGGCCTCCAGACGGCGGCCAACCTCGCCTATGCCGCGAAAGCGGCGTATCGCATTATTCAGGCAGCAGCGGCGTCCGGCGCATACGGCGCCGCTGCTGTCGCTGTGAAGGAGGCCCTTCCGTTCCTTGTCAAGATCCTGGTTGGTGTTCTGGTGGCCGTTATTGTGATCCCGATGGTGATCTTTACGGCCCTGCCCAACATCTTCTTTGGCTATAACTCATCAGATACGGAAACGGTCATCCGCATGACAGAGCAGGCCATGACCATTGGCGGCGCT
Source organism: Oscillibacter valericigenes (assembly GCF_021531915.1). Classification (GTDB taxonomy): domain Bacteria; phylum Bacillota; class Clostridia; order Oscillospirales; family Oscillospiraceae; genus Oscillibacter; species Oscillibacter valericigenes_A. The sequence continues at coordinate 166,645 of NZ_JAFBIV010000001.1, read as the reverse complement.
TACATGAGCCTGGAGGATTTTGAAAAGACCCAGATTGACTCTGTGGTGACCAGTATCGCCGCTGAATACGAGGCGGATGGAAAGGCCATTGACCGCATCGTTGTATCCAATTCCATGAAGGAAGAGGATTTGTTGTGGCTCATCGCCATCAATTCAGCGGCATACCAACAAGATCTTGACGCCATGAGCGCAGAGTGTATCCGAGAGTTCTGCGAGTCCCGGATTTCCTATCTGCCCTCGCTGGGAGTATCGGGTGACGGTGGCGACGGTACTGTGACCACGTTGAAAGTGGAAGTCAAGCGGCTAAACCCGGATGAGTTGATGGAGCAGCTGGGCTTTGATGAGGACGCAAAGCTATGGGCCGGCGCTCTCTTTGAAACGCTGGAGGAAAGCGACGCCATCCATGAATACGCCGCCTATTATGACGCCTATCAGCCCGATTACAGCGGTGACAGCTCCTATACCGGCGACATCCAGTATGGCACGGAGTACAACAACGAGATCGACATTTCCGGCTTTATTGATCCGGAAAGCAAGAACAATCTTGATCTTGTCGCCTATGTCATTCAGGCGTGGGAGAACAACTGGGGCTACGTCTGGGGCACCTACGGAAATATCCTGACGGGATCTCTATTCGAGTACAAGAAGGAACAGTACCCCGAGGGTGTCGGCAATTATGCCGACTTCATTGAGGAGAACTGGCTAGGCCACCGCACAGCGGATTGCATTGGCCTCATCAAGGGCTACGCCTGGCTGGATACCTCCGATATGACCATCGGATACGCCAAAAACGGGATGCCGGATTACGGTGCCGACCAGATGTATCAGTCGGCAAAGGATGCCGGCACCTTAAATGTAGATTATGGTTCTCTGGGCACCATGCCGGAGATCCCCGGACTCATGCTCTGGAAAGAGGGGCATGTGGGCGTCTATATCGGCAACGGTTATGTAATCGAGGCCATGGGCACCAAAAAAGGTGTCGTTAAGACCGAACTGGAAAGCCGCGGCTGGAAAGGCTGGTGCAAGCTGCCGTATCTTGACTATCTGGAGGTGGAATGATGGTTACGACGACCTACCTGCGCGTCATGCGCTTAAAATTTGGCATATCACTGCTTGAACTGGAGCAGCACTGCAGCTTCAGCAATCAGTATCTGAGTATGCTGGAGCTTGGGAGGGTAAAAAGCACTTCCAACAACGAAGAGGTTCTCAAGGGTGCCATCGCTGAGATCATAGCCTCCCGCAAGCAGTCTCTTGACGCTCTGACACAGAGCTTTGAGGCGCATCGGGGACACCTGTTAGAAACTTTGGAGGTAGAAGCGGATGAACTATGAAGTCTACCATATCCCCACCAATTTTACTGATGCAGGCCGTGTTATGGGGCTGTTCGAGCTTCGGAATTTGGTAGAAGCTGTTGTCCTAACGCTCCCTGTTCTATATCTGTGCATCGCATTTCTGCCACTTGAACTGACTGCCAAAATCATCGTGACTCTGACCATCATTGTCCCTCTTGGCGGTTTCGGTTTGATCGGTATCAACGATGACAGCATGACCCGCTGGCTCGGAAGCTGGTGGAAATGGCGGCGTGGGCGAAGGATCATTCTATTTCGAGGGGAGGTCAGGAAATGAACCTGAAAGAACTGCTCTTTGGCGGTGGAGTCCATTCCGGGGACAGCGGAGGCGCATACCGTGACAGCATCCAGGCATGGCTCCCCATCAAAAACATCATTGGCGGCGTGGTCATCACGAAGGACAACCGCTTTGTGAAGATCCTGGAGGTGCTGCCCGTCAACATCTACCTGAAATCCACCAATGACCGCCAGAACATCATCTCATCCTTTGCGGCCTATCTGAAAATTGCGCCGGACGACCTGCAAATGGTTGTACGAACACTCCCCGCAGATACGCAGGCGTATGTGGAACAGATGCACCGCTACGCAGAGCACGAAGAAAACGAAGCGTGCCGGGAGATGATCGAGGACAACATTCAGGAGATCGGTCTGGGAATCGCCAGCAACGCTATGCGCCACCGTTTCTTTCTGGTGTTCCAGTATGAAGCAGGGATGCGGGCCAAGCGCAATACCGTTCAAGCCATTGTGCAGCGTTTGAACGAGGAAGCTGACACGGCCCGGCGGTATCTGGATGTCTGTGAGCTGGAGGTGCTGGAGCCGCGCTACTGCGACAACTTCATCCTCAAGCTCCTGTATGAGATCCTGAGCAAAAAGACCAGTCAGCGAGTCCGGCTTCCCGATGGTGTATTCGATATGACAACTGCCGTACATGGCATTTACGAGGAGTGAGACTATGCAGGCGAAAAAGAAGTCCCAAAAGAAAGCGGCGGCAATATCCGCCCCTGAAAAGGCCAGGAAGGTAAAGCGCACGAAGGAAGATCAGGCCGAAAAGCGGCCCCTCTTGAAAACACTGATCTTTGGCGAGGAAAAGCCCGACCTGACGGAGCTGGAGGCAGGCTCCACCACCATTCTGGATATTCTCTCCCCGACTACTGTGGACACCAAAAGTCGTGACTATATCGTAGTGGACGGTGTTTTTCATGCCTACCTCTATGTCACAGGATACGGGTACACCACCACGGTTGGGTCCTGTTGGCTGGCTCCGCTGGTGGAGGCCGGTGAGGGCATCAATTTGAGCTTTCTGGTCAAGCGCCAGTCCAAGGAGAAGATACTCTCTAAGATCGCACAGACCACCATGGTCAACCGTTCCCGTATGCGGGATGTGGGCGATACCCGGCAGGATTACGAGGAACTGGACAGTGCTATCAATTCCGGCCTTTACCTGAAGGACGTCATGAACCGTCAGGGTGAGGATTTCTACTATATGCATACCCTCATTGAAGTGACGGCGCCTGATCCCGAGACGCTGGAGCAGCGGGTCACGGAGGTGGAAAAGCTGTGCGTTTCCGTGGATATGATCGCCCGGCGCTGCGATTACAAAAACGAGCAGGCGTTCCTATCTTCTCTGCCCATTCTGGCTCTTGACCCGGACATTGAACGCAAGGCCCGACGCAATGCCCTGACCTCTGGTGTGGCAGCAGCGTTTCCCTTTGCCTCCTACGAGCTGAGCGACCACAACGGTATCTTCCTTGGCCTGAATCTCTACAACCGTTCTCCGGTCTTTCTGGACCCCTACGATGACTACAAGTACACCAATGGCAACTGGTGGATCGGCGGTTCAACCGGCGCGGGCAAAACGGTGACGTTGCAATGCCTCGGCGGCCGGCTGCGGCAGCAGGGCAAGCGTGTTATCATCATCGCGCCTAAGAAGGGACATGAGTTCCGGCCCTTGTGCGAAAAGCTGGGCGGCCTGTACCTGCGAATGTCGCCCTCCTCCAAGGACTGTCCCAACCTCATGGCCATTCGGAGAAAGTCGCTGGACTCCTACGCCAAGCTCAAAAACATCGCCGCCCGGGATGACTCCGTGCTGGCAGACAAAATCGCTCAGCTCATCATCTGGTTCTCTCTGAAGAAAAAAGATCTAGGCGAGGAGGACAAAAGCAGGCTCGACTCCTCTTTGGTGGAGGTCTATAAGCACTACGGCATCACCTTTGACAACAGCACCATCGTGGATGAAGCAGGTAACTTCCGCACCATGCCCATTCTCTCGGACTGGTACGATGTTCTCTATCAGGACCCGGATACCCGGCATCTGGCCGTGGTGCTCTCCCGCTATGTGACTGGCTCTGCTTCTGCCATGGCGTCCCGCAATGACATAGACCTGGACAACAAATACATCGTCCTCGACCTGTCCGGTATGCCAGACGATATGATCGCGGACGGCACCTTCTGGGCCACCAGCATTGCCTACGACCTCATCATGAATTGTGAGACCGATCTCTCAGCGTTGCTGGCAGACGAGCTGTGGAGCCTTGTGGGCGCTACGGCCAACCCACAAGCGGCTGGCTTTGTGTTGGAAATGGTAAAGACCATTCGCGGCCTTGGCGGTATTGCGGTGACCAGCACACAAGGGATGCAGGACCTGTTCAGCCTGGAGGGCGGCAGCTACGGCAAGGGTATCCTCGATGCCAGCCGCATCAAGCTGGTCATGCAGATGGAGGAACAGGAGGCCCGGCTCATTCAGGATAAGCTGAATCTGTCCGAGGAAGAGGTGCGCCAGATAACACGCTTCCGGCGCGGTGAGGGGCTTCTCTGCATCGGCTATAACCATGTGCCGGTTGCATTCCACACCACACCCAAGGAATATGAAGCTATTACCACCTCGCCCACAGACCTGCGCATGAAGCGTGCAGAGGCTGCCAATGAATGACATGAAGCGGGATATGACCCGCATCCAGGAGTTGGTCGGAGATGCCTTCAGTCAGACCGGTTCCCTTGTGGCGCTGGTCAATGGCGGTCAGATGAATCCCAATAAACTTCAGAAGACGCTGGAACAGACTATGGAGCAGTTTGAAAGATCTGCTCTGGAGCTGCGGCGGCTGTGTGAACAGTATTCGCCGGGCGTCGGCGGCTTTTCCAGAAAGAGTGTGCTGCACGCCATAGACGTGACCGGCAGTGTGGAGGAATTTGGCTATGGCTGGCTCCACATCACCCTGAATACGCTTTTGCCCCACTGCCGGTATCAGACCCCCAACTGGCTCAGCGATACCATCAGCCGCCTTCTGGACGGCTACGAGGCGTGTGGAAAAGAGTTGCCGTTTTACCGCCGGGCCTTGCTCGTCATTGATGAGCACACTGCCCTAGAAGGGCGCCATATCTTCGATCAGGACAACAAGGGCTGGAAGGCAATCAGCAATGCCATCAAGGGCAGGCTGATCCCAGACGATGACCAGCACACCCTTGCGGTGGCCCTTCTTTCCACGGAGGTCAAAGAGCAGGACTGCTGCCACATCACGGTTCTCCCTCAGTCTGACGCCCATGATTTCTTTGCCGCACATTCCAGCGATTATGCCTTTGGATGTTTCTATTCCGGGCGATGGTGCTGATTGCCTAAGTGGGCAAAAAAGCAGCCAAAACACCCATAAGGTGTGGCTCCAATTTTGCCCCGATTTTACTCGTCTTTTTGCACTAGCCACCTTATGGGTGTGGAGACACATCAAAGCCTTGAAAATACTGAGTTTTTGGGAGTGACTTGAGCTGAAATAACGCATATTGACCTTACTACTATGTGGGGGCATAAGGTTGCCCTCACATAGAGGCGGCGGAAGACGCCGAAATTGTTCTTGCGCCGCGACCGGCGCAAGAACAATTTCGGCGTTCGCAGGAATCCAGGAAAGGGGGTGATCTTGGTGTGCTCTTTAGCATGAGAGACATAGATATGCTGCGCCTGCTTTACTGGTGCCAGAATATACGACCTAATGATTTGAACAGCATATCAACTGAAACGGAACGGGCAAGCCCATTCCAAATCCAGCGCAGAAACAGCCTGCCGGAGAAAGCTGTATTTATGATATCCCTTCTATGCGGGGTTCTGCTCCGGAGGATATCGGCCTTGTCGAGATGACCCGCAGCGCCATCATCGGCAGTGATGACCCCGAACTGGAGGAATTGGACGACCCGACACGAGTACCGCCCGGTCGAGGGATATAAAAAAGAGACCGATTTCTCGATCTCTTTCAAAGAAGATATTCTGTTTACTGCGGCATATTGCGCAGAGCCGCCAGCTGATCGCGTCTGCCGTATATTACAGCCGTGACCCATACGATTTTAGCGGGCTCATCCGGCCAGTAATAAACGATGAAATTGCCTACCGGCATTTTCCGGACGCCGCTTATCCGCCAGGGTTCCTCTTCCACCAACGGAAATCGCAGAGGCATTGTACTCAGTCCTGAGATCTCCTGCTTCAGCGCTGCCAGCCATTTTCGAGCAACGGCAGGTTCCTGCAAAACCTTTGAAATATAAGTCATTGCCGCCTGCATCTGTCCAATGGCATAGTCAGTGATTTTTACTGCGTATGTCATTTATATGCTCTCTCCGATTTTTTGGAATGCCTCCTCAACGCCGAGGCCCTGACCGGCCTTGGCTTGAGACAGCCCGCGCTCCATCACAGCGTTGAACTGGGCATCGGACATTCTATCCCGTGTAGGAATCGTTGGAACACTTAGAGAATACGGAATGCTGTTGGTCATGATGATCTGACGATACAGAGAGTCGATGAGCACAGAAACAGGGATACCGAGCTGTTCCAGAATATGTTCAGCCTGCTCCTTTACTTCTGGTAAGACACGAGCAGTAACATTTGCAGTTTTTGAAGCCATAATCATACCGCCTTTCTACTTTGCAGTATTATTATACCCATTTGTATCGCGAATTGCAATACAACGGTGCACTTTTTATATGAACGACCAACTGTTCCACGCTATGTAAGAGGAGGTGCCTCCTATGAGGGCAGCAAAAATGAAAGAACGGCCATCCTTTCAACTGATGTGCCAAACCGATGTGCAAAGCATCTATCATATGCAGATGCCCCGCTGGCTGTTTTCCGATCCCCGATATGCCGAAATGAGCCTGGACGCCAAGGTGACCTATACCTTTCTCCTGAACCGCTTTCAGCTCTCCCGCAGAAATGGTTGGGTCAATGAACACGGAGAAGTATTCGTGATCTTCCCCCGCAAGGCCCTTGCCAAAGAACTCCGCATCTGTGAGCAGCGTGTGACAGCGGCCTTCAAGAAGCTGGTGGAGCTGAAATTGGTGTGGGAGAAGCGCTGTGGCCGCGGTGACGCCAACCAGATCTACCTGGCCCGTGTTACGCCCATTGAAGACCCGAACTACACCTGCGCTCCCTTTGTATCGGAGGAGCAAGACGGTGACTGCGGTTCAAGAACCGCTGATTTTGAGCTTCTTGCCGCTGCGGGTGCTCCTGCAGCCAATCAAGAACCGCAGAATCCGCAGTCCAAGAACCACGGAAACGGCACTTCAAGAGCCGCAGATCCTGAGCCTTCAGAACCGCAAAAACCGATGCCAAGTAAGAAAGAAAAAAGAGAAATTGATCTGAGTCATATGGAAGTCAGTCAATCTGTCAGCGCGCAGGCGCAGGACGGACGGACCGACGAAGAAATCGAAGAAGAACTTTTGGATATTTTGGACGGCTGTGAGCTTTGCTGCTTTGAGCCTGAGACCGCTCTGGTGTTTGAAAACGCCATCGAGCGGCTTTTTTATGCCGACAGCTTCCGGATTGGAAACGCCACACTGCCGCAATGCCGTGTCCGAGCCAAGCTCAAGCGGCTGGACAGCATGATCCTGCGGGAAGTGGAGAGCAAACTCCGCGCAAACCGGGACCGGAATGTGAAAAACAGCACAGCCTACACCATGGCAGTGCTGTTCAACTGCATCGCGGAGAGCGAAAGCGATCTGATAATCGACCCGTATCTCAATGCCATCTGCTCAACGGCGTGAAGGGAGGTGAGAAATCATGTTGCTATCCAAACAGCAGAAATACATCACAGAAGTCCTAAAGCAACTCAAGTACATTCGTGTAGATCAGCTGCACGCTCTGACCCGGGAGGCGTTCCTCCCCGCCATGGACATCGACGAGCACCGCATGGCCGTCATGCTGCGGCAGATGCGCACCATAACGAATTTTGTCCGGTTCCAGGACGACATCGTGTGCTACGGCGAGCGGGAGACAGACGCCCGCCGGCTGGAGGCCATCGACGTCATGCTGGAGCTGACAGAGAACAAGCCGTCCTTTTACTCCGTGTACGCTCTCCAGGAGCCCCTGCTCCTGCGCTTCACCGGCAGCGGCGAAAATGACACGCGTCTTTTCAGCGTGGCTTGGATGGACATACCTGCACGGATCGCCACCACCACGCGCATGAAGGGCGAACGGCTGATCTGGATCGCAGACGGTATTGACGCTGAGCGCATCGGGCCGATCCCAAAGCACCAGTTCTTTGCCCAGCGTCAACCAGATGGTACACACCGCTTTTTTGGCTCCAGCGAGCCATAATAATTGAAATCAGGAGGTCAGTATCATGGCAAGAAAAAAGACAACCCCCGAAGAGGAAATGAATCAGAACCCCACCACCGAAGTAGACCCCATGCAGGAATCCAGGTCGTTGGAAACCGTTCAACCGCCCAACGGCGAGATTCTCTCCGAGCCTGAACGTGGCGCCGACAGCTCAGCTGTGGAGCAGCAGCAGAATACTGCCGAGCTGGAAACCGAACCGCAGTCGGACAATCCTTTGAACATGGATACCCAACAGCCTGTGGCAGAGGGTTTGCCTTTACAGGAAGGACTTCCCGCTGAGTGCTATGAAGTGGATCTGTCCGAGAAGCCGGAAGCACCTGCACCAGTCCCCGACAAGGGCGAAGATGACTGGGGCTTTCAGGAGGAAATCAAGGAATCCGAACCTGCTCCGGTTCAGGAGGTACCGAAGAGTCCGACGAAAAGCGACCGCCAGAAATTCTTTGAACTGAAGTTCAATGAACTGGACAGAAACTTGACGCCGGAGGAGCGGCAGGAGTGGAACTCCATTTACGCCTCTTACCGCGGCCGCAGCGCCCTAAGTGGCACCGTCATTGGCGTAGACCCGCTTTCCGTCTTTGTCCGGAATCCAAAGACCGGTGCCATGGAGAAGCAGACCATGTTCTGCGCCATTGTGGTGCCCTACCGTGTCCGTATCGTGATACCCGCCTCTGAAATGTGGGAGCAGGGGCAGGAGCGGCCTGACTATGTCATGCAGAACATCGTGGGATCTGTCATCGACTACATCATCATCAAAGTGGACAGGGAAAGCAACTTTGCCATCGGCTCCCGTAGGCTTGCCAACCGCAGTCAGCGGTATTTCTTTGCCCACCGGGATGATTTGCACCGCGTCGGTGCACGCATCAAGTGCCGCCTTCTGGCAGTTGGCCCCCGGCGCTGCCTTGCTGAGTGTTACGGCCACGATCTGGACATCACGCAGCGGGAGATGCGCTATGTGTCTATTCCGGATCTTCGCAACGAGTATCATCCGGGCATGGAACTGGATTGCATCGTAAAGGTCTATGACCCGGACAAGGATGAACTGGTCATCTCCATCAAAGACACGGAGGTCAATCCCTTCTATGGCGCACAGCAGCGCCACCCCGTCGGCGCCCGGCGCCTTGCAGTTATCGCCGGCAAATACGGCGGCGGTGTATTCTGCAATCTCCCGGACGGTGTGACCTGTATGTGCAACTACTCCTACCAGCATGAGGACTCGGACTTCATGGTGGGAGAGAACGTCATGCTTCTGGTCCAGCGTTATGAGGAGGAAAAGCTCCAGATGTACGGCAAGATCATGAGCAAGTGGTGAAAAAAACGAAATCCCTGCGCTGGAATTCTCCGGTGCAGGGATCTCACTTGCTGTCCTCACATTATTGTATCAATTGTATCAAAGGGTAATCATCACCATTGACATCTTTCCAGAGCCGGATGAAATGATCTGTCTCACTAATCATCTGAATATTATTCGGTGAAACTGCATCAATTGACGAAAACCTTATCCATTTGAACGCCGGTATCCGTGTGCTCGCGCAGAATTGAACCTTCGGTGAAATTTCAAGCAGATGGATCAATGCGCTTATGAAAAATCACTTGTCTAATATAATAGAAATCATCGGGAAACTCGCTAACATGAAGATAGATATCATGCACAGAATTGCCGATAAACGATATCCCTCTTTTTTGTTATCACGAATCATCCAAGCTAATTTGAGCGCATTAAACATGAGAACCCCAGGCCACAGCCAGACGGTACATATTTGAATGAGCCATAGCCCCCAAAGTATGCTAATCATCATAGCTGCTCACGGGAACCATCTGCATAGATTTTGTAACTCTGAGGAGCGAGATCCAAAGTCGTACCCGTGAAGCTTAAACTCACATCACCACTAACAGATATTGAGGGGCTAGCAGAAACACTTCCATGGCCATAAAGCCCGCTTACTTTGATATATACCGTTTCGTTTGTAACTGCGTCGTCAACGGAAATAGTTGCCCAAAGTGCACCGTTCTTTACATAGTTTAGATCACTATCTAGCATTTTGAATTTACACTGAATCGTATTAAAATCCTGATAGCTTGTAAAATAGCTGCTAGGATTTCTCACTGTTCTGGTGCGTGCCAGCGCATCGGGCGGATAATAATATTTCAGGACTGCGTATGCATTTTCTGCCGACATATCTACTTCATGTCCATTGACGTCTACGCCCTTCCATCGAATCGCAGCAGTCTCTGTCATATCCGTATTAAGAGGTAGACCATCCCATGACCAATCATAATGCAGCATGTATTCGCGAGAATTCGCATATGTCAGGGTCAGCCGAGAGGTTAACTCTGCAGATAGGGAATATACCGCTGATTCTTCTGTAATTGTTTCACCATTATACTCCTTCAGAATAGCAATTTCATCTTGTGTATAACCATAGCTCAAGAGAGTCTCTTCTGGCAACTGAGCTCTTTCATAGAGAGCATCTTCATAAGAAAAGGACTTAAGTTCGTTGATTTCTTGTTCACTATAACCTTCAGCCAACAACTGTTGTTCAGGAATATTTGCAAGTTGCTGAAAAGCATCAAACTCCTTTGTAACAACAGTTCCCAAAACAACCTCTTTAGTGTTTTCAGTGTTGGCAGCCTCGATACATTCAGTTGCAGATGCAGGAATTGTCAGAATCATAATTCCTGCTAACATTAGTGAGCAGATTCGCTTTTTCATATGTATTGTTCGTCCTTTCAGATTGATTTTCATACAAGCCAAGGCAAGTGTCTATAATAAGATATGGGCGCATAGAGCAGATGTTTCTAATATGCGTTTCTCATAAGTCATCTCCTTTCGCATCCCAAAGTAGAAATCTATGCTCTTACTATATAAATGCAAAAGGAGGCGGTTTTCTTACATAATATTTTCTCGTATTCAGCCCACAAAATGGTCAGAGTTCCAGCCTGCTTTTCGGCTGCTTTTTTCTCATTTATATTGAAAATAGAGCATGAAACGCATAATAATCCAGTATGTCAAGTCGTTGTTAGCCTAGCGTTTTGAGAAGGAAACTCCGGATGTACGTAAAAATCATGAGCAAGTGGTAAATGAGCAACGCCCCACATGGCTGGTCAGTTTTCTGACCGGCTGTGTGGGGCGTTTTTTCGTTTGTCCAGCGGGCGTATGCTACGCTTCATAGTCAATATGTTGTAAACCAAAATGCCAAGAGCTTTTGTTTCTGAAAAAAGATCTGATGGAAGCGTGTGCTGTGCACCAGATCCTTTTGTTTACTTCTAATGATGCTCTCTACGCTTTTCCATTGCTAAAAACCCTGGCGCCTCGCAACATTTCAATAGATGATCTTCAGAACCAGTAAAATGGATTTTTCATCATGATCTCCGATCTTATTATAGTCCAAGGTGCTATCTCAAACAGGAATTTTATTCCATTTTCACGTAAAGCCGCGCAAAGAAAGTTCCGGGAACTTACAAATCCAGCAAGTTTCCGGAACTTTTTAATGGTTGTCTTCTGGGAAAAATCTATTTAGAGGCAGTCCCTTGGATAGGAATTAACGGGCGGTGTGCGTCAATAAGTCTAAATCCTCAAGATCCCATGCGATGGTTCGAGGGAAGAGCTCGTCAATATCATTCGAGACAAGAGAATTTCTGATATTTCCGCTTTTAGCCGAATTATTTGTGGAATAGAGATCGCCGCTGGTATCAGCCAAAAAGGTTCTAGCATCTGCTTTTGCTTTGTGGCAGGAAATAATGCAGAAGGCTTACCCGCAGCAAATCGCTGGGAACCTTTACCAGTACACCTGTTTTTCTTTGCTGCAAAGAATAATTATTTCGCATTTCTGACAACGGTGAGCACGAATTGTAGGTATTGTGAGAAATGTTTCCTCTGACAATGGCATGGTGTTCTTCTTGTATGGAGGAATAAATTTTGACGGCTTTTCCGACCAATATATTCCGCGTGGGCCCTGAACACAGCCTTCCTCCATGGGATCCTTACAGTAGGGACAGCGCATATTAACCCCAATCTGCAGGGAAATACATGGTATTATTTCCGTCTGTTGCAATACATGTATTAAACATATGCGCCGTTCTCTCGATTACTTCTGCATTTGTTTTGATTCCAGTATATCCGCGCTTTACATAGGTGAAATTACCGCTTGCATTGACACCACTGATGTACTCGCTTCCACCCGTATTGTCATAAACTCTGCAATAGCAATGATAAACAGTTGTGTCATAGATGTCTCCAAACTTTCCTTCCAAGGATCTATAGTCAGGATATCGAGGCAGTCTAATTGCCTCTAAAAGTTTGGCAGTTACGTCAACTCCTGTTAAAGCCACGCCTGCGTACGAAAGGAAGGAAGCGAGGCCAAGCGTTGGGAAGGAATATGCAGCAGCGATAACTGAAACAGCAACAGTTGCTCCGTATGTTAGCCAACCAGTACGGTCTCTCCGGTATTCGCTGTTATACCGTACAACGCGCACATACAGATCCTGTTGCAGATTAGAAATGTATGCTCGCTGTGTCGTTTCCACCACGCCTGCTGCCCCGGTATCTTCAAATCCACAGTCAACAGGGGAGGGAAAATCTACTGTTTTTTCAGAAGCTCTTGTTTGATCGGCATCTACATTTGTAAACACAAGTTCAGTTACAGCTTCTGATTTTCCATTATAAATTGTTACAGGAGAGGCTTCTCGCACACTGTCCGTATTCATTGCCTGCCCAACGTATGTATTTACAGTCTCGTCAGGATAATATTCTAGAATCACGAACTCTCCATTCTTCGCATGATACGAAATGCAAATTGCACCATTACTCATGCCCACTTCGACGATCTGAGAGGCATTAGGAATAGGGATGCATTTTGCAATATCAAGATCGTAATTCTTTATGCCGAGTTCTTTGTTTTCATAAATTACTTCTGCATTATTAAGAACATTTAGCAAATAGCCATATTCACTCTGCTTTTCCTTTGTTGCCTGCAAAGCAGATGCGGTTACTCCGTAGTCCAAGCTAGCGGAAAAGCGTTTGTCACTATTAATACAGGTCGCTACAAAAAGTGTTTCTGCCTGCTCACTTGGTTCTGCTTCCGCGAAAGGAGGTGCTGCGGATGCGGGGAGGCAAAAAGTCACAGATAATACGATGACCAAAATAATGCTACATAGTTTCTTCGTCATATATATGACCATTCCTTTCCGCTGCGCTCCAAGGTACCAAAGGGACATGAAACCCGCTTGACCTATGCAGCACAGCACGATATAATTGTTAAAGAATAGTGACCTCCCGGTGTTTGGCGTTGGATTCACCGTCGATTTTACGCCCGACATGCAGGTGTAGTGGCAAACGCCTCGGCCTATTCTTCAACCGAGACGGAATAGCGTGCAAAAGCAGTCCAGGTGCTGGGCTTAGTTTTTGTGCGCTTTTTTCATTTTCCCCTTATTTGCGGCCTATTTTGAGTGTTTCAACCTTGTACTCCTTCCTTTCTAATTGATCGTTTTATCATGGGCGCATAGAGCAGATGTTTCTAATATGCGTTTCTCATAAGTCATCTCCTTTCGCGTCCCAAAGTAGAAATCTATGCTCTTACTATATAAATGCAAAAGGAGGCGGTTTTCTTACATAATATTTTCTCGTATTCAGCCCACAAAATGGTCAGAGTTCCAGCCTGCTTTCCGGCTGCTTTTTTCTCATTTATATTGAAAATAGAGCATGAAACGCATAATAATCCAGCATGTCAAGTCGTTGTTGGCCCAGCGTTATGATGCGGAAAAACTCCAGATGTACGGCAAGATCATGAGCAAGTTGAGCAATGCCCCGCATAGTCGGTTAAATTACCTGACCGGCTGTGTGGGGCGTTTTTTCGTGCGTTAAGTGGGCGAGCTACGCTACTCGTCTATTCGATTTGCATCTTAGCCTTACGATTTGCTATATAGAATGCCCTGTGATAGAATCACTTTATATTATAGGGATATGATGGAAGGTGAAAATCTCGTGTTATCACTGTTTTTGGCACTGCTGGAGACTGAGGAAGACCGGACAAGGTTTACTTTATTATACGAGCAATGTAATGAGCGGATCGAACAGAATGCTATGCGGCTGTTGAAGAATCAACAGGATGCCGAAGATGCTGTGCAAAATACATATATTCAGATTATTCGGCATTTTGAAAAAGTTTATGAGATTCCTTGTGACGAATTGCCTTACTGGTGCATTTCCATAGTGAAGAATGAAGCATATATGATCTTGAGGAAGAAGCAAAAGACTGTCCCGTTTGAGGATTGGGATGCAATAGTCGGAGACGCGCAGATGATATCCTGTTACGACGATGTTGTGAAGCTATTTGGAAGGATTCCTGAGACATACCGCGCTGCGTTAGAGATGAAGCTATTGTTGGATTATTCTGGAAAGGAAATTGCACAGCATTTGGGGATATCAGAGTCGGCAGTCAATACCCGTATTTCACGTGGCCGTTTGTTGCTGCGTGAGCTTGCGGAAAAGGAGGGATTCCATACATGACAGATAATGAACTGGATAGAATGATGCGCCATGTTTTGCTGGACTCCCTGCGGATCGACGAGGCGTTTGAAAAGGAAGAAGCCGACCCGTTTGTTCCGTCGCGAAAACATAAACGCCAGATGAGAGATATGCTGAATGATCCAATCAAATGGCTGCGAAACAAAACAAAGCCTGTCTGGAAAGCGGCTGTTCAAAAGATAGCGGTTATACTGTTGATCGCGTTGCTCAGTTTTGGTAGCATGATGGCTGTTAGCCCAACGGTACGAGCAGCAGTGATCCGTTGGGTTACGGAGTGGTATGAGACACATATCACATATCGGTATTCGGGAGAACAGATTACTGATGAGATGCCGCAGTATGAGATCACGGATTTACCGGAGGGATATATTGAAGACGAGAGCAAACGGATAGAGTGGCCGGAATATATCTCGTTTACTTTTTACAATCCTAATAAGGAAAATGATCAAAGAATTATTTTCGATTATGCCTATATGTCACAAGGCGGAGCATCTGATTTTGTGACAGAGGACACCGAGGTCATTTCGGTGACAGTGAATGATTTGGAGGGCCAACTATTTTTAGAGAAAGATTGGGAAAACACGAGAAGCACCCTGACTTGGATTGATGCTGAAAGAAACCTTCAATTTACGTTAATGGCTGCTCTCAACGAAACCGACATATTGAATATTGCCGAGAGCGTATCTTTGGTTAAAATGACAAAATAGAATTATTTTTAAAGATCTTGTGAGAATAGTACCCCCTTCTGCATTTACTCAGTAGAAACAGGCGATGCCTGGCAAAAAATGCAGAAGGGGGTGAATTATTTGAAAAGACGTATACTCACATTGGTCGCATTAACAGCCTTGGTACTGTCCATAGGTTCCCAAGCGGCAGAACTGCGTGGAATTGCTGCAAAACCTCGCATTTCTTTCAGTAATACAACAGCAATCTGTACTGCGGTTTGTTATGGTGATCATTCAGACGATGAGGTAAAGGCAACGCTGACCCTTTATCAGGGGAGCACATATGTGGACTCTTGGAGCAACTCTGGCATTGACAGCGTTTCCGTATACGGCGAGAGCAAGGTAAAGAGTGGCAAGAGCTATACTCTCAAACTGACATATTCCGTCAACGGAGTATCGAAACCGGCTGTCTCTACCACAGCAACCTGCCCGTAACCGAGGAAAAGTGTTTGACAAAGTTATGACGGGGTCTGCATATATGCAGACCCCGAGGGGATATCCCCTCGGGGTTTATTAGGAGGTGCTGTCTAAAAAGTTCCAATCTTATGGGCCCATTTCTGATAGTTAACTGCGTATAAACTAGGAGGTAATAGTTGGGAATCATGAAGAACCGTGAATCTCCTCTAAATCGGATCTTTCGCTATACTGTGGAGGTGGCGGGCGTCGGAAAGAACATCTCTGACGTAGTTCTTGAACTGCAATGACGGGACTTGTAAGACTGTAAAAGTCTCCGGATTTGTGCGATATTAAAAAGCGGAAATAGCTAACAATGAATAGGAGTGTAGCTTAATGAAAAAGAAACTTATTACGTTGTTCATGGCCTTTACGGTATGTTTGACAATATCCCTGCCTGCATATGCAGCGGACATGCAGGAAAACACAATTTCAGCAGAAAAATTTTACGCTGAAATTGCCAAGGAATATGAAAAATACAATATTCGGATTGAGGTTGAAAACATTGATCCTACGTTTGTATATACAGAGAAGATGCTTGAAGAAGAGGTGGTAAGAGTTAGAGCTGAATTAGCCTCAATTGAGAATTTCGATGAAATGACAGGTCGGTTTGTTTCATATAATACTGAGACGGAATCTATTACAGGAACTCTTAATGAAGCGAACCCGGCATCAGTTATGCCATATGACAAGACGTTTAAAAGTATCCATCGAATTGAAAATAGAAGCGTCAATAATGGACTTCTTTATGGTGCTGCAGAGATTCAGGTAAGCATTAATACGACGATTGATGCTCAGTATGATAGATTTATGAGTGTCAACAATTGTACGAGCAGGCAATATCAACTGGGTATTAACTTTGAGTCATGGACTCAGACGGATTACGATGTGAAGATTGCAGACTATAACGGGGAACAAGATACCGCTATTGAATATGATGTTTACGGAACACTAATTGTTAAATACACTGAACCTACAACAGGTGTGGCTATCACATATACTACGGATCATACCCTCTCTGGTAGATTTTTCGTTAATCAGAGGTGATGAGAGTATGGAAATATTAGAATATATTCCGCTTTTGAATATAGTGCGCGTAGTTAAGGAAGTTGTAGAGTTGTTGTTTTACAGTTTTGCTATAGTTTATATTGTTAAAAATATTAAGAAGTAACTGAAAAAGGATCAGCATACGCTGCTGTAGCCATCATAATCGGTGTAATTACAGTTCGTAAAAGACCAGATAAAGTGGATTTTAATGAGGTAGAAAGCGAAGATTGGAACGACGTAAGAACAGATGAAATTCCAATAGAATGGTAAGAGCCAGTGAGAGGTCTGGGACTAATACGTGTAAGGCCTTACGAAAGGTTATGGCTACGGCAGTTGTAGTATATTGCCTCTATATGAACGCTGGAGCAACAGGGCCAGAACCAACCTTCGTCTCCTATGATGGCAATGCTGGAGATGGCTGCTAATTTGTGGGCATTTATACCTGTGGCTCATATAAATTTGGAGAACGCAATAAGAAACCATTATACGGAGGGCAAAAATGAAGTGTCCGTATTGTAATCAAGAAATGTTGTCTGGGTTTATGCAGAATTCAAAACCAATCAGTTGGACACCAAAAAAATTAAAGTTATTTACACACTATAACTTTACCAATGCCGGAGCGGTTGTGCTATCTGAGAGTGAAGGATTTGCAGCGCCATGTGTCATTGCGTATAATTGCCCAGTATGTAAAAAAATCATAATTGACTATGCAGATAGATAAATGTGAATGATGACAGGAGGCACACAGTGAGGAAACGGGTATTTAGTTTTGTATTGATGTTGGCTGTTATTATTTCCCTTTGATATTTCAGAATCAGCGGTCAACACACGGTTTTCCCGTGGCCGTGCGTTGCTTCGGGAGATTGCGGAAAAGGAGGGGTTCCACGTATGACAGATCAGGAACTGGACACATTGATGCGGAGAGTCTTGCTGGATTCTCTGAAACTTAATTTAGAAGGTGCCACTGGGAATGAACTGTCTTTTGAACCGACGCCCAGGTATCAGCGGCAAATGACGGCGATGCTGGCGGACCCACTGAAGTGGGCACGCAAACGGGCACGACCGATATGGAAAAAAGTAATTCAAAAGGTCGCCGTGATCCTTCTCGTGTTCTCTTTGAGTTTGGGAAGCCTTATGGCGGTTAGTCCGACAGTGCGTGCTGCGGTGATCCGTTGGGTTACGGAGTGGTATGAGACACATATCACATATCGGTATTCGGGAGAACAGATTACTGATGAGATGCCGCAGTATGAGATTACGGATTTACCGGAGGGATATATTGAAGACGAGAGCAAACGGATAGAGTGGCCGGAATATATCTCGTTTACTTTTTACAATCCTAATAAGGAAAATGATCAGAAAATTATTTTCGATTATACCTATATGTCACAAGGCGGAGCATCTGATTTTGTGACAGAGGACAGCGAAGTCCTTTCAGTGACGGTGAATGGTTTGGAAGGCCAACTATTTTTGGCAGACGACTGGGAAAATACAAGAAGTATCCTGACTTGGATTGATGCTGAAAGAAACCTTCAATTTACGTTAATGGCTGCTCTCAACGAAATCGACATATTGCATATTGCCGAGAGCGTATCTCTAGTTGAAATGATAAAATGATAAAATAGAATTATTTTTAAAGTGCCTTCCCATCCCCCCGAAAAAATGTATTTCGAGGACTATACTATGTGGCGTCAAAGGATAGTTGATATTTTTTTTGTCACACTAACACTTCTGTTTAGTGTATTAATGATTCTCACATGGATGCTGAACGCGTTCGATGTGAAATTCATTTTTACAAAAGACAATTCTACTGAGCAAATTGGTACATATGAATTAAACTGGGGAATACAAATCAATACACGTAGTCCTGAAGTATTCTACGCTGAATCAAATCATGATGCGCGTGGAGAGGGGTGGAGATATCACATATATAAAGAAAATTCAGGAAACACAATAGTGCAATCCAAAGCAGAGAAAAAAGAAAAAATCAGCATTACACAAGGGTTTGGAGAAGACAATGATGTTAATGCATTTTTATCTAGACTATATCAAGCGTTAGATATCCCTGAAGAATACCATTGTTCAACGGCTCAAAATTACTGGATACACTATCAGCAACAAGATGGAAGCAGCTTGGTGATTATTAAAACCGAGAGTTATTTTTATATTGCTGAGGAGCTTCTTTAAAAGGAAAGGAGTTTGTTATGAAATCAGCCTTAAAGAAACTGGCAAAGAAAGGCAGTTTATATGAAAAAAATGAAAAGAAGTATCATTGGTTTAGTAATGTGTATCTTAATAATCACCACATTATGTGTTCCTGCATTCGCCACATCTCCTAATGATAAAGGAAAGCCGGTGTCTTTCGGTAATACTGAATATATGATGTGCATGGAGGAGAATGACACCTCTCGTACTGTCACACTCATCGGCGAAGCAAAGAGCTACCGAGCCGTTTATGACATGGAAAGCGGGAAGATTACTATTTTTAGGGATGAGTCTGTTTCTTCTCCTGCTTCATGCTCCGTAAACGCTTGCGCTTCTCCATACAAGGTGATTGACCTCAATAATTACGATCTTTGTCTCATGGCTCAGGGATCAGCATCGGCAATCACATATTATGCGAGTAACACAGCAAAAGGAGCTTATTTCTATGTTTATTGGGATGATGACTCCTATGAACTCCTGTGCAACAGGAATCCAAAGGCATATACGGAACAGGGGCCGAATGTTACTATTCGAAACTACTGTAAAAACTATTACACAAATTTAAAGGAGCTTGACAGAAATCTTGTTTCTTTAGTAGACTATATCGAAGCGGCGGCAGCTGAGCATGCAGTGCCACATTTCTCACCGAGTTTTTTTGAAGCAATTTGCACAATTTTTAATGATTCTGCAACAGATGAAGAAGATGTTGAGGCCTATGAAACAATCGCTACCGCTGCAGTTGCTGCCTATACTGGATGGAAGTGGTTTCCTGATTTGATGCTTTTTGCAGACTATGTGTTTAAACAGGCCTGTGTAAAAGAAAATGTAGATAATTTGATTAGCATTTATACATACGTATATAATTGGTATAACTGAACTCTATCTATGGCATGAAATGGGGGCATATGCTCAGTGGACTATAAGAAAAGCTATTTGATTATGTGGGTATTATATTTGATTGGATTTATCCTAATATCCATTTCTTATTTGTTGAAAATCGATAAGTCTCTGGCTGCTGTGGGCATAGGTATTATGGCCATAGGGTTTCTGCAAACTCTAGTTTTCTTTCGTTGCCCCCGTTGTGGAATGAATTGGGTACAGCATCGAGTCTATATTCCGGGAATTCCGCATTATTGCCCATTCTGTGGCGAATTCATTTGGTAAGATTGTTAGAGTCTAGTGAGATGGGCCATCTCACCAGACGTAATTATCTAAGCTGACGGCGTTTAGACTTCTGCGGGATATAGTAAATTGTTTAAGGGAAGGATTGTTAACGCCGGAAGATTTTAACCGTTAGGGATTTTATCCCGGCACTAACAGAGGGACTTCACCTTGCATTGTAAACGAAAAAACATAACAACCAAAAGCAGAAAGAGTAACAAGCAGATAATATCCGCTGGGTTATGATATTTTTTGAGAAATAGTCGAGGAAACAATATGATGCCGGGACTGGACGATTTTTTCAGCTGCATAAAAAAAGTATTGGGCAGTAGCATTGGTGTTTTAGTTGTAGTTGCACTTCTTTTTTTCAGTGCATTACTTTTGCTTTCTGCCAAGGCCAACTCGTCCACCATCAATCTTGATAGACAACACGCTCTATGTTGTTGGGGCAACGACAATAAATGATATCCCGGAAGATGCCAAGTATTTGGGGGAGATTGAGGGGACAGTATCACCGAATAAAACCCCTTCGCAAAATTTTCAAGCAAACCGCGCCGCCAAAGGTTCTGATATTTATTTGCTTAGAAATGGAGACATCATAGTTGAGACTGACAATGGCTGGCAAAGATACTACAAATATTCTGACTAGGAGCGTTCTATAAAAAAAATATTTGCTTTTATAATGGCAACGGTCATGTTGCTTTCCATCAGCGCAAATGCAACCTTCATGACACCAAAGGACTCCGATGACATTCTTTTACGCATCTATTCTGCCGAGTGCCCTCAAGAAGCAATTGAATATGCTGAGAACGCATATTTGCGGCACTTAAGCGCGTATATAGAAAGTGGCGATTTAAGTGTGTCCAATACTGTTTCTTTGGGAACGCCTTTCGAGATTCCTTCCGATGTATCGGATTTACCTGTTTACTATTTCCCAATTATTTCTGATGGCAAAGTAATTGCAACATTCAGAGTTTACCCTGACTATGTTCAAAGTACAGACGATGGAGATACTATATATGCAGGAATCATGTCGCTCTATTTGGTAGGCGAACTGAATGCATTGATGGAGGATACCGAACTGAGTAGCCCTGTATTCCTTTATATGGATAATGACAACGTCATGGAACGGATTGATAACGACGTAAACGTATTAGTTCCATCACCAAAAGGCGAACCTCCGATGGGAATTGAGGTGACTCCTTCAAATTTAAATGTTGTTGCTTTGACAGACACTTTAGATTCGGCATCAACAGAAGAGCTGATTATGCCATATACAATTAGCAAATATCTGGATTGTAACATAATCGAAACGCAGGGAAATAACCAATGGTGTTACGCCTATGCGTCATCTATGATTATTCGCTATTGCACAGGAAATAATCAGTACCCAAAAGCTCGTGACATCATGGAAATGTATTATTCGGTCTTAACTGATGATAGTTACTTAACTCAAGCGCAAGTTGTTGATGCTGGTTACCAGTTCGGCTTGCATCCACGTTATATTGCAAGAACGATCTCTCCATACGCAGAAATCGATGCGGATAGGCCTATTTTCTTGCACAGTACAGACGGTAACCCGCTTTTTGGACATGCGTTGGTTATGCGTGGATATAACATAAGTAGCAATGTTTATTCAATTTGGAATCCTTGGCGAAATTATTTCGAATCTATGGATATTAGCACCAACATTTATGTTGCAGATTCATCAACATCTTTTGAATGGACTAAGACAATCTATGGCTGGGCCTAATTGGACTTCACTCCACAACCCCAAAACCATTGAAATACAAGGAAAAACGGAAGAAATATGATATAATAAGAGAAAGGGAAACCCGAGAATAACCCGCAAAAAGCTTGCATTTGGGATGGTGGAGTACATGTATAAGGACAACAGCCAGCTGCGGATAGAGGATTTCGTATTCCCGTATGGAACCCTGAACCCAGAGAATGATTGGGTGAAGCTGGCGTCTCTGGTTCCCTGGGACACCGTGGAACTGCGGTACGCAGCGCAGTTTGTGAATAATGGGCACCCCGCGCACCCGGCGAGGATGGCCTTTGGCGCTCTGCTGATCAAACAGCGTTTGAAATGCAGCGATGAGTGGGTTGTCAAGCACATCAGTGAGAACCCATATCTGCAGTATTTCATCGGCATGAAGGAATACGGAAGCAGTTGCCCCTTTGGAGCATCCACAATGGTGGCATTTCGAAAGCGGTTCAGCCCGGAAGACATTGCCGAAATTTTGGAAGACACCATTCCCAAGCCGGATGATGCGGGAAACTCTGACCGGAATGATGATGATCGGGATCCACCCAATGGGGGTACGCTAACCATGGATGCCACATGCTGCCCGGCAGATATTGCGTATCCACAGGATATCGAGTTGCTGAACGGTGTGAGAGAACAGCTTGAGTGCGTCATAGACCAAGTGTGTGACAGCTACGGGCTGAAGAAGGCCAGAACGTATCGAAAACGGGCCCGAAAAGACTATCTGAATCTGGTAAAGCGGAAAAAGCGCGGCACACAGGTAATTCGGAAGGCGATTCGGAAACAGCTTCAGTACATTCGCAGAGATGTGAGATACATTGTCGAATATGTGCAAAGCGGCATCGTATTGACGCAGGCCCAAAAGGACTGTATGAACCTGATGACGACAGTA
This sequence comes from Oscillibacter valericigenes, assembly GCF_021531915.1. Taxonomy (GTDB): domain Bacteria; phylum Bacillota; class Clostridia; order Oscillospirales; family Oscillospiraceae; genus Oscillibacter; species Oscillibacter valericigenes_A. The sequence goes on along the minus strand of NZ_JAFBIV010000001.1, from coordinate 143,933 downwards.
TATGAACAGCAGCGCATCATGTTTGAAACCGGCACTCACAGCATCCCAAGGCGGATCGTCAGTCTGCCGCAGCCATGGGTTAGGCCGATTGTACGGGGAAAGGCCCATGCAAATACAGAGTTTGGCGCCAAACTCCACATCAGTTTGGTTGACGGCTACATTCGGATTGAGCGTCTGGATTTTGAACCCTATAACGAGGCCGAGGACTTCTACCACGCAGTGGAAGGATACCGGGCGCGCTATGGAAGGTATCCCGCACGAATCCTGGCCGACAAACTCTATCGGAACCGCCAGACATTAGCATATTGTAAAGAACGAGGCATCCGGCTGACAGGGCCCGCGCTGGGTAAGCCACCCAAGGACCGAACACTGACGAAACAAGCCAGAGCCCAGGAATATCAGGATATCTGTGACCGCAACGAAGTCGAAGGCGTCTTCGGAACCGGCAAAACGGCCTATGGATTAGGCCGCATTGCCGCACATCTGAAGGAGACGACCTTCTGCGTCATTGGGGTGGCTCTGATCCTGATGAACCTGACCAAGAGGCTGAGGTCTCTTTTGCGCCTCATTTTCTGCTGGCTGCAGTGGGGCGATTATGGCTTCGCACTTGTGGCTGTCTGACTTTGGGCGGGGTTGCGGAGCGAAGCCTAATTGGCTAAAACCAAAGCTATTCCCACCACCGGGCGCACTCGGCACTTTCACCTGTTAGATTTCACTCAGACCGGGCGCACCACTGAAAAGGCGGAACATTCACCTAATGTTGAGTGTCCCGCCTTTCTGCATATTTTTATTTAATACGTAACCGTCAAATCTGGCAGCGCATAAAAATCTCCACCTTTGCGCGAATGCGCTGAGGTGGAGATCCATCATTTTTGAGGAACATGGGTAACCGTCAAAGCTAACAGCGTATAAAAATCATGCCATCCCGGAGTGATCTGGGATGGCATGATTTCATTTCGGTGGTATTCTGCATTCGTCCGGAGCACTGGTGGGCGTGAGTTGTTCCGCCCACGCCGCATCTGTCTGGCTCAGGGCAGGAGCATTCCGCAGGACCCAGAGCAGGTATCGGTACGGGTCCACTTGGTTCTCTTTCGCCGTTTCAATCGGACTGCTCTCCATCTTTTTTATTGTTGTCCTTTATCTCTAGCCGAAAAACCGCAGTGTGCGCATTTGAAAAACGGCCACTTCCAAATGGGGGTTTGGAAGATAAGATGGTCCCCACATCCAGGACACTTTATAAGTATAGTGGGGAATTCGAGGAATATAAGAAATGCGATGACTACTACAAGGGGTCTGTTTTCCTGTTTCATGTTACATAGTATTAAGAAAACGCTCAGCAACATTACTTGCAAAATGATTGTACTCCAGACCTTTACTCTAAATGTGATATGTGCAGTTTTAGAGTTATATTTCTCGGCAGAAACAATTTTGATTTTCGATTTTGATTTAGCAGAGAAGCCGCATCTTGGACATTTGTACCAGAACAGGCCAAGTCCGATAATTGGAATTCTTTTTTTGCACACTGGACATTTTGAAAGTGTCAATATCCCAACGAGAACACCAGCAACCAGGAATGTACACGCAAAGTCCAAGACAGCCATCTCTTGAATTATGTTTCCTAAAAAGCCTAGAATAACTCCAATCAATAATGAAAGTTGGCATACTACCACTCTTACACGGAAAAATTTCCTTGTGGTTTCTGTATAATCGTAGTCATCATTATGTTCGTTAATGTCCCACATATTAGATTTCTTGCTAATCAGTTGTAGACGCCATAAACGTAAGTGTAGATATTTTCCATTTCCCAAATATCTTCATGAATCCAAAGCATTGGTGTCGCAACACTGGTAATTTCTACCACTATAGGAACCCACTTTGCAGAAAACTTTGCCGCAATAAGGCCTGCCGCAATTGTAAGATAAGCTTGACTCTGCTCATAATCAGTCGCACTATTATTTAGAATCGTACAGATGCTTTTAAATGCGCTATATTGGAAAATTTGATGCGTAAGTTGCGCATAGCCATAGTCCACTGCTGCTTCTTGAAATGCTTCCCACCAATCCGGAATGTGCATGTCAAGTTCATTGATTGTTTTATAATAGTTTTTGCACTGCCGGATCATATACGCACTTGGGTGTGCTGGCACAAAGGCAATTGGTGATGTATTATAAAGCAATTCGAACGAGTCATCATCGTAACGTGTACACATATAATATTTATCCATATACTCACTATATGTGAACGCAATGCTAGACTTCAACGGTAGAGCAATATCGCCATTATCATTTACTTCATTAAAATCAATGACCAAATCAGGAGAACGATTGTCTATGAGGGATTGCGCTGACGCCGTTGCTATATCCGTACTAAATTTATAGACCTCAGCTATATCTTCTTGTTTATTGTAAATAAAATGATATGCTGTAGCTTCTCCAATCATTGTTACGACTGTCTGGTCGCTCGTTTCCTCATAAACATAGCGATACTCTTCATCGCCAATAGTAATAACCTCAGGATTGCTTTGCGTCGCAAAAACATCGTTCATGTCATGAGCAAAAACCGGAACGCAAAGTCCAAAACATAATGCGATGCATAGGAAAATCGAGAATACTCGTTTCATTTTACATTTCCTTTCTAAACTTAAATCAAACTAGCCACAGAGATATAATCCGATTCGCCGTCTCTCTATAGCGGGCCGTTTCCCGGCTCATGCTTTTTTGTACATTCCATCATAATTATCTTACCTACTCCCTCTTTCATAACCATATAACGAACACCCCCTTTCAATTACATGTGAATTTTACCATGGTTCGGATAGCAATACAAGGTGCATTGCTACTGGCCACCGGATCATTGCCGGCACGCCTTTGGCCTTTGGAGAAGGCGATACTAAAAGCCGCATCAAGAACATGTTAAATTGGAAAAAGGCAAAACCCACCGTGGTGTTTCTTGCGGCTACGGCAGTGATTATGTCAACCCTTGTTTGTGCTACCAACCAGAGAGACTTTACCCGTACAGCCGAAGAAGATACTGCCGCTTACCTGTATCGTCTGAAAGGTGCGTACCATTGGGACAAGAAACGCATAGAGCAGATGGTGCCTGCACTGGAAACGGACGAACTTGGCACATACAAGTTCTATGGCATCTACCGTTCTGAAGGCGGCCTGTTTCCTCAAAAGTGCTATGAACTGACGCTGAAATTCGCCAATGAGCCGGAACAGGAATCCACGTTCAATGAGGAGATGGAACACCGTGCTGCCATTTTGTTGGGCCTGATTGGTAATCTGGAGCAGGTTACTTGGGAATATCCCCTGAATGATGACACCATGACCGCGGCCTGCTTCTATTCTATGTTGAATCAACCGGTGGATGCACTTGGCAATGAAACGATAGAAGAACTCTGTAAAACAGAAGATGGATTAAGAGCATTGCTGGAACTCTGGTGGCTTTCAGAAAGTCCGACAACCAAAGAGACGCTTCAGATACAACTGTTGACAGAATACGGAATTCCTAAAGACATCTCTGACTTCTTGATTTCTTTTCTGGATACATGCAAAAATAATCCCGAAGATGCCGTTGCTTACTGCCATTTTGAGCAGGAAAGTGAGCGGGATGCTTATGTGCTTTCCAATAAATTAGTTCTCGATTAGTAACCGTCAAATCTCCCGGCGTATAAAAATCATGCCATCCCGGAGTTGGGATGGCATGATTTCATTTTAGTGGTATTCTGCATTCATCCGGGGCGCTGGCAGGCGTGAGCTGTTCCGCCCATGCCGCATCTGTCTGGCTCAGGGCAGGAGCATTCCGCAGGCCCAGAGCAGGTATCGGTACGGATCCAGTCCATTTTCTTTCGCCGTTTCAATCAGACTGTAGATCACACTGCTGGCCTGCGCACCACCAGGCGTATTGGCGAAGAGCCAGTTTTTTCGCCCTATCACAAATGGCTTTATGCTGCGTTCAGCACGGTTGTTGCTCAGTTCCAGACGGCCATCCTCCAGATAGCGGATCAGATACGGCCACTGTTCCAGCAGGTAATGGATCGCCCTGCCCATTACGGATTTCGGCGCTGTTTTTGCCTGCATCTCATTTGCCCATGACAATAGCGCGTCTAAAACAGGTTTTTCCTGTTCCAGCCGCTTCTCATACCGTTCTTCCGGCGTCAGCTCTGCAAAAGCCTCCTCCAGCTTGAAAAGCCGGGAGCAATAGCATTCGCCAATCGCTGCCGGAGAGTCCTTCTGCTTTTCTTTGGGCAGCGTTTGCAGTGCCTCATCAAATTTTCGTCGTGCGTGTGCCCAGCACCCAACCACCCGGATATTCTCCGGCAGCCTGTGGTAGCCCTGGTATCCGTCCGCATGGAGCCAGCCGGAAAAGCCCTTCAGGAAGTTCTCCGCATGCTCCGCTTTCCGTGTGGACTGGTACTCATACAGGACAATGGCCTGCTCTGCACAGCCACTGGTCCGGTACAGCCACATGTAGGATTTGCTGGTTGAGGGCCGCCCCGCTTCTTTCAGCACCTGCAGGGTGGTCTCATCCGCGTGCAGCACCCGTTCTTTGCGGAGCTTCTCATGCAGAACGTTGTAGATGGGCTGCAGCCACATCTCCGAGACATTCAGCAGCCAGTTGGACATGGTCTGCCGGGAGAGCTTCAGGCCCTGGCGGTTAAACTCCTGCTGAAGACGGTACAAAGGCGAGTACATCACGAACTTCTGCGTCATAATATGCGCCACAGCCTCTGCGGAAGCAAAACTGCCGGGCAGTAGCGCAGGTGCCCTTGGGGACTTTACAAGATTGGCCTCGCCAGTCTCCCGTTCGCACTTCATGCACTTATAGGTGTAGTATACGTCCTCACGAATCCAGAACTTCGGCGGCTCCATCTTTAGCGTTCGATGTACTTCCTTACCAATCTCCTCCATCTGGCTGCCGCAAACCTTGCAGACAAGATCTTTCTCCGGCAGGCGGTGTTCCACCACCTCGGTGGGTGTCCCGTCCGGGACGACTTCCAAGACATTGCCGGACTTCCGTTTGCGCACATGGGCTTTCACGGCGATCTGCTCTGCAGTGGCGGATTTCGTTCCATACGCATAGGCCTCGGCTTCGTTGAGCGTAAGCCCCAATTGGTCCATAAGGCCTTCCTGAATTCGTTCGGAGGAAGATCTGAACTGCCGTTTTTTTGCAAGCCCAAGCTGCTCCAGAAGCCATTGGTTCTGGAGCTTCAATTCTTCATATTCAGCCCGTGAAATGGTCACGGTTTCGGCCTGTTTTTCGGCAGTCTTCTTCTCGTTTTCCATAAGATTATTATAGCACAAGTAACGAGAAAAAGCTAGTATTTCCAATGCTTTGAGGCAAGTTTCTTCCTCTCAAAGCACAGCCAATCCCGTTACCGGACGGTGCGTCTTCGGCTGCTCAATCTTCAGCCCTTCCATGAGCCAGCGGTATTGCTGCGGCGTCAGTGAACGCACCTCGGATTCACTTCTCGGCCACTGGTATGCCCCCTGTTCCAGGCGTTTGTACAGAAGAATGAAGCCGTCCTTTTCCCAGTACAGCCCCTTGATGCGGTCTCTCCGCCTCCCGCAGAACAGGAACAGTGTGTTGGTGAAGGGGTCCAGTTCAAACTGCTGTTGGACCATCCTGGCCAGACCGTCTATACCTTTGCGCAGATCGGTATAGCCGCAGGCGATGTAGACCTTGTCTGCCCCGGTAAAGTCGTTCAGCATGTGCGGAGGATCTCAACCAGTGTTTTCAGCTGCTCGGCGCCGCATTGCGGATAGATGTCTATGCTGACATTGTCCATACGCAGTGTAGCGGAACGTTCCGCTACGTTGCAGCACACCTGTTTTGGTACTGGTAATTCTGTAAACGCAACAGCAGGCATTTCTGGCTGTGGCTTTGTTGAACCAGCAATGGACAACAGCTCTCGTTCCCAGCGATAGTACGTTGTTGGTGTGGTTCCTCTCTCCCTGCACCACTGCCGGACAGACAATCCGCTGCTTCTGCAATCCTGAATTGCTCCTGCCCATTCCTGCAGCCGTGCCTGGTGTTTCAGTTCTGTGGATGTCATGGCGTGTCCCCCCTGATGTTAATAGTGATGGAACGTTGCGAAACGTTCCATCACTATTATCCCATAGGTGTCTATACGCCGTTAGCTTTGACGCTTACGAACATGGGAGGTGCAAGCGACGTAATCGTTAAAGCTTGGAACATTCAAAACCGTCCTCTCAGATACGCTGAGAGGACGGCGTTCATTATTGAGGCATTCATTTGTAATTCCCACAAGTTAAAGTCTCTGGAAAATGATTTGCTTACGCAGATAAAGATTGACGATTGAAATGGTGATGGGCTCCAAGGATTTGCTGTCCTGTACAGAATACCGAATATTGTCGCTGGAGGTATCGGTATCGTTATTGAGTGCTGATGGTATATGGCAGGACTCTCAGCGTATCCGGGTCGATGATGATGACTGCCCGTTTCTTTTCGTATGCGTAGTTAACAGTGTAGGCTGTGCCTAATGACGGCAGGATCTATGAGCTTCGCAAAATGGAGCAGGGCGAGTTCATCGCCCCCAAAAACAATGTGATCGATTTCTCTGAGGTCAGAGCCGGGTTCACCCCGGCTCTGCCGAAGATCCCGGCCAGCTTGATGGGGCAGGTCATCGCCTTTTTTCGCGCTTTCATGACGGAGAGCGAGGAAAACGAAGCACTGGCCCTGATCTACTGGGATAAGGTCAAGAAGGAGTTTTTCGCCTATGTCCCCAAGCAGAGTGTCTGCAAGGTAGAGATTGAGGCCAACCTCCACGATTGTCCCTACGACGATGCGGAGCGGTACATCTGCTATGCAGACATCCACTCCCACAACAGTATGGACGCCTTCTTCTCCGCCAAGGACGACAGTGACGAGCGCTCCACGGGACTGTACTTTGTACTGGGCAATCTGGACAAGTTCTATCCCGACATCAAGGCCCGCATCTTCTGCGGCGATACCTTTGTGCCCATTGATCCGGATACGGTAATTGAAGGGCTGGAGCATCAGTTCCCCGAGGAATGGCTGCAGCAGGTCACGATCCGCAGGAAGAAAAACGAAAAGCAAGTTGTGGAAAAGAAGCGCGGTCTTCTGGATATGCTGGCGGAGGTGGGACTGTGAAATTTCCCATGGACCGCCCGGTAAAGGTAGTCATGCTGGGTGCCGGCGGTACGGGAGGTTATGTGGCTCCTTATGTGTTCCGCCTGCTCCACATGCTGGGACGCCCGGCGCGCTTCATCATCTGCGACGGCGACATCGTGGAGCCGAAGAATCTGGACCGTCAGAACTTTGTTCCGGCAGATTTGGGCGAAAACAAGGCCCGTGTGCTGGCAGAGCGATATTCCACCGTCCTGGGCATGGAAACGGAGTATGTTCCGGGCTTCATCGAAAAGCTGCCTGATTTGATGGAGCTGATTGAGCCAAAGGAGTGGGAACTGCACCCCTATTCCAGCCGAAGGACGAAGGAAATGGTGATCTTGCTTGGCTGCGTGGATAATAACAAGACCCGCCAGCTCTGTCACCAGGCCTTTTACCAGAGTGAAAACCTGATCTACATTGACAGCGGCAACGGCAAGTATACCGGACAGGTGGTGTGCGGCGTACGGAAAAACGGACACACCATGCGCAAGCCCATCGGCGGCGTCCATCCCGAAATGCTCAAGGACACGGATAAGTTCCCGTCCGAGCTGAGCTGTGCCGAAGCCGCGCAGGAAGATCCGCAGAGCATCGTAGCCAACGTCACCGCTGCCACCGCCGTCCTGATCATGGTCTACAACATTTTGACACATGGGGAAAACATGGCCCTTCAGACCGATTTCTCCACAAGGACGATACGGATGCAGACGGTATTGGAAAAACAGCCAAGGAGGAACGCAGCATGAAAAGCATGGTTGCGGACGCAAAGGTATTCTCGGAGGCCATGAATAAGGTCAGCCGAGTACTGAAAAAGAGCACCATTCCCATTCTGGAGGAGGTCCACGTCAGCGTCAAAGGTGGTATCTGCACCCTGACGGCCACTGATTTGGAAACGTGGCTGTCTGCCCAATTCCCAGTAGAGGGTGAGGATATGGTGTTCACCTTCTATAAGACCAGGGATGTCATGAAGGCCTGCGCCCATTTTGACGGTGAGCTGACCATTGAACTCTACGAGCAGACGGAAAAGCAAAAGGCCTCACGGAAGCTGCGAATGCTCTGTGGCCAGCGTGCCGCGGAATATGCCGCATCCGCCGATGAGGAGTATCCCTCCCCTATTTCCATCGAAACGGATCATGTATTTCATACGAATGCCGCACTGCTTTTGGAGCGCATCGAGCGTGTACGCTATGCCACCATGAAGCCCGGAATGAATACGAAACCCTTTAACACCTGTGTGCAGTTCAAGGGTCAGCGGATCTTTTCTCTGGATGGGTACCGCATGGCCTGTGACACCCAGAAGGATCTGACCTTCCCGGTGCCCTTTCTGGCCTATGGAAGCTCCCTTGCCCAGCTGAAGGTCTTTGGCAAGAACGACATCACTGTACAGGTTGGCACTCGATATGTGCTGTTCACAGACGGTGACGTGAGCCTGTATGTCCGCAGGCAAGGTGTTGATACCTTTGATGTGGACGCGGCTGTTCCCAAGGAGTATCGGGAAACTGTCACTGCAAAAACGGCAGATTTCATCAAGGAGCTTACCTATCTGAAGGAGTGCGCTTCCGGTTCCATGAAGCCCTATGTGCGCTTTGAAGGCGAACAGCTTACTATGGCGGTGCCCAACGGAAGATTTCGCACAAGCATCCCAGTGTCCGGCCGGGGAGATTTGACCCTTGGCTTTGACCTGCGGTATATGCTGGACGCCCTGAAGCAGTTCAAGGATGCCCCGGAAGTGAAGGTAAAGCTCAGCGGAGTCTTTTCTCCCATTGTGATCGAGGCAGAAGACCGCGGCGATATCGCTTTGGTACTCCCCGTTCGCATCAAAGAAGAAATGGCTGCCTGACAGGAAAAAGAATAACGGGAGGCAGACGCCGCCCGAAAATTAAGAAAAGGAGATATACAATATGAAAACCGTCTACATTCCCAAGGGAGAAACCGTCCATTATGAGTCGCTGGTCACGGATCATCTGGTGGTCCACGGCCACCTTCATGTGACCTACGGCATCAAGGCTAAGAGTATCAACGGCAAAGGTGTCATCAACGCCGGGACCGTCGAGGCGGACACTGTCTGCGTTGATGATGTGGAGGCCGCCAGCGTGATCTGCAAGCGCCTGCTTGCCAAGCGTGTGCAGTCTCCAGAGGTCTTTGCCTCTGAGAGCGCCGCCGTGTCCTGCTTCCTGTCTGCCGCCTATGTGGAGACTGGCAAGCTGACAGTGGCCATCAGCGAGATCGACGTGGTGGAAGCGCAGGAGGTCGTGAACCTGCCGCCCCGAAAGCGCTCCTTGCTCGGCACGCTTCTTGCCTCCGTTCTGCGCTCTTTCTGGACTGCTCTGACGGTACAGGATAAAAAGCAGGAGGTCATGGACGCAGAGTTTACTCCCGTGCAGGAGGAGCAGACGGAGAATCCGCAGGAGGAAATTTCTGTGGAGCAGACTGCTGCTGTGGTGGAAATGGCCACCGAAGAACAGGAAACCGCAAAGGATGAGGAACCGGTTGACGAAGAGCTCAACCGCATCATCGGCCTGTTCAAGCTGTCCCGGGAGCAGGGATACACCCTCAAGCTGATTCCCGGTACTCCGGAGGAAAATGCACCCGTGTTCGACTTTGCCGCCGAGCGCATCATCCGGCCCGCAGCGTGAATGCCTATGTGTGAGATTACTGTTGAGAGCAAGACCCGCGTGACGGAGCATGGTCGTGCCGTGCTCTATGATAAGAAGTATCGCGGAGTTTTAGAGGACAGCGGCAGATTTCGTCTGCTTGCGTACTTTGGGAAGCGGTTGCCGCTGACCGAAGCACACCTGATGGAACTGCCTAGCTCCGAAGAAAAATTGAAAAACGCGGCGTGAGCCGTCTGAACAGGAGGCAGGGAACAAACGGTTCCTTACCCTCTTTTATCTTCAGAAGGAGGAAACGATATGTCGATGAAATCGCAGGAAAACAATATGCGTCGTCTCGCCACCCTGCTGGGGCAGGACCTCGGCTATATCTACGGCGAGAAAGAAAGCGGGCCCAATGGCAGCAAGAAGACTTTTCTGAATGTGGGAAAGGTGTTCCTCCGCGCCCTTGCCAAAGACCTGGGGCTTCGGGAAGTTACGGTCAGTTCCAATACCGGCGGCATTGCTGTGTCCGGTGCGTGTACCCTGATCGGAATGTGGGACAATGGCGGCATCTATGTGTGTATGGAACAGTCTACAGTTGGCAGAGAAAACGTACTCTACTACCGCACCGTGCGTCATGCATATTCCGAACGTTTCAAAGGTTGATCCTACATATCCTCCCGGCCGCTTTTTCACCAAATGTCCGAATAATGTCTGAGCTGCTGTACTTGCGGTGTCTTATGGCGCTATGATATTATTAGGCTGACACAAAGGAGATGCTTCCCAGTAACTTGGGAGGCATCTCTTTTTCTCTGCCGTGCGGAATAAGGAAAGCACGGGCAGGAAATAATATCCAGCGAGGTGAACGCAATGGAACAGACCAACCACATGTCGCATGGTGAGCTTGTAGACATCCGAGATGTTCATATCGGCAGCGATCTGCCGCAGGAAGAAAGGATTCGCTCCTTTGTCAGGCAAGTAAAAAATCCCTACCGTTTTAAGGTCGGAGAGGTCACCGTGAATATTGCCTATGCGGATACTTCCGCAACCCTGAACGACTGCTTCGCTGACATGCTTTCAATTTTGAGATAATCTGGCAACTTGGTATGACTGGACATTATCCGCCGCTTCTGTTATGATGATAGCGGACAAAATCAGCGAAAGCTCCGGTCATATCGGTTGGCTCGGCCAAACGATACGATTGGAGCGGTTTTTATGCTTAATAGCACTACAATCTTCAAAGCCGCCGACTACCTTCGATTGTCGAAGGAAGATGGCGACTTCTCTTTTTCTCCCGGAAAACGGGAGAGCAACAGTATAACCAGTCAGAGAGATCTGATCCACTCCTTCGTCAGCAAATGCCCTGACATTGAACTGGTTGCCGAGTATGTAGACGATGGCTACACCGGAACAAATTTTGACAGGCCAAACTTCCAAGAGATGATGAAGGCCGTGGAACGCGGCGAGATCAACTGCATTATCGTAAAAGATTTGTCTCGTTTTGGTCGTGAGTATATCGACGCAGGGCAGTACATTGAGAAGCTGTTTCCGAGAAAAGGCGTTCGTTTTATTGCCATCAACGATCATTACGATAGTCTTGCGGCAAACGGCTCCGGTGACAGCCTTATCGTTCCCTTCAAAAACCTCATCAACGACTCGTACAGCCGCGATATTTCCATCAAGGTCCGCAGCAATCTGGAAAACAAGCGGCACCGCGGCGAGTTTATCGCAAACTTCCCTGTCTACGGCTATATTCGTGATCCCGAGGATAAAAACAAACTGCTCGTTGATGAATTTGCAGCCAATATTGTGCGGATGATCTTTCGATGGAAAATCGAGGGATTGAGTCCGGTGAAAATTGCAGCCAAGCTCAACGAGATGGGCGTCCTGGCTCCCTCGGAGTACAAAAAGGCCAGCGGCAGTAAATACAAGACCAGCTTCAAGACCCATCGAAAAGCAGAATGGAGCCCGGTCGCTGTCATGCGAATTCTCACCAACGAGACTTATTGCGGTGTCCTGGTGCAAGGTCGCCGGACTACCCCAAACTATAAGGTCAAGAAGGTCATCTACAAAGATGAAAGCGAATGGACGCGCATAGAAGGGACTCACGAGGCTATCATCCGCAGTGCCGAATTTAATATCGTTCAGCGTCTGATGAACGAGGATTGCCGGAGTGCTCCGGGCGGTGAGGCTGTCCATCCACTCTCCGGCAGGATCTACTGTGGTGATTGCGGTACCCTTGCAAAGCGAAAGGTCGTTTCTCACGCTAATAAGCGCTATGCCTATTATAGTTGCCCACACAGCGGCAAAAACGGCTCCTGTGAAGCACGGACTATTTCAGAAGAAGCTCTGGAAGCTGCTGTGTTGGCTTCCCTTCGCCTGCAGATCAGTCTTGTTCTGAACATGGAGCAGGCGCTCTCCCAAATCGAAGAGCTCGCATGGGAACGCCGTGAAATTCGGAAACTGGAAGCGAATATCGAAGTCCAGGTAGGTATCATCGAAAAAAACAATGATCTGAAAGTGAACCTCTATGAGGATTTCCGCAAGGGTCTCATTGACCGAGAAGATCTGAGGCAGCTCAAAGAAGGCTTTTCTCAACGCATTCAGGAAGCGGAAAAAAGTATCGGTGTGCTGCGTCAAAAAATTCGGGAGCTTGAAGACGGCATCCGCACGCAGGATGGTTGGATCGCACAGTTTCGTGCTTTTCAGAACATCACCGAGCTGTCCCGTCCATTGGTCGTCAACCTTGTTGACCGCATTCTCCTCTATCCTGACAAGCAGATCAAGGTGGAGCTGCGCCATAAAGACCAGCTTCGGCACGCAATGGAATTTCTTTGTGAGCAGGACAAATCCATGTCCGTTGCTCTTGCGGAGCTGAGGGAGGTCGTCTGATGGCAAGAACTCGAAAGACATCCCCAGCGAAGTCTGCACAGCACGCGCAGATTCTGTCAGTACCGGAAATGCAGGTTTTCAACACCGGCATTTATGTTCGCTTGTCTGTCTTGGACAACGGAAAAGCTGACAGCGATTCTATCGAGAGCCAGGTGGACATTCTCGAAAAATATATTGCCGAGCGTCCTTATCTCCGATTTGTGAAGCTCTATCGTGATAACGGGTATTCCGGCACCAACTTTGAGCGTCCCGCGTGGGAAGAACTGATCAGCGATATTCAGAAAGGTAAAATCAACTGCGTTGTCGTAAAGGACCTCTCACGCCTGGGGCGAAACTATATGGAGGCCGGCAGCCTTCTGGAAAAAGAGTTTCCTCAGTGGGGGGTACGGTTCATTTCCGTCAATGACGGCTATGACTCCGCGACCCTGAACTCCACGGAAGAGCTTACCGCAGCACTGAAAAATATCGTCAATGACTACTATGCTAAGGATATTTCCCGTAAGGCGTGTTCTTCTCTTGCCGCCAAGCGCCAAAAGGGAGATTACATTGGAAGTTATGCTCCCTATGGGTATCAAAAAGACCCAGAGAACAAGAATCGGCTGATCGTAGATCCTGTGACCGCGCCGGTTGTCCGTCAAATCTATCTTTGGCGCGCCGCTGGCGATGGATACGGCACGATCACACGCAAGCTCAATGAGCAAGGTATTCCGTCTCCCGGGCGTTATCGTTACGAACAAGGCATTATTACCAACAACAATAAGAAAGGCTCTTCCCTTCTTTGGAACCGCCATGCTCTAAAGGATTTGCTCCGAAACATTGCTTATATCGGCCATCTTGCCCAGGGCAAGTGTCGAGCCAGTCTGTATGAAGGTATCCCGGTTCATCTGACCGATAAATCCGAATGGGATATCGCCTACAATACCCATGAACCAATCATTGAGGAAGAACTGTTCCAGACGGTTCAGGACGTCAACGAAGAGCAAAGTGCGATCTACAAATCCAACTATGGGAAATACGCACACCTGCCCAAAGAAACCAACCCTTATCGAAAACATCTGGTCTGCGCAGACTGCGGAACACAGCTCAAACTGGTGCGCTCCATCGCCAAAGGCGGCGGCAAAGGATACTACTCCTACGTCTGTCCAACCTTTGAGGAGCATAAAGAACTGCACTGTTCCTGCAAAAAGTCGATCCGCAGCAATGTGATTGACACTGCCGTACTGACTGCGTTGACCACACAGCTCCAACTATTCTCTGATTCTCAGGAAGTCTTAAACAGACTGCTGGCCAAGTGCGAAGCGGCTGCGGAAAAAAAACGGGAAAACCCGGAAGTCAAACGTCTGGAAAAGGAACTTTCCAGTAAAGAGGCCTTTTCTGTTTCTCTGTACGATGACTGGAAAAGCGGCCTGCTCACCCTTGATGAGTATACATTTGCCAAGGAGAAATACCAACGGCAGCTTTCCATTCTGAGACAGCAGATTCAGGAACTCAAGGGTACCAGCTCAATGACCGTGTGTGAGACCTCTGGACTGAAAGATTGGGAGAAGAAAATCCAGCAGTTTCGTAATCCCAAAAAGGTGACCCAGGCCCTCGTCGACGCCTTTATCTCATTGATCCGAATGTCCGAAGACGGAAGTGTCACCATTGAATTTCGGTTTGAAGAAGAAAAAGCTCTGCTAGCAAGCGAAATCGAACGATTGAGGAGGGAAGCTGTATGACACAACACCTTGCCGCCTATTCCCGTACCTCTCTGGAGGACTATGGTAAAGCACATCTGCTGATCGACCAAAGCTATTCCATCGTAAACCAGCGGAACATCATCAAAAACTATGTAGCAGACCACCCAGAGCTTGCAAAGCTGCCCATCGTTGAGTACATTGACGATGGCTTCACCGGAACCAATTTCGAGCGCCCCCGCTTTCAAGAGATGCTTGCTGCCGTCAAGAGGGGCGAAGTTGCCTGTATCGTAATGAAGGACCTCTCGCGACTTGGCAGAAGCTATCTTGAAGTGGGCGACTATCTCGACCGGATGTTTCCGTCTCTGAATGTGCGCTTCATCGCTGTTACCGATTGCTATGATAGTGATGATTTCCTTGGCATCACCAGCGGTATGGATGTTGCATTTCGCAATTTCATTTACGACACATACAGCAAAGATCTGTCTGTAAAAGTGCGCAGCGCCATGCGCACGAGAATGGAAAACGGGAAATTTGTGAACCACACCCCCTATGGCTATATGAAATCTCCCACAGACAAGCATCTTATGATCCCTGACCCCCAGACCGCTCCAGTCGTGCAGCAGATATTCAGAGCAATTCTCGCAGGAAAGTCAACCTCTGAGGTCGCAAAATCACTCAATGCTCAGAGGATTATGACGCCTTTGCAATACAAGCAGCACAGGATAAAACCGACTTGTCAGAACAGGCAACTGCTCTGGTCGCACACTACGGTCCTGAACATCCTGCACAACCTGAAATATACCGGTGTCATGGTCAATCACACCAGAGAAAGCCGGCACTTGAGGGACAAGAGCCAACGGCGTACCTCTCCCGACGAATGGATCATCACGGAGAACGCACATGAAGCACTCATTTCTTCGGAAGAATTTACTGCCGCAAATAATCTTCTCAGAAATCCCTCAGCCCCCATCAAGAAGCGTCCTCCTTCCAATGATCGGGTATTCTTCTGCGGCCACTGCGGCCGCAAGCTCCAAAAGACCTATGGAACGGATGCGTACTTCAGTTGTCCAACTCCTAAGTACCAAGCTGATTGTGCCTGCAGCCATACTCGGTACAGTAAGACTGACCTGGAGGCAGTCTTACTGCCCATCTACAGGATGCAGCTTGATCTACTTGATGAACAAGCTGCGCAGCATGAGGAAGCGAACAAATCTTTGAACGCACATGGCTATATCAAAAAAATGGCACGCATCGAAAAAAGCATCGCAGCCTGTGATACACAGAAGCTGGCGCTCTTTGAGGCGTACCATTCCGGCAATATTGATTTGGAAACATTCGTTGAAAGAAAAACGGCACTCTCGGACCAGCAAACGCAGCTCCGGGCTGAATACCAAAAGGCTGAAACTGATTACGCAGAGAAAAAGCAGGAATTCGAGCGGTTGCAGGAGGAGTCGCGCCAGATTGCCGACTATCTCTCAGGCCAATCTCTGCCAAACGATAAAGCTCTGGAAAAGATGTACGAGGCCATCGACCGAGTTACAATCCACAGTGCGAATGAAATTGAAATCAGATGGAAGTTCGAAGACCTGTTCCAGAATATGCAGCGTCCGCACCCCCAAAAGCAAGCAATCTAAAAAAGTGCCTAAAATCAATGGGTTTGGCGAGTTTGTCCTATTATACCGCATTGGGTAGGCAATTTCGGCAGAACCGACTGCATAATTATTCGTATTTTTTCGAATATTTTATGAGTATCCGCTTCAAAATCCCGTATATATACCGTTTATGTTTTACTTGACACAAGCCGACGATCTGGGCAGAGTCGTCATTCCCAAGGAGATCCGCCGTACCATGCGCATCCGGGAGGGCGACCCTCTGGAGATCTACACCAGCCGGGACGGCGAGGTCATTTTCAAGAAATACTCCCTGCTGGGGGGCATGGAGGACTTTGCCGGGCAGCTGTGCGACACTATGAGCCGCTCCACCGGCAGCATCTGCGCCGTGACAGACCGGGACACGGTCATCGCCGTGGCAGGCGGCGGCAAACGGGAGCTGATGGGCAAGCGCATCACCCCCGAGCTGGAGCAGATCATGGAGGGCCGCCGCATCTACCAGTACACCGGCGAGGGGCAGGCCCTCCCCGTCTCCGACAGCAGCGACAAGCTGCTGACCCACGTGGCCGCCCCCATTCTGGCGGAGGGCGACCTGCTGGGTCTGGTGCTGTTCATCGGCACCGAGACCACCCCCGTCACCGGCGACACCGAGTACAAGCTGGCCCAGACCATCGCGGCCTTCCTGGGGCGGCACATGGAGACCTGACCCTCTCTTTCAACCTCACAAAAGGCCCGCCGGGAAACCGGCGGGCCCCATTTTTGGCATCATCTGACAAAAAGCGCCTGTTCTCAGCCGTTGCAATCAGGTTGTGATATGATATAATCAAATCAAACCATTTTTGCCAACATCACTCTGACTTTCTGAAAGGTGACGCCATGTATCGAATTCTGGAACTGAATCCCCAATTGAAGCCCTTTGCGGGAGACATTGACCTGCGGATGGACCTGTACCGCCGCACGAAAGACCGCCTGCTGTCCCAGGGCGGCACCCTCAGTGACTTCGCCCAGGCCCACAACTATCTGGGCTTTCACCATGTGAAGGGCGGCTGGTTCTACCGGGAGTGGGCGCCCAGCGCCTACCAGCTCTACCTCACCGGTGAATTCAACCAGTGGAACAAGACCAGCCACCCTCTGAAAAAGCTGGAGCACGGCTTCTGGGAGCTGTTTCTGGAGGGTGAGGACGCCCTGTGGGACGGCTGTAAAGTGAAAACCGTGGTGGACGCCAACATGCAGCGCACGGAGCATATCCCCCTGTATGCCCGCCGGGTGGTCCAGGACCCCCATTCCGTCACCTGGTGCGCCGAGGTGGTGGATGACCGGAAGGTCTTTCCCTGGACGGACCAGGACTTCAAGCCCGCCCAGTCCCTGTACATCTACGAGGCCCACGTGGGCATGGCCCAGGAGGAGGGCAAGGTGGGCTCCTACCGGGAGTTCGCCAAATACACCCTGCCCCGCATCAAGAAGGCCGGCTACAACACCATTCAGCTCATGGCCATCATGGAGCACCCCTACTACGGCAGCTTCGGCTATCAGGTGGCCAACTTCTACGCCGCCTCCAGCTGGTTCGGCAAGCCGGAAGACCTGAAATACCTGGTGGACCGGGCCCACAAGCTGGGTCTGCGGGTACTGCTGGATGTGGTCCACTCTCACGCCGTGAAGAACACCGCCGAGGGCATCAACATGTTTGACGGCACGGAATGGCAGTTCTTCCACAGCGGCGGCAAGGGCGACCACCCCGCCTGGGGCACCAAGTGCTTTGATTACAGCAAGGACGAGGTCCTGCATTTCCTGCTCTCCAACCTGAAATTCTGGATGACGGAATACCACTTCGACGGCTTCCGGTTCGACGGCGTCACCTCCATGCTGTACCACGACCACGGTCTGGGCTCCAGCTTTGACGACGACCACAAGTACTTCTCCCTGAACACCCACGTAGAGGCCATCACCTACCTGCAGCTTGCCAATGAGCTGATCCGTGAGGTGAACCCCAACGCCATCACCATCGCGGAGGACATGTCCGGCATGCCCGGCATGTGCCTGCCCATTGAGGACGGCGGCATCGGCTTTGACTACCGGCTGGCCATGGGCCTGCCCGACATGTGGATCAAAACCGTGAAGGAAAAGCGGGACGAGGACTGGGACATTGGCAAGATGTGGGGCGACATGTGCCTGCGCCGCCCCGGAGAGAACACGGTTGCTTACGTGGAGAGCCACGACCAGGCCCTGGTGGGGGACAAGACCCTGATCTTCCGCCTGGCGGACGCCGCCATGTACACCGACATGGACAAGGCCTGCCACAATCCCGTCATCGACCGGGCCATCGCCCTGCACAAGATGATCCGCCTGTTCACCCTGGCGGGGGGCGGCGAGGCCTACCTGAACTTCATGGGCAACGAGTTCGGCCATCCGGAGTGGATCGACTTCCCCCGGGAGGGCAACGGTTGGAGCTTCCACTACTGCCGCCGCCAGTGGAGCCTGCGGGACAACGGCTATCTGAAATACCAGTGGCTAGGGGACTTCGACCACGACATGGTGAAGCTCACCAAAACCCACCGCATCTTCCAGCAGCGCATGGCGGACCTGAAGCTGCTGAAGGGGCCGGAGAAGGTGATCGTCTTCTACCGCAAGGGCCTGCTGTTCGCCTTCAACTTCGACCCCACCCGGTCCCTCACCAACGTGCTGGTGCCGGTGCCCACTGACGCGGAGTACACCCTGGAGCTGTCCACCGACGACAGCAAATACGGCGGCCAGGACCTGGTGGCTGATATCCCCTACCCCACCAAGCGGTTCGACGGTCAGCCCTTCGTGGAGCTGTACCTGCCCGCCCGGACGGCCATCGTGCTGAAGGAGCGGCCCGCTCCCAAGCGTACCAAAAAGGCCAAGACCCGGTAACCATTCCAGAGCCTTCTCTGTCCGTTTTCCGGGCGGAGAAGGCTCTTCCTGACGGTTTTTCACCGCGAAATCGTTTTTCCGCGGCATTGACTTTTTCACTTTGCCGTGATAAACTCTTTAACATTCAACAGAAAAGGAACCTGGCAATGATCACAAAATGGAGCATCACCATCCCGGAGCTCACCGGAGACGAGCCCCGGAGTGCCTACGTCTACGTACCGGACGCCTTCGAGGAAGACCCCGAGGCCCGCTATCCGGTCCTCTATATGTTCGACGGCCACAACGTCTTTTTCGATGAGGACGCCACCTACGGCAAGAGCTGGGGCATGGCGGACTTCACGGTGGCCACCGGCCTGCCGGTCATCATCGCGGCGGTGGAGTGCAACCACCACCCCGACAACGGCCGCCTCTCGGAATACTCCCCCTTTACCTTTGATAACCCGGAGGTGGGCCACGTCCGTGGCCTGGGCCGCATCACCATGGAGTGGCTGGTGAACACCTTCAAACCTTATATCGACGCCGTGTTTCCCACCCTGCCGGACCGGGAGCACACCTTCATCGCCGGCAGCTCCATGGGCGGACTCATGAGCCTGTACGCCGTGACGGCCTACAACCACGTCTTCTCCCGGGCCGCCGCCCTGTCTCCCTCCATCTGGTTCGCCACGGGACGGCTGGACCGGCTGCTGCGGGAGGCCCCCATCGCCCCGGACACCGTGGTCTACATGGACTACGGCTCCCGGGAGCTGCCCTTCCACAGCAATATGAAGCGCCAGTTCAGCCGGGTGGCCTCCCGGCTGCTGGAGCGGGGGGTGCTGCTAGACTGCCGCATCGTCCCCGGCGGCGACCACAACGAGGCCAGCTGGGAGCGGCAGATCCCCTTTTTCATGGAAACCCTGCTCTACGGAGTGGAATAAAAAGAGAGAAAACGATCAGGGAGGGATTCCCCATGGAGACACAGTATTTCAAATTTTACAGTCCCGCTTTGAACCGGGATATGGAGTGCAAGGTCTACGGCCACGCCGGACGGCCTGTGCTGTTCATCCCCTGTCAGGACGGCCGTTTCTTTGACTTTGAGAACTTTCACATGACGGACACCTGGTCCCCCTGGATCGAGTCCGGCCAGGTGATGGTCTTTTCCATCGACACCATGGACCTGGAAACCTGGTCCAACAAGGACGGGGACCCCTACTGGCGCATCCGCCGCCACGAGCAGTGGATCCGGTACATCACCGACGAGATGGTCCCCTTCATCCGGGACATGGTGAACCGGCGGAACGGCTGGGAGGGCTGTCCCGGCATCATCACCTTCGGCTGCAGCCTGGGCGCCACCCACGCCGCCAACCTGTTCTTCCGCTTCCCGGACATCTTTGACGGCATGCTGGCCCTCAGCGGCATTTACACGGCGGAGTACGGCTTCGGCGGCTATCATGACGAGCTGACCTACCTGAACTCCCCGGTGGACTACCTGGCAAACATGCCTGCCGACCACCCCTACATCGGCCGGTACAACCGCAACCGGGGCATCATCTGCGTGGGCCAGGGTCCCTGGGAGATTCCCGACTCCACCATCCGCCTGAACCAGATCTGCCGGGAAAAGGGCATCGGCGTGTGGGTGGACTTCTGGGGCCATGACTGCGCCCACGACTGGCCCTGGTGGCACAAGCAGGTGGCCTACTTCGTTCCCAAGCTGCTGGAGGGCTGAGCCGCTCCGGCCTGTTGCGTGAACGGCTCCTATACTTCACAGAGAAAAGAGAGAGTTCCATGAAAAATATCATTTTTATGTCCCCCAACTTCCCCACCAATTACTGGCAGTTCTGCCGGGAGCTGAAAAACAATGGGCTGAACGTGCTGGGCATCGGCGACCAGCCCTATGACGAGCTGCTGCCCGGCCTGAAGGACAGCCTGACGGAATACTACAAGGTGGGCAGCCTGGAGAACTATGATGAAGTTTACCGTGCTGTTGCCTTCTTCATCTTCAAGTATGGCCGCATTGACTGGCTGGAGTCCAACAACGAGTACTGGCTGGAGACCGACGCCCGCCTGCGGACGGACTTCCACATCACCAGCGGCTTCCAGACGGAGGACATGGCCAAGGTGCGCCACAAGTCCCGCATGAAGGAGTTCTACGCCAAGGCCGGCATCCCCACCGCCCGCTATCATCTGGTGGACGATCTGGAGGGCTGCCGGGAATTCCTGAAGGTCGTGGGCTATCCCGCCATCGCCAAGCCAGACAACGGCGTGGGCGCCGCCGGCACCTACAAGATCCAGAGCGACGAGGACCTGGTGCACTTCATGGAGGACTATCCCAAGAATGTGCCCTACATCATGGAGGAGTTCATCCACGCCACCATCAACTCCTATGACGCCATCATCGACTCCCGCGGGGAGCCCATCTTCGAAACCGGCAACGTCACCATCTCCAACCTGATGGAGGTGGTCAACACCCTGGATGACTCTCTGTATTTCATCCACAAGGACCTGCCGGAGGACACCCGTGCCGCCGGACGGGCCACGGTGAAGAGCTTCGGCGTCAGGAGCCGCTTCGTCCACTTCGAGTTCTTCCGCCTGGACCAGGACCAGGAGGGTCTGGGCAAGCAGGGCGACATTGTGGCCCTGGAGGTCAACATGCGCCCCTGCGGCGGTTTCTCTCCGGACATGATGAACTTTGCCAACAGCACCAACGTGTACAAGATCTGGGCCGACATGATCGCCTTTGACCGCTCCACGGTGCCCGAGGGTGAGCACGCCTACTGCGCCTTCATGGGCCGACGGGACAACCACGCCTACGCCCTGAGCCATGATGAGCTGCTGGCCAAGTACGGCCGTCAGATGAAGATGGTGGACCGCATCCCCGATGCCCTCTCCGGCGCTATGGGCAACCAGATGTACGTGGCCAACTTCCCCACCAAGGAGGAGATGGACGCCTTCTACGATGACGCCTGCCGCTGTATCTGACATAACGACACCAGTCCTCCCCCAGCAAACCAATGGTTTGCCGGGGGTTTTTGCCGCATTTCTCCTCTTTCCGCAGAAATCTTCTCCACATTTTTCCACAATTTTGTGGATTTTGTTATTGACAGCGCATGGTTTACAGTGCTAAACTCCAAACATCAATTAAAAAACATCGGCAAAGGCGCTGATGGAGAAAAGTACCGCAGAAGTTCGGTTCAGTGAGCGGGGGACAGTGGAAACCCCGTACCAAAGAATCTGCGCGAAGAACACTCCGTAGCTGCAATCTGAACGCGGGTTTCCGCCAGTAAGTGCGACGAGTTGTGATCGTTACATCACACGGGCTTGTTGGAGCCTTGAAGGTGACCGTTCCCCGTCAAAAAGGGAAGGTAAATTAGGTGGCACCGCGGATAGCAGCTATTCGTCCTAAAATTTTAGGATGTAGCTGCGTTTTTCATTTTCTGGAGGTGCTTTTATGTGCGCGATCATGGGTTTTTCCAAGAAGACCAGAACCAAGGAAGAGATCCTTCCCTACTTTGACCGGACCGTCAGCCGCGGCCCCGATATGTCCAAGATCATCGAGACACCCTCCGGCTGGCTGTGCTTCCACCGCCTGGCCATCATGGGCCTGACGGAGGCCGGTATGCAGCCCTTTGAGCTGGACGGCGACTACGTGGTCTGCAACGGTGAGATCTACGGCTTCCGCCCCCTGAAGCGGCAGCTGATGGAGAAGGGCTACCAGTTCAAGAGCGGCAGCGACTGCGAGATCCTGCTGCCTCTGTTCCACGAATACGGCCTGTCCATGTTCTCCCGGCTGGACGCCGAGTTCGCCATGATCATCTATGATTCCGCCACCGACTCCCTGATCGCCGCCCGGGACCCCATCGGCATCCGGCCCCTGTTCTACGGCTATGACAAGGACGGCGGCATCGTGTTTGCCAGCGAAGCCAAGAACCTGGTGGGGCTGTGCAAGGAGGTCTGCCCCTTCCCGCCCGGCCACTATTACGCCTACGGCAAGTTCGTCCGCTACGCCGACCTGACCACCGTTAAAGAGTATTCTCAGGACGATCTGGAGACCGCCTGCCACAACATCCGCAACAAACTGATCGCCGGCGTGGACAAGCGTCTGGACGCCGACGCCCCTCTGGGCTTCCTGCTCTCCGGCGGTCTGGACTCCTCCCTGGTGTGCGCCATCTCCTCCCTGATCCTGGGCAAGAAGATCCGCACCTTCGCCATCGGCATGGACAAGGACGCCATTGACCTGAAGTATGCCAAGGAGGTCGCCGACTACATCGGCGCCGACCACACCGAGGTCTTTATGACCCGGCAGCAGGTGCTGGACTCCCTGGAGGAGGTCATCGCCATGCTGGGCACCTGGGACATCACCACCATCCGGGCCAGCATGGGCATGTACCTGTGCTGCAAGGCCATCCACGAGCAGACCGACGTCCGGGTGCTGCTGACCGGTGAGATCAGCGACGAGCTGTTCGGCTACAAGTACACCGACTTCGCCCCCAGCGCCCAGGCCTTCCAGGACGAATCCAAGAAGCGGGTGGATGAGCTGCACATGTACGACGTGCTGCGGGCAGACCGCTGCATCTCCGTCAACTCCCTGGAGGCCCGTGTCCCCTTCGGCGACCTGGACTTCGTGAGGTACGTCATGAGCATCGACCCCCAGCTGAAGCTGAACACCTACGACATGGGCAAGTACCTGCTGCGCCATGCCTTTGAGAAGGACCACCTGCTGCCCGACGACATCCTGTGGCGTCAGAAGGCCGCCTTCTCCGACGCCGTGGGCCACTCCATGGTGGACGACCTGAAGGCCTATGCCGAGGAGAAGTACACCGATGAAGAGTTCGAGACCCTGCGGCATAAATACACCTACTGCACCCCCTTCACCAAGGAGAGCCTGCTGTACCGGGAGATCTTCGAGAAGTACTATCCCGGCCAGGCCGAGATGATCCAGGACTTCTGGATGCCCAACAAGGAGTGGGAGGGCTGCAACGTCAACGATCCCTCCGCCCGTGTTTTGGCAAACTACGGTGCCAGCGGCCAGTAAAGAAGCGAAAAGTTAGAAGTATTACCTATTGCGTTCTGCGTATTTTATGATACGATTCTATTTAGGAAAATTAGGAGGATGAAACGTATGAGTACCACGATGAAACTTCCCGAGCTGTTCGGCAGCCTGGTCTTCAACGAAGAGACCATGAAGGAACGCCTGTCTTCCGCGTCCTACGGCGCCTGGAAGAAGTGCGTCACCGAAGGCACCTCCCTGGATATCGGCACCGCCAATGAGATCGCCGAGGCCATGAAGCAGTGGGCCGTTGAAAAGGGCGCCACCCATTACACCCACTGGTTCCAGCCCATGACCGGCGTCACCGCCGAGAAGCACGACAGCTTTATCAATCCCGTGGGCGGCGGCAAGATCATCATGGAATTCTCCGGCAAGGAGCTGGTCCGCGGCGAGCCCGACGCCTCCTCCTTCCCCTCCGGCGGCCTGCGTGCCACCTTCGAGGCCCGGGGCTACACCGCCTGGGACCCCACCTCCTTTGCCTTCATCAAAGAGGGCTCCCTGTGCATCCCCACCGTGTTCTGCTCTTACTCCGGTCACGCGCTGGATAAGAAGACCCCCCTGCTGCGCTCCATGGACGAGGTGAGCCGCCAGGCCATCCGCATCCTGCGGCTGTTCGGCGACACCGAGACCAAGCGTGTCACCGCCCAGGTGGGTCCCGAGCAGGAGTACTTCCTGATCGACAAGGCGGACTACGCCAAGCGCGAGGACCTGCGGATGACCGGCCGGACCCTGTTCGGTGCCAAGCCTCCCCGCGGTCAGGAGCTGGAGGACCACTACTTCGGTGCCATCCGTCCCCGTGTGGCCGCCTACATGAAGGACCTGGACGAGACTCTGTGGGCTCTGGGCGTGCTGAGTAAGACCAAGCACAACGAGGTGGCCCCCTGCCAGCATGAGATGGCCCCCATCTTCTCCGACGCCAACACCGCCTGCGACCACAACCAGCTGGCCATGGAGATGATGAAGAAGGTGGCCGACAAGCACGGCCTGGTGTGCCTGCTGCATGAAAAGCCCTTCGCCGGCGTCAACGGCTCCGGCAAGCACGACAACTGGTCTCTGGGCACCGACACCGGCAAGAACCTGTTCAAGCCCGGCTCCACCCCCAGCCAGAACGCCCAGTTCCTGCTGTTCCTGGCCGCCTTTGTCAAGGGCGTGGACGAGTACCAGGACTTCCTGCGGACCACCGTGGCCACCGCCGGCAACGACCACCGTCTGGGCGCCCAGGAGGCTCCCCCGGCCGTCATCTCCATCTTCCTGGGTGATGAGCTGAACGCCGTGGTGGAATCCATCATCAAGGGCACCGAGTTCAAGGACGCCGGCAAGCGCACCCTGGAGATCGGCGTGGACGTGCTGCCTGCCATCCGTCAGGACAACACTGACCGCAACCGCACCTCCCCCATGGCCTTCACCGGCAACAAGTTCGAGTTCCGTATGCTGGGCTCCTCCCAGTCCATCTCCGGCCCCAACATCGCCCTGAACACCATCATGGCTGAGGAACTGACCCAGTTCGCTGACGAGCTGGAGAAATCCACCGACTTCCAGGCCGACCTGCAGGAGCTGATCAAGAAGACCTTCACCGAGCATCAGCGCATCATCTTCAACGGCAACGGTTATGACGACGCCTGGATCGCTGAGGCCGAGAAGCGGGGCCTGTGCAACCTGAAGTCCACCGCTGACGCTCTGCCCGCCTACATCGCTCCCAAGAATGTAGACCTGTTCGTCAAGCACGGCATCTACACCAAGGAGGAGATCCAGGCCCGGTACGAGATCCACGTGGAGAACTACACCACCGTGCTGACCATCGAGGCCAACACCATGGTGGATATGATCAAGCACCAGATCCTGCCCGCCGTCTCCGGCTACGCCACCGACCTGTGCGAGCGTGCCGACAGCAAGTCCGCCTGCGGTGTGGCCTGCAAGTACGAGCAGACCACCGCTGCCGAGGTCGCTCAGCTCACCGACGAGTTGATGGACGCCTGCGCCAAGCTGGAGAACGGCCTGGCCGCCATTCCCGCTGACGCCGAGGCCGCCATGCAGTACAGCCATGACGTGATCGTGGCCGACATGGCCGCCGCCCGCGCCATCGCCGACAAGCTGGAGACCCTGACCGCCAGCGAGTACTGGCCCTTCCCCGTGTACAGCGACATGCTGTTCTATGTCTGATTTTCTTCCCACTCCTCTCCTTATAAAAGAGATCCGGACGAAGCGTTTGCTTCGTCCGGATCTCTTTTATATTACGCCAGGAAATCGAAGAACAGGGCCAGGATCGCGGTGATAATGCCGCACATGCCAATGGCCAGACCGCTCATGGCGCCCTCCGTCTCTCCGATCTCGATGGCCTTGGCGGTGCCCATGGCGTGGCTGCAGGCGCCGATGCCCAGGCCCGCCGCCATGGGGTCCTTCACCCGGAACACCTTAATAAGGGTCGGGGCCAGGATGTTCCCCAGCATGCCGGTGACGATCACCGCCGCCACGGTGATGGCCACGATGCCGCCGTGGCTCTCCGCCACCGCTGTGGCAATGGGAGTGGTGACGGACTTGGGCAGCAGGGACATCAGGACAGCCCGGTCCAGGCCGAAGATCCTGCACATGACCAGCACGCTGGCAATGGAGGCCACAGCCCCCGCCAGACAGCCCGCCAGCACCGGCGCCCAGTACCGCTTCAGCAGGTCCTTCTTGGCGTAGATGCTGACGGCCATGCAGGTGGTGGCGGGGCCCAGCAGCATGTTGATGACGCTGCCGCCCACATAGTAAGCCTCATAGGAGATGTGAAGCACCTTCAGCAGGATGATGATCAGTCCCACGGTGATGAGCATGTTGTTGCAGATCACCAGGCCGGTCTTTTTGTTGACCTTCACGCCCACCCAGTAGGCGGCGATGGTGACGGCGATGCCGAAATAGGGCGTTTCAAACAGGGTGCTCATTTCTCCGCCCCCTTTCTCCGGTCCATGAGGCGGCAGGTCAGCCGCACCGCCCCCACGGTGGCGGCAAAGGTCACCACCGTGGACACCGCACAGATGACCAGGAAGGGGATTGCGCAGGTCCGGAGCACATCCACATAGTTCATAAAGCTGACGGACACCGGCACGAAGAAGAAGCCCAGGTTGTTCAGCAGGAAATCCGCCTCTTCCCGGATGTGCTCCACCTTCAGGACCTTCAAAAACAGCAGGAGCAGCAATAGCAGCAAACTGATGACGCTGGCGGGAAAGGGAATGGGCAGCAGGGATTCGATCAGCAGGCTGACCCAGTACAGGCCAAATACCACGCCGATCTGCAGTAAGATCTTCACGGAAGGATCACGACCTTTTTTACAAAACTGGACCTATTTTATCGTTTTCCCCGCAGGAAGTCAAACAAATCCAAACTTTTCAGCAAAACGCAGCAAGACCCTGCCCATCCGGGGCAGGGTCTTGGTAAAATTGAAAATCCGAAAGTCTCACACACCGGCAGCCCGGGCAAGCTCCGCCCGGAAGTCCGGGTGGGCAATGGCGATGAGGGCACGGGCCCGCTCCGACACGCTCTTGTACCGCAGGTCCGCCACGCCGTACTCCGTGGCCACGTACTGGACGCAGGTGCGCGGGGTGGTAACGATGGTCCCCGGCGCCAGCTGGGGCACGATCTTGGAGTGGAGCTGCCCCTGCTTATCCCGGTAGCTGGACCGCAGGGCCAGAATGCTCTTTCCGCCCTTGGACCACTGGGCGCCCAGCACCCACTCCAGCTGGCCGCCGGTGCCGGAGTACTGGCGGGGGCCAATGGACTCCGCGTTCACCTGGCCCGTCAGGTCGATCTCCATGGCGTTGTTGATGGAGACCACGTTGTCGTTCCGGGCGATATTCCGGGCGTCGTTGGTCCAGTGGATCTCCTTCTGGCAGAAGGCCGGATTGTCCCGGGCAAAGTCCCACAGCCGACGGTCCCCGATGAAGTAAGCCCCCGCCGACCGGCCGGTGCAGGTCTGCTTGCGGCTGTTGTTGATGACGCCACGTTCCATCAGGTCCACCACGCAGCTGCTGATGACCTCCGTCTGGATACCCAAATCCTTCTTTCCCGCGTAAGCCAGACACTCACCCACGGCGTTGGCAAGGCCCCCCAGGCCGAACTGGACGCAGGCGCCGTCCTGCACCAGCTCCGCGATGTGACCGGCGATGACCCGGTCCACCTCCGCCGTGGGCACCGGCGGGGTCTCCGCCACGGGGCGGCTGTTCTCCAGCAGCATATCCGCCTCGGACACGTGGAACAGCATGTGGGCCTCTCCGTCGCTGACAAAGAAGGGCAGCCGGTCGTTGACCTCCACGATGACCACCTCCGCTTGCTCCAGGGCCTGCCGAGAGACGTCGCTGCCCCACAGAGATCGGCTCATCCAGCCCTGTTCATTGGGGGCGGAGCAGGTGATGACCGCCACCCGGGGGTGCCGGGAGGCCTGCCAGTCTCCCGTGGCGCTAAGGTGGGTGGGCACGAACTGAATGTTCCCCTGGGGCGCCAGCACCCGCTCCCCGGAGAAAAAGTTGCTGTGGAAGGTCACCAGGTCCTTGTTCTCCGCCGCCATCAGGCAGGTATCCAGGGGGAGGAACAGGCCGTTGACCTCCACACGGCCCCCCGTGGCCCGCAGGTGCTTCGTCAGCGCCTCATCAAAGGCGTAGGGCCAGTTGGCGGAGGCCGACATGACCAGCACGTCCCCGTCCCGAAC
This sequence comes from Oscillibacter valericigenes, assembly GCF_021531915.1. Classification (GTDB taxonomy): domain Bacteria; phylum Bacillota; class Clostridia; order Oscillospirales; family Oscillospiraceae; genus Oscillibacter; species Oscillibacter valericigenes_A. The sequence goes on along the minus strand of NZ_JAFBIV010000001.1, from coordinate 115,410 downwards.
GCAGGCAGCCGCCTCCTCCGCCGTGGTCAGCAGAGCCGCGTACTGCCGCTGCCAGCCCTCCATATCTGCAAAGCGTCCCCGCCGGGTGGGCTCCAGCATCTTCATCACGCTCCTTTTTTAAGCATCACAATGGAAGCATCATATCTCAATTTTCCGCAAATTGCAAGGTTTTGGGCCATCCCTGGGATTTCCGCTTGCACTGCTTTTTCCAAGGTGCTATACTGAACAGGCAAACTTTGTACCCGGGAGGTGGGCCCCTTGCAGAAACGCAGTCACAAGCTCCTGGCCTCCGCGCTGCTGCGCAGCCATGAGGGCTTCCGCGCCAGACGGTATGAGCTGGCCTTTCTTTTCGGCTCCTTTCAGCCGGACTGCAATCCCCTGACTTATCTGAAGGGCTCCCGCCGGGCCAAGCGGCTGGGGGGACACAACTTCTCCAACTCCCAGCTGTACATCTACGACCATATCCGCCGGCTCCAGCAGCGTGACCGCTGGACCGTGTGGCAGTATTACACGCTGGGCAAGCTGACCCACTATCTGGCGGACGCCTTTACCTATCCCCACAACGAGAACTGGCCCAACACCCTGATGGACCACCACCGCTATGAGACGGACCTGCGCCTGTCCCTGGCGGAGCACCTCTCCCGGCAGGCTCTGCGCCGCCGTCAGCGCCGTCAGGACCTGATCTCCGCCATTGAGCAGCTCCACCGGCAGTACCTGGATTCCAGGTCCGACCTGGAGCAGGACATCCGTTACATTCTGGAGGCCACCGGCCTTCTGATGGCAGGCTGCCTTCCCACCGTCTGATTCAGTTGATTTGTACAGATGCACCCTGCTGTGGTTTCATATTTTGTAAAAACTCACAGTTTTCATTTTCTTTCCGAAGTGTTATGCTTTAAACATCTAAAGAGGCAAGAGGAAATTTTCCATGACCAGTATCGCCCGTACTTTTGCATACCGCTACTTTAGCTTTACCTATTATTTTGGTAAGGCTTATTTCGGTTTGGCTGAAAGCACCCGGGTGTAAAAACTGGTCCTGTCAGAACGTACCAGGACTCGCAGACCCGCAGCCAGACCGGCTGCGGGTCTTTTTTACCGCTGAAATCTGTAAGGAGGCACTTATCATGATCGTCATTCTGAAACACAATCCCAACCGTGACCAGCTGGAGAGCCTGGTCAACTGGCTCCAGGAAAAGGGTATTTCCATCCACACCAGCATCGGCGAAGCCCACACCATTCTGGGCCTGGTGGGCGACACCTCCAAGCTGGACATCGACCTGATCTCCGCCCTGGACATCGTAGAGGACGTGAAGCGGGTCCAGGAGCCCTACAAGAACGCCAACCGCAAGTTCCACCCCGAGGACACCGTGATCCAGGTGGGCAACACCCAGATTGGCGGCGGCACCCTGACCATCATGGCGGGCCCCTGCTCCGTGGAGAGCGAGGAGCAGGTGGTAGCCATCGCCAAGGCTGTGAAGGCCAGCGGCGCCACCATGCTCCGCGGCGGCGCCTTCAAGCCCCGCACCTCCCCCTACTCCTTCCAGGGCCTGGGCGCCACCGGCCTGGAGTACCTGAAGATCGCCCGTCAGGAGACCGGTCTGCCCATCGTCACCGAGCTGATGGACCTGAGCCAGCTGCCCCTGTTCAAGGATGTGGACGTGATCCAGATCGGCGCCCGCAACATGCAAAACTTCGACCTGCTGAAGGCCGTGGGCCATCAGGACAAGCCCGTCATGATCAAGCGGGGCATGTCCGCCACCTATGAGGAGTGGCTCATGAGCGCCGAGTACGTCATGGCTGGCGGCAACGAGAACGTCATCCTCTGCGAGCGCGGCATCCGCACCTTCGAGAGCTACACCCGCAACACCCTGGACCTGGCCGCCATCCCCGTGATGAAGAAGCTGACCCACCTGCCCATCATCATCGACCCCAGCCACGCCACCGGCAAGAACTGGCTGGTGGAGCCCCTGGCCCTGGGCGCCGTGGCTACCGGCTGCGACGGTCTGCAGATCGAGGTCCACAACGACCCCGCCCACGCCCTGTGTGATGGTCCCCAGTCCCTGAAGCCCGAGCAGTTCGATCCCCTGGCCAAAAAGCTGCTGCAGCTCCACGAGACCATGAAGACCCTGGAGGGCTGAGCCATGAAGGTGGGTATTGTGGGCCTAGGCCTCATCGGAGGCTCCATGGCGAAAAGTATCAAAGCCCGCACCGGCCACACGGTGTTCGGCATTGCCCGCAGCGAGGAGACCTTGATGATGGCCCGGATGTGCGGCGCCGTCGACGCCCCGCTGACTCAAGAAAACCTTTCCCAGTGTGACCTGATTCTCATTGCCATCCGTCCTGCCGCCGCCATCGAGTGGGTCCGCCGAAACGCCGCCGACATCAGCAAGTCCGCCGTCGTGGTGGACCTGTGCGGCGTGAAGCGGGTGGTGGTGGAGAGCATCGCCCCCATCGCCGAGCAGTACGGCTTTGCCTACATCGGCGGCCATCCCATGGCCGGCAAGGAGCGGGGCGGCTTTACCTCCGCCACAGAGGATCTGTACGTAGGCGCTTCCATGATCCTGACGCCGGACAAGCGGACGGACATGCAGCTTCTGGAGATGCTGAAAGCCTTCTTCCTGGATATTGGCTTTGCCAACCTGACCTTCTCCACGCCGGACGAGCATGACCGCATCATCGCCTACACCTCCCAGTTGGCCCACATCGTCTCCAGCGCCTACATCAAGTCCCCCGAGGCCCAGCGTCGCCGGGGCTTCTCCGCCGGCAGCTTCCGGGATATGACCCGGGTGGCCCGGCTGGACGAGGACATGTGGACAGAGCTGTTCCTGGACGACGCCGACTACCTGACGAAGGAGTTGGACATCCTCATTGAAAACCTCTCCGAATACGCCGATGCGCTGAAAGCCAAGGACGCTGACCAGCTCCGCGCCCTGCTGAAGGACGGCAGGGAGAAAAAAGCCACCGCGGGCGGAAACTAAAGGGGGATCAAGTTCCCCCTGCCCGTTTTCCCGCAGGGGCGGATCGTATCCGCCCGCTCATTTCGAATCCGATTGAAGGAGGGACCTTATGTCCTCCATCCAGACCATTGAAGTCCATACCACCCCCGCCTATGAGGTCTCCATCGGCGGCGGGCTACTGTCCGACTGCGGCCAGCACCTGCGCAAGGTGCTGGCCCCCTGCCGCGCTGCCGTCATCACCGACAGCACCGTGGCGCCCCTGTATCTGAAGACGGTGACCGACAGTCTGACCGCTGCCGGGTTCGCCGTCTGTTTTCATATCTTCCCCGCCGGGGAGGGCAGCAAAAATTTCACCACCCTGGCCGCCATTCTGGAATTTCTGGCGGAGCAGCACCTGACCCGCACTGACTGCGTCATCGCTCTGGGCGGCGGCGTCACCGGGGACATGGCGGGGTTCGCCGCCGCCTGCTACCTGCGGGGCATCCGCTGCGTCCAATTGCCCACCACCCTGCTCTCCGCCGTGGATTCCTCCGTAGGCGGCAAGACCGCCATCGACCTGGCGGCGGGCAAAAATCTGGCCGGGGCTTTTTTGCAGCCTACCGCTGTGCTGTGCGACACGGACTGTCTCCGCTCCCTGCCCGCCGACGTGTTCGCCGACGGCGCCGCCGAGGCCATCAAGACCGGCGTGCTGGACGACGAGAGCCTGTTTGCCCTCTTTGAGGACGGCACACTGACCACTGCTCCCGACGAAGTCATTGCCCGGTGCGTCCGGTACAAGGCCGGCGTGGTGGAGCGGGACGAGAAGGAACAGGGTGAGCGGAAGCTGCTGAACCTGGGCCACACCGTAGGCCACGCCATTGAGAAGTGCAGCGGGTACGCCATCCCTCACGGCCACGCCGTGGCGGCGGGCCTTGCCATCATCGCCCGGTCCGCCGAAGCCCTTGGCTGGACAGAAGGACCCATCGCCGCCCGCATTGCCGCCTGCCTTGCCAAAAACGGCCTGCCCACCGGCACGGAGTTTTCTGCTGAAGCGCTGGCAGAAGCGGCACTTGCCGACAAAAAGCGGGCCGGGGATACCATCACCCTGGTCATTCCGCAGAAAATCGGTGCCTGCCAGCTGAAAAAAGTCCCGGTGGCAGAGCTGCTGCCCATCATCCGGGCAGGACTGGAGGGCTGACATGGATATCCGCATCACCCCCCATACGCTGAACGGCACCGTGATGCCCCCCGCCAGCAAGTCCATGGCCCACCGGGCCGTGCTGGCTCTGGCGCTGGCAGACGGCGAAGGAAGCCTCTCCAACCTCAGCGACTCCCAGGACATCCAGGCCACAAAACGGTGCGTAGCGGCTTTGAAGGCCCCCCGGCCTGACGGGGAGCTGCCCTTCCTGGACTGCGGCGAATCCGGCTCCACCCTCCGCTTCCTTATTCCCATCGCTCTGGCGGTGGCGGGCGGTGGCGTCTTCACCGGCCGGGGACGGCTCATGGAGCGGCCCCAGGGCCCCTACTTTGACATCTTTGACGAAAAAGGCATCTTCCATGAGCAGAAGGACGGCGTCCTCACCGTCCGGGGCACTCTGATCCCCGGCGTGTACCGCCTGCCGGGGAATGTGTCCAGTCAGTTCGTCACCGGACTGCTGTACGCCCTGCCCCTGCTGCCGGGCGATTCCGTCATTGAGATCACCACGCCCCTGGAATCCGGTGGCTACGTGGACATGACCCTAGACATGCTGGCGCAGTTCGGCATTACTGTGGAGAATCAGAACTACAAGTGCTTCCGGGTCCCCGGAAACCAGACCTATCAGGCCCGGGACATCGCCGTGGAGGCCGACTGGTCCCAGGCGGGCTTCTGGTATGCCGCCGCTTTCCTGGACAACGGTGTCCAGCCCACGGGGCTGAACCCCGCCTCCGCCCAGGGAGACAAGGTGGTCAGCGAACTGTATTGGAAGCTGGCCCGCCCAGGCGACGTGGACATTGACGTGTCCGGCTGCCCCGACCTGCTGCCGCCCCTGGCGGTGATGGCGGCGGTGCGGAACGGGACTACCTCTTTCATTAACGCCGCCCGGCTCCGCATCAAGGAGAGCGACCGCTTGACCACGGTCCACCAGATGCTCACCGCCCTGGGCGGGCAGGCAGAGGAAGGCCCCGACAGCCTGACAGTCCGGGGTGTCACCGCCTTTACCGGCGGCACGGTGGACGGAGCCAACGACCACCGCATCGTCATGGCGGCGGCCATCGCCGCCACCCGCGCCGACGGTCCGGTGACCATCTTGGGAGCGGAAGCGGTGAACAAATCCTACCCCAGCTTCTGGGATGACTACAAACGACTGGGAGGTGTGTTTGATGTCCTCTGAATTCGGCCGCATCCTGCGGGTTTCAGTCTTCGGCCAGTCCCACGGCAGGGCTATCGGCTTCAATATGGATGGCCTGCCCGCCGGGGAGCCCATTGACCTGGAGGCCCTGTATGCCTTCCTGGACCGGCGGAAGCCGGGAAAGAGCCCCCTGTCCACCGCCCGGAGGGAATCGGATACCCCCATCTTCCTCTCCGGCCTGGAAAATGGCGTCACCTGCGGCGCGCCCCTGTGCGCCATCATTGAAAACAGCGACCAGCACTCCTCGGATTACAGTGAGCTGGCCGACAAACCCCGCCCCTCCCACGCGGATTACACCGCCTGGGTAAAGTGGGGCGGACAGGCGGACATGCGGGGCGGCGGCCATTTCTCCGGCCGCCTGACGGCGCCCCTGTGCATCGCCGGCGGCATTGCCAAGCAGATCCTGGCCCGCCGGGGCATCTATATAGGCGCCCACCTTGCCTCCGTGGGGGCGGAAAGCGATTCTCCTTTCCCCCTGCACCCCACCGCCGCCCTCTTTGATCAGGTGGCCGCCAAGCCCTTCCCGGTGCTGGACGACCATGCCGGAGAGCGGATGCAGGCTCTGATCCTGGAGGCCCGGCAGAATCTGGACTCTGTGGGCGGCACCATCGAGTGCGCTGCCATCGGGCTGCCTGCTGGATTGGGTGACCCCATGTTCGATGGCATCGAAAACCGCCTGGCCGCCGCCCTGTTCGGCATCCCTGCCGTGAAGGGTGTGGAGTTCGGCCTGGGCTTTGGCTCCGCCCGGCTCCATGGGTCGGAAAACAACGACCCCTTTACCGTGGAAGACGGGAAGATCGTCACGGAGAGCAACCGCGCCGGCGGCATCCTGGGCGGTATTACCACCGGGATGCCCATTACCCTGCGGGTGGCCATGAAACCCACCCCGTCCATTTCCCAGGCCCAGCGGACCGTCAGTCTCTCCGCCATGGAGGACACAGAGCTGGTCATCCGGGGCCGCCACGACCCCTGCATTGCCCACCGGGCCGTCCCGGTGGTGGAAGCCGTCACCGCGACGGTACTGTTAGATTTACTTTTGGAGGGACATCATGGAACTTTCTGAGATCCGCACGAAAATTGACGCCGTGGACGACCAGCTGCTGCAGCTGTTCCTGGAGCGTATGAATCTGGCCGAGGAAGTGGCCGCGTATAAAAATGAGCATCATCTCCCCATCCTGAACAAGCAGCGGGAGCGGGAGGTGCTGGCCAAGATCACGGAGAAGGCCGGGGACAAGGAGCGCTATGCCTATCACCTGTATTCCACTCTGTTCGAGCTGGCCCGGTCCCGGCAGGCAGAGCTGATCAATGCCCCCACCAAGGTGGCCGCCCAGGTGGAGACCTCCCTGGCCGCCGGCGGCCCCGTGTTTCCCCAGACAGGCCTGATCGCCTGCCAGGGCGTGGAGGGTGCCAACAGCCAGGTGGCCTGTGACCGCATCCTGCCCCGGGGCAACATCGTCTACGTCAAGACCTTCGACGCCGTGGTCTCCGCCGTGGAGTCCGGCCTGTGCAAGTTCGGTGTGCTGCCCATTGAAAACAGCTCCAATGGCTCCGTCCGTGCCGTCTACACCCTGCTGCAGGAGCACAACCTCTCCGTGGTCCGCTCCACCCGGCTGTGCATCCGCCACGAGCTGCTGGCTCTGCCCGGTGTCAAGATGAGCGACATTACAGAGATCTACTCCCATGAGCAGGCCCTGGGCCAGTGCGGCAAGTTCCTGAACAGCCAGGGCGGCGTCCGGGTGATCCCCTGCGACAACACCGCCATGGCCGCCAAAATGGTGGCGGAGAGCGGAAACCGCCACGCCGCCGCCATCTCCTCCCACCCCTGCGCGGAGCTGTATGGCCTGGAGTGCGTCAGCGACGCCATCCAGGACAGCGACAACAACTACACCCGCTTCTTCTGCATCGCCAAGGACCCTGTCATCTACGCCGGAGCCAACCGCATCAGCCTGATCATTGCCTGTGACAATAAGCCCGGTGCCCTGTATGAGATCCTGTCCAAGCTGGCGGCGCTGAACATCAACATGACCAAGCTGGAGTCCTGCCCCGTCAGCGGCCGGAACTTCGAGTTCATCTTCTTCCTGGAGCTGGAGGCCTCCGTTCAGGAGCCCGGCGTCCTGTCCATGCTGCAGGAGATGGAGCGCAGCTGCGCCAGCTTCAACTTCCTGGGCAGCTACGCCGAAGTCTGACCTATGGCTGAGAAAATCTTCGGCCTGTTGGGCCGCAGGCTGGGCCACAGCTGGTCCGTGCCCATCCACACCGCCCTGGGCTGTGAGGGCTACCGGCTCATCGAGCTGGACCCCGAGGAGCTGGAAGGCTTTCTCCGCCAGCCCGACATCGGCGGGCTCAACGTCACCATCCCCTACAAGCGGGATGTGATGCCCTTCTGCGACATCATTGACCCCATGGCTCAGGCCATCGGCAGCGTCAACACCCTGACCCGCCGGGCCGACGGAAAGCTGTATGCCTTCAATACCGACGCCGCCGGCTTCCGGTGGATGGCTGAGCGGGCGGGCATCTCTTTCCAAAGCAAGAAGGCCGTCATTCTGGGCAGCGGCGGCGCGTCCCTGACTGCCCAGGCCTGCGCGAAGGCCATGGGCGCCCGGGAGGTGGTGGTCATCTCCCGCTCCGGGCCCGACAACTACGGCAACCTGGACCGTCACGCCGACGCAGACATTGTGGTGAACACCACCCCGGTGGGCATGTTCCCCAACACCGGTGTGTCCCCCGTGGACCTGGCGGCCTTCCCCCGGTGCTCCGGCGTGCTGGACGTGGTGTACAATCCCCGCCGTACTGCCCTGCTGCTGCAGGCGGAGGAGCTGGGCATCCCCTGCTCTGACGGCCTACCCATGCTGGTGGCCCAGGCCAAGGCGGCAGAGGAGCACTTCTTTGAAAAGGCCATTCCCGACAGCGAGAATGAGCGCATCCTGGCCCTGTTGCGGCGGGAGTGCACCAACATCGTCCTCATCGGTATGCCCGGCTGCGGCAAGACCACGGTGGGGCAGGCCCTGGCGGCGCTGACAGGCCGGGAGGCCATCGACATCGACCAGCGGATCGTGGAAAAGGCCGGCCGCTCCATTCCGGAGATTTTTGCCGCAGAGGGCGAAGCCGCCTTCCGGGCGCTGGAACGGGAAGTGACGGCGGAAGTGGGCAAGCTGTCCGGCAAGATCCTTCTCACCGGCGGCGGCGTGGTGAAGGACCGGCGCAACTATGCCCCGCTCCACCAGAACGGCCGCATCTATCAGCTGGTACGGAATTTGGACGCCTTGTCTACCGACGGCCGCCCCCTGTCCCAGGGCGCGGACCTGTCCGCCATGTGGGCGGAGCGGGCACCGCTGTACACGGCCTTCCGGGACGCTGCTATGGACAACAACGGCACGGTGGAGGACACCGCCGCCGCAATCTGGAGGGATTTTTGTGAAAATTCTGGTGCTTAACGGCCCCAACATGAACATGCTGGGCATCCGCCAGCCGGAGATCTACGGGAAAACCACCTACGCCGATCTGGTGGCTATGCTTCAGGCAGAGGCCGACAAGCTGGGGGTGGAGATCAGCTTCTTCCAGTCCAACCACGAGGGTGCCCTGGTGGACGCTATCCAGCAAGCCTACTTTGACAAGGTAGACGGCATCATCATCAACCCCGCGGCTTACACCCATACCAGCGTGGCGCTGCTGGACGCGGTGAAGGCAGTCGGCATTCCCACAGTGGAGGTCCATGTGTCTGACCCGGATGGGCGGGAGGAATTCCGACACACCTCCTACATCCGTGCCGCCTGCATCGCTACCATCAAGGGCCATGGCCTGCCGGGGTATGTGGAGGCACTGCGGCTGCTATGTGAAAAGCAGTAATCATCATAGGACGTATTACAAGGGCGGCTCCGCAGACATACGGAGCCGCCCTTGTGCGCACAAAAAAGGACTGCCGTTTTCACGGCAGTCCTTTCTGTTCAGCGGAGACTGGCAAAACTCCGTTGTTTTTCTTGAAGCAGAATGCTTACTTCGCAGCAGCCTTCTTCTGCTTGCTCATGGTGGAGATACCCTCGATGGCCAGGACGATAGCCAGAACCACCAGCAGCACACCCAGGATAGCCTGGACATAGGGACCCCAGTCAGCACCGCCGGCAGAGATCAGACCGATCTGAGTCTTGGTGTTGATGATCAGAGAGCAGATGGTGACCAGCAGCATGAAGACCATGGGGATGAGGAACATCTTGTTGTTCTTGCCGATGTTGCCCAGCCAGGTAGCCACAGCCAGCAGGCCCAGAGCAGCCAGCAGCTGGTTGGCAGAGCCGAACAGAGCCCAGATCTTGCCATAGCCATTCAGGCCCAGCAGCACGCCCAGGACGACGGTGATGCCGGTGGCAACATACATGTTGGACATAACCTTCTTGAAGCCGGTGACGTTCTCGGGAGTCTCACCCTTGGAACCATCCAGCCAGAACTCCTGGAACATGAAGCGAGCCAGACGGGTGGCAGTATCCAGGGAGGTCAGGCAGAAGGAGGAATAGGTCAGAACCAGCAGGGTGTACAGCACGCTGTACACACCACCGTGGCTAGGATCGATCATGCCGGCAATACCGCCGCCGAACAGGACGGTGGGGCCAACACCGATGTCGCCGCCGTTGGCATTGGCAAAGCCAGCCACAGCGCAGAGGACCAGAACAGCCAGAACGCACTCCAGCAGCATGCCGCCATAAGCGATGGGCTTCGCGTCAGTTTCCTTGTCCAGCTGCTTGGAGGTGGTACCAGAGGAAACCAGAGAATGGAAACCGGAGATAGCACCGCAGGCGATGGTGGTGAACAGGACGGGGAACACGGGGGTGGTGCAGGACTCAGCCTGGACCACGGGCAGGCTTGCCATAGAGGGATGGCCGACGAACACAGCGATGACAGCCAGAGCCAGCATGGCGTACAGCAGGAAGGAGCTCAGGTAGTCACGGGGCTGCAGCAGGATCCACACAGGCGTGACAGAAGCGATGGCGATGTACAGGCCGCAGATCCACATCCAGGTCTTGGTGGACAGATAGATGGGATGGAAGACCATGCCGATGGCAATGATGGCCACGATGGCCAGAACGCCGATCACGGAAGCAACGCCCATGGGAGCATTGCGGCGATAGACGCAGAAGCCGAAGATGATGGCGATCACGATGAACAGCAGAGAGACCATGGCCACGCGGGCATTGCTCTCAGAAGCTGCGAGATCCACAACGCCAGCCTCGGTGAAGGTGGCGCCGAAGGTGCCGGCCACGATGGAGGCGAAGGCAGCCACGACCAGGATCAGGGTCAGGTAGGCGAAGGTCAGGAACAGCATCTTGGCCCGCTTGCTCATGTTCTCGGAGATGATCTCACCGATGGAACGGCCGCCGTGGCGGACGGAAGCGAACAGGGCGCCGAAGTCATGGACGCCGCCGAAGAAGATACCGCCGATGACGATCCATGCCAGGCAGGGCAGCCAGCCGAAGCCCAGCTTCAGAGCGGAGATGGGGCCGGTGATGGGGCCGGCGCCGGCGATGGAGGAGAAATGATGGCCCATCAGAACGGGGGCCGGAGCAGGAACATAGTCGATACCATCCTGCATGGTATGTGCGGGGGTTTCTTCCTTGAGCTCACCGACGCCCCACTGCTTGCACAGCCAGCGGCCATAGAAAATATAACCGCATGCCAGCAGAGCAACGCCAATGATGAGGACTACTACACCATTCATTGATATACTCTCCCTTCTTATTTTTCCTTAGAGAGGAAATTCCTCTCCAGGAGCTTGCGTGCTTCCTTGCCGGCTGGATTGGAAAGGAAGCTGTTTGTTGAGATTTCCATTGCTGCTATGTGATACTCCATCCAGCCATGGAGTGCCAGCCGAAAGTTTTTGCGGAAGCGGGTCTTTTTGATCAGCGCCTTCGCCTCCGGGTCAATGGTGTCCGCCAGGATCACCAGGGTCACAAAAGAGGACATGTGCTCCTTGTTGGGCATGATATGGCTCATGCCCGCTTCTCTGGATACGTCGATCTGCTTTTGCAGCGTTTCCACATCCAGATGCTCCGTCAGGTAAAAATAAACGTATTCATGGTTTTCCACGGCGTTGAGTACATGCTTCTTGCTGATGAGGTAATTCTCATCCCGAAGAAAGAAAAACGCCGTTGCGGGAAAGCTTCCGCCCTCCACCGTCACATCCCGGGCGATGTCGTAATGGTGCGAGTAGGCGTTCAGCAGCTTCTCCAGCCGTTCCTGCCGGGTCATTTCCATGGGCAGTATTCTCCTCTCTTTCCAAAAAAGCGCACATCTTCACTGTTCAGTCGCTATTATACACGCTCTGTTCGTTTTTGTTAAGGGGGTTCCTCAAAATTTGTGTACAATTTGTGAATAAGCCGTTAAAAATTGTGGATTGTGGTAAATGTTTTTCCTCTTTTGACAAATTTCCTCTCTGTTTCCAACATTTATAATCGTTTTCCTTTGTGCATTTTGCTGTTTTGCCTGAGAAATTTCTGATTGGTTGTCCTCTCCGGCCTTCGGATGGAAAAAGCAGCCTTTGGAAAATACAGCTCTTCCAAAGGCTGCTTTTTTGCTTTGTGATAACCTTGCAGGCCGTACAATCAATCCTGCAGGGTGCTGATGAGGTGCTTCATGTGGATGCTCATGGCATGGCGGGCACCGTCCTCGTCCCGCTTCATCAGGAACTCCAGAATCATCCGGTTGTCACTGAGGGCCACGTCCTGCATGTGCTGGCGATTCTGGGATATCTGGAGAATCTCGTTGACAGCACTGTTGATGATCGGGTACAGCCGCCGCATATATTCATTGTGGGAGGCCTTGATGATGGCCCAGTGGAACTCCTGGTCCGCCAGAGGCCAGTCGCCCCCCTCGGCGGCAATGCGCTCCACCCGCCTGGCCCGCTTTTCGATCTGGGCCAGCTCATCGTCCGTGGCCCGCAGGCAGGCCAGGGCCACGGTGGCCGGCTCAAAGATCAGCCGCATCTCAAACAGGTCCTTGGCCCGGACCCGGGACCGCAGTCCCGCCAGGCTGGTCAGGTCCAGCCCCGCCGCCGGAAGCTCCTCCGCCACAAAGGTTCCCTTGCCCCGACGAATCTCCAGCACACCCTGGGCCACCAGGAAGGAGATGGCCTCCCGCAGAGTGGTGCGGCTGACCTTCAGTTCCCCGCTGAGGTCATTCTCGTTGGGCAGCTTACTGCCTGGGGCATAGCGCTGTTCCTCCACGATCATCTCATACAGCCGGTCGGATGTCTGCTCCGACAGCTTTGCTTTCTTGATTTCCGCCATAAGGTCCCCTCCCGTCAGGAGCTTTTCGTTTCTTTTAGAATACTATACCGACTTTTTATCGAAAAAACAAGGCCCCTCTTGACATCACACTTTTTGAGATGTACAATGACATCATACCACATATCAAGAAATAATACAACGTTGTTTTGGGAGGTGGCCGATTCTTGCTTGCCACATCATTTTGTTCCCACCGCCTCTCCATTGTCACCGGCCACTACGGCACCGGCAAAACGGAATTCGCCGTAAACCTGGCTCTGGCCATGGCCCGGGATGGGGAACGGGTCATGATGGCGGACCTGGACATCGTCAACCCCTACTTCCGTTCCCGGGAGCGCAGGAAGGTCCTGGAGGAAGCCGGGATCCGGCTGATCTCCTCCTCCCAGGCCTGTTCCGATGCGGATGTACCCGCCCTGCCGGCGGAGCTGCTGACCATTCTGGAGGACCGGAGCATCCGGGGCATTCTGGACATCGGCGGCGATCCCGTGGGTGCCCGGGTACTGGCCCGGTTCCAGCCCAGGATCGTCATGGAGGACTACCAGCTGATCTACGTGCTGAACGCCAACCGGCCGGAGGTGCGGGAAGCGGAAAATGCCATCGCCTACCTCCGGGGCATTGAGGCCACCACCGGCCTCACCTGCACCGCCATCGTCAACAACACCCACCTCTGCGGGGAAACCACCGAGGAGGAGATCCGCAAGGGCGCGGCCCTGGCGGCGGAGGTGTCCCGGGAGACCGGCATCCCGGTGCTGTGCCACGTGGCGGAGGAGAAATTCATTCCAAGCCTGTCTGATCTTGCGGAAACCGTGTTTCCGATCACCATTCAAATGAGAAAGCCGTGGGAATGACCACGCAAACAGGGAAGGAGGACCACATCACCATGAGCGCGAAAGTTACATTCAATTCTGACCGCTGCAAGGGGTGCGAGCTGTGCACCACCGTGTGTCCCAAGCACATCGTCGTCATCGACATGGAGGCGATCAACCGCAAAGGCTATCACCCCGCCACCGTGTCGGACATGGAGCAGTGCATCGGCTGTGCCAGCTGCGCCAAGATCTGCCCGGATTCCATCATCACCGTGGAAAAATTCTGAAGAAGGAGGTCATTCACCATGGCAAAGGAATTGTGGAAGGGTAACGAAGCCATCGCCGAGGCTGCCATCCGCGCCGGCTGCGACTGCTTCTTCGGTTATCCCATCACGCCCCAGAGCGAAGTCCCCGAGTACATGTCCGTGCACCTGCCCAAGGCGGGCGGTGTGTTCGTCCAGTCCGAATCCGAGGTTGCGGCCATCAACATGGTTTACGGCGCTGCCGGCGCCGGCATGCGGGCCATGACCTCCTCCTCCTCTCCCGGCATCAGCCTGAAGCAGGAGGGCATTACATATCTGGCAGGCGCCGAGCTGCCCGCCGTCATCATCAACTGCATGCGCGGCGGTCCGGGCCTGGGCACCATCCAGCCCGGCCAGGGCGATTATTTCCAGGCCACCCGCGGCGGCGGCAACGGTGACTACCGCACGGTGGTCCTGGCTCCCTCCAACGTGCAGGAGACCGTGGACTTCGTCCAGGAGGCCTTCGACATCGCGGACCAGTACCGCAACCCCGTGATGGTGCTCTGCGACGGCCTGATCGGCCAGATGATGGAGCCCATCGAGTGGAAGCCCATTCCCAAGCGGGACCTGCCCGCCAAGGACTGGGCAGCCAACGGCCGTATGGGCCGGGAGAACCAGAACTCCATCACCTCCATCTTCCTGGACGCGGAGGAGTGCGAGGGCCACAACGACCGTCTGACCGCCAAGTATGCCGAGATGGAGAAAAATGAAGTCCGCTGGGAAGAGGTCCAGTGTGAGGACGCGGAGGTCCTCATCACCGCTTACGGCACCCCCGCCCGAATTGCCCTGACTGCGCTGGAGGCTCTGCGGGCCGAGGGCATCAAGGCAGGCCTGTTCCGCCCCATCACCCTGTGGCCCTTCCCCGAGAAGGCGCTGCACGAGCTGGCGGGCAAGGAGCACATCAAGGCCATCCTGGACGTGGAAATGAGCACCACCGGCCAGATGCTGGACGATGTCCGGCTGGCTGTGGAGGGCCAGAAGCCCATCAGCTATCTGGGCCACGCCGGCGGCATCATGCCCACCGTGGAAGAGATGATCGAATGGGCCAGAAAGGCCTTGAAGGAGGTCAAGTGATATGGCGATCGTATATCAGAAGTCCGCTGGACTGACCGACAAGGAACTGCATTACTGCCCCGGTTGCCATCACGGCATTATCCACAAGCTGGTGGCGGAATCCCTGGTGGAGCTGGGACTGCTGGACGGCGCCATCGGCGTCTGCCCCGTGGGCTGCTCCGTGTTTGCCTACAAATATTTCTCCTGTGACATGATGGAGGCCGCCCATGGCCGCGCTCCCGCCGTTGCCACCGGCATCAAGCGCACCCATCCCAATCAGGCCGTGTTCACCTACCAGGGCGACGGCGACCTGGCCTCCATCGGTGCCGCCGAGATTGTCCACGCTGCCATGCGCGGTGAGAAGTTCACCACCATTTTCGTCAACAACGCCATTTACGGCATGACCGGCGGCCAGATGGCCCCCACCACTCTGATCGGTCAGCGGGCCACCACCTGCCAAAGCGGCCGTACCGTGGAGCAGGCCGGTATGCCCATCCGCGTGGCGGAGATGCTGTCCACCCTGGACGGCTGCGTCTACGCCGAGCGTGTCTGCGTCACCGACATTGCCAACCTGAACAAGGCCAAGAAGGCCATCAAGACGGCGTTCCAGAAGCAGATGGCCGGCGAGGGCTTCACTTTCGTGGAGGTCCTGTCCACCTGTCCCACCAACTGGGGCATGACGCCGCTGAAGGCCAATCAGTGGCTGAAGGAGAACATGGCCGCGTACTATCCTCTGGGAGTCATCAAGGATAAGCCGATCAGTGCGGAGGTGAAATAAGATGAAAAAGCAGATCATCATTTCCGGTTTCGGCGGCCAGGGCGGTCTGGCCATTGGGAAGAACCTGGCGGAGGCCGGCATGGACGAGGGCCTGAACGTCACCTGGGCTCCCTCCTACGGTCCCGAGATGCGCGGCGGTACCGCCAACTGCTCCGTGGTCCTCTCCGACAAGCCCGTAGGCTCTCCTGTTTTTGCCCGCTGCACGGAGCTGATCGCGTTAAATGAACCCTCTCTCATCAAATTTGAAGAAGGCGTCCTCCCCGGCGGCACAGTCTTTGTCAACAGCGACGTGGTCACCGACAAGGTATCCCGTCCGGACCTGACTGCTTACTATATCCCCTGCGCCAAGATCGCCGAGGAGGTTGGCAACTCCAAAGTAGGCAACATGGTCATGCTGGGCGCTTACGTGGCGGCCACCAAGATCCTGAAGCCCGAGACCATCGAGAAGATGATCGAGACGATGTTCGCCGGTCCCAAGGCCAAGTTCATTCCCCTGAACATTGAGGCTTTCCGCCGCGGCATGGCCTGCATCCAGTAACACGCTCCTTCCTTACCAAAACACGCAGCGGTCCGGTGAAAACCGGACCGCTGTCCTTCTCTCAGGGGTATCTGCCCCGTGGTTGTCCCTGTGCGGGAACCAGCTGCCCGTTCCCGATGTATTCTATGCATTTTACCGCTTGACTTTGCACGGTCATCAGCGTATAAAGGTAATAAGATTGGCGAACTGTTGCCGTGCTGTCGCGGAACACGCCACGGAAGTCTGACTTTCGCCTCTCCCACGGTGTGGGACTGCGCGAAGGTCTTTTTTCTTACAAATTCCAAATCATGTATAGATAAGGAGAGTTTGTTATGCTGGATATCAAGATCACCAAAACAACTGCCCCCAAGGCGAAGCCTGCCGATGAGAGCAAGCTGGGCTTCGGTAAGCTCTTCAGCGACCACATGTTCCTGATGGACTACACCGACGGTGAAGGCTGGCACGACGCCCGCATTGTCCCCTACGCTCCCTTTGAGCTGGATCCCGCCTGCGTGGTGTTCCACTACGCCCAGGAGATCTTCGAGGGCATGAAGGCCTACCGCACCGCTGACAACACCATTCAGCTCTTCCGTCCTGACTGCAACGCGCAGCGGATGCAGGATTCTTCCGACCGTCTGTGCATCCCCCAGATCCCCGTCGAGGACTTTGTCCAGGCCGTCAAGGCTCTGGTGGAAGTCGACAAGGACTGGGTCCCCCACACCGACGGCGCCTCCCTGTACATCCGTCCCTTCGTGATCGCCTCCGACATCGGTCTAGGCGTCCACGCCAGTAAGCACTACATCTTCTGCATCATCTGCGCCCCCTCCGGCGCCTATTACGCCGAGGGCATCAACCCCGTCCGCATCTATGTCGAAGACGAGTACATCCGTGCCGCCCCCGGCCTGACCGGCTTTACCAAGTGCGGCGGCAACTACGCTGCCTCCATCAAGGCCGGTGAGCTGGCCGAGCAGCAGGGCTTCGCCCAGGTGCTGTGGCTGGACGGCGTGGAGAAGAAGTACGTTGAGGAAGTCGGCAGCATGAACATCATGTTCAAGATCGACGGCAAGGTCTACACCGCCGCCTGCACCGGCACCGTTCTGCCCGGCGTTACCCGCCGCAGCTGCATCGAGTTGCTGAAAGACTGGGGCTATGAGGTCATCGAGGGCAAGCTGGCCATCGCCGACGTCATGAAGGCCGGCCACGAGGGCCGCCTGGAGGAAGTCTTCGGCACCGGCACCGCCGCTGTCGTGTCCCCCGTCAAGGAGCTGGACTGGAAGGGCGACAAGGTCTTCATCAGCGACGGCAAGATTGGCCCCGTCACTCAGAAGCTGTACGACACCATGACCGGCATGCAGTGGGGCAAGCTGCCCGACACCAAGGGCTGGATCGTTCCCGTCTGCAAGGGCTGAGACATCATTCCATAGAAACCAAAGGAGAGGAGCCGACGGCTCCTCTTCTTTCAGGCTGTCAAAAAAGTCCGGCGGGCTTTTTTGACAGCCTTCACAATGCCTCGCTTTTTTGCCTGCCACGCAGTCCAAAAAGCTGGCCGCTGCGCGGCGCAAACGCCTGCTGCCGCAGGCTTTTTACAGGCATCTGATTCAACACGAGGGGACTCCCGCCCCCTCGTACTCCCCCTGCAAAAACGGACCATTTTACTTCAAACAAGAATTTTCGACACGTCAAAAAGGAGAGGAGCCGACGGCTCCTCTCCTTGTTTTATATACATTATTATAATGTAGCAGCCGCTTCAGGTCTTTGCCTCGATCTTGGCGCCGCACTTGGGACAGGTGATGATGATCTTCCCCTTGCCCACCGGCACCCGGCAGATAGTCTTGCAGCTCTTGCAGGTGAAATACTTGTGGTCCTTGTCGGCGTGGCGGGCTTTTGCGCCGGCGTTTTTGTTCTTTACCCGCCACCACCAGTTCACAAACTTCTGATTTTCCAGCTGCCGTCGGGGCAGGTTCTTGGAGAACATGCGGAAGAAGATCATGAGCATCAGCGGCCACAGCAGGGCCTCGCAGACCATGGCCGGAACCCCCAGCCGCAGAACGCTGAACAGCATCTGCGCCACAAACAGGCCCATGTAGCCCCAGAACAGTGCCCGATTCAGCTGGTCCATTCCGTTGCGGCCATACATGAATCTCGCCACGGCACATCTCAATTTATACAGCATATCTTCGCAAACTCCTTCTGGCGGCGGGTCCGTCGGTCTTTTTCTGTATTTTACTCGCAAACCACGCCCCAGACAACACCCTGCCGCCAGAATTTACAAATTGGTCATTTATTTTTAGCACTCTCTGTGTTATAGTGCTAACTGTTATTAAAAGAAATGAAGGAAGTGCAACCACATCATGGCAAAAAAACAGTTCAAAGCGGAATCCAAGCGGCTCCTGGACCTGATGATCAACTCCATCTACACCCACAAGGAGATTTTCCTGCGGGAGATCATCTCCAACGCCAGCGACGCCTGCGACAAGCTGTGCTACCAGGCTCTGACGGATGACGCCGTGGGCATGAAGCGCAAGGATTTCAAGATTGATCTCTCCGTGGATAAGGAGAACCGCATCATCACCGTCAGTGACAACGGCATCGGCATGGACAAGGAGGACCTGGAGAACAACCTGGGCGTCATCGCCTCCTCCGGCTCCTACAAGTTCAAGCAGGAAGTGGGCGACGACGCCAAGGACACCGACGTCATCGGCCAGTTCGGCGTGGGCTTCTACTCCGCCTTCATGGTGGCAGACCACATCACCGTGGTGACGAAGAAGTACGGCAGCGACACCGCTTACATGTGGCAGTCCGCCGGCGCCGACGGCTACACCATCACCGAGTGCGAAAAGGACTCCGTTGGCACCGACATCATCATGCACGTAAAGCCCGACACCGACGATGAGAAGTACAGTGAGTTCCTGGAATCCTGGCGGCTGCAGGAGCTGGTGCGGAAGTACTCCGACTACATCCGCTTCCCCATCCGCATGGAGGTCAGCAAGACCCGCAAGAAGGAGGGCTGTCCCGACGACAAGCCTGAGTACGAGACCTATCAGGAGATCGAGACCCTCAACTCCATGGTGCCCATCTGGCAGCGCCGGAAGTCCAGCGTGAAACCCGAGGAATACAACAAGTTCTACCGGGACAAGTTCCACGACTACACCGACCCCCAGAAGGTCATCACCGTGTCCGCCGAGGGCGCTGTCACCTACAAGGCCCTGCTGTTCATCCCCGGCGCCACCCCCTACGACTACTACACCAAGGAGTATGAAAAGGGCCTGCAGCTCTACTCCAACGGCGTACTTATCATGGACAAGTGCGCCGACCTGCTGCCGGAGCACTTCCGCTTTGTCCGGGGCGTGGTGGACTCCCCCGACCTGAGCCTGAACATCTCCCGGGAGCTGCTGCAGCATGACCGCCAGCTGAAAGTGATCGCCACCAACCTGGAGAAGAAGATCAAGAACGAGCTGGTCAAGATGCTGAAGGATGACCGGGAGGGCTACGAGACCTTCTGGAAGAACTTTGGCCGCCAGATCAAGTTCGGCGTCACCGCGGACTACGGTGCCAACAAGGACCTGCTCTCCGACCTGCTGCTGTTCTACTCCTCCAAGGAGAAGAAGCTGGTCACGCTGGAGGAGTACGTGGGCCGCATGCAGGAGGACCAGAAATATATCTACTACGCCTCCGGCGAGGCCCTGGACAAGGTGGACAAGCTGCCCCAGACAGAGCTGCTGAAGGACAAGGACATCGAGATCCTCTACTTCACCGAGGACATTGACGAGTTCTGCGCCCAGGTGGTCCGGGACAAGGACGGCAAGGAGCTGCGCTCCGTCCTGGACCAGGAAATCGAGGAGGGCGCCGAAAAGAAGGCCGAGGAGGCCGCCGGTGAGCATAAGGCCGCCTTCGACTTCGTGAAGGAGGCCCTGGGCGACCAGGTAAAGGAAGTGAAGGCCTCCTCCCGTCTGAAGTCCCACCCCGTCTGTCTCACCGCCGGCGAGGGCCTGAGCTTCGAGATGGAGAAGTATTTCCACGCCGTCCAGCCCGACTCTCCCATTAAGGCCGACCGCATCCTGGAGCTGAACGTGGAGCATCCCGCCTTTGCCGCCCTGGAGGCCGCCGTGACGGAGGACCCCGAGAAGGCGAAAAAGTACGCCACGCTGCTGTACGATCAGGCCCTGCTGATCGCGGGCCTGCCCCTGGAGGATCCCTCCGCCTACACCGACCTGGTGTGCGAGTTGATGAAATAACGAAAAAACCTGCCCGCTGCAGCGGGCAGGTTTTTTGATGGCTGTATTACCGGCCGGGCTTGGCTTCCCAGGCCTCGTGGTCCGTGTGCAGCAGATGGTGAGACTTCTCCCCCAGGGGCTTTTTCAGATAAGCCCGGTACAGAGCCTGCACATCCGGATTCTCGTGGGAGAACCGAATGGGTGCTTTGGCATCCAGCTTCCACAGCTGGCTGCCCCGGGAGGCCGCCATCTCCACGCCCTCGTGGATGGGCTGTCCGCCGCCGCCGGCGCAGCCGCCGGGACAGGCCATGACTTCCACGAAGTCGTAGTCCACCTCGCCGTTGTCTACGGCCTCCATCAGTTTCCGGGTATTAGCCAGGCCGCTGACCACCGCCACCCGGACCTTTCCGGCGCCCGGGATGTCAAAGGCGGCTTCCTTCCAGGGCTTGCTGCCCCGCACCTGCTCAAAGGCATCCGGATCGGGATTTTTGCCGGTCACCAGATAGTAGGCACTGCGCAGGGCCGCGTCCATGACGCCGCCGGTGGCGCCGAAGATGACCGCCGCGCCGGTGCCGCTGCCCAGGGGGCTGTCGAACTCCATTTCCTCCAGGTCGGCGGGCACGATGCAGTCGCTGCGGAACAGGCGCACCAGCTCCCGGGTGGTCAGCACCACATCCACGTCCCGGTCGCCGTAGGCGTCCTTCATGGTAGGCAGCTCGCTCTCCGCCTTTTTGGCGGAGCAAGGCATGATGGAGACCACGCACAGCTTGTGGGGGTCAATGCCCATTTTCTCGGCAAAGTAGCTCTTGGCCACCGCGCCGAACATCTGCTGAGGGGACTTGGCAGTGGAGAGGTTCTCCGTATAGATGGGGAACTCCGTCTTGAGGAACCGCACCCAGCCGGGGCAGCAGGAGGTGAACATGGGCCAGCGGTACTTCCCACGGTGGGTGAACCGTTCGATAAACTCACTGCCCTCCTCCATGATGGTCAGATCAGCGGAGAAGTTGGTGTCGAACACATAGTCAAAGCCCAGACGCTTCAGGGCCGCCACCAGCTTGCCCACAGGCACCTGCTTGCTCTTGTTCACCACGCCGAACACCTCCGCCCAGGCCACCCGGACAGCAGGAGCCACCTGGACCACGGTGGTGATCTCCGGGTCCGCCAGGGCCCGCAGGACCTTTGTGGTATCGTCCCGGACCGTCAGGGCGCCGGTGGGGCAGTGAGTGACACACTGTCCGCAGAACACGCAGGCGGTGTTTTTCAGATAGCGGTTGTAGCTGACATCCACGGTGGTGCGGGAGCCGGTGCCCGCCACGTCCCAGATGTGCATGCCCTGGATCTTGTCACAGACCTGGACGCAGCGCATGCACTTGATGCACTTGCTGGCCTCCCGGACGATGGGGACGCTCAGGTCCACCCGGGAGCGCTCCGGCTGCACATCGTAGGGCTGATAGTGGATATTCAGGTCGTGGGACAGCTTCTGCAGCTCGCAGTAGCCGCTTCGGACATAGGTGGTGCAGTTGGAGTTATGCTGGCTGAGGATCAGCCGCAGGTTGGTCTTCCGGGCCTGCCGGACCCGGGGGGAGTTGGTCTGGATCACCATTCCCTCCGCCACCTCCGTGTTGCAGGCGGGGACCAGGCGGTTGATACCCTCCACCTCCACCACGCACATACGGCAGGCGGCGATTTCGTTGATCTCCTTCAGGAAGCACAGATGAGGAATGGGGATGCCGGCCTTCTCGGCGGCTTCCAGGATGGTGGTGCCCTTTGCGGCAGACAGCTCCCGGTCATTGATCTTGAAGTTTACCATTTCTCCACACGTCCTCCCTTGAAGTTTCCGTAGCCAAAGTGGTCGCAGCGTAGGCAACGGGCGGACTCCTGGGCTGCCTCTTCGTCCGTCATGCCGCACTCGATGCACTGGAAGTCGCACTTGCGCTCGCTGGCATCACGCTCGCTGGAATTCACGCGGCCGCAGGGCTGAATGCCCTTACTGAAAGCCGCGGGCACTGTGACATCCACCTTGATCTCATGGTTGAAGCCCAGATACTCGTCGATGTTGGCAGCAGCCGCCTTGCCGGCCGCGATGGCCCGGATGACGGTGGCGGGGCCGGTGACGCAGTCGCCGCCGGCGAACACGCCCTCCATATCGGGGATCTGGGTGCTGGTATTGGCAGCCACGTTGCCGCCTCGCTGGATCTTGATGCCGCTCTCCTCCAGGCCCCGGGACTCGATACCCTGGCCGATGGCCACGATGGCGGTGTCCGCCGGGATCCGCAGGGGTTCCACGGCCGCGGTGTTGGGCCGGGGACGGCCGGCCTTGTCCATCTCACCGATGATCTGGGGCTGGGTCCAGAGGGCCGTCACGTGGCCGTTTTCGTCGGCCTCGATCTTCAGCGGCGCCTGGAGAGTCAGGACCTCGGCGCCCTCAGCGATGGCGCCCTCCACTTCCTCCTGCTGGGCCGTCATATCCTCCTGACGGCGGCGGTAGACACAGGTGACTTTGGCGGCACCCAGGCGGATGGCGCTGCGGGTCACGTCCATGGCCACGTTACCGCCGCCGATGACCGCCACGTTCTGGCCGGTGAAGTCAGGCATCTCCTCGTCGCCGATGCGGCGCAGCATCTCCACGGCGGAGATGACGCCCTGGCTGTCCTCCCCCTCGATGCCGGTCTTCTTGTCGGTATGGGCGCCGATGGAGATGTACAGGCAGTCATGCTCCTTCCGGAGCTGGTCGAAGGTGACATCCTGGCCCACCTTCACGCCGGTCTTGACTTCAATACCAAGAGACAGGATGGAGTCGATCTCCGCGTCCAGCTTCTCCCGGGGGAAGCGGTAGCTGGGGATGCCATAGCGCATCATGCCGCCCAGCTTGGTCTGCTTCTCGTAGACCGTGACCTTGTGGCCCATGAGGGCCAGGTAGTAGGCGGCGGAAAGGCCGCCGGGACCGCCGCCGATGATGGCAACGGACTTGCCGGTAGCAGGAGCCTTCTTGGGCTGGGGTACATTGCCGGCGTGGTCCACGGCGTAGCGCTTCAGCCCACGGATGTTCAGGGCGTCATCCACCATGTTGCGGCGGCAGCGGGCCTCGCAGGGATGCTCGCAGATATAGGCGCAGGCGGTGGGGAAGGGGTTGTCCTTCCGGATAAGCCGCACGGCATCGGCGCAGCGGCCCTCGTTCACCAGGGAGATGTACCCGGGGATATCCACACCGGCGGGGCACAGGGCCACACAGGGCACGGGGTTCTTCAGGCTGCCCAGGCAGCGGTGATGGAGGATGTGCTCCTCATAGTCATCCCGGAAGCCCTTCAGGCCCATCAGCACCAGGTTGGCGGCGTCAATACCGATGGCACAGTCCGCCGTGTCCACGATGACCTGGGCGGTGGCCTCGATCCGGTCCAGGATCTTCAGCTCAGGCTCACCCTCCAGCACCTCCCGGATCATGTTGGAAAGCTGGGTCAGGCCAATACGGCAGGGCACGCACTTGCCGCAGGTCTGGGCCTGGCACAGGTTCAGGAAATTCAGCGCCATATCCACAGGGCAAAGGCCCGGAGGGCTGGCGGCAATCCGCCGTTCCATGTTCCGATACAGCTGCTCCACCACGGCCTGTGCCTGGCCGGGCATCTTTACTTCCAGTCTGCTCATATGATGATCCTCCTCCCGGTCGGTATCCCAAAGAGTTGCGATACCGCAAACCATTTGCGCAAATTATAGCGCAATATTTGCGCAAATGCAAGCATTTTCTAAAAATTTTTTAGGTGGCATAAAAGTTTGTTATTTCGCAAACAGCCCGAAAAACAAGCCGGCCCCCCTACGGGGGACCGGCTTTTCCTGCGGCTGTAAGACACGCTCTCCCTTGAAAGCGAAGTGACCCATCAGGCCCCATGCTCCCATCTTTGGGAGTTTTTTCCACAACTTTTTCCGACTGTTTTACAGGTGATGATCCCGCAGGAGCCGCTTTGCCTGCTCCCACAGCTCATCGCTGACGGTCTGGATCACCGCCACCTTTTTCACCAGCTCCGGCAGTGCCTGCACCAATTCCGCCTCCACCAGGGTCTCGTTGGTCAGGTCTGCGGAGGGGCACCCGGCGCACTGGCCCAGCAGCTTCACATACAGCACGCCATCCTCCAGATGGTCGATCTCGATCTCTCCGCCGTGAGCCCGCAGGGACGGCCGGACCTTCTCGTCCAGCACGGCTTCAATGCGTTTCATATCTTCACTCATGGGTGTTTTCCTCCTGTTGCGCCGCTCTGGCGGCGGCAATATCGTCCCGGATGCGGCGCCGGGTGTCGTCAAACAACAGCTCCTTGTTGTGGCGGAAATAGGCGTCACAGCCGAAATTCTCCACAAACCAGCTGGTGTCGTGGCCGGAGGTGATCTCCGTCACGAAGATCACCAGTTCCTGGCTCTGACCGAAGGTCTGCTCCAGAAAGCGGAAGGCGTTGTCGAACCGGGCACCGGCCTCCGCCGCCAGAGCCCTGCGCTTCTCCACCTCTCCGCCGAACCAGCCCCGGACTGCCTCCATAGCCTCGCCGGAGGCGGTGATCTCCTCCTTTACCAGCCGCTGGCGGTAGTCCTCCAGTGCATGGATCTCCCGCAGCCCCAGGTCCCGGGTCTCCTTGTCCATCTGGCCGGCCTCTTTGGCCCGCTTCAGCTTCTCCTGCCGCTGCCAGAGCAATTGAGCCAGCACCGCCTGAGGCTCGGCGTCGGCGATCTTGCCCTTGAAGTCCGTCAGGGCGGTGTGGAGGGCGGTGGTCAGTTCATCCTGCCGCCGGGTCTCCCGGGCGGCTTCCGCCAGGCGGCTCAGCAGCAGACCCATGACGGACAGTTTCTCGTCAAAGGGCGCCTCCCGCAGCTCCAGCATGGTGATGCTCTGCCAGGTGCCCGTCAGGATGTCCTCCACGTGGTAGGTCCGCTGGTACTTGTAATAGAGCTCCAGATAGTTGGCAAAGTCCTTGGCCACCCGGGGCAGCTGGATGTACTGGCCCACCACCTCCCGGTCCACCCGGAGGCCCAGCTTCTCGTAGGCGATAATCAGCTCGCTCAGATCCTCCCAGCCGCGGGCGGTGGCGAACTGCAGGCCGTCCACTGTGGTCTCGATGCGGTAGAAGTTCTCCTTCTTGATATCCAGATAGGAGATGACCGCGCCGTGGAGGCCCTTCCGGTAGGCGTACTCCTTCCAGACAGCGAAGTCCCCCTCCACGTCGATGCGCTTCACACGGTCCAGGGTCACCACGTCGAAGTCCCGGACGGACTTGTTGTACTCCGGCGGATTGCCCGCCGCCACGATCAGCCAGCCCTCCGGCAGCCGCTGGTTGCCGAAGGTCTTGCACTGCAAAAATTGCAGCATCATGGGAGCCAGGGTCTCGCTGACGCAGTTGATCTCGTCCAGGAAGAGGATGCCCTCCTTGATGCCTGTCCGCTCCATCAGCTGGTATACGGAGGCCAGGATCTCGCTCATAGTGTATTCCGTGACGGAGAATTCCTCCCCGCCGTAAGTGCGCTTTTCAATGAAAGGCAGGCCGATGGCGCTCTGGCGGGTGTGGTGGGTGATGGTGTAGGCCACCAGCCCCACGCCCTCCTCCGCCGCGATCTGCTCCATGATCTGGGTCTTGCCGATGCCCGGAGGGCCCATCAGCAGCACGGGCCGCTGACGGACAGCGGGGATCAGGTAATTGCCCAGCCCGTCACGGGTGAGATACGCCTTTAGGGTGTTGGCGATCTCCTGTTTTGCCTGTTTGATGTTCATATCGTCATTCCTCCGTTACAACTCGGGAAGTTCACTCAGGTCGATTTCGTCCTCCTCCACGGCCTCCCGGACCGCCCGCTCCAGTCCCGGCAGGTCCAACACCAGCCGGATGGCCCAGGGGGGCATTTTTACAGCCAGGGGCGGCTCCTCCAGCAGCACGAAGGCCACATCGTAGGGTGGCCGCTTCCGGGGATAGATGCCCATGCCGTCGGTGAAGTAGATGAGGCCCCGGAGAGAGGTGAAGGCCCCCTCTTTCTGTAATTGGGCCACATGCTCAAACACCGGGCGGAAGTCCGTGGCGCTGCCGCCGCAGAGCTCGAAGTGCTCCATATACTGCTTCAAATCCTCCAGGTCGCGGATCACGGTGTCGGACCGCACCTGGTCGTCGCACTGGATGACCCGGATGTTCACCTTCCGGGTAAAGGTGCCGGTGCTCCGCAGGATGCCGTAGGTGCAGGCCAAAAACTGCCGCACCAGCTCGCCGGAGGTGGACATGGAGGTGTCCACGGCGATGACGAAATCCTCGATGCGCTTCTCCTCTTTCGTCTCCGGCGGCTCCACCAGAGGCATGTTGCCGTAGAGCTGGAGACCGTAGGTGTAGAAGATATAGTCAAAGGCGTCACCATCCACCGCCATGACCTCCCGGGGCACGGCAAACCGCCGCAGGAAGGCCCGGTAGTCCACATCGTCCCGGTTGGAAACTTTAATCTGCTCCAAAACCGCCTCTCCGCCGGTGCCCTGGTCCGCAAGCACCGTCTCCATGGCGGTCTGCGTCTTGTCGGACATATCCCGCCACTTCTCGTCCTGCTGCTGGCTCTGCTCCTGGTTATCTTTCTGCTCCGGGTCCCAGAGGCCGTGGTCGTCCACCAGGAACCGCCTTTGCAGCTGGGCCACCTGGTACTCCGGCAGGTCCCGCCGCAGGAGATGGCGGTAGATGCCCTCCGCCGTCAGCACCGGCATGTCCTGTCGGCACTCGCCGTAAAACTTCTGCTTGGCAGGCACGGTGCCCTCCTCCAGGCAGGGGTAGTGAAGGCTGTCCAGAATACTCTCCACCGCCGCGTCGCAGGCCAGGTCCCACAGCTCCGGCACCTTGCCCCGCTTTTTCGCCAGGTGCCGCAGCATACAGTGCAAAATCACATGCAAATACGCTCGGTCCACCGCCACCCGGCTGCGGAGATAGCGGTCCGCCAGCCAGGCGCCGTCATAATACAGCTGCTCGCCGTCGGTGGCCAGGGACAGCGTCATGCCGCCGCCCGGCACGAACCGCAGGGCGCACAGGGCCACGTCCAGATAGGGCAGGTTCATATACAGTTCGTTCCGGGCCGTCAGCAAAATTTCCTGCCCGATGGCGGACAGGTCCTTCCGCTCCTCCATATGGCTGCCCCCTTTCCGTCAGCTTATAGGTCGAATGTCTTATCCATGCTGGAGGGGAACCGCTTATGCTGCTCCTCCAACAAAACCGCCAGGGCCTCCGTGGCGTCCTGTCCCCGGGCCAGGTCACACAGCTCCGACAAATCCTCCCGGGTCCAGTCCGTCCGGGAGAACAGGGTCCGCAGCCCCGCCGCGTCCCGCCGGGACAGCAGCCACCGGGCGGTATCCATCCCGTGATCCCGGAGGTAGACCCAGTAGGCCACTTCCGCCTGGTCCGTCAGGTCCATGGGATACCGCAGCCGCCACCAGGCCAGCCGCAGGGCGCAGCCCGGCTCGTACTCCATGCCCAGATACCCCTTCCACAGCTGGTCATAATTCCGAAGACTGAACTGCTTGTGATAAAAACAGTGGTGGTAGGGATACCCCGCCCCCTGAATGTGAAAGTCAAATTGATGATGGGGGACGTTTTCCTCAAAGACCTCCGCGTACTCCGGGAAAATCACCCGGGCAGTCCGGCCCTCGGCGTAAGAGAGGGTCATGTCCAGTTCCCGGGGCAGTTCCCCCGCCAGATAGTCCATCAGCTCCCCCTCCCGGCCGGTGCAGGTCAGGTGGAAGGTGTCCAGCTGGCGGCAGTTCATGAGAACGCCGCCGCCCCAGTAGGCGATGGTATCCGCCAGCCGCAAGGTCCGCAGGGCGGTGCAGTTGAACAGGGCGTAGTCCCCCACCCGCCTCAGACTCTCCGGCAGGCGCAGGTCCTCCAGTCGGCGGTTGTCCCATTCCTCTCCGGCGGGTCCGCAGGTCACCAGAACCTCCTCCCCCTCCGGAGCCTGACGGCCCGGCG
This sequence comes from Oscillibacter valericigenes, assembly GCF_021531915.1. GTDB lineage: Bacteria > Bacillota > Clostridia > Oscillospirales > Oscillospiraceae > Oscillibacter > Oscillibacter valericigenes_A. The sequence continues at coordinate 87,191 of NZ_JAFBIV010000001.1, read as the reverse complement.
TCAGGGCGTGGTGGCCCAGGGCCGTGACGGGCAAGCCAAACAGGGTATCCGGCAGAGCGGCCTGCCGGTCGCAGGTCTCCGCCCGAAGGATGGTCACCCCCGCCGCCTCCCGGCGGATCACCAGTTTCCAGTTGTTGACGCCGCTGATCTGCTCCAAAGCACTGGCCTCCCGAACAATTTTGCCTTTTTACCCTCAGTATACAAAGGGCAATACGGTTTTTCAAGGCATCTTGGGCGGCTGGCGTCGTTATTTTCGTTGCCGGGCGGCAGCCCGGCCGCCTCAAAAGCCTTGCCAGCCACCAAATCTGCTCCTGAAAAACTCCGCAGGACCTGCCAGCGAGAGAAAACCGGCGCTGGCAAGGAAGAGGACGCAGGTGGGCTGGCGCCCACCAAGGACGATGACGCCGCCAGCGTTGATTTTAGCCGCTGGCAGGCGTGTTGCTCTTTGTACACCGAGGGTAATATAACACAAAACCGCCCGGCTTCCTATATCAAATGCCACAAAAAAGTTTTTTCAAATTTCCTCTTGACATTCTGTGCATACTGTATATACTGTACATGTACAGTACGAACGGAGGAATTCCATGGAACTCATTATCCGAAACACTGCGGGCCAGCCCATCTACGATCAGATCAGCTCCCAGATCAAGGCCCAGATCATCGCCGGGGCGCTGCAGCCGGGGGAGGCGCTGCCCTCCATCCGGGCTCTGGCGAAGGATCTGAAAATTTCCGTCATCACCACGAAACGAGCCTACGACGAGCTGGAGGCCGAGGGCTTCGTCACCACCGTGGCAGGCAAGGGCTGCTTCGTGGCGGAGAAAAATCTCGATCTCATCCGGGAGCAGCAGCTGAAAACCCTGGAGGACCACCTGTCCGCCGCCGCAGAGCTGGCAAAGAGCTGCGGCGTGACCCCGCCGGAGCTGCAGGAGATGCTCCGCATCCTGTTGGAGGAGGAATCCCAATGAATGCCATTGAACTTACCCATATCAACAAATCCTTCGGCGACTTCGCCATCCGGGACCTGAACCTGACGGTGCCCAGCGGCACCATCTGCGGCCTGGTGGGCGAGAACGGCGCCGGCAAATCCACCACCATCCGTCTCCTGATGGGCGCCCTGCGGCCCGACAGCGGCACGGCCTCCGTGCTGGGCGTGGACGTCACCTCCCCGGAATTCCGGGAAGTGAAGGAGAACGTGGGCGTGGTGCTGGACGAGGCCTACTTCCCTGAGTCCCTGAACGCCGCCCAGGTGGGAAAGATCATGGCAGCCACCTACCGCCAGTGGGACCAGAAGCTCTACGACGGCTACCTGAAGCGCTTTGACCTGCCGGAGAAAAAGCAGTTCAAGGACTTCTCCCGGGGTATGCGGATGAAGCTGGCCATTGTCGTGGCATTGAGCCACCAGCCGAAGCTCCTGGTGCTGGACGAGGCCACCGCCGGGCTGGACCCCATTGTCCGGGACGAGGTGCTGGACATCTTCAACGAGTTCACCCGGGAGGAGGACCACTCCATCCTGATCTCCTCCCACATCCTCAGCGACCTGGAAAAGCTCTGCGACTACATCGCCTTCATCCATAAGGGCGACCTGCTGTTCTGTGAAGAAAAGGACCAGCTTCTGGAGCAGTACGGCATTTTCGAGGACTCCCGGGAAAACCTGGACTGCCTGCAGCCCGAGGCCATCGTGGCCCGGGAGGAGAGCCGCTACGGCGGCGTGCGGGCCCTCGTCAAACGGGACCTGGCCCCCACCGGGTTCCGGCTGGAAAAGCCCACAGTGGAAGATGTGGTGCTGTTTTTGGTGAAAGGAGCGAAGAACAGATGAAAGCTCTCATTATAAAAGATACCTATGTGATCTGGCGGCAGATGAAGTATTTTCTGATCCTGATCCTCATTTTCTCCGCCCTGCCCAGTGGGTTCAACAACGCCTTCGCCGTGATCTACACCTCTATGCTGCCCTACACCGCTCTGGCCTATGACGAGCGGAGCAAATGGGACCAGCTGGCCGCCATGATGCCATACTCCACCCGGGATGTGGTGCTGAGCAAGTATGTATTCGGCTGGCTGTGCATCGGCGGCGCGGCGGTGCTGTCCGGCCTGCTGCAGGCGATCATCTCCCTGGTGATCGACCGAGCGTTTCTGCCGGGTACGCTGGCCATGTCCGTTCTGGGTGCCCTCTGCATCCTGGCTATCTCTCTGCCGCTGATGTTCCGTCTCGGTGTGGAGAGAGGACGGCTGGGCATGTTCCTGATCATCTTCCTGGTCTGCGGCGGCGCCGGGGCCATCGCCTCCATCACTGAATCCGCGTCCAATGGAGCCCCCTTCGCTTTCCAGGGCCCCATTTTGGTTGTCCTGTTGATCGCCGCCCTGGTGCTGACCGCTGTTTCCGTCTCCCTGTCTATGCGGTTTTACGCCAAACGGCAATCTTGAATACTTTGAAGTCCCGCCGGCACCGGCGGGACTTTTTTTGCGTGAAATCTGGACGGGGCGTGTCCTTCATGGTATCATGACCTTGAACATTCAGAAAACACGGGAGGGTTTCCTATGTACATGAACGAAGCGCACAAGATCTGGCTGGCTACCAGCGACCACCCCATCTACCTGGAGCCCGGCATGGCCAACCGCCACGGTCTCATCGCCGGCGCCACCGGCACCGGCAAGACCGTCACGCTGAAGGTGCTGGCAGAGTCCTTCAGCGACATGGGCGTCCCCGTGTTCCTGGCGGACATCAAGGGGGACCTGTCCGGCATGTGCCTGCCCGGCTGCGAGAATAAGCACATTCGCCGCAGCATCGACACCATGGGCATCACCGGCTTTGACTACACCGCCTACCCTGTCCGCTTCTTCGATGTGTACGGAAAGCAGGGCCATCCCGTCCGCACCACCATCTCTGAAATGGGTCCGGAACTGCTGAGCCGCCTGCTGGGGCTGAACGACACCCAGAGCGGCGTTCTGCGCATCGTGTTCCGCATTGCGGACGACCAGGGCCTGCTGCTGATCGACCTGAAGGACCTGCGGAGCATGGTCCAGTATGTGGGCGACAACGCCAAGGAGTACAAGCTGACCTACGGCAACATCTCCAGCCAGTCCGTGGGCGCCATCCAGCGCGCGCTGCTGCAGCTGGAGGACGAGGGCGGCGACATCTTCTTCGGAGAGCCCGCTCTGGACATTGCCGACTGGGTGGACTGGGCGGAAGACGGCCGGGGCGTCATGAACATCCTGGAGTGCCAGGAGCTGTTCCAGCACCCCCTGCTGTATGCCACCTTCCTGCTGTGGATGCTGTCTGAACTCTATGAAATGCTGCCGGAAGCCGGAGATCTGGACAAGCCCAAGCTGGCCTTCTTCTTTGACGAGGCCCATCTCCTGTTCAACGGTGCTCCCAAGGCGCTAGTGGAAAAGGTGGAGCAGGTGGTGCGGCTCATCCGCTCCAAGGGCGTCAGCGTCTGGTTCATCACCCAGAACCCCTCCGACATCCCCGACAGCGTCCTGGGCCAGATCGGCAACCGGGTACAGCACGCCCTGCGGGCCTACACCCCCAACGACCAGAAGGCCCTCCGCGCCGCCGCCCGGTCCTTCCGGGTGAATCCCGCCTTCAACACCGAGGAAGCCCTCCAGGCCCTGGGCGTGGGCGAGGCATTGGTGTCCGTGCTGGACGAGAAGGGCGTGCCCTCCATTGTGGAGAAAGCCGGTATCCTGCCGCCCCGCAGCTCCATGAGCGCCGCCCCGGAAACGGAGGTCAAGGCCGCTGTCCAGAGCAGCCCCCTGGCGCAGAAATACGGCCAGGTCCAGGACCGGCGCTCCGCCTATGAGGTGCTGGAGGAGGTCCGGCAGCAGGAGACCGCCCGGGAGGAGGAAGAGGCCCGCCAGGCCGCCTGGGAAAAGGAGCAGAAGGCCCGGGAGAAGGAGCTGAAGGCTCAGCAGGCCGCGTGGGAGAAGGAACAGCGGGAACGGGAGCGGATGTACCGTCAGGCCGCCGCGCCCCGGCGCACCTCCACCACCACACGCCGCACCACCTCCAGCCGCAAAAAGCAGGACCCCCTGGAGAAGGCCATCAACTCCGCCGCCAACACCGTGGGCCGGGAGCTGGGCAAGCAGATTGTCCGGGGCCTGTTCGGCACCTTTAAGAAATGAATACGTTGTGATATCAAAAAAGGTTCCAGGCCAGAGGGCCTGGAACCTTTTTATTCGGAAAACAGCCTCACAGAGTTCGCGCCCGCAGGCGCGAAGAAAGTAGAATTCATTTTCTCCGGCGGCATATACGTCGGAGAAAATACTTCCCGGCCCGCAAGTGTGCGAACCGCCCGCCGCAGGCGGACGATTCTTGCGCGCAGCGGGCCGCAGCCTTTTCGGCAAAGCGGCAAAGTCCCTTTGCCGACGGTATTAGCCCCACAAAGCAGACAGCGTGGGAATGACCTGCTTCTTCCTGCTCATGATCTTGGGCAGGAAGGCGCAGTTATCCCCGTTCCTGATGTTGAAGGCCTGGCGGATGGTGTCCTCGTCGCCGGTAAAGAGCAGATGGGTGCCCTCCAGCAGCACGTCGGTGATCATCAGCACCACCGTATCCAGTTCTCTGGCCTTGCGGATGGCGCCCATGGCGTAGAAGAATTCCTGCTTCCGCGCCAGCAGGCGGTCCGAATCCATGCAGGTGATCTGGCTCACCGCCAGGTTATGTCCGGCAATGTGGAATTCCTTATAGTCCGTTTTCAGCATGGCGTCCACGGTCTTATCGTCGCCGCAGGTGGCGGAGAAAATGGCCTTGCCCAGTTCCTCCAGGGAGACGTTGGCAATGCGGGCCATGCGGTTGGCCATGTCGATGTCCCGCTGGGTGCAGGTGGGAGACTTGAACATGACCGTGTCGGATACGATGGCCGCAGCCATCAGGCCCGCCATTTTCGCCGTGGGCATCAAGCCCTTTTCCTGATACATGCCCGCCACAATGGTGGTAGTGCTGCCCACCGGTTCATTGCGGACGTAGATGGGGTCCTTGGTCTCAATGTCCGCCAGACGGTGATGGTCCACGATCTCCATGATCCTGGCCTGATCCAGGCCAGGTACGGACTGGGCCTTCTCGTTGTGGTCCATAAGGATGACCCGCTTGCGGCGGGGCCGCAGCAGATGGTACCGGGACAGGGTCCCCACCACATGCTCCTCCTCGTCCAGAATGGGATAGGAGCGGAAACGGCTCTCCAGGACCGTGTCCTGCACATCGTCAATGTAGTCGTCCAGATGGAAGCAGACCATGTCCTTGGTCTTGCAGATGCTGCTGATAGGCATGGCGTGCTGGATGAGCCGCACGGCGCGGTAGGCATCATAGGGCGTGGAGATGATGCAGGTCTTTTTCGCCATCTCAATGAACTCCTGGCTCACCTCCGCCTGGCACACCAGCACGCAGTTCACCTCCAGTTCCAGCGCCCGGCGAAGCATGTCCGGCTGGTCGCCGCAGACCAGGATCACATCCCGGCTGGAGAACATCAGGTTTTCCCGTCCGGCAGGCAGGGCAATGGTCACAACACCGGAGACTTCCTCCCACAGTTCGGTGCCCTCATTGAGGATCTGACCCTCCAGCACAGACAGTAGGTTGTAAACGGGAACATTGCGCACCTGCGGGTCCCGGACGGAAGTCATATCGTAGTTGGCCACATCACCGGCGGACAGCATACCATTCAGGGTGCCGTCCTCGTTGGTCACGGGCATGGCGGACACACGGTCCTTCTGCATGGCCTGCCAGGCCCGGCTGATGGTGGCGGAGGCATCCAGGGTAGGCGGCGTATCGTAATCCAGGTCCCGGACCTGGTTGCGCACATCCGTGATGAGCATGGGCGGCTGAAATCCGAAGCGGTCCAGCACGATCTGTGTCTCGTCGCTGATCTGACCCAGGCGGGCAGCCTTGTACTCCCGCTGACCCAGGGCGTTTTTCAGTGCGGCATAGGCCATGGCCGAGACAATGGAGTCCGTGTCTGGATTGCGGTGTCCCATAATGTAAACTGTATCCATGCAATGCTCTCCTTCAATGAGATCAAAAAGTTTCTACATTCATTATGATTCCCGGGCCCGCCTTTGTCAACGGCCCCTTCCACAAAGAATTCCCGCGGAAACGATTGCTTCCGCGGGATTTTTTTGATATCCGATTCTCTTACAGGATCAGCAGGTCCTTAGGGGCCTTGGTGATATTCCGGCAGCCCTCCGGCGTCAGAATGATGACATCCTCAATGCGGACACCCAGCTTTCCGGGCAGATAGATGCCCGGCTCGGCGGAGATGACGGCTCCCGCAGGCAGGGGCTTGTCGTTCATGGGAGAGGCGTTGGGGGCCTCGTGGATCTCCACGCCCACGCCGTGGCCAAAGCTGTGGCCGAAATAGTCCCCGTACCCGGCGGCGTCAATGACAGCCCGGGCGGCACCGTCCACCTCCCGTCCGGTCAGGCCAGCTCTGGCAGCGGCGATGCCCGCCTTCTGGGCGGACAGGACCGTGTTGTAGACGGTCTGCATCTCCTCGGTGGCAAAACCCACTGCCACAGTGCGGGTCATGTCGGAGCAGTAGCCATGGTAAATGCAGCCGAAGTCCATGGTGACGAACTCTCCCTGCCGGATGGTCTTTTCCGACGGAACGCCGTGGGGCAGGCTGCCGTTGGGGCCAGACACCACGATGGGGTCGAAGGACATGTCCGACGCACCGTAGTGCAGCATCAGATACTGCAGCCGTGCGGCGATCTCCTTTTCCGTAACGCCGGGGCGGATCTCCTCCAGGATATCCGTCAGCGCCCGTTCCGCGATGCGCTGGGCCGCCACCATGGCCTCCAGTTCCTCGTCATCCTTCACCATCCGCAGGTCCCACAGCAGGTCCGTGGCGGGAATCAGGTCACAGGACAGGGCTTTACGGTAACGCTCATGGTCCTGGACGGTCATATAGGCATCCTCGAAGCCCATGCGGCGGATGCACTCCTCCGCCACAACTTCCTGCACCAGGGTGCCATAGCCACGGCCCCGGCCGATCTCCCGCAGCTCCGCCCCCTGCACATAGCGGGCGGCGGCTTCCGTGTACCGGGAGTCCGTGAAATAGTAGGCCTTCTTTCGGGTCACCAGGGCCACGCCGTCGGTGCCGGCGGAGTGGAAGCCGGAGCCGTAAAAGCGGTTGGCCTCTCCCGTCAGCAGGATGGCGTCCAGGTCATGGCTCTCCAGCTGGGCGGCAATTTTTTGAAAATGGTTCATCAAATGGTTCTCCTTTGGTGTGTACATCTTGCCGGCGGGAAAGCGCGGGCCAAAGCGTCCCGCGTGCTTTTTACGCTTCCGCCTTCTCCACGGCGGCCTTCACAAAGCCATAGAACAAGGGGTGGGGCCGGTCGGGACGGAACGCCCCTTTCAGGGGCATTCCATAGATATGCCACACCGCCTCGCCGCTTCCGCGGCAACCGGCGGTGATGGCACAAGAGCCGTCCCGACTTTACATTCTTTCTTACGCTTCCGCCTTCTCCACGGCGGCCTTCACGAAGCCGTAGAACAGCGGATGGGGCCGGTCGGGACGGCTCTTGAACTCCGGATGGAACTGGGCGCCCACGAACCAGGGATGGTCCGGGACCTCCACGATCTCCACCAGGCGGCTGTCGGGAGACAGGCCCGCCAGGACCATGCCCTGTTTCTGCATGGCCTCCCGGTAGTCGTTGTTGAATTCAAAGCGGTGGCGGTGGCGCTCGGAGATCTCCGCCGCACCGTACAAGTCAAAGCTATGAGTACCCTCGGTCAGCACGCAGGGGTACTTGCCCAGCCGCATGGTGCCGCCCTTCTCCGTCACGTTCACCTGGTCCGGCATCAGGGCAATGACCGGGTGTTTGGTGGTTTCGGAGAATTCGGAGGAGGTGGCGTCCTCCCAGCCCAGCACATGGCGGGCGAACTCAATGACCGCCATCTGCATGCCCAGGCAGATGCCGAAATAGGGGATGTTGTTCTCCCTGGCGTAGCGGCAGGCAGCGATCATGCCCTCGATGCCCCGGTCGCCGAAGCCGCCGGGCACCAGGATGCCGGAGCAGCCTGCCAGCTTCTCCGCCGCGTTTTTGTCGGTCACATCCTCGGAATTGACCCATTCGATGTCCACGATGGCATCGTTAGCAGTGCCGGCGTGGTTCAGGGACTCCACCACGGAGAGGTAGGCGTCGTGGAGTTGGGTGTACTTGCCCACCAGCGCGATGCGCACCTTCTTGTGGGCGGCTTTCTCCCGCTTCACCATGGCGCTCCACTCCCGCAGGTCCGGCTGGTGGGTGATGAGGCCCAGCTTGCGGCAAACCACCTCGTCCAGGCCCTCCTTGGCCATCAGCAGGGGGACCTCGTACAGGGTCTCCGCCGTGGTGTTCTGGATGACGCAGTCAGGCTCCACATTGCAGAACAGGGCGATCTTCTTCTTGATGTCATCGGTGATGGGCACGTCGCAGCGGCACACCAGGATGTCCGGCTGGATGCCCAGGGAGAGCAGCTCCTTGACGGAGTGCTGGGTGGGCTTGGACTTCAGCTCGCCGCTGCCGGGGATCTGGACGATCAGGGGCACATGGATGAACACCACGTCGCCGTGAGGCCGCTCAGAGGCCACCTGGCGGATGGCCTCCAGGAAGGGCTGGCTCTCAATATCGCCCACGGTGCCGCCGATCTCCGTGATGACTACATCCACGTCATCGGAAGCCATGGAGTAGATGCGCTCCTTGATCTCATTGGTGATGTGGGGAATGATCTGCACCGTGGCGCCTAGGTAGTCGCCCCGGCGCTCCCGGTTCAGCACGGACCACCAGATCTTGCCGGAGGAGATGGAGCTGTTCTCCGTCAGGTTCTCGTCCACGAACCGCTCGTAGTGGCCCAGGTCCAGGTCGGTCTCGGCGCCGTCATCGGTGACGAACACCTCACCGTGCTGATAGGGACTCATGGTGCCGGGATCCACATTGATATAGGGGTCGAACTTCTGGTTGCGGACCCGGACGCCCCGCTGCTTCAGCAGGCGGCCCAGGGACGCCGCGCAGATGCCCTTGCCCAGGCCGGAGACCACGCCGCCGGTGACGAATACGAACTTTGTTGACATTCCTCTCACCTTACCTTTTCACACATTTCACACAACAGTGTTACCAAAAACCGGAGCTGTACGCATCCCGCAGACAGCCAGAGCCAGTTTTGAAAAACAAAAAACGACACCTGGGGAATTTTGCGGCTAAAAGTCCCAGTCTCTTTCGGGACTTTCAGCTGCGATCCGCGGTGTCGCTCGTCTGTTCGATTGTCGCCTTGCGGCTCACGCCGCAAATCGCCGCCCAAAGCGTTCCAAAAATACCTTTCCACTATATCACGCGGTTTTTTTCTTGTCAACGAAAATTATTTTTGCAAAACGCAACAATCATTCATTTGTTTTCCTGCATTGTTTTGTGCTAAATGACAATTGACTTCACCCCTTTAAAGTTATATATTGAAAAAGCAAACACCGCCGGGATGCCGGAGAAAGGAGCCGCCGCCATGCGTCTTGACAAGAGCTTTACCGCCATGCTGGCCCGCCCCTATTTCCGCTTTATGAAGGTCCGCTATGCGGGCCATACTCCACATCCCTGAAACGGTCGAGTTACATCGCCACCTCTGTATGAAGAGCGGCCCTGTCTCACCGGCAGGGCCGTTTTTTATAGGTTTCCCAGAAAAATTGACATAAGGAGATCAAAACGATGAAAAAGAAGTTGCTTGCACTGATTCTGGCCGGCGTTATGACGCTGAGCCTGGCCGCCTGCGGCGGCGCCAAGGAGACCCCTGCCCCCGCAGAGGAAAAGCCCGCTGAGACCGAGACTCCCGCCGAGACCCCCGCTGCCCAGACCTACAAGGTCGGCATCTGCCAGCTGGCCCCTCACCCCGCTCTGGACGCCGCCACCCAGGGCTTCATCGACGCCCTGAACGAGGCTCTGCCCGGCCAGGTGGAGTTCGACAACCAGAATGCCGCCGGTGAAAGCGCCACCTGCGCCACCATCGTCAACGGCTTTGTGTCCGCTGATGTGGACCTGATCATGGCCAACGCCACCCCCGCCCTGCAGGCTGCCGTGGCCGCCACCAGTGATATCCCCGTTCTGGGCACCTCCGTCACCGAGTACGGCGTGGCCCTGGGCATCAAGGACTTCAGCGGCACCGTGGGCACCAACGTGTCCGGTACCAGCGACCTGGCTCCCCTGGACCAGCAGGCTGCCATGATCCCCGAGTGGTGCCCTGAGGCCAAGACCGTAGGCTTGCTGTATTGCTCCGCCGAGGCTAACAGCCAGTATCAGGTGGACACCGTCCAGGCTGAGCTGGAGAAGTTGGGCCTGACCTGCACCCAGTATCCCTTCTCTGACACCAACGACATGGCTTCCGTAACCCAGAGCGCCGTTGACAACAGCGATGTGGTGTACGTCCCCACCGACAACACCTGCGCCAACAACACCGGCATCATCGACAACATCGCCCGTCCCGCCGGTAAAATCGTTATCTGCGGCGAGGAGGGCATCTGCGGCGGCTGCGGCGTTGCCACCCTGTCCATCAGCTACTATGACCTGGGTGTTGCCACCGGCAAGATGGCTGCCAAGGTCCTGACCGGCGAGGCCGACATCGCTTCCATGCCCATTGAGTACGCACCCCAGTTCACCAAGAAGTACAACGAGCCCATCTGCACCGATCTGGGCCTGACCGTTCCCGAGGGTTACGAGGCCATCGCCTGAGAATTGTCGAAACGGCGCAAAAAGCATACAGAATCAGCGGAAAAGGGCTTCCCTTTTCCGCTGATTTGCGCTATACTATTGAAGTCTATCGACTTTTATCACCTAAACAGGGGGAATTCTCAACTATGCTGAACTTCATCAACGCGCTGCCGGGCGCCATCTCCCAGGGTCTCATCTGGGGTATCATGGCTATCGGCGTCTACATTACCTATAAGATCCTGGACATTGCCGACCTGACGGTGGACGGCTCCTTCTGCACCGGCGCCGCCGCTTTCGTGGTGCTGTACACCAACGGCACCAACCTGTGGATCGCCATGCTGGCCTCCTTGCTGGCAGGTATGCTGGCAGGCCTGGTCACCGGTATTCTGCACACCTTCTGCGGCATCCCGGCCATTCTGTCCGGCATCCTGACCCAGCTGGGCCTGTGGTCCATCAACATGGCCATCATGGGTATGAAGGCCACCGTTGCCATCAACGTCTCCACACCGGAGCTGCTGGACAAGCTGCTGGTCTCCCTGCGGTTCGTGAAGGATGTGGCCAACGGCACCCGCCCCTTCTACCGTCACCCCATCCTGGTGGTTGGCATTTTCACCGCGATCCTGATCCTGATCCTGTACTGGTTCTTCGGCACGGAGCTGGGCTGCTCTCTCCGGGCTACCGGCTCCAACCAGAATATGGCCCGGGCCCAGGGCATCAACACCGACTTCTGCAAGGTGCTGGGCCTGATGATCTCCAACGGTCTGGTGTCCCTGTCCGGCGCTCTGCTGGCCCAGTACAACAGCGCCAGCGAGATCAACATGGGCCGCGGCGCCATCGTCATCGGCCTGGCCGCCGTCATCATCGGCGAGGTGGCTTTCTCCAAGCTCTTCCGAAACTTTGGCCTGAAGCTCGTCAGCGTGTCTATCGGCGCTATCATCTACTACATCGTCATCCAGGCGGTGCTGGCCATGGGTCTGAATCCCAACTACCTGAAGCTGCTGAGCGCGGTGGTGGTTGCCATCTTCCTGTCCATTCCCTTCTGGAAGAACAAGTATATCCGCGCCAGCGTCAAGACCACCAAGGAGGTGTCCACCCATGCTTGAGATCAAAGAGATCTGGAAGACCTTCAACGCCGGAACGGTCAACGAAAAACAGGCCCTGCGGGGCGTCAGCCTGACGCTGAACGACGGCGACTTCTGCACCGTCATCGGCGGCAACGGCGCCGGCAAGTCCACCATGCTCAACGCCGTGGCCGGCACCTTCCCCGTGGACGCCGGCACCATCTCCATCGGCGGCACCGACGTGACCCACCTGCCGGAGTTCAAGCGGGCCAAATTCATCGGCCGCGTGTTCCAGGACCCCATGATGGGTACCGCCCCCACCATGCAGATCGACGAGAATCTGGCGCTGGCTGCCCGCCGGGGCCAGTCCCGGGGCCTGAAGTGGGGCATCACCAAGGCAGAGAAGGAGCAGTATCAGGAGATGCTGCGGAAGCTGGATCTGGGCCTGGAGGACCGGCTCACCAGCAAGGTGGGCCTGCTGTCCGGCGGCCAGCGCCAGGCACTGACGCTGCTGATGGCCTCCCTGCAGAAGCCCAAGCTGTTGCTGCTGGACGAGCACACCGCCGCTCTGGACCCCAAGACTGCCGCCAAGGTGCTGGAGCTGTCCGACCGCATCGTTGCGGAGAACCACCTGACCACCATGATGGTCACTCACAACATGAAGGACGCCATTGCCCACGGCAACCGGCTCATCATGATGTACAACGGCCGCATCGTCATTGATGTCTCCGGCGAGGAGAAAAAGAAGCTGACCGTTCCCCAGCTGCTGGAGCTGTTCAGCAAGGTCAGCGGCTCTGACGAGGCTGACGACAAGCTGCTGTTATCCTGAGCATCCGAAAGTGCGGCGGACAGGTCCCCCTGTCCGCCGTTTTGATTCTGACTGAGAGGAGACCTCCCCATGAAACTCGTTACCTATCTCTATCAAGATAAGGAATCCGTCGGCGTTCTGACCGCCGATGAAGCTGCGGTCCGTCCCCTGCCCTTTGCGGATATGAACGCCCTCATTGAAGCGCCCCGTGAGCAGCTGCTTTCCGCCGTGGAAGCGGCGAAGATCTCCCTGCCCCTGTCCGCCGTGACCCTGCTGGCCCCCATCCCCCGCCCCCGGCAGGATGTGATCTGCCTGGGCATCAACTACAAGGCCCACGCGGAGGAGGCGGAGCGGTACAGCTCCGAGGCCTTCAAAAAGGAGCGGCCCATCCCCATCTACTTCTCCAAGCGGGTCAGCGAGGCCGTGGGCCCCGAGGGCTTCATTGAGAGCCACCCCGGCCTGGTGGAGCGGCTGGACTATGAGTCCGAGCTGGCAGTCATTATTGGAAAGACCGCCAAACACGTGAAAGCCGCCGATGCGGCGGATTACATCTTCGGCTACACCGTCCTCAACGACGTCTCCGCCCGACTGCTGCAGACCACCCACAAGCAGTGGTACTTCGGCAAGGGCCTGGACGGTTTTACCCCTATCGGCCCCTGCATCACCACGGCGGATGAGATCGCCTTCCCGCCCGCCCTGCGCATTTCCTCCCGGGTCAATGGGGAGCTGCGCCAGGACTCCACCACGGACCTGCTGATCACCGGCATCGCCGACATCATCGAGGAGCTGTCCTCCGGTATGACCCTGCTGCCCGGCACCATCATCGCCACCGGCACCCCCGCCGGCGTGGGTATGGGCTTTGACCCGCCCAAATTCCTGAAGCCCGGCGATGTGGTGGAGTGCACCATCGAGGGCATTGGCACCCTGCGGAACACCGTCCGGTAACCATGCTGAAAACGCCCAGCGGCTGTGCCGCTGGGCGTTGTTTTGTCTGTGAGATCAGTAACCGATGATGAGGCCCTTTTCCATGGCATAGAAGCTGGTGAGACCCCGGCAGGGGATCACGTCCACACTCTTCACCGGCAGGTCTGCCAGGATACGCTCCTTCAGCTTCAGGGCGCCGGTGATATTCTCGCAGTGGGAGATCACCACTTCCGCCCCGGCGCAGTCCTTGCTGTCCCGCATGAGGGCGGTGATGGCACTGTAAGTCTTGGCCTCACCCCGGGCCTTATCCGCCACATGGATGGTGCCCTGAGGCGTGGCGTCGGCGATCACGTGGATGCCCAAGGAGTGCAGCAGGGTGCCCACCAGAGGGCGCATCCGGCCGTTTTTGATCAGGTTATCGAAGTTCTCCAAGGTAAAGCAGGTCCGCAGGGCAGCCTGATACAGCCGCAGCTGGGCGCAGATGCTCCCAAAGTCCCCCGTGGTGTCCGCCTCCATCAGCTCCTTGGCCTTCCGGATCAGCAGGACCATGGCCCCCGCCGTGGCCTTGGAGTCGATGATGCAGATCTCCTTCTCCGGATGCTCCTCCAGTACCATCTCCCGCCCCAGGACGGCGGCGTTGTAGGTGCCGGAAAGGTTGGCGGAAATGGTGAAGCAGATGGTCTTATCTCCCTTTTCAAAGGCGCGGGCAAAGGCCGCAGGAGAGGGACAGGCCGTGGAGGAGGCAGTCTTCTCGTCGGCCATGGCAGCCAGCATCACCGGGACCTCCAGCAGGTCGTTATCCACAAATTCCTGGCTGCCCACCTGAATACGCAGGGGGACCAGTTCAAACGCCACCTTATCGCTGGAAAAGTCCTCCGTCCGCAGGTCGCAGCTGCTGTCGCTGACGATGTTCCAAATCATATCTTTCTCCTTGTAATATGGTATTTGATATTATATTTATATCATACCTCTGTGTGTCCTGTTTGTCAATGACAAGATATGCGGTTTCCGCCAACCTCCCTGCACAGGCCTTGACATCTCCCGAAAAGTATGTTATCTTCATCTAGTTCTTTTTGAAACTGTTTTTAATAAAACAAAAGAGGGGCGTCTATGTCTATCAGTTACACCCGGCTGCTGCAATTTTTCCAGCAGTTCGGCAAATTCTACGCATATCAGTTCACTCTCCTGCTGGAGCAGACCGGCCTGACCATGCGGGAGATCCATGTGCTCCTGTTTCTGGCCAACAATCCGGACTACGACACCGCCCGGGATGTGACGCTGTACCGGGGAATGTCCAAGTCCCAGGTCTCCCAAGCGGTGGAGCTGCTGTGTGCGGAGGGGCTTTTGCAGCGCACTCCCGACGAATCGGACCGCCGCATGGTCCACCTTTCCATCACCCGGGAGGGCCGGCCTCTGGCGCAGGAGTGCCAGGCACTTCAGGAGCGCTGCGGTGCCCGCCTGCTGGACGGTCTTACTCCGGAGCAGGTCCGGCAGCTGCAGGAACTGCTGGATACCGTGTTGGACAACGGCGCCCATTTAGCAGAGGAGGCTTCCAAATGAATCCAAAATCCGTGGATCTGAGCAGCGGCAATGTCCGCAAGCTGATGGTTTCCCTGGCCCTGCCCACCATTCTCTCCCAAATCGTCAACATGCTCTATAACCTGGTGGACCGGGTCTACATCGGCCATATGCAGCCTGTGGACACGGTAGGTGCGTTGGCCCTGACCGGCGTGGGCGTCTGCCTGCCGGTGATCCTCATCATCTCCGCTTTTGCGGCGCTGCTGGCCATGGGCGGCGCCCCCCGGGCCTCCATCTTCGAGGGGCGGGGGGAACCCGGCCAGTCGGAACACATCATGGGCAACAGCTTCTCGCTGCTGATCTGTGCCTCCCTGGTGCTGACGGTGCTGCTACAGCTTTTCGCGGAGCCACTGCTCCTGCTGTTCGGCGCCAGCGAGAACACCATCGGATATGCCCTCAGCTACCTGAAAATCTATTCTCTGGGCACCATCTGCGTGCAGATGACCTTGGGCATGAACGCCTATATCACTGCTCAGGGCTTCACCACCGTCAGCATGAAAACGGTCCTTATCGGCGCCATTCTGAACACCATTCTGGACCCCATCTTCATTTTTGTGCTGGATATGGGCGTCCGTGGCGCAGCTCTGGCCACCATTCTGTCCCAAGCCGTCTCCGCCCTATGGGTGCTGCGATTCCTCACCGGGTCCACCACCCGCTGGCGTCTCCGCCGGGAGAATCTCCGGCCAGTCCCCGCTGTCTTCCTTCCCTCTCTGGCCCTGGGGCTCTCCCCCTTTATCATGCAGTCCACAGAGAGCCTGATCGCCGTGTGCTTCAACTCCTCCCTGCTGAAATACGGCGGCGACATCGCAGTGGGCTCCATGACCGTGCTGATCAGCATCATGCAGCTGGCCATGATGCCCCTGCAGGGCCTGACCCAAGGCGCCCAGCCTATCATCAGCTACAACTTCGGCGCCAGGAATGCACAGCGGGTCCGGGACGCCTTCAAAACGCTGCTGACTGCCTGCCTCACCTATTCCCTGGTTCTGTGGGCCGCGGTACAGCTGTTCCCCCGGGCCTTCGTGATGATCTTCAACAACGATCCCTCTCTGGTGACATACGCCGCCAAGGCCCTGCGGGTCTACATGGCCGCCACCGGCATTTTCGGCATCCAGATCGCCTGCCAGCAGACGTTTATTGCCCTGGGCAACGCCAAAACCTCTCTGTTCCTGGCAGCCCTGCGGAAGATCATCCTGCTGATCCCCCTCATCTATATTCTGCCCCATTTCTTTGCCAACAAGGTCTTTGCCGTGTTTCTGGCGGAGCCGGTTGCGGACCTTCTGGCCGTCACCACAACGGCCACCATGTTCTCCATCCAGTTCAGAAAGAGCATGGCGGAGCTGGAAAAATAACTCCCGTTTCGGAATAGCAAAAGGACCTGCCGCAAATTTGCGGCAGGTCCTTTTTTACACTTTTACTTGTTTTCCTTGGGCAGGATCAGGTTCAGCAACACCGCCATCAGGGTGGCGATGACCACGGGGGATTTGCCGAAGATCATGGTCACGGCTGCCGGGAACTGGCTCAGAGCTGAGCTGGCCTGAGAGATACCCACACCCAGAGCGGCGGACAAGCCCACGATGGTGGTGTTCCGGGCCGTCAGGTCCTGGGAGGCGATCAGCTTCATGCCGGTCATGGCGATGGTGGAGAACACGGTAATGGTAGCGCCGCCCAGCACGCACTGGGGAATGGTGGTCAGGATGGCCGCAAACTTGGGGGAAACGCCTGCCAGCAGCAGGAAGCCGCCGGCAAAGGCAAACACCGTCCGGTTCACCACCTTGTTGGTGGTGACGATACCCACGTTCTGAGAATAGGTGGCCGTGGGCAGACCGCCGAACAGCGCCGTCAGAATATTGCTGACGCCATAGGCGATGATGCCGCCCTGCAGCTCGTTGTCCGTGGGGTCCCGGTCAAAGCCGCCCACGGTGGTAGCGGTAAAGTCGCCGATGGCCTGGATGGAGTTGATGGCAAACAGCAACCCCATGGCCACACAGCTGGGCACATCGAAGGAGATGCCGAAATGCATGAACCGGGGCAGGGAGAACCAGGCCGCGTCACCCACATCCGCGAAGCTGACCATACCGAAGCACAGGGCCACCACGTAGCCGAACACCATACCCAGCAGGATGGAGGCCAGCTTGCAGACGCCCTTGGCCTTGTTGTTCAGGATCATGACCACCGCCAGGGTCAGGGCCGCGATCAGCCAGTTCTGCCAGGAGCCGTACACCAGCGCCTCCGGCAGGCCCTTGGCCGCCACGGACTCCGCCGTATTGGCGGTGCCGCCGGCCATGTAATTGATGGCCGTAGGATACAGAGACAAGCCGATGGTGAACACCACCGTGCCGGTAATGACCGGCGGGAACAGCATGCGGATCTTCTTCACAAAGATGCCCACCAGCACTGCCACCACGCCGCCCACCAGCATGGCACCGGCAATGGCGCTCACGCCTCCGCCGCCGGCCACGATGGCCTGCATGCTGGGCAGATAGGCAAAGCTGACACCCAGGATCACCGGCAGGCCGGAACCAAACCGTCCGCCGATGGGGAACAGCTGCAGCAGCGTGCAGACCGCCGACATGACCAGGGACGCCTGGATCAGCAGGACGCGGTCAGCCTGGCTGAGACCGATGGCTCCGGCAATGATGATAGGCGGTGTCACGCAGCCAACGATCATGGCCACCAGATGCTGAAGCGCCAGAGAGATGGATGCGCCGATGGGGGGTGTGCCGCGGAACTGGAACAACAGGTCCCGGCGGGACGCAGGGGTTTCCATGGGCAATGCCTCCTTAAAAAAACTTACCTGTTTATGATAGCACATCCCCCGTCAAAATCAAACAAATTTTTAGTTTTTCATACAAAAATTTTGTATCTGTTTTTTGTGCACCTCACACAAACATCTGCCGCCGTTTTGTCTGTCAAGTCAACCGGCAGCATGAAAAACGGCACGCACTTTCGTGCGCGCCGTCAAATAACTCAGAGCACCTTTCTGAGGAAATCCTGCAATCTGGGGTGTTGGGGATTGCCGAACAGCTCCTGGGGAGTGTTTTCCTCCAGCAGCTTGCCGTCCGCCATAAACAGCACCCGGTTGCCCACTTCCCGGGCAAAGCCCATTTCGTGGGTGACCACCACCATGGTCATGCCCTCATGGGCCAGCTGTTTCATAACTTCCAGCACCTCGCCTACCATTTCGGGGTCCAGGGCGGAGGTGGGTTCGTCGAACAGCATGACCTCCGGCTCCATAGCCAGTGCCCGGACGATGGCCACACGCTGTTTCTGGCCGCCGGACAACTGGCTGGGATAAGCGTCGGCCCGATCTGCCAGGCCCACCCGCTCCAGCAGGGACATCGCCTTTGCCTCAGCCTCCGCCTTGCTTTTTTTCAGAAGCTGGATGGGAGCCAGGGTCATATTCTGCAGAATGGTCATGTGAGGGAACAGATTGAAGTGCTGGAACACCATGCCCATTTTCTGGCGGTGCAGGTTAATGTTCACCTTTTTATCCGTAATATCCACATCGTTGAAGTAGATATGTCCGCCGGTGGGGACCTCCAGCAGGTTCAGGCACCGCAGGAAGGTGGACTTGCCGGAACCGGAGGGGCCGATGATCACCACCACTTCGCCCTTGCGGATCTCTGCGGAGACGCCGTCCAGCGCCTTGATGGCGCCGTCCTTGAAATATTTCTGTACGCCTTCAGCGCGGATGATGATATTATCGTTCACTGTTTCTCAGCCTCCTCTCCAGTCTGCCCACCAGATAGCTGAAGAACATGACCATGATCAGATAGATCGCCGCCGCCAGCAGCAGCGGATAGAGGTATTCGTATGTATTGCCGCCCACGGTATTGGCCGCGTAGGTCAGGTCGGACAGGCCGATATAGCCCACCACAGCCGTTTCCTTCAGCAGCACGATGAACTCGTTGCCCAGGGTGGGCAGCACGTTCTTGAAAGCCTGGGGCAGAATGATGTACCGCATGGTGGGGATATATCCGAAGCCCAGGGACCGGCCGGCCTCCGTCTGCCCGGCGTCGATGGACATAATGCCGGACCGGAAGATCTCCGCCACATAGGCGCCGGAGTTGATGCCGAAGCACAGGCAGCCCACCAGGAGCTTGTTCCGGCTGGATGCAAAAATGACAAAGAACATGATCATGATCTGGACCACCACGGGGGTACCCCGGATCACCGTCAGGTAGATCTTGCCGATGATATTGAAGAAGCCCAGCACCCATTTGGCAGGACCGTGCATCTCAGAGCCGTTTTTATCCCAGCTCACCCGAATCAGGGAGACCACGATACCCAGCGCAATACCAATCAGAAGTGCAAAAAAGGTAAGGATCAGGGTGTGCTTCAGTCCCTTCAGGAACAGCATGTAGCGGTCCCCGTAGATGAAACATTTGTAGCCCTTGAAAAGGATATCCTCCAGCCACTCGGGCAGGTTCTGTATCCATTCCGGAGCGATGGTGAGCCACAGTTCCGCAGGGGTAACCTTGTTCATAACGTCAACTCCTTCGTGACAAGAGGGGTTCAGTTTCCTGAACCCCTTCTGCTGTCGTTTGGTATGGTGCCGCTTACTGGGCGGAGATGTAGCTGTCGATGATGGTCTTGACGGTACCGTCGGCGATCAGCTCCTGCAGAGCGGCATTCACAGCCTCGTACAGAGCGGTGTTGTCCTTGCTCATGGCGCCGGCGTAATCCTCCAGAACATACTCGGTCTCCAGGATCTTCAGGCCCTCGACCTCGGCCACAAAGGCCTTGGCGGGCTCGTTGTCGATGACCACGCAGTCCACCTTGCCGGTCTTCAGAGCCTGCACGGCGTCAGCGCCCTTGCTGTAACGGTCGATGGTAGCCAGGCCGGCGTCCTCCAGGTCCCAGGTGGTGTACAGGTCGCCGGTGGTGTTGCGCTGCACACCGATCACGTTGCTGGCACCCTCAGCAAACAGGTCATCCACGCTGGTGATGGCGGAATCCTCGGTGACGATGATCACCTGCACGCCGGTGGCGTAGGTCTCCGTGAAGTCCACGGACTCCTGACGCTCGGGGGTCACGGTCATGCCGGCCAGGCCGATGTCAGCCTTGCCGGTCTTCACGGCCTCGATAATGGAGTCGAACTCCATATCCTCGATGACCAGCTCCAAGCCCAGCTTCTCGGCGATGGCGCCGGCGATCTCGGCGTCGATGCCCACGATGCTGTCACCCTCATAATACTCATAGGGAGGGAACTGGGCGTTGGTGGCCATGGTCAGGCAGCCCTTGGTAGCAGTGGTCAGCTCGCTCTCAGCGGCAGGCTCCTCGGTCTTGGCGGGTTCTTCGGTCTTGGCAGGCTCTTCCTTGGAGCCACAGGCGGCCAGGCTCAGAACCATAGCCAGGGTCAGCAGCAGTGCAAACAACTTTTTCATCTTCAAAACTTCCTTTTCCATCTTGATTTGCGCTCCCCCGGAGGGAAACGTTGTGTATGATCTGAAAACGGAGGAAGGGTTTTCCTTCCGTTGACAGTGGATACCTTATCACGGTCCATGCCGGATGTCAATACTTTTTCAAGAAAAATGAATAAATATTTGATTTTACTTTTCAGAAAAGCAGAATTTTCCCACAGAATTTCTGATTTACTCTCTGTTTTTTGTGTATTTTCCCCAACCCAAAATGAATATTCAAAATGAATATTCATTTTTCCCTGAATACTTTCGCCCGCATAAAAAATCCGCCTGCGCTTTCACGCAGGCGGACTTCCCCTTGATGAAATTCAGTACAGCAGCCAGCTTCCGGTCAGAGACGGGTCCACGGCCGTCAGCTCCGGCACGAAATCCGTTGTCTCACAGGCGGCCGTCACCGCCGCCGCCAGTGCAGGGATCTCCTCCGGCAGGGCGGCGGCATAGATGCGGTCTACTCTGGGAGCAATCTCCGACAGCACCAGTCCCGCCGCCTCCGAGTAACCCTCTGTCAGCACAGAGGCGGGTACCTCCATGGAGAGGGTAGTGCCGTAAGGCTCCAGAGCCGTCCGCACTTCCTCCAGAAAGGCGGTCATATTGGCGCTTTTCTCCGTCTCTCCGTAGGCGATCTTGTCCAGCTTGCCCTCTGTGGGATAGCTGACATCTGTCAGCAATATCTCGTCAAAGCCCAACGCCGCCGCTTCCTGCGCCAACCGGCAGAGATATTCTCTGGCCGCCGGCTTGGCGGGGTCCAGCCACTGGCTGTTCCTTCCATCATAGAAGATATAGCCGCCGGTGTTCTTCAGCCCCAGGTTCTCCACATCACTGTTGGCGGCCCTGGGGTCGTGGAAGCAGCTGAGACGGGCGATGGCGTAGTCCGCCGCCGTCTCGCCTGACAGCAGCTCCGCCAAGGCGGCGGTGGTGTCATCCTTCATATAGCGGGCACCGCTCACCGCCGTGCCGGAGTCAAACAGCACCCGGCCCTGGCTGTCCTTTAACGTGACGGCCACGGCATTCCAGTTCTGTCCGCACAGGGCTCCGGCCTGGGTCCGGGTGGAACTCCAGCCTTCCAGCGTTAACGCCTCATTCCCCACGGAAAAGGCGTGGACCGCCTCCTGCTGGGGTTTTTCCGGTTCCTGGACCACCAGGTCCAGGTCCACCGGCTCCTCTTCCTCCGCCGCTGCTTCCTTTTGCCAGGGCACCTCCAGACGGGGCGTGCCGGTTTTATCATAAACGATATTCCGTTGTAAAAACATGACCGCCGCAGCCGCCAGGATCACCAGGACCAGCAGCACCGCCAGGGCGACCTTCCCCTTGGACTTCCGTCCCCGGTAATTGCGATAGCCTCTGGACATTGCCATGCTTTTCACCTCGCTTCAGGAAACCGCTGTCTTTCCGGCTCAGCCCTCCAGGGCCATCATTTTGTTTACCCGACGCTCGTGGCGGCCGCCCTCAAACTCGGTGCTCAGGAACACCTCCACCATGCGCTCGGCCATGTTCTTGCCGGTAAAGCCGGCGCCGATGGCCATCATGTTGGCGTCGTTGTGCTTGCGGGTCATCTCAGCCTGCAGGCAGTCGGCGCAGTGGGCGCAGCGAATGCCCTTGACCTTGTTGGCGGCGATGGAGATGCCGATGCCGGTGGTGCAGATCACGATGCCACGGTCACACTTGCCCTCGGCCACAGCCCGGGCGGCGGCAGCGCCGAAATCAGGATAGTCGCAGCTGTCCAGATTGTAGCAGCCAAAGTCCTCGTATTCATGGCCCAGCTTCTCCAGCACCTTGATGATGTGCTGCTTCAGCTCATAGCCGCCGTGGTCACAGCCCAATGCGATTTTCATGTTAGGTTCCCCCTGTTTTTAAAAATTTGCAGATTTATTTTACACGGTTTCTCCGTAGAAATCAATCACAGTTCATGCCAGATGGGCCGCATCTTCTCAAAGGTGCAGAAGCGGGTGAAGCCGCAGTCCTTCAGCAGCTGCTGCCGCTCCCGGATGGCGCAGCCCACATACTCCGGGCCGTGGGCGTCGGTACCCAGGGTGATGATCTCGCCGCCTAAGTCACGGTACATCCGCAGCCACTTTGCATCCGGCAGCGGGGTGTTGCCCCGGTTGGTGTTCAGCTCAATGCCCAGGCCCTTTCCGATGAGGGTGCGCAGAATCTCCTCGATCTCCCGCTCAAAGCCATCGAAGGTCAGGTGAAAGCCCCGGTTCTCATTGAGATACCGCAGCGGCAGGGTCAGGTGGCCCAGGACGGAGAACCGGCCCCACTCCGCCAGCTTTTTCACTTGCTTCAGATAATCCGCCATGCCTTCCCGGGCCTCGTCGTCATCCTTGGGGTCGAAGAAATACAGGTCCACGCCATTGAACTTCTCTGACAGCATGTGGACAGAGCCAATGACAAAATCCAGCTCCGGTGCGTCGGCGATCATCTTTTCCGTGTGCTCAAAGCTCCAGGGGGCATCTCCCAGTTCCATACCCAGACGCAAAGTGATCCGGTCTCCCATAGCCTCCCGGGCGGCCCGGTATTCTCCGGTCAGCGCCGCCCAGTCATAGGGTTCCGGCCGCAGTCTGGTAGAACCCCAGACGATGGGCTCCACATGGTCCGTAAAGCAGATCTCATCAAGCCCCGCCTTGATGGCAGCCTCTGCCAGCAAGGCCATAGGTGTCCCGGCGTCCGGGGAAATGCGGGAGTGCATGTGATAGTCAGCCAAGTACATGGACATTCCTCACTTTTTGGATTTCTTGAAGAACTTCCGCCGCTCCTCGTAGTTGTTGTCTCCCATGGTCTCGGCGAACTTCTTCAGGGCTTCCTTCTGCTCTTTGTTCAGGTTCCGGGGGGTCTCGATATAGACGGTGACGTACTGGTCACCCCGGCCCCGGCCGTTGATGGAGGGGATGCCCTTGCCCTTCAGGCGGAAGGTGGTGCCGGACTGGGTGCCCTCGGGCAGGTCATATTTGACCTTGCCGTCGATGGTGGGGATCTCCAGCTCGGCGCCCAGGACAGCCTGAGCGAAGGTGATAGGCGCCTCGCAGAGAACGCTGGTGCCCTCCCGGCGGAACAGCTCATGGGGCCGCACGGTAATAGTGATCAGCAGATCGCCCGCCGGGCCGCCGTTCTTGCCGGCGTGGCCCTGGCCCCGGATAGAGATGGTCTGGCCGTTGTCGATGCCCGCGGGGACGCTGGCCTTGATGGTCTTGCGCTTCCGGACAGCGCCGGTGCCCCGGCAGTCCGGGCAGGGCTGATGGATGATCTTGCCCTTGCCGCCGCAGCGGCCGCAGGGGGAGGAGGTGGCGAAGACGCCCATGGGGGTCTGGCGGCGGACCTGGACCTGGCCGCTGCCGTGGCAGTCCGGGCAGACCTCCGGCGTGGCGCCGGCGGCACAGCCGCTGCCGCCGCAGGTGCCGCACTGCTCCATGCGCTCCACGGTGACCTCCTTCTCGCAGCCGAAGGCGGCCTCCTCAAAGCTGATAGTCAGGGACAGGCGGATGCTCTCACCCCGCTGGGGTGCGTTGGGATTGGTGCGCCGTCCGCCGCCGAAGCCGCCGCCGAAGAAGTTGCCGAAAATGTCTCCCAGGTCTCCGAAGTCGAAGCTGCCGTCAAACCCGGCGCCGCCGGCGCCGAAGTTGGGGTCCACACCCGCATGGCCGTACTGGTCGTACCGGGCCTTCTTGTTGGGGTCGGACAGCACCTCGTAGGCCTCGTTGACCTCCTTGAACTTCTCCTCCGCTTCTTTGTTGTCGGGATTCAGGTCCGGATGGTATTTCCGGGCCATCTTCTTATATGCTTTTTTGATCTCGTCCTCCGAGGCTCCCTTGGAGATTCCAAGGACCTCGTAGTAATCACGTTTGTCTGCCATAATGAAAACTCCTCATATTCCGAAACGCCGTATCAGGGACAGGCTGAAACGCGCTGTCCCTGATACGTTTGATTGAGAGGGGGCTTACTTGTTCTGATCGTCCTCGTCGACTACCTTGTAGTCGGCGTCGTAGTACTGACCGCCCTGAGCGCCAGTATCGGGACCGGGCTGAGCACCAGCCTGGGCATCCTGGGGATTGGCCTGCTGATACAGCTTCTCGCTGACAGCGTAGAAAGCCTGGGTCAGCTCGTCGGTGGCGGCCTTGATGGCAGCGGTATCGGTGCCCTTCAGGGCCTCCTTCAGCTTGTCGATACCGGCCTGGACCTTATTCTTGTCATCGGCGGGAATCTTGTCGCCCATCTCGGCCAGGGTCTTCTCGCTCTGATAGACCATCTGGTCGGCCTGGTTGCGGGTCTCCACCTCTTCCTTCATCTTCTTGTCCTGGGCGGCATACTGCTCGGCTTCCTTGACAGCCTTCTCAATGTCATCCTTGCTCATGTTGGAAGAAGAAGTGATGGTGATGTGCTGCTCCTTGCCGGTGCCCAGGTCCTTGGCGGAGACGTTGACGATGCCGTTGGCGTCGATATCGAAGGTAACCTCGATCTGAGGCACGCCGCGGCGGGCGGGAGCGATGCCGTCCAGATGGAAGCGGCCCAGGCTCTTGTTGGCGGCGGCCATCTCGCGCTCGCCCTGCAGCACGTTGACTTCAACAGAAGTCTGGTTGTCGGCGGCGGTGGAGAAGATCTGGCTCTTCTTCACGGGGATGGTGGTATTGCGGTCGATCAGCTTGGTGCAGACGCCGCCCATGGTCTCAATGCCCAGGGACAGGGGGGTGACGTCCAGCAGCAGCAGGCCCTTGACGTCGCCGGTCAGCACGCCGGCCTGCAGGGCAGCGCCCATGGCCACACACTCGTCGGGGTTGATACCCTTGAAGGGCTCGTTGCCGGTGAAGTTCTTCACAGCCTCCTGGACGGCGGGGATACGGCTGGAACCGCCCACCAGCAGGACCTTGCTCAGGTCAGAGGGCTTCAGGCCGGCGTCAGACATGGCCTGGCGCACGGGACCCATGGTGGCATCCACCAGATGGGCGGTCAGCTCATTGAACTTGGCACGGGTCAGGGTGACGTCCAGGTGCTTGGGACCGGTGGCGTCAGCGGTGATATAGGGCAGGTTGATGTTGGAGGTGGTGACGCCGGACAGCTCGATCTTGGCCTTTTCGGCAGCCTCCTTCAGGCGCTGCATGGCCACCTTATCGGAGGACAGGTCCACGCCGTCGGTGCGCTTAAACTCGGAGACCAGATACTTCATGACGCACTCGTCGAAGTCGTCGCCGCCCAGGCGGTTGTTACCGGCGGTGGCCAGGACCTCGATGACGCCGTCGTCGATCTCCAGGATGGAGACATCGAAGGTGCCGCCGCCCAGGTCGTAGACCATGATCTTCTGGCTCTGCTCCTTATCCACACCGTAGGCCAGGGCCGCGGCGGTGGGCTCGTTGATGATACGCTTCACGTCCAGACCGGCGATCTTGCCGGCGTCCTTGGTAGCCTGGCGCTGAGAGTCGGTAAAATAAGCAGGGACGGTGATGACCGCCTCGGTGACGGGCTGGCCCAGGTAAGCCTCGGCGTCCGCCTTCAGCTTCTGCAGGATCATGGCGCTGATCTCCTGGGGGGTGTAGGCCTTGCCGTCGATGGTGACCTTGTGGTCGGAGCCCATCTCACGCTTGATGGAAGCGATGGTGCGGTCGGGGTTGGTGATGGCCTGGCGCTTTGCCACCTGGCCCACCATGCGCTCGCCGGTCTTGGAGAAGGCCACCACAGACGGGGTGGTGCGGTTGCCTTCCGCGTTGGCGATGACCACTGCCTCGCCGCCTTCCATGACGGCTACGCAGGAGTTGGTAGTACCCAAATCAATACCGATAACCTTAGACATAATGAATTCCTCCTAAATCTATCGAAAAGTTTATTTTAATCAGCAATTGTGATTAGTTTGCGACTTGCACAATGGCGTGTCGGATGACCTTGTCACCCAGCATAAAGCCCGCCTGGAAGACCTGGGCCACTTCATTCTCGCCGAAGTTCTCGTCGTCGATGTGCATGACGGCTTCCATGCGCTCCGGATTAAAGGACTGACCCTTGGCCTCGATCTCCGTGACACCCAGCTTTGTCAGGATGTCCTTAACCTGCTGGAAGATCATCAGCAAGCCCTTCTTGTGGGGAGAGTCCTCGTCTCCCTCGGTGGCGGCGGCACGCTCCAGATTGTCATACACCGCCAGGAACGCCTTGATGGTGTCGGCCTTGGCATCCTGATAGATGCCGTCCTTTTCCTTGGTGGTGCGTTTGCGGTAGTTGTCATACTCGGCGGTGAGACGGGTGAACTGGTCCTTCACGGACTCCAGCTGCTGGGCAGCCAGCTCCATCTGCTCCACCTGCTCCCGGGTGAAGGTATAGCCCTTTTCCTTTTTCTTCTTGGGCTTCTTCTCTGTCTTTTCGGCCTCCTCTGTCTGGGGGGCTTCCCGCTCCGGACCCGCCTGGGTCTCCGGGGTCTCCGGCTCCTCCTGCTCCAGGGGCTGCTTGGTCTCTTCGCTCATTTCTGCGTTTCCTCCTTCGGGGGTAATTCCTGTTTTCCGAACAGCCGCGTCAGCCCGTCGGCAAAGCCGGACAGCCGTGCGGCCACTGTGGCGTAATCCATTCTGGTGGGGCCCACCACGCCGATGAGGCCCCGCATATCGTCGCCGATGTCGTAGCTGGCCACCACCACGCTGGTGTCCTTCAACGCATCACTGACATTCTCCGGTCCGATGAGGATCTTCAGGGGACTGTCGTCCTCCGGCACGGGGAGGTTTTCCTTGCTGTCCGCCAGAAAGCTCATGAGCTCATGGGCCTTGTCGGCATCCCGGAACTCCGGCAGCTTCAGCAGCTCCCTGGCTCCGGCGGTGACGATCTCCCGGTGTCCCGCCTCCTCCAGGGATTCCACGGCGTAGGACACGATCTGGGACAGCAGCAGGAACACCTGAGGCGGGATCTGATCCGCCACGTTCATCAGCCGCAGGTTCATCTCCTTGGTGGAGATCTTGGTGAAGTGGCTGTTCAGCAGATTCACCAGAATGGGGAACTGGTCCACCTCCACTTTCAGCTGCAGGCGGAGCAGCTGGCTCTTCACCCGGTTGCCGTCCATCATCATGACCACGATGCAGCTGCGGTCGTCCACCGGCAGCAGCTCGAACCGCTGGGCGGTCATGCTCTTCTTTCCGGCGGCCGCCATGTAGGTGGGGTAGTTGACAAAGGAGCTCACCGCCCGGCCCGCCTGGGAAAGCAGCCGGTCCAGCTCCTCCATTTTCAGCTGCAGGGACTGGTTGATCTTCTCCGTCTCGTCCAGGGACAGCTTCTGCCGCTCCATCAGCTCGTTGACATAGAGCCGGTAGCCCTTGGGGGAGGGCACGCGGCCCGCCGAGGTGTGGGGCTGCTCCAGGTATCCCAGCTCCACCAGGTCCGCCAGCTCATTGCGGATGGTAGCGGAGCTGACGCCGCCCATTCGGGCGGCAATAGCCTTGGAACCCACCGGCTCGGCGGTGTGGATGTAATCATCCACCACCACTTTCAGTATTTGCTTTTTCCGTTCCGTCAGTTCCACGGCGCACCTCTAGTCTTTCTCCGGGGCTTCGCAGAGGTTTTAGCACTCTGTTCCCCGGAGTGCTAAAGGCAGTGTACCACCATGGGAAATCATTGTCAATGGATGGATGATAAACAATTTGTGAACAAAGGCGAAAGATTTTTTGAACACCGCGAAAACAGTAAAAAACCGCCCCGGATGGGGCGGTTTGGGGCGTTCACCAGGTGATTTTGGCAGGGGTGCTCCGGTCAACCAGGCCGGTCCGCCGCAGGACGGGCAGCAGGGCGCCGAACAGCACCACCAGCAGCAGGGTCTGGAAGGGCAGCATGATGAGATTTTTCCAGAAGCTGCCGATTGCCATAACGGACCAGGCCTTTCCGTAGAGAATGGCGGACCACAGGGACCCCAGCACCACGTTCTGGAGGTTGGTCAGCAGCTTGGCCAGGAACACCCGCCGGACGGTGAGCTTGGCCCGGTAGAGAAACAGGGCGTAAATCAGCACACCCAGCATGGTGGTCAGGGTATAGCCGGGGAAAAAGGGGTAGCCGCCGCCACCGGTAAGGAAAAAGCTGAGAATATCCTCAGCAAAGCCGAAGGCCACGCCCAACACCGGGCCGCACACCAGGGCACAGACCGAGCGGGCCAGGAAGCCCCAGGTGATCTTGGCTCCGCCGAAAAGGGGCACGGAGGGGACGTGGCTCAGGACCACGCACATGGCGATCATCAAGGCCGCGAAGGTCAGCTTCCGCAGGTCCTTCAACTCTCTGACGGCGTCCCGCCAGTAAGCAGTGGAAAAGGGATGTGGATACATAAAAAATCCTCCTTCTGTAGTTCGGCAGTCCGTTTCCGGAGCGCCGCACAGAGGAGGGATATTCCCGCGCCTTTATGCGGCAGCGGGATGCGGAACACACACTGCAGGAAGAAGGCCATCCTTCGTTCCTTTTCGTCCGGAAAACAACTCCCCGTTTTTCCGGCACTAGTCACGTATGTTCCTACTCTGCCTAAGTTGCTTTTATCATAATCTTCTACATATAAAATAGCAATACAAAAAGTTCCCCAAATCTCTCGATTTGGGGAACTTTTTTCCGGTAAAACTTACTGAGCGGAAGCAGCGGCGGCTTCCTCAGCGGCCTTCTTGGCGGCAGCGGCCTTCTCAGCCTGTGCCTTCTTGATGGCCTTGTACTTTTCCTTCTCCTCGGCGGTAGCCACGGGAATGATGGCATCACGGGGGCAGACCTTGGTGCAGAGCTTGCAGCCCACGCACTTCTCATAGTCCACCACGGCAACACCGTTCACCACATGGATGGCATCCTTCTTGCACTCCTTCTGGCACAGACCGCAGCCGATGCAGGAACTGGAGCAGACGCTCATGGCAGCCTTGCCCTTATCCTGGTTGGCGCAGGTCACGTGGACCTTCTTGGAGGCGGGGACGGAGACGATCAGGTGGCGGGGGCAGGCCTTCATGCAGGCGCCGCAGTTGGTGCACTTCTCGGGGTCCACCACGGCGGTGCCGTTCTCGCCGATACTCATGGCGCCGAACTGGCAGGCATTGACGCAGGAGCCAAAGCCCAGGCAGCCAAAGGTGCACTCCAGGGGGCCGCCGGCCACCTTGGTGGCGGAGATGCAGTCCTTCACGCCCACATAGTCATAGCGCTTCTTGGCGTTGACGCCTCCGGTGCAGCGGACGAAGGCCACCTCACGCTCGCCGGTGGGGGCAGCCATGCCCATGATCTCGGCGATGGCAGCAGCGTTCTCAGCGCCGGCGGGGGCGCAGGCGGTGACAGGGGCGTCACCGGCCAGAATGGCGGCAGCGCAGCCGCCGCAGCCGGGATAGCCGCAGCCGCCGCAGTTGGCGCCGGCCAGGTGGCTCAGGATGGCCTCCTCACGGGGGTCCTTTTTCACCTCAAAGATCTTGGAGGCGATGGCCAGGATCAGGCCGAACAGAGCGCCCAGCACACCCAGCACAACAATAGCATAAATCACATTGGTCATTTTTCTTACCTCCTTACCAGATCTTCAGGCCGGAGAAGCCCATAAAGGCCAGAGCCATCAGACCGGCGGTGACCAGGGCAATGGGGAAGCCCTCAAAAGCCTTGGGATACTCGGCAAACACCAGGCGCTCACGGATGCTGGCAAACAGCACGATGGCCAGCAGGAAGCCCAGGCCGCCGGTGATGCCGTAGACCACGGAGGAGATGAAGCTGTAGCTGTTCTGCACGTTCAGCAGCACCACGCCCAGCACGGCGCAGTTGGTGGTGATCAGAGGCAGATACACACCCAGAGCGGTGTACAGGGAGGGCATGGCCTTCTGCAGGAACATCTCGATGAACTGCACCAGAGAGGCAATGACCAGAATGAAGGCCACGGTCTGCATGTAGCCCAGGCCCAGGGGAACCAGAACGAAGTTGTTCACCACGAAGCACACGGCGGAGGCCAGGCCCATGACGAAGGTCACGGCGATACCCATGCCCACGGCGGTGTCGACCTTCTTGGAGACGCCCAGGAAGGGGCAGATGCCCAGGAACTGGGAGAAGATGAAGTTATTCGCCAGAATGGCGCCCAGCGTGATCGCCAGGAGTTCAAAAATCTGATCCATAAATTTCTCTCCTCCTTATTTCTTGGACTTGGACAGAGCCCACTGCATGGCGGCGATCAGGCAAGCCAGTGTCAGGAAGCCGCCCACAGGCAGAGTCAGCATACCGGCGGGGAACTGAGAGGGCAGGATCTGGATGCCCTTGCCGTCCAGGCCCAGCAGGCCGCCGCCAAAGGTGCCGGCGCCCAGGAACTCACGGATGATGCACATGGCCAGCAGGACCACGGTGTAACCGATGCCCTGGAAGATGCCGTCGAAGAAAGAGGCGGCAACGCCGTTCTTGTAGGAGAAGGACTCCGCACGGCCCAGGATGATGCAGTTCACCACGATCAGGGGAATGAACACGCCCAGGGACTCAGCCAGAGCGGGGACGAACGCCTGCAGGAACAGATCCACCATCGTGACGAAGCCCGCGATGACCACGATGAACATGGCGATACGGATCTTGTCGGGAACGATCTTGCGGATCAGGGAGATGATGACGTTGGACAGGGTCAGGATCACCAGAACGGCGACGCCCATGCCCAGGCCGTTAAAGAAGGAGGTGGTGATGGCCATGGTGGAGCACATACCCAGCACCTGCACCAGAACGGGGTTCTGGGTCAGGAGGCCTTCCATAAACTGTTTTTTCAGATTCATAAGTCAGCTCCTCCTTTCTTAGCCCATGACAGCGGCGACGGCCAGAGCGGCGTTGACGCCGGTGGTGACGCCCTTGGAGGACACGGTAGCGCCGGAGATGGCGTCCACATTGGTGCCCACGGTCAGGGTGCCGTCCGCGGCGCTCTTGCCGACGAACTGGCTCAGCACGCCCACGCCGGCGGCGGTGGGCTCGTTGGCCATGACCTTGGAGCCGATGCCGGCAGTCTCAGAGTTCTTGACGATGGAAACGCCGGTGACGACGCCCTCGGCGTCCACGCCGACCATCATCTCGATGTTGCCCTGGGAGCCGGAGGACACGATCTTCAGCGCGTAGCCCGCGGCAGCGCCGCCAGCCTGGACCTCATAGGCCTCGGTGACCTTGGCGCCGGCGGAAGCGGCGGCATCATTCATGGCAGCGGTGATCTCCAGCGAGTCGGAGAAGGTGCTGCCCTCGGGATCGGCCACGACCTGCTGCATGGCAGCCTCGGTCTTCGCCTTGTTGGCAGCGGTAATGTTGGGTTCCGTGACCTTGTTGACCAGGCCCAGCAGGCCGGCCACAACTACGCAGGTCAGGAACAGGGTAACGGTCAGCTTGATGATGTACTTCGGATCCAGGTTGATCTTTTCCTTGGTCTGCACTTCGTTACTCATTTCGCAGCCGCCTCCTTCTTATCGGATTTCACGACGCCAAAACGAGTGGGCTTGGTGTACTTGTCGATCAGGGCCACGCACAGGTTCATGACCATGATGGAGTAGCAGACGCCCTCGTTATAGGAGCCAAAGTAACGGATCAGGACGGTGAAGAGGCCGCAGCCGATGCCGAAGATCAGCTGGCCCTTCTTGGTGACGGGAGAGGTGGCATAGTCGGTAGCCATGAAGAAGGCGCCCAGCATCAGGCCGCCGCCGAAGACGCTGTACAGCATCCACTCCAGGCTGGAGCCGGCCTTGGGGAACAGGAAGCTGAGGATGGCCACGGTGGCGATGTAGGCCACGGGGGTCTGCCAGTTGATGACCTTGCGCCAGATCAGGTACAGGCCGCCCAGGATCAGCATGGCGGCGGAGATCTCGCCCAGGGAGCCGCCGGTCTTGCCCAGGAACATGTCCATCACGGAATAGGTCTCGGTCAGGCCGGCCATGTTGCCGGTCTTCATGTAGGCCAGGGGGGTGGCCGCGGTGACGATGTCAGCGGTGGAGCCCATCAGGGGAGCCTTGTTCTGGGTGGCGTCGATCCAGGTGGTCATGACGCCGGCATAGCTGCCCAGCAGGAAGGCACGGCCGGCCAGGGCGGGGTTTACAAAGTTCTTGCCGATGCCGCCGAACAGCTGCTTGACCACGATGATGGAGAAGAAGCCGCCGATGATGATCATCCAGTAGGGGGTGGTGACGGGGCAGACGAAAGCCAGCAGCATGCCAGTGACGACCGCGCTCAGGTCGCCCACGGACTGGGGCTTCTTCATCAGCTTGCGGTACAGCCACTCCCAGAACATGCAGCCGATCACGGACACGGCGGTCAGGGTCAGGGCCTTGACACCGAACCAGATGACGGCCCACACCAGAGCGGGCAGCATGGCGATGATGACGTCCAGCATGATGGAACGGGTGGTCTCACTGCTACGGATATGAGGATTGGAAGTGGCAATGAGCTTCAGATTCTTATAATCGGTCATTTGTTCACAGCCTCCTTCTCTTCCTTGGCCTTCTTGGCCTCGGCGGCAGCCTTGTCGGCCGCGGCCTTGTCCTTCACCAGCTGCTTGCCGGTCTTGAACATCTGGGTCAGGTGCATGCGGGCGGGGCAGGCGTAAGCGCAGGCACCGCACTCCATGCAGTCCATGATGTGGGCCTCGTTCAGCTCATCCACCATGCCCTTGGCTGCGTACTGATACATGAACAGGGGCTCCAGGTGCACGGGGCAGGCGGAAACGCACTTGCCGCAGCGGATGCACTGGGGATGCTCGACGGTCTGCTCTTCCTTCTCGCAGAAGGCCAGCATGGCGCCGGTGCCCTTGCCCACGGGCACCTCGGCGGTGTACTGGGCCATGCCCATCATGGGGCCGCCGGCGATGATCTTGTAAGTACCGTCCTTCAGGCCGCCGCAGGCGTCGAACAGGCAGGAGACAGGGGTGCCGATGGGGCACTCGATGTTCTTGGGCTCGATGACGCCGGAGCCGGACACAGTGACGATCTTGTTCACCACGGGCATGCCCTTGGTGATGGCCCGGTAGATGGCGCAGGTGGTGTTGATGTTGAACACGGCGCAGCCGATGTTGCTGGGCAGGCCGCCGGGAGGCACCTGCTTGCCGGTGATGGCCTGGCAGAGCTGCTTCTCACCGCCCTGGGGGTAACGGCAGCGCAGAGGCTCCACCACCACGGGGGCGTTGGTCTCGGCGATAACCTTGTTCATGGCGTCGATACCGTTCTGCTTGTTGTCCTCCACGCCGATGATGACCTTGTCCACGCCGAACATCTTGGCCAGATACTTACAGCCGCCGATGATCTCCTCGGGGCGCTCCAGCATGGTACGGTGGTCGCCGGTGATATAGGGCTCGCACTCGGCGCCGTTGATGATGACGGTGTCAACTTTGCCGATACCGCCGGAGATCTTCACATGGGTGGGGAAGGTCGCGCCGCCCATACCCACGATACCGGCGTTCTTGACGGCCTCCACCATTTCGTCAACAGTGAGAGCGTCGGGATCTGCGGGAGCATCAACTTCCTCGCTCAGTTCGTTCTGGAAGTCGTTCTCGATGACCACGGAGGTCATGTTGCCGCCCATGGAATAGGGGCGGGGCTCCACGGCCTTGACCGTGCCGGAAACACTTGCGTGGATCGGAGCGCCCAGACCGCGGAACTCACCGATCTTCTGACCCACCTTTACATGGTCACCCGCCTTGACAAGGGGGGTGCAAGGTGCGCCAAAGTGCATCGACATGGGGATGACCACCTCTGCCGGGGGTGCCAGCTGTTCGATGGCCTTTTCATTGGTCGCGGCCTTCATATCATGGGGATGAACGCCGCCAAAGAAAGCTTGTGCCATTGTCTTCACCTCATTTTTACTCCTGATAGCGCCCGGAACGCGGGGCCGCCCCGTCACCGGCTGGGACGGAAAACACACTCCGGACACACTACCACATACTGCGCTTCATTCTACACCAAAAATCAAAAAATGTCTATACTGTGAACACGGTTTTTTGTCAAAATACGTTGTGATTTTCCCCAATTTTTTAGAGCTTTTCCATGGTGTTCCGCCGCAGGAAACGATTGCTTCTTTCAAAAGTACGCTCCGTTCCCGCTTTTCCGGCCCCGGTTCTCTTTCCGGCCGATGGGATTGCTTCTTTCTCCAAAACATGATAAACTGCTCTCGAATCTGTGTTCATTGATATGAATCGACATATTGTTTTGGAGGACTTCCTTTATGATGGCTTCACTGATCGACCGCAAGCAACTGAAACAGGATATGAAAGACCTGCTGGCAGACGCCCAGGTCTCCCCCAGGTCCATGACGGTTCTGTATTTGGGCCTGAGTCTGGTCCTGAGTATGGTGGATACCCTGGCCGGCAATTCCGGTCTGCTGTCCACCTTCCTCACCATCCTCACCTCCCTGCTGGGGATGGTGCTGAGCGCCGGCTTTGTGCTGTACTGCATGGCCATCCGCCGTGGGGAACGGGCGGAATTCCTGACGCTGTTCGACGGCTTCTCCTTCGTGGGAAAGCTCATCGGGCTCAACATCGTCATGTATTTCTTCATTACCCTCTGGTCCATGCTGTTCGTGGTCCCCGGCATCATCGCCGCCTACCGCTACCGCTTCGCCCTGTACAACCTCTATGAAAATCCCGGCATCAGCGTATTCGAGGCGCTGAACATGAGCAAGCGGCAGACCTATGGCTACAAGTCCCAGCTGTTTATGCTGGATCTCAGCTACTTAGGCTGGACCCTGCTGGCCTCCGCGCCCTCCCTTCTCTACGGCAGCCTGCTCTCCCAGGAAACACTGATAGAGGCCATGGATACCGTGGGCTTCGGCACCATTGCCTTTACCACCGGCTCTCTCAGCACCGCCGCCCTGCCTGTCTGGGGCTGGACCTTGCTGATGGGCCTGTGGCAGCTAGCCGTGGCGATCTTCTACCTGCCCACCTATCAGTGCGTGGAGCTTGGCTATTTCGAGATCGCCAAGAGCACCTCCGGCGTGGGGGAAGGCGCCTCTCCCAACCGTCAGGACACCTGGCGAAACGGCCCCGACGACATGGGCGGCTTCTGATCTTCTAATAACGTACAACGCCCCCGCGGTTTTCAGAACCGCGGGGGCGCCAGCTTGTCGAAAAGACTTTTCGACAAGCTGGCGCAAGTTTTTCTGGCCTGAATGTCCAGAAAAACTTATGATTGAAAACGAAAGACACCCCTCCTGGGTTTCTTTCGTAACTATCTTCCTTCCCGTCGCACAAGTCTTGCGGGACCATTGAAAGTTTACGCCCCCGCGGTTTTCAGAACCGCGGGGGCGCTTATCTGTTCTGTTGTTCTGTCCCGATCTTAACACATTACAGGCGGGGGAACTGCTTGCGGACGTAGCTGCTCTTGCGGAGCGCCAGGGCCAGCAGGGTGGACGCTGCCAGGCCGAAGGCGGCCTGGACCAGATTGCTGGGGATGCCCGTCAGGCCCACGGCCAGGTTGCCCGCCAGGAAGCCGTCAAACAGGGCATAGCCCACCACCATGATGGCCTCCGCCACCACGCCGCAGACCACCAGCGCCCAGCCCTTCTTGTGCAGCGCCTGATACAGCACAGCTGCCGTCAGGCCCATGAGGGCCTTGATGACCAGGGTGGCGGGCACATAGATGCCGTAGCCCCCCAGCAGGTCCGCCAGGGCGGGGCCCGCGCCGCCGGCCACGGCGCCATAGACCGGACCCAGCAGATAGGCGCCCAGCAGCACCACCGTGTCACCCAGATTCATGTAGCCGCCGGTGGGAGAGGGGACCATGAGCACCGTGGTAGCCACGTATCCCAGGGCGATAAAGAGGGCCGTCATCACCAGCATTTTGACCTTGTAAGCGGCGGTCGTTCCAGTTCGTTCCATCACATGTTCCATTTTGAAGCTCTCCTTTCGGATGATCTTTGGTGTTGCTATCATATCCCGAATGTGATATGTTTGAAATATCCAATTCCCGTCTTTTTTATAAGGTCAGATCGGAGGACCTCATATGTTGACCTATTCTATGGAAGACCGGGGCGGCCTGTCCCTGTATGAATACCTGTACCAGCGCATCCGGGCGGACATTCTGGAGGGCGTTCTGGCTACCGGCGAGCGGCTGCCCTCCAAGCGGGCTCTGGCGGAGCACCTGCGGGTGTCCGTCATCACCGTGGAAAACGCCTATCAGCAGTTGGAGGCCGAGGGCTACGTCCACACCCTGCCCAAGCGGGGCTTTTTCGTCAGCCCTGTGGACCGGGTCCCGGCGGCCGCCGCACCCGCCACCATCGCGCCAGAGCCCCCCGCCCCCGTCTGGCGGCTGGACCTGAGCCGCAACCGGGCCGACACCTCCCGGTTTCCCGTGGCAACCTGGGCTCGCCTCACCCGGCAGGTGCTGTCGGAGGGCGTCTTTCTGGCCCCGGCTCCCCACCAGGGGCTTCTGGAACTGCGGCAGGCCATTGCCGGCGACCTGCGGGACTTCAAGGGCATGGCGGTGCGGCCGGAGCAGATCGTCATCGGCGCCGGTGCCGAATATCTCTATTTGCTGCTGGCGCAGTTATTGGCACCGGACGGCAACGCCGTCTTCGCCGTGGAGGACCCCGGCTACCCCAAGATCCGCCAGGTCTACGGCAAATGCGGTGTCCGCTGCCGCCCTGTGCCGCTGGACCGGCAGGGCATGGACCCGGAGGCTCTGACCGCCTCCGGCGCCGCCGTGGCCCACATCTCCCCCGCCCATCACTATCCCACCGGCCTGGTGACGCCCATTGGCCGGCGGCAGGCCCTGCTGCGCTGGGCAGAGGACCGGGGCGGGTACATCATCGAGGATGACTACGACAGCGAGTTCCGCTTCACCGGCCGTCCCATCCCCACCCTCCAGAGCATCGACAGCGGCGGCCGGGTGATCTACATGAACACCTTCTCCCAAACCATCTCCCCCTCCATGCGTGTGGGCTTCATGGTTCTGCCGCCCCGGCTGCTGGAGCAGTACCGGCGAGAGCTGGATTTCTACGCCTGCACCGTCCCCGTTCTGGACCAGCACATTCTGGCCCGGTTCCTGTCCGGCGGCCATTATGAGCAGCACCTCTCCCGGATGCGGAAGGAATACCGCACCCGCCGGACCGCCGTCATTGAGGCCTTCCAGAGCAGCGCTTTCGCTGACCGGGTCACCTTCTCCGAGCAGGACGCCGGTCTTCATTTCCTGCTGCGGCTGAACACGCCCAAAAGCGACCAGGCGCTCCGCCAAAAGGCAGAGCGCCTGGGTGTGAAACTAGCTTTTCTGTCGGAATACGCGGCGACCCCTGACCCCGCCTACGCCCACACGCTGGTGGTGAACTACGGCGGTCTGGAGCCCGCCCGGCTGGAGGAGACCGTCTCCCTGCTGGAGGCCGTCTTCTCTGAGGACTGATGCAGTCAGTGCTCCTTCCAGAGGAAGATGGGCATGGGCGGCTCTCCCCGCCGGTTGGCCCAGTCGCAGCAAAGCACGGTATATGCCCGGTCATCCACGGTCTTCAAATATTCCAGCACGGTGTCCCGCTCCTCATATCCGTTCTCCCCGCCATAATACAGGGCGATGGCCATGACCCCGCCGGGCCGCAGCAGCCGAAGCCCGGCACCGATGGCCGCCATCGAGGACTCCGCCCGGGTGAAGATACGGGGGTCGCCGCCGGGCAGGCGGCCGAAGTTGAACACCACACAGTCCACAGCCCCCGGCTGGGCATACCGCTCCATGTTGGCGTGGCTGTCCAGAATCACCTCCGCCGTCAGGCCCTCCCGCTCCAGCAGCGTCCGGGTCTGGTCCACGGCCTCCTGCTGGATGTCAAATGCCAGCACCCGGCCGGTTGGCCCCGCCAGACGGCACAGCAGGGCCGTGTCCCGGCCCTTGCCCGCCGTGGCGTCGATGCAGAAAGCCCCCGCTTTCACATGCTGCCGCAGAAATTCATGAACCAGTCCCAGCGTATTCAGCTGCATACCGTTCTCTCCTTATCCGTCAAAATCTCCCGAAAAAAGGGCTCCTGTCAGAACAGGAGCCTTTTCGTATCAGGTCAGCAGTCCCCGGTCCCGGGCCAGGGCCTCCACGCTGCGGTCATAGGTAGCCTCCGCCTCGGGGGAGAAGAAGCAGCCGGGAACGCCCTCTCCGTGGTCCCGGTGGTGGGCGACGCACTCACAGCATTTGCCATGCCGGGGACAGGCAGCGGTACAGGGGCAGGGACGGGTGTTGTCACAGCTCATAGGGAAGCCTCCTTTTTTTATGTGCTCCCAGTATAACACGGCCAGTCCAAAAAAGGAAGAGCGTACCTGTCCGGCACGCCCTTCCTTTTTTAATGTTTACAGATTGCTGTCCAGCACGGCGGTGAAGGCGCCGGCGGGCATCAAGCCTACCTTCCGGTCGAACTCCCGGCCGTTCTTCAGAAATACCACGGTGGGGATGCTCATGACCCCGAAGGCCCGGGCCAATTCCGGCTCCTCGTCCACGTTGACCTTGGCCACCAGGACCTTGCCCTCGTACTGCTCCGCCAGGGCCTCCACCGTGGGGGAGAGCATCTTGCAGGGGCCGCACCAGCTGGCCCAGAAATCCACCATAGCCAGAGGAGCCGCCTCTACTGCCGCCTCAAATTCCGCTGTCTTCAAATGCTTGATCGCCATAACGATTCTCCTTTATTTTCATAATTTTATTGGTTTTTTCTTGCCAGCTCCGCCGCGAAGGCCGCCGCGCTCTGTCCGGCGACCAAGCCCTCGCCCACCGCCTTGGAGACCTGCAGCGGTCCGCCGGTGCAGTCGCCCGCCGCGAACACGCCGGGCAGGTTGGTTGCCATTTTCCGATCCACTGTCACATAGCCCTTGTCCACCGCCAGCCCCGGAAACAGGTCCGTGGGAGCCATGGTGGGCCGCAGAAGAAACACACCGTCTGCCCGCACCGTCTCGCCATCGCAGGTGACCTGCTCCACCGTTTTACCGCCGCTGATGGTACAGCTCTTCGGCTTGTCAAAATAGGTTACATCGCAGCCGATACCGCTCAGGAAGTCGGCCTCCTTTTTGGCGGTGTCGCTGAAGCCCAGAACTGCCACCGGCCGGTTCCGGTACAGCATGCCGTCGCAGGTGGCGCAGTAGCTGACGCCCCGGCCCAGGAATTCGGTCTCACCGGGATACTTTTTCCCCCGGGCCACGCCGCCCGCCAGCACCAGTGCCTTCGCGTTCTCCATGTCGCTGCCGATGCCCACATACCAGGTCTCGTCCATTCGGACGGTGTTCAGCACCTTTCCCTCCAGGAACGCCGCGCCGGCCTCCTCTGCGTGGCGGCGGAACGCTTTCAGCAGCTCCGCGCCGGACAGGGCGGGCATGCCCAGATGGTTGTCCACCTTTTCCGCCCGCCACAGGGGATTTTCCTCCAACGGGTTGGAGACCACCAGAACGCTG
This sequence comes from Oscillibacter valericigenes, assembly GCF_021531915.1. Classification (GTDB taxonomy): domain Bacteria; phylum Bacillota; class Clostridia; order Oscillospirales; family Oscillospiraceae; genus Oscillibacter; species Oscillibacter valericigenes_A. The sequence goes on along the minus strand of NZ_JAFBIV010000001.1, from coordinate 47,453 downwards.
CGGCCCCTGGCCCGGACATTCAGGGCCGCGGACAGCCCGGCGGGCCCGCCGCCGATCACCAGTACGTCATAGGACATAGACCGTTTCCTCCTCTCCCATCAGTGCCGCCATCAGCGCAGCCACATGCCGGGACGACGCCCGGTAGTAGACCTCGTTGCCGCTGCGCTCCGCCGTCACCACACCGGCTGCCCGCAGCCGCTGCAGATGCTGGGAAATGCCGGACTGACTCATGCCCAGATGCTCCTCGATGCAGCGGACGTTCCGGCAGCCGGCGGTCAGCAGGCTATGGACAATTTGCAAGCGGGCCGGGTGGGCCAGGGCTTTCAGCAGTTCCGCCTGCTCCTGGTAGTCTATGCGGTTTTCCATGGTCTGCCGCCCCCTTTCTCAGTTTTCTTTTAGCGACATTAGAATATCACGATATTCTAACAAAGGAAGTGACTTTTGCCACAGCCGCAAAAATTATCCCGCCCGGTTGCTTTTGGGGGCGGAGTTTGGTACACTGATGCTGACGCAAAAGGGGAGCCGGCGGGCGGACCCACCGGCTCTCTATATTCAAAAAAGCGGCGGCGCCATGCCCAGGGGCGGACGCTGCGCGGATCAGTTGACTGGGGGCGTCCCGGCCGCTTGCACCATCCTATGCGGTCCCGCGCCCCTCCGCCACCGGGTCCGCGGAGCCTGTCCGGACTCCGCCGCCGCAATACCGACAGAAAAGAGGGCTTTCACATGATCAAAATTGCTCCTTCCATCCTCTCCGCTGATTTTGCCAATCTGGAGAGGGATATCCACCGCATCTCCACCGCCGATTACGTCCATGTGGACGTGATGGACGGCGTGTTCGTCCCCAACATCTCCATCGGTCTCCCCGTCCTCCAGTCCATCCGCAAGGTGACGGACATGTTCCTGGACGTGCACCTGATGATCGTGGAGCCCGTCCGGTACGTGGAGCGGTTCTGTGACGCCGGCGCCGACCTGGTGACGGTCCATGTGGAGTCCGACACGCCGGAGAACATCCACGCCGCCATCGACAAGATCCACGCCAAGGGCAAGAAGGCCGGCATCGTGCTGAAGCCCGCCACCCCCGCCGAGGCGGTGCTGTCCTATCTGGAGAAGGTGGAGCTGATTTTGGTCATGACCGTGGAGCCGGGCTTCGGCGGTCAGAAATTCATGGCCGATATGATGCCCAAGGTCACCGCCATCCGCAAGCTCATTGACGAGAAGAACCCCGCCTGCGAGCTGGAGGTGGACGGCGGCGTGGCCCCCGACACCTGCAAGACCTGCATTGACGCGGGGGCCAACGTGCTGGTGGCCGGCAGCGCCGTCTACAAGGCCCCCGACATCCCCGCCCGCATCGCGGAACTGAGAGGTTAATACGATGAAGGATATCCTCTCTCTGCCCAGACTGCCCCTGGGCGTATACCCCACTCCCTTTTACAAGCTGGAGAACATCAGCGCCAAGTACGGCAAGAACATCTGGATCAAGCGGGATGACCTGTGCGGCGTGGCGCTGGGCGGCAACAAGGTCCGCAAGTTGGAATTCCTGCTGGCAGACGCCAAGGCCCAGGGCTGCGACACGGTGTTCACCACCGGCGGCGCCCAGTCCAACCACGCCATGCTCACCGCCGCCTGCGCGGCCCGCCTGGGCATGCAGTGTATCCTGCCCCTGAAGAAGCGGGGCGTCACGGAGCACAAGGGCAACCTGATTCTGGATGACATCTACGGCGCCCAGGTGAAATTTATCGACACCGACAAATACGATGATATTTACGCCGAGATGGACCGCATGAGTGCGGAGCTGGCCAAGGAGGGCCGCAAGGCCTACCACATCCCCGTGGGTGGCTCCACCCCTCTGGGTGCCCTGGGCTATGTGAACTGCGTCCGGGAATTTACCGCACAGGCCCAGGATGCCGGTATCCAGATCGGCCACATTGTCTCCGCCACCGGCTCCGGCGGCACCACCGCCGGACTGCTGCTGGGCGCCAAGCTGTACCAGCCCGGCGTGAAGGTCACCGGCATGGGCGTGGACGACGACCCCTTCGAGGAGATCGTCCCCACGCTGGCAGCCGGGGCCGCAGAGCTGCTGGATACTCCTTTTGAGCGTACTCCCGACGACTTCCAGATGGTCTACCATCTGGGCCAGGGCTACGCCATCCCCAACGCCGAGGATACCCCGTACATTGAGGAGCTGGCCCGGATGGAGGGCATCCTGCTGGACCCCGTCTACACCGGCAAGGCCTGGACGGGCATGCTGAAGCTGCTGCAGGAGGGCTACTTCGACGGTCAGGACAACATTGTGTTCGTACATACCGGCGGCGCCGCAGCGCTGTTTGCAATGAACCTGCCCCGCTGACCAGATTCCAACACCGCATGGTAAGGAGCTAACCGATCATGGAATACTTCCCCGCGCCTCTTGAAAAACTGGTGGAGCAGTTCGCCCGGCTGCCGGGCATCGGCGGCAAGTCCGCCCAGCGGCTGGCATTCCACGTGCTGGGGCTGCCCGAGGAGGAGGCCAAGGAGTTCGCCGACGCCATTCTGGACGCCAAGCACTCCGTCACCTGCTGCCCCGTGTGCCAGAACTTCACCGCCGGGGGGCTGTGCCCCATCTGCGCCTCCCCCAAGCGGGACGGCTCCACCATCTGCGTGGTGGCGGACCCCCGGGACGTGGTCGCCATCGAACGCAGCCGGGAGTACAACGGACACTACCACGTGCTCCACGGCGTCATCTCCCCCATGAACCATGTGGGGCCCGACGACCTTGCCATCAAGCCCCTGCTGGAGCGGGTAGCCAAGGGCGGGGTCCAGGAGGTCATTATGGCGACCAACCCGGACACGGAGGGCGAAGCCACCGCCATGTATCTGGCCCGTTTGCTAAAACCCTTCGACGTGCGGGTCACCCGTCTGGCCTACGGCATTCCCGTGGGCGGGCATCTGGAATTTGCCGATGACGCCACGCTGATGCGGGCCCTGGAGGGACGGAGAGACATCTGAATTCAAACAAAACTGCCGCCCGTCGGGCGGCAGTTTTGTTCCTTTCGTCTTTCGTTTCGATATTCAGGATCCGCCAGTCCCAGATGATTCTTTGTACAATGCTGCGTCTGACGAAAACGGGCTATCCCGCTCTTAGAACGGCCCGACAAACCGGAAGTCATCACTCCTGGAAATAAAATAATTCTTCAAATTTCTTGTCCAAGGCGATACACAATATCAGCGCCAGCTTGGCGGTAGGGTTAAACTGCCCGGTTTCAATGGAACTAATCGTATTTCTGGATACACCGACCAGTTCAGCCAGCTGTGTTTGCGACATACCAGACTGCGCCCGTGCTTCTTTTAACCTGTTTTTCAGTATTAATTCATCATTCATCTGTTTATCCCACCAGTCTGATCAGAAACAATACGGCAAACATGATAAACAACACCGTATAAAGGACTGCAACCCATAATTCGTGCTTACTGTGAAGTTTTACATATTTTACTATGAAGGTCGCAGCCAAAATACTGAAATAAATCATCCAGCTTTCAAAGCTGATGGCGTCAGTAAAAATCACCTGCAGAATTGCCACAATACAGCATACAAGCATCCCGACCTTGGCCGCAATTTTACCGGCAGCAGCCATTACATACTGCTCCATCTCGTCGGGACCTTTGTTCTCCCGTCTGCTCTTTTCCAGAATATCATCTTTGTTCATGGAATGACCTCCTTGCCAAGTTTTATGTGCAAATCAAATGTACCATTGCCAAGTACACTTGTCAAGTCATTTTACCAAGTTTTGTTTGCAGCAAAAAACAAGCTTTATCAAGTCTGCCTTTCCTCTCTTAACCCTCTCTCCATTACGGGATATCCGCATCCGTTGTCCGCCGAAATATAACAAGAGTCCCGGCGCGTTGCGCCGGGACTCTTGTTTTCAAAAATCACATGAGATTATACAGAATCTTCGCCATCTGACCCCGGGTAATGGGGTTGTTGGGCTTGAAGCTGCCGTCGGCGTAGCCGCCGATGACACCCTGGGCCGCCATGGTCTGGATATAGAAAGCGGCGTAGGCGGGGATCTTCCCGGCGTCCGTGAAGGTCAGCTCCACCGTGGCATAGCCCTTCTCCTGAGTGCGGCCGATCATGGTGGCCGCCTGGGCGCGGGTCAGGCTGTTGTTGGGATTGAAATACAGCTTGCCGTCCTTACCGGTAGTGCCGTTGATGACGCCCTCGGTATACAGGGCCTTGATGGCAGGCACCGCGTAGTCGGCGATCTTGTTGTTGTCGGCAAAGGGCAGGACCACGTCGGCGTACTTGCTCTCATCCAGACCCAGGTAGCGGTAGAGCATCACAGAGAACTGGGCCCGGGTGATGTTCTGGCCGGGGCGGAAGGTGCCGTCGGCGTAGCCCGTGGTAATGCCGGAGGTGTACAGGAACTCCACGTAGTTGGCACCCCAGTAGCCCTTGGTATCGGTGAAGGAGAATTCATAATCCTCCGCCACCGGCACGTCATAGGAGGCCCGACCAATGTTGCCGGAGGCATCCTTCGCCGTAATGGTGACGCGGTGGGGTCGTCCGTCGGAGACCAGAGAGGTGGTCAAGGCACCGGTGGAGGTGTTGTAGGAGAAGTCCTGCTCCTGGCCGTCCCAGGTGACGGAGACGGCGGACCAGGGCAGGACGCCGTCCACCAGGTCGGAAACGCTGGCTCCCAGGGTGGTCTCGCCCACCGTCAGGGTCACCTTGGGCGCCTCATTGTCCACGGCGCCGCCGAAGGAAGCCACCATCTGATCCAGATAAAGGGTGCCGCTGTGGGGCGTGTCAGGATACTCCTGGATCAGGTTCCCTAGGCCGTCGTCATAGACCACCGGCTCGGGGGCGCTGATCCGCAGGCCCTGGATGGCAAAGCCGGTGCCCAGCTCCACGGAGACCTGCTTCCAGCCGGTGAAGTCCAGGGTGGCAACGGGCTTGGCCTGATAGCCCAGGTCGCCGTCGCTGTACAGCAGGGACAGGGTATTGCCGGAGTTGTCGCCGTACACCCACAGGTTCACGCTGCTGTATACCTTGGGGCTGACGGTGATGTCACTGTCGGTGGTCCACTGGGCGGTCATATCCGCTTCCTCGTTGAGGGTGTAATCCAGGCGGGCGGCGCCCCGGCCCATGCGGACCTGATCGGCGGCACTCACATGGCTCAGCTTCACGCCGTCTCCGGCGCCATCAGTGAAGACGGTGCGGGCCTGTTCAAAGTCCTCCACAGTCTTGAGGGCCAGGCGGGAAACCGTCACCGGGATGGAAACGCTCCTGCCGCCAGCGGTGACGGTAATGGTGCCCTGGCCGGGCGCGCCGGCAGTCAGGATGCCGTCAGCGCTCACGGTGCCGATATCGCCGCTGACAGACCAGGTAAAGGCCTCCGGGTCTGCCTTCAGGGGCAGGTGCTGATAGGCGGCTGTGGCCGTCAGGGTGGTCTTGGAGCCGGGGGTCACCGTCAGGGAAGTCAGGATAGTGCCGCTGCTGTTGCGGATGGCCACATCGTCCGGAGTCTCAATGGCGTAGACAGTGGCGGTGCCCTTCTTGCTGCCGCTCTTTGCGGTGACAGTGATCTCACCGCCGTGGGCGGGGGTGGTCAGCACATGGCCGTCCAGCTCACCGTCGGAAACGGTCAGATCGTAGCTCTTTGCCATGGGAATATAGTTGGTGTCCACCGCCGCGGCGGAGATGTTCACCTTGCTGCCCGCCAGCACGTAGGTATAGTCGGGATTCACATAGAAGTGGGACAGGCGGCCGGTGGGCTCGCCGCTGGCCACCAGGAAGATCTGGTTGGTGACCGCCCGCTCACTGCCCTCGGAGGGCCGGTTGATGGCCTTGGCAGTCAGCTCGTCCGGCTCCGTGATGGACAGGGTGGTGGAACCGCCGCCGTCCAGGCAGACGGCAGTCTCGCAGCCCAGCTCAATGAGCCGCTGGGCCACCTGGGTCATGGAGGCACCGATGGAGTGGCCGGATTTCCGGCCGTCAATGGTGTAGAAGATCAGGGTGCCGTCCGCCTTCTGGCCCACGGCGGTGCGGGGGTTGGCCCCCGCCTGGAGACCGGAGATTACCTGGCCGTTTTCCACCAAAGCGTACAGGGTGCCCACGGCGTATTCCACATCCTCCCATTCATCGTTGGAGGTCTCGATCTTCAGGGTGATCTCGCCGCCCTCGGACAGGCCCCGCAGGGCGTCCACATGGTAGGCGTCGGACTTCAGATTGACGGACAGCACCACCTGGTCCGGCTGGATGGCGGTGGCCGCCGCAGCCTCAATGACCCGCTCCACCCGCAGGGTGACGGTCTCACCAATGGCGATTTCACCGTTCTCCACAGAGCAGACCACGTCAATGCCCGGCTCCGTATTGCCGGTGGTGTGGCGGTCGTTGAAATCATAGGTATAGAGGTAGATGCCGCCGGTGGAGACCCGGGCCTTGTTGACACCGAAAACAGGGCGCACATACTCCGTGTAATTGCCGAAGCCGTCATTCACACCGTAGCCCAGGCTGGCGGTCACCTTGACGCCGGGCTTGCCCATGACGGCGCTGCCGTCCTTTTTGAAGCCCACCGCGTAATAACCGGCGTCGCTGCTGCGCAGCAGGCCGTCGGTGACCACGATGCCGATGGGCAGGCCGGTGCCCACGTTGTAGAAGTCACCGTTGATGCCGGCCACTACACGATAGCCCTCTGCCTCCAGCGCCTTGGCGGCGGCAGTGACGGTGCTGCGCTGTGTCAGAACGCCGCCGAAGGTGACGATGGGCTTTACATCCCGGTTGGGCGTGTAGGTGATGAAGTTCTCCTGGCGGAGGTCAGAATAGGAGGTGCTCCAGAACACATTGGTGGAGAGCTGGGTCTCCTCGTTCAGGGTGATCTCCTTGCTGGTCAGGTCCTCTCCCAGGGCCTCCGACGCAGCGGCAGGCAGGGACAGGGCGCACAGCAGGGACAGCGCCAGCAGCAGGGACAGGGTTTTGCGGAAACAGTTTTTCATGGGTATCCTCCATCGGTCCGAAACGAAAGGTCTACATAACGCCTATCAGCATAACACAGACGCAAAGCAAAGTAAATGTCAATTTGGAAACAATTTTCCCCAGGCTTTCCTGATCTTAGACGGAAAACTGCCGCAAAAGGTTTCACCGGGACTTGGAGAACGGCTCAAAATGTAGTATCATAGAGAAAAAACGAGGAGGACCCGCCATGACCATCACCGTCGACACCACCCGCTGCATCGGCTGCGGCATGTGCGCCTACGCCGCCCCGGAGGTTTTTCGGATAGTAGGCAAGTATTCCACCGTCATTTCCCAGCCGGAAGGCAGCCGGGACCCCAAGGTCTCCAACGCCGAAAACGGCTGCCCCGTCAATGCTATCTCTGTCATACGCTGAACCCGGGAGGGGCAGCAACGATAAAAAGAGCGGGCCGCTTTCGCGGTCCACTCTTTTTTTGCGTCTAGGGGGAGCCTGCTCCCCCTGGAAGTTCTCAGCACTTCTCCACAACCACGGCGGTACCCATGCCGCCGCCGATGCAGAGGGTAGCCAGGCCCTTCTTGGCCTCGGGGCGCTTCATCATCTCGTGCACCAGGGTGACGATGATACGGGCGCCGGAAGCACCAACGGGATGGCCCAGGGAGATGGCGCCGCCGTTGACGTTGACCTTGCTCATGTCGAAGCCCAGCTCACGGGCCACGGCGATGGACTGGGCGGCGAAGGCCTCGTTGGCCTCGACCAGGTCGATATCGTCGATGGTCACGCCGGCCTTGGCCATAGCAGCGCGGGAAGCGGGAACGGGGCCGACACCCATGATCTTGGGATCAACACCGCCCTGGCCCCAGCCGATCAGCTTGACCATGGGCTTCAGGCCGTACTTCTCAACAGCCTCGCCGGAAGCCAGCACGATGGCGGCAGCGCCGTCGTTGATACCGGAGGCGTTGGCGGCGGTGACACGCTGCTGGCCCTTGTCCTCAGCGTCCTTGCAGCCGGTGGGCTCAAAGGTGTGAACGACCTCGGGGTTGGGGGACTCGGGACCCACGGGGAAGGCGCCGCGCAGCTTGGCGATGCTCTCGGGAGTCACGCCGGCCTTGGGGAACTCGTCCTTCTTGAACTCCACCATGTCCTTCTTGACCTTGATCATCACGGGAACGATCTCGTCGTCGAACTTACCGGCGGCCTGAGCGGCCTCGGTCTTCTGCTGGGAAGCGGCGGCGAACTCGTCCTGCTCCTTGCGGGTGATGCCCCAGATGTCGTTGATGTTCTCAGCGGTGGTGCCCATGTGATAGTTGTTGTAAACATCCCACAGACCGTCGTTCACCATGGTGTCGACCATCTTGTTGTTGCCCATGCGGGCGCCCCAGCGGGCGGCGGGCAGAGCGTAGGGAGCGGCGCTCATGTTCTCGGTGCCGCCGCAGACCACGATGTCGGAGTCACCGGCCAGGATGGAGCGGGCGCCCTCGATGACGGACTTCATGCCGGAGCCGCAGACCATGCCCACGGTGTAGGCGGGAACGGAATAGGGGATGCCAGCCTTGATGGAGACCTGGCGGGCCACGTTCTGGCCCAGACCGGCGGTCAGGATGCAGCCGAACATCAGCTCGTCAACCTGCTCGGGCTTCACGCCGGCGCGGTTCAGAGCTTCCTTGACAACGATAGCGCCCAGGTCAGCAGCGGGGGTGTTCTTCAGGGAGCCGCCGAAGGAGCCGATAGCGGTTCTGCAGCAATTCACGATGTACAGGTCTTTCATGGTGATCCTCCAATTTTCTCATGTTTTTTGATGGCGGCCATTCCTGCCGCCTTGGTTCACATTCCTTGTGCGGATCGTCAAAGTTTGAACAGATTGCTATTTTTTTGACAATCTTATTCCATTCAAATCCTCACGAGTTTGATTATAGTGGGTTTTCAGTTCTGCGTCAATGGAATTTTGCTCGCCTTTTTATTTTTTGTTAAATCTTTGACAAAACCTCTCTTGTTTTCGTCAGATTGACGAAATATTAACAATGGGTCGTTTGCAGAGGTGTTATTCCTCCATCCGCGCCTGTTCCCAGGCATGGTCAAAGGCCTCCGGGTCCAGTTCGTCATAGGCCGGAGCAGTGGTCACCTCCGCCGCCTCCGCCAGATCCAGCAGACAGCTGTCAAAGTACGGTTCTTTCAGCGTCTCCGGGTCCGTCTCCAGCCGCCGCAGGATGGAGAACCCCTCCTGGGATTCCAGAATTCCGGAGCACTGGCCCGCCTGCAATTCCCGGGCGGCGGCCAGCAGCTCCGCGTCCAGCTCCGTGCTGTCGGGAGTCAGAGTGCGGGGGCCCGCCTGGTCACTCCCCTCCGCCGCCAGGGCGGAAAAGGCCGCGCCCTGGTCTTCCGCCCCGTTGAGGCGGGAAAACATCTCCGCTGCCCGCTTCCGGGCCGCCTCCCGGTCCTCCCCGGCGGGGATGAGGATGCGGTCCAGGGTCAGGAAACCCCCGGCTTCTCCGTAGGCCTCCAGCTCCTCCCGGGTAGGAGTCAGGCTTCCCTCCCCGGCGCAGTAGCCGTCATACAGCCAGCCGTACATCTGCCCTACCGCTTCCAGCTGCGCCATCTGGTTTTCGCCCAATCCCATGTCCGGCAGGACCGCTTCGGACACGTCCTCTTCCGATGGGGCATACCCGGCCTGCTCCGCCAGGTTTTCCACCACGGCATACAGAACCGTGTCCGCCAGGGCTTGGTCCTTCACATACTGGGCCAGGGTGCCGCCGGAAACAGGCGTGTCCCAGTCCAGCGCGGTCCCGGAGGCCGCATACCGTTCCCGCATCTGCTGGCAGGTCCAGGCCAGCCAGTAGAGATACCGCCAGGCAGGCACCTCACGCCCATCCACAGTCAACAAAATCGCTTCCTCCTCCAGACCGGCAGCTTCCCCCAAAAGCGAAGTCCGGCCCTGGCTGTCCGGCTCCTTTCCGCCGCAGGCGGTCAGCAGCAGGCACAGCAGCAGGGCCAGACAGGTCATGCGCATCTTCATGGCTCCACACTCCTCCCCAGGTTGTCCTTCCATGTATATGCCCGGAGGAAGGGGACCATGACTGCCTTATGTGGTTTTCCCGGAGGCCAGCTTCAGGTCCTCCACCAGAGTCAGGGCCGTTTCCAGCACATCCTCGCCTGGCTTTAGCTTCAATGTCAGGGCTGGGGTGTCGCCCGCCGCGATGGTCAGGCGGTACTTGTACTTGGCCTGGCCGCAGACGGCCACCAGGGCCTCGGGCCGGAAGATGGCCAGGGTAAATTTCAGCACGTCCTTCTTCTGGGAGATGTCGGACACGCCGGCCTTGGCGGCCGCTGCCCGCAGCAGAGCCACGTCCAGCAGCGCCATGACAGACCTGGGTGCCTCGCCGTAGCGGTCCAGCATCTCGTCCAGCAGGTCGGAGGCGTCCTCGTCGGTGCGGATGGCGGCGATGCGGCGGTACAGGTCCATCCGCTGCTCGGAGGAGGGCACATAGCGGTCCGGGATGTTGGCGTTCACCGTCAGGTCCGCCGAGCACTCGGTCTCGATCTGCTTCTCCTCGCCCTTCTCCTCCAGGACCGCCTCCTCCAGCAGTTTCAGATAGAGGTCGTAGCCCACGGTCATGAGATACCCGGACTGCTCCGGGCCCAGCAGGTTGCCGGCCCCCCGGATCTCCAGGTCCCGCATGGCGATGCGGAAGCCGGAGCCGAACTCTACGTACTCCCGGATGGCAGAGAGCCGCTTGGCGGCGGTCTCCTGCAGCACCTTGCCCTTGCGGAAGGTGAGGTAGGCGTAGGCCCGCCGGGTGCTGCGGCCGATGCGCCCCCGGATCTGGTGGAGCTGGGCCAGGCCCATCTTATCGGCGTCCTCGATGATGAGGGTATTGACGTTGGGGATGTCGATGCCGGTCTCGATGATGGTGGTGCAGACCAGCACATCTGCCTCGCCGTCCACCATGGCCTGCATGACCGCGGACAGCTCCTGCTCGGACATTTGTCCGTGGCCCGTGACGATGCGGACCTCCGGCCCCAGCATCTTCTGGATGCGGGAGGCGGTCATGTCGATGGACTCCACCCGGTTGTGCAGGTAATACACCTGCCCGCCCCGGCTGAGCTCCTTCCGCATGGCGTCCTCCAGAATGGCCCAGTCGTGCTCCAGCACATAGGTCTGGACCGGCTGGCGGTCGGCAGGCGGCTCCTCGATGGTACTCATGTCCCGCAGGCCCGAGAGGGCCATGTTCAGCGTCCGGGGAATGGGGGTGGCGGACAGGGTCAGTACGTCCACCTGTTTACTCATTTCCTTCAGCCGCTCCTTGTGGGTGACGCCGAAGCGCTGCTCCTCGTCGATGATGAGCAGTCCCAGGTCCTTGAACTCCATATTCTTCTGCAGCAGCTTGTGGGTGCCGATCAGCACATCCACGGCGCCCCGCCTGGCGGCGTCCAGGATGCGCTTGGACTCCTTGGCGCTGGTGAACCGGGACAGGACCTCGATCTTCACCGGGAAGTCCTTGAACCGGCCGCAGGCGGTGGCATAATGCTGTTGGGCCAGAACGGTGGTAGGCACCAGGATGGCGGCCTGCTTGCCGTCCAGCACGCATTTCATGACGGCCCGCAGGGCCACCTCCGTCTTTCCGTAGCCCACGTCGCCGCAAAGGAGCCGGTCCATGGGCCGGGGCTTCTCCATGTCCTTTTTGATCTCCGCGATGGCCCGCAACTGGTCGTCGGTCTCCGCGTAGGGGAAGGCCTCCTCAAACTCCTGCTGCCAGGGAGAATCGGGGGAAAAGGCAAAGCCCGGCTGCCGCTGGCGCTGGGCGTACAGGGCAATGAGACCCTTGGCCAGGTCCTTGGCGGCCTTCTTGGCCCGGGTCTTCTGCTTGGCCCATTCGGTGCCCCCCAGCTTGTTGAGCCGGGTCCGTTCCTGGTCCTCGCCGCCGCCGATGTATTTGCTCACCTGGTCCAGCTGGGTAGCGGGGACGTACAGGCAGTCGCCCCCAGCGTAGTCGATTTTGATGTAGTCCTTCTCCACGCCGTCCACTGGCATCCGCTGGATGCCCGCAAATCGGCCGATACCGTGGTGGGTGTGGACCACCAGATCGCCGGGGGACAGGTCCGTGTAGGACTGGATCTTCTGGCGATTGCTCTCCTTTTTCAGCTTAGCCCGCTTCCGGGCGGCAGGGGCCGTCAGCTGGCCCTCCGTCAGCACCGCCAGTTTCAAAACGGGCCACTCGCAGCCGGCGGAGAGAGCGCCCAGGGAGATGCGCACCTCCCCGGCCTTTGGCATGACGGCGTTTTTCAGGTCTACCACTGCGGGGATGTTCCGGTCCTCCAGCATGCGATGCAGGTTGTGGGCCCGGCTCTCTCCGGCGCACAGCACCAGGACGGCGCTGCCGCTGGTCCGGTACTGCTCCAGGTCCGCCACCGCCGTTTCCAGGCTTCCGCCGTAGGAACTGAGCTGCCGGGCGGTCATGCCCAGAAGCCCCCGGGGCTGCAGGGGGTAGCGGGAGGTGGGCAGGGAGTTTGCCATGATGACGGGAAAATCCTCCAGGGCGGCGTACAGTTCCTCCCCGGACAGCAGGAGCCTGGCGTACTCGCCCGCCATGAGCCCCGCCTCCAACAGGCTCTCCATGTCCTGCTTATTCTGCAGCAGGGTGTTCTTCACCCGCTCGTCCACCCGACCGCTTTCGCAGAGGAACACCACCGCGTCAGGGGGCAGGTAGTGGACACCGGCGGTGCCCTCCGGGTAGATGGCGGCCAGATAGCGGTCCATGCCGCCGGGGTCGGCACCATTTTTCAGTTTTTCGCCGTCCTCCCGCAGGCGGGCGGCAGCCGCTTCCGTCTTTTGCTTCTGGGCCAGCTTATCAGCCAGCTTTAAAAGTCTTTCGCCCAGGCCCTCCATGCCGCCCTCCGCGCTGCGGGGCAGCACCTCGGCGGCGGGCAGCAGCAGGGCCGTCTCCATGTTGGCGGTCCGCCGCTGGGTGCCGGGGTCAAAGGTGCCCATGGAGTCGATCTCATCATCGAAGAACTCGCAGCGCACCGGCTGCTCCATCAGGGGGGAGAACACGTCCAGAATGCCGCCCCGCAGGGCGAACTGGCCCACGCCCTCCACCTGGTCGCACCGGGCGTAGCCCGCCGCCAGCAGGTTTGCCGCCAGCTCCTTCAGGTCGGCCTGTCCCCCCACCTCCAGCGTGATGGTCAGGGACCGCAGCAGCCGGGGCGGCAGGGTCCGGGCCATGAGGGCGTCAGCGGTGGCAACCACCACGCCCGCCCCGCCCTGGGACAAGGCATACAGGGCCGCCAGGCGGCTCCGCTCCCAGTCCCGGGAGGCAATGGCACCGGGACGCAGCTGCCACTCCCGGCTCAGCAGCAGCACCGGCTTCTCTCCCAGCAGGGTCTCCAGGTCCCCGAAGAGCTGGCGGGCCTCCCGCTCGTCACCGCAGACGAACACTGCCGGACGGTCCGTTCCCCGGGCCACGGCCGCGCCTACGCAGGCCCGCTGCACCGGCTGGAGACCGGTGACCGCCGCCGGACAGCCGCCCTCTTCCACCCGGCGGACCAGCTCCGCCACCTCGGGGATGGTATTCAGTTGCTGCAAAAACCGTTCCATAGCGTGTATTCCTTGTAAAATTTTGGAAGTTATAGGCATGTACCCCCGCCACGTTCCGAACAAACGGGGGGAGAGGCTGTTTTTCATTGTATGCGCCAGGCCGGACGGCCATGCCCGGTCCGCCGGCGGTGCGGGGCACCGTTCAGTTGAACTGGTTCATGGCCTGCTGGCAGCCGTGCGCAATGATGCACTCCGCCGCCTGGATGGCCTTCTCAAAGCTCTCCACCAGCACCTTCCGCTCTGCCTGGGAGGGGGCACCGATGACCCAGTCCACCATCTCCGCGCCGCCGCCTTCCGGGGCGCCCACGCCGATCTTGACTCGGGGGAAGTCCTGGGTGCCCAGGTGGGCGATGATGTTCTTGATGCCGTTGTGGCCGCCGGCGGAGCCGGTGGGCCGCACCCGCAGCTTGCCCACGGGCAGGGAGATATCGTCGTAGATCACCAGCACATGGTCGGCGGGAATTTTATAGAACTGCACCGCCTCCCGCACGGCCTCGCCGGAGAGGTTCATATAGGTCTGGGGCTTCATCACCAGACACTTGCAGCCGGCAAAGTTCATGATATTGTAAGCGGCCTTGAACTTCACCTTATTCAGCTTCACGCCGGTCTTTTCCGCCAGCAGGTCCACCGTCAGAAAGCCCATGTTGTGGCGGGTGTGCTCATATTTCTGCCCGGGATTGCCCAGGCCCACGATCAGCCAGTCCACGGCTGAGGATTTGTTTCCGAACAGCATAACATGCTCCTTTGAAAACATCACAGTTTTGAAACGCCACAAGGGCGGGGAAGTCGCCTCCCCCGCCTTGTCGGTTTTGATTCAGATCAGGCGTTCCGGTCTCAGCGGAACAGCTTGGAGATGGAGACCTCCTGGTAGATGCGCTCGATAGCCTCGGCAAACATGGGGGCCACGGTCAGATACTTGATCTTGGGGCTGAGGGCGGGATCAATGGCAGGGATGCTGTCCAGAAGGGCCACTTCGGTAATAACGCTGTTGTTGATGCGCTCGATGGCGGGGCCGGACAGGACACCGTGAGAGGCACAGGCATAGACGTGATTGGCGCCGCCCACCTCCACGATGGCCTTGGCGGCGTTGCACAGGCTGCCGGCGGTATCCACCATGTCATCGAACAGGATGCAGTCCTTGCCGGACACATCGCCGATGACGTTCATGACCTCGCACTGGTTGGCCTTCTGGCGGCGCTTGTCCACGATGGCCAGGTTCATGTGCAGCTTCTGTGCGAAGGCACGGGCGCGGGCCACGGAGCCCACATCGGGAGAGACCACCACCATGTCCTCACACTTGTCGCCGAACTTCTTGGCGTAGTAATCCACGAACACGGGGTTGCCCAGCAGGTTGTCCACAGGAATATCAAAGAAGCCCTGGATCTGCGCGGCATGGAGATCCATGGTCAGCACCCGGTCGGCACCGGCAGCAGTGATCATGTTGGCCACCAGCTTGGCAGAGATGGGATCACGGGCCTTGGCCTTGCGGTCCTGGCGGGCATAGCCGAAGTAGGGGATCACGGCGGTGATGCGGCCGGCGGAGGCGCGCTTCAGCGCATCGATCATGATGAGCAGTTCCATCAGGTTGTCGTTGACGGGCTTGCAGGTAGACTGGACCACGAATACATCGCTGCCACGGACCGTTTCATACAGGGAGACAGACACTTCGCCGTCGGCGAAAGACTTTACTTCAGACTCGCCCAGCTTGGTCCCCATGAGCTTGCAGATCTCCTGCGCCAGCTTGGGATTCGAATTGCCGGAAAATACCTTAACATCCTTGCCGTGAGAAATCATTCCAAACGCCCTCTTTCTGTGTTCTATATTGTTATTGTTGTTATTTAATCCAAATTCTTTTATTTTTCAAAACTGCCCGACCTCACGCCGGCGGTCAGCCCCGCTCCCGCAGGATCGGCTCCAGCTCCGCGATGGTCTCCGGCCCAAAGACCGGCAGCCAGCCGGGCACCAGCTCTGCCGCCTGGACAGCGTTGGTCATCTTGACCTTCCAGGCCTCCTGCAGCTCATAGCCGGGTGCGGCGTAGGCAAAGCCCGGCCCAGCCTCCGGCATGGGGATGGCGGAGCGGTTCAGCACCAACACCGGGTCCGGCGTATTGAGGAATGCCGTCAGATCGCTCTGCAGGTCGGACACGGTCACGTCGGCGTCCGCCGGGAAGCAGGTTCTTGCCTCCTCCGCGAATTCCGGGCCGCAGACAACAAAAAACCGCTTCACGCCATCGGCCAGCAACTGATTGCTCATCCGTGTCAAGATTGGGCAAGAGAGAATGGCTTCCAGCATCAGCGGTTTCGCGGTCTCCGGAGAAACGGTCTCTTCCATAAAGAAAACGGCGCGCTCTACGCTTACCATGGACTCTCCCCTCCTTTTCAAACTTATTGCAGGCCTATTATATCAAATATTTCCCGGAAATCCAGTGTTTCCGGCGAATTTATCAAAGAAATTTCCTCCAAATCTCCCGGGGTTTCCGGCGGTTTTTTGTCAGAGCCAACAGAAAGCGTCAAAAATGATCGAAAATGCCGGTTTGTTTTCGGTTTTTTGCGGAAAGTCCCCTCTTTCC
Source organism: Oscillibacter valericigenes (assembly GCF_021531915.1). Taxonomy (GTDB): domain Bacteria; phylum Bacillota; class Clostridia; order Oscillospirales; family Oscillospiraceae; genus Oscillibacter; species Oscillibacter valericigenes_A. Next base: position 31,344 of record NZ_JAFBIV010000001.1, on the reverse strand, counting down.
ATGATCATTTTCTATGAAAAATCAAATTTCTTCACATAATATAGTTGAATTTGCGCAGGTAAAGGATTACAATAGTATCCTCTTGTAGAAAAGGAGGATGTTATGCTCAATATCGTACTGGTGGAGCCGGAGATCCCCCAGAACTGCGGCAACATCGCCCGCACCTGTGCCGCCACCGGCAGCCGCCTCCACCTGATCCGCCCCCTGGGCTTCGACATTTCGGAGAAGGCCGTCCGCCGGGCCGGGCTGGACTACTGGCATCTGGTGGAGGTCGCCGACTACGAAAACCTGGAGGACCTGTTCGCACGCCATCCGGAGGCCGCCGCCGATTTGTGGCTCACCACCACCAAAGCTCCCCAATCCTACGAGGAAGCCCGTTTTTCTCCGGACAGCTGGATCTTCTTCGGCAAGGAGACCGCCGGGCTGCCCCTGACCTTCCGGGAGCGGTTCCGGGACCGCTGCATCCGGCTGCCCATGATCGACCAGGCCCGGAGCCTGAATCTCAGCAATACCGTGGCTGTCTGCGTCTACGAGGCTCTGCGGCAAAACGGCTTCCCCGGCCTGCTGGATACCGGCGAGATGGCCGACTGACCTGGATACCCCGGCGCACAGCGCCGTTATTGTCTCACCAATTTTAACATTGATGGAGGAACTCACATGAATTACAACAAGAAAACTGTCCGCGACGTGGATGTGGCCGGCAAGAAGGTCCTGCTGCGCTGCGACTTCAACGTCCCTATGGCCAAGGACGGCAGCGGCGTCATCACCGATGACAAGCGCATTGTGGCCGCCCTACCCACCATCCAGTACCTGCTGGACCAGAACGCCGCCGTCATCGCCTGCTCTCACCTGGGCAAGCCCGCAGCCACCTTCGAGTCCTACGCCAAGAAGCAGGCGGAAAAGGGCAAGGACGCCAAAAAGGAGGACTGGGAGAAGTCCCTGAAGCAGCTCTCCCTGGCTCCCGTTGCCAAGCGGCTCAGCGAGCTGCTGGGCAAGGACGTGATGATGGCCGCCGACGTGGTGGGCCCCGACGCCCAGGCCAAGGCCGCCGCCCTGCAGCCCGGTCAGATCCTGCTGCTGGAAAACACCCGCTTTGAGAAGGGCGAGACCAAGAATGACCCCGCTTTGGCCAAGGCCATGGCTGATATGGCTGAGGTCTACGTGTCCGACGCTTTCGGCGCCGTGCACCGGGCCCACGCCTCCACCGCCGGCGTGGCCGACTACCTGCCTGCTGTGTCCGGCTTCCTGATCCAGAAGGAGCTGGAGATCATCGGCGGCGCCCTGGCCAATCCCAAGCGCCCTCTGGTGGCGATCCTGGGCGGCTCCAAGGTGTCCAGCAAGATCGGAGTCATCAACAACCTGCTGGAAATTGCCGACACCATCATCATCGGCGGCGGCATGGCCTACACCTTCTCCGCCGCCGAGGGCGGAAAGGTGGGCAACAGCCTGCTGGAAGCCGACTGGATGGACTACTCCAAGGAAATGATGGAAAAGGCCAAGGCCAAGGGCGTGAAGCTGCTGCTGCCTGTGGACACCGTCTGCGCCGACAAGTTCGCCCCTGACGCCAACAGCCAGGTGGTGAAGGCCGGCCAGATCCCCGACGGCTGGGAGGGGCTGGACATCGGCCCCGAGACCGTGAAGCTGTACTGCGAGGCCGTGCAGGATGCCGGCACCGTCATCTGGAACGGCCCCATGGGCGTGTTTGAGTTCCCCGCCTTCGCCAAGGGCACCGAGGCCGTGGCCGAGGCTCTGAGCAAGACCTCTGCCATCACCATCATCGGCGGCGGCGACAGCGCGGCTGCCGTGCAGCAGCTGGGCTATGCCGACAAGATGACCCACATCTCCACCGGCGGCGGCGCCAGCCTGGAATTTATGGAGGGTAAAGAGCTTCCCGGCGTGGCCTGCCTGCTGGACGCTTGAAAATGACCTCTGCGCCGACGACGGTGGAGATCATCCCAGAGGGGACCCCACGAAAAACCAGCGACTGCGCAGCCGTTGGCGGCTTTGCCGTTTACGGATGCGGCGTACCCCTTGCGGGTAAGCGTTTTTCGTGGGGAGAGGAGGAGCCGCGAAATGAGCGAGCTTTCGCCAGAGGGCGGAAGCGAGGGATATGGAGCCCGCTCCGACGAGGCGGCGGCGCCAGCCTGGAATTTATGGAGGGTAAAGAGCTTCCCGGCGTGGCTTGTTTGCTGGACGCTTAAAAGAAGTGGGGGGACTTTCTCCCCCTTCAAATTCCACCGCTTTTCAGTCCAAAAATTTGCGCGGCGATAAAAAAAGCGAAGATTTTGACCCAAAAATGTGTCAAAACTCTTGACAGATACGCATAATTCCGCTATAAATGAATAGGTTTGCGTACAGATCAGAAAAATGTCCGGCCGCAGCCAACATTTTTCTTCCATACAGATCACTCTGATACCCTGTATCAGTATTTTTGCACCATTTGACAGAACATAAAGGAGACAGAAGAACATGAATCGCAGATATCGCAAGACCGTCATCGCCGGCAACTGGAAAATGAACATGACCGCTACCGAGACCAAGAAGTTCGCCGAAGAGATCAAGAAGATCCTGCCCCGCGCCAAGTGGTGCGAGACCCTGATCTGCGTCCCCGCCTGCAACATTTCCACCGCCATGAAGGCCTTCAAGGACCTGCGCATCTCCGTGGGCGCCGAGAACGTCTACTTCGAGGAGAAGGGCGCCTACACCGGCGAAGTCTCCGCCGATATGCTGAAGGACCTGGGCGTCAAGTACGTCATCATCGGTCACAGCGAGCGCCGTCAGTATTTCTGCGAGACTGACGCCACCGTCAACAAGAAGGTCCACGCCGTCCTGAACGCCGGCATGAACCCCATCATCTGCGTGGGCGAGAGCCTGGAGCAGCGCGAGACCGGCATCACCAACGAGTGGATCGCCCTGCAGGTCAAGAGCGCCCTGTACGGCGTGCCCGCCGACAAGCTGCGCCGCTGCATCATCGCCTATGAGCCCATCTGGGCCATCGGCACCGGTAAGACCGCCACTGCTGAGCAGGCCGGTGAGGTCTGCTCCAACATCCGCGCCACCATCCGTTCCCTGTACGGCGCCCGCGTGGCCCGCAGCGTGACCATCCAGTACGGCGGCTCCATGAATCCCAAGAACGCCGCTGAGCTGCTGGCCCAGCCCGACATCGACGGCGGCCTCATCGGCGGCGCCGCCCTGAAGCCCGAGCAGTTCGTGGACATCATCAACGCCGCGAACCAGGAGTAAGATTACTTAGGAGGGGAGCAAGCTCCCCTCCTAACCACCCCACCACCAGTGACTTCGGTCACTGGTGTCGGCGCCCAAGGCGCCTGAGTCAACGTATTTTCGGCAGGCGCATGTCCTGCCGAAAATGATTTCATTTTCTTCATTCGCCTGCGGCGAATGAACTGGGGGAACCTATGGTTCCCCCTAGTCCCCTTCCTCTGGAGGGGATGGGCTTGAGCGAAACGAGGTTTTTATGAACAAAACACCCACTACCTTAATTATCATGGATGGCTTCGGAATGGCCCACGGCGGCAGCACCGCCGGCAACGCCGTTCTGGCCGCCAACACGCCCCGTCTGGACCAGTTCTTCCAGGAATTCGCCCACACGGAGTTGTCCGCCTCCGGCCTGGATGTGGGTCTGCCCGATGGCCAGATGGGAAACAGCGAGGTGGGCCACACCAACATCGGCGGCGGCCGCGTGGTGTTCCAGGACCTGCCCCGCATCACCAAGTCCATTGCCGACGGCGACTTTTTCACCAATCCCGCCTACAACCACGCTATGGACGCCTGCAAGGAGAAGGGCACCGCCCTGCACCTGATGGGCCTGCTGAGCGACGGCGGTGTCCACTCCCACCTGGAGCATCTGTTCGCCCTGCTGAAGATGGCCAAGGACAAGGGCCTGGAGCGGGTCTATATTCACGCCTTCCTGGACGGCCGCGACGTGTCCCCCACCTCCGGCGCCGACTTTGTGGCCCAGACGGTGGAAAAGTGCCGGGAGATCGGCGTGGGCAAAATCGCCACGGTGATGGGCCGCTACTACGCCATGGACCGCGACAAGCGCTGGGACCGGGTGGAGCAGGCCTATGACGCCATGGTCTACGGCGAGAGCGCCCATTTCAATCCCGTGCCCGTGGCCGCCGTGAAGGACTCCTACGCCGCCGGCATCACCGACGAGTTTGTGGAGCCCGTGGTTTGCGACAGCGAGGGCACCATTTCCGATAACGACAGCGTGATTTTCTTCAACTACCGGCCTGACCGGGCCCGGGAGATCACCCGGACCCTGGTGGACCCGGAGTTTGACGGCTTCACCCGTCAGTTCTTCCCCGTGACCTTTGTATGCAACACGGAGTACGACGCCACCATGCCCAATGTAGAGGTGGCCTATCCCCGCGTCACTGTCCGCAACGGCCTGGGCGAGTACCTGAGCCAGATGGGCATGACCCAGCTGCGCATCGCCGAGACGGAGAAGTACGCCCATGTGACCTTCTTCTTCAACGGCGGCAGCGAGACCGTCTTCCCCGGTGAGGACCGGGTGCTGGTGGCCTCCCCCAAGGTGGCAACCTATGACCTGCAGCCGGAGATGAGCGCCTACGAGGTCTGCGACAAGTGCGTGGAACGCATTGAGTCCGGCGCCTACGACGTGATCATCCTGAACTTCGCCAACTGCGACATGGTGGGCCACACCGGCGTGTTTGACGCCGCCGTGAAGGCCGTGGAGACTGTGGACGAGTGCGTGGGCCGCGTGGTGGACGCCACCCTCAAAATGGGCGGCATCGCCATGATCACCGCCGACCACGGCAACGCCGAGCAAATGGTGGAAGCCGACGGCAGCCCCATGACCGCCCACACCACCAACCTGGTGCCCTTCATCCTCTGCGGTGCTGGCACGGAGCTGCGGACCGGTGGCCGCCTGGCGGACATTGCCCCCACCATGCTGGATGTGATGGGCCTGGCCTGTCCCGAGGAAATGGACGGCAAAACGCTGATCGTCAAATAACATGGTTTTTGTAAGTGCCCGGCAGGTCTGCCGGGCACTTAGTCTGTCGATAAACGCGAAAATCTTGCGCGATGTGAAGGAAGGGTGTGCGCGGGGAACCCAGGAAGGGTGCCCTGCGCCATTCAAATCCATAGATTTCAGAACTTTTTGAAAGTTCTGAAATCGAAAGCAGCATGTCGAAAAGACTTTTTCGACATGCTGAGTGCCTGGCAGGTCTGCCGGGCACTTTTTGTATAAACTCTGGAAAATCCGTCCATACTTCCCTCATCAACCTTTGAGGGAGGAGCGATTTCATGCAACATAAATGGGAAGCCCTGCGGGGCAGTATCGGTTTTTACGTGACCCTGGCCGTCTGTCTGCTAGTGGCGGGCATCAGCGGCTACTTCCTGCTGGTAAACCGAGAGGAGCCCCCCGCAGAACCGGAGACGCCGGTCATGGACACAGCCACGGAAGCCCCCGCGCCTGTTGTGGAAGTGGCGGAGGAACCGGAGGTCATCGAGGTCATCTCCTCTGCCCCCAAGGCAACCGAGATCACCTCCATGCCGGAGGTGCCGGTGGATGACACCCCCGTGACGCCGGAGGCCCCCCGCATCATCGTATCACCGCTGAAGGGCGAAGTCCTCACTGCCTTCTCCGTGGACCAGCTGGTCTACAACCCCACGCTGGAGGACTGGCGCATTCACGACGGTCTGGACATCTCCGCTGATGCGGGGACCTCCGTGCTGGCCGCCAGTTCCGGCACCGTGCTCTCCGTGGAGGATGACGCCCTCATGGGCACCACGGTCACCCTGGAGCATGACGGCGGCTATCAGACCACCTACGCCAGCCTCCAGGCGGACCCGGCGGTGGAGGTTGGGGACAGCGTCTCCGCCGGACAGATCATCGGCGCCGTGGGCACCGCCCCCGCCGAAGCCGCCCAGGGGCCCCACCTGCACTTCTCCGTGGAAAAGGACGGCGACGCGGTAGACCCGGAGGAATATCTGAGCAAGTAAAGCAGCAGGCGCCCCGGAATCATCCGGGGCGCCCCAGCTTGTCGAAAAAGTCTTTTTCGACAAGCTGCTGCAAGTTTTTCGAACTTCAAAAAGTTCGAAAAACTTGTGATTGAAAACGAAAGACACCCCTCCTGGGTTTCTTTCGTAACTATCTTCCTTCCCGTCGCTCAGCTCTTACAGGTTTATCAGCAGACTAAGGCGCCCCGGAATCATCCGGGGCGCCTGGTCATATCTCCACGTCTCTCTGTCCGTCGGCTCACGCCTGTGCCGCTTTCATGCGGGCGTTGGCGCTGCGGACAGTGCGGCGGAGGAAGATGGCGCTGAGGGTAACGGAGGCGATCTCCGCAATGGGGAAGGACCACCACACCAGCTCCAGACGGCCTGTCTGGGCCAGGAGCCACGCTGCCGGCAGCAGTACCACCAGCTGGCGGCACACGGAAACCACCATGCTGTACATGGGGTTGCCGATGGCCTGGCACACGGAACCGGCGATGATGCAGAAACCCGCCAGCAGGAAGGAGATGCTGATGATCCGCAGGGCGGGAATACCGATGGCTGTCATCTCCGCTGAGGCGTCAAACAGGGACAGCAGCGTGGCGGGGATGGTCTGGAAGGCCAGGAAGCCCAGGAACATGATGGCGACAGCGGTGAAGATGGTCAGCCGCACGGTCTTCCACACCCGCTCCGGCCGGGCGGCGCCGTAGTTATAGGAGATGATGGGCACCATGCCGTTGTTCAGGCCGAAGATGGGCATGAAGATGAAGCTCTGGATCTTGAAATAGGCGCCGAACACCGCCGTGGCGGTGGGAGTGAACACGAACAGGATCTTGTTCATGCCGAAGGTCATGATGGAGCCGATGGACTGCATGACGATGGAGGGGATACCCACCCGGTAGATCTCCTTGACCGCAACCTTGTCCGGGCGGATCAGGCTGGAACGGATATGAATGTCGTGGTTGCATTTCAGATTCATGATGATCGCCAGGATGGCGCCCACGAACTGCCCCAGCACTGTGGCAACTGCGGCGCCCGCCACACCCAGCTTAGGCATACCCAGCAGACCGAAGATGAAGATGGGGTCCAGTACGATATTGGTAATGGCGCCTGCCAGCTGGGTGATCATGGCCAGGGTGGTGCGGCCGGTGGATTGCAGCAGCCGCTCAAAGCAGAACTGGCAGAAGATGCCCACGGACAGGCCCAGGCAGATGCGGGTATAGGCAGTGCCCATCTCCACGATCTCCGGCACGCTCTTGGCCTGGGCCATGAAGAAGGGCCAGGAGAGGAAGATGCCGATGAGCGCAAACACCACGGCGCTGCACAGGGACAGGAAAATGCCCGTGCCCGCGGCCCGGTCCGCCATATCCTGTTTCTTCTCGCCTAGGGAGCGGGACAGCAGGGCGTTGATGCCCACAGCGGTGCCAGCGCCTACGGCAATCATCAGGCTCTGGAGGGGAAAGGCCAGGCTCACGGCGTTGAAGGCGTTCTCACTGATGCGGGAGACAAACACGCTGTCCACCACGTTGTACAGGGCCTGGACCAGCATGGAGATCATCATGGGCACAGCCATGCCCGCCAGCAGGCGGCCAACCGGCATGACGCCCATTTTGTTTTCCTGAGGTGCCGCGCCGGCGGCGTGGGTTTGATCGTTCATTTCTGATATTCCTTTCTATGGTGAAAACTCGGAAGAAAAAGGACGCGGCTCTTACAGCCGCGCCTTTTCAGGTGCATTTACTTTTTCAGCTCGCCGGTGGCCAGCTGGGTCAGATAGGCGTTCAGGAACCCGTCCAGATCGCCGCACCCCACGCGCCAGAGACGCGCGGGGGCCCCGCATTTGACTCAAATGGCCGGGCAAAGCCCGTCCATTTCAAGGTTTTGCTTCGCAAAACGCTTGGACGCCGCATTCACGGCGGGGGACGGCTCGTTGCTTTCTGTTACTTTTTCAGCTCGCCTGTTGCCAGCTGGGTCAGGTAGGCATTCAGGAAGCCATCCAGATCGCCGTCCATCACGTTGTCGATGTTGCCGGTCTCGTAGCCGGTGCGGGTATCCTTCACCATCTGGTAGGGCATGAACACGTAGGACCGGATCTGGCTGCCCCACTCGATCTTCAGCTGGACGCCCTTGATGTCGGAGATCTTCTCCGCGTGCTGCTGCGCCTTCAGCTCCAGCAGCTTGGCCCTCAGCATCTTCATACAGTTGTCCTTGTTCTGGAACTGGCTGCGCTCCTGCTGTGACGCCACCACGATGCCGGTGGGCTTGTGGGTCAGGCGAACGGCGGAGGAGGTCTTGTTGACGTGCTGGCCGCCTGCGCCGGAGGCGCGGTAGACCTGCATTTCGATGTCCTCTTCCCGGATCTCAATGGAGTCGTCGTTCTCCAGCTCCGGCATGACCTCGATGGCGGCGAAGGAGGTCTGGCGGCGGGCGTTGGCGTCAAAGGGGGACACCCGGACCAGCCGGTGGACGCCGTTCTCGCTCTTCAGAAGGCCATAGGCGTTTTCGCCCTCGATGGAGATGGCAGCGGACTTGATGCCGGCCTCGTCGCCCTCTTCATAGTCCAGAATTTTATAGACAAAGCCGTGGCGCTCGGCCCAGCGGGTGTACATGCGGTAGAGCATCTGGGCCCAGTCCTGGGCCTCGGTGCCGCCGGCGCCGGCATGGAACTGCAGAATGGCGTTGGAGTTGTCGTACTCACCGGAGAGCAGGGTGGTCATGCGGGTCTCCTCAACCTTCTCTTCCAAGTCTGCGAACTCACTCTTTAGTTCCTCCAGGATGTCGGCGTCGTCCTCCTCCTGGCCCATTTCGCACAGGGTGGTCAGATCCTCCCAGGCGGAGACCAGCTTTTCCTGGCGGGCGATCTTGTTCTGCAGCTGCTTCAGGCGCATCTGCACCTTCTGGGACCGCTCCAGGTCGTTCCAGAAGCCATCCTGGGCAGTCTCGTCCTCCAGGCGTGCAGCCTCCTGCTTGGCACTCTCAATGTCCAGGGCAGCGGCCAGCTTTTCCAGCTCGGGGCCCAGCTCCCGGAGCTTCTGCTTATAAGAATCATATTCGATCAAAGCCATGACATGTTCTCCATTTTTCGAATTTCATTAGCCATAGTATTATATAGGAAGTGTGCGGATTTGTAAAGGGAAACCTGCGGTTTTGCGGTCCTTTTGTGACGTTTCCGTTCAGGTTTCCCGGAAGGCATGTATGTTCATAATTTGTTCATGATTGCAGCGCCGCTTTCAGCTATGTTATAAGAAGGTATATTATGTAACCACGATCCGACTTTTTTATGGAGGGGATTTTATGAAACGATTTTTGAGGAAGCAGCTGCCGGCAGTCCTGCTGGTCCTGGCCATGATGGTCAGCCTGATGCCTGCGGCGTTGGCGGCAGTGAACTGTGAGTCTCTTGGAAAGAGCCATCAGTGGGGGCAATTTACGACCACTACTCCGGCAACCTGTACTGAACAAGGCGTACAAACCCGTCATTGTTCTGAGTGCGGAAATGCTGATACCGCTTATTTAACTGCCCTTGGCCATGACTGGGGCGAATGGGTAGGCACCGAAGCCACTTGTACAGCCGACGCTAACCGTACTCGCACTTGCAAAAGATGTTCGGAGAAAGAAAGCGATACCACAAAGGCAACCGGACATGACTACACGTGGACGGTCAACACGCCTGCAACCTGCGTCTCCACTGGTTTGAAAACAGGCGTCTGCAGTCGGGGTGATAATACAACTACTGAGCAGATCGATATTGACCCCAACAATCACGATTGGGGCAGCTGGACAACCGTCACTCCCGCTACCTGTGGTACTGCCGGCAGCAAAACCCGAAGCTGCAACCGTTCTGGCTGTACTGCTAAAGAGACCGAAACCATCCCTGCTACCGGTAACCACACTTTGAATGCAAACGGAGTCTGCACAGTCTGCGGACAGCAAATTACCAGCAAGGTGACCGTCACCTTCAAAAACGGCTCCAGCACCTACTGGTCCACCAGCATTACCAAGGGCAGCAAGCCCGCCAATCCCGGCACGCCTGTCTACCCCTATAGCGGCAACTATAAGTTCTTGGGCTGGACCACTTCCAATCCCGGCACTTCTGCCGCATGGGACGGCCGCACCTATTATTACTCCTCTTCTGCGGTGGCAAACACGACCGTAAATTCCAATGTCACCTATTACGCCGTCTATGATGTGACGAGCACTTCCGACATCACCTACACCGTCAAGCCCGGCAAATCCGTGAGCTTCGATGTCAGCGACTTCAAGGCCGCCTATGATTCCGAGTGCTCCGGCACCTTCCGCTATGTGAGGTTCAGCGTGACCAGCACCGCCTACTCCGGTTTTGAAGGCGTTGTCACCTGCGACGGCGATGATCTGACCCGCTCTGCCTTCATCGGCAACGACTTCTACTACAGCAGTTCCAGCTATGGTGATTACCCCCTCAGCGATCTGGCCCTGAAAGCCCCCAGCAGCGCAAAAGACGACACTCTGTCCGTCACCTACACCGCCTACGGCACCAACAGCAACAGTATGACCGGCACCCTGAAGCTGGTGGTGGATGGCGACGGCTCCGGCAGCGACATCACCTATACCGTCAAGCCCGGCAAGTCCGTGAGCTTTGATGTCAGCGACTTCAAGGCCGCCTATGACTCCGAATGCTCCGGCACCTTCCGCTATGTGAGGTTCAGCGTGACCAGCTCCGCCTACTCCGGCTTTGAGGGCGTTGTCACCTGCGACGGCGATGATCTGACCCGCTCCTCCTTCACCGGCAAGGACTTCTATTACAGCAGTTCCAGCTATGGTGATTACCCCCTCAGCGATCTGGCCCTGAAAGCCCCCAGCAGCGCAAAAGACGACACTCTGTCCGTCACTTTTACCGCCTACGGCACCAACAGCAACAGTATGACCGGCACCCTGAAGCTGGTGGTGGGAGAGGACAACTCCGGCGGCAACATCACCTACAAGGTAAATCCCGGCGAGGAAGTGGAATTCGACAAAACGGACTTCAACAAGTTCTTCCGGGATGAGACCAACTCCACCTCCACCATCAAGTATGTGGAGTTCTCTACCACGGACACCCTCAGCACCTCCACCGGTACGGTCTATTATGACTACAAGGGCTCCGGCGAAAAGTCCTTCAACAAGACCAGCATCGACGACTACAAATTCTATTACAGCTCCGCCTCCGACGGGGACTATGCCCTGGCGGACCTGAGCTTTGTGGCTCCCAAGAGCGCCGCCAAGCGCACCGTGGAGCTGGACTTCACCGCCTACTACAATACCACCCGGAAGGCCAGCGGCACCCTGGTGATCGAGATCGGCGACGGCACCACCGGTGAGGGCGACATCAACTACAAGGGCACCGCGCAGAAGGAGACCGTCTTTGACGAGGACGATTTCAACGACTATTTCCAGGAGACTTACAAGAACTACACCCTGAAATACGTGGTCTTCACCGGCTCGGACAACCTCAGCTCCACCACCGGCTACATGTACTATAACTACGGCCGGTCCTCTCAGGAGCGCTTCACCGCCGGCGGCCTGGAAGACGCCACCTTCTACTATGACACCAGCGCCATGCCCGACAACGACGACACCGCCTATCCCCTCAGCAAGCTGAGCTTTGTGGCGGGCAGCGGCTTCGACAAGGCCGTGACCCTGGAATTCCGGGCCTACTACAACAGCAGCCGCTATGTGGACGGCACCGTGGTCATCGCCCCTGAGACCACGACCACCACCGGCACCGCGGCGGGCGACATCCTGTACCAGACCACCAGCACCACGAAAGTGCAGCTGAAGGCCAACGACTTCTCCCGCTTCCTGCGGTCCAAGTACCCCACCAGCACCCTGCAGTATGTGAAGCTGCTGGGCGTGCCCAGCGTGGGCGGCCTGTACTACAACTACTACAGCGCCAGCCAGTACGGCACCACGGCCCGCCTGCAGCTGACGGCGGCCAACTGCACCACCCAGGCCTACTACGTCAGCCCCACCTCCGCCGCGCAGTACACGCTCTCTGAGCTGACCTACGTGCCCTCCGGCAGCAACTACTGCGCCGCCATTCCCTTCACCGCCTACGGCACCGGCGGCGTGGCAGTCACCGGTATCGCCATCATCAGCGTGACCGCCTCCGCCACCGTGCCCGAGGTCTACGGCGTCATTACCAAGGGCACCTCTGTCAGCTTCCCGGCGCCCTCCATCGCGGCAGCGGTGGCCAAGAGCGTGGGCACCTTCTACGGCATCCAGCTGCTGAGCCTGCCCGCCAGCGCCAAGGGCACCGTGTACGTGGGCACCGGCACCACCCGCAAGGCGGACACCAGCACGGTGTACGGATACAGCAGCGGCACCTGGACCATCAGCCAGCTGCGGTTCGTCCCGGCGGCGGGCTTCACCGGCAACGTGGAGATCCCCTACGCGGTCTGTGACAGCACCGGCAAGGCCCTGGGCGTGGGCAAGTTCAGCCTCGGCGTGGTGAACACCCAGAAGAAGTTCAGCGACGTGACCGCCTCCACCTGGTGCTACAAGTACGTGGCGGAGCTGTCCGACGCAGGCGTCATTGACGGCTACACCGACGGCAGCTTCAAGCCCGACAACAAGATCTCCTACGGTGCGGCCCTGAAGCTGATCATGCTGGCGGCGGGCTATCCCGAGCAGAAGCCCACGGACAGCAATCCCTTCAGCGGCTATCTGGCCAAGGCCCGGGCGGAGGGCATCATCACCCGCAGCAATGTGAACCTCAGCGCCCCCATCACCCGCCTGCAGGTGGCCCAGCTGGCCGCCGGGGCCATGAAGCTGGATACATCCAAGGTCTCCAGCGTGAAGCCCTTCACGGATACCACGGACGCCAGCGTCCAGGCCCTGAACGAGGCGGGCATCGTGGAGGGATACTTCTCCAACGGCACCAGCACCTACAAGCCCGGCAACACCCTGACCCGCGGTCAGGTCTCCGCCATCGTCTGGCGGATGGGGCAGTACAGAAAATAAGTGATCCGCAAAGGGGAGGGGCCGAAGCCCCTCCCCTTTGGATGCTCCTCCCCGACAGGGGAGGTTTTTTTCTTTTTGTTGCACGGCCACGGGCAACACACGATGCCGCGCCTCCTTTTATGTTACAACTATGCATCAAATAAATAACCATTTTACAAGGAGGTCACTCATGGAACAGACAGCAAATTACGGACTGAATCAATGGGACGCCGGGGACCGCATCATGATGGAGGACTTCAACGCGGACAACGCCAAAGTGGACCAGGCGCTGGCGGAGCAGCGGGACGAGCTGGTGGCCATGACGGCAGCACTGGCGCTGTGCGGCAACTGTGAAATCGTCACCGGCACTTATACAGGAACGGGCACCTATGGAAAGGACGGTCCCAATACACTGGCCTTTGAGAAGGAGCCTGTTTTGCTTTTCATTTCGGACAAAAGCAGTTCCCTCTTGATGATGCACCGTGGGTGCGAAACCACCCATCAACCCGGCAGTTCTTACTATTGTTACGTGAACTGGAACGGCGGCACAATCTCCTGGTATAACACAAGTTCCTATGGCACACAGCTCAACAACCCTGGTCAGACCTATTACTATTTTGCGCTTTTTGCAACCAAATAACTGGAAAATGCCCCCGGACCGAAGTCCGGGGGCATTTTTGCTGCTTATTCAGAGATTCAAGCGAAACTCAAATCAAGCAGGAACCACAACAGTGGTACCATTAGCCTGATAGACAACCACGTCGAAGGTGACCTCGGAGTTGGCAGACAGGCCAGCCTTGGTGGCAGTCACAGCCATATTGTTCCAGCCGGTGACGACGTAACCATCATCCTCCAGAGCCACGCCAGCAGCAGCCTTGGCGGCAGCGGGAGTAATAGCGGTCTTGCCCTCAGCCAGAGTCAGGGTGACGGTGGTAGTGGCGGTAGAGATCTCGACCTTGGCAACATCAGTGATGATGGGGGTGGTGCCCTCAGCATCCTTGGTGGTCCAGTTGTCGGTGCACTTGATGATGACAGAGGTAGCAACGCCGTCCTTCATGACGAAGTAGACAACGCCGTTGAAGTCGTCGCTCTCCATCATCTTGATGGCGGCGGCCACGTTGCCGCTCTCCTCGTTGAAGAAGGCCTTCTTGCCGTCCTTGCCGTCCTTCTTGTAGATCAGGACCGCGTCAGCGTCGGGCATGATGTCGATACCGTAGTCGTGAGTGGGGTCCTCGCTGACGTACACGGTGTGGCCCTCCAGGGTCAGCTTGGTGCTGCCAGCAGTCATGTTCTGACGGACCAGAACGACATCTTCCTTGTCGTAGCTGGAATCGGCCGGAGCGCTAGAGATACCGTTGTTGAAGTACACAACGTGGTCAACAGCGATGGTATCCTTATCCAGGCCGGCACCGGTATCCCAATCGGTGACAGGCTCAGCGCCCATGACATAGCCGTCAGCGTCGTAGGACATCTTGTACCAGCCATAGGTCTGCATGTTGCCATTGTCGGCATCCTTGCCCAGGTAGGTCAGGGAGGTGCCCTGCTCCTTCAGGACAACTTCCTTGCCGTCGATAACGGCGGAACGGTGCCAGGTCCAGACATCCTCAGCAGAGTCATAGTCCTCCTGGGACACGCTGCCGATGATGTAAGCATAGTTGCTGGAAGCAGCCAGATCGTCAGCCACCACGACAGCGGCGATGATGTAGCCGTTCTTGCCATACAGGAAGTAGGCGCCCTCGGGATTGCTGGTGCCGTCCAGCTTCAGGTTGACGTTCTTGATGCCGGTGGCAACAGCAGCCACACCGGTGATCTGCTCACCCTTACCAACATTCTTAACCTTGGCGGTCAGGAAGATGGTGTCGTCGTTGGCGTAAGCATGATTCTTATCGCCAGCAGTGTCCTTCAGAGAGACATGGTTCTTGTTCAGTTCCTTATCGTTGGTCTGATCCCAGCCCTGAGCAACCTTCACATCGCCAGTGATATTCTGGGCAACGGGCTCCAGGGTGTAATAGCCGTTCTTGTCGGTCTTGTAGGTGTACCAGGTGTTCAGTTTTTCATTACCGGTAAGGGCCTTCCAAGCAGTGCTGTTATCGCCTTCCTTGGTCTTGGCAGCGTCCTTCACGGTGATGGTCTCAGCGGTGCCGTCCATGAAGATGGCGAAAGCCTCGGCCTTGGCGTTGCTCAGAACGCTGTTGAAGGTCTCATAGCCAGTCACGAAGACGTAGTTCTTCACGTCCTCAACGATCTCGATGCCGATCAGGTGACCATAGGTATCCAGATACACCTTGTAGGTGGTCTCCTTCATGTTGTCCTGGTCATACTCATCCAAAACCTCGACATCATAGGTGGCGGAAGAAGAATACTTGTAGGTGTCGCCCTCGGTGGTGGTGACGCTGCTGGTCTTCTTGAAGGACTTCAGGGTCACGTCCTCAACGATCTCGGGCAGTTCCATGGACTGAACAGCGTCCTTGGCATAGGTGACCAGGAAGAAGTCGCCATCCTCGGCGTCCTCGACCAGAGCGAAGTCGTCAGCGGAAACGTCAGCGTCGTCATCCTCCTTAGCGGTCTTCACACCACCTTCCAGACCGTAAATGGTCAGGCTCAGGTTATCCATCTTCTCGTTGTAATCAGCATCGGCCTCAGCCAGGTAGGTGTTGATGACAGCGATGGTGAACTCACTGTTGTCCTTGTCAAAGTAGACCTCGGTCAGGACACCGTTGTCGGTGCCATACAGAGCTTCGGTCTTGTTCTTGCCCAGAGCGGCAGCGTTGAACTTGCCGTCCTTGCCATCAATGAAGACATAACCAGTGTTGTTCTTGATGGTGGCAGCGGTCAGAGCGTTGTACAGGTCCTTGCCGGTGACTTCGCCCTCGAAGGAAGTGACCAGCTTGGTGTAGTCAACAAAGGAACCAACAGCCTTCTTGTCATAGGTCCAGTCGTTGGTGGGACGCTCGAAAGCATCGGTGGAAGCCTCGACGCTCAGCTTGGTGAAGTACTTCTCAGCAAACTGCATCTTGTTGTCTTCCTTGATGCCCTCAACGCGAGCGTTGTTGGAGACCTCGTAGGCTCTGGAGCCAGCGATGGTGACGTTGCCTACGGTGATGGTGGTGTCATAGTCGACCATGGTGGCCTTCAGGGTGTTGAAAGCAAACAGGGCAGCCTCTTCACGAGTGGCATACTTGCCGCCGTCGAAGTCCTCGGTCAGACCGGCGTTCAGGCCGATACCGATGGCCTGCTTGGCAACGTTGATGAAGCAGTTGCCGCCGACATAACCTTCGACCTCAGCGTTATAGCCCAGGGCGCCCAGCAGCATCTTCATGAAAGCGAAGTTGGTCAGGGGAGCGGCGGGACGGAAGCTACCGTCGGTGTAGCCGGAGATGATGCCCTGCTGAGCGCAGTAAGCAATGTAACCGGCAAAGGTGTGGTCGACAGGGACATCCTTGAAAGGAGCGGTGTCGGCACGGAGAGCAGCGGCAGTGGTGGGACCCAGGATCATGTTGCAGATGATCTTGGCAGCGGCACCACGGGTCAGGCCGCTCTGGGGCTTGAAGGTGCCATCGGTGTAACCATCGATGACGCCGATTTCGGACATCACGGCGACGGCTTCTTCATAGGTGACCTTGTCGTCGTCGGTGAAGTCCTTGGCGCCGGCGCTGATGGTGACCAGGGACATGGTCATAATCAGAGCCAGAACCAGAGAAAGGAACTTCTTCATATGGGTTTCCTCCTTGTAGATTAGCGGAAATTACCGCCATTTTTGTCAAAGCAGGTCCCGCGCCGGATGTGCCGGCCCACATACAGTGGCTAGCCGACCCTGTATCTACGCCGGAGTCGTCCATTGCGTTTCCCACTTTGCAGGTTGATGATACCACGGGAGGAAAACGAAAGTCAATTGATTGCATTGTTTTGTAACGTGACTGTAACATTATACGGTTTTGTTTTCTCAAATCCATTGCAGTACAAGATATCTGACCGCATCAATACCATATATAATATGTTACGAAGTGTAACGAACCTCAGGCGCCGGGGCCGGGGGAGAGGGCAAAAAAAGAGACACGCCTTTCAGCGTGTCTCTCTCTTTTGGAGCGGCTGAGGGGAGTCGAACCCCCCTATGCAGCTTGGGAAGCTGCCGTTCTACCGATGAACTACAGCCGCATCTGGGAAGTATTATAGCAGACGCTCCCCAAAAATGCAACACGAAAAATGTCGCCGGTCAGGTCTCCTGCCGGTACGACAGGGGCGACAGCAGCCGCAGCCTGCGGGACTCCCGCCAGAGGGCGGGCTCCAGCGTCAGCAGATAGCCCGTGCCGGGGGCCGTCTGCCAGTCAAAATAATCCTTCTCCGGCAGGGCCAGCCCCTCCATGGCCGCCATCAGCACGCCGCCGTGGGCCACGATGACCAGCTCCTCCCGGCCCTCCGCCAGAGCACGGTCCACCAGGCGCTCCACCGCCGTCCGGGCCCGCAGGCAGAAGCCGGGGCGGTCCTCGCCGCCGGGGCAGCGGCCCCAGCAGCCGCCGTCCACCCAGGCGCGGTAGGCCGGGTCGTCCTCCATGTCCCGGTAACTGCGGCCCTCGAAGGCGCCGAAGTCCATTTCCACCAGGTCCGGCTCCACCCGCTGCTCCGCGCCGGGGAACAGCAGCTCCGCCGTGCGCCGGGCGCGGGACAGGGGAGACACCCACACCAGTCCTGGGGCGAAGTCCGCCTGCCGCAGCTCCGCCTCGCCCTCCGGGGACAGGGGAATGTCCCGGCGGCCCTGGTAGCGGTGCTGCTCCGTCCAGGCCGTGCGGCCGTGGCGCAGAAGATACACGTTCATTAAAGCGCTCCTTTCAGCACCATGGGCAGGCCGCAGAACACCCGGATCACCCGGTCTGCCCGTTTGGCCAGCAGGCAGTTCAGACGGCCCGCCGCCTCCCGGGCGGCGCGCTCCGCCGGGTCGGTGGGCACCACGCCGCCGCCCACTTCGGTGGAGATGACCACCTCATGGGCCGACAGCTCCGCCGCCAGGGCCTCCAGGTCGGAACAGGACCCAGCCAGGTCCTGCACGTCCCACACCGCCCGGCGGGACAGTTCTTCCTCTCCGCAGCCCAGCAGCTCCATGGCGAAGCGGCGCTTTCCGTTGAACAGGGGACCAACGATCAGTGTCATACCAAACCCTCCAGGGACTGGCAGGCCACCAGGGCCGCCAGCATCCAAAATTCCGCCTTCTGCAAAAACCAGCCCGCCAGATCGCCGGAGAGACCGCCGAACTTCCTCATGGCGGTGTGGTGATACCACCACAGCACCAGCAGGGCCGCTACCAACATGGCCGCACCGTGCCAGCCGCCCGCCAGGCACATGGCCGCCATCAGCAGCGCCGCAGCGCCGCCCAGGATCAGCCGCCCCCGGGTCTTGACGCCCTCCGTGGCGAAGGCGTGGGCCAGGCCGGTGTTCTTGGACAGGGGGAACATGGCGATGGCAAAGCCCGAAAGGGCGCGGGACAGGACGAAGCTCAGGCCCATGCAGAGCAGTTCCCGGCCCTCCAGGCGCACCGTGCCGCAGAGGGCAAAGTAGCCAACGAAGTACATGCACAGGCGGATCACCGCGAAGGCGCCGCAGTTGGGATCGTCCAGGATCTCCTTTTTTTTCTCCGGAGAGGCGCAGCTGGCCAGGGCGTCGCCGGTGTCGGCGTAGCCGTCCAGGTGGATGCCGCCGCTGACCGCCGCCGGGAGCATGCAAAGTCCCGCTGCCCGCAGGAGCGCGGGCAGGTCCAGCCAGCCACAGAGGGCCGACCAGCCCCACCAGCAAAGGCCCGTGACCACGCCCACCAGGGGAAAGGCGCACAGGGCGTAGCGCATATTTTTGTCGTTCCACACCAGCTGGGGCACCGGTAGGGCTGAAAACATGGCAAATGCCACGGCGATCGTCTCAAACAAGATCATAGAACCGCTCTCCTCCTTTGTACCAGCAGGGAATCCCGCAGACCACCTCGCAGACATCGTCCGCCATAGCTGCCAGTTCCCGGTTCACCTGGCCCAGCACCTTCAGATACCGCAGGGTGTCTCCTTCATATATGCTGCCGCCGGAGAACAGCTCGTTGGACACCACGATCAGCTCCCCGCACCGGCCGCGCAGGTGCTCCACGCCTCTCCGGATGGCCTGCGCCGCATTCTCGCCGCTGCCGTCGGGGCTGTAAATCTCGTTGGCGCAGAGGTTGCTGACACACTCCAGCAGCACCGTGCTGCCTGCCGGGACCTGCGCCGAGGCCAGATTCGTGTAACACTCCAAAGTCTCAAAATGCTTCTCCGCCCGCATCCGCCGGTGCTTGTCAATGCGGCGCAGGCTTTCCTGATCAAAGGGCTGCATGGTGGCAATGTAGACCCGGGGAGTCTCCCCGGCATGGACCACCAGCCGCTCCGCGTATTCGCTTTTTCCGCTGGCGGCACCGCCCACCACCAATGTCATCATCCGCTGTCACTCCATTTCAGCCGGTTCTCCGGCCGTGCAAAAATCCTCTGTCTAATTCATTCTAGTGTAAGGTTTTTTTTATGGAAAATCAACCACTTTAGAATTGCCTCCTTCTCTCCTGGTCCATCAGCGTCATACCCTGGGTTGTCAGCGGGAAGACTTCGTGATATAATATTTTATCTGATCAATTTTTCCTCAGACTTCGAAAGGAAGTGTCCGCCGCCGTGTCTGCCTGGAAACCAGCCAAGATCACCCCCTCGCAGATCATCATTCTTGGCTTTCTCGTTCTGATCGCTGTGGGGACCGTCCTGCTGATGCTGCCGGTCTCCACCAGGGAGCCGGGAGGCGCGTCCTTTCTGGACGCCCTCTTCACCGCCACCTCCGCCACCTGCGTCACCGGTCTGGTGGTGCGGGATACCTCAATGTACTGGTCGCCCTTCGGACAGACAGTGATCCTGCTGCTGATCCAGATCGGCGGCATGGGCGTGGTCACCATGGGCATGGCGATTTTCATGTTCTCCGGTCGGAAAATCAGCCTGAAGCAGCGCTGGGTCATGCAGGAATCCATCGCGGCGCCCCAGGTGGGCGGCATCATCCGCCAGACCCGGTTCCTGCTGACGGGCTCCCTGTTGATCGAGGTCATCGGCGCGGTCCTGCTGGCTATCCGCTTCTGCGGACAGCTGGGCTTTGGCAAGGGGCTCTGGTACGCGGTGTTTCACTCCATCTCCGCCTTCTGCAACGCGGGCTTTGACCTGATGGGCACGGTCAGGGGTGCCGAATTCTCCTCCCTGACCGGCTACACCTTTGATCCCCTGGTGAATGTGACGGCCTGTTTGCTGATCGTGGTGGGCGGTCTGGGCTTTCTCACCTGGCGGGACATCCGGGAGCACGGACGCCATCTGCGCTCCTACCGGCTGCAGAGCAAGCTGATTTTATCCACCACCGCCATTTTGCTGGTGCTTGGCTTCCTCTATTTCTTCTTCTACGAATTCCGCCAGCCTCAATGGGCGGCCATGAGCGAGGGTCAGCGGCTGATGGCCGCCGCCTTCCAGTCCGTGACGCCCCGCACCGCCGGCTTCAACACCGTGGACCTGGCGGCCATGAGCGAGACCAGTCAGCTGGTCACCATCTTCCTGATGCTGGTGGGCGGCTCTCCGGGGTCCACGGCAGGCGGCTTCAAGACCACCACCCTGGCGGTGCTGCTGCTGAGCGCCCGGGCCATCTTCCTGCACCGGGACAGCGCCCAGTGCTTCGGCCGCCGCATCCATGAGTCCGCCCTGCGAAACGCCGCCGCCCTGTTCGTCATCTATCTGCTGCTGTTCGTCACCGGTGGCTGCCTCATCGCCTGCATCGACCAGATCCCCCTGATGGGCGCCCTGTTTGAATCCGCCTCGGCGGTGGCCACTGTGGGCCTGTCCCTGGGCTACACCTCCACGCTGTCCACTGTCTCCCGGCTGATCCTGATCTTCCTGATGTACTTTGGACGTGTGGGCGGTCTCACCATGATCTACGCCGTCACCGCCAACAAGACCCCCAGCCTCTCCCAGCTTCCCCAGGAGCAGGTCATCGTGGGCTAAAGAAAGGAGCACACCTCTATGAAATCCATTCTGTTGATCGGCCTGGGCCGCTTCGGCCGCCACATGGCCATGAAGCTCCAGGAACTGCACCACGAGGTGCTGGCCATTGACAAGGACGAGCAGCGGGTCAACGACGCCCTGCCCTTTGTCACCAACGCCCAAATCGGAGACAGCACCAACGAACAGTTCATCGCCTCCCTGGGGGTCCGGAACTTCGACCTGTGCGTGGTGGCCATCGGCGACAACTTTCAGAGCTCTCTGGAGACCACAGCCCTGCTGAAAGAGCACGGCGCCCCCTTCGTCCTTTCCCGGGCCGCCCGGGAGGTCCACGCCAAATTCCTGTTGCGCAACGGTGCCGATGATGTGATCTACCCCGAAAAGCAGACTGCCGAGTGGGCCGCGGTCCGGTACAGCCGCAGCCACGTGTTCGACTATGTGGAGCTGACGCCGGACTACTCCATCTACGAGACTGCCGTGCCGGAGTCCTGGGTGGGCAAGACCATCGTGGACCTGCAGGTGCGGCAGCGGTACCGCATCAACATTCTGGCTGTAAACCACGACGACCAGCTGGAGCCCCTTCCCGGCCCCGCACACTGCTTCCAGCAGGATGAGACCATTTTCATTCTGGGGAGCAACAGGGATGTGGAAAAGTTCCTGCGGGAGTGAGCCGCCGGCACCATTTATTCTCCATAAAAAGTGCTTGTTTCTTTCGGAAGCAAGCACTTTTTTGCGCGCATTAAAATTTTTTCTTACATTCCGGCAAAAAACTATGGTACAATAAAAGCGCAGCGCGCAGTCCCGCTCGACGTAAGTCCAGTTGCCGGGGCCGCGCATTTTTTATTTTTAAGGAGGGCAACCAATGTTTCAGCCAGGAGAACTGGTAGTCTACGGTGCCACCGGCGTGTGCCGCGTGGAGTCCATCCAGCAGCCGGAGCCCCACAGCGCCCTCCAGGGCAAAACCTGTTATCTGCTCAAGCCTCTGTATCAGGACGGCGTCATCTACACTCCGGTGGAAAACGCAAAGGTTCCCATCCGCCCGGTCATGACCCGGGAGGAGGCTGACGCCCTGATCGGCCAGATCCCCACCATGCAGACGGAGGCCTGCCGCGCCCCCACCATCCAGGCCCTGACCCAGCACTATCAGGCCGTCATCCGCAGCGGCGACCGCCGGGACCTGATCCGGCTGATGATGTCCATTTACGCCAAGCAGAAGCAGGCAGAGGCCCAGAAGCGCCGTCTGGGCATGGTGGACGAGCGCTACATGAAACAGGCGGAACGGCTGCTGTACGGCGAGCTTGCCGCAGCCCTGAACATCCCCTTTGACCAGGTGCAGGCCTACATTGCCCGTCTGGTAGAAGAGCAGACATCTCTCCAGACATAAAAACACCGGGAAGTTTTGCTTCCCGGTGTTTTTGCTTTATTTTCTGACGGCCGTTGCCATAATCTCGATCTTGCAGCCATCCGCCAGGTCCGCGCCGCCAAAGCACAGACGTGCCGGCTTATGGGCGGGATCGAAGTGCTTCACGTATTCGGCGTTCATGGCGTCCCGCTCCGCGAAGTCCGCCAGGATCACCTCAATGCGGACCACATGGTCCATGTCGGAGCCGTACCGCTCCAGGATCATGGCCAGATTTTTCAGGGCCTGCCGGGTCTCGGTGACAATATCGCCGGAGACCAGCTCCCCGGTCTCAAAATCCTCGGACACCAGGCCGGAGAGGAACAGGAACTTGCCGTCCACGACCACCAGGTCGGAATAGGGGCCCTCGTTGGGCTCCTGCAGGTTCAGAAATTCACAGCTCATGGGATCTTCACCTCATCGCAGATAATTCAGCGGGTTTTTGGCCACGCCGTTGTACCGCACCTCAAAGTGACAGTGGTTGCCGGTGGAGTTGCCGGTGGAACCCACCTTGGCGATCTGCTGGCCCTTGTAGACCTTCTGGCCCACAGACACCAGCAACCGGCTGTTGTGGCCGTAATAGGTCTCGTAGCCGTTGCCGTGGCTGATGCGGACCAGGTAGCCGTAGCCGCTCATCCAGCCGGCGTAGGTGACGGTGCCGCCATCGGCGGCGTAGACCGGCGTGCCCTTGGGCGCCGCGATGTCGATGCCCTTGTGGTTGGTGGAGCCGATGCCGCCGGGGGACCGCCGCCCGCCGAAGTAGGAAGTAATGCGGCCGGACACGGGCCAGCGGAAGGTGCCGGTGGGATACCAGGTGGGCCGCGCCTTGGTGCCCCGGAGCCGCTCCTCGGTGACAGGCTCCTTCAGGGTCACGGAGGACAGGATGGTCCGCTCCGTCTCCTCGCCGTTGACGTAGGTGACGTTGGCCACCACGTCCGCCGCACCGAACTGGCCGGCAGAGGTGACCTTTTCATCGCCCTTGTACATGTTGGCGCTGTCGGTATACTGAATGTCGTACATCACGTCCTCCACATACCGCTCCTGCTGCACCACCGTCATGGTCAGGTAGGGCACGGAGGCGGACAGGGTCAGGACTTCGCCGATCTGCAGCTTGTTGATGTCATAGCCGGGGTTCAGGGCCAGCAGCTCCTTGCTGGTCAGGCCGTGGTTTTCAGCGATCTGGGACCAGGTGTCGCCCTTCTTGACCTCATAGGTGACCTCGGCGGTCTTGGTGCTGTACAGCGTCTCCGCCAGGTATCCCAGGTTCATGATCTCCTCGGTAGCCACATACTCCTGCTTGATCTCCACTTCTTCCTTGAAGGAGCAGGAGATGGTCTCCTCCGTGGTGGCGGCCTGCTGCAGCTGCTCCAGCAGCTCCTCCAGGGCACCCTCATAGGGGGTGGCACCGATGCGCTCGCCGTCCACATACAGGCAGTAGGCGGGAGTCACCAGGCCGATCTCCTCGGACAGGTCCTCTTCCACCACATCCCGTTCCTTCACCTCCTGGCGCTTCAGCCAGCCGGTGGAGTACTGAACCAGATCGCCGTCGATCTGGTAGCTGCGGCCCAGGGTCCGGGTGGTGACGGTCTCCAGATTGGACACGATGGCCTTGGCCGTGGCCTCGGAATCCACCACGCCTACCACGTCGCCGTCATAGGTGACGGTGGTGCCGCGGGTATAGGTGCTGCCCAGCAGGATCAGCACCGCCAGCACACAGGCGGCTCCCAGAAAGACTACCGGATGGCCCTTGCGGTGCTCCAGCCGGGACCACATGGCGGCACCCCGACGCAAAAGCTGCTTTCTGCGGCCCCAGGTGTGCTCCCAGAACAGACTGGCCCACATGGGGATCATGTTCCAGAGCAGCAGCGCCAACTGAATGGGGAGCCGGTCCGACTCCGGAAAGTTGCGTGCCTTCTGTTCCCGGACGATCATATGGATCCGGCGACGGATCCGCCGCAGCTGGCTGACCACCCGGCGGGTGCAGCGGGTCAAAGCATCCGAAGGCTCCTCTTCACGCCGTTCCGCCACAGCCCGACGGGGCACCCGCTGTTCTTCCCGCACGGCGGTTGCAATCGCTCCGGAACGCTTCTCCCGACTCTCCGCCGGCTGAGCGTTCAGGCGTTTGCCGCCCTGCGTCTGCTTTTTCTGTTTCTTCTGCTCTTGACTCATATGTCTCCTTAAAAGGTCACAAAAAAGTTACAAATTGTTACCATTCCTATGATACCGCGTTTCCGCAATTACGTCAACCCCTCATTTTGTTCAAAAAATGTTCATTTTCTTGGGTTTCGGCCCATTCGGCCTACTGTATATGGGGTTTTCTTTGTGTCTTTTGCATATTTCACCCAAGAGGGCCCTGTCGGTCCGGGAATTTTTGTGCGGATATTTTCGCTTTTTTGCATTGACCCTGTCCACCAAGCGTGTATAATAATTTCAGTACGGAATTTTTCCCAAAATCGTTTATTTGGAGGAAATCGACATGTTTGAATTTCTGATCAAAAAGCTGAAGGCGCATCCCCGCAAGATCGTCTTCACCGAGGGCACCGATCCCCGCATCCTGGAGGCTTCCGCCCGTCTGCTGTCCGGTACCTTTCTGACCCCCGTCCTGGTGGGCAACGAGGCCGAGATCCAGAAGGCCGCCGAGGAGATCGGCTTCAACATCCGCGGCGCCATCATCATTGACCCCGCCACCTTTGCGGACATGGACAAGATGGTGGACACCATGGTGGAGCTGCGCAAGGGCAAGATGACCGCCGAGCAGTGCCGCAGCGCTCTGATGCAGGCCAACTATTTCGGCACCATGCTGGTGAAGATGGGCTATGCCGACGCCCTGTTGGGCGGCGCCACCTACTCCACCGCCGACACCGTCCGTCCCGCCCTGCAGATCATCAAGACCAAGCCCGGCAGCAAGATCGTTTCCTCCTGCTTCATTCTGGTGCGTGACTCCGCCACCGGCGACCGCGAGGTCCTGGCCATGGGCGACTGCGCCATCAACATCAAGCCCAGCGAGGACGAGCTGGTGGAGATCGCTCTGGAGACCGCTTCCACCGCCAAGGTCTTCGGTATCGATCCCAAGGTCGCTTTCCTGAGCTACTCCACCCTGGGCTCCGGCAAGGGCGAGGACGTGGACAAGGTCCGCAACGCCTGCGCCAAGGCCAAGGCCGCCGCTCCCAACCTGGCCATCGACGGCGAGCTGCAGTTTGACGCCGCCGTTTCTCCCACCGTGGCCCGTACCAAGTGCCCCAACTCCAATGTGGCCGGCCATGCCAACACCTTCATTTTCCCTGACATCAACGCCGGCAACATCGGCTACAAGATCTGCCAGCGCATGGGCGGCTTCGACGCCTACGGCCCCATCCTGCAGGGCCTGAACGCCCCCATCAACGACCTCTCCCGCGGCTGCAACGCCCAGGAGGTCTACTCCATGGCTATCATCACCGCCGGTCTGTGCGAGGACTGAGTTTTTCCTACATCGCTGCAAGGACGCCCAAACGGGCGTCCTTGTTTTTTTGACATTCCCTTCCCGCCGTGCTACACTGTGGCCAGAAGAAAAGAGGTGGACCTTTTGTACGACTATCTGATCCAAAATGCCCGGGTCCTGGACGGCTCCGGCGCTCCCGCTTTTCAGGCGGATGTAGCCCTCCAGGGCGGCGCCATTGCTGCCGTGGGGCATCTTGAGGCGGCATCCGCCGCCCATGTCATCGATGCCGCGGGGCGGTATCTGACACCGGGCTTTATCGACGTCCACCGCCACGGTGACGGCGCCATCTTTCTGCCGGACTTCGGCCGCCCCGAGCTGGCTCAGGGCCTGACCACGATCCTGAACGGCAACTGCGGCCTGTCCCTGGCGCCGGTCCGCGGCGCTTATCAGGAAGCTCTGCTGCAATATCTGGCTCCCATCGTGGGCGGCCTGCCGGAGGGACTGGACGTATCCTCCCTGGGGGCGTACCAGCGACAGCTCCGGGCTATCCCCCTGCGGCTCAACACAGGAATGCTGGTGGGCATGGGCACCCTCCGCGCCTGCGTCACCGGCTTTGAGGACCGGGATCTGACGGACGAAGAATATTACCGCCTGCACCACCTGCTGGAAAACGCCCTGGCGGACGGCGCCGCAGGAATCTCCCTGGGCCTTGGCTACGCCCCGGAGTGCTTTTACGACACCGACGGCCTGATCCGTGCCCTGGCACCCCTGCGCCGGTCCGGCGTCACTGTGGCCGTCCACATGCGGCAGGAAGGGGACGGCGTGGTGGAGGCCCTGCGGGAGATGCTGACCGTGGCCCGGGCCCTGGAGACTCCGGTGCAGATCAGTCACCTGAAAGCCATCGGCAAGCGGAACTGGCGGAGCGCGGTGCCGGAGATGCTGGCCTTGCTGGAGGATGCCAGAAGGGAAGGGCTGGACATCACCTGCGACGTATACCCTTATCCCGCTGGGTCCACCCAGCTGATTCATGTGCTGCCGCCAGAATTCCAGGCCGGGGGCATGGAGGCCCTGACCGCCGCTCTGCGGGACCCGGAGCGCCGGGCACAGATGCGCCGCCGCATGGAGACCGCCCAGGACTTTGAAAACATCTCCCTGTTAGTGGGCTTTGAAAACATCCGGCCCACCTCCCTCCAGCAGCCGAAAAACAAGCGCTTTGAGGGCATGACCGTGCCGGAAATCGCCGCCAGCCAGGGGAAGGACCCCTATGACGCCCTCTTCGACCTGCTGGCCAGCGAGCACTGCGCCGCTTCCATGATCGACACCATCACCCACGAGGAAGACGTGGACGCCATTGTCCGGGCGCCCTTCGCCGGGATCATCTCCGACGCCACCTATCCCATGGGCGGACTGATGCACCGCCGGGTCTTCGGCACCTGCACCCGTATCCTGGAGACCTACGTGCGGAAGCGGGGCATCCTGACCCTGCCCGACGCCGTGCGGAAGCTGACCCGCCTGCCCGCTGACCGCTTCGGCCTGCAGGGAAAGGGCAGGGTGGAAGCGGGCGCCGACGCGGACCTGTGTCTGTTTGACCTGGAAAACATCCATGAAACGGACACCTGGCTGGCCCCGGAACAACTGGCCCAGGGCATGGACTATGTGTTTGTGAACGGCGTCCCCGCCATCGCGGAGGGCCGCTTCACGGACGCCCGCAATGGCCGGGTCCTTTGACAGAGTTGCTTTTAGCGAAAACTGAACAGCGTTTTACAATGGCTCCATGATATCATGGAGCCATTACTTTAATCTTTTGTAAAGGAGGTCTTCATGAAAAACACCCTGAAAACACAGCTTCGTACCCTGCGGCCCCTGTTCTTTGTCCTGCTGCTGGCCGCGGGCATCATCAACGCCGTGGGCGTCACCATGTTTCTGTCCCCCGTCCACCTGTACGACAGCGGTATCTCCGGCACCTCCATGCTGCTGTGGCAGATCACCCCGGAGGCCTACACCCTGTCCCTGTTTCTGCTGGTCCTGAACGTCCCTCTGTTTCTGTTCGGCCTGAAAAAGCAGGGCATCGTGTTCACCATCTATTCCCTTTGGGCGGTATTTGTCTACTCCGTCGCCTCCTATGTCATCACCAACATCCTGCCGGTGGATGTCTCCACCGCCTCTCCCTTTGCGGGGAAGGACCTGCTGCTGTGCGCCCTGTTCGGCGGCCTGATCTCCGGCATTGGCAGCGGCATGACCATCCGTTTCGGCGGCGCCATTGACGGCATTGAGGTCATGGCGGTGATCTTCGCCAAGCGGCTGGGTCTTACCGTGGGCACCCTCGTGATGATCTACAATGTGCTGCTGTACATTGCCATCGGCATCCTGTTCCGGAGCTGGGTGCTGCCCCTGTACTCCATCATCACCTATTGCGCGGCCACCAAGGCGGTGGACTTCATCGTGGAGGGCTTGGACAAGGCCAAGTCCGCCATGATCGTCACCAGCAGGCCCGACGATATCAGTGAGGCCCTGTCGGAGGCCTTTGGCCGGGGCATCACCCATATCGGCGCCCGGGGCTACTACTCCGGCGCTGACCAGACCATCATTTACTTCGTGGTAAACCGCTTCCAGATCGGCAGACTGAAAGCTCTTGTAACGGAGATCGATCCCGCCGCCTTCATCACCATCTCCGAGGTGTCGGACGTGCTGGGCCGGAGCGTGCAGAAATAAGATGAAAAGGATGCCCGGAGTCGGACTTCGGGCATCCTTTTCATCCAGCATACGGTTTTTGTCTCATTTTCCCCTGGGCAGGCCATGGAAATAGACATCCTCTGGATGCACAAAAAAGCGCCTCCCGGCATAAACCGGGAGGCGCTTGCTTCACGTTCAAAGCATGGGTTCAGTTTTACATATCCTCGCGCTTTTTCCGGCCCAAGATGGACACACCTGCCAGACCGGTGCCGGACAAGGCGCTCAGCGCCAGCCACAGAACGGACATATCGCCGGTCTTGGGCACGGCAGCCAGGGGAACCTCTTCCTCGGGGATCTCAGACAGAGGAACCTCGGTCAGGGGGACTTCAGCATCAGGGAGCGCGGTCAGAGGCACATCCTCATCGGTGATAGTCACATCGTCATCATCGTCGCCGGTGTCTTCAACGGGGGTAGGCTCAGGCTCCTTCTCGGGCTCCTTCTCAGGCTCCTTCTCGGGCTCCTTCTCGGGGTCTGTGGCAGGCGTATTGGACTTCAGCTGTGCATCATAGCCATGTTGACCTTTGCCCTGCTCTTGATGCACAGAAATCGTATACTCCTTAGAGATGGTCTCGCCATCATTACCCGTAGCGCTTATGACAATCGTTTTCTCAGTATCCAAGGTGTTATCCTCGGTTCCAAGATCAATGTTAACGTGGTTGCCGCTGCCCTTTCCGGAACCCACTTCTTTACCGTCGACCGAAACCGTAACGTCTTTTCCGTGGAAGGGATTGTCATTTTCTCCTTCAGACACAAATATTGTTACATCAGTTTTGCCCGCCATCGCACTGACGCACAGCATGCTCATGAGCAGGCTGACGGTCATCAGCGCGACCAGCAGTTTCTTCATTCTACGAATCATCTTCTTCATATTCCTGTTCTCCTTTCATCTTGAAAACCCGTCCCGGCTGCTGCCCGGATCTTGTTTTCTGATATACAATACACGTCCTCCCGCTTGGTAGGTACCAGGGTCATTTCCACCCTCTCCCCTTGAGGACAGCTATATCATATCATGCGCCGGTTACAAAACCGCTAACAAATTGCCATCTCACTCGCAAAATATAGCTGTCGCTTTGCACAAATTTGCCACTGTTAATTTATTCGTTTTTGCATATAGAAGCGCCCCCCGGCGTGAACCGGGGGGCGCTTTGCCTCATTTCAGAAGCGGGGATTCAGTTTTGCTTATTCGTCCCAGACGCGGTCGGCGGTCAGAGCCGTCCAATCCTCCACCAGGGACTTCTTGCTGCGGCGCTCCCAGTCGTGGGAATTGGTAGCTTCCATCACGATGTAGTAGCACCAATCGTCAGGCGTGCAGTCGTTCCAGCTGGTGGCGTCCTCCAGCAGGCCGTCCTCGTCCACCTGGCGCTCCAGCACGTTGTTGATCAGCTTCATGGCTGCCGCGCGGGTGATGTTGGCGGTGGGCCGGAAGGTGCCGTCGGGATAGCCGTTGACCCAGCCCAGGTGGGCCGCGTAGGCGATCAGGTCCTCAGCCCAGTAGCCCTCGGGCACGTCGCTGAAGGGATTGGGCAGGTCTTCCGTCACCACGGAGAACCGGGCGGCGATGGCCGCGAACTGGGCGCGGGTGATGAAGGCGTTGGGCCGGAAGGTGCCATCGGAGAAGCCGGTGATGATGCCGGCGTTGCTCAGGGTGGAGATGGCCTTGTTGGCCCAGTAATCAGCGGGGACGTCGGAGAAGTCGTTGGTCTCGCTGAAGCACAGCATCCGGGTCTCGTCGGTCATCAGGCGGTAGAAGATGGTGGCCACCTGAGCGCGGGTGATGAAGTTGTCGGGACGGACGGTGCCGTCGGCGTAGCCCTTGATGTAGGCGAAGTGGTCGTCCTTGTTCAGCTGCAGGCCGCCCAGGGGCACCTCGGGATCCTTGATGTCCTTGCCATCATCATCGTCATCGTCATCATCGTCGTAGACGGGAATGCTGCTGAACTTTGCGGTGAAGGTCGTATTAGCAGTGATCACCAGTCCGGCAAAAGGAGTCTCGGGGCTCCAGGTCAGAGAGCTCTGACGATAGCCGCTGTTGGCGGTAGCAGTAGCAACCTGGTTATCAGCCAGCTTTGCCGTACCCTCAGCAGAGGGATTGCCGGCATTATTCAGCTTCGTGACCACGGTAGAGGAAATGCTGACCTTACCATTCGTTGCCTTGTAAGTCACAGTGAACTGATACTTGTCAGGGATGCGGTCGCCGGGCTTGTTGGGGTCAGTCCCCTCGGGATCCTCGGGGCCGATCTTGTCGGTAGCGTAGTAAACCTTAATCACATTGGTCGCAGTGTTTTCCGTAATAGTCAGCGGCAACCCCACGACCTTTTCAAGCACGAAATCAGTGACGACCTTGTCAGGATAAGTATCAATCACGCTCTGATAAGTCGCACTCAGATTCTCGGTCTTACCATCATCCTTTACGTCATCATAATAGTACTCAACAGTATAGCCAAATGTGTCCTTCACATAATAGACCTTGATCACGCCGCCGTTGGCAATACTCACGGGGATCGTTCCAGTCGTGGCGCTGTCCAGCTTATAGCCATTGTACTTGTTTGTCGTGTTGATCTTGCTGGCATCCACCGTCAGAGTGGAAGCGTTGACCCACACCTCTGCACTCTCGATCTGCGTATCTGCATCGACCTTCACGTTGTCCTTGTAGTACTCAACCGTGTAGCTCAGGGTCTTGGTCTGGCTCTCGTCCTTCACGTAGTAGACCCTGATCACGTCGCCATTTTTAGCCGTGGCAGGAATCGTTCCGGTAGCAGTGCTGTCGAGCTTATAGCCATTGTACTTGTTTGTCGTGTTGATCTTGCTGGCATCCACCGTCAGAGTGGAAGCGTTGACCC
>NZ_JAFBIV010000019.1 GCF_021531915.1 Oscillibacter valericigenes | reverse complement strand
TGCATCGACCTTCACGTTGTCCTTGTAGTACTCAACCGTGTAGCTCAGGGTCTTGGTCTGGCTCTCGTCCTTCGTGTACGTTACGGTCACTTCCACGTCTTTTGCGGGCATAGTCCCGCTCACCGTCGCCTTGTCCGGCTTATAGCCAGTGATGCTCGGGCTTGGGCTAGTAACGTTATACGCTTCTTCGTAGTATAGGGTATCAGTATAGTCAGGCGCAGCCTCGCTGCCATCTGCGTACACATAGTGGATCGTCAGGGCGTATTCATTTCGGGTATAATACAGCTTCAGAGTGAGCTCCTCTCCAGCTGTTACAATACCAGAAGAAACCGTGCCTTCCACGGTACTGTCATAGGTAAAACCATCATAGCTCTTTGCCACAGCCTCAACCGTGGCACCGGTGGTGCCAACCTTGTTCTCGGTCTCTTTCAGAGTGTAGTTGGCATCATTCAGGTTCTGCTGATAATGCTTCACCTTGTACGTGGCGTTGCTAGCCTTCCACTGTGCTGTATACGTGACATCCTCGGTTACCCAATTAGCAACATCAGGCTCCCATCCATCAAAAATATATCCCTCTTTTACGGGGTTCTCATCGGGTTCAGGCGTAGCTGTACCATAATTTTGGTTGTAGTACACGACATCATCGGTCGAGCCATCAATATTACCACCATTTAGATCGTAGGTAATATCAAATGTCTTCCACTCCAATTTGACCCAGACCGTCACATCATCAGAGACTGTCTGACCAAATTGGTATTCCTCGGTGCAGCTCTCATCTGTATAATACCCCGCAACAGCAGTACCTTCCGGAAGAGTTAAGTACCAATCTCCTGATGTAGAGGGCTCTTTAATTTGGAAGTTTGCAAAATAACCACGAGATGCAAGAACTTCTCCTTGAGGATGTCCTTTAATATCTGTATTAGCCAGCTTGTATTGAACCTGACAACTCTCCAGTCTCAGATCCAGATGATAGTCAGCACTGTCATTCTCGAAGCCATAGCTTACGCCATACCTCCAATCAAACAAACCTGTTTTCTCGGAACCCGCTCCACCAAACTGCGTTGTATCCACATTGTCAAGATACTGCGCCATGTTATTGTTTCGATTTGTCAAAAAGGAGTTCGTCGAAGTGTCAAGGGTATTTTCCACAGCTACTTTTACTGTTTCCCAGTTGCTGGCTTTCAGATAAGGACTACTGCCGGCGAATACGGATGCGGGGATATATGCAACGCCAACCGGAAAATAACCATTGTCATCTTTGACATGTAAACCAACCAAGTCTTCAAAATCAGAGTTGCCTTCCCAACCATCATCCATTACGTAGACAAAAACCTTTTTTGTTGCCTCTGGTTCCTCTGGATCGGGATCGGGATTGGGATTCGAACCCTTAACGGTAATAGTGACACTATTACCGTCTAAATTAAGCTTTCCACAATATACAGTAACTGTACCAGCCTTCAAGCCTTTAACTTTCACTTCATTGCCATCATCTTCCAATCTGACAATTCCTTGTTTAGTTACGTGCCAGCCATGTTGGTGCCAAAAACTATCATTATCACATGTTAGCTCGATGGTTTCTCCAACGGCAATTTCTGTCTTTTCAGCTGTGATATTACCAGCCAATGCCGTTGTCGGCAGGAGTGTGAACACCATCACCAGCGACATTACCAGCGACAGTATCCGTTTTCTTACTTTTGCCATTTTCTCAATCTTCCTTTCGTTTTGTTTTAGATTGAAATCCTGGCAGCCGGGCTGGCTTGGCGGCGGCAAAACCGCTTTAGCCCCCTTGCTTTGCGTCCCGCCCTTTCGGACGGTTTGCCCTTACAGTTTTATTCATGCGCGGCTCCCCGCGCTTGGTCACAAAATGTTCTTGTTGCTCTGTCAGATCATCAATTGATTGCCCGTTCCCACGCAACCCAGCGTTCCTCTGTCTCCAGAAGCTCCAAATATCGCTGTTCCGTGTTCCGTGGAGTATCGGTGCAAATCAGCTGATAAGTGGACTCAAAAAGACGGCTGAGGTCCTGAGTGCTTATGCGCTCTCCACTTTCCCAGCGCAGAGAGCACTGTCCATCAATAACAGCAATTCCAGCACACTGCGGAACGATTCCTCACGGCCCCCTTCAATCCAGAACACAGAACCCTGCCAGCTGGCGTTCTGCCGGAACAGGACTTTTATATTGAAAGTGCCACATACTCCTTTAGGCGTACTTTCTATAGATGGCGCTACAGTATTCATTTCCTGAACCGGGCAGAATACCCTTTTCACACTATAAGACTGCGGAAACTTCATATTATTCAGCATGGATTCCATCTTTTTCAAAAAATCCATGATACTGTGGAAACTATCTCCCTCAGGAAGATATGGATTAAACATCCGACCAGATAGTGTCCCATTTTCATAGCTATCAATACAGATGGTGGTGTTCCGATACTGATTTTCCCACATGGAGCTATTCAATTCTCCACCTCCTTTCCACCTTCTGGCGATAGTATATCACAAGATGGTAACAAAAAGAGTTACAACAAGCCAATTTATGCGCAAAACAGGTCCGGCATTTTGCACAATTTTTTCTATCAATTTTATCCAATCAGTCAAAACAGCCTTCTCGCAACCGTCACCGTTTTAATGCCACCGGTAATAAAATCTACCAGTATCGTACAGTCATCCGGCGCGTCATCATGCAGGTTTTGCCGCTGACGGTCTTGTCCCCGACATTGAAAACCACATCCTGGATATATATGTCTTCCCCATAAATGTAAGCCACCGGTATATTGAGGCTGTCGACCCCACCCCAGGCAGTATCGGCCTCAGCCATGACTCGATCCGACTCTCCGTCCGGTAGCACGCCATAATAATACCACAACCCATCTGCAGGAAATAGCAAATCTTCCCGAATATATGGATTTCCCATGTATTTTACCATCTATGCAGCGTCTTCAATACGCTCTTTCATGTCCTGGTAGTATAACGTATCGAAGCCCAGGCCATATTTATAATTGAAATTGCTCTCATCGTTCTCATCCAGCACCAGAATCACAGTAAACCGGCACCGAGTATTATCCCAATACTGCTCTTCAATGCGACCCAGTGGATCTGCCACATTCCCGCGGGTACCAATCATTGTGTATTCGTCCAAGTCAGAAATCAAGGTATCCGAGGGAACACGCTTGTAAATCTGCTTGATGGATTCTCTGTAATGCCACAGTGTTCCATCCCTTAAATTGCGGGGATTTGCAGTCCAGAATACACTCTTCAAATTCCTCAGCAAATGTCTTATCCGTATCGGCACATACGGATTTTCTTCATAATCTGCCCTTCCAAAAGCCAAAAAGCGGGAATCCCATCATTGAGATTTTTCTCAAAATGATGGGATTCCCGTTGTGCTTTTGAAATTAGATAGACTTCCGAACTTTTCGGAGGAAAAACCGGAGGTTTTTGCCTTTTACTTCCGGCTCTCGGCAACTGCCACGGCCACGGCGACGGTAGCGCCGACCATGGGGTTGTTGCCCATAGAAAGGTGCCGATTTTTGCCGTTATTATCGTTCAAAAACAT
The DNA here is from genome assembly GCF_021531915.1 of Oscillibacter valericigenes. Lineage (GTDB taxonomy): Bacteria > Bacillota > Clostridia > Oscillospirales > Oscillospiraceae > Oscillibacter > Oscillibacter valericigenes_A. The sequence goes on along the minus strand of NZ_JAFBIV010000019.1, from coordinate 33,854 downwards.
TGTATTTCCAAGGAATATGCTTCTAATAATCAGCAAATATCGTTTTTATTGATTTCAATTATTTTTTCTCTTTTTATTCGATTCTCAGCAACGGTTGGCAGAATGTTGACAGTCTTGAATGATGCTTACCAGAACGACTAGGCCATTTTTATATAAATAGTATATCACGTAATGGAAAATCGGGCAACCATGTACTGCAAAAGTCGCACAAAACTCTCGTAATCTGCAAACTCCATCCTGCCGAAATTGAGCGGAATGGAGTTGGTATTGGGGGCCAAACAGTTCAAATATGAATATCATCCCGCCCGATTCGGGCGGGATGATATTTGTGAAATTCTCCAACACACCTTACCGACAGAAAATAAAGTACGGGTAATCCATGTTGTGATACAGTCGCTCTTCCAAAATCTTATTCACTACCATCGGTTCTGTACATCCCATCGCAAGAGCAATCTGCGTGATTCCTTCCGAAACGCAGAACTTCATACGCAAGGTTTTTACTTTTTCTTCGCTCCAGATAAACTGATGCTCGTCATAGGCAAGCGTGTCCCTGCGCATCATTTCAACAGCCCCAACATATGGATCGCTGTTGAATGTATCCTCTTTAGTCGCGTCAGTACATTTTATATCCCTTCTTCGGAAATCCGGGAGGCTATAGTAGCTATATAAGTCAAGCTCCAAAACCTTCCTCATGACCTCAACTTCTGTGATGTTGAAGAAATGGGCAATTTCGGTAATTCCGTGATTGGTGAAAAACATGTTTTCCAGCATTTCTTCACATCCAGCATCCCAACTCCAAACATCGCCTTCATCCAGCGCTCTTGCCGTGCAACGCCTCATGATTTCAACCTGTTGCTCATAGCTTGATTTGTTGTAATTGTACATCGTGATTCTCCTTTACAGTAGATTACTCTCCTGTTCAGGCGATTGTAAAAAGTTATTTGCAGTGTTTTGAAATTGCGGCAACTGCGAGCAAAATAAAAAAACAAGGGGGGATCACTTTACTCTTTTGCCCCAATGCTCCTAAGGATGTATTCCTGGAGCGCCTGCTTGGGGATTCTCCAAACGCGGCCATTCCGAAAGCCTTTGAGCTTGCCGCTGTTCAGCAGCTCATACAGCGCATTATAACCAATTCTCAAGGCTTCGCACGCTTCCTCTGCCGTCAGGACATCTGCATATTCTTCAAACATCAGATACCCTCCTGTTCTTCCACACAAGCTGCGCTGCGGGGACAGGAAGCCACATCAAGCCGGCAACGGTCACATAAGCAGCCACGCGGTTTGAACTGATCGCGATGACGAACCGGGTTCTCTTTACGCTTATACAAATCCAGCTTTTCAATCTGCTGGAACACGGCAGGTTCTGTCCTTTGCAGCTGAACGGCAATATCCGTAATTCCCTCACCGCTGTCAAACAATACGACCAATCTCTCTCGTTCTTCCTGTGTCCAGTAGTCTCCTTCGTGGTCAAGGCGTGTTGTACGATTGCGCATACTTTTGACAGTTTCCAAGTATTCCTGAGTTGTTATCATGGCACTTCACTCCTTATAAAAGATTGTTTACCATGATGTTCATTCATTTAATAATAAAGAGGGGCTGCACACCCCTTCTGTAGAAAAGCCGGTCTGCTTTTGCAGACCGGCATCTCTTTATTCACTTGGCGGAAGCCTGAACGTATTCCCCTCACGGAGGAGCTTTCCATCCTCCACCATTTTCTTCAAAATTCTCCCGCACTGGCGGCGTTCGATCCGCAGCAGGAACCGCAGGTCGCTCATGGACGCGGCGCCGTGCTCCCGCAAATAGGCCCTGATGGCGTCATCGTGTTCCTCCTGGGGCACCACCGTGCCCGGAAGGTAATACATGGCGCCCACCCGGACCAGCTTCTGCTCCTCCACCAGCTCGCGCATCCGCTTGTAGAGGGTGGACTTCGTAAGATCCAGGGCCGCCAGCGCGTCTCCCCGGGAAAAGCCGGGGCGCTGCTTCGCGAACTCCAGGATCTTTTCCTTATCGGTCTTTTTCTCCGATTCCCGGCACACATCCCGGAACTGGATATCATCCACGCCTCCCCGGAGCAGCACCGTGCGGACCCGTTTGGAGAGGTAGGTGACGTCCATGGGCGTCCGGGCGCTTTTTTTCAGCAGCACATGGGGATCCTCCCCCTCTCTGCGCTGTTCATAAGCCGCCAGCAGGGCTCTCCGCACGGAAGCGGAGATCACCACGTCCCGTTCCGGCAGATGGAGCAGATTCTTCTCAAAGTCCACCTGGTCCCACGTCAGGCCCACCATCTCACCCAGGCCGAGATTCATGTACCAGCGCATGGAAAGGGCCAGGCCCTCCATCGTTTCCTTTTCCGCCTGCAAGATCTGCCAGATGCGGTATTCATCGTCGCCCTGCAGCTCCCTCTGGCTCTGATTCTTAATCTTGATATAGGGCGAATACCGCGTCTGAAAGGATGTCACGGTGTGCCCTGTGATGCGGGCCACATAGGCCCAGTCGTGGGTCTCCAGCTGGCGGATGATGAAATCGTGGCGCAGGTCCGTCAGGCGGACCTGCGAAAGGCAGGGCTCGGCATCCATGGCCTCCCGGGCAAGGCGGGAAATGTGCACCGGATGCAGATCACCCCGGGAGCGCATGGAGAAGACCACATAAGGAGACGCCCAGGCGAAGGGCTTGCGGCGGCCCACCAGGACCTGTTCCATCTCTTCGCACAGCGGGACGCGGCGGTCCTTCAGCACGATCTCATGGGTCTCCAGAGAGATGTCCGGCCATTGCAGCGTATGGATCTCCTCCCGGCTCAGGCCCTCCAGCCAGGCCAGACGCAGCACCACGCCTGCCATGGTATTGCGCTGATTATCCAGGACACGGCGCATTGCCTCCGGGTCCGGTTGATGGAAGGAAAATGCCATGGGGATACCTCCTTGTGTGCGGTCCCCGCGGCGGTCTGATCAAAAACCATTCCGTCAGGCGTACGCCTGACGGAGAAAGCGGGTACCCGCTTTGAAATTTTTGTTGCTTGATATTGTTCCCTGATGGGGCGAGTATACCTCTTGGAAACGATTAGGGGAAGACCCCCGGGCGTGGGCCCGGGGGTCTTGGTTATCTCAACTCAGGTGAGTTTTGATATTTGCGATCAAAAACGCATCAGGTTCCAGCAGGAATAGTAAAGGACACAAAGGCAGTGCACTCTTCTCTGTCGACATAGACCGTCACAGTACCGGAGGTCAACTGGCCATCCAGATGTGCCTTTACAAAGCCTGCATTTGCACCATAAATATCAATAAATCTAGAGCCCTCGGCAGGAGTATTGCCGTCGTACGCAGGACCATCCAGAATAACGAAAGCACTGTTAGTGAACTGGTGCTGAGTCTTTACGTAACTATCACCGAACTTCTTATAAACAGAGCCAGTCTCTCCGTTGCCGGACTTCAGAAGAACCTGATTGCCGTTATTATAGACAACAAAGTCTTCCTCCGTCAGGTTCAGAGCCTCCAGCTCCTCAGCGGTCAGACACTTGCGAGTCTCGTTGTTCCAAATCACGAACTGGACGTTCTTGCTCTGCTTACTGCAGCCCAGAACTTCCACGGTGTAGGTAGCGGGCTCAGCAGGCTGCTCGGTTTCCACGGTATCCTCTTCCATCTCAAACTTGCTGTCGTTGATGATGACAGTGGTGGCGAAGCCGGTGGTACCGTCGCAGATAGCCACGAAGTTGCCGGTGAAGGAAGTGGTGTTGCCCAGAGCGGCCAGAGCGTTCTTGGCGCTGGTGAAGCGCTCGTAACCGTCGGTCTCGCCCTCGTCGTCAGACTGGTTGACATAGAACACGCACTCGTCGTCCAGAATCACATAGTGGTTGTTGGAAGCGGCGGTGATGTACAGAGTCTGCTCCTTCAGGTTCAGAGCGCAGGGCTCAGCCAGCTTGGGATTGGCGCCGACCTGGACACCGCTGGTAGCCTGGACGTACTTGGCGTCGCGGTTGTTCACGGTGTTGGCAGCGAACCAGTTGTCGGTCTTGGCAGTCATCTTGACGATGTTGCCGGCAGCGTCGTAGGAAGCGACATACAGGATGCCCTCAGCCAGGTAATTGCCGTTGGTGTCCTTGGCGACCTCAGAGATGATCTCGTCGTTGACCTCGCCGCCGACGATGCCCTCATAGATGTAGTAGTACTCGTTGGCTTCCTTGTCATAGCGCTTCTCAGCGATGTCGTCGGTCAGATAGACCAGACGGTCAGCGATGGAGCCGTCCTCGCCCACGACCACGGCATACTTGACATAGCCGCTGTTGTCATACAGGACGTAAGCGCCATTGGCGTTGGTGGTGTAGCCAGCCTCGGTCTTGGTGGCGGGTTCGTTGTTGCTGTAGATGTTGATGCTGGTATTCTTGATGCCGATGGACTGGCCGTTGATGTCAACGATGGAACCGTCAGCAGCAACGCTCAGGTCAGCGTCAACAGCAATGTACAGGGAAGCAGCGTTGCCGTACTTCACAGTATCGGGTTCAGTGGTCCGATCCTCGAGAGTGGCGTTCTCCTTGTCAATCTTGGCGGTGGTGGTATCCTGGAACTGGTCGTTGACGCAGGTCTTCAGGATCATGACGTCGCCGTCCATCTCGTAGGTGACCCACTTGTTGACAGCGGCATTCTCGGGAGTGTTGTTGTTCCGGCCGAACAGCTCGACATGCTCATCCTTGGTGGGATCGGCGTTGCCGATGCCGTCCATCTTGTCGTCGCGGATCTCAACGGTCACCAGATCAGCCTTCTTCTCGCTGTCGATGGTGATGACCAGAGCCTTGTCGATGGCCTTGGCCAGGACAGAGGAGCCGGACTCATAGCCGATCAGGAAGGCATAGTTCACAGAAGCCTCAACGTTCTCCAGGCCCAGGACATAGCCGTACTGATCCAGATAGACGTTCCAGGTGTGATCCTTCAGCTCGGTCAGAGTGTAATCATACAGGTACTTGGCTTCCCAAGCAGAGTCATAGGAGGCGTTGTAAGTCTCACCGGCAGCCTTGATGGACTTCATCATGTAAGCCTTCTCATCCACGTCGCCGCCATTGACGGAGTAAGCGGTCAGCTCGGTGTCAGCAACGATCTCGGGATCAGCGATGGACTTGATGACCTTCTTCTCGCCAGCATAGGTGACCAGAACAACGTCGTCATCCTCAAGGTCCTTGATCTGGGGGAAGTCCTCCAGAGTCACAGTGCGGGTGATGGTCTTCTCAGAGGGCTCAGCGTTAGTGGTGCTCATCTTGGGAGTATCAACACCATAGTAAACGGTCAGGCTGATCTTCTCAGTCTTCTCGTTGTAGTCGGCGTTAGCCTGAGCCAGATAGGTGTGGACCTCAACGATGGTCAGCTCGTCGGTATCGGTGTCCACATAGACCTCGGTCAGGACGCCGTTGCCGGAGTGGTTCATGGTCTTGTCGTTGCCCTTGACCAGCTTGGCAGCCTGGGTGGCAGTGGCATCCTTATCCAGGGCAATACCGTTCTCCCAGTAAGTCAGGGCGAACTTGGCAGCCACGGAGCCGATGTCGGAGAAGATGGCGCCGCCCTTAACACCCTTGGTGTAGGTGGCGACCAGCAGGTCCTTGTTGACATAGGTGCCGATGTCCTTCTTGTTGAAGGTCCAGGTGTTGGCGGGACGGCCGAAGTCGTCAATGTCAGTCGTGCGGACCAGCTTGGGGAAGTGCTTCTCAGCGAACTGAACGAAGCCGTCACCGCCCAGGCGGTCGATGTTGCCGTCGTTCAGAGTGGCAGTGCCCCACTCAACGTCCTGAGCCTTGCCCTGCAGCACGACCTGAGCGCCACCGACGTTCACGGTGGTCTTCTCGGGATACTCAACAACAGTGGCCTTCAGGGTGTTGAAAGCAAACAGGGCAGCCTCTTCACGGTTGATCTGCTTGCCGCCGTCGAAGTCGACCAGCAGGCCCTTGTTCAGGCCCAGGCCGATGGCCTGCTTGGCAACGTTGATGAAGCAGTTGGCACCAACATAGCCCTCGGTGTTCTGGTCATAGCCCAGAGCGCCCAGCAGCATCTTCATGAAAGCGAAGTTGGTCAGGGGAGCGGCGGGACGATAGGTGCCGTCGGTGTAGCCGGCGGTGATGCCCTGCTGCACGCAGTAAGCAATGTAACCGGCATACTGGTTGTCAGCAGGCACGTCCTTGAAAGGAGCGGTGTCAGCACGCAGAGCGGAAGCGGTGGTGGGGCCCAGGATCATGTTGCAGATGATCTTGGCAGCCGCGCCACGGGTCAGGCCGTTCTGGGGCTTGAAGGAGCCATCGGTGTAACCATCGATGACGCCGATTTCGGACATCACGGCGACGGCTTCTTCATAGTTGAGCTTGTCGTCGTCGGTGAAGTCCTTGGCGCCGGCGCTGACGGTGACCAGAGACATGGTCATAATCAGAGCCAGAACCAGAGAAAGGAACTTCTTCATATGGGTTTCCTCCTTGTAGATTAGCGGAAATTACCGCCATTTTTGTCAAAGCGAAGTACGTGCCGGTCACTCCGGCCCACAGACAGTGGCTAGCCGATCCTGTTTCTACGCCGGCGTACCCATTGCGTCCCCCGCTTTGCAGGTTCAATTTACATCGGAAACCCAGCCAAATCAAGGCTTTCAGCCGTTCTGTTACGAGCTTGTTAAAATATAGGCAATATGATTTTATGTTTTGTCACGAAATCGAAACATCAGCGAAAGATCCCAGCTTTTTCCAAATCATGCAGCATGGCTGACATTTACCTGACGTCATATAACAGCCTGGAGTTTGGATATCAAAGCCTCTATAGTTGCCTCAGAGGTGATATCATGGTCATTCTCCACGAAATGGAGTGTTGTTTGGAAGAATCCACGCCCGAGGTCACTCTTTTACAAGTCATCCTTGATCTGCTGCTGGCCCCCACATACCGTCTCCCAAGAAGGGTCACTGAGATCCGCGTCTTTTCTTGCCATGATGCCTACGCGGTCTGCCCCAGATGCAAGGCAACCATGGAACGGGAATATCAGAAATACTGTGACCGATGTGGGCAAAGGCTTTCCTGGTCAAAATATGATTATGCAGAGATCCGGTATATTGGATGGGATGGAGATCATGGCCCCGAATAGATTTTTCGGGCCTTTTCTTTTTTGCTGTTGAAATCCCACAAGGGCATTGGGACACAGCCGTAAAAATCGAATATTTCAATGACATACTATCCTTATGACACCAGAGACGCTCTGGCGGTCTCACGTATCATAGGGGACCGCGGAGCATAGAGCGTTTTTCGGTGATTTTTAAGAAAGAAGGTCGTAAAAATGGCGGCAAATGTGGAAACCATGATGTATGTGAGAGAGCGTCCCTGGCACGGATTGGGCACGGAGGTGTCCGAAGCGCCCAACAGCGAAGACGCCCTGCGCTTTGCGGGGCTGGATTGGAGCGTCCGGCAGGAAAATATCTTCAACGCCCGTGGCGGCATCATCAAAGGCTTCAAGGCAAATGTCCGGGACAGCGATGACAATGTGCTGGGCGTGGTAGGTGACCGATACAAGGTCGTCCAGAACATTGACGCCTTCAAGTTCACCGATGACCTGATCAGCGGGGATGTCCGTTACGAAACCGCAGGCTCCCTGCGGGACGGAAAGCAAATCTGGCTGCTGGCAAAAATGCAGGAGCGTAAGATTGCCGGGGATGCCGTAGAGCCGTACCTCTGTTTCACCAATGCCCATGATGGCAGCAGCGGCGTTCGGGTCTGCATGACACCCATCCGGGTCGTATGCAACAACACGTTGAATGTGGCCCTGGCTACCGCCAAGCGTACCTGGTCCATGCGCCACACCGAAAATGTCCACGAGCGGTTGAGTGAAGCGCGGGACTGTCTGTTCCGTGCCGAAGACTATATGGACGGCTTGGCCGAATACGCGGACATGGCAGCCAATAAAACGCTGCGTGACGATGAGATCAGAGATATCCTCAACGAGCTGTTTCCTGTTACAGAAAAGACGACGGAGCGGGAAAAGGCCACCATTGCCAAGTGTAAGGATGAGTTCATGGTCTGCTACTTCGCCCCGGATATTACGAAGTTTCGGGGTACGGCATGGGGCGCCATCAATGCCATCAGCGATTTGGTGACCCACAGTATGCCCCACCGGAATACAAAAAACTACGCTGAAAACAACTGGGGAAAAGTGATGAGCGGCCATGTCCTGATGGACAGAATGGCCGCTCTTTGCATGAGGTGAAGAGATGATGGTAAGAGGACTGAAAAAGATATCCACTAAGGGTATGAGTCGTGAGGAATGGCTGGAACGGCGCAGGAAAACCATCGGCGGCTCTGATGCTGCCGGGATCGTGGGCTTGTCCAAGTGGGTAAGCCCATTTTCCGTTTGGGCAGATAAAACCGGACGGGCAGCGGAGAAAGCGGACACGGAGGCCATGCGCCAGGGACGTGACCTGGAGGACTATGTGGCTCGGCGCTGGATGGAGGAGCAGGGGAAGCGGGTCTATCGGCTGGCAGCTATGCTGTATAACCCCCAGTATCCCTTTGCCCACGCGGATGTTGACCGGATGGTGATGGGGGAAAATGCCGGATTGGAGTGTAAGACCACCTTTTCTCTTGACCTGAAGCAGTTCAACGGCGTGGAGTTTCCGGTACAGTATTACGCACAGTGTGTCCACTATCTGGCCGTGACCGGGGCGGAGCGGTGGTATCTGGCAGTTCTGGCCTATGGCCGGGGCTTTTTTACCTTTGTCCTGGAACGAAACCAGGCAGAGATCGACGCACTGATGACAGCGGAAGCAGCGTTCTGGAAACAGGTGGAACAGGATATCCCACCTGCCGCTGACGGCTCCGAGGCCACCACAGCAGCCTTACAGGAAGTCTATCCAGTCAGTCTCCATACCACCACAGCACTGTTTGGCCGGGATGCCGTGCTGCAGGAGTATATGCGTCTGAAAGAGGACAAAAAGGCGCTGGATTTCCGTATCGGCGAGATTGAAAACACCATCAAGGCCGATTTGGGTAACTCGGAGAGTGGTTCCTGCGGCCTATTCAATGTCAGTTGGAAATCCCAGACCCGGCAGACCTTTCAGGCGAAAGAGTTTGCCAAAGACCATCCCAATATTGATTTGACACCCTACTACAAACATACAAATCTCCGCCCCTTTAAGGTAACGGAGAGAACACAGGAGGCAGTATAAAATGAGTGATATGATTCAGAAAGCCACCACGCAAGCAACGGCAAAGGTCCCGGATGCCAAAACATCCATGCAGGTCTACATCAAGCAGATGCAGGGCGAGATCAAAAAGGCGCTTCCCGCTGTCATGACGCCGGAGCGTTTTACCCGCATCGTCCTGTCTGCCCTTTCCGCCAATCCCAAGCTGGCGCAGACCACGCCCCAGTCCTTCCTTGCCGCCATGATGACAGCAGCACAGTTGGGTATGGAACCCAATACCCCGCTTGGACAAGCCTATCTGATTCCCTATTACAACAGCAAGAGCCGCTGCAACGAATGCCAGTTCCAGCTTGGCTATAAGGGCCTGATCGACCTTGCCTACCGGAGCGGAGAGGTGAGCATCATTCAGGCACAGGTGGTCTATGAACACGATGATTTTACCTATTCCTTCGGGCTGGAGCCTGTCTTGAAGCATATCCCCGCTGCTTCCGACCGAGGAGAACCTACCTATGTTTATGCCATGTTTCGCACCAAGGACGGCGGCTTTGGGTTCGATGTAATGAGCATGGATGCCATTCGCACCTTTGCCCAGCAGTACAGCAAGTCTTTCAGCTCCGGTCCATGGCAGACGAACTTTGAAGAGATGGCGAAGAAAACCGTTCTCAAAAAGGTGCTGAAATACGCCCCACTGAAATCCGACTTCCTCCGTGGCATGGCGCAGGATGGCACCATCAAGACTGAAGTCAGCGAAGATATGTACATGGTTCCGGGAACAGTGGTCGAGGTGGACAGCGAAACAGGCGAGGTCACAGAAGTTAGCCGTGAGTCTTGAAGATATTGAAACGGCGTCAGGAGGGAACCATGCTTGACTATATGTGTGGCTTACAGGCCAAGTTTTTTCATGCCCCCAGCTTCCCTGATCTGGAGCAGGAGATTGCTACGCTGCACGATGAGTTGGTGCAAAAAATGGACAGAGCGGACAAGCGAAAACTGTTGGAATTAGGGGACTTGACAGACGAGTTGTCTAGCAGGATCACACTTGCCAGCTTTTCTGCCGGATTTAAGCTTGCTGCTGGTATTGCGGCGGAACTGAGCATAGATGGCGCATATTCCTTTGACGAGGATGAAGAAAAGAGTGCCATCCATAACATGCAAAACGAAGAAAAATAGTGTTTTTCAAAATTATTTTTCAAATAGACACTGTCTGTCCACCACGATTGCTATGCTGAAAATACAGAAGCGCAAAAAGAATACGACAGAAAGGATGCGTGTACATGAATACGACTGAAACCAATGAAGCGACTTTGGAAAATATGCAGGAGGCCGCCGGGAAAGTCGCCGAAGAAAAGACATGGTTTGACGCTCTGGAAGCGTCCGGCCTGCGAATTACCGAAAAGCAGAAACAGGATATCTCCGAGAAAATCAACGATATGCTGGAATATCAGCCAGCCATCGGCCTTTTCGGAAAGACTGGCGCCGGAAAGTCCAGCCTGTGCAATGCCCTTTTCGGGCAGGATGTTTGTCCCATCGATGATGTCGCCGCCTGCACCCGTGACCCTCAATCCGTGCTGTTGAACATGGGCTGCAATGGCATCAAGCTGATCGATGTTCCCGGCGTGGGTGAGAGTGCCGAGGTAGATGAAATGTGCGAGGCACTGTACACAGAGCTCCTGCCAAAGCTGGATATGGTGCTGTGGTTGGTAAAAGCGGATGACCGGGCAACGGCAGCAGACAAGGACTTCTACGAGCGGATCGTCCGCCCTGCTGTGGAGGACAAAAAGCCTGTGCTCCTGGTACTGACGCAAGTCGATAAAATGGAACCCTTCCGGGCGTGGAACGTGGAACAGCACGAACCCGGAGCGACACAGTTCCAGAACATCCACCGTAAGGCAACGCTGATGGCCGAGGAGTTTGGCCTGCGGGAAAACCAGGTCATTCCCGTCTCTGCCGGGGAGCAGTACAATCTGGCGAAGTTGGTGGACGAAATGGTGTTCGCATTGCCTGTGGAGCAGAATATTGCTGTGCTTCGGGCCGTGAACAGCGAATACCGTTCCGAGGAGGCCACCAGATATGTGAAGGACAACATCTTTGACATGGTCGGCGAGATCATCGGCTCCGTATGCTTCAGCGCAAGTCTGGCAGTCAGTGAGATTGCCGATACCATCCATGACTGGTGGCAGTCGCACGAGCCCTGGTGGTGGCCGATCTGATAAAAGTACACGTTGTTTGCTGGGGCCTCGCCATTTGGCGGGGCCTCTTTTATGAAATGGAGGACAAAGATTGAATCTGCCTGTACAAGTCGATCAAAAGCAGTTGATGGACATACTGCTGAATGTTGGCACTGTCCGCCCGGTATTTATCTGGGGTGCTCCCGGTATCGGGAAATCCGCTATTGTGGAGCAATTCGCAAAGGACCTTGGTCTGGAGTGTGTGTCCCTGCTGGGCAGTCAGTTAGCCCCGGAGGATATCATTGGCGTTCCGCAAATCACGGATGGGCGGAGCGTATTTTGCCCACCCCGCAGCATTGCCCGTGATGAACCCTACTGCCTTTTTCTGGACGAGCTGAATGCCTGCTCTCATGAGGTGCAGAAAGCGTTTTACTCGCTGATCTTGGAGCGTCGCATCGGAGAGTATCATCTGCCGGAGGGGTCTATCATCATCGGCGCTGGCAACCGTGCGCAGGACAATGCCATTACCCGGCCCATGTCTTCCGCTCTGCTGAACCGGATGTTCCATGTGGAAATGACCGCAAACAGCCGAATCTGGCTGGAATGGGCGCCGCAAAACAATATCCATCGTTACGTCTACGACTACATCTGCTCCCGTCCCGATCACCTGTGGGCTCAGCCACCTAAGACGGAGGAGCCCTTTTCCACGCCCAGAAGCTGGCACATGCTGAGTGATGCCATTCAAAGCTATGGAGATCATATCTCCGAAGCAAACCTGTCGTTGCTGGCTCATGGCTGCCTGACTTCCGCCCATGCCACACAGTTTGTTGCCTATGTCCGTCAGGTACGGTGTAAGTATTCTGTTAAGAGAATCATAGACGGAGAGCAGCGTTGGCCGGAAAGAGCAGAGGATCGGGACGTTCTGTATTTCCTTGCCCAAAGCTTTCGGTCTCAGTTGGTAAAGGAGCTGCCGCCCACGCGCAATCAGTTGAGCGGAAGCGCCAGAACGCTGGCGCACCGGGCAAAAGAGCTGCTGGTGGAATTGGCGGAAATCAGTTTGGAGATCGCACAGATGGCTATCACTCCGGAGGATGATAAAGCGCTGCCAAGCTGGTTTATCGTGGAAGCTGCCAAGGATATTCCGAACTTGGTCGGAAAAAGGAAATAGTTTATGAAGAAAACCGCTGAAAAGAAGTCCAATGCATCCAACCCCTTAGATGCTGCCTATAAAATACTTGGGCAATCCCCGCTGGGAGGCTTGGCTGCAGACGTAATGAATATCTACTGTGATAACAGCTATCCCATGGCAAGAGATGATTGGGCGTATGTAACGAGCATGGGGTACATTTATCTAAATCCACGGAAACAGGCAACCGCAGACGAATGGACGTTCGTTATCGCGCACTGCCTATTGCATTTGGGAATGGGGCATTTTGCCGAAAACCGCAAGGATGACCCAGTATGGCAGGAAGCCTGCGACCTCATCGTGACTCGATTCCTGTTGGACAGTCACATCGGGACTCCGCCAATGGACACTAGCTTTGTACAGGCATTTCAGGGCTCAGAAGAAAAACTTTACGAAAGGTTTCTGGCTGATCCCGGCAGCAGACCTGTCCGCAGCTTGAGCATGATGTCTCAGGGGAGAATGGACATGCATTGGGAAGGGCAAGGGCGGTACGAGAGTTTTCAGGAGGCGTTTGCGGACTCCATCCGGGATGCACTGAAATCATCCATTGAAACGGCTGGTGGCATTTCTCCCGATATGCAAAAGAACAGACGCGGCTTTCATACTACATACCGACGAGCAAAAGAGTGGTTCGTCAGCAGTTATCCGCTGCTGGGAGCTGTGGCATCAGGCTTTCATCTAGTGGACGATACAGAGACCGTCCAAAGGATGCACATTCAGGTAGCAGCGGTAGACCCGCATTTGCAGGAAATCTATATCAATAGCCGCTGCCGCATGAACTATCATGAGTGGAAATTTGTCTTGGCTCATGAGTTTCTGCACGCTGCTCTCCGACATGATGTGCGTCGGGAAGAACGGGACCCGATATTATGGAACGTAGCCTGCGATTATGTCATCAATGGCTGGCTTTTGGAAATGAACGTTGGACAGATGCCGGAAACCGCTCTCTACGACGAGCATTTCAAAGGAATGTCCGCAGAATCCATCTATGATGTCCTTTGTGAAAATTTGAAGTATTATCAGAGTCTCGATCCAAAGGATATTATCTACAATGGGGATAATTGGTGGGAAACGCAGAGCGGGGCAGAGATCGATGCATTTTATCGGTCTGCCATCCAGCGGGGATTGGACTATCATCAGCAACGAGGACGAGGAGAACTTCCCGGTAATTTTATAGAAGAAGTCCGTGCCATCAACCAACCGCCTATCCGATGGGATGTGGAGCTTGCCAAATGGTTTGGCGAGCAATTTCAGCCGTTAGAGCCTCAGCGCACCTACGCCCGTATCAGCCGCCGCCAAAGCTCTACGCCAGATATCCCCCGCCCTGCATGGACATTCCCGGAAGGGCAAACTGAACAACGCATCTTTGGCGTTCTTCTGGATACCTCCGGTTCCATGGATCGAAGCTTGCTTGCTGCCGCCCTTGGCGCTATCGCAAGCTACGCTGAATCCAGAGATGTCCACCATATCCGTGTTGTTTTCTGTGATGCCGCTGCCTATGACCAGGGCGTTATGTCCCCAGAGGATATTGCGGAAACTGTCAGAATCCGTGGCAGGGGAGGGACTCGGTTGCAGCCGGGAATCGATCTTCTTGATAAGGATGATGCTTTTCCGAAAGACGCCCCACTCCTGATTATTACGGATGGATGCTGTGAACGTTTGACACTTTACGGGCGCAACCACGCATTTCTGATTCCTGCTGGCAACCATTTACCCTTTACGCCGCGTGGCCCAGTATTCCGATTGAAGTAGCGGCACGTCAACAACACTATGCAGTTTTACAGCCCCGGTTTTCCGGGGCCATTTTTATGGAGAGGTCTGACTATGAGAAGAAATGCGAACGATATCATCTACGATGAAGTGGCTGTGCTTGGTATACCAGCTCTGTTTACAGACTGGAGGGTGGACCGTGCCACGATCCCGGCAGATATGTTTCTGTATGAAGTCCGCCATGCAGACAGCGATTGGGGAGACCCCTGCCAGTTGGCCCGGGGTATTCTCGTCAATTTCTATGGAACCATCCTGACAGCGCAGCCTATGGATATCCCAGAAAGCGGATATCTGAATTTTGACAGCGAGGATTGGGTTTATGCAGAAGGAGATACCTGTGCAGCCATCCCGGAATTTTTGAAAAAGTATGGCGTAAAGGAGGGGGCGGTAAATGCACAACACGATCTATGAGATCTCCGACAAGCCTATCCCCAAAAGCGGTAGAGCAACTGTTGGAAGCCTGCCTGCGTGGTTTTTCGATTCGGTGTCCGATGGGGCCTCTGAAGTATCTGATGATGACCGGGAACAGGAAATCAACCGCCTTGCCCATCACCTTGGTTCATCCTGCACATGGGATGGCAATAAACTGATGCTCTCTCCGGACATTCGGAAGGAATACTTCAAAGGCGCTTTCGAGTATTTCAAAAAGGCTGTAGCTGCGTTGGCTGAAACCGAGTATGCTGTGTTCTCAGGTGCAGTGCCATCCGTTGCTTTTGACCTGGCACTGCAAGGCATGGCAGAGAGCTATTCAGACAAATTCGGGTCCTATGTCTATGATCCAGGTATCGGGGAACTATTCCCGCTGGATACCTGGATTCGCAGCGCAGACGTATCAAAGCCTTATTATGTTGGGAGCGCAATCGACTACCACTGTTGAGCAAGATATTTTTCGTCACTCCATTGGAGCACAACCTATTGACACATATAAAAGAGTCCCATCAGAGGCAACTATCACAGGTTGGCACATGCCACTGTGGTAAGTACCCTGATGGGACGGTGGTTATTCTTGCGAGGTAATAATTACCTCGCAATATTTCTTCAGCGCAGGAATGTCATCTGTGATAATCTCCCAGGTAATCTCAGGGTCTACGGTGCCGTAGCTATGAGCAACAATATTTCGCATGGCTTTGATTTGACGCCACGGAACAGCGGGATGTTGCTCCCGAAACTCGTCTGTCAGCTTTCCCACCAGTTCACCAATCTGAAGGATACAAAGTGCAGCGGCATTCCGGTAGATCGGGTCATTTTGGAAAGTAACTTTGTCATCTCCAAAGCGTTCTATCGTCTGCTCGATCTGCTGGCAGTAAGAAACGATATGCTCCAGAATACTAATATTGCGGTCAAGAGGCTTCATAAAGCAACACCTCATCATCTCGGATGGAATCCAAAAAACGCTGGTCAAGGCTGGTAGTGGGAACCAAATCCACATGCCGTCCAAGAGAATCCTCCAAGTCCAGGAGAAGGCCAGCTAATTGGAAGCCTTTGATTGCCCCCTTGTCGATTCGCAGGTCAATATCACTGGAATCCGTCATATCGCCCCTGGCATAGGAACCAAACAAATAGACTCGCTTCGCGCCATACTGCGCAGCCAACCTAGACACGACTTCCCGTATCTCATCCAGTGCATAGGTTTTCATGGAAGACACCTCCCGCAAATGCTCCTTTATTCAACTTTAGTATACCAAGGAAAATGCACATTTACAAGCAAAGTCAGGATACAACGGTCAATTTCTCCTATATAGACATTGTTATCCATCGGCTCTTGCCAGATCAACGAGCAAAACGGTTCAGTGATTTTGTCTGCTATCTGATACCAAAGTTTATTCATTCAACATACTGGTAAATGAAAAAAAGGAGTTGGTAACCTTGTTTGAGCAAGAGGACGCATTGTTGACCATTGACGAGTTATGCAGCATATTGATGATTGGGCGGAATACAGCATACCGCCTGCTGAACTCAGATGCGATCAAAGCTTTTCGGATTGGCCGTTGCTGGAAGATTCCAAAGGCCGCAGTACGTGATTTTTTAGAGGCATCTCATACGGTTTTATAATCGGCCGCAAGCCTTGCGTATAGGCACGCCCTTTTCACAAATTTGATTGCATCAGCTTCAGAAGGGACATTACCCAGTGTTTATGATGATATTGCGTTTTTATAGATTGCACTGTCCTATATGGGTACAAAGAGGGCTGCTCAGGCAGCCCTCTTTACTTACTTGACCGGAATAACCGGAAAATGCGTTACCTGCTTGATATGATTCATGAAGCCATAGTAATCTGCTTTCTTCCCCTGATAACGGTGTCCGTCAGCGCAGGAAATGTGATTCATGACAAAGTGGATGTGTACATCATCCGTGTTGGCATGGACGGCATAGACCATCTGGTAATCCGGTTCATAATACTCGATTATTTTCTTGGCAAAACGGTCTGCCTGCTCGGGTGTAACATGCTCATTCTCACCAAAACTGAGCACTGAATGGCGCACCTTCTTCCCATTCTCCTTCCCAAACTCCATGGCCGTCTCTTCCATCTCCTGTGCCGCCAATTGCACAGAGCTAATATTGCATCCCCCGGCATAAACCGCCTTCTCAGGATCAAGGACGTAGTTCACAGCAGAGTTATATGCAGCCTCATCAAAGAATTTGTTTTTTTCGCCGCGTCCGGCAACTTTGTAAGTGGACATATTTTTTCCTCCTCGTATGATTGGTTATCTATAGGTTCAATATATAGTAAAAGATAACAACAGATAATCTATAACTATTTTGTATATAAAATTACTTATTTTATGCAATTTTATATATATTTATACCTTTTTATTGTTCGCAAGGGGAAGGAGCACTTCCCCGGGGGACCCTTATCTTTGTGTTAGTTTGGTAATCAAAAACAACGAGAAATAATTATCAGCATACTCTTATTTATCAAAGCAACTGCTATCAGCAGACGCAGGGGGAAGGGGAAGACAAAGAGCGGCCGCAAGCGACCTTTAAGAGAAAGCCACCTTCCCCTTCCCCCTAACCCCCATTCCTTTCCGGCTTTCTCTCTATTGAGAGTAGAGAAACATTTTTATATTAGCAGCCTTGCTCCATGGTGCTTTGATAAAAGTGCGGGCCCTATTATGTTGGAAATTATAACCTCACCAATTACTCAGGATGGTCATTTGTTCTGACTCGCGATATGAAAAACAACGAACCATTCATAGCCAATAAACGGTCGAAACAGAAAACTATTTGCGGCTATTTTCGTATTCTTTTCTATTAGGATTTCTCCAAACGCTCCAAACCGACAAATAACTCTGCACATCCTTTTCCACATAACCCAAGATATGATATAATGTAGAAAACTTGCAATAGTATCAAAAGGATGGTGTAGCATGGATTACAAGACAGAAGAAGGTAAGATGTTGAACACCATTGTAAAAAAGGTACCTGCTCCTGACCCTTGTTTTGAATGTAGCGTATGTCAGTCTCCAAGTGTAAGCCTGATGGAAGAATGTTTTCGTCTATCTTCTGTATCATTGTCTTCAGACTATCCTGTAGTAAAAATGCAAACGGATATATCTGATCTTGTGGAATATTCTACTTCATCCGGTACCCAATTTTTCCTCCCTAACAGCATCTTTTTAGAATCTACAATTGACAGCTATCTTCTTCGCTACTACTTGGCTAATGCTGAATTATATGAGACTCCTGCATACATGGAATCCCTTCCCTCGACAATACAAGGATCTTTAGAAAACTATTTCAAACTCCCAGTAAAAAAAAGGCGGCCTTTGGTCGATCCATTACCAATAAGATTACATGGCGAATTCTGCTATTCAGAATTTGCTATTGCCGCAAAAGAAGACCTGTTATGCAAAGCACTATATATGTACAAGAATGCATCTGCACAATCTGCAGCTCTAAACTATATGGGGACTTTCTTTTCGGGTAGCATTTTTTCCAATCAACACAATTATTGCTCTGAAAAATACCCTTCTAGTCTTCCAGTTTTTAAACTTGAGGACTATGTGTTTTATGAACTCCACACGAGAATTTCATTTGTTATTGAAGCATGTTCGGCTTTATTAGAAATTCAAGATATGGAAAACTACGAAATATGTAAAAGCGCGTTGATATCATCTTTACATGAAATTCTATGCGTTCCTAGCATATTATCCGGAATTTTTGTAATGCGGCAGTGCATACTTGAATCAATTTGGTCCTTGGAATATACCCCCTATTCTTCTTCAATTGTAAAAGATATCCATAAAAAGCCGGAAATGCCTACTAAAAGGCAAGTTGTTAATTCTGCATTTTCACATGTACTCCACAGTTGGAGCAAAGGAAGTCTGCTTTATTCAGATCCGTGCAATGTATCCATGGAAAAACTAAATTTGTGCCAAAGCAATGCTCTGGAACTTTTATCCGCTACAAAGTCTCCAATAAATGTAATGGAGTATGTAGAAAATCCGTGTTATGGCCCTGTTGCATTTTGCAATCCGAGTCATCGAGGTGTAAAAAGATACCTTGATGATTTGGAGCTACTTAACTCATGTTCAAGTAACAACAAGTGGAGGTCAAAAGGAAAGCATTGGTTGCTGTTCCAAGAAATATATCAAGCAGTACACAAGTTCTTACCCATCCCCCCTATACTGCCCAATTCGTTTCAACGGACTGCCCGTTTCGAATGAGCGGTGCGGACAGTTCGATTGAAACGGTGTGAGTTATGGCTTGAAATTATGGGGCTTCGTGCATAATCGTGGATGGACCTGCCCCGCTGAAAGTCCAAAGAGCTGCACATAGATTCTGAGCCAGAGGCAAGCCAGCCACCCCAGCGGGGCTTGCCCTTGACGGGTTCAGAAAGAAATGCCAAACTGGAAAACCGACGGCTGTTACGGTGAGCTGCTCATGAGTTCGTCGCCGTCGGCAGCCAACGAGCAGCATTTCTTTCGGGTTCAGTCAAGGGTGGCGGTCACTCCTGGAAAAAGAAAATTGAAAGGCCACCCATGCTCCTTTAGAGTGTTAGTTGCATCACAACAATCAAAACGAGAAACACAGATGCCCTTCAGGCGCATCTCAATGATGCCAAGGACGGTTGTGCTGTTTTGCATCGAAAATGATGCTCCTTTCTTGCAGCGGTTGCTGCAGGAAAGACTGTATCACACCCAACGCAAGTACGCACCGTTCATCCGAAGCAGCCGCACCGCTTAAACTGAAACACTCACACCGCCTGAAGCGAAATTCTTACACCGTTCGGGCGAAATTTGCACCCCTATACCACATTTCAAAAGCGATAGCTGAAAAGGTCACCTTAGATTCGTAATTTTTTAGGTTCGAATCTAAGGTGACCTTTCATTTAAATGACAGTAGAATAGACACACAATGTACTTGGCTGCGCAGCCTCTTACAAATCTATAAATCTATAAAAAACGGAGGTGTTCCATGCTGTCCGATAAAAAGCCCCCTATGCGGGTAATCGTTCGCCCTGAGCACAGCGACCATATCCCGGCGTTCTACAACAACATCCCCATCCGCGATGGGCCGGTTCTGGATTGTCTGAAATCCGATCTCCCGCTCTGGCAGCCTAAGAACCCGGTAATGATCAATACTCCTCCGGGCTCTGGTAAGACCACCTTCGTCTATGATGTCTTGCTGCCCAATGCCCTGGAACAGGGGAAGAATCTCCTGTTGGTGTCTAATCGGGTGGCACTGTCCAGCCAGCAGAAGTTCGCTATTATGGAGCGGACACACGATCCGAGGAAAAAACTGCTGACGGATGAAGGTGTGCGTCTAACCGAGGACTTTGGCCCGGTTCGTATCGTTACATACCATCGGTTGCCCGCCCTCCTGCACGATAAGGCGGCTGTCCCGTGGATTACGAACCTGGCGTATATCGTCTTTGACGAGTGCCATTTCTTTGCTGCTGATGCGCTCTTCAATAGCAACGCCGATTACTATCTCCGCTTGGCCTGCCAGCGTTTTAGTCACTCGATCCGCGTCTATATGACCGGAACCAGTTTGGATATTTTAGAGCCATTGGCTGACGCAGAATTAAAGTACTACCGTCACCCCCGCACTTTTGTTCCCCAATATGTTCCCCCGCGGGAGTTCATCCGATATACACGTTCCCATGATTTTTCTTCATATTCTCTACACTTTTTCCGGGACTTGTCCGATCTTCAGCCGAAGATTTTGGAAAAACCCCATGAAAAATGGCTGGTCTTTACGGACAGCAAAGAGCGTGGAAGAACGTTCGGAAGGGCGCTAGGTAGTAAGTGCCTGTACCTTGACGCTGACAGCAAGGGAACAACCGAGTGGAATTCCATTGTCAGCTCGAAGCGCTTTGAGCAGCAGGTTTTGGTTACGACCTCTGCACTCGACAATGGTGTCGATATTATTGACCCGGCTGTCAAAAATATCGCTGTCATCGCAGACAATCGAACCTCGCTCATCCAGATGATGGGCCGCAAGCGGCTCGGAAAGAGCGAAAAGATCAATCTTTGGGTCTGCGACCTTCCGAAGAGAACCATCTCATCTAGGTTCCAGCAGTGCGATTCATGGCTGGACTGGTATGCGCGGCTCGACAGGTGCACCTTACCTGAGCACTACCGCAAACTGGAACAGGACATTTGGAATGAAGGTGATTCCTCACTTTTTAATCTTTTCCGACTTGGGCAGGGTAGACTCTTTCCCAACGAACTTGCCTACCACGTCATTGTCCGTCGGCACCTTTTCTTTAAAAAAATCTTGAATGGGGAAACCACATTTAAGCGTGAAGTTGCAACTTGGTTAGGATTCAATCCTGATGATACTTCTGGCAGAGAAAGACTGTACAACTTTTATCGTAATTGGGAAGATCAGCCCTTGCCGGAAAGCCAGAAAAATGAACTCCGGGAGTTGGTTGCCCTGTGCTATCAGGAGGCTGGTCTGAATGACCCGCATCCTGATAGAGTTCCCGCACACAGCAACCGCATCCTCGCGAAGCACTTGCACGAAGCGGGCCTTCCGTATACGGTAGAAGCCGAAAAAGGTGTTTGGAGGCTTGTTCGTACATCCGAAGACTAGATTCGTTCCATTTGAATTAAAATAGAAAGGAGATTAAGATGTCTACTAACGATTTCTGCAACTTGGCTTCATCCGCCAACCATTCCACTCCTGACCGGGTGGTATACACGGTCAAAGAGGTCAGCATTCTTCTACGCACGAATCCGGCCTTTGTCTATCGGCTCATCGACCTTGGCCTGCTCCCGGCGCTCAAACTTGGATCGATTCGTGTGCGCAAGGACGCACTTGACGGTTTTCTGCGCCGGTACGAAGGCTATGATCTGAGTGACCCCTGCGAAATAAAGACTCTGGTTAAAGCCGGATAAGCATGCAAGGGGCTGGCATGTGCCAGCCCCTTATTATTAGGAGGTTATGCATCATGAGTGAGTTAAGGCTGCGGAAACGCAACTCCACCTGGGAATATAGTTTCGAAGGTGCCCGCATCAACGGAAAGAGGAAAACGATTAGTAAAGGTGGCTTCCGCACGAAAGGAGAAGCTTCCGCTGCCGGAGTAAAGGCGATGAACGAATACAATCAGTCTGGCTCGGTTTTCGTACCCAGCGAGATTAGTGTTTCCGACTATCTAGACCTCTGGATGCGGGAATACTGCCAGAACAACTGCAAGCCCAGCACGATCAACAACTATGAAAAGAAAATCCGGCTCCATATAAAGCCGATTATCGGGAGATATCGTCTGGCAGCCCTGTCCCCGGAAGCCCTTCAAAAACTGATCAACGATAAGTTCAATCAGGGATACAGTCGGAATACGCTGGCTGTTTTGAAGGGCATTTTGACGGGCAGCCTCTCCTACGCTGTCCAGCCGTTGAAATATATTCCTTACAGCCCTGCCGAGTATATCGACTTGCCCTCTACTCGCGCAACTCCGGCTGTAAAATCCAGGAGTTCTCCCCATGTTTATCTCACTCCTGAACAGATGGCAAAAATTTTTGAACGGTTTCCGGAGGGCAGCAGTTCCTATCTACCTCTCCTGCTTGGATATAAATGTGGCTTGCGCATTGCCGAGGCTTTTGCTCTGGACTGGTCTAGCATTGACCTTCAAAATAAAAAGCTGACTGTCCGCCAGCAGATCCTCTGGCAGGAAAAGGATAAGGAAGCGGGTACTCCGGCATATTGGTACTTCACCCTTCCCAAGTACAACAGCATCCGAACCATTGAGCTTTCTTCAGATGTGGTAGCTGCATTGGGACATGAGAAAGCCCGTCAGGAAGAAGCGCGCGCCTTCTACGGAGACCTTTACCTCAGCTATTACCGCGATGACGCTGGTCGTTTGAATACGGATGGAATGGGAGAAGAAGTGCATTTCGTTATGGTTCGACCGGATGGTTCCTACATCAACAGCAGAACTATGCAGCATGTCAGCAGAGTTGCAACGCAGGAGCTAGGGTTTGAGAAATTTGACTACCATTCCCTGCGCCATACCCACGCTACCATGCTTGCGGAGCTGGGTGCCTCCCCCAAGTATGTGCAGCATCGCCTTGGACATAAAAATATCCAGGTCACCATAAATATCTACCAGCACCTCACCGATAAAATGTCTGAGGAGGGAGCACGACTTCTGGACACGCTTTAAAAATTTGGTTGGCAAAATGTTGACAAAACGGGAAAAATGCCCGCTTCGCAGTGAAGCGGGCATTTTTGATATGCAGATAAAAGTTCCGAAAAGGCAGCTTTTCAGCCGTTTTTTCTTACTTCTGGCTCTCGGCAACCGCCACAGCCACAGCGACGGTGGCGCCGACCATGGGGTTGTTGCCCATGCCCAAAAAGCCCATCATCTCCACATGGGCAGGCACGGAGGAGGAGCCGGCGAACTGGGCGTCGGAGTGCATCCGGCCCATGGTATCGGTCATGCCATAGCTGGCAGGGCCGGCGGCCATGTTGTCGGGATGCAGGGTCCGGCCGGTGCCGCCGCCGGAGGCGACGGAGAAGTACTTCTTGCCCTGCTCGATGCACTCCTTCTTGTAGGTGCCGGCAACGGGGTGCTGGAACCGGGTGGGGTTGGTGGAGTTGCCGGTGATGGACACGTCCACGCCCTCCAGGTGCATGATGGCCACGCCCTCACGGACATCGTCGGCGCCGTAGCAGCGGACGTTGGCACGCTCGCCCTCGGAGTACCGGGTCTCCTTGACCACGGTCACCTCGCCGGTGGCGTAGTCGAACTGGGTCTGGACGTAGGTGAAGCCGTTGATGCGGCTGATGATCTGAGCGGCGTCCTTGCCCAGGCCGTTCAGGATGACCCGCAGGGGCTCCTTACGGGCCTTGTTGGCGTTGCGGACGATGCCGATGGCGCCCTCGGCGGCGGCAAAGGACTCGTGGCCGGCCAGGAAGGCAAAGCACTTGGTCTCGTCCCGCAGCAGCATAGCGCCCAGGTTGCCGTGGCCCAGACCGACCTTGCGGTCCTCGGCGACGGAGCCGGCGATACAGAAGGCCTGGAGGCCCTCGCCGATGGCCTCGGCAGCCTCGGCGGCAGTCTTGACGCCCTTCTTCAGTGCGATGGCGGCGCCCACGCAGTAAGCCCAGCAGGCGTTCTCGAAGCAGATGGGCTGGATGCCCTTGACCATCTCATAGGGATCGAAGCCCGCAGCGGTGCAAATGTCGCGGCACTCCTCCACGCTGGAAATTCCGTACTGACCCAGGACGGAATTGATCTTATCGATTCTTCTCTCGTAGCTTTCAAACAGAGCCATTTGTCAATTCCTCCTTCTTATTATTCGTGGCGGGGATCGATGTACTTAGCGGCGTTTTCAAACTGGCCGTAGTGGCCCTTGGCCTTTTCCAGAGCAGCGTTGGCGTCCATGCCCTTCTTAATGGAGTTCATCATCTTGCCCAGGTTGATGAACTCATAGCCGATGATCTCGTCGTCCTTGTTCAGGGCGATGCGGGTGCAGTAGCCCTCGGCCATCTCCAGGTAGCGGGGGCCCTTCTCCTTGGTGGCGAACATGGTTCCCACCTGAGAGCGCAGGCCCTTGCCCAGGTCCTCCAGAGAGGCGCCGATGGGCAGGCCGCCCTCGGAGAAAGCGGTCTGGGTACGGCCGTAGACGATCTGCAGGAACAGCTCCCGCATGGCGGTGTTGATGGCGTCGCACACCAGGTCGGTGTTCAGAGCTTCCAGCAGGGTCTTGCCGATGAGGATCTCGGAAGCCATGGCGGCGGAGTGGGTCATGCCGGAGCAGCCCAGGGTCTCCACCAGGGCCTCCTCGATGATGCCGTCCTTCACGTTCAGGGTCAGCTTGCAGGCGCCCTGCTGGGGGGCGCACCAGCCCACACCGTGGGTCAGACCGGAGATATCCTTAATTTCCTTGGCCTGGACCCATTTGCCCTCTTCGGGAATGGGCGCGGGACCATGATACGCGCCCTTGGCGACGGGGCACATATTCTGCACTTCGGTAGAGTAGATCATGTTCGTGCGTTCCTTTCTTATATGTTTTTTCCGGAAATCTGCCGTTTTTATGCAGTTCCGCTGGTTTTCCGCACAACATTATATCGGTAAACGATTAACCTGTCAAGCAATGTCGGCAGTTTCCCAACATTTTTTACAAGTTTCTGCTTTTGGAAAGATACCCTCGGTGTGCAAAAGGCAACACGGTTTTTCAGGGCATCTTCGGCGGCTGCCTGCGTTATTTTCGTTGCCGGGCGACAGCCCGGCTGCCTCAAAAGCCTGGCCAGCCACCAAATCTGCTCCTGAAAAACTCCCCTGGACCTGCCAGTGAGATAAAACCGGCGCTGGCAAGGAAGAGGACACAGGTGGGCTAACGCCCACCAAGGACGATGACGCCGCCAGCGTTGATTTTAGCCGCTGGCAGGCGTGTTGCCCTTTGTACACAGAGGGTAGAATCTCCGCATGCAGAAACCCCGCCCTCCGCATTTCGGCGGAAGGCGGGGCTCATCGTATGTGGTGTGTGGATCAGGCCGAACTTACAGGATGTTCATCAGGTTGAAGGCCAGGATCAGGCCGGAGAACACGATGGAGACGGTGGAGCACAGCTTGATCAGGATGTTCAGGGAAGGACCGGAGGTATCCTTGAAGGGATCGCCCACGGTGTCGCCCACGACGGCAGCCTTGTGCTGGTCGGAGCCCTTGCCGCCGTGATGGCCGGACTCGATGTACTTCTTGGCGTTATCCCAGGCACCGCCGGCGTTGGACATGAACACGGCCATGGCGAAGCCGGTGACAGACACGCCGCCCAGCAGGCCAACCACGCCGATGGGGCCGAGGATCAGGCCGGTGGCGATGGGAACGATGATAGCCAGCAGAGCGGGAGCCACCATCTCATGCAGAGCGCCCTTGGTGCACAGAGCCACGCAGGAGGCGTAGTCGGGGTCGGCTTTGTACTCCATGATGCCGGGGATGCTGCGGAACTGACGGCGGACCTCCACGACGATGGACTGGGCAGCCTTCTGCACCGCGCTCATGGTGAAGGCGGAGAACACGAAGGTCAGCATGGCGCCGATGAACAGGCCAACCAGCATCAGGGGGTTGGTCAGGGACAGGTCCAGGACCTCAGTGGTGTTGCTCTGGACGATATCCACATAGGAGACCAGCAGAGCCAGAGCGGTCAGGGAGGCAGAGCCGATGGCGAAGCCCTTGCCGGTGGCGGCGGTGGTGTTGCCCAGGGAGTCCAGAGCGTCGGTGCGCTGACGGACCTCTTCGGGCAGGCCGCTCATCTCGGCGATACCGCCGGCGTTGTCGGCCACGGGGCCGTAGGCGTCGGTGGCCAGGGTGATGCCCAGGGTGGACAGCATGCCGACGCCGGCGATGCCGATGCCGTACAGGCCCATGTTGAAGGACTGAGCGCCGCCGGCACAGAAGAAGCTCAGCAGAACGGCGGCCGCCACGATCAGGATGGAGACCATGGTGGACTTCAGACCCAGGGAGATACCACCGATGATGATGGTGGCGGAGCCGGTCTCGGAAGCGGCAGCCAGCTCCTGGGTGGGCTTGTAGGTATCAGAGGTGTAGTACTCGGTGAAGTAGCCGATGGCGCAGCCGCCGATCAGGCCGCAGAGGATGGCGACGTACACGCCCCAGTTGCCCAGGACCACATAGGTCAGGGGAGCGGCGATCACGGCAGCCAGGATAGCGGCGGTGTAGGTGCCGGTACGCAGGCTCTTCAGCAGGGACTGCTGGGTGGCGTCTTCCTTGGTCTTCACCAGGAAGGAGCCGATGATGGAGCAGATGATGCCGGTGACGGCCAGCAGCAGAGGCAGCAGCATGCCGCGGAAGCCATAGCCGGCGATGGCACCCAGGGAGAAGGTAGCCAGGATGGAGCCAACATAGGACTCGTACAGGTCGGCGCCCATGCCGGCCACGTCGCCCACGTTGTCGCCCACGTTATCGGCGATGGTGGCGGGGTTGCGGGGGTCGTCCTCGGGGATACCGGCCTCGACCTTACCAACCAGGTCAGCGCCCACGTCAGCGGCCTTGGTGTAGATACCGCCGCCCACACGGGCAAACAGTGCCATGAAGGAGGCACCCATGCCGTTCATGACCATGATGTTGCCGATCTGAACGGGATCCGCGATGCCGAAAGCGAAGCGCAGGATGAAATACCACATGGTGATATCCAGCATGCCCAGGCCCACCACGGTGAAGCCCATGACGGAGCCGGAGGAGAAGGCGATCCGCAGGCCCTTGTTCAGGCTCTCAGAGGCAGCCTGAGCGGTACGGGCGTTGGAAGCGGTAGCGATCTTCATGCCGATGAAGCCGGCCAACATGGAGAACACACCGCCGGTGATGAAAGCGAAGGGGGTGAACTTGGACAGCATCTTGCCGCCGGTGGCGAAAGCCATGATCAACAGGATGACGAACACCACCACAAACACTTTGAACACGGTGGTGTACTGCTGCTTCAGGTAGGCGTTGGCACCTTCCCGAATGGAGGCCGCGATCTTCTTCATGCGATCCGTTCCCTCGGAATACGTCATGACCTTCTTGGCCTGCATCACTGCGAACAAGCCGGCGATGAGTGCTCCTACGAAACCGATCCAAAACAGGTTTTCCATGATTTCCACTCCTTATAGGTTTTTGCGCGCTGAAGTTTACTTTCCTATTTTAACATAAGGATCGCTTTTTTCAAGCAACGGTTTTTCGCTTTTGCGCAAACGACGTAAGTTTTTACGTTTTGTCCAAAACGATCTTCGGATGCCAAAAAACCTTTGTGCACTATTTTACAAAATTTCCGAAAATATCACTTATTTTTCGTCATTTCACGCACTTTTTCCGCCATTTTCCCGGTTTTTTCCGCTTTTTTGCGTGTTTTTTGTTGCAAGGTGTTTTCGGAGGCCGCTGCGGGGATCATCACAGTGTCCCGCCCGTTCAGGCATAAAAAAAGCCACGCCATCGGCGTGGTTTCTTTTCTTACTTCAATTAGCGGTTGCTCTGAGCCCAGATATCGGCGAGAACCAGATCGTCCAGCTCATCCAGCAGCATGGCATCAACAAAAGACATCACAGTGACCTCCTCGTTTATTTTTCCTTTGATGATGCGATTATAGCAGACCGTGCACGTGCACGCAATATACGACATTCA
This sequence comes from Oscillibacter valericigenes, assembly GCF_021531915.1. GTDB lineage: Bacteria > Bacillota > Clostridia > Oscillospirales > Oscillospiraceae > Oscillibacter > Oscillibacter valericigenes_A. The sequence continues at coordinate 6,022 of NZ_JAFBIV010000019.1, read as the reverse complement.
CATTTATTCCAAAAACTCGCTTCTTTTTTTATGCATGTTGTCGCCTCCCCTTGTCTGGCTCAAATTTCCAGTCAATTTCCTGTTTTTCCCGATATTCTCGTCTATTTTTTCTCTCGCCACGGTGGAACAACTATGATATAATTTGTGGGCATACTGATTAAAAGAGAGGCCATGCTATGGCAAACCACCCTCGCAGGCGCCGTCCCCTGCGGACCGTTCTGGTCCTGCTGATCCTGCTCCTGGCGGCGCTGTTCTGCATCCGCCGGGGCAATACCGCCCTACAGGTCACCCGGACGGACCTGACCTTCACAGACCTGCCGGCAGGCTTTGACGGCTGCCGCATCGCAGTCCTCAGCGATCTGCACGGCGCCGAATTTGGGGAAAACAACCGGAACCTCTTTTCCACCTTGGCGGAGGAGTCGCCCGACTATATCGTGTACCTGGGAGACCTGGAGGACCATTACCGCGGACCCGCGGCTGGCTATGCAGAGACCGTGGCCGCAGGGCTGACCGCCATCGCCCCCACCTATTATGTCACCGGCAACCACGAGTGGGCCATCGGCGATGTGCCCGCTCTGAAGGAGCGGCTGACCTCCTGTGGCGTCACCGTACTCAGCAACCAGTTTCTGACTCTGGAGCGCAGCGGAGATGCTATCGTACTGGCAGGCATCGACGATCCCAACGGCTATGCCGATCAAAAGACCCCCGAGGAGTTGGCTACCGAGGTCTATGGCGCCTGCGGCGATCCTTTCTGGGTCCTTTTGGCCCACCGGAACGACCATTTTGCGTCCCAGTACAGCCTGCTGGGAGCCGATCTGGTGCTCTCAGGCCACGGTCACGGCGGCATCATCCGTCTGCCCTTCACCGATGGGCTTCTCTCCACGGACCGGACCCTGTTTCCCTCCTACACGGCGGGGTTGTACCAGGAAAATGGTTCCTGCCTGTTTGTCACCCGGGGACTGGGCAACTCCGGCCCCTCCTTCCGCCTGTTCAACCGCCCGGAGGTGGCGGTGGTGACCCTTCATAAAGGATGATTTGCATGACTGAATTTCACGCCGGACAATTTGATATCGCCGTCATCGGCGCCGGACATGCCGGCATCGAGGCCGCCCTGGCCGCCTCCCGGCTGGGGCTGGAGACCATTGTGTTCACCATCAACATGGACGCCGTGGGCAATATGCCCTGCAACCCCGCCATCGGCGGCACCGGCAAGGGCCATCTGGTGCGGGAGCTGGACGCCCTGGGCGGCGAGATGGCAAGGGCCGCCGACGAGTGCTGCATCCAGTACCGCCTTTTGAACAAAGGAAAAGGCCCCGCCGTCTGGTCTCTCCGGGCCCAGGCGGACCGCCGCAAATACCAGGAACGCATGAAGCACACCCTGGAGCGGCAGGCGCACCTGACCGTCCGGCAGGGGGAAGTGGTGGAGGTCCGGACCGAGAACGGCGCCGTTTCCGCCGTGGTGTTGTCCACTGGAGCGGTGTTCGATGTGAAAGCCGTCATTCTGGCCACCGGCACCTATCTGACCGGCCGCACCATCATCGGTGAGTGCGTGGAGGACTCCGGCCCCGACGGTATGCACGCCGCATTGCGTCTGACGGATTCCCTGTTGAAGCTGGGCCTGCCCCTGCGCCGGTTCAAGACCGGCACGCCGCCCCGGGTCAATGCCCGGACAGTGGACTTTGACGAGATGGAGATCCAGCCGGGAGACACCCTTCCCGTGCCTTTCTCCTATTCCACCGGCCATCAACCGGAAAACACCGCCGTCTGCTGGCTCACCTGGACCACGGAGGAGACGAAGCGCATCGTGCAGGAAAACCTGGACCGGGCGCCTATGTACTCCGGCCTCATCGAGGGTATCGGTCCCCGGTACTGCCCCTCTTTTGAAACGAAGATCGTCCGGTTCCCGGACAAGCTGCGCCATCAGCTCTTTGTGGAGCCCATGGGGCTGAACACGGAGGAGTTGTACATCCAGGGCTTTTCCTCCTCGCTGCCGGAGGAGGTCCAGATCCAGATGCTCCACAGCGTGCCGGGCCTGCGCCATGCCGTCATGACCCGGCCTGCCTACGCCATCGAATACGACTGCATCGACCCCCTGGCCCTGAACGCCACTCTGGAGGTCAAGTCTGTCCCCGGTCTTTACGGCGCGGGCCAGTTCAACGGCTCCTCCGGCTATGAGGAAGCCGCCGTCCAGGGCTTTGTGGCAGGCGTCAACGCCGCCCGGAAGCTGAACGGACAGACCCCCTTTATCCTCTCCCGGTCGGAGAGCTACATCGGCACCCTCATCGACGACCTGGTGACCAAAGGCACCAATGAGCCCTACCGCATCATGACCTCCCGCAGCGAGTACCGCCTGCTGCTGCGGCAGGACAACGCCGACCAGCGGCTGACGAAGCGGGGCTATGAGATCGGCCTGGTTTCCGAAGAACGTCTCCGGGCCGTGGAGGAAAAGTACGCGGCTGTGGAGAAGGAGATCAAACGCCTGACTCACACCGGGGCAGCTCCGTCCCCTGAATTGTCCGCCTTCCTGGCGGAGAAGGGGACCGCCGTCGTCACCGACGGCTGCCCCATGGTGGCCCTGCTGCGGCGGCCCCAGCTTCATTACGGCGAACTGGCCCCCTTCGACCCCACCCGGCCGGAGCTGCCGGCGGATGTGGCGGAGCAGGTGGAGATCAGTGTGAAATACGAGGGCTATATCCAGCGCCAGCAGAAGCAGGTGGAGGACTTCCGTAAAATGGAGCGCCGCAAGCTGCCCGCCGACCTGGATTACAGCGCCATCCAAGGGCTCCGCCTGGAGGCCCGGGAAAAGCTGAGCGCCATCCGTCCTCTGGACCTGGGACAGGCCAGCCGCATCAGCGGCGTATCCCCGGCCGACGTGACGGCCCTGATGATCTGGCTGGAGCGGTGAGCCTATGGACATCGAACTGTTTTACACCAAGCAGGGAAGTGGTCCGTCCCTTCTGCTGCTCCACGGCAACGGAGAAGACGGCACCTATTTCGTCCACCAGATCGCCGAGTTTTCCAAAGATTTTACCGTCTACGCCATCGACACCCGGGGCCACGGGAACTCTCCTCGGGGCACCGCACCTTTCACGATTTCCCAGTTCGCCGATGACCTGCTGACCTTCATGGACCAACGGGGGCTGGACCGGGCGGACATTCTGGGCTTCAGCGACGGCGGCAACATCGCCCTCACCTTTGCCCTGCGGCACCCGGACCGGGTGCACCGTCTCATTCTGAACGGCGCCAATCTGGACCCGAAGGGCGTGAAGATGCCGGTGCAGCTGCCCATCGTGGCGGGCTACCATCTGGCATCGCTGTTCAAAAGCCCCGAGGCCCGGGCAAAAGCAGAGCTGCTGGGCCTGATGGTCAAGGAGCCCCACATCGCCCCGGCGGAATTGGGGAAACTGACCATGCCGGTGCTGGTGATCGCAGGCACACAGGACATGATCCGGGAATCCCACAGCCGCCTCATCGCCGCCAGCATCCCCGGTGCCCGGCTGGCGTTGATCCCCGGGGACCATTTCATCGCAAACAAGGAGCCCACTGCCTTCAACCGGGCGGTGCGGACATTTTTCACCGAGACGGCGCCGGCCGCCTCCAAGGAGGAATCACCATGAGAATGTTTCTGGCCATCCTGGTCTGCAAGCTGGGCCGCTTTGTGGGCAAGCTGGTGGGCAAGGGCAGCTCCATGCCCGGCAAATTCGCCCTGAAGATCTGCCCGGACATCCTGTCCCGGGTGCAGCTGCCGCCCCACATCATCGCCGTCACCGGCAGCAACGGCAAGACCTCCACCGTGGAGATGATCGCCGCCATTCTCCGGGCGGACGGCAAGCACGTGGTCTACAACGAGGAGGGCTCCAACCAGATCGAGGGCGTCACCACCCTGGTGCTGACCCACGCCACCCTGGGCGGAAGGGTGAAGGCCGACGTGCTGCTGCTGGAGAGCGACGAGCGGTATGCCAAATTCAGCTTCCGGTTCTTCCACCCCACGGAGTTCGTCATCACCAACCTGTACCGGGACCAGCTCACCCGCAACGGCCACCCGGAGTGGGTCTACGACGCCATTCTGCCCGCCCTGCACCCGGACACGGAGCTGATCCTCAACGCCGACGACCCCCTGTCCAGCTGCTTCGCCCAGGGCCACGGCAAGGTGAAGTGGTTCGGCCTGGACAAGTGCGCCATCTCGGTGGACGCCCCCACCGGCGTGTACCACGACGGCGCCTACTGCCCCATCTGCCACGCCCCCATGACCTACGACTACGTCCACTACAACCACATCGGCGCCTACCGCTGCACATCCTGCGGCCACGCCAAACCCGCCACGGATTACACCGCCACGGCGGTGGACCTGGACAGCGGCACCCTGACCATCGACGGCGCGGTGGACATCCACCTGGCCTTCCGCAGCATCTACAACGTCTACAACATCCTGGCGGCCTACGCCGCCTGCCGGGAGTGCGGCGTGGGGGCGGAGACCGCCCGGGGCGTCATCAACAACTACATTCTGAAAAACGGCCGGATGCAGAAGTTCACCCTGGGCCAGCACCACGGCACGCTGCTGACCAGCAAGCACGAAAACTCCATCGCCTACGACACCAACCTCCGCTACGTGGCCTCCACCAAGGCGGACTGCGTGGTGCTGGTGATCGTGGACGCGGTGAGCCGCAAATACTTCACCAGCGAGACAAGCTGGCTGTGGGACATCGACTTCGGCCAGCTGGCGGCACCCCACGTGAAAAAGGTGCTCCTGTCGGGCCGGTACTGCAACGACCTGGCGGAGCGGTTCAGCTTCACGGATGTGAAAAACTGGTCCGTGGTGCCGGACATCGGCGAAGCGGCGGCCCAGCTGGCAGCTGAGGGCGGGGAGGACCTGTACGTGGTGACCTGCTTCTCGGACCGGGATAAGCTGCTGGACCTCCCGGCAGTGCAGAAGGAGGCGTGAAGCATGACCATCAAGATCATTCATTTCTACCCCGACCTCATGAGCCTGTACGGCAGCTACGCCAACGTGTCCGTGCTGAAACGGGCGCTGGAGGCCCTGGGCGACACCGTGACGGTGGAGACGGTCCTTCCCGGCCGGGACGCGGACCTGACGGGCGCGGACTTCCTGTACATGGGCGCGGGCACGGAGCACGCCCAGAAGGCGGCTCTTTCGGACTTCGCCCGGTACGGCGAGAGCGTAAAGGCCCTGGCGGAGGACGGCGTGAGCATGCTCTTCGCCGGGACGGCCATGGAGCTGCTGGGAAAAACCATCACGGACGCGGACGGCAAGGCATACGACGGCATCGGCCTGGGGGACTTTACGTCCGTCCAGGGCAAAAAGCGGTACGTGGAGGACGTCTACGGCCACACGGACCTGTACCCCGAGGCGGTGGTGGGCTTCATGAACAAGTGCGCGGACATCTCCGGGGTGGAGACGCCGCTGCTGACGGCGGTGGAGCTGGGTTACGGCAACGACGGCCCGAAAACGCCGGAGGGCTTCCGGTTCCAAAACGTGCTGGCAAGCCAGCTGACGGGGCCAATCCTGGTGAAGAACCCCCGGCTGCTGGACAAGGTGGTTGAGGCCATCCACCAGCGCGGCGGAGAGCCGCTGACCGGCCCGGTGCCCCACGACGCCTGGACAGCGCAGGGCTACGCCATCACGGCGGAGCAGCTGAAGCTGCGGGTGAAGGGATAAAAATATCCGCCCCTTGACATTCGGGGCGGATGTGATATCATAAGCATAGAAAGGGCGCTGCGACAAGCGGTCAGCCCATGGTTAAGTGGACAATTTCATGAAGAAACCGTCACCGGCCAGGGTGGCGGTTTCTGCCTTTTATACGGATCGTCACTGTATATCCGAAGATATGTAGCGTGATCGTAATTGGCATATCGACCACCTCCTTTCGGAGATGTGGCCTCCCGCCTGCCGTTTGGTGCAGCGCCCACCCCATGAGGGGCAAATTCATCATACCATACCCGTCCCGAATGTCAAGCGGGGCGGTCTTTTTTTGCGCTGTTGCACGGGGGAGGGCAACAGGGC
>NZ_JAFBIV010000018.1 GCF_021531915.1 Oscillibacter valericigenes | reverse complement strand
ATCGAATGGACCAGTTCCTCTTTCTGCTGCCGCTCCATTTGCAGCAACCGGGGGAGGGGGCTAGGGGGGAACCGCAGGTTCCCCCAGTTGATTTGCCTACGGCAAATCAAGAATATTCAATCATTTTCGCCGCGGCGTGTACGTGGCGAAAATACCTTGACCTAGCCGCCCTGGGCGGCGACACCAGTGACGCGGCGTCACTGGTGGGGGGAGATTCTCAAGAGGGGGCCTGCCCCCTCTTGAAGCCCACATTAACCCGATGGCCGCGTCACGCTCAGCACGCCGGAGATCTGATGGAGCTTGTTCATCAGTGTCGTCAACTGCTGGCCGTCCCGGATGCGGACCTCCAGACGGCAGATGGCGAAGCCGTCCTCCGTGGAGCGGGTATTGATGCCCAGCACGAAGGTGTTGGTGGTGGACAGGGCGGCAGAGATATCCAGCAGCAGGTTGTGGCGGTCCTTGCACAGGGCCTCCAGAATGGTGGGATAGCTCTCATTGGTGTCGCTGCCCCAGGAGACCTTGATCCAGCGGCCCGCCTGGTCGGGAGAGGCCCGCTTTTCCGGAGAGGCGTTGGGGCAGTCCGCCCGGTGGACGGACACGCCGTAACCCCGGGTGATGAAGCCCACGATCTCGTCGCCGGGCACCGGGGTGCAGCACTTGGAGAACTTCACCAGACAGTTGTCCAGCCCCTCCACAATGATGCCCTGCTCGCTCTTGATCTTCTTGGGCTCCGGCGTGCGGGTCTCCTCCTTGGGAGGCTTGGCCTCGGCGGCCTCCGCCGCCTGCTGCTCCAGCTGGTGCTGCTTGGCGACCCGCTGGAGCTCACCCTGCATCCGGCTGACGGCCTTCTGGGCGGAGAAGCCGCCGTAGCCGATGGCAGCGTACATCTCTTCCAAAGAGGGGTAGGAGACCTTTTTCAGGATGCCCGGCAGGACCTCCGGGTCTGTCACATCCCGCATGGAGAGACCGCAGTGCTTCAGCTCCGCTTCAAAGGAGGCGCGGCCGTTGGCGATGTTCTCTTCCTTCCGCTCCTTCTTGAACCACTGGCGGATCTTGCTGCGGGCTTCCGTGCTCTTGGCGATCTTCATCCAGTCGCGGCTGGGGCCCTTGGCGTTCTTGGCGGTGAGGATCTCCACGATGTCGCCATTTTTCAGCACGTGGTCCAGGGTCACGATGCGGTTGTTGACCTTGGCGCCCACCATCCGGTTGCCCACGGCGGAGTGAATGGCGTAGGCGAAGTCGATGGGGGTGGCGCCGGCGGGCAGATTCTGCACGTCGCCGTTGGGAGTGAAGACGAACACCTCATCGGAGAACATGTCGATCTTCAGGGAGTGGATATACTCCTCGGCGTCAGCGCCCTCCTGATTTTCCAGCAGGCGGCGGACCCACTCGTAGCGGCCCTCCGTGCCGGAGCCCTGGCCGTTTTGCTTGTACTTCCAGTGGGCGGCCACGCCGTACTCGGCGATCTCGTGCATCTCCCGGGTGCGGATCTGCACCTCGAAGGGATAGCCGTCGTTGCCCATGACGGTGGTGTGCAGGGACTGGTAGCCGTTGGGCTTGGGAGTGCCTATATAGTCCTTGAACCGGCCCAGAATGGGCTTGTAAAGATCATGGATGACGCCCAGAACGTTGTAGCAGTCGCCCACGTTCTCCACGATGACCCGGAAGGCGAACAGGTCGAAGATCTCGTCGATGGACTTGTTCTGATTGAACATCTTCCGGTAGATGGAGTAGGGATGCTTCATGCGGCCGTAGACGATGTGCTGGATGCCCAGCTCGTTCAGCCGCTGGTCCACCTGGTCCCGGGTGCGCTGCATGAAGGCCTCATATTCGGGCCGCTTTGCCTCGGTTTTGGAGACGATCTCCTCGTAGCCAACGGGGTCCAGATATTTCAGGGACAGGTCCTCCAGCTCCCACTTGATGCGCTGCATGCCCAGCCGGTGGGCAATGGGTGCGTAGATCTCCATGGTCTCCAGGGACTTCTGCTTCTGCTTGGGCGGAGACTGGTACTCCATGGTGCGCATGTTGTGGAGCCGGTCGGAAATTTTGATGAGGATGACCCGGATGTCCTTGCTCATGGCAAAGAGCATCTTCCGCAGGTTCTCCATCTGCTCGTCTTCCTTGGTGGCGTACTGGATCCGGGTCAGCTTGCTGACGCCCTCCACCAGGTTGGCGATGGTGGGGGAGAAGAGCCGGGCCACATCCTCGTGGGTGGCCTCCGTGTCTTCAATCACATCGTGGAGCAGGGCGGCGATGATGGACTCGCTGTCCAGCTTCTGGTCCGCCACGATCTGGGCCACTGCCAGGGGATGGATGATATAGGGCTCGCCGCTTTTCCGCTTCTGTCCCTCGTGGCACTTGTCCGCGTATTCAAAAGCGGCGCGGATCTGGTCAAAGTCCGCCGCGGCGTTATAGCTTCGTATGGTTTTTTCCAACAGGTCGTATTGTTCCTGCAGGGTCATGCCTGGTCACCTCGGTTTCGGTCAGTAGGGTCATCCCGCAAACGGGAGAGATAGGGGCAGGCGAACAGGTCCACCTTGCCCTGGGTGGTGTTGAGACAGAGGATCGTCCGGTCACCCTGGACTGTCATGGAGATCAGCCCTCGCTCCCGGAAGACCTGCAGCGCCAGCGCCGTGCGGAGAAAGCTCTCGCTGCCCCCGGACTGGGCGGCCAGCCGCCGCAGATAGGGCAGGGTGTCCTCCTCCGCCTTTCCCTGGCGCAGGTGCCGCTCCAGCACCCGCCAGCAGGCGCCGAACTGGTCCCGGGAGGCGCCCAGCCGGGCCGTCTCCTGAGCCGTGACGGGGCCGCCGGTCATGAGCCGGTCCAGCAGCTCCAGGTCCGCCGCCTCGTGGCGGCTGGGGACCAGGGAGGGGCGAATGTCGATCAGCTGCAGCTGCAGCGTTGTATTCCCGCGAAATGTATTGGCTTGCAGGTAGAAGGCGGCGTCCACCCGGCTGCCGGCGGTGACGCCGCACTCCTGCTCCGTCACAGAGAAGAAGATGGCGTCAAACCGGCAGGTGCCCTTGGAAAGCCTGAATTTCAGGTGTCGCCCCTGGCCTACGGACTGGATAGCGTCCACCGTGGCACCCAGCAGAGCGAAAGCGGGACGGGGGTTTCCGGCGCCGTAAGGCTCCAGCAGGCTCAGCTGCTCCACCTGGTCCAATGTCACCTCGCCGGGACAGGCGATGGCGGCGTCCAGCTCCAGGGAGGACACCGGCAGCACGCCGTCCATGGCGGACCGGACGTAGCGGTTCATCCGTTGGCGGAAGGCGTCGATGTTGCCCTCGGGGATGGTGAAGCCGGCGGCCAGCTCGTGTCCGCCGTAGCCGTCCAGCAGGTCGGAGCAGGATTCCAGCGCCGCGAACAGGTTGAAGCCGCCGTAGGATCGGCAGGAGCCCTTGCCCGTGCCGTCCTTCAGATGGATCATAAAGCTGGGACAGGAGTATTTCTCGCTGAGACGGGAGGCCACAATGCCCACCACGCCCTGATGCCAGTCCTCGCTGGACAGCACCAGAGCGCTGCGCTCCTCACTGCGCAGCTTCTGGATCTGGTCGATGGCGTCGGCGCAGATGGCCTGCTCCACCGCCTGCCGCTCCCGGTTCAGGTCGCACAGTTCCCTGGCCAGTTCCTCCGCCCGGGCGGGGTCGTCGGTCTCCAGCAGATCCGCCGCCAGGTCGGCGGCGCCCATGCGGCCCGCCGCGTTGATGCGGGGGGAGAGGACAAAGCCGATCTGGATGGAGGTGATAGGCTTGCCCAGCAGGCCCGCCTCCTTCAACAGGGCGTGCACACCCACAAAATCCGTATGGGGCAGGGCCTCCAGGCCGCAGGACACGATGGTCCGGTTCTCACCCTCCATCCGCATGACGTCGGCAACGGTGCCGATGGCGGCCAGGGTGCAGTAGCGGGCAAAGAGGGCGTCTTCCCGGTTCTCACCGCCCAGGGCCAGCACCAGCTTCAGCGCCACGCCTACGCCCGCCAGATGCTTGAAGGGGTAGGGGCAGTCCGGCCGGTGGGGGTCCACCACGGCCACGGCGTTGGGCAGGGCCTCCTTACACTCATGATGGTCCGTGACCACCACATCCATACCAAGAGAATTGGCAAAATCCACTTCCTCGTTGCCGGTGATGCCGCAGTCCACGGTGATCATCAGGGAGGCACCCTGATCGTGGAGCCCCTGAATGGCGTCTTTGGACAGGCCGTAGCCGTCCTCAATGCGGCGGGGGATATAGCGCAGGCAGTGGGCACCGCAGCTCTTCAGATAGTCCAGCAGCAGCACAGTGGAGGTAATGCCGTCCACGTCATAGTCACCGAAGACGGCGATGGTCTCCCCGTCACTGATGGCCCGCTGGATGCGGCTGACGGCTTTATTCATATCCCGCATCCGCATGGGGGAGATGGTCAGATGCCGCTCCCGGTCCAGGAACTCCGCCGCGTCCTCCGGCGAAGTGATCCCCCGGGCGGCCAGCACGGTGGACAGCAGATAGGGATATCCGGCGCTTCGCAGGAGGGCCACATCCTGCTCCTGCGGCGAGCCGATGTTCCATTTTTGGAATTTCACAGGACGTCCCTCCTTTCTGTGAATATTGAAAAATGAATCTAAAATAACTAATTTATTATAGCAGAAAAGCAATGTCAGGTAAAGAATGAATTTTGAAACTTCTGAATGGTTTCCGCCGGTTTCGACAGGTTCGGTTTGACGGCTGCTGAAAATTCTGGTATAGTAAAGACAATTTGGCACCGAAATGTGCCCAAAGGAGCGAAAGAATGATGAAAAAGCAACTGAAACGGCTGCTGTGCTGCCTGACCCTGTGCGCCGTGCTGGCCGGCGGCCTGACAGTGCCCGCCGCGGCGGGCTTTGCCGATGTGCCGGCCAACCACTGGGCGGGAGAGAGCATCCGGCGCTGTGTGGAGCTGGGGTTCTTTCAGGGCCAGTCCGCTTCCCGGTTCGGCTTGGGCCAGAAGATGACCCGGTCCGCCTTCACGGTGGTCCTGTGCCGTTTCTTCGGCTGGGAGACCACTGCCCCTGCCAAAGCCATCTATCAGGATGTCCCTGCGGACGCCTGGTATGCCGGCGCCGTGGAGGCCGCTTACAGCCATGGGGCCCTCACCGACCAGCGGGAGCACTTCCGCCCCAACGACCCCATCACCCGGGAGGAACTGGCGGTGATGCTGGTGCGGGCCATGGGCTACGGCACCATCGCCGGCCTGGCCCAGGATCTGCCCATGCCCTTCCGGGACGTGACTACCAATACCGGCTATATCACCATGGCCTATGATCTGGGACTGGTGAGCGGCACCACGGCGGACACCTTCTCTCCGAACCGGGCCGCCACCCGGGAGCAGGTGGCGGTCATCCTGATGCGGCTGTACGACAAACTCCATCAGACGGGACCGGGACAGATCGCGGTGGCCTCCGCACCCGGAGATTTCACCGGACTGGAGGCGGTGGCGGTCCCGGCGGGCCGCCTGATCGTTGTGAACGGTAAGCCCATGGTCAACACCACCATGGATCAGAAGGAAGCAGCCTCGATCCTGGAAGCTGCCAAACAGGCCGGGGCCAAAAAGCTGCTGTACCTCACCGGCGGCCCCTCCGCCCTGAACGGCACCGCCATCGGGACCGCGGGCACTGTGGCAGCAGAAGTCTCCGCCGGCGGCTATGACGGTGTCCTGCTGGAGGTCCCCGCACTCAGCACCCAAAAAAGCGGTGCCATGACCAATCTGGTGAAGGCACTGGACAAAGCGCTGGGGGACAAGCTCCTGTATGTGCTGGCAGAGGCACCCTCCCGGACAGGCAAGACCTACGGCTATGAATATGAGGCCCTGGCAGCGGCGGCGGACCGGCTGGTGCTGCGGCTTGCCCTCTATGAGACCTTCTCCGACGGCTTTCCCACCGCTCCGGTGGATCCCCTGGAGGAGATTTACTACGCCCTGGGAACCCTGTGCGACAGCATCGACAGCGGGAAGCTGGCTCTGATGGTGACCACCGGTGTCTCCGCCTGGAGCGGGCAGAAGAAGTACAGCCTCACCCAGGAAGAATATGAAGCTCTGCTGGCCGACCCCAAAACAGGCTTCCACTACTCCAATCGCTACGCCTGCGCCTACCTCACCGGCACGGTGGGCAGCAGCAAGAAGGAAGTGGTGGTCTGGTATCTGGACCGGCAGGCGGCGGCCGCCCGGCTGCAGATGGCCCAGGCCTTCGGCGTGGGACAGCTGTGCCTGGATAACTGGGCTGCTGCCAGCCCGGACCTGCTGTCCGGCCTGCGCTGAGCGCAAAATATACAAGCAGAGCAGAAAAGCCCCCATCCCGAACGGGATGGGGGCTTGAATTTGCAGTATTTATATACGTTACAGATACTTCTGCATAGCGTCGGTGGCGGCAGAGGTGTCAGCGCTGATGGTGGCGGTGAACTTGATGTTGTTCTGCTCGCCGAACACATCCAGCCAGTTCAGGAACTCCTCGGTCTCCTTGTCCACGTCGTGGCCGGTGATCTTGCACAGATTGTCGATAAACACGTGGGTGATATCGTAGTTGCCTGCGTACAGGCCGCTGATAAAGCCGCGCATCAGGTCGTAGTTGTTCAGACGGTACTCCTGCGCGTCGATGAGACGGATATGATAGTGGATATCATACGTCATGTTGCGGTTGGCCTCGATGCAAACCACGTTGCCGGGCTCGTCTTTTGCCGCGTTGTTGATCAATTCAATGAGCTGCTTGGTCTTGCCGGAACCCTTCATGCCCATAATCAGTCTAACCATAGTAAATCACTCCTGTCCTTTATTTGCGGGGGAACGTTGCTACACTAAGCATAGCATAAAGAAATGGAAAATACAATGCAAAAAAGCAAACTCTTTCTTTGTGGATATTAGCCATTGACAATACGACGGGAAAAGTGAAAAGCGGCGGCTTTTGCCGCCGCTTTTTTCGTTATTTATTCAGCTTGGCCTCCAGCTCAGCCTTCCGACTCTCGTAACCGGGCTTGCCCAGCAGGGCGAACATGTTCTTCTTGTAGGCCTCCACACCGGGCTGGTCGAAGGGATTCACGTCCAGTAGATAACCGGACAGGCCGCAGGCGTATTCGAAGAAGTAGATCAGCTGACCCAGGGCCTCCGGGGTCTTGCCGTCGGTCTCCACGATGATGTTGGGAACACCGCCCTCGGTGTGGGCCAGCAGGGTGCCTTCCATAGCCCGGTCACGGATGAAGTCCATGGATTCCCCGGCCAGGAAGTTCAGACCGTCGCCGTCGGCCTCGTCCCTGGGAACGTACACCTGGGTGTTGGAGGCGCCCAGCCGCACCACGGTCTCGAACATGAGGCGCTTGCCCTCCTGGATGTACTGGCCCATGGAGTGCAGGTCGGCGGTGAAGTCCACGCTGGCGGGGAACAGGCCCTTGCCGTCCTTGCCCTCGCTCTCACCGTAGAGCTGCTTCCACCACTCGCTCATGAAGCGGAAGGCGGGGTCGTAGCAGGCCAGCAGCTCAATGGGGCGGCCGGAGCGGTACAGCTGGTAGCGGATGGCAGCGTACTCCCAGGCGGGAGAGTTGTAGGAGCCGTCAGCGCAGACCTCCATCATCTCCGCGGCGCCCCGCATCAGGGCCTCGATATCCACACCGGCCACGGCGATAGGCAGCAGGCCCACGGCGGTCAGCACGGAGTAACGGCCGCCGATGTCGTCGGGCACCACGAAGGTCTCCCAGCCCTCGGCATCTGCCAGGGACTTCAGGGCGCCCCGGGCCTTGTCGGTGGTGGCGTAAATGCGTTTGCCGGCCGCTTCTTTGCCGTACTTCTTCTCCAGGGCTTCCCGGAAGAAGCGGAAGGCCACGGCGGGCTCGGTGGTGGTGCCGGACTTGGAGATCACGTTGACGGAGAAGTCCACATCCGCCACCAGATCCAGCACCTCCTGCATGGCGTCGGCGGAGAGACCGTTGCCCACGAAGTAGATGTTGGGGGTGTTCTTCTTTTTCAGGTTATAGTTGGGGGAGCACAGGCAGTCGATGACGCCCCGGGCGCCCAGATAGCTTCCGCCGATGCCGATGACCACCAGAGCCTGGGAATCGGCCTGAATGCGGGCGGACGCCGCCTGGATGCGGGCAAACTCCTCCTTGTCGTAGTCCCGGGGCAGGTGGACCCAGCCGGTGAACTCGCCGCCGGCGCCGGTGCCGTTCTGCAGCTTCTCCTGAGCCTTCTTCAGCCGGGGCGCCAGAGCCTCTTTGTAGGGCAGGGGCAGAAAGCTCTGCATCTCAAACAGCTTCACATCCAACATAAGTACGCTTCCTTTCTTTTGCACCGGGGCGAGGTGTGCCCCGCAGTCCTGTTAGGAAAAGTATAACATCCATTGCCATGTGCGGCAAGAGGAATCCGTCGGGGAAGCATGGAAAAAAGAAGAAGTTCCTTGTCAGCCTGCCAAAAAGGCCGTTTTCAGCAGACGCAGCAGCATTTGCCTGTAAGTGACCCGGGGGACCTCTTCACCGGCCAGCAGGGGGATCTCCGCCACGGTTTCACCGCCGGAGGTCACGGTGAGCGTTCCCAACTGAGCGCCCATTTCCACCGGAGCTTCCACAGTCTCCGCCAGCGTCACCGTCTGCCGCAGGTCTCCCGCCCTGGACTTTTCCAGCAGGAGGGCGGTGCCCTCTCCCGGCACCGGCTGGACGGTGGCCTGGGTCCCCAGCGTCACGGGGATGGGCGCCAGCGGCGTCTCCGGCGTCACGTTTTTCAGGGCGTAGGTGGCAAAGCCGTAGCTGAGCAGTGTCTTGGCGTCCTCAAACCGCTGGGCGGAGGTGGCGTCCTTCATGATGACGGCCACCAGCTCCATGCCGTCCCGCTCCGCCGTGGCGGAAAGGCAGTAGAGGGCGTTGTCGGTGGACCCGGTTTTCAGTCCGGTGGCGCCCTCGTAAAAGCGAATGAGCTTGTTGGTGTTCACCAGGGAGGACTGGCCGTCCCGCAGGGTGTCCATCCAGATGGTGGTGTACTGGCGGATGTCCGGGTGGTTTTTGATGAGTTCCCGGGACATGACGGCGATGTCATGGGCGGAGGTGACGTGGCCCTCCGCCGGCAGGCCGGTGGCGTTTTTGAAGGTGGTGTCGTTCATGCCCAGCTCCTTGGCCCGCTGATTCATGCGCTCCACGAAGGCCTCCTCGCTGCCGGCGATCTGCTCCCCCAGGGCCACGGCGCAGTCGTTGGCGGAGACGACGCAGACGGCCTTCAGCATGTCGCTGACCGTCATCTGTTCGTGTTCCTTCAGCCAGATCTGGCTCCCGCCCATGGAGCAGGCATGGGCGGAGGCCGTTATCACAGTGTCGTAGGACAGCTGGCCGGAGTCGATGGCTTCCATGGTCAGCAGGATGGTCATGACCTTGGTGACGCTGGCCGGCTCCAGCTTGGCGTGCTCGTCCTTGGCGTACAAGATGGTGCCGGTCTCCTTTTCCATCAGCAGCGCGGACGGCGCCGCCACTTCCACCGCACGGGCTCCGACGGTTAAAAGCAATACGGCGCCCAGCAGAGCAATGACTTTTTTCATGGTAGTCCCTCCTCGCATCATTGATAAAATCTATGAAGGAGAAAGGACATTCATGCGGGCGGAACGGATATCTGTCCGGTGCATCCCAACGGTCTCCACGCATGCGGGATGTAAAAAAGACCTGGAAACAAAAAAGAAAACCCTGTAACTTCATAGTTACAAGGTTTTCTTTGGCGGAGAAGGAGGGATTCGAACTGGTATATACTGGATTTTTCCATGTGCCGGGGTGTCCCTCCAAGTGCCGCTAAGTGTTGCAATTCCAGGCTTTTTTGAGAAGCAAATCTTATTTGATGTCAGTGCGTGCCGACCGGTTTTGCCGTGGTAAGGGTCAGAATAAGGGTCAAATCCAAATAAAAAGAAGATCAAAATGCTGCCATCAATGTATGTCCTGCCTGCGCCTTGCAGAATTTGAGCCGTCAATATTTTTTCAAACAACGGATGGAAAAGACTCTCACCAAGAAGCCGGAGGAGTTTGCTCCCCATGCTTCTTGAAGAACGTGCTCTGTGCGAGAACATGGAGTGCTTCAAGGAAATTGCTGCCTGCTGCAATATTCCGTTTGCCACCAGCAAGCGCCTGTTCACAAAGTGTGGAGTTGGTCGTTAGCAACGTATTAGCAAATAACCATATTCATGAGTTTAAGTAACCGCAAAATCACCTCACAGAAAAGTCTGGTTGCTTTCTGACAGATTTTTCTGTGGAGGCAGAAAACCATTGCACTTTAAAAGTTTTTAATCGCCGAGTATGGCCCGAAAACGGGACTATTATGAGTGCAGCGGAAACCTTATACTTGGGGAAATTATGTCAGAGGACCGCAGCTTTCGCGAGCAATATATTGCGTCTCCAGCATACGACTTCTGGGTGTTGTTACGTTGTTGGACATGATTTCAAGCAGCAGCGCAAGGCACTCGGCGGCCATTTTCTCCATCGGGAGGTTTACCACGCTTAAGCTGGGAACGGACGCCCGGTCGACATCCTCGGAGCCGTTACCGATCGCAACCAGCTTCGGCATATCCTCAGGATGAATACCTGCATCCCAGAATGCACGGATGACGCCGTGGGCGATCATGGAGGAACCACAGAAAATGCCCTGCGGCAATGCGTCTTTCCACTCCTTTGCCAAACGGCTCCGCACCGCTTCATAGCTGCCTCTGACATTGTTATCGCAGTAAATCGCGGCGGGACATGCCATGCCGCAATGGGCAGCCTCCAATGTGAAGCCTTGAATACGCACTTCCATGCCTTCAAACACCGAAGGGCCGGTTATCACTGCTGCACTGGCGCAGCCTGAATCCGCCAAAGCCCGGGCAGCCAGAGCGCCCATGCGGGCATCGTCTACGTTGACGCTGCAATAGCCGGGACACTGCCGATTATACAGCACTACCGGAATGGCCAGCTGTGTATCCTCCATAAACTTCAAGTCGGCATAGGAGGGGTTGCAGATGATGGCCGCGTGGCAATCACTGGCGCTGGTCAGCGCGCACACTTCATTGAGATGGTCGTTTGTATACGGGTAGATCACAAGACGGATGTTTCGCTCCTGCTGCATCAGTGCGTGGCGCAGGCCGTCCCAAAAGCGGATCATCATGCTGGCGCGAAAGTCCTGCGCCCACATCATGGCGATGACCAGCTGATTGCTGCCGCCACGCAAGCTGCGGGCGGCCATATTGGCCTGGTAACCCATTTCAGCAGCTTTATCAAAAATACGCTTTTGCGTCTGCTCGCTGATTCTGCGCTCGGCGGCTTTTCCGCCCAGCACAATGCTGACGGTACTAACGGAGACGCCAAGCTCCTGCGCAATTTGTTTGATCGTTACCACAGAAGAGTCCTCCCGCTTTGACAATGGTGATTTCGTGCAGGCCGATTCCTGCTTGCTCGTCACATCAAAAAATACAAATTTTTCTATTTTATTATTATAGCACGGGTTTCTCCACGGTTCAAACCAAAACTATCAGAAAAAAACACAAAAACATCGTTAAGATTGACAGATTAAGGACGGTTTTTTAATCAAATCGACATATTTTAACAAAGTGTGAACTTCTGAATTGACATTGCTCAAACGTTGTACTAGAATGGGTCTCAAGAAGCCGCTCAAACGTTCTACCAAAACGTTATAGCTTGTTTAGCTACCGGGTGGCATGTCAAATTCACCACTTTTTCAGGAGGCAGGAGCAAATGAAAAAAGTAGCAATCGGCGGTGGCCAGGGCTTCTGGGGCGATAGTCCCGATGCGGCCATCCACATGATCCGCAAGGGTGACATTCAGTACATGGGCTGCGACTACCTGGCAGAGCTGACGCTCTCCATCATGGCTAAGCAGCAGCTGAAAGACCCGACCAAGGGCTTCGCACCCGACTTCACCACCCGCATTCTCAAGGCCGCCGGTAAGGAAGCCTGGGACAAGCACATTCGTATCTGCACCAACGCAGGCGGCATGAATGTCACCGGCTGCGTGGATGCCATCAAGCAGTGGGCCGAAGGCGAGAACATGACCGGTTACAAGATCGGCTATGTGACCGGCGACTCCATCAAGGACAAGATCCCCCAGCTGCTGAAGGATGGCTGGACCTTCCCCAACTTTGACTACGACGGCGACTTCAACGAAGTGGTCAAGAACATCTACAACTGCAACGCATACATCGGCCATGAGGGCATTGAGGCCTGCCTGGCTGACGGCGCTGATGTCGTCATTACTGGACGTGCTGCTGACAGTGCGCTGTTCCTGGCTCCCCTGAAGTATGAGTTCGGCTGGGCTGCAGACGATTGGGACAACCTCGCCCGCGGTATTATGGCCGGCCATCTTCTGGAGTGCGGTGGCCAGGGCGCCGGCGGCAACTACATGTATGACTGGCGCAACGTGCCCCGCATGGACGAGCTGGGCTTCCCCATTGCCGAGCTGACCGAGGACACCATGGAGATCACCAAGGCTCCCGACTGCGGCGGTGTCATCTGCGAGCAGAGCTGCAAGGAGCAGTTCCTGTATGAGGTCCACGATCCTGCCAACTATCTGACCCCCGACGTCAATGTCGACGTCAGCCACGCCACCCTGACTCAGGTGGGCGAGAACCGCGTCCGCGTGGGCGGCATCAAGGGCAAGCCCCGGCCTGACACCCTGAAGCTGTGCGTCGGCTATCATAAGGGCTGGAAGACCGTTTCCATGCTGAGCTTCGCATGGCCCGACGCCTACGAGAAGGCCCAGTACTGCGCCGAGGTCATCATGAAGAAGATGCAGCGCCGCGGCATGAAGGCTGACGATGTGCATATCAGCTTCATCGGCCTGAACAGCCTGCATCTGGGCGTTGCCGACATGAGCGAGGAAGCTCTGAAGAATCTGAACGAGTGCGTGCTGCGGATCGCCGTGTTCAGCGAGGACAAGGCCGAATGTGCCAAGATCATCCCCGAGATCAGCCCCCTGCAGCTGAATGGCCCTCCGGGTGCTTCCTTCTTCGGCGGTCGCGCTCACGTTCAGGAGGTTATGGCTCTGTGGCCCACCACTGTGCCTCGTGACGCATTGAACATTGAGAGTCATATTCTGGAGGTAAAGTAACATGCCTGAGATTTATCTGAATGACATTGCCCATGGCCGCAGCGGCGATAAGGGCGACACCAGCAACGTTTGCGTTTACGCACGGAAGCCGGAATACTACAAGATCATCGAGCGTGAAGTGACTCCCGAGAAGCTGAAGGAGTACTTCGGCGATATGGTCAAGGGTGAGATCACCCGTTATGATGTGCCCACTCTGGGCGGCTTCAACTTCGTGATGAAGCACGCTCTGGGCGGCGGCGCCACCATGTCCCTGCGCCTGGACAGCCTGGGCAAGTCCATGGGGAGCGCTGTGATGCGTATGAAAATC
This sequence comes from Oscillibacter valericigenes, assembly GCF_021531915.1. GTDB lineage: Bacteria > Bacillota > Clostridia > Oscillospirales > Oscillospiraceae > Oscillibacter > Oscillibacter valericigenes_A. The sequence continues at coordinate 24,779 of NZ_JAFBIV010000018.1, read as the reverse complement.
CACGTGGAGGACGGTGAGCTGTAATGAGCGAGCATATGGCACTTGAGAACCTTACGGTTCTGGACCTGACGCGCGTTCTGGCCGGCCCCGTCTGCACCATGATGCTGGCCGATATGGGCGCGAACGTCATCAAGATCGAAGTTCCCAACGGCGGTGACGACACCCGTGGTTATCCTCCTTTCCGCGCTGAGAACCTGAACGGTGAGCGCGAGAGCCTGTATTTCGCAAATATCAACCGCAATAAGAAGGGCATTACTCTGAACCTCAAGACCCCCGAGGCCAAGGAGATGTTCAAGGAGCTTGTCAAAAAGGCTGATATCGTTGTTGAAAACTATCGTCCCGGCGTTATGGACAAGCTGGGTCTGGGCTATGATGTGCTGAAGGAGATCAACCCCCGCATCATCTATGCCGCAGTCTCCGGCTTTGGCTGCTACGGCCCCTACAGCCAGCGCCCCGGCTATGACATTCTGGGTCAGGCCATGGGCGGCATGATGGCCATTACCGGCCCCAAGGGCGGCGCTCCTACCCGCGCAGGCAGTGCTCTGGGCGATATGCTGGGCGGCCTGAATGTGACGATCGGTATTCTGGCTGCTGTCAACGCCCGTACCATCACCGGCGTTGGCCAGCGTGTGGATGTTTCTCTGATGGACAGCGTGATCGCCGCCACCGAGAACACTGCGCTGAAGTATCTGGAAAGCGGCGTCCTGCCTCCCCGTATGGGCAACCGTTACGCTGCCGTTTCTCCCTACGACGCATTCAAGTGCAAGGACGGCGTAATCATCATCGCTGCCGGCAACCAGCGTTTGTATGAGAAGCTGTGCACCGAGATCCTGGATCGTCCCGACATGGTCACCGATCCCCGCTTTGTCGATATGCCCGGCCGTCTGGCAAACCAGGATGCCATCCAGGAAGTCATTGAGGATAAGCTTAAGGACTACACCATGGAGGAGGCCACCAATTTGATCCTGTCCAAGGGCATTCCCGCCGGCCCCATCATGGACATCAGCCAGATCCTGGCCGACCCCCATGTCAAGGAGCGCGAGATGTTCATCGAAATGGATCATCCCACCCTGGGCCGTATCACGGTCAACGGCTGCGCTGTCAAGCTCATGGGCACCAAGCCCTCTGTCCGCACCCCCGCTCCCCAGCTGGGCCAGGATAACGAGGAGATCTTTAAGGGTATGTTGGGCATGACGGATGAGCAGCTCAAGGCCCTGCACGAAAAGCAGGTATTCTGATCTGTCCAATGGACGCTACCCGCAAAAAATCCCATGATGAAGCACATCCATTGATGCGGTATTTCATATGTGTGCTGCAGGCTGATAGGGCTGGAGTATCACAGTGCCGATGAGCGAGCAGGCACGCATATGATTCCGCAAAAATGGTTTGCGTACCGCATCCTTTCGATATGCCGAGATCTTTTTCCTGACCACCGTGTATCGAAAGGATTTTGGCCTGTACTGAGAAGGAAGAGAGATATATCCAACAGATATAAAAAATGGAGGAAATCAATATGTTAGCTGTTCTTGGCTTTGTCACCATTGTTGCGGTGCTGGCCCTGATCATGAGCAAGAAGGTCTCCACGCTGATTGCTCTGATTTTCGTCCCCGCGATCACCGGCTTCATCGCTGCTTGGATGAACGCCCCCGAGGCCATCATCACTGCCGCTGAGGCTGCCGCAGAGAAGGCTGGTACTGAGTTTGTCGCTCCTACCATCACCTTCGGCACCCAGCTCACCAAGGCTCTGTCCATGCTGAGCGCCGACTACATGGGCAAGGGTCTGTCCAGCATCGTTGCCACCGGCGTCATGTTCATCTTCGCCATTCTGTTCTTCAGCACCTGCTCTGACGCCGGTGTGTTCGATCCCATCATCAATCGCATTCTGAAGCTCACCGGCGAGGACCCTGTTAAGATCTGCATCGGCACCTTCGCCATCGGCTGCATCTGCCACCTGGACGGTTCCGGCGCCACCACGTTCCTGATTGCCATTCCCGCCTGCATGCCCATGTTCAAGAAGATGAAGATGAACCTGTGGGTCGAGGCAACTCTGGTTGCTCTGGCCGCCGGTATCATGAACGTCATGCCCTGGGGCGGCCCCACCGTCCGCGCTGCCGCCGCTATGTCCGGCCTCGGCTATGAGGTCACCGGCGGTGAGCTGTGGGTCGCCATCATGCCCGCGTGGATCATCGGCCTTGTCGCCTGCGTTGGCGTTGCCATCATCCTGGGTAAGAAGGAAGCCAAGCGCATCGCTGCAGGCATCCCCGCCCAGGAGGTCACCGGCCTGACTGAGGCCAGCACCGCCACCAACAACAGCGACCTGGTCCGCACCGGCTGGCATTGGTACTTCAACGTCGCTCTGATCGTTGTTGTCCTGATCGTCCTGATCAAGGGCTGGTTCAGCCCCGCTGTCACCTTCATGATCGGTTACTGCATCCTGCTGATCGTCAACTATCCCAACGTCAGCCTGCAGCACCGCATCATCAACAGCCATGCTGAGGCCGCTTTCCTGATGGTCTCCATCGTGTTCGCCGCTGGCGCCTTCACCGGCGTTGTGAAGAACTCCGGCATGCTGGCTGCCATGACCAACGCTCTGGTCGCCGTGATCCCCAGCACGCTGGGCACCGTGATCGCTCCCATCGTCGGCATCTTCAGCGTGCCTCTGAGCCTGCTGTTTGACCCCGATTCTTACTACTATGGTGTTATGCCCGTTATCGCCAGCGCCGTTTCCGCTATGGGCGGCTCTGCTCTTGCTGTTGCGAAGGCTTCCATCATGGGCCAGATGACTCTGGGCTTCCCCCTGAGCCCCCTGACCGGCGCTACCTTCCTGCTGCTGGGTCTGTCCGGCCAGGACCTGGGCGACCATCAGAAGCACACCCTGCCTTATGCATGGGCTGTTTCCGTCATCATGGTCGTGGTCGGCTGTGTTGCCTGCGGTCTGCTGTTCTGATTGCTTCCCTTCGGTAATCAGTTTTCAATCAAGCATTTCAGCTTTGCTTGAAAACAGGCAGGCCGGGTACTCTTACCCCTCTTCCGCCTTCACAGGGATACTACTGTGAAGGCGGGAGCTCCTGAGGGCTTGTACATCGCAGTACGAGCCTTGAGGAGCTCTTTGACTATGGAAAATTCTTTTTGCACGGATTATAATAACAATGCAGAAATGCAAGGGGGTGTCGCTATGCCGCAGGATCACACCGTGGAAGAACTGGCCGCTGAAGTTCTTGCACTGGCACATAGCCGTTTGACGGCCGATCTGCGGTTTCTCTCAGCGTCCCTTGAACGGCTGCACCCCGTCCCACTTTTCGATTTGACCACTGTGATGGCCACAGATGGTCATTATCTTTATTATGCCCCTGCGGAGCTTCTGCGCGTCTTCCACGCAGATCAGCACCACCCTGTGCGCGTTTTGCTTCATGCCACGCTGCACTGTCTGCTGGGGCATCCTTTCCAGCGTCAGGAAAAGGACACTGCTTTGTGGAATTTAGCCTGTGATATCGCAGTTGAGGAGGTTATCCGCGAACTGGATATCTTGTCTTGCACGCTTCCCTCCGACAAGGATCAGGAGAGCTGGAGACTTCGTTTGGCAGAAAACTGTCCGCACATGACTGCTGAAGAACTATACAATTTTATGTTGCAGCGGCAGTTTGATCAGGAAATTCTGACGGAGCTACATAGATTGTTCCGCCAGGATTTTCATGGCTTCTGGGCAATTCGCAGCACAGACCGCCATGCGAAAAACAGCAGCGGCAAGAAGATACAGCTGACCGAGGAAATGACCCCCAGTGACGAACCGGTTGATGAACTGGGACATCAGGAGGACTCTGACGAGACGGAAGAGACGCTGAAGCGCCGCCGTCAGGAGACTCTGCGCAAGGAGTGGAAGCAGTTAGCCCGGAAAGCGGAGGCCGATCTGCAAACCTTCAGCCGCCGTCATGGAAAGCGGGCAGGCGCACTGATGGACAGTCTTGCTCCCATCACCTTCGAGGAGTGCGATTACAGCGAATTCCTGCGCCGCTTCGGGACCCAGAACGAAGTGATGCAGCTCTCAGACGATGCCTTCGACCTCATTTACTACACCTACGGCCTAAAAAAATACGGCAATGTGCCTTTGATCGAACCGCTCGAGTTCCGCGATGAAAAACGCATCAGAGAGTTTGTCATTGCCATCGATACTTCCGGCAGCGTTCAGGGGGAGATCGTACAGAGCTTTCTGCAGCGGACCTGTGATGTGCTTCGCCAAAGCGGCAGCTTTACCAGCCAGGTCAACATCTATCTCATCCAGTGCGATGCCGAGGTGCAGAGCGTAGAACAGATCACCAGCCTTGACCAACTGGCCCAGTTGATCCCCAAGCTCCGGCTGCGTGGCTTTGGCGGCACCGATTTCCGCCCGGTGTTCGACTATGTGGATCATCTGCTGGAAAAGCGGATCTTGACAAACCTGAACGGTCTTTTGTATTTTACGGATGGCGTAGGAACCTATCCCGAAAAAGAGCCGGATTATAAGACTGCCTTTATTTTTAACAGGGATGATTGCATCAGCCCCCATGTCCCGCCCTGGGCCATTCGTGCGGTGCTGACCACTGATAACATCCGCCTGCTGCGCAAAGCCGAGGAGGAATAAGACATGGATATTGCAAGCGCAAAGCAACAAATCAAAAATACCGTCCAGATCTATCTTCAAAAGGATGCCCTGGGCCGTTATCGCCTGCCGCTGGTTCATCAGCGCCCCGTGTTTCTGCAGGGAGCTCCCGGTCTGGGCAAGACTGCCATCATGCAGCAGATCGCTGACGAGATGGGATTGGGACTGGTCAGCTATTCCATGACCCACCATACCCGCCAGAGCGCCATTGGCCTTCCTGTCATTGTGGAAAAGGAGTATGGAGACAAAACCTATTCTGTCAGTGAATACACGATGAGCGAGATCATTGCCAGCGTGTATGACTGCATGCGCACCACCGGCCGGAAGGAGGGAATCCTGTTCCTCGATGAGATCAACTGCGTCTCCGAGACGCTCTCTCCCGCCATGCTGCTGTTTTTGCAGTATAAGGTTTTCGGCGGCCACCAGATCCCGGAAGGATGGGTGGTCGTTACCGCCGGCAACCCGCCCCGCTTTAACAAGAGTGTGCGTGAATTCGATGCCGCGACCCGTGACCGCCTGAAAATTCTGGAGATCGAGCCGAATTATCCCGCATGGAAGGCCTATGCGCTGGAACACGGCGTCAGCCGCTGTATCATCAGCTATCTGGATATCCGTCAGGATGATTTCTACAAAGTGGAAACCACGGTAGACGGACTGACGGTAGTGACGCCCCGCGCATGGGAGGATCTGAGCGAGATCCTGCAGTTCCATGAGGAATTGGGCCTGCCGGTCAGCGAGGACCTGACCACCCAGTATCTGCAGAACAAGCAGGTCGCCCGCGATTTCGCGATCTATTATGAGCTGTATCAAAAGTACCGTCAGGTCTACCGTGTGGAGGAGCTACTCTCCGGCGTGTGGGATGACGCCACGCTGGAGCAGGCCCGTACCGCCAAGCTGGACGAGCGCATGAGCTTGGTCAGCCTGCTGCTGGAAGCGATCTTCGGCGGCATGGAGCGCTGCACGACCCGCCATGATGCACTTGCTCTGGCAGTGAACAGTCTCAAGGCAAAAAAGGAAGCGCTCAGTGCTCCCGGCGACACCGCAACTGCACTGGCGTCACTGGAGGATGCCTGGCGTGCCGAGGCAAAGACTGCCCCCGCTATGAAGCAGAAAGCCTATCTGGATCTGCTTGCAGTCAGCGATGGCTGGCATACACATCTGGAAGGGAGCACGCCCTTCGAGGCGCTGCGAAGCTGCTACAAGTCTGACGTGGCCGTCCTGCAGGCAGAGGTCACCAAAGTTCAGGAGCAGATCGGTCAGATGCTGCGCTTCCTTGAAGCGGCTTTTGGAAAGGGCACCGAGCTGAGCCTTGCCGTCAATGACCTGACGGTCACTCCCGCAGCAACCGCGTTCATCGGTCAGTTTTTGAGCAAGGATTACTTCCAGGCAAGCCGCAGCCTGTTGCTGCACCGGCAGGAAGAACAACTGCTCAAGCAGATCGACTTGACTGGGCTGGTGTAACATGGAAATGCTGCGTTTTCTGATCACGCCCGAAGGAACGCTGGGTGAGCCTTATTTCGAAGAAGAAAAAGTAGCGGAAAAGCAGGAACTGCTGCCAGGCGCTGCATTGGCAGCTTTTCTGGAGGATGAGGAAGATGACTGGGGCGGCGATGCTCCGGATGTGAGTGCGGAGTTTGCCCGTCTGGGACATCTTCATGAGGAAATCGACGATGTACAGCTGCCCCTGACTGCCGATTTTGCTGAAAATGCAGACGGCACCCTGACGCTGATGCGCTGGCCCCGGCTGGCGCGCCCCGCCATCATTCCGGCCGCTGTGGACGGCAAGACGGTTACCGCCATTGGTGCGACCGCCTTTTCCAACAGCCATATTGAGGAAACACACTTCGCAAGTTTCGCTTCTTCCCCAATTAGTTACAGTGTTTTCTGTATGCGCATGAGCAAGCACCTCACTGTCGAGCAGCTGGATGAGGGCGGTCCTACTTCTGTTTCCCTGCCTTCCACGCTGACCCATATCGGCCCTTACGCCTTTTGGCATTGCGACAATCTGACAGAAATCACCGTTCCACGCGGCGTTTCTGCACTGCCGGCCGGCGTATTCGGTGAATGCAGCCGTCTGGAAAAGGTGGTCTTGCATGAGGGATTGACCTCGATTGGTTATCTCCCGCGCGCGACGGATCAGGTGATGCCAGATGTCGGCGTATTTGCGGGCTGCCATAGCCTGAAAGAATTGACGCTCCCGTCTACTGTGACCGCTTTGGGCGCTCATAGCTTTAACAGTTCCGGAGTGGTACATCTCACTGCCTTGGATGCAGGCTCTGCGGAAAGGTGGAGCCGTGAGATTGCAGTGGCAACAACTGCTTTTGACCATAGTGCAGCACTGCTTTGGCTGGATAAGGCGGACCTTCACGGAACTGTGCTGTACCGCATTGCCCTGCCGGTGGCCCGGGATAAAATCCTGGCAGGAGACCGGAAATTCGGCAGCATCCTGCGCGTTCCGGTGGATTTCTTCAGAGAAGCACCGTCTTATTTTGACGCCTTGGCACAGGAAGCGTTTCGCCTGGATTTCTCGTTCCGTATGGCGCTGGTGCGACTGCAATATGCGGGGGGCCTTTCCGCCGCGGACCGGGATTGGTATCGGAATCTGCTTGTGCAGTATTTTGACCGCGCACCGCAATACATGCCGCACACACCCGGTGAAAATGAAGAGTTGTCCTACGCACAACTATTTGATTTCCTGGATGCACAGCCTGAATTATCCGCTTCAGATATGAGTTCGCTGCTGCGAACAGCTGGTTTGCTGGGATTGTCTTCTGACCTTCTGGCTCACATGATGGAGATTCGGACTCTGCGATTTGAAACTGTCACTGGGTTTGAGGATTTGGATTTGTAAGTAAGCAAAAGAAGGGTTTCTTAACCGTGATGGTTGCTTTATGATCAGCCCGCGAAAAAAGCTGCGAGCAAGACCGGTGTAGCGTGGCAGTGCTGCATCGGACGGTAGGGGGATGTTGACTGTTGGCAAGTCTACAGGAGAGGGTACTCAACGTATAACGTAATGTATCCTGAATAATAGAAAAAGCCTTATGTTTCAAGCCAAAGAAGCCCATTGGTGGTATAATAGGTGCAAGGAAAACAGCAAAAATCGAGCAAAAACCTTGCACTTGGAGGGCGGCTATGTATCGTTACAGCAATGGACAGATCAGCCTGGCAGATTTCAAGCAGCCGGTTGGCATGAATCTAAAGGAAAATAACCGTTGGGTAAAGAAAGCCCAGACGATTCCTTGGCTGGAGATCGAGAAGCGGTACGCCGCTCTGTTTACCAACCGCAAAGGCAACGTAGCCAAACCGCTGCGTCTGGCTCTGGGTGCCTGCATCATTCAGGCGGAGTATGGCTTCTCGGATGAAGAGACTGCCCTTATGATCCAGGAGAACCCATACCTGCAGTACTTCTGCGGCTATCCCGGCTATGATGACGAAAAATTGCCCTTTGATCCATCCTTGATGGTGTACTTCCGCAAGCGGCTGACGCCGGAAGTGCTGGGCGAAATCAATGAGATGATCGTACGGGACGCAAAGGAGCGTCAGGCAAAAGAGGCAGAATCCAAGGATGACAGTGATGACTCTGACGACCACCCAGGAGGCAGTGGAAACAGCGACACAATGATCGTGGACGCCACCTGCGCACCGTCCAATATCCGTTATCCCCAGGACGTTTCTTTGCTCAATGAGGCCAGAGAGAACGCCGAAAATCTTCTGGATGTTCTCCATGATCCCGCGGAAGGAAAGAAGCCCCGTACTTACCGCAAGCGTGCCCGGAAGGATTACCTGAAATACACCAGATGCCGCAAGCATACCGCCAAGATGACCCGCAAAGCAATTGGAAATCAGCTGACTTACCTCCGGCGTGACCTCGATGCCGTTGATGGCAAACTGTCCCTTGGAAAATCTCTGACCACACGACAGATGGAACGTCTGGATACCATCCGTACCATCTATGAACAGCAGAAGTACATGTACGACAACCGCACTCACAGCGTACCTGACCGGATCGTCAGCGTGAGCCAGCCCTTCGTTCGTCCCATTGTACGAGGAAAGGCAGGCAAGCCGGTGGAGTTTGGCGCCAAGTTGGACATCAGTGTTGTGGATGGGTGGACACGGCTGGAATGCTGCTCCTTTGATGCCTACAATGAAGCTGGGAATCTGCAGGAGATGGCAGAACGGTTCCGGGAGCGGGAAGGACATTACCCAAGCCGCATTCTGGCGGATAAGATCTACCGAAACCGCGAGAATCTCAGTTATTGCAAGGAACATGGCATTTGGCTCTCCGGTCCGGCACTGGGACGTCCCAAGAAGGGTGAGGCCAGAGACAAGGCTCAGGATTACCGGGATGAGTGTGAGCGTGTGGAAGTGGAGCGCAGGTTCAGTCTGGCGAAGCGCAAATGCGGCATGGGACTGGTCACCGCAAAACTGCGGGAGACCGCTGCTCATGTGATTGCCATGTCCGTTCTGGTGCTGAATCTCCGCAAGATTCAGTGCGCCTTTTTGCAACTACTTGCGTTTTTGCGGGCAAGTCTCTCGCCTAAGCAAAAATGGGCCATTGTTCAGTAATCATTAACGTAGACAATCGAGAACGCAGGTGTTGGAAATCTTATTTGATGTCAGTGCGTGCCGACCGGTTTTGCCGTGGTAAGGGTCAGAATAAGGGTCAGAATATAGTCTGATCATGATCGGGCGGGAAGATATGACAAGGGTGGAAAGGACGGGTTGCCCCGGTCTTTCCACCCTTGTTGACTCAAATTGACTCAAAATGATTTGATGTAGAACTTGCTGCGCTGAAAGGGAACCCTGATTTCAGAAAAATCTGCTACGACTCTTTTGCGGGTTTCACCATACCGCGGTCACTTTTTTCAAAACCGAATTTGGCATAGAATGGCTGTGCGTCGCGGCTGACCAGAATGCCCCGCAGGTCACGGAACAATGGGTTTTCCTGAATGGCCTCCAGCAGCGCACGTCCGACACCCTTGTGCTGCCAGGCCGGGTCAACGACTACATCACAGAGGTAGTAGGTCGTCCCATAGTCCGTTACGACACGGGCAAAGGCGATTTGCCTGCCGGTCTCGCGGCAGCGTGCTCCGTAGCAAAAGGAGTGCTCCATTGCCAACCGTTCCTGCTGCTCGGAGCGCTTAGATGCCCAATGGGTGGTTTTCAGCAGGGCCATGACAGCATCCATCTGCATATTGTCAAGGCCCTCAATGATGTCAAAATCCTGCATAGACGCGCTCCTGACTGCGGAAAGGTTTGGCTTTTAAGGGAGAGAACGCTTCTCAATCCTCCGGCAGCTTCCAGTTGAAGAACCGCAGATAGGGGTCACTGGTTTTCTTGCGGAAGGCGTCCATATCCCGCTCCCGCCAGTCGTAGTAGCCGACGCCGGTCTTATAGCCCAGGTCGCCCCGGTCTAGACGCTCCTGCAGGGAGGGATGGACCGTTTTGGTGTCGCACAGGTCGGGATAGAGATAGGTCTCAATGTTGGCAATGAGGTCCAGACCTGCGTAGTCGAAGTGGTCGAACAGGCCGATGGAGGTGTACCGGGGGCCCCAGCTGGAACGGATGCACTTATCAATATCCTCCGGACCGCAGATGCCCTGTTCCACCATATAGACAGCCTCGCGGTACAGCGCGTGCTGCAGGCGGTTGGCGATGAAGCCGGGAGCGGGCTTATTCATTTTGCAGACTTCCCGGCCGCAGGATTCCAGCAGCGTGACGACAGCGTCCAGCGCTTCCTGGGAGGTGAAGTCGTTCTTCACCAGCTCCACGCAGGGGACCATGTGGGGCGGGTTGTAGGGATGAGCCACCATGACCTTCTCCCGCTGGGACATACCGCTGGCCAGGTCCACGGGCGAGATGGCGGAGGTGGTGGAGGCGATGGCCTTCAGATGGGGGCAGTTGGCCTCGATCTGGCGGTAGACCTCGTACTTGACCTCCAGCTTTTCAGTGACACATTCAATGACGACCTCAACGTCCGCCAAATCAGCGTAGTTTTCCGTGAAGGACAGCCGCTTTTCACAGGCGGTGGCCTGTTTTTCCGTGACGAGACCCTGGACGATCAGATCCTTGTAGTAGGTGCGGTATTTTTCCAGACCGACCTCGCTGTTTTTGGCAAGGACGATGGTGGGAATGCCGTTGCCGGTGAACAGCACAGCCAGGCTGATGCCGATCATACCTTTGCCGATAATGGCGACAGAACGCTCAGTCATATTCCGCACCTCTTAGAGCGCGCCTTTGCGCATGATGTAATCGTAAGCGATACGGGCGTTGTTGGTGGAGATATACTCCATGCACTCCGGCTGGCCGATGTCCACGGGGCAGCGGTCGGCGAAGTTGATGCGCTCGATGCACTCCTCACGGGTCCAGCCCTTGTTGATGATGGCGTCACCCACCACGCTGAGCCAGTTGTAGATCAGCTGCTTGTTCTCGGCAATGCACTCTTTGCCCTTGACGGGACCGTGGCCGGGAATGATGTAATCCACATCCAGGCTCTGCAGCCAATCCAGGCTCTTGAACAGGGCGTCAAAGTCGATGCTGTGGAACCAGATCTGGCAGTTGTTGAAGATGTTGTCGCCCACGAACACCACCCGCTCCTCGGGGCAGTAGATGCTGGTCTGCTCAGGAGAGTGGCCGGGGGTGTGGTAGCACTCAAAGGTATGGTCGCCCACCTTCAGCGTCAGCTTGTCGGTGAAGGTGATGTCGGGCTTGCCGATCTCCTCCTCGCCCTCGGGCAGCAGCAGGTCGACCTTGGTGGGATCCTGACGCTTCAGCAGATCCAGATTGTACTCATAAGTGGTCTGGTTGAATGCGGGGGGGATTTTGTAGTAACCGTTGAGCACCTTTTCATGGGCGATGATGGTAGCGCCCTCCTTCTTCAGGTAGGGATTGCCGAAGACGTGGTCAATGTGGGACTCGGTGTTGATGAGATACTTGATGCCGCCGCACTTTTCCTTAGCGAAAGCGATCATCTGCTCCAGCTGAGTGAACCACTGGGCGGTATCGATAAACACAGCGCCCTCGCTGGTCATGACCATGCTGGGGTCGCAGCCGCGCATACCGGTGAAGGTATAGACGTTCGGGGTGATCTGCTCGATTTCAATATCGGGGGAGCTGATGGCGTGATCGTAATCTGCCCAATGGCTCTCGCCAATTCCAACAACTTTTAACATAGGCATATTTCTCCTTGCTTTATTGTTTCGTTCTGTGCGTTATCGTCCCAACACATGGAGGATGGCCTGAGAGGTCTCCTCCACAGTGGGTTGATTCTCCACAGATCTCAGGAGCCCCCGCTGGGCGTAGAACGCCTTCAGCGGCTCGGTCTCCTTATGATAGACCTCAAGACGCGCTTTCACGGTCTCGGGGGCATCATCCCTCCGCTGGACCAACTTGCCGCCGCACTTGTCGCAGATGCCCTCCTGCTTAGGGGGCACAGCCACCAGATGGTAGCTGGCGCCGCAGTGCTCGCAGACTCTGCGGCCGCTCATGCGCTCCATGATGACCTCGTCGGAGATCTCAATGGAGACCACGTCGTCAAACACGATCCCGGCCTTCTCCAGGGCCTCGGCCTGGGCGATGGTGCGGGGCACGCCGTCCAGGATGTAGCCGTTCTTGCAGTCCTCCTCGGCCACCCGCTCGGTGATGATGCCGATGATCACGTCATCGGGCACCAGCTTGCCCTCGTCCATGAAAGCCTTGGCCTTCATGCCGGTGGGGGTGCCGTTCTTGATGGCGGCGCGGAGGATATTGCCGGTGGAGATGGTGGGGATGTCCAACTCTTTACACAGGATGTCGGCCTGTGTGCCCTTGCCGGCGCCGGGGGCGCCCAATAAAATCAGTTTCATACAGGTGTCCTCATGCCTCCGGCAAAAACCGGAGGCTTTTTTATCAGTTCATGCCCAGCTGCTCCATCAGCTTGTCGATCTCATCGAGAACCAGCTGGGGAGTCTTTGCGCGCACCATGAAGTAGGGGCGGCCCGCGGCATACTTGGCACAGAACGCGCCGCGCGCCTGACGGCGATCCTCTTCGTCGATGATAGGCATGACCAGACCGTCACCGCCGGACAGCAGCTGGTTCATACCGAAGAAATTCATCATGGAGTGATAGCTCTGATAAGCAGCCTCAAACTGACCCATCTGCTTGACTTCGGTCTTGAACCAGCCGTCAATGCAGGGCATGATAGCCAGATCCATCTGGATGGGCTCGTCACGCATTTCCATGGTAGGCTCGTCCCCAAAGAACATCTTCACGCCCTCATCCTGGTTGGCCAGATCGGAACGCTCGGTACCCTTGGCGCGCTTGCGGACATAGATGTTCTTGGAGCCGTACAGGGCGATACCGGTCTCATCATCCATCACGGTAGTCTCGGTGGAGAACACCTGAGCGCCGCGCTTGCAGGCCTCCAACTGCGTCATGGACTTGCCGTGGTTGTTCTCGCCGCCCACCAGCAGGATGCCGTGGCCCTTATAGACGACGGAGGAAGAGTGGAAGGGGTGCATACCGCACTTATCCATCTCGTTGGCCAGCATGGAGACCATGATCTTGTTCAGCTCGCCCTCTTCCCAGAAGGAATCGAGGATCAGCTGGTGATCCACATAGCGGATGGCTTTCTTGGGCTCGTCATAGTTCCAGATGATATCGGGCTTGGCCTTGGTGACCTCGTGAGAAACTTCAACGGTTCCCAGACGATAGTTCAAAAAGGACATATCCTCGGCAATGCCGGTGCGCTCAGGGCCGCCTACCACATCGAAACGCAGGACTGCCTTGCCGCTCTTCAGCTCTTCAGTAAAAACGCTCATATTACAGGTCTCCTTATCGAAATTAGTGTGTTTTTTACTTCATGGTGGTGATGGGACGGGACTGGAGCAGATAGACCTGTCCGTCCACAATGGCCCACTCAATATCCTCGGGCTTCTTGTAGAAGGCCTCGATCTTCTTGGCCAGCTCCACCAGCTGGTTGCGCTCGTCGTCCGTCAGGACGGGGGCTTCCCGCAGTTCCTCGGGGACGGGAATTTCCTTGGTGCCGCCCCGCTCGCTGAGTCGGACCACCATGGTCTCCTTTTCGGAGATGTACTCGGTGGTGATCTCGCCGGTGTGCTTGTTGATCCACAGGTTGTCGGGAGTCACGATGCCGGAGACGATGGCCTCGCCCAGGCCCCATGCGGCTTCCAGCACCACGGTGTCGTGGTCGTTGGTGATGGGGTTGGAGGTGAACATGACACCGGCCTTCTGGGCGCTGACCATGCACTGCACCACCACCGCGATGGAGATGCTGCGCTCGTCGAAGTTCTTCTCTTTGCGGTAGAAGATGGCCCGGTCATTATACAGGGAGGCCCAGCACTCCTTGATGTATTTCACCACGTCATCGTTGCCGATGACAAAGAGGAAGGTCTCCTGCTGGCCGGCGAAGCTGGCGTCGTCCAGGTCCTCGGCAGTGCCGCTGGAGCGGACGGCCACAGGCTCATGACCGCTGCCGATCTGGGAGTAGAAGGAGACGATGTCCATGGCCATCTCGCTGGGAACGGGGGAATCGATGATGCGCTGACGGATCTCAGCGGCCACGGAGATCAGGGAGGCGTCACTGGAGAAATCGATGGTGGCCAGCTTCTCGAAGACATAGTCCCACAGACCGTTGGCTTCCATAAAGGCGTTGAACATCTCGGAGCGGACGATGAAGCCCTTGGGAACGGGAAGACCGGCCCGGGACATACGGCACAGGCTGGCACCCTTGCCGCCGGCCGCACTGCCCAACGCCTCGTCGGGAATTTCATCAAACCATGCCAGATACTGATTCATTGTTGCTGTTCCTTTCTCAATCCCGTCGGGAGTTGGGCGGGAGTAATGATTTCATGTTGGGAAAAACTGTGCGGCACGCCGGGACTCCGGGTGCCGCACAGGTGAGGACAAATCAGCCGATCACTTCCACGACGCCGTGGGTGCCGTCAACACGGACCTTATCACCGGTCTTGATGAGCTGAGTGGCGCGGCGGGTGCCGACCACGCAGGGAACACCAAACTCGCGGGCGACCACGGCGGGGTGGGACAGGGCGCCGCCGGTATCGGTGACCAGAGCGGAGATCTTGGAGAAGGAGACGACCCAGGCGGGGTTGGTCATCTTGCAGACCAGAACCTCGCCGTCCTTGACGGAATCCAGCTCGGAGGGGTCATACACCAGATGGGCAATGCCTTCCTGGATGCCGGGGCAGCCGGGGATGCCCTTCAGGACGGTCTTGCTGATCTCGGTCTTCTCAGCCTGCTCCTTCTGCTCGGCCTCGAACTTCTGGGGATAGCCCCACAGGCTCTTGTAAGGCTCGTTGTAGACCTGCCATTCGGTAGCGGTGCCGTACCACTCCTGGGGATGACGCTTGCGGGCTTCCTCCATCTCGGCGCGACGGGTCTTGACCAGCTCCTTGACGGGGTAGTCGGAGCAGCAGGCGCAGCGGATCTCGTCATACTTCAGCATGAAGATATCCTCGGCGTCGTCCAGAATACCCTCGCGGACCATAGCCTTGCCGATCTGGACGAAAGCGACGCGCATGTGAGAGTAGACGCCCTGGTCGATGTAGAAGTGATGGTCGGGGGTGATGGGAGCCATCTTCACGCACAGCTCCAGATAGTGCTTGAGCTTTGCCAGTTCCTCGGGATCGCTGACCATGGAGTAGAGCTGCTCGATAGCCTCTTTCTGGGACTGCATGCAGGCATCATACTCGGCGTTGTAATCGTAGTTGTTGTTGACATAGGTGCGGACGGCCTCGTAAGCGGGGGTGGGGTCTTCGTACCAAGTCTTGTAAATGAACTCATGGGTGTACATGGCCTTGAAGCCGTACTCGGTGCGGTAAGCCTCCATCATCTCCAGGAACTTCTCGCTGCCGGGGACGTCGGCGACCTTGGCCATGATCTCGGCGTTATCGGTGGTGGAGAGGAACAGCTCCTTCAGGGCGGGAACACGGCAGACCTCTTCCTTCATCTCCCACAGGGCCTTCAGGGAGTCCCAGTTACGGTCGGCGGGGGAGACGTTGATCTTGCCGATGAGGACATCGTCAGCGCCGGCAGCCTTGGCGGCGTTGGTGAAGTCGGTGGAGGCCTGGAACTGGGCCAGGTTGATGATCCAGTGGATGCGGAAGGCCTCGGACTTCATGTCCAGCATGTCCTCCATGTGGATCATGATCTCGGGCAGGGACTTGTGCTCGAAATCGCAGTCCAGCATAGCGTTCTGGATTTCCTTCAGGCGGGGGATGTACATCTTGTGCCAACGATCCAGGAAGGTGTCGGCGTAGATGGGCATGACCTTGACGTAATAGTCGAACATGGGGCCGATCTTGTCGGCGTCCATCTCGGGGGGCACGACGGCGGAATAGACATAGCCGCCGATATTCTTGGCGATCCACGCCTTACCGATGGGAGCGCCGAACCGCTGATACATATAGGTGCAGTCGGAACCCCAGCGTCCGTCGCAGTCCCACCAGCCGCCGACGTCAAAGTACAGGGGGGAGATGGGGTTGGGGCAGTGCAGGTCGTCGTAGAACCACATCAGGCTCTTTTCCTGCTCGTCTTTCCATTCGATGGGGAAGCGGTCGTCCGTGAACTTTGTGGCAAGGATCTTGGAAGTGTCACTCATGATGATTCTCCTTTTCTTTTTTTAATGCCAAAAGAAAGAACTGCTTCTCGGATGAGGTCTGCCCAATCAAACTATCGAAAATCGATTGTAGCAGATAAGAGGAATAAGGGACGGTCAATAACCGAGGACAAATAAATGCGGGAAAAACAAGAAAAATGCCCGGATAATGGTTGATTTTGAGCAAATGGGGTGTTATGCTCAAAAGCAGAAAGAATGCGGTTGAACTTGCTGAAATTCGATAATCGATTATTGACAGTTAAATCGTAAACAAATTTGCACAGAAAGTCAAGACGGAAATCGCAAATTTTAGGCAAAATACTGACTAAAAAGGAGCGCTGAATTTTATGCAATTAAGCAAAATGATCCCGGAAGTGGACACCCATACCCATACCATTCTCTCCGGCCACGCATGGTCCACCCTCAGCGAAAACTGCCGTGCCGCAAGGGAAAAGGGAATGAAGGGTCTGTGCCTGACAGAGCACGGTCCGGCCATCGAATGCGGCGCGCCTTCTTATATCCCCCACAGCCAAAGGATGCTGCCAGAGGTGGTGGAGGGTATCCGGGTCTATAAAGGCGTGGAGGCCAACATCCTGGATCACGAAGACCATTTGGATATCCCACCGGAATATTTGAAGTTCTGTGAATTTGCCATTGCCAGCATCCATACCCACATGTTTCCTGAGCGCGATATGGCGGAGGCCAACACGGCAACCTATTGCAATATCTTGAAAAATCCCTATATTGACATCATCGGTCATGCAGACGACCCCTCCGTACCCTGCGATTTTGAAGCGATGGTACAAGTGGCGCAGGCTCATGGAAAGCTGCTGGAGCTGAACAACAACTCCACCACCGCCCACCGTCCGGGCAGCCTGCCTTCTCTGAAGCGATATATCCTTTGCTGCAAGGAACACCGGCAACGGGTGTGCGTAGCCAGCGACGCCCATTTTTATACCATGGTGGGCAGCGTGACGCCGCTGATGACGCTGCTGGAGGAACTGGATTTCCCGCAGGAATTGATTGTAAATCTGACAAAAGAACGGTTTGACGCTTATCTGAAAGAGAGAAAACAGCGTCTTGCGGCAATCACGGATTGACAAACAACGTTTTATCAGATAGTATAAAAACGATAATCGATTATAATAGACGAGAACGCTTGCAGGAGGATGGATGCCTATGGCCAGAAACGATATCGCGAAAGGCACACTTAGAAAGGAGATCCGAAGCTACATTCAAGAGCAGATCGCAAGCGGACGGTTCAAAGCTGGAGACCGGATCGTTGAGACGCAGCTGGCAAAAGAATTGAATGTGTCTCAGGCTCCGGTGCGGGAAGCTATATTGGAACTGGCGGCGATGGGCCTTCTGGAGGAGCGGCCGTATTCCGGCTCCTTTGTCCGGCAGCTTACTGCAGCGGATATAGAGGACATCTATAATACCCGTGCGTTTATTGACGAGTATGCGGCACGGCAGGCGGCCAAGCGCATTACAGAGGAACAGCTGGCAGAGATGGAAGAACTGCTGCACCGGATGGACGCGGCGAAGGACATCCACGAGTTCGTGGAAATGGACATCATCTTCCATGGCCTGGTGGTGGATGCGGCTGGCAGTCCGGCACTGAAGCGAATGTGGGAGGGTCTCCGCTTGGTGGAGTGGACAGGGCTGTCCGCAGCTGTAACGCAGAACTCTTTGCCGGAGCTGGCGAAACAGCACTGGGAGATTTACCGCCTGTTAAAAAAGCACGCGGATCATACGGTCGGTGCATATATGTTTTTACACATCAAAAATTTCGGAGACGAGCTGAAGCGATACTTCGCCAAGACCGGCGGTGCGCCGCTGACGCTGGATGATTTCGAGGAAAGGAGCCTCCTATGATGCAGGAAGGCCGCGACTGGGACCGTTTGGTCGTCAGCCGCAAAGATACCACAGGAGAAGAAGCCGTCATTGGACATACGCAGATCCGCAAGGGTGGCATTGCCAAGGTCACCGGTACCGCCCAGTTCGGCGCGGATGTGGACCAGCCGGGACAGCTCTATGGCGCAGTCCTTCACAGCCCTTATGCCCATGCCCGGGTTTTGCGCGTCAATACGGAAAAGGCCCAGGCCCTGCCCGGCGTTCGTGCTGTGGTCGTCGGTTCGGATTTCCCCACCCTTTACGGGTCCTTCATTGCCGACCAGCCCGTCGTGGCGCAGGAAAAGGTTCGCTATCAGGGTGAGCCGGTGGCGGCAGTGGCTGCCGACACAGAGGAACTGGCCCATGAGGCTGTGCGGCTCATCGAGGTGGAATATGAGCCGCTGCCGGTGGTGAATGACCTGGAGACCTCCATGAAAAACGAGGTCCTCATCCATGAGGATTGGAGCCGGTATGACTGCAGCAGTGCCTGCTTCCCCCAGCAGGGAACGAATATCGGAGACCAGTACCACCTCAAAAAGGGAGACGTGGAACAGGGCTTTGCCGAGGCGGATGAGATCGTGGAGAGCGAGTTTTCCTGCGGGATGCTGCAGCACACCACCATCGAGACACACACCGCTACTGCCAAGGCGGACCCGGTGTCCGGGGAGATCCATATTTGGTCGCCCAGCCAGTCCCCCTTCAGCATCCGGGGCCTGCTGGCCAAGACCTTCCATGTGCCTCTAGAGAAGGTGCGGCTCACCGTCACGGAAATTGGCGGCGGCTTTGGCGGCAAATATGAGGTTCGCTGCGAGCCCATTGCCATCGCTCTGTCCTTGAAGGCGAAAGGCCGTCCTGTAAAGCTGACTTACCGCCGTGACGAGGAGTTTGCCGCCACCGTCTGCCGCTCTCCCGTCCATATGCATATCAAAACCGGCGTGAAGCGGGACGGCACGCTGACGGCGCAGCAGGTGACCATCGAGTGGGACGCTGGCGCCTATGTGACCACCAATCCCCGGGTGGACTACAACGCGGGCTTTGCCGCCAACGGCCCCTATAAGCTGCCCAACGCCCAGGTGGACGGCTATGTGTACATGACCAACAAGACGCTGGGCACCGCTTACCGCGGCTTCGGCGTCACGGAAGTTGCCACGGCCCACGAGCGTCAGATGGACCTGATCGCGGAGCGGCTGGGGATGGACCCGCTGGAACTGCGTCTGAAAAACGTGCTGCGGAACGGAGATACCGGCATCACCGGCGAGACCATGCAGACCATGGCGGTGGCGGAGTGTCTGGAAGGCGCCGCTGCCAATGTGGACTGGAACGCCCTGCCTGACCGCTGGGTGGATGAGGAGGGTAACCTCTGCGGCAAGGGCATCGCCTGCTTCAATAAGCTGACAGGAACTCCCTCCACTACGTCCGTTCTGGTGAAGATGAACGAGAACGGCTCTTTGTACATCATGTCCGCCAGCACGGAGATGGGACAGGGCGTTACCACCACGCTGCCTCAGATCGCGGCCCAGGCGCTGGGTATGGATCTGGAAAAGATCAGTATGGCGCCGGTGGATACCGCCATCACGCCTTATGACAAGACAACGACGTCTTCCCGCTCCACCTTCCACTCCGGCAACGCGGTGCTGGAGGCCTGCGCGGACATCAAGAACCAGCTTTGCCGTCTGGCGGCCCTGAAATTCAAGGTGGACGCGGCTGAGGTGGAATACACGGCTGCGGGCTACATCCAGTGCAGAACAGACCCGGACAAGCGCATCCACATCAATGACGTGGGCAAGTCCGGCATTCTGCATGAACAGGCGCCGGTGGCCGCCATCGGACGGTACGGCACCTCTGACATTTTTGACCCGCCCCCGGTGGACGGGCGTCAGTCCAAGCGTCCCACGGTCATGTGGATGCACGGCGCTCAGGCGGCCATCGTGGCAGTCAATCCCAAGACCGGCCGGGTGCAGGTGAAAAAAGTGGGCGCCGCCCATGACGTGGGCAAGGCGATCAACCCCACGGGCTGTCTCCAGCAGATCGAGGGCTCTATCATCATGGGCCTGGGCCATGCGCTGATGGAGGAGATGATCTATGAGGACGGCAAGCTCCGCAATGGCAACATGGTGGACTATAAGGTGCCGACCTTCATGGACTCCGATGTGGAGGTGAAGATCACCCTGGTGGAGCAGGCGCACCCGGAGGGACCCTATGGGGTCAAGGGCATCGGCGAGCCGGGCCTGGCGCCCACTGCCGCAGCCATCGTCAATGCGGTGTGCCACGCCTGCAACGCGGACTTTACGTCCATCCCCATCAAGCCGGAACACATCCTGTTCAGAAAGGAGCGCGGCGATGCTTCCCAAATTTGAACTGTATATGCCTACCGACCTGTCGGAGGCCTGCCGCCTGAAAGGTGAGGGCGCCGAGGTAGTAGCCGGCGGTACGGATGTATTTGTCAATATGCACGGCGGAAAGGACCGCTCCGCCCGGGTGGTGGATGTAAAGAACGTCCCGGAGCTGCAGGGCCATACCTTTGACCCTGTGACCGGCCTGGATCTGGGGGCGCTGACGACCCACCGGGAGATCGAACTGTGGGATGTCATCAAGCGGCATTACCGGGCTATGTTTGAAGGCTGTTCCCGCGTGGGTTCTGTGCAGATACGCACCCGGGGCACCTTGGGCGGCAATATCTGCAACGGTGCCCCCTCCGCGGACAGCATCGGCCCCATGCTGGTCCATGATGCAAGGGTCGTTGTGGCGGGACCTTCCGGAGAGCGGGAGGTGCCGCTGAAGGACTTCTACCTGGGCCTGAAAAAGCTGGATATGGGGCCGGATGAGCTGCTGAAGCGCATCTGTATCCCTGCGCCCCCGGCACATTCCGGCAGTTTTTACATCAAATACACCCGCCGCAACGCCATGGACCTGGCGCTGCTGGGCGTGTCCGCCTATGTAGAGCTGGAGGGTGACGTGATGAAAACGGTGCGGATCGCGCTGACCACCGCGGCTCCCACCCCCATCCGCGCGGAAAAGACCGAGGCACTGCTGACGGGAAAGACCGCTGCGCCGGAGCTGCTGGCAGAGGCCGGAAAGACCGTCCTGCAGGAGAGTCATCCCCGTTCCAGCTGGCGCTCCAGTGCGGAATTCCGTCTGGCGCTTCTGGAAGAACTGACCGTTCAGGCGCTGGAACAGGCCATCACACTGGCAAAGGAGGGCTGATCGATGCAGCAAGTTACCATTCAGATCACAGTCAATGATGAGGTATATATCCGCACAGTCCCCGCCAACATGACGCTGCTCCAGTTCCTGCGTGAGGAATTGCAGCTGACGGGCACCAAAGAGGGCTGCGACGAGGGAGAATGCGGCGCCTGCACCGTCTTGGTGGAGGGCCATCCCATGAATTCCTGCCTGGTGCTGGCGGCGGAGCTGGACGGTAAGCACGTTTTGACGGTGGAGGGACTGGCCACGGATGGCCGCCTGCACCCGCTGCAGGAGGCGTTTTTGGAGGTGGGCGCAGTCCAGTGCGGCTATTGCACGCCGGGAATGCTTCTTTCTGGCATTGCGCTGCTGAACCTGTATCCGCACCCCACAAGAGAACAGATCCGTAAGGAGATGGAAGGCAATATCTGCCGCTGCACCGGCTATGCCCGCATTGCGGACGCGATCATGCTGACTGCGGAGCGACTGGACCCGAATCATACCAACAACGCATAAGGCTGCCGGGGAAAGATTGATGAAAAATTTTACTTTCTATTCGCCTACCCTGTTTGCCTTTGGTGATGGACAAGAGGAACACACCGGAGAACTGGTCCGTCGTTTTGGAGGAACCCGCGTACTGCTGGTTTACGGCGGCGGCAGCGTAAAACGGAACGGCGCCTTTGATGCCGTGACCCAATCGTTGCAGAACGCCGGAATCTCTTATGTGGAGCTGTCGGGTATCCAGGCAAATCCCCGCAGTGGAAAGGTCTATGAGGGAATCGAACTTGCTCGGAAAGAGAAGGTGGATTTCCTGGTTGCCCTGGGCGGCGGCAGTGTCATTGATACGGCCAAAGCCATCGGAATGGGCGTTCCCTACGACGGTGACTTCTGGGACATTTTTGCAGGGAGGCACAAAGTCGAGCGGTCCTTGCCTGTGGGCGTTGTGCTGACCATTGCGGCGGCGGGAAGTGAAGGCTCTGGAAACTGCGTGATCACGCAGGAAAAAGGGAATCTGAAATGGGGGTGTCCTCAATCGGATTTGATTCGGCCCAAGTTCTCTGTGCTGGATCCAAAGCTGACCTGTTCGCTGCCTCCTTATCAGACTGCCTGCGGGGCGGTAGATATGTTCGCGCATATCTGCGAGCGGTATTTTACCAACACACCGGATGTTCAGCTGACAGACCGCCTGTGTGAAGCACTTATGAAAACCATTGTGGAGGCAGCGCCCCGTGCCATTGCGAACCCGACGGATTATGCCGCAAGGTCAGACTTGATGTGGGCCGGCATGCTGGCGCACAACAATACGTGTGGTGTGGGCCGGGAACAGGATTGGGCCAGCCATATGATCGAGCATGAGTTGTCCGCTCTGTATGACTGCGCTCATGGGGCGGGCCTTGCGGTGGTGCTGCCAGCATGGATGGAGTTTGTGCTCCCGCATGATCCCATGCGCTTTGCTCGTTTTGCGGTAGAAGTGTTTGGCTGTCAGATGGATTACACACAGCCAGAACGAACAGGACGAGAGGGCATCAGAGCCCTGCGCAACTTTTTCCACCGCAGCCTGGGAATGCCGATGACGCTGAAAGACTTGGGGGGAAGAACGGAGGATATCCCCGCAATGGTTGAGCACCGGCTGGAAAAACCGGGAGCATTCCCAATCGGCGGTTTTGTGAAAATAGGTGCTGACGAAATGCGCGAGATCCTGCTTCACACGGACCGCTGAATATGCGGAATATCAGTGGAAAAGGGGTACCCTGAGTGGCAGCAGAAACGTATTTTTACAAAGGCGGTTTGAACTGCGCGGAAGCGACCCTGCGCTGTCTGATCGAGGAGGGCGTGATCGATGCGCCCCAGGAGGCAGTTCGGATGATGACCGGCTTTGGCGGCGGGATGCAGCGGGGGACGACCTGCGGCGCCGTGGTTGGCGCTGTGGCTGCCCTGGGATGGGTCACTGGGCGTACAGAGCCGGAGCAGGCCCGTGAGCCTTCCGCAAAAGCAGTCCGAGAATTCCTGCGGGAATTTGAGAGCTCTTTTGGTACCTTGAATTGCCGGGAATTGCAGGCTGCCTATGTGAAAGAGCACGCCTTGAGGTCTGAGGGGATGTATCGCAGCTGTACCGTATTTGTGGAGCGGACGATAGAATTGGTCCGGGACATTTTGACGCAAACCAACGCTACGGAGTAAATGAACAGGAGGCTGGCCGGATGATCCGGACAGCCTCCTGTTTAAAAATGAAAAATATCCTGTTAACTGAAGACCCTTCCAATAAAAATGTTTGCTTTCTCCAGAAAAATGTGGGAAAATAATCCCAAGTATTTGGAGATGCAAGACAGATCGAAGGGTGAGTGCCATGCGGGAAAAAGCAATGGGAAAACGGTTGCCGGCAAAGGAGACGCTGCGAAGTAATATACGGGATTATATCCAGAGGCAGATTGCGGAGGGTGTCTATAAACCGGGAGACCGAATCGTGGAGACTCGGCTGGCAAAGGAACTGGATGTATCCCAGGCCCCGGTGCGGGAGGCCATGCTGGAGCTTGCCACTATGGGATTGCTGGAGGAGCGACCCTACTCCGGGACTTATGTTCGTAATCTGAGCGTGGCGGAAATCGAGGATATTTTTGATATCCGGGCTTTTATCGAGGAATATGCGGCGAAACGAGCGGCCAAGCGCGTGACGGATGAGCAGCTGGCTGAGATGGAAGAAATTCTCCAGCAGATGGAGCAGGATAAAGAGCAGGATATGTCGGTATTTGTTCATCTGGACATGGAATTTCACGGCCTGGTGATGGACGCCGCGGGAAGTCCTGCCTTAAAGCGAGCGTGGAAGGTATTGCGCATGGCGGAATGGACGTATATATGCGCCCTCATTACCGAGTTTTCTCTGGATGAGCTGATCGCTCAGCACAGGAATATTTTCGGCTATCTGAAAGCGCATGAGGAGTCCAGCGCGGGGGCTTATATGTTCCTGCATATCAAGGGCTTTGGCAACGAGCTGGCAAAGCATTTTGAAACGCAAAAGGGCCAATCATAAGAGATACCCGCCAAGTGTGATGCTTGGCGGGTATTTGCATATATGGGGCAGAGGCCAGACATACTGTCATGAGTCCGGCTTCTGCCTTTGGAGAAAAGAGAAATGGTAAAATCAATAGCACTTGCGATAGATGGCCTCTTCGCTCTCCAGATCGAAGGGATAGTAAGCGTTGGTCATCAGGCGCTGCTGGTTGGTCTCCACGGACTGGGGGAAGGTCTTGAAGTCGGCCTCGGTGAAGCCGCAGTCGCGCAGGGGACGCAGGGGCAGGATGCGCTGCAGCAGAGCGTTCATCTCGGGGATGGCGTCCTTGGGCTCGCAGCCCAGAATACCGGCCACCAGGTTCTTGAACTTCATGATCTCGCCGTCGGGGTTCTTCTCATCATAGTAGTCCATGATGGCGCCGAACAGCATGTAGTTGGACTCG
>NZ_JAFBIV010000017.1 GCF_021531915.1 Oscillibacter valericigenes | reverse complement strand
CCCCCCAGGAGACTCCCGCCCAGGAGACCCCTGCCCAGGAGACCCCCGCCGAGGAAGCCGTCACCACCCGCATCGCCGCCCTGAAGGGCCCCACCGCCATGGGCATGGTGAAGCTGATGAGCGACGATCCCCAGTCCGCCGACGGCCCCCTGTATGACTTCACCCTGGCCGGCGCCGCTGACGAGGTGACGCCCGCCCTCATCAAGGGCGACCTGGACATGGCCTGCGTCCCCGCCAACCTGGCCTCCGTGCTGTACAACAAGACTGAGGGCCAGATCGTGACCCTGGCCGTCAACACCCTGGGCGTGATTTATATCGTGGAAAACGGCAACGCGGTCCAGTCCATGGCGGACCTGGCGGGCAAGACCATCGTGGCCGCTGGCAAGGGCAGCACCCCGGAGTACGCCCTGCGCTACCTGCTGACGGAGAACGGCATCGACCCCGACAAGGACGTGGTCATCGACTGGAAGAGCGAGCACGCCGAGTGCGTGGCGGCTCTGGCCTCCGGCGCCGCCACCATCGCCCTGCTGCCCCAGCCCTTCGTCACCGTGGCCCAGACCAAGATCGAGGGTCTGCGGATGGCCCTGGACCTGACCGCCGAGTGGGATGCCCTGGACAACGGCTCCGGCATGATCACCGGCGTGGTCGTGGCCCGGAAGTCCTTCGTGGAGGAGCATCCCGCCGCCGTGGCGGCCTTCCTGGAGGACTACGCCGCCTCTGTGGACTGGGTGAATGGTAACAACGCCGACGCCGCCCAGCTGATCAGCCAGTTCGGCATCATTGAGGCCGCGCCTGTGGCACAGAAGGCCCTGCCCTACTGCAACATCGTCTGCGTCACCGGGGACGAGCTGGCAGCCCGGCTCTCTGGCTATCTCCAGGTGCTCTTTGACGCCGAGCCCACCGCCGTGGGCGGCAAGCTGCCGGGAGAGGATTTCTACTACAACGCTGCAAACTGATTTTTGAAAGGGAGGACCACCCCTATGCCGAAGCGCCCCGCCCAAAATTCCATACGCCCCTGGGCGGTGGCCTTCTGGCTGCTGGTGTGGCAGGGGGCCAGCATGGCCCTCTCCGCCCTGTGGACCAACGGTCATCTGCTGCTGGCCTCCCCCGTCTCCGCCCTGCTGCGGCTGGGGGAGCTGGCGGTGACGGCGCCTTTCTGGCGGGCCATCGGCTGGTCCGCCCTCCGCATCATCGGGGGGTTCTTCCTGTCCTGCTGCGCCGCCTCACTGCTGGCCATCCCCGCCTCCCGGTGGCGGTGGGTGCGGGAGCTGCTGAGTCCCCTGGTGGCAGTGGTGAAGGCGGTCCCCGTGGCCTCCTTTATCATCCTGGCCCTGGTGTGGCTGGACAGCCGGTCCCTCTCCTGCTTCATCGCCTTCCTGATGGTATTCCCTCCGGTATACCTGGGAGTGTTGGAGGGCATCCGCCAGACCGATGTCAGGCTGCTGGAGATGGCCCGGGTGTTCCGGGTGCCCCTGGGGCGGCAGGTGCGGGGCATCTACCTGCCGGCGGTGCTGCCCCATTTCCGCACGGCGGTGTCCCTGGGCCTGGGCCTGTGCTGGAAGGCGGGCATCGCGGCGGAGGTGATCGGCCTGCCCGGCGGCTCTATGGGAGAGCGGCTGTACAGCGCCAAGGTCTACTTCCAGACCCCGGACCTCTTCGCCTGGACCGCCGTCATCGTGGCGGTGTCCGTGGTGTTTGAAAAGCTGTTTCTGGCGCTGGTGGACGCGCTGGTACGAAAGGCGGGCGGCTGATGGAAATACAGGTACATAACCTCTGCAAATCCTACGGCGGCGAGACGGTGCTGCGGGACGTGAACTTTACGGCAGGCCCCGGCGTCACCTGCCTCATGGCACCCTCCGGGGCGGGCAAGACCACCTTGCTGCGCATCCTGCTGGGGCTGGAGCGGCCCGACAGCGGCACGGTGCGGGTACCCAATGGCTGCCGCTGGGCGGCGGTCTTTCAGGAGGACCGGCTGCTGGAACAGCTGGACGCCATGGGGAACCTGCGGTTCGTCCTGGGGAAGGACTACCGGGAGGAGACAGCCGCCGCCCTGCTGGCAGAACTGGGCCTGGGAGACGTGGGGAACAAGCCGGTCCGGGACTTCTCCGGCGGCATGAAGCGCCGTCTGGCCCTGGCCCGGGCTCTGCTGGCCCCCTCGGATGTGCTGGTGCTGGACGAGCCCTTCACCGGCCTGGACGGAGAGAACCGGGCAAAAGCCCTCTCCTGCGTCCGGCAGGCGGCGGAGGGAAAGCCGGTCCTGCTGGTGACCCACGACGAAAGCGACGCGGCGGACCTGGACGCCGCCCTGCTGCGGCTGTGAGTGCGTACCCGGAGCTGTCCCACTGGGGCGGCTCCTTTTTTATGCTGCCGCAAAATAGGACTGGTTTTTTTGGCGAAACTGTGGTATAATACGCCGACCTTTCAGAAAAACGATTACGGCACCTGGCCGAAAAGGAGATACGTATGATCAAAATTACCACTGACAGCACCTGCGACCTGCCGGCGCACCTGCTGGAGCGGCACAACATTTCCGTCATTCCCCTGGGCATTGTGAAGGGGGACCGGCTGTACCGGGACGGCATCGACATCCGGACTGCCGACATCGCCGCCCATGTGGATGCCGGCGGTGACATCACCACCACCAACGCGGTGAACATCGCCGACTATGAGCTGCTGTTCCGGGAGCAGATGGAGAAGTACGACGCGGTCATCCACATCAACATCGGCCCCGGCTTTTCCTGCTGCCACCAGAATGCCCGGCTGGCGGCGGAGGGCATTCCAGGCGTCAGCGTGGTCAGCTCGGAGAACCTCTCTGTGGGCCACGGCATGATGGTCCTGGCCGCTGCCCAGGCGGCGGAGGCCGGCAAGAGCGTCAGCGAGATCCTGAATCTGCTGGAGGACATGACCGCCCGGCTGGAGCTGAGCTTCGTGCTGGACCGGCTGGATTACATGAAGAAGGGCGGACGCTGCTCCGCCGTCACGGCTCTGGGGGCCAACCTGCTGAAGCTGCACCCCTGCATCGAGGTGGTGGATGGCAAGCTGGCAGTGGTGAAAAAGTACCGGGGCTCCATCGAAAAGGTGGTGGCGGACTATGTGCGGGAGCGGCTGGAGGGCCGCACGGACCTGGACACCAGCCGCGTGATCCTGGTGGACACCTGCCAGGACGACCACCTGGCCTCTATTGCCAGAGAGTACCTGCAGGCCGATGGCCGCTTCGGCGAGATCATCGAGGCCAAGGCGGGCTGCACCATTTTTTCTCACTGCGGCCCCGGCACCCTGGGCCTGCTGCTGGTGCGCAAGTAAAGAGTATCATATGGAGAACCATCTACGCGTTTGACGCGTGGATGGTTCTTTTGAGTTGGAGATATGCACAAAACTTTCTGACGGAAATGGGTTGCTTTCACAAATTGTGAATCTTGTACCGCAGGGGAAAATATGGTATCCTCGCAGTTACTCGTGCAAAGAATTGTGTATGTTCCGGAGGATCTGCCGTGGCTGCCTTATTTACCTTGTCCATCTGCCTGCTGTCAGGCCTGCTGATGTCCCGCCTTGCCAAAAAGCTGGGGCTGCCCGCCGTCACCGCCTATCTGATCGCCGGATTGCTGCTGGGGCCCTTCTGCATCGGTTCCCTGGGAGTGGAGGGCCTTGGGTTCGCTTCCCTGGAGCAGGTATCCGCTTACAACGCCATTTCCCAGGCGGCCCTGGGCTTCATCGCCTTTGCCATCGGCAATGAGTTCCGGCTGCAGCAGCTGCGGCAGATGGGCCGGGCTGCTATCATCATCGGTATCCTGCAGGCAGTTCTGACCACGGCCCTAGTGGATGTGGTGCTGCTGGGCCTCCACTTCTGGAAGCCCGAGCTGATCTCCGCTGCCGCCGCCCTGACCCTGGGCGCCATTGCGGCGGCCACGGCTCCCGCCGCGACCCTGATGGTGGTCCGGCAGTACAAGGCTGACGGTCCCCTGACCCGGCTGCTGCTGTTGGTGGTGGCCATTGATGACGCGGTGGGCCTGGTGCTGTTCGCGGTCTCCTTCGGCGTGGCCTCCGCCCTCACCAGCGGCGCCGTCAGCGTGGTATCCGTGGTGGTGGAGCCCCTGGTGGAGATCGCGCTCTCCCTGGGGCTGGGCGTCCTGATGGGACTGCTGCTGGACCGGCTGGAACGGTATTTTCACTCCCGCAGCAAGCGGCTTTCCATCTCTGTGGGCTGCGTGGCCCTGACGGTGGCGGTTTCCTCCGCGGAGTTTACCGTGGGCGGTGTCCACTGCGGCTTTTCCCTACTGCTGGTGTGCATGATGATGAGTACGGTCTTCTGCAACATCTGCGACTTTTCCGAGGAACTGATGGGCCGTGTGGATGGCTGGACCACGCCGCTGTTTGTGCTGTTTTTCGTCCTTAGCGGCGCGGAGCTGGACCTGACTATCCTGAAAGATCCGGCGGTTTTGCTGCTGGGTGTGGCCTATATCGTCTCCCGCTCCGCCGGCAAATACCTGGGCGCTTTCGGGTCCGCCGCCCTCTGCGGCTGCAGTCCCGAGACCCGGAACTACCTGGGCATCACCCTGCTGCCCCAGGCCGGCGTGGCCCTGGGCATGGCCCTGACCGCACAGTCTCTGCCTGGGGACGGGAGCATGGTGCGGAGCATCATTCTGTTCTCTGTTCTGGTCTATGAGCTGGTTGGCCCCACTCTGACCAAGTGGGCGCTGCTGGCTGCTGGAGAGATCCGTCCGGAAGGCAAGACCTCCGCCAGAAAAAAGAATGCCTGAACAAATCACCCTCGGGACCATCGGTCCCGAGGGTGATTTGTTTCATCAGAAGGGCTGCTCGTCGGAGACGTGGCTGTGGATTCCGAAGCTGTCGCTGTCCTCGTCGTCGATCATATGGGGGAAGCGGCTGGGCGTCACGTCACTGACAGGCTCCAGATCCTCGTCCTCTGGCATGGTAGAGGTGGAATCTGCCGGATGGCCGGGGTGCCGGGGAGTGTGGTCCTTGACGTGAGTACGCCAGGTGGAGACGTCGATGGGAGCGCTCTCCTCAAACAGGTCGTAGTAGTCCTCGTCCCGCAGCTTGGGCCGGCGGTGGCGGACGATGGCGGTGATGGTGGGATACAGTACGATGGCGATGAGACCGCCGGAGAAGCCGTTGTTGTAGAGGTTCAGTCCCGCCACAGGGCCGCCGGTCTGCAGCACCAGGGCGGAGTGGATGAAACCCGCCAGGATGCCAAAGGGCCAGCCGAAGTGGCCGGCGATGGGGGCCAGGGTGGTGCCGAAGAGGCCCGCCAGCTGCAAAGAGGGGTAGTCCGGCGTGTAGTGCATGCCGTAGGCCCCCAGGGCCACGCCGATCATGACGGGCAGGATGTTGAAGGCGTGCTTGCCGAAGGCGGAGAAGCCGATAATGGTGAAGATACCGCCCAGGGTGGGGCCGTTCAGGTCACCGCCCACCAGAAGGATGTACGCCATGCCCAGCAGGCCGTTGACGCCCATGTTGATCAGCACCGGACCGGCGCCGAACATACGCAGATAGTCACTGGGGGCACGGCCTGTTGTGGACAGCAGCCGCCGGTAGCCGGCCCAGACGGCCCAGGCGGGGGAGCCGGTGGCAAAGAGACCGGTCAGAATAAAGACAGCGCACAGCACCAGCAGAAGGATGGAGAAGGTTTTGTTGTAGCCCTCCGCCCAGTACAGCACGGAGTCGGGCTTGTCGCCGAAGGCGGTGAGGACCGGCACGATCATCATGGCCAGCAGACCGCAGGCAAAGCCCATGTTGTACAGGTTCATGCCGTTCTGGATCTTGTATGTATAGGCGGAGAGGGAGGGCAGGATGAAGCCGATCACCACGCCGGTGAGGATGCCGAGAGGCAGGCTGGCATGGATGCTGCCCAGGGACATGTAGCTCACCAGCGGCGCCAGGGAGGTGGCCAGCAGGCCCACCGAGGCGTACTTGGCAAAGGGCTCCTTCTGGTATCTAGCATACAGCCAGGTGCCCAGCAGGATGGGCCAGATGTTGAGGACGTTCTTGCCGAACAGGGAGAAGCCCGCCATCAGGCCCATCTCCACCAGGGTAAAGCCGTTGAAGGGGTCGCCCGACAGCTTGATGATGAGAATGGAGATGATCATCACCAGGCCGGAGTTGACCAGGGTGGCGCCCACACCGGCAATGTGAACGTAGTCGGTGATCAGCAGGTCCTGCATGGTGACAATGTGGTACAGTCCCGGCAGGATGTTGGCGGGATCGTCCAGCGCCACGCCAAGGAGCATCAGCAGAATGGAGGCGGCGATGGTGCCGGGGAAAATTCTGTCATAACGGTTTTGCAATGGCGGTCCTCCTTGTCATTGTTTTTGATTTAACAATACTATTATAATCGGAGCTGGACGCCAGGGCAAGAAAAAAATGAACGGGATTTTTACGAAGGGATAGTAAAAAACGGAACAGCCCTTCGGCTGTTCCGTTTTTTTGGGATATTTATTCCGCTTCAAAGACCCAGGCCTTTTCAAAGCCGCCGCGGATGGCGCCGGCGATGCGGCCCGGGGTCTCGGCGCTGCCCACCAGCACGGTGGAGAGGCCGGCGGTCTCAAACTCTGCCGCCAGGGGCGCCTGGTTCCGGGTGCCCAGGGCCAGGACCACCGTTCCGGCGGCGACGGTCTTGGTCTCACCGGTGGACAGGTCCTTCACCTCCGCACCGCTGTCGGTGACGGCGGTGAGCTGGTGACTGGTGAGAATCGTGGGGCTGTGGGGCGTGATGCGGCTCATGATGTCGTTAAACACCACGTTGTAGATGCCCTGGCCCACGGTGGCGTTCATCTCCACCATGGTGAGCTGGTGGCCCTGATCCAGCACCATCTCGGCACATTCCAGGCCCGTCAGGCCGGTGCCGATGAGGGCCACGTCGCCCGCGCACCGAACCTTGCCCAGAATGACGTCCTCCGCCAGCACCGCCTTTTCGATGCCGGGGATGGACTTCGGCACCACGGGAGGAGCGCCCACGGCCAGGAACACGCCCACAGGATTCATGGCCGCTACCCGCTCCGGGGTGGCCTCCGTGTTCAGCCGGATATCCACACCGGCCTCCCGGGCTTCCAGGGCTAGCACGTCGATGGTGCCCTGGATGTTGGCCTTGAAGGGGGGCAGCTTGGCGATATTCAGCGTGCCGCCCAAAGTCTCGCCCTTTTCCAGCAGCGTCACGGCGAAGCCCCGCTTTGCCAGGATGATGGAGCACTCCAGGCCGCCGGGACCGCCGCCTACGACGACTACGGGACGGCCCTCACCGTTCTTCTGCAGATCCTGCCAGCGGTAGCGGTACTCCCGGCCCAGTCGGGGGTTCAGGGCGCACTGGACGGGCATGGCATTGCCCAGCAGCCGCTCCCGGCAGTACATGCAGGCAATGCAGTTGCGGATTTTTTCCGGATGGCCTGCCTTGGCCTTGTTCACGAACTCGGGGTCCGCGAACTGACTGCGGCCCAGGGCCACGAAGTCGCTGACGCCCTCCTCCAGCAGCTGCTCGGCAAAGTCCGGGTCCTTGATGGTGTTGGTGGCGATGACGGGGATGGACAGGGCCTCCTTGAAGGCCTTGGCAACGTGCTTTTTCCAGCCGGGAGTGTAGGAGAAGGGCTCGCAGTTGGCGTTGCCGTTCCAGGAGCTGCCGTTGGAGATGTTGATGCAGTCGATGCCCTGGGCCTCCAGGTGTTTGGCGATGGCAAGGCCACCCTCCAGATTCCAGAAGCCGGGGTGGTCGGTCATTTCGTCGCCGCAGATGCGGACGGAGATGGGGTAATTGCCCAGCTTGGCCCGGATGCCTGCGATGACCTCGTCGATGAAGCGGCAGCGGTTCTCCAGGGAGCCGCCGTACTGGTCGGTGCGGCGGTTGTAATACTCGCTGAGGAACTGGGTCATCAGATACCCATGGGCGGCGTGGAGCTCCACGCCGTCATAGCCCGCCTTTTTGCAGCGGACGGCAGCGGCGATGAACTTGTCCTGCACCCGCTTGATGTCCTCCAGCGTCATTTCCCGGGGGACCTCTCCGGCGGGAGTCATAGGGACGCCGCTGGGGCTTAGGTTCTGGCGGCCGGTGAAGGCGCTCTTGGAAGTGGCACCGCCGTGGTGGAGCTGGGCGAAAATCTTCGCGCCATACATGTGGACCGTCTCCGTCAGCTCCTCGGCGGCCTTGACGTTGTAGTCCTGGGCCATCCGCAGGTTGTGCTGGGTGGGGATGGAGTCCACATCGTCCACGCCGGTGTACTCGTTGATGATGAGGCCGATGCCGCCCTTGGCCCGCTCCGCGTAGTAGGCGATGAGCCGGGGGCTGGCGTTGCCGTTGGTGTCGGCAAAATCCGTGCCCATGGGGGACATGACCGCCCGGTTGCGGATGGTCAGCGGGCCGATGCGGCCCGGGGTAAACAGCTTTTCGTATGCCATGATGTCCCCTTAGTCGAAGTTCCGGTTGTGGCTGAAGTGGTCGGGATTGGCGATGGGGGCGATGGTGGAGACCCAGCGGTTGGTATAGTTGAAGAAGCCGGCCACATAGGCGGCCTCCAGGATCTCGTGGTCGTTGAAGCCCACGGCCCGCAGCTTTTCGATCTGGTCGGCGCCGATCTCGTCGGCATGCTTGGTGACGTACCAGGCGTACTCGCACAGGGCGTACTGCTTCTCCGTCAGCAGATCCTTAGCGGAGCGGAAGTTGTAGCTCAGCTTGTCCACCAGGATGGGATTCTTGGTGTAGCCCCGCAGCGCGTCGCCGTGGGTGGTCAGGCAGTAGGAGCAGCAGTTGACGGAGGACACCACCACGCCAATCATCTCCTTGTCGGCGTTGGACAGGTAGCAGGTCTCGGGGTTAAAGAGGGAGCCCTTGAAGTTCAGGAAGCCGATGTACTGGGAGGCGTTCAGGGGCAGGACCTTGAACAGGTTGTTGATGAAGCCCCAGTTCTTCTCCATGAATTCCACGTTCTGATTGAAGACCGCATATTCCTTGTCGGTCATGTCGTCCCGGTCGGGCTTTTCCAGGCGGGAGAGCTGTTCATCAAATTCCAGAGCCATAAGTAATTCCTCCTAAAATGATATGAAATATATGATCGACGGGCGCGGCAGACATCTGCCGCGCCCGTCCTTGGATGCAGAAATTATTCAGCGGGGCAGATGGCAAAGCACCGGGCGGAGAAGCCCACGCCGTCCTTCAGCTTGGGGAAGGCGCAGACGATCAGGCTGCCCACGGGAGGCACCTGGTCCAGGTTCCGCATGACCTCAATCTGGATGCGGTCGGCCTCCAGGATGTACTGCTCGCCGGGATAGGGATAAGCGCCCTCCTTGGTGGTGACGAAGCCGGGGTCGGTGTCGGCGGGCTCATGGCCGATGGCGCCGATGTTCCGCTCCTCCACCAGCCACTGGATGGCGGCCTTGTCCCAGCCGGGATAGTGGGGCACGCCGTTCTCGTCGGGGTTGTCCAGGTTGGCCTTCTTGTGCCAGTCGGACCGAAAGGCCACGAAGGCGCCCTCGGGGATCTGGCCGTACTCGGCCTCCCAAGCCTTGATATCGTCAATGGTCAGCATGAAGTCCGGGTTCTCGGCGCACTCCTTGGACTTGTCGATGACCACCAGGGGATACATCATCTCCTGCACGGTGATCTCGTTCATGGGACGGCCGTTGCCCCAGAAGTGGCGGGGAACGTCCACATGGGTGCCGTACTGGCTGGCCACGCTGATCTGGAAGCAGCGCATGGGGGCCATCATGTCGTCGGGGGTGCCCTCCACATAGTCAAACAGCAGCTTGGACTCCAGGGGGCTGAAGCCGTACCAGTGCGGGGTCTCGGGGCTCAGCTCGTGGGTCAGGTCCACCCACTTGTACTTGGGGGACTTCAGTTCCTTCACGGTTTCCCATAAGGTCAGATTTGCCATAGATGGTTCCTCCTTGAATGCAGATTGACAGCGGAGGGAGCTCTCTCCACTGGCCCGTTGGACGGGCCTTGCTATCTTGGAAAAAGTATACAGGCTATCGGAAAAATTGCATGCGACGCGTTTGCTGCACGCACAAAAGGGCGAGAGCGTGTCCGCCTTTTCGACACATTGGCCGGCAGTTTGAAAAATGAGCTTCAGGTAAACGTTTTTTCTTGACGGGGGGCATCATTGGTTGTATGGTAGGGACAGGGCGGACCGCCCTGTATGAACAAGATCAAAAACGGAGGGTTTTATCCATGGGCTGCTTCTACTGCGACGAACACCACGAGGGCCGGGAGGCCATTATGTTCAAGGTCGGCGACATGAAGGCCGGCACCCTGTATCTTTTCAAGGACCAGGCACACAAGGGCCGCTGCGTGCTGGCGCTGAAGGACCACAAGAAGGAGCTGTGCGAGTGCGCACCTCAGGAAGTGGCGGATTTCGCCGACGATCTGGCCCGGGCTTCCGGTGCGGTGAAGGAGCTGTGGGGCTGCACCAAGCTGAACTTGGCTTCCTTCGGTGACGCAAATCCCCACCTGCACTTCCACATCGTGCCCAAGTACGAGGGCGGTTTTGAGTTCGGCGGCAACTTCCAGATCACCAACCCCGAGCCCGTTCACCTGACCGACGGCGAATATCAGGAGATGATCGCCGCCCTGAAGGCCAAGCTGGGCATCTGAACGATTACCGCAAAAGCGGGAAGACGATCTGACACGGAGCGCGAAGAGGAGCGGAACGCCCTCTTCGCGCTCTGCTTATCGAAAAAACTTTGCTTGAAGCAGCGGGTTCCGTTTGGCAGGGGAGTACGAGGGGCGGGAGCCCCTCGTGTTGAATCAAATGCCTGCAAAAAGCCTGCGCAGCAGGCGTTTGCGCCGCGAAGCGGTGGATTTTCGGGCCGCGGTGCGGTCAGAAAATCGAGGCATTGTTCAGGCTGTCAAAAAGTCCGCGGACTTTTTGACAGCCTGAACGCGAAGAGGAGCGGAACGCCCTCTTCGCGCTTTTTTTCGGAAATTTCCGGAGTTTACAAACATTTTTCTTTTCTCCGGGAGAAAAGTGTGATATCATTCACAATGTTAGTAAAACGATTACCTTACAGAAAGGTGGAATCCATATGAGAAAGACCAAGATCGTCTGTACCCTGGGCCCCGCCACCGACAGGGAGGGCGTCCTGCGGGAGATGATGCTGGCGGGCATGAACGTGGCCCGGTTCAACTTTTCCCACGGGGACCACGCCGGCCACAAGGCCCGGCTGGATCAGCTGAAGGATCTGCGGGAGGAGCTGGACCTGCCCGTGGCCGCCATGCTGGACACCAAGGGGCCCGAGGTCCGGCTGAAGTCCTTCAAGAACGGCTCCGTGGAGCTGAAGGAGGGCTCTGAGTTCACCCTTTGCACCGCCGATGTGGAGGGCGACGAGACCCGCTGCTCCATTACCTACAGCGACCTGCCCGGCGATGTGAAGGCCGGGGACAGCATCCTGCTGGACGACGGCCTGGTCAGCATGACCGTGTTGGAGACAACCCCCACCACCATCCGGTGCCGGGTCCTCAACGGCGGCGTCATGAAGAACAATAAGGGCGTCAACATCCCCGATGCCCGGCTGTCCATGCCCTATTTGAGCCAGCGGGACCGGGATGATATCCTCTTCGGCATTGAGCAGGGCTTCGATTATATCGCCGCCAGCTTCGTCCGCACTGCCGCCGACGTGCGGGAGCTGCGGCAGATCCTGGACCAGCACAACTCCCACATCCGCATCATCGCCAAGATCGAGAACCGGGAGGGCGTCAGCAACCTGCCGGACATTCTGTCCGTGGCGGACGGCATCATGGTGGCCCGGGGCGACATGGGCGTGGAGATCGACTTCACGGAGATCCCCGTCATCCAGAAAGATATGATCGCCCGGTGCGTGGCCTGCGGCAAGCCGGTCATCACCGCTACCCAGATGCTGGACTCCATGATGGAGAACCCCCGGCCCACCCGGGCGGAGATCACCGATGTGGCCAACGCCATCTATGACGGCACCTCCGCCATCATGCTCTCCGGCGAGACCGCCGCGGGCCAGTATCCCGTGGAGGCGGTCCACACCATGGACGCCATTGCCCGCCGCACCGAGGCCAACATGGAGCGGGGCCGGCCCTTGAAGGTCTCCGGCAGAGAGCGGCTGTCCATCACCGCTGCCATGGCCCACGCCGCCTGCACCACCGCTATGGACATCGGCGCCGACGCCATCCTGACGGTGAGCCAGCGGGGCGTCACCGCCCAGATGGTCAGCCGCTTCCGGCCCCAGACCCATGTGGTGGCACTGCTGCTGGACGAGCAGGTCCGCCGCCAGATGAGCCTCTACTGGGGCGTGGAGGCCGTCATGATGCCCTATGCCAGCAATACCGACGAGCTGGTGGAATTTGCCGTGGAGGCCGCGGAGAAGGCCGGTATCGTCAAGACCGGGGACCTGGTGGTGATCACTGCCGGCGTGCCCGTAGGCGTGGCCGGCACCACCAACATGATCCGCGTCCGGCAGGTGGGCGGTTCCCTCATCAACGCCACCGGCATCGGCGGCAAGAAGGCCAGCGGCCGCCTGTGCGTCTGCCGGACGGCGGAAGAGGTGGCGGAGAAATTCCGGGAGGGAGACGTGCTGGTGGTGCCCTACACCACCAATGACATGCTGCCCTATATCCGGCAGGCCGCCGCCGTCATCACGGAGGAGAGCAGCGCTGAGTGCCACACCGCCACCATCGGCCTGGCCCTGGATAAGCCGGTGATCATCGGTGCCGTGGACGCCACCCGCCGCCTCACCGACGGCATCATGGTCAGTGTGGACTGCGGCCGGGGCGTGGTCCAGACCATGCCCCAGTAAAAGCAAAACGTTCCATAACATGCGCCAAGGAGGGCGCCCGGCCGGGCGCCCTCCTTGTATTTTTCATGCTTCC
The DNA here is from genome assembly GCF_021531915.1 of Oscillibacter valericigenes. Classification (GTDB taxonomy): domain Bacteria; phylum Bacillota; class Clostridia; order Oscillospirales; family Oscillospiraceae; genus Oscillibacter; species Oscillibacter valericigenes_A. The sequence goes on along the minus strand of NZ_JAFBIV010000017.1, from coordinate 25,307 downwards.
GGAAGCTCCATTTCAGAGGTCATCGGCACGAATCCGTATGCTTCATACAGGGGCCTGCCCATCTCCGTGGCCTCCAGAGAGATGGCGCGGACGCCCCGGCTTTCGGCGTCCCGCACCAGCAGGTCCAGGGTCCTCCTGGCAATGCCCTGCCTGCGGTAAGCCGGGCGGGTGTACATGTTCATGATGTAGGCCTTTTGGCCGGTGGGGTTGTGGTAGGTGGGCATGACGGAATAGTAGCTGACGCCGCCGGCACCCACGAAAAGGTCTCCGTCAAAGACCAGATATGCCGTGTGGGTGCTGTCCGCCAGAGCCGACCGGTAATAGGCCCGTGTTTCACGCTCCACCTGCGTCATATCTGCGGAAGCATCCAGCCGGTTGGCCGCCCGCAGGACCTCCGCGCGGGTCTCCACCAGGATATCCAGGTCCGCCAGGGTGGCCCGTTTGTACTCCAGTGCCATTTCTCAAACCTCCTGCCGCCAATTTGCTGCATGCAGAGAGTTTACCACACCGGGGAGCGGATTGCCACTTGCGGAGCGGGAAAAATGATGATAAAATTCTTGCCGAAAGGGTGGACTGATTATGTATCGCTACATTTTTTTTGATCTGGACGGCACGCTGACGGATTCCAAGGAGGGCATCCTCAACTGCCTGAAATATGCCTTTGAGCGGATGGAGAAGCCGGTACCGCCGGAGAGCACCCTCATCAAGTTCATCGGCCCGCCCCTGCAGGACTCATTTATGCGGTTCTGCGGCTTTACGGAGGCAGAGGCCATTCAGGGCATTGAGATGTTCCGGGAGCGGTATGCCCCCATCGGCAAATTTGAGAATGCCGCCGCTCCGGGCATGGCAGAACTGTGCGCCCGTTTGAAGGAACGGGGCTATGTGCTGGCACTGGCCTCCTCCAAGCCGGAGGAGATGTGCGTGCCCATCTGCGAAAAATTCGGCTTCGCCCCCAGCATGGAGACCATCACCGGCAGTCCCCCAGTGGGTGACTGGGAAAAGGCCGATGTCATCCGGGAGACCATGCGGCGCCTAGGCCTGACAGAGGCGGACAAGCCCTCCATTCTGATGGTGGGAGACCGGAAGTTCGACGTGCTGGGCGCCAGGGAGTGCGGCATCGACTGTGTGGGCGTGGAATTTTTCGGCTACGCCGCCCCCGGCGAGCTGGAGGAAGCCGGCGCCGTGGCCGTGGTCCGGACCGCAGAGGAACTGGAGCAGTTTATTTTGAGCCATTGAAGGATATAAGGATAGGAAAAGGACGTCCCGTGGGGACGTCCTTTTCCTGTTTACTCCTCTGCCTTGGCGGATTCGATTTTGGCGACCTCCGCCAAGGTCTTGCCGGGGACCGTCAGGTCGGCATCCATGACGGGGTCCACGGGGACCGCCAGATACATGTTGTTGCCGTAAGTATAGGCACCGGAGGTGACGGCGATCACCCGGCCGTAGACGTTCAGCAGGGCACCGCCGCTGCTGCCGCGGGAGATGTCGGCGGTGTTCATGACGCAGGGCAGGGTGTAGCGCTCCACATCCCGGGCGGGGGAGCTGATGATGCCGGAGCTGACTGCCAGCCCCAGGCCCAGGGGGTTGCCCAGGGTGTACACCGTGTCGCCGGCGCGGATATCATCCGTGCCCGCCAGCTCCAGACAGGCGAAGGCGGAGGTGGACTTGCCCTCCGTGGAGGTCCGGGAGACGCGGAGAACGGCAATATCGATGCCGGTATCGTAATATACCACTTCCTCCACCGGATAGACCTCGCCGGTGGCCAGGGTGGCGGTGGCGAAGATGCTGTCCGCAATGGAGTGGTAGTTGGTAACGGCCAGACCGTCGGCGCTGATGAAGAAGCCGCTGGCGTTGGCGGAGGGCTCCTTGGCGTCGATCTCCTTCTGGGTCTCGTAGGTATCCAGGCAGAACACGGCGGCCATGTGGCGGTCCGCCGCCTGCCGGGCAGTCAGCTCCGGCGTCAGCAGGCCCAGCGCATTTGCGGTGGCCCGGGACACTGCGCCTTGCTCCACCAGACGCTCCACCACAGTGGCGGAGCCATCCTTATAGGAGAAGGTGAGGGCGTCCCGCATGGACTGGAAAAGCTGCCCCCTTGTCAGCGTGCCGGAGAGGGGCTGGGTGAGCAGGCCGATACGCCGGGCAAAAGCCGCGGCACCGGAGGGGGTGAAATCCCCGGCCTTGTCGCAGTATCCCAGCATCCGCAGCAGCATGGAGCACCATGCGTCGGCGGTGACGGGGGCGTCAGGCCGGTAGGACTGGGCGGAGAGACTGGTGATCCAGCCCTGTCCGGCGGCGTAGGCGATGGAGCTCCGGGCGTAGGCCGGAGCGGTATAATAGGGAGAACGGCTGGTGACGGAAGCCGCCTTGCTCCCGGCGCCCGCCAGACGGACCAGCAGCACTGCCGCGTGGGCCCGGGTGGCAGGGGCGTCCAGCCCATAGTCTCCCCGAACGATGTTCAGCGCGGCCAGCGTGTCGGCGGCGCGGAGGGACTCGCCCTCCAGTGCGGAAGCGGCGGGGACCGCGCTCACCAGCAGGACCAGCGCGCCGAGAATGGCAAAAAAGCGTGTTTTCATGGATGAGCCTCCTTTTCGTGGTGCTATTTTAACACCGGCGGAGGGGCTTGGCAAGGTCCTGCTGCTGGACAGCAGACGAAAAACCTGCTATAATTCCAGCAGTGAGACAGGCCGCACCGCCTTATTTTATGATAAAGGAGATCTCTCAAATGGAACTGAAAGACATTTTGAGCAAATGCGACCACACCCTGCTGGCCCAGACGGCTACATGGAACCAGATCAGGGCGATCTGCGACGACGGCATGAAGTACGGCTGCGCCAGCGTGTGTATCCCCGCTTCTTATGTGAAGCAGGCGGCGGAGTACGTGGAGGGCAAGCTGCCCATCTGCACCGTCATCGGCTTTCCCAACGGCTATGATACCACCGCCGCCAAGTGCTTTATGGCGACGGATGCCGTGGAAAACGGCGCGGAAGAGGTGGACATGGTCATCAACATCGGCTGGGTGAAGGATCAGAAATGGGAGGAACTGCTCTCGGAGATCAAGGCCGTGAAGGAAGCCTGCAAGGGCAAGCTGCTGAAGGTCATCATCGAGTGCTGCTTCCTCACCGACGAGGAGAAGGTGAAGCTGTGCGAGATCGTCACCGCCTCCGGCGCGGACTATATCAAGACCTCCACCGGTTTCGGCGGGGGCGGCGCCACCCGGGAGGATGTGGCCCTGTTCGCCAAGCACATCGGCCCCAACGTGAAGATCAAGGCCGCCGGCGGCATCGCCGACCTGAAGGACGCCGAGGATTTCATCAATTTGGGCGCCTCCCGCCTGGGCACCAGCCGCATCGTGAAGGCCGTCAAGGCCATGGAGAAGTGAGCCATGGGTACGCCACACAATGAAGCCGCCTCCGGCGCTTTTGCCAAGACGGTCCTGATGCCCGGGGACCCCCTGCGGGCCAAATTCATCGCGGAGACCTTTCTGGCAGACGCCAAGCTGGTGAACAATGTCCGGGGCGTCCAGGGCTGGACCGGCACCTACAAGGGCACCCCGGTGTCCGTCATGGCCTCCGGCATGGGCATCCCCAGCATCGGCATCTACTCCCATGAGCTGTTCCATTTCTACGATGTGGACAACATCATCCGGGTGGGCAGCGCCGGGGCCATCTCTCCCAGGCTGAAGCTGCGGGACATCGTCATGGCCCAGGGTGCCTGCACGGACTCCAACTATGCACACCAGTTCGGCCTGCCCGGCACCTTTGCCCCCATTGCGGATTTCAAACTGCTGGAGACCGCCGTGGCGGTGGCCCGGCGGATGGGCGTGGAGCCGCCGGTGGGCAATCTCCTCTCCTCCGATGTGTTTTACAACAAGATGGGGGGAACGCTGAAATGGGGGGCCATGGGGGTGCTGGCTATCGAGATGGAGAGCGCCGCCCTGTACTGCAACGCCGCCGAGGCAGGCAAGCGGGCCCTGACCATCTGCACCATCTCCGACAGCCTGGTGACTGGAGAGGAACTGCCGCCCGCCGACCGCCAGAGCACTTTCACGCAGATGATGAAAATCGCGTTGGAAACCGCCGTGGAAATGGCGAAACCGGAAATGTGACAAAAGGGAAAACATTCCGGAAATTCTGTTGAAATCGAAGCAAAGAGTTGATATAATAGGCTCGACCTTTCGGGGTCGTACCTCCGGCGCTGCCGGAGAATTTCATGATAAAAGGAAGGTAGATCCCAATGAAGAAGTTTCTTGCGTTGATTCTGGCATTGGTCATGTCCCTGTCCCTGGTCGCCTGCGGCGGTTCCAAGACCGAGGAAAAGCCCGCTGAGGAAAAGCCCACTGAGACCGAGCAGCCCGCCGAGGAGACCGGCGCTGATTTCAGCGTGGCCATGATCACCGACTACGGCGATATCACCGACCAGTCTTTCAACCAGACTACTTACGAGGCCTGCAAGGCTTACTGCGACACCAACGGCATCCAGTTCAACTACTACAAGCCCGCCGGTGACTCCACCGCCGAGCGTGTGGCCATGGTCGAAAAGGCTGTGGACGAGGGCTACACCGTCATCGTGATGCCCGGCTATGCCTTCGGCGAGACCATCACCCAGGTGGCTGACGAGTATTCCGACATCACCTTCATCGCTCTGGACGTGGGCGAGGGCGACCTGGGCGGTTACACCCTGCCCGGCAACGTCTACTGCGCTGTGTATCAGGAAGAGCTGTGCGGCTACATGGCCGGCTACGCCGCTGTGAAGCTGGGCTACACCCACCTGGGCTTCCTGGGCGGCATGGCCGTTCCCGCCGTTGTCCGCTACGGCTACGGCTATGTCCAGGGCGCTGACGCCGCCGCCGCTGAGACCGGCGCTGACGTCACCATGGAGTATGTTTACGGCAACCAGTTCTGGGGCGACGCCGATATCACCGCGTACATGGACAACTGGTATCAGACCCTGGGCGTGGAAGTCGTGTTCGCCTGCGGCGGCGGCATCTATGCCTCTGCTGCTGAGGCTGCTGCCAAGGTCGGCGGCAAGGTCATCGGCGTTGACGTTGACCAGGCCGGTATCATCGACGGCGGCTATGGCGACGGCATGACCGTGACCTCCGCCATGAAGGGTCTGGCTCCCACCGTGGACCACATGCTGACCGAGGTTGCCGCCGGCAACTGGGCCAACTACGGCAGCAAGATCGAGACCCTGGGCCTGGTGTCCGGTGACGATCCCGAGGCCAACTACGTCCAGATCCCCATGGGCTCCACCCAGTGGGGCGACGGCTTCTCTCAGGACGACTACAAGGCCCTGGTGAAGGATATGTTCGACGGCAAGATCACCGTCTCCAATGACATCTCCGCCATGCCTGAGACTGCCATCACCGTCAACGAGTACGGCAACATCAAGTAATTTACCCCTGCGTCAAAGAGGACGGGAATTTCTCCCGTCCTCTTTTTTGTGTAAAATGTGAAAATGCCTTTGAATTATGGGACTGAGTATAGTACAATAAGATATCAATATACTTGCCGTCAGGCAATCAGGGGGAGGTCGTGAACATTGGAACAGACCTATGCCATTGAAATGCTGAATATCACCAAGCGTTTCCCCGGCATCGTGGCCAACGACAATATCACGCTGCAGCTGAAAAAGGGCGAGATCCACGCCCTGCTGGGCGAGAACGGCGCCGGCAAGTCCACGCTGATGAGCGTGCTGTTCGGCCTGTACCGGCCCGAGGAGGGCGTCATCAAGAAGGACGGTAAGGTCGTGGAGATCAGGGATCCCAACGACGCCAACGCCCTGGGCATCGGCATGGTCCACCAGCATTTCAAGCTGGTGGAGTGCTTCAGCGTGCTGGACAATATCATCATGGGCGTGGAGCCCTGCAAACACGGCTTCCTCCAGAAGGCCGAGGCCCGGGAGAAGGTGCTGGCCCTGTCTGAAAAGTACGGCCTTCACGTGGACCCGGACGCCCTGGTGGAGGACATCACCGTGGGCATGCAGCAGCGGACAGAAATTTTGAAGATGCTGTACCGGGAGAACGAGATCCTGATCTTCGACGAGCCCACCGCCGTGCTGACGCCCCAGGAGATCGAGGAGCTCATGCAGATTATGCGGAATCTGGCGGCGGAGGGCAAGAGCATCCTCTTCATCTCCCACAAGCTCAACGAGATCATGTCCGTGGCTGACCGGTGCTCGGTTCTGCGCAAGGGCAAGTACATCGGAACCGTCGACATCAGGGACACCACCCGGGAGGAGCTGAGCCGGATGATGGTGGGCCGTGACGTGGAATTCGTGGTCCACAAGGAGCCCGCCAAGCCCGGCAAGACCATCCTGGCGGCGGAGGGCCTGACCGTGGCATCCAAGACCCACAGCAAAGACGCTGTGAGAAACGTCAGCTTTACGGTTCGGGCGGGCGAGATCGTCTGCATCGCCGGCATCGACGGCAACGGCCAGACGGAGCTGGTCTACGGCCTGACGGGTCTGGAGCCGCTGAAGGGCGGCAAAATCACCCTGGATGGACAGGACATCACCCAGGCCCCCATCCGCAAGCGCAATACCATGGGTATGAGCCATATCCCCGAGGACCGGCACAAGCACGGCCTGGTGCTGGACTACACCCTGGAGGACAATATGGTGCTCCAGCGCTACTTCGAGCCGGAGTTCGTCAGCAAGGCGGGCTTTTTGAAGCGGAAGGCCATCCGGGACTATGCCGGGCGGCTCATTGAGCAGTACGACGTCCGCTCCGGCCAGGGCCCTGTCACCGTGGCCCGGAGCATGTCCGGCGGCAACCAGCAGAAGGCCATCGTGGCCCGGGAGATCGACAAGGATCCGGAGCTGCTGATCGCCGTCCAGCCCACCCGCGGCCTGGACGTGGGCGCCATCGAGTACATCCACAAGCAGATCGTGGCCCAGCGGGACGCCGGCAAGGGCGTGCTGCTGGTGAGCCTGGAGCTGGACGAGGTCATGGCCCTGTCCGACCGCATCCTGGTCATGTACGAGGGTGAGATCGTGGGCGAGCTGGACCCCAAGACCACCACGGTGGAAGAACTGGGCCTGTACATGGCAGGCGCGAAAAGGGAGGGAGCATAAGCCATGAAAGAACAGAAGCGTTCCCTGCTGCGGAACAACGCCGTCCAGTCGCTGCTGGCGTCACTGCTGTGCATCCTCATCGGACTGCTGGTGGGCTATGTGGTGCTGCTGCTCATCAACCCTGCCGGCGCCGGCGAAGCGATCGTCACCATCGTCAAGAACTTTATGACCTATTCCCGCCGGAATGCCCAGCTGAAATACCTGGGCAGTACCCTGGTGAAGACGGCGCCGCTGCTGATGTGCAGCTTGTCCGTGCTCTTTGCCTATAAAGTTGGCCTCTTCAACATCGGCGCCGCCGGACAGTATGTGGTGGGTGCGGGCGCCAGTCTCTACTGTGCCCTGGCCTGGCATATGCCCTGGTACATGTGCCTGCTGGCCGCCATCGTGGCCGGCGCGGTCCTGGGCGCCATCTCCGGCTTGCTGAAGGCCTACTGCAACGTCAACGAGGTCATCTCCTGCATCATGCTGAACTGGATCAGCCTGTACATGGTGAACACCATCCTCACACTGGTGAAGGAGGAGACAAGCCCTTATACTCTGACCCTGGCCAACGCCAATCCCAGCGCCATCCTGCCCCCGCTGCCCGCCTTCTGCATGGCCTGGTTCAACGACAATCAGTATGTCACCATCGCCATCCCCCTGGCGATCCTGGCAGCCGTGGCCATCTGGGTGCTGCTGGAAAAGACCAAGCTGGGCTATGAGCTGAAAGCTACCGGCTGCAACAAGTTCGCTGCCAAATACTGCGGTATGCGGGAGAACAAGAACCTGATCCTGACCATGGCCATTGCCGGCGCGCTGGCCGGTATGGGCGCCGCCATGCTGTTCCTCAGCGGGTTTGAGCAGTGGCAGTGCACCCAGTCCTCCATCCCCGGCATGGGCTTCAACGGCATTGCCGCCGCCTTCCTGGGCGGCCTGAATCCCCTGGGGACCATCCTCTCCTCCTACTTCATCCAGCACATCACCAACGGCGGCGCCTACGTGGACAAGACCATGTACTCCGCCCAGATCTCCGATTTCATCTCCGCCCTCATCATCTATCTGTGCGGCTTCGTGCTGTTCTTCAAGTACGCGCTGAATAACCGCCTGGACCGGCTGGATGAAAAGAAGGCCGCCAAGGAAGGAGGGAAGGCGAAATGATCCTGCTGCTGCAATATACGCTGATCTTTGCCTCCGTTCTGGTGCTGGTGGCCCTGGGCGGCTGCTTCTCCGAGCACTCCGGCGTCATCAACATCGGCCTGGAGGGCATCATGGTCATGGGCGCCCTGGGCGGCGCACTGATGATGAAGTTCCTGCCTGACGGCACCTCCGCGGTCCTGATGATCCTGCTGGTGGTGCTGGCCGCCGTCCTGCTGGGCATGCTCTATTCCCTGCTGCTGGCCGTGGCCGCCATCAATTTCAAGGCGGACCAGACCCTGGTGGGCACCGCCATGAACCTGCTGGGCACCGCGGGGGCCACCGTGTTCGTCAAAGCCATGAACACCGCCGAGAGCGTGGACAATGTGTCCTCCACCATCCAGTATATCAACGCCAAGAAGGCCTTCCTGGTGAACATCGGCGGCTTTGAGTTCAACTGGTTCATGCTGCTGGCGGTGATCGCCCTGGCGGCGGCCTATGTGGTGCTGTACAAGACCCGGTTCGGCCTGCGGCTGTGCGCCTGCGGCGAGCATCCCCAGGCGGCGGACAGCGTGGGCATCAACGTGTACAAAATGCGCTACGCCGGCGTGCTGATCTCCGGTATGCTGGGCGGCCTGGGCGGCATCGTGTACATCACCGCCGGCGTCAGCGAGTGGAAGTTTGAGAACGGCGTGGCCGGCTTCGGCTTCCTGGCCCTGGCGGTCATGATCTTCGGCCAGTGGAAGCCCACCCGCATCGCCCTGGCGGCGCTGCTGTTCGGCTTCTTCCGGGCTTTGGGCAACGTGTACACCGGCTTTGATTTCCTGAAAGCCCTGGAACTGCCCAGCTCTGTGTACAACATGCTGCCCTATATCATCTCCCTGGTGGTGCTGGCCTTTACCTCCAAGAAGTCCCGGGCTCCCAAAGCGGAGGGCATCCCTTACGACAAGGGACAGCGGTGATTCAATACAAAGTGGAATATTTCGGCCTGAAAATCCCCTCCGTTTTGAAACGGAGGGGATTTTTTACAGCAGATATGCCCATACCGGGACGGCCAGCAGGGCGGATAGGAGCCCCTGGGCCAGCTTCCCCAGCAGGCAGGGCCGCAGAGCCAGCTCCGTGCCCTCCAGCACCGCCGCTGTCTGGCACAGAACCGACAGCCCGCCCCAGCCCGCGCAGCCGGCAGCCAGCACGAAGCCAAAAAAGTCGGGCGTCAGCAGCGGGGTCAGGGAGAACAGCTCCACCACCCCAACCAGGGCGGTGCCCAGGTGAGGACCCAGGGCTTCCAGCGGTGCGGCCACCACATAGAAGAGGGTGACGAAGGCGCAGACCGACAGCATCCCCCCGGCGGAGTTCCGCACCGCCGCCACCAGAGCGGCGGGCAGGGACACGGCCCGGCAGGCGATGGACGGCGCTTGCCGTCGGTCCGCGGTTTTCCCGTGGCCCCGGAACAGCAGGCCCACCAGCAGAGCCGAAAGAACATGGACCAGCCACAGCGCCACCCCCGTCCGGACACTGCCGAAGACGCCGACCCCCAGCACGCTGATGAGGAACACCGGGTTGGAGTTGTTGCAGAAGGTCAGCAGCCGTTCCGCCTCCTGCCGGGTCAGCAGATGCTGGCGGTACAGGTCCGCCGCCGTCTGGGCGCCGATGGGGTATCCCCCCACCAGCCCCAGCAACAGGGCGCTGCTGGCAAGGCCCGGCAGACGGAACAGGGGCGTCATCAGCCCTGCCAGATACGGTGAGACCCACTCCCCGAAGCCCAGGGCGATCAACAGGGAGGAGACCACCAGAAAGGGGAACAGGGCCGGGATCACGGATTTCCCGCAAAGGAGCAGGGCCTCCGCCGCCTGGGCGCGGATGCGGGCAGCATCCGTCAGAAACCAGATCAAAATGCCGCACAGGATCAGAAACAGGTCGGTCCGACCGCGTTTTTTCATATCAATCACCGGGAAAGCCTATGCCGGGACGGGGAAAACCATGCAAGTTTCGGCCTGGTTTCGCATAGCGTTTCCTGAGGTGAGTGCAATGGAGCGGAATCGAAAGGACAGGGAGGGTGGAGTCCTCAGCGCCGTGGCGGAGCTGTTCGACCTGCCGGCGGACGTGGTGGCGGGGCTGCCCCACCTGGAGATGGTGGGCAGCCGCCAGCTGTATCTGGAGCATCACACGGGCATCCTGGCTTACAGTGACACCCAGATCGACGCCAACACCACGGCGGGGGTCCTGCGGGTCCGGGGTGAGCGGCTGACGCTGCTGGCCATGACGGCGGAGGAGCTGCGCATCGGGGGCCGCATCGCGGCGGTGGAGTGGGTGGAGGTGAAGGGCGGATGACGGGGCTGGTGAACCGCCTGCGGGGACAGGTGCGCATCCGGGCGGAGTGTGCCTTTCCGGAGCGGGTGCTGAATCTGTGCAGCGCCAGAAACCTGAGCTTCTGGGACCTGGAATGGGAGTCCGCCACCGCCTTTACCTGCCGGGTCTCCCGGCAGGACTACCGGGTCCTGCGGCAGGCGGCGGAAAAGCTGGACTGCGCCCTGACGGTGGTGGGGCGGGAGGGCGCGCCTTTCTTCCTGCTGCGGTTTCGTCGACGGCAGGCCCTGCTGATCGGGCTGGTGGGATGCGGACTGGCCCTGTTTCTGGGCTCCTTTTTTGTCTGGGATTTTGAGATCGAGGGCAATGAGACCGTGCCGGAGGAGGAAATTTTGCGGGCGCTGGAGCGGCACGGGGTGGGCATCGGCAGCTTTGGACTGGCACTGGACGGCGAGGGACTGCGGAACCAGGTGCTGCTGGACATCCCGGAGCTGTGCTGGCTAGCAGTCAACGTCTCCGGCTGCCGGGCCTATGTGCAGGTGCGGGAGCGGGTCCCCGTCCCGGAGATGGTGGATGAGCGGACGCCCTCCAACGTGGTGGCCCGCAGGGACGGGCTGGTGCTGAAGGTCCACGCCCTCAACGGCAGGGCCAGTGTGCCAACGGGGACATCCGTGACCCAGGGACAGCTGCTGATCTCCGGTGTGGAGGACTTGGACACCTTCGGCGCCCGGGTGCTGGCGGGAATGGGCTCCGTGGAGGCCCGTACCTGGCACACACTGACCACGGACATCGCCCTGACCGGGCAGGAGAAGCAGTATACCGGAAAGGAAAAAAAGCTGGTCTCCCTGGTACTTGGAAAACGGCGGGTAAAATTCTTTTCAAATAGTAGCATCGAAGGGGCAAACTATGATAAAATAACAAAAAGATCCTTCTGGTCCCTGCTGGGCATTGCCCTGCCGGTGACGCTGGTGACGGACACCTGCCGCTTTTATGAAACGGCGGAGGTCCGGTTGGACCCGGTCCGGGCGGGACGGCTGGGAGAGCGTATTCTGACCCAACAGCTGGAAACAGAGGTGGCGCCCTACGGGGAGATCGCATCCACCCTCTGCACCTCCCGGAAAAGGGGCGGTGTGCTGACGGTGACACTATCGGCGGAGTGCGTGGAGGAAATTGGGGAACGGGTCCCTATTTTGACAGAGGAATCGGGCAGCGGCCCGTCATGAACTGGAGTGAAGTGAATTTTGGAACAGAGAATCAGCATTGAGCGGCTGGAACAGGCCGTCAACATCTTCGGGTCCTTCGACGAGAATATCCGTCTGCTGGAGCAGGAGTTTTCTGTCACCGTGGTGAACCGGGACGGGGAACTGCGGGTCTCTGGTGAGCCGGAGGACACTATGCTGGCCTGCAAGGCCATTCAGGCCTTGCTGACCCTGTCCTCCCGGGGAGAGGCCATCGGGGAGCAGAATGTCCGCTATGTCATCGGGCTGGTGCGGTCCGGAAAGGAGGAGCAGATCACGGAGCTCACCGGCGACGTGCTGTGCATCTCCGCCAAGGGCCGTCCCATCAAGCCCAAGACCATCGGCCAGAAGGAGTATATCAACTCCGTGCTGAAAAACACCATCACCATCGGCGTGGGCCCGGCGGGTACCGGCAAGACCTACCTTGCCGTGGCCGCCGCCGTCCAGGCTTTCCGGGACAAGCAGGTGAACCGCATCATCCTGACCCGTCCCGCTGTGGAGGCTGGTGAGCGGCTGGGCTTCCTGCCCGGCGACCTGCAGAGCAAGGTGGACCCGTACCTGCGGCCCCTGTACGACGCCCTGTTCGACATGCTGGGGGCGGAGACCTACCAGAAGTACCTGGAGCGGGGCAACATCGAGGTGGCGCCCCTGGCCTATATGCGCGGCCGGACCCTGGACGACAGCTTCATCATCCTGGACGAGGCCCAGAACACAAGCCGGGAGCAGATGAAGATGTTCCTGACCCGCCTGGGCTTCGGCTCCAAAATCGTCATCACCGGCGACGTGACCCAGATCGACCTGCCGGACGGCAAGCCCTCCGGCCTGCGGGAGGCCATGCGGGTGCTGAAGAACGTGGAGGGCATCGGCATCTGCGAGCTGACCAACGCCGACGTGGTGCGCCATGTCATGGTCCAGCGCATCGTGGAGGCCTATGAGCGGGACGCCAATCGGAAAAACGGGAAAGGGACAAGATAATGGCTAAAAAGCATTATATACCAATCACTTCTGACGTGCCGGGGGCGGACAGCAAGGACCGCTGCGCCTTGATCCGCAAGGTCATCCGCACTGCCCTGGCGGCGGAGGGCGTCACGGCTGCCTGTGAGGTGGACGTGCTGCTGACCGATGACGAGAACATTCGCCAGATCAATCTGGACATGCGGGAGGTGGACCGGGCCACGGATGTACTGAGCTTTCCCGAGTTTGACCTGACGCCTGGGGAGGTACCCACGGAGGAGGACGCGGATCCCGGCACCGGGCTGGTGCCCCTGGGGGACATGGTGATCTCCATGGAGCATGTGGACGCCCAGGCGAAAGAATATGGACATTCCCGCCAGCGGGAGTTGGCGTACTTAGTGACCCATTCGGTGCTGCATCTGCTAGGCTATGACCACCTGGACGAAGGTCCACAGAAGCAGCAGATGCGGGCCCGGGAGGAGGCCATCCTGGCGGAGCTGGGGATTACGCGGGAGGATTGAAATGGGTACATTTTTGATGTATCTGGCTGGCTTCAGCATTCTGGCTTATGCGCTGCTGATGCTGCTGGGGGCGGTATTAGGTGATGCAGTATGGTTCATCGCCGCTCTGCTGGCGGCGGGGGTTGTGGTCGCTCTGCTGGCCTGCGTGTTGGAAAAGCTGGGCCGGGTAGAGCAAAATTTGGACAAGCTGCTGGAGGAGAAAGAGAGGGAGAACTGACCGTGGGTAAAATAAAAGGCACGATTCTCGAGACTATTTTAACAGGGTTGACTGCGCTGGCTCTCGTTTTTTTAGCGGTTATTTTTGCTGGTATGACACGGCAGTCGCTGGTATTCCTGCTCTTGTTTCTGCTGGTGGCAGTTTTGGCTGGCTTGGTGGGGTACCTCCTATGGAAGGTGCACTGTCTGGAGGAGAGACTGGACAAATTGTTGGAGAAAAAGGAATCGGAATAAGCATAACAGTCCATACGATGACCGCCGCGTAAGCAAGACGGAACTATCACCATCCTTACCTGGACGGCATACGATACCGTGAGGTGATTTGGGATGGTATTGCTGCAAGACGGGCTGATCGCGTTTCTGTCCGCCGTGGGGCTGACCACGGTGGTTTGGATGGTGGCGGGCGCATTGCTCCACGCCGGGCGGCCCACGGTCCCCGGCCTTTTGCTGGTGCTGCCCCTGCGGGGAGAGGCCCTGGCTATGGAGGCGGACGTGCGGGAACTGCGGCGGGTCCAGGGACGGCTGCCGGGAGCCAAAATCGTGCTGGTGGACTGCGGATTGACGGAGGACGCCCGGGCCCTGGCCAACTATCTGGCGGACCGGGAGAAGGACGCGGAGGTCGTGGACGCGAAAGAATTTCAAGTGAAGTAAGGAAGTAGGACATGGAAGAGCTGACGGCCTGCGAGGGCACCGTACATAGTGTGATCTTTCAAAACGCCGAGAACGGCTATACGGTCCTGCGCCTCCTGACGGAGGAAGGCGAGGTCGTCACCGTGGTGGGGTGCATCCCCTGCGTGGCGCCGGGGGAGCATCTGGCGGTCTCCGGCGTGTGGGAGACCCACCCCCAGCACGGGGAGCAGCTGAAGGCCTTGGAGCTGGATCGGTCTCTGCCGGAGGATGAGGAGGAGATTTTGAGCTACCTGGCCTCCGGCATCTGCAAGGGCGTGGGCCCCGCCACCGCCCAGCGGATCGTGGACCGCTTCGGCGCGGACACCCTGGACATTCTGGAGCGGGAACCGGAGCGGCTGAGCTGTATCCGCGGCATCACGGCGAAAAAGGCCCAGGAGATCGCCGAGAGCTTCCGGCAGCACATGGGGCTGCGGCGGCTCATGGCCTTCCTGGGCCAGTACCAGCTGCCGCCGGCCCTGGCCATCCAGCTGCGGCAGCAGTACGGCGACGCGGCGCTGGAGATGGTGCGGGACAACCCCTATCTCCTGTCCAACGATATCTGCGGGGTGGAGTTCTCCGTCACCGACGAGATCGCCATGAGCATGGGCTTCTCTCTGGAGAGCCGGGAGCGGCTCCAGGCGGCGCTGACCTTCGAACTATCCCACAACGAAAACAACGGCCATGTGTTCCTGCCCCGGGGCAAGCTGGTGGCGGCCACCTGCCGCCTGCTGGACTGCGGCGAGGAACTGGTGGAGCAGGCCCTGGACGATCTGACGGAGCGGCGGGCCGTGGTGCAGGAGCGGGTATCCGGCGAGGACGCCTGTTACCTCCGCCGCCTGTGGGAGGCGGAGACCTCCGCCTGCCTGCGGCTGAACAAGCTGCTGGAGGTGGAGGCCGACAAGAGCCGGCAGGCCGACCGGACTCTGGCGGAGATCGAGGCGGAGGCCGGTATCACCTACGCCCCCCAGCAGCGTCAGGCGGTGCGGCTGGCGGCGGAGCGGGGCGTCATCATCCTCACCGGCGGCCCCGGCACCGGCAAGACCACCACGGTGCGGGGCATCGTGGCCCTGTTCCGGAAGATGGGGCTGGACATTGTGCTGGCGGCTCCCACCGGGCGGGCGGCCAAGCGCATGAGCGAGCTGACGAACATGGAGGCCCAGACGGTCCACCGACTGCTGGGCATGAGCTGGAATGACATCACCCATCAGGTGACCTTCCAGAAAAACGAAAAGGAGCCCCTGGAGGCGGACGCCGTCATTGTGGACGAGATGTCCATGGTGGATCTGAGCCTCTTTTCCGCGCTGCTGCGGGCCCTGCGGCCCGGCACCCGGCTGGTGCTGGTGGGGGACGCGGACCAGCTGCCCTCCGTGGGGGCGGGCAACGTGTTCTCCGACCTGATCCGCAGCGGGCGCATCGAGACCGTCTTCCTGCGGGAGGTGTTCCGCCAGGCGGAGCAGTCCGCCATCATCCGCAACGCCCACGCGGTGAACCTGGGGGAGCCGCCCCGGATGGACAGCAACCAGGGGGACTACTTCTTCCTCTGCCGCCGGGATGGCCAGCGGGCCATGAGCACGGTGGTGGAGCTGTGCCAGACCCGGCTGCCGGAGAAAATGGGTATCCCCGTGGAGAACATTCAGGTCCTGACCCCCACCCGGAAGGGCCCCACGGGGACCGTCAACCTGAACCGGCTGCTGCAGAACGCGGTGAATCCCAGGACGCCGGAGAAGCGGGAGCTCCAGTGGGGCGACCGGCTGTTCCGGGAGGGAGACCGCATCATGCAGACCCGGAACGACTACGACGTGGTGTGGGCCAAGGCCGACGGAACCGTGGGCACCGGGATGTTTAACGGCGACGTGGGCCGCATTTTGCAGATCGACCCCTCCGGGGAGTGGCTGGCGGTGGATTTTGACGGCAGAACGGCCACCTATTCTGTGGAGATGCTGAATGAGGTGGATCTGGCCTACGCCCAGACCGTCCACAAGGCCCAGGGCAGCGAGTACCCCTGCGTGGTGCTGGCCGCCATGCCGGCGGCACCCTCTCTCATGGTGCGGGGCGTGCTGTACACGGCCCTGACCCGGGCCAGGGAGCTGCTGATCGTGGTGGGCGACGATGCCGCCCTGCGGGCCATGGCGGAGAATGACCGCCAGCAGAGGAGATACTCTGGCCTCCGGTGGAGGCTGGCGCACAGCAAGGAGTGAGCCTGCGGGATGTCCGCTGCGGCGGGGACGACGCACGGCTTTGCCGTGCTGGAATGAACCCCCATTTTCTTTTCGAACCATCGAAAAGAAAATGGCCGTTCACGGTCAAAAGAAAAGATGTTTTGGCGCAAAACCGGCGCAGGGCTTGGCCCTGCGCCTTATTTGCGCAAAACGGGAGTTGCCGTGACCGGTGCCCGTGTAAGCTGATGGCCTTCTGCCGGGTGCGCCGGACATGGGCGGAACCGGGATAGAACGCCGCCGCATGTGAGAGTTCCGACTTGCTTTCGGGGTGGTAGACGTATGGACCAGCGTTGCTTTTCGCTGCCGCTACCCTGGCGCATCCGGGCAGCGGCAGCGGGGCCAGAAGGACAGGCCGTGCGATAACCGCCCCGAAAGCAGCACCACGCCCAAAAATGCGGGGAAGCACCATCTCTGTTTTGCAAGGGAATAGCGCACCCGGTACAAGGCTGCAAGTTATGGCCGCACCGACCAGAACGACTCCCGCCGTAGCGGCGGGACATTTCTTTTTGGACCGTGCACGGCCCGTTTTTCTTTTTTAAAGAAAAATGGGGGGTGCATCCCCCGCAGGGAGCCTGCGAAACATAATGTAATATCTAGAAATACGATAAACAAATTTATCTGGATTTCAGATACATATACTCAACTTAGGTGATGAGTATATGCGAACGGAAATCTTGAAATATGGCAGGATTCGTGACATTCGTATGGATAGAGGACTGACACAGGAAGATGTGGCAAAGATCCTACATGTCAGTCAGAATACCTATTCACAGTATGAGATTGGTACGACACGATATCCGCTGGATGCAGTGGTGACCTTGGCAGAATTCTACGGCGTCAGCGTGGACTACCTGGTGGGCCTGACGGACGAGCCGACGCCCTATCCCCGGAAGAAGAAATGAACCTGCTGGAAGCGTTTCTGGACCTGCTGTTTCCGCCCAAGTGCCCCTTCTGCGGCAAGGTCCTGGAAAAGCCGGGCATCTGCCCCGCGTGTGAAAAAGACCTGCCCTGGATCGAAGGCCGCGAGGGCCTGCGGGAAGGGGCGGGCGGTTTGTGCTGCGCCGGGGCGCTATGGTATGAGGAAAAGGCCCGGGAGGGTCTGCTGCGCCTGAAATTCCAGGGCGCCTCCGCCGCGGCGGAGCCTATGGGAGAATTGGTGGCCCGGTGCGCCGCCGAGCATTTCTCCGGGGAGTTCGACACAGTGACCTGGGTGCCCGTCAGCCGAAAGCGGCTGCGGAAGCGGGGCTACGACCAGGCGGAGCTGCTGGCCCGGGCTGCCTGCCGCCGGTGGGACACCCAGCCGGTGCGGCTGCTGGAAAAGGTCATGGACAACCCGGCCCAGTCCGGCATCCACGATGCCGCCGCCCGCCGGGCCAACGTGCTGGGGGTCTACGACCCGGTGGGAGACATCGCCAGGAAGCGTATCCTGCTGGTGGACGATATCTGCACCACAGGGGCCACCCTGACGGAGTGCGTCCGGGTGCTGGAGGACGCCGGGGCGGAGCGCGTGGTCTGCGCGGTGGTGGCTCTGACCCGGGAGACTTCGAAAAAAGTTCACAAACAGGGGAAGAATTAGGGTTGCAATCGTTGAACGCTGCCGTTATAATATAAACTGTATGATTGCGGATAAAAAAACCGTTTATAATATGCAATATAGCAGAAAGAACAATGAGGTGGAATCGTATGTCCATGGCAAAGGATATTGGTATTGACCTGGGTACCGCTTCGGTCCTGGTTTATGTAAAGGGCAAGGGTATTGTGCTGAATGAGCCCTCCGTGGTGGCGCTGGATAAGAACACCGGCAAGCTGCTGAAGGTAGGCACCGAGGCCCAGGCCATGCTGGGCCGTACTCCCGGCAACATCGTGGCTATCCGCCCCCTGCGGGAGGGCGTCATCTCCGACTATGACATGACGGAGCGGATGCTGAAGGAGTTCATCCACAAGGTGGCCGGCTTCTCCTTCTTCAAGCCCCGGGTCATCATCTGCGTGCCCTCCGGCATCACTGAGGTCGAGGAGCGTGCCGTCATCGACGCGGGCATCCAGGCGGGCGCCCGGAAGGTATTCCTGATCGAGGAGCCCGTGGCCGCCGCCATCGGCGCCGGCATCGACATCGCCAAGCCCGACGGTCACATGGTCGTTGATATCGGCGGCGGTACCGCTGACATTGCCGTCATCTCCCTCTCTGGCGTGGTGGAGAGCGCCTCCATCAAGATCGCCGGTGACCAGCTCAACGAGGCCGTGGTGAAGTATATGCGCCGCACCCACAACCTGCTGGTGGGCGAGCGCACCGCCGAGGAGATGAAGAAGCAGATCGGCTGCGTCTTCCCCAAGGACGAGGAGGAGACCATGGACGTGAAGGGCCGCTGCCTGCTGACCGGCCTGCCCAAGGTGGTCACTGTCAGCTCCACCGAGATGATGGACGCCTTCGAGGAGCCCGTGGAGCGCATTATGGAGGCCATCCACTCCGTGCTGGAGCGGACGCCCCCCGAGCTGGTGGCGGATATCTCCACCAACGGCATCGTCATGACCGGCGGCGGCAGCCTGGTGTCCGGCTTTGACAAGCTGGTGGCCGCCCGTACCGGCATCCAGACCGTCATTGCGGAGGATGCCATCTCCTGTGTGGCTCTGGGCACCGGCAAGAGTCTGGACTCCCTGAACAGTATGCAGGACGGCACCATGAACCTCTCCCGCCGGAAGCAGATGAACTGATCCTCAGGGGCAGACTCTCCCTGGATGCAAAAGGTCCGGGCCGAATGGCCCGGACTTTTTTATGGACTGTCTTCCTGTTTCCGGAAAGTGTTGTAAAAACAACGGAGACCTGCGGGAATATGTGATAGACTTCAGGGGAACCTGATAAAAGGCCGGGACCGCATCCGCGGTCCCGGCCATGGAAAAATCTTAGAAGATACCCAGGCTGAAGAAGGTGTCGATCTGGCCCACCAGGATCAGCAGCATGCCCAGGGGAACGATGAACTTCATGCAGAAGCTGAAGAAGCCGTCGATCCTGGCGTTGCTGCCCTGATGGATCTCGTCCAGCAGGGACTTGGGCTTGATCTCCCAGCCCACCATCAGGCTCATGAGCAGGGCGCCCAGAGGCATGGCGATGCCCTCGGACATCATATCCATGAAGTCCAGCCAGCAGTCGTTCCAGCCTTGGATGCCGAAGGAAGCCTGACCGGGGACCCAGATGCCGTTGCTGCCCAGGCCATCCACAGCCACCAGCGCGGCCTCCACCATGATAGCCAGGCATACCAGCAGCACTACCTTGGGCCGATTACCCTCCTTGCCCTTTTCCGCCGCCCGGTCCATGAAGTAGGTGACCACCACTTCGATCAGGGAGATGGCGGAGGAGATGGCGGCGATCAGCACCAGCAGGTAGAAGATGACGCCGAAGAGGGGACCCACGGTGCCCATGGCCTGGAATACGTCCTGCAGCGTGACGAACAGCAGGCTGGGGCCGCCCAAAGCGATCTCATTCAGAGGGATGCCGTTCTGGATGCCGTTGGCCACGGCGGCGGGGATCACGGCGATGCCCGCCATAGTAGCCACGATGGTGTCCGCCACCACGATGATGGCGGAGTTCTTCACCAGGTCCTCCTGCTTGCTGAGGTAGGAGCCGTAGGTGATCATGGCGCCCATGGCCAGGGACAGGGAGAAGAACATCTGGCCGCCGGCAGTGGCCAGCACGGTTGCAAATTTAGGCGCTTCCGCAATGAAACCCGCCTTCACGGCGTAGCCGGGAACGAACATGAACTTCAGACCCTCCATGGCGCCGGGCAGGGTCAGGGAGCGGATAATGATGATGACCAGCATGACGAACAGGGCGGGCATGCCGACTTTGTTGAACTTCTCAATGCCGCCGGAGACGCCGCCTCGGTTGATCAGGTAGCAGATCAACAGGAACAGCAGGGTGAACATCACGCAGCCGAAGGGGTTGGTCAGCATGGCGCCGAACAGGTCGGAGCCGGTTTTGATCTCCGCTCCGGCGAAGGCCAGGTTGCTCAGGTTCAGAGACATGTACTCGATGCAGTAGCCGCCCAGAACGGAGTAAAAGCTCATGATGACAAAGGGAGAAAAGACCGCCAGCCAGCCGATCCACTTGAACTTTTTGGACATGGTATGGTAGGCGCCCACGGTACCCTTGCCGGTCTTGCGGCCCAGGGACAGCTCGCCCATCATAATGATGAAGCCCACGAATACCGCCAGCAGCAGGTAGATCAGCAGGAAAGTGAAGCCGCCGGACTTGCCCATCTTATAGGGGAAGCCCCAGATGTTGCCCAGGCCCACGGCGGAGCCGATGGCGGCCAGCAGGAAGCCCAGGTTGCTTCCCCAGGAACCTCTGTTCTGTTCCATGATGATATCTCCTCTCTCATTAAAAAAAATCATATACCATATTAGAAATATGCATATAGGATACTACATGCCGGGGGAGTCGTCAAGAGAAAGAGGGCGTTTTGACGAAAAAACCTGGAATGGTTTGACTAAATTTTGAAATTCCCAATAAAAGGATGGATATTATGCTTCAATTCAAAGCGGTGACCAAGCAGGGCGGCGGGAAGCTGCGGAAATACTACCAGAACTGTGACTACGGCCTGTGCGAATACTCCGTGGGTACCAAGCTCATGTGGCGTCCGGTGCTGCATGCGGCCTGGACAGAGGTGGCCGGCTGCCTGGTGGTGCGGAATGAGCACCACGGGCACTGGATGTTCGACTATCCCGTGCCGGGTCCCGAGGGAGACGAGGACGCCGCTCTGACGGCTATCGAGACCTATTGCCTGGAGCAGGGTGTGCGGCCCATGATCTCCGTTGTGCCCGAGCGCAAGGCGGCCCGGCTCATGGCCCGCTACCCCTATGTGCAGGTCAGCAACTTCCGCACCTGGCAGGACTATCTCTATTACCGGCAGGACCTGCAGCTGTTCGCGGGACGGCGGTACTCCGGCCAGCGGAACCATATCAAGAAGTTCCGTGCCCTGTGCCCCGGCGCAGAGCTGCGGCGGCTGACAGCGGCAGACAGCGGGGCCATTGAGCAGTTCTGGCGGGACTACGAGGCGGAGTTCCCCAAGGGCGATAACGCCAAGGCCCGGGACGAGCTGGAACTGGCCAAGAAGATGCTGCGGATGGTGGACAAGAGCTGGTTCATCGGGGGCGGCATGTTCGACGGGGAGAAGCTGGTGGCCCTGGCCCTGGCGGAAAAGTGCGGCGAGACGCTCATCATCCATATTGAGAAGGCCCTGTACTCCTACACCGGCGTGTATCCCGCCATGGTCCAGGCCTTTGCCGACCAGTTCGGCGAGGGCTGCCAGTGGATCAACCGGGAGGACGACGCGGCGGACCGGGGCCTGCGGACCTCCAAGCTGCAGTACGGTCCCGCCAGAATGGGGGCCAAGTATTGCTTCGAGCCGGAGAACGAGCTCATGCGCCATGTGGAGGCCATCCCGGAGCTGAAAACGGAGCGGCTGACCCTGTCCGCCCTCACCGAGGCGGACATCCCCGCCTACAATGCCCTGGTGCTGGACGGGGAGCGGAACCGCTGGTGGGGCTATGATGACGTGGGCGGCCTGGGCGGTCCGGTGGAGGAGCGCAGCTTCTTCAACGTGGCCCGGACCGATTTTGAAAACCGTCAGGCGGTGAACTTTGCCGTGCGGCTGGATGGGAAACTCATCGGCGAGGCGGTGCTGTACCGCTTCGATTGCCGGGGCGGCGCGGAGCTGGGCTGCCGCATCGACAAGGCGTATGCCGGTCACGGCTACGGCACGGAGGCCTTCGCCGCCGTGGCCAACTGGGGGCTGTATCAGCTGCACCTGAGCCGCATTGTGGCAAAGTGCTATAAGGAGAACGGGGCGTCCTATAAAATGCTGTCCTCCTGTATGCGGAAGAACGGCGAGGACGAGACGTTTTTCTACTTTGAGAAGTCCGTGTAAAACTTGTTAACGAACAACGGCACCGGAGTTTCCGGTGCCGTTTCTTTCTGTAGATGATTCAAAATTCGATGCACATGCCGGAGCCCACCTCCTGGATGGGCAGGACCTTCGCCAGTTCGATCTTGGCAGTCAGGGATACGCAGTGACAGGGGTAGAGAGAACCCGGATGCAGGGAGTTCAGGAAAGCGGCGGTCTTTTGCACCCGGCTGTTGGCCCGGGGAAGGTGGAAGCCGCCCAGGATGCCCGCGATGCGCGCTTCGCCGCAGACGTGCTGGGCGTGGGAAACGATGTTGCAGATGCCGCTGTGGGAGCAGCCGGTGACAATGAAAAGTCCCTCCGGGGTCTTGCAGGCCAGGGCGGTGTCATCCGTCAGCAGGTCGGGCTGCTCCTGACCGTCCAGTAAAATGCGGCCCAGGGGGCGGCGCTGCTCGAAGTCGTGGGTCACGGGGATCTCCCCCAGAAAGACGCAGTGCTCCGACAGCCAGAGGGGCTCCGCACTGGGGTGGTGGTCACAGCCAGGAGGCAGCATCCCTTTATCCGGAGGGCCGATGTATTCCTCTTCATACCACCGGGGCAGCAGGCACCGGGGATGGGTGATAATGGGGATGCCGGTCAGGTCATATGCTTTCGCCAGTGCCCACAGGCCGTTGGTATGGTCGTTGTGGCCGTGGGAGAGAACGATGTGGGTCAGGTGGCCCAGATCGATGCCAAGCTGTTCCGCGTTTTGCAGAAACACATCGGAGTAACCGGTGTCCAGCAGGATGCGGAGGCCGTCGAATTCCAGATAGTAGCTGGCGGCGGGCTCCCCCAGGAAATAGCGGTCGATGAGGGTGTTGTTGTCGGCCAGCACCCAGAGCGTTCCGTGGTCATCCATGCAGGTCCTCCTCCCGGCAGGTGCAGCCCTCGGTGAGGCCCAGGGCGTCCACCCGTGTTTCGGGAATGTCCAGAGAGAACCGGGTGCCGTCAGTCCGCTGGCACAGCAGCCACAGGGGCGCCGGGTCCCGGTGCTCCTCGCAGCCGAAGTCCCCCTCCTCAATGCGCAGGACGCACAGGTCGTGGTCCGGCGCGGCGGCAATGCGGGCCGCCGCCTCTTCCACCGTCAGTCTCATGCCAGAAACTCCGGTCCGAAGCTGTGGGGGAGCAATTGGGAAAGGGTGAAGACCTGTTCCTCGCCCTTGCCGTTGAGGCAGATGATCTCGATGTTGGGAGCAAACTCCCGCAGCACCTGGCGGCAGACGCCGCAGGGAACGCAGAAGTCCTCGCACCGGCCCGCCACCACGATGCGGACGAAGTCGGTGTGGCCTTCACTGACAGCCTTGGCCACGGCAGTGCGCTCAGCGCAGATGGTGGCGGAGTAAGCGGCATTTTCAATGTTGCAGCCGGTAAACACCGTACCGTCGGCGCACTCCAGGGCGGCGCCCACGGCGAAATGGGAATAGGGACAGTAGGCCCGGTCCAGCATGGCAACGGCCGTGGCCTTCAGTTCTTCACGGGTCATGAAAACACTCCTTCCAAAAATACGCTCAGCCGATGGTCTGGAGTTCCACGGATGCTACCGGCAGTGTGTTCAGCTCGGTGTCCGGGGCCGCCAAGCCCGAAATGTCGTATTGGACGGCTACCCAGCCGCCCAGAGTCGGGGCGTCATAAAGGTCCACATACCGGTTGGACAGGGCGTCGAACACGTCCTGGGGCTGGCCCCAGGCATCCAGAATATCCTGGCGGCGGAAACCGGACAGGGCCTCGGCAGCAGCGTCGTCGGTCATGGCCTCTACTTCCGTCAGAGGGGGCACCTCAGTCTGTTCTGCTTCTCCGGAGCCGCAGGCGGTCAGTGCCGCCACCACGAGCAGGGACAGTATGAACAGGCAGATACCGTGCTTCATATGGGATCGCTCCTTTTTCAGGCCCAGCCGACCTCTCTTTGAGGTCGTACGCTCAGATCAATGATATCCTTGGCGTCGTAGAATTTCATGTACCGCTCCCGGCTTTTGGCGGAGCGGAGGGTGGTGCCGTCGGGGTGAAGCCGGTCGCAGATGACGGCGCTGATGTCGCTCTTGCACTTGGACCAGGAGTCGATACCCACGGAGCAGAAGATGCGGAAGCCCTGCTGCTGCATCCACTGGAAGGCGGGACCGGACTGCTTTACGTCGTCGCCGTCCAGGCGGCCGCCGAAGGGATAGAACAGCACGGGGGTCTCGCCCACCAGGCTGCCCACCTCGTCGAACCACTTCTGCATGTCGGCGATGACGGTCTCATAAGTGCGGGTGTTCAGGCTGATGTGGCCCCAGGTGTGGCTGCCGAAGGTCCAGCCGGTGCGCTTCAGCTCCGCCACGATGGGCTTCACCGCTTCAATTTCCTTCTGACGATTGGCCTCCCGTTCCGGTGTCCAGTTCTCCCGGTCCGTCTGGGTGCGGTAGCCCAGGATGCCCTCGTAGCCCGTCAGGCTCAGGCAGCCCTTGGCGCCGAAGGGGGAGAAGTCCGGGTGCTCCTCCACGAATTTGTCCAGGATGGTTACGGCGTCCAGGTCCCGGCTGACCACCTCCTTGCCCTGGGGGTCCAGGCCCCAGGACCAGAGCTTGCCGTCCTCACCGATAATCAATTTATATGTAAAGCCGTTGTCCAGCATGTACTGGTAATAGTTCACATCGTCATAGGAGAGGATCAGGGGCTTTTTGCCCTCGGGGAGGTACAGGGTGTTCTTGACCATGCGGGTCTCTCCGGCTTCATTGGTCTGCTCGCTCCAGCAGTCGGCGATGTCCACCAGAACGTAGCCCTTTTCATAGACGCTCTCCAGAATTTTCAGGTACTCCCCGGCGGTGACCATCCAGTCGTCGATGCCGTCGGACTTGTAGTCCCCGTCAAAGGCCAGCTCCGGATAGGCCACCACGGGATGGAAGAACAGGTGCTCCACCACGCCGTCATAGGGAACATAGGTCACGCCGTCCCGGACACCTCCATCAGGCTGAACGGTGGGGTCCAGGATGGCGTAGGGCTCCGGTTCGGGCTCCGGCTCGGGTTCGGTGGGAGCGTCAGGCTCCGGGGATCTCGTCTGGGCGGGGGCCTCCGGCTGGGAGGGAC
>NZ_JAFBIV010000016.1 GCF_021531915.1 Oscillibacter valericigenes | reverse complement strand
TGGCCAGGTCGCGGCCCTTGGAGATCAGCTCGAAATCGGTGGGCATCAGCTTGCCCTCGCGCTGCTCGCAGAAGACCCAAACGTCCTTGAAAGCAGCGATATCAGCACTATTGAAGTTAGACATAGTCGTTTATCCCCTTTCCTTAGATGATGTGCTTGTCGGCCAGGATGCCGGCCAGCTTCTCGCAGGTCTCCTTGCCGTCACCTTCCAGCATCATGCCGACGCCCTTCTGGGGAGGCGTGAAGCTCTTGAAGATGTTGGTGGGAGAGCCCTTCAGGCCGATGGTAGTGGCGTCGATCAGGGGATGATCCTTCAGCTTCTCGTAGTCGTAGACATCCAGAGGCTTGTTGTAGGTGGCATAGATGCCGCTGATGTTCATGTAACGAGGAGTGTTCAGCTCCTTGATGCAGGTGATCAGGCAGGGAGTCTGGGTCTTGATGGTCATGTAGCCGTCCTCCAGCATACGCTTGACGGTGACGGTCTTGCCTTCCTTGGTGATGTCGGCAGCGTAGGTGATCTGGGGCAGGTGCAGCTTCTCAGCGATCTGGGGGCCGACCTGAGCGGTATCACCGTCGATGGCCTGACGGCCGCACATGACGATGTCGTCATCCTCAACGCCGATGGTGCTGATGGCAGCAGCCAGGATCTGGGAGGTGGCGTAGGTATCGGAGCCGCCGAACTCACGGGCGGACACCAGCACGGCGCGGTCAGCGCCCATGGCCATGGCCTCACGCAGCATGCCGGCAGCGGGAGGAGGACCCATGGTGACCACGATGACTTCGCAGCCGGTCTGGTCCTTCAGCTTCAGGGCGGCCTCGACGGCGTTCATGTCATCGGGGTTGGTGATGGTCTGCATGGATGCGCGGTTCAGGGTGCCGTCGGGATTGACAGCCACCTTACC
Organism: Oscillibacter valericigenes; assembly: GCF_021531915.1. GTDB lineage: Bacteria > Bacillota > Clostridia > Oscillospirales > Oscillospiraceae > Oscillibacter > Oscillibacter valericigenes_A. The sequence continues at coordinate 49,215 of NZ_JAFBIV010000016.1, read as the reverse complement.
GGAGGTATCGGGGACCTGCTTGATACAAACAATGATCTTCATAATCGTTTCTTCCTCCTCTTACAGACCCATGTTGGCGGAAATGACGATGCGCTGGACCTCGGAGGTGCCCTCGTAGATCTCGGTGATCTTGGCGTCGCGCATCATGCGCTCCATGGGATAATCCTTGGTGTAGCCGTAGCCGCCGAACATCTGCAGCGCCTTGGTGGTGGTCTTCATGGCGTGCTCGGAGCACCACAGCTTGGCCATGGCGGCTTCCTTGGTGTAGCGGACGCCCTGACCCTTCAGGACAGCAGCCTGATAGGTCAGCAGACGGCCGGCCTCGCAGCCCATCTCCATGTCGGCGAAGGTGAACTGGGTGTTCTGGAACTTGCTGATGGGCTTGCCGAACTGGACACGGCCCTTGGTGTAGTTCTTGGCCTCCTCCAGAGCGCCCTCGGCGATGCCCAGGGCCTGAGCGGCAATGCCGATACGGCCGCCGTCCAGAGTCTGCATGGCGATGGAGAAGCCCTTGCCTTCCTTGCCCAGCAGGTTCTCCTTGGGAACGATGCAGTCAGTGAAGACGATCTCGGCGGTGGGAGAGCCGTGCAGGCCCATCTTCACCTCGTGCTTGCCCACGGAGAAGCCGGGGAAGCTGCTCTCCACGATGAAAGCGGAGATGCCCTTGGTGCCCTTGGACTTGTCGGTCATGGCGAAGACCACGAACACGTCGGCCACATAGCCGTTGGTGATGAAGATCTTGGAGCCGTTCATCACATAGTGGTCGCCTTCCAGCTTGGCCTCGGTCTGGCCCTTGGAGGCGTCGGAACCGGCGTTGGGCTCGGTCAGGCAGAATGCGCCGACCTTGTGACCGGTGGTCAGCATGGGCAGATACTTCTTCTTCTGCTCCTCGGTACCGTGGGTCAGGATGGGGTCGCAGCACAGGCCGTTGTGGGTAGCCACGATGTCGCCGGTGGAGGCGCAGGCCTTGGACAGCTCCTCAATGCAGATGGCGGAAGCCAGGGGGTCGGCGCCGGCGCCGCCGTACTCCTTGGGAACGCACATGCCCATGACACCCAGGTCGAACAGCTTCTCGATGTTCTCCCGGGGATACAGGGTCTTTTCGTCGGTCTCGGCAGCGATGGGCTTCACTTCGTTCTCAGTGAATTCAGCCATCATCTTCCGGATCAGCTGGTGCTCACGGCTCAGATTGAAATCCATGATGTTTACTCCTTATATTCAAATTTTGGGAATACGGGTGGGTAAGCGGGCGGATGATATCCGCCCCTACGGTATCGGTTCCGGGCGGGCTTTGCCTGGCCGGAACACATCTGCCCGCGCCACTGGGCGCGGCTCCCTCGCCGTGCGAGGGAGCGGGGGGTATCGAAGTTTGGGCCTTTGGCCCAAACTTCGTATCTAGGGGGGACAACGTCCCCCCTGGAGGGATTTTAGTCCTTAATGCCGGCAATATCCTTGGCGAGCTGCTTCTTGCCCTGGATGTTGCCCTGGCGGGCGATCATGATGCGCTGGGCCTGGGGAGAACCGGCGCCATGCATGGATTCAGTGCGGTAGCCAACAGCGGCAGCGCCCAGGCACAGGTTCTCGATGAAGCGCATGATGCGCTGACGATCCTCGGTCTTGACACCCTCGCGGGCGGCGAAGAACTTGTTGCAGATCTCGCCGATGGTCTCGCCGTTGCGGCCAACCACGGTATCGCTGTTGAAGTCGGTCTGAGAGGGCATGGTGACCACCAGGCCGCCGGCAATGTCCTCAGCCAGACGGACAATCTCATAGGGGAAGCGGGTCACGTTCTGCTTGCAGACGTTGGCCAGCAGCAGGTCGATCTGATAGTTGCCAGCCTTGGTCTTGAAGCCCTGGGCGGAGCAGGCGATGCCGCAGCAGAACAGGGTCTCGTTCAGGTGGGTCATCTCGATCAGCTTGTCCTTGACAGCGGAGGCCTTCTCCACGCCGTTATACTCAGCGGCCAGAGCGGCGGCGCCGATCAGGGTGTCGCCCACGCCGACCTTGCAGCCGCCGTAGGACTGACGGTGATAGCCGGCGAAGCGCTCCACGATCATGCCGGCGAACTCATACTCGCCGTTGAGGAAGATGTACTCGTTGGGGATGAACACATGGTCCAGGACCACCAGGGCCTCCTGGCCGCCGAACTTGGCGTTGCCCACGTCGATGGAGGCGTCCTCCTCCATCTTCCGGGTGTCGCAGGACTGACGGCCGTAGATCATGTACATACCCTCGGCGTCGGTGGGGCAGGCGAAGGAGACGGCCCAGTCCTTATCGGCCTCACCCATGGAGATGGTGGGCATGAAGATGTGCCAGTGAGAGTTGATAGAGCCGGTCTGGTGGCACTTGGCGCCGCAGACCACGATGCCGTCGGGACGGCGCTCCACGACATGGACATACATGTCGGGATCGGCCTGCTGGCTGGGAGCCTTGGAGCGGTCACCCTTGGGGTCGGTCATGGCGCCGTCCACGGTCAGGTCGTTGTCCTGCACAAAGGTCAGGAACTTCTTGAAGTTCTCGTGATAGTGGGTGCCGTACTTCTCGTCGATCTCATAGGTGGTGGAGAAGACGGAGTTGAAGGCGTCCATGCCCACGCAGCGCTGGAAGCAGGAAGCGGTCTTCTGGCCCAGCAGACGCTGCATCTTCACCTTGTTCATCAGGTCCTCGGTGGACTGGTGCAGGTGGGTGAAGCGGTTGATGGTGTGGCCGGTGAGGCTGGACTTCACGGTCATCAGGTCCGCGTACTGGGGATCCTGAGCCAGCGCGTAGGTCATGGCCACGCAGTTGATGGAGGGACGGATCATGGGGTGATCCACCCAGTTGTCGATCTTCTCGCCGAACATGTACACGCGGGTGTTCAGCTTGCGCAGGCTGTCAATGTACTCCTGTGCGGTCATCAGTGCCATTTGTTAATTCCTCCTTATTGATTGGGGGTTTTGAAATTTAGTCGTTGGCCAGGCCCATCAGCTCGTCACGGAAGATGCGCTCGTCCATAAGCTTCAGGTCCTCGGCGATCTTGGGCATGAACTCCATCTGATCCAGGACCTGGGTCTGGAGGTCGATGCCGGGGGCGATCTCGATCAGGGTCACGCCCTCGGGACGCAGTTCGAACACGGCACGCTCAGTGACGTACAGCACGGGCTGGCCGACCTCGTTGGCGTAATCACCGGAGAAGGTGATGTGCTCCACCTGGTTGACGAACTTCTTCTTGGCGCCCTCCTGGACGATCACCAGCTTGCCATCCTTGCACTCGGTCTTCAGGCCCTTGGCGGTGAAGGTGCCGCAGTAGACCACCTTCTTGGCGTTCTGGGTGATGTCGATAAATCCGCCGGCGCCGGCCAGACGGGTGCCGAACTTGGACACGTTCAGGTCGCCGTTGGGAGCGGTCTCAGCCAGGCCCAGGAAGGCCACGTCCAGGCCGCCGCCCTGATAGAAGTCGAACTGGACGTTGTGGTCCAGAATGGCCATGGAGTTGGCGGCTGCGCCGAACTGGGTGCCGCCGTAAGGCACACCGGCGATGGAGCCGGCCTCGACGGTCAGGGTCAGCTTGTCGGAGATGCCCTCTTCAGCGGCCACGTTGGCGATCTTCTCAGGAGCACCGGTGCCCAGGTTCACGATGGCGTCCTGGGGCAGCTCCATAGCGGCGCGGCGGGCCAGGATCTTCTTGGCGTCCAGAGGAATGGGGGGGATGGCATCCACGGGGATGCGGAACTCGCCGGTCAGAGCGCCGTCATAGGGCATACCCAGGCACTGCATGTTGTCCTCAATAGAGCCTACCACAATGGCGTCCACATAGATACCGGGAATTTTCACCAGCTTGGGGTCCAGAGAGCCGCCCTGGACGATCTTCTCCACCTGGACAATGACCTTACCGCCGGAGTTCTTGGTGGCCTGGCACTGGGCGGTGACGTCCAGAGGGCCGATCTCACGATGGACGGTGCAGTTTCCGAACTCATCCGCGTAAGAAGCGCGGACGAAGCAGACATCGATGGGGAAGGTCTTGTAGATCAGGCGCTCCTTGCCCAGAACGTTGATCAGCTCAACCAGATCCTCCTTGGTGCACTCGTTCAGCTTGCCGCCGCCGTTGCGGGGGTCAGCAAAGGTCTTCAGGCCCACATGGGTGATGGTGCCCAGATTGTGGGCGGCGATGTCGCGGTACATGTGGGTGATAACGCCCTGGGGCAGGTTGTAGGCCTCGATCTTGTTGGCCAGAGCCAGGTCGCCCAGCTTGGGGGCACGGTCCCAGTGGCCGCCGACCACGCGCTTGACCATGCCCTCATGGCCGTAGTGGTCGCCGCCGGTACCGTCCCGGTGACCCTGACCGGCTGCGAAGAACAGCGTCAGGTCGCGGGGATGACCGGTCTCCAGGAACCGCTTCTCCAGAGCGGTGGACAGTGCCTCGGGACAGGCGCAGCTGACGAAGCCGCCGGTGGAGATGGTGTCGCCGTCATTGACCATCAGGGCCGCTTCTTCAGCGGTGATGACACGTACTTTTTTCATGTCTCGTTTCCCTCTTTATAAAATGTAAATTTCAGGACTGCTTACTTGTTCTGGAAGTTCTTCTCCTTGCGCTTCTCCAGGAAGGCGCTCATGCCTTCCTTCTGGTCGGCGGTGGCGAAGCACATGGCAAACAGCTCGTTCTCCAGAGCGATGCCGTCATCGATGTCCATCTGCATGCCGCGGTCAATGCAGGCCTTGGAATACTTCACGGCGATGGGAGCGTTGACGGTGAAGGACTTGGCCATGGCGATGGCGCCGTTCATCAGCTCCTCGGGAGGATACACGGCGTTGACCAGGCCGATCTCCTTGGCCTCCTGGGCGCCGATGACCTTGCCGGAGAAGATCAGCTCCTTGGCCTTGGCGATGCCCACACGGCGGGGCAGGCGCTGGGTGCCGGAGAAGCCGGGGGTGATACCCAGGCCGACTTCGGGCTGGCCGAACTTGGCGCCGCCCTTGCCCTCAGCGTTGGGGCCGGCAGCCAGGATGATGTCGCAGCTCATGGCGATCTCGCAGCCACCGCCCAGAGCGAAGCCGTTGACAGCAGCGATGGTGGGGATCTCCAGCTTTTCAATGCGGCGGAACAGGGCGGAACCTCTCTGGCCCCACTTACGGCCGCCGGTCACATCCAGGGGATACTGCTCGCCGATGTCGGCGCCAGCCACGAAGGAGCGGCCCTCGCCGGTGAGAATGAAGGCACGCAGCTCGGTGTCCTTCTCAACCTCGGAGATCACCTGCTCCAGTTCGGAAATCACGGTGGAATTCAAAGCGTTCAGCGCTTCGGGACGATTGATGGTGGCAATACCGATGTTGCCGTTCTTCTCGTAACGAATGGTCTGATACATGTTCGTTTCCTCCTTTTTTATTGCGGGGCCGGGCCGGATGGCGGTCAGATCCCCAAACCTTGCTGCTTAGAATATAAGCAATTTTCGTGCCATCTTTTTTGCTTTTTTGATCGGCCTGTGCGCTCTTTTTTCTGTGCAGACCGCCTTATTTTCAGGCTTTCTTTTTGTTAATTCGCCCCTCTGCACCGGATGTCTGCCACAGGCTCTTTTTTGCCTATTCATTTTTGAATAGTTCCTGATCTTTTCATTTTTTCATGTAATTTCCGAAGGTTTTGTGCGGCTTGCCAGATTTGAGGGGTGTATTTCTGTCAAATCCGCCCGGATTTTTTGGGAATTTCTCCTTTCTATTCATTCTTGAATATGATATACTCAAAAATGAATAAAATCCCCCTCAGCACCGGGGCCGGAAAGGCAGGGAAAATTTTTGTCAAACTCCACAAATCTCACCGGGCTCTTTGATGATGATATCAATCTCAAAGGCTTATTCGATATCCTCAGTCCGGAGAACAATCTTGTCCTGGCGGACGATATGATGCTCTCTGACGCGGAGGGCATCATCCTCCGGGTCAGCGAGAACTACGAAAAGAACTTCGGCTTTGCTCACGACTCCATCGTGGGGAAGTCCGCCTTTGATCTGGAGAAGGCCGGCGTCTTCACGCCCTGCATCACGGCGGAGGTCATCCGCCAGCAGAAGAAGATCACCGCCACCCAGACCATCAACCACTCCCACAAAAATGTCATGACCGTGGGCATCCCCCTCTTCGACAACGACGGGGTGCTGAAATACGCCGTGTGCTTCAACACGGTGTCCATGGAGCAGATCAACACCATCCAGCAGAATTACCGCAACCTGCAGGACTCCCTGCGGCAGTACTCCCAGGAGATCGCTGAACTGCGCACCCGGGCCACCTCCACCTCCCTGATCTTCAAGAGCCGTTCCATGGAACGGCTCTGGACCCTGATGCAGAACACCGCCAACACCAAGGCCAACATCCTCATCACCGGGGAGACCGGCGTGGGCAAGAGCGCCGTGGCAAAAGCCATCCACGCCATGAGCAGCCGGGCCGACGGACCCTTTATCGAGGTCAACTGCGCGGTGCTCCACGAAAACCTGATTGAATCAGAGTTATTCGGCTATGAGAAGGGCGCCTTCACCGGTGCCTCCGCCTCCGGTAAGATCGGCAAGATCGAACTGGCCAATCACGGGACCCTGTTTCTGGACGAGATCGGCGAGCTGCCGCCCCACATCCAGTCCAAGCTCCTGCAGCTCATTCAGGAGAAAACCATTGAGCGCCTGTCCGGCACCAAGAAGATCGAGCTGGATTTCCGGCTCATCGTGGCCACCAACCGCAACCTGGAGGAGGAGGTCCAGCGGGGCCTGTTCCGCTCTGACCTCTTTTATCGCCTGAACGTCATCCGCATCCACATTCCGCCCCTGCGGCAGCGGATGGAGGACATCCTCCCCCTGGCCCACCAGTTCCTGGCCCGGTTCTGCGGAGAGTACGGCAAGGATCTGAATTTCAGTCCCCGGTTCCTGGCCTTTCTGGAGCAGTACGACTGGCCCGGCAACGTCCGCCAGCTGGAAAACCTCATTGAGCGCATGGTCATCACCGTTCAGGACCCCATCATCGACGTCACCGCCCTGCCGGTGGAATACACCGGCGAAGCCGTCCCCCCCGCCGCCCTGCTGGCTCAGAGCGGGACTCTGGCGGAGCGGATGGACGCCTATGAGGGGCAGATCATCCGGGACTCCTACCAGCGCTGCGGCACCACCGTGGCGGTGGCCAAGGAGCTGGGCATCTCCCAGGCCACCGCTGCCCGGAAGATCGCCAAATACGTATCCAGGACCTGACAGGAGGTGGACAAGCCATGAGTCTCGTCTCTTTGAAAACCGAGCTGCGGCAGGAGTTGAAGCTGACGCCGCAGCTGCTGCAGTCCATGGAAATTTTGCAGATGAACTCCCAGGAGCTGCTGGAATACCTGGGAAAAGTCTCCGAGGAAAACCCTCTGGTGGAGCAGGAGGACAACACGGACCTCCGCAGCGCTTACGACGAGCTGCGCCAGAAGGCCAGCTGGATCGACGGCGGTGTCTACACCCCCACCTTCTCCCACGAGGACCACGATCTGCCGGAACGTGGCCGGGCAGACCGGGAGACAGAGAGCCTGGAGGCCTTTCTCTGTGACCAGCTGGACCGGAAGCGGCTGCCCAAGCCCCTGCTGGCCCTGTCCAAATACATAGCCAATATGGTGGACGAGGACGGGTATCTGGACACCGGGGACCTGGAGGGGCTGCAGGAGCTGAACATTCCCCAGGCGCTGATCGACCAGGGCCTGGAGACCGTCCAGAGCCTGGAGCCCGCCGGAGTGGGCGCCCGGGGCCTGTCCGAATGCCTGCTGTTGCAGCTGGCCCGCCGGGACAATGTCTCCCCCGCCGTGCTGGATATCGCCGCCCGGTTCCTGCCGGAGCTGGGGCGGAAGCACTATGGTCCCATCTGCCGGGAGCTAAGCCTGACCACGGAGGAGGTCCAGGCCGCTGAAAAGGTCATCTCCTCCCTGGAGCCCCACCCCGGCCGGGCCTTCCAGCCGGCGGAGCCCACGGTCTATGTGCGGCCGGACATTTTCATCGTGGAGCTGGACGGGGAGCTGAAGGCCATTCTGAATGAATACTATCTCCCCCGGGTCTCCATCAACGACTACTACTCCCGGCTGCTGAAGGAGTCCGGTGAGCAGGAGACCAAGGCCTATCTGCAGCAGAAGATGCAGCAGGCAAAGTGGCTGCTGAACAGCCTGGAGCGGCGGGGCAGCACCCTGCGCCGCTGTGCGGAGGCTATTCTGGAGGCCCAGCGGCCTTTCTTCGCCGGAAAGACCTCTGAGCTGGCCCCCATGAGTCTGGTCTCCCTGGCGGAGGACCTGGAACTGCATCCCTCCACCGTGTCCCGGGCCACCCACGGCAAATACCTCCAGTGCCGCCAGGGCACCTATCCCCTGCGGTACTTTTTCAACCGGGCCGTGGGAGGCGGCCCCTCCCGCCAGGCCATCAAGCAGAAGCTGCTGGCCCTGATCCGGGAGGAGGACCCCCAGCACCCCCTCAGCGATCAGTCGCTTTGCAAGCTGCTGTCCTCCGGCGGCGTGGAGGTCTCCCGCCGCACCGTGGCCAAATACCGCATGGAACTGGGCATCGGCTCCTCCGCTGCCAGAAAACGGTAATAACCATCCACACGTCAGCAATCATTGCGGCGGATGCTTTTTTTCTGTTCTTGCAGGGCGAGGTTCACGCCTGCTCACTTCCGGCGATGACGCCCATGCGCTCCTCATAGTATTTCACCATGGCGATCTGGTCCTCGTCGATATGGCCGTTGTCCTTCATCCAGTCCATCACATCCAGGACCATCCGGGTCATGGGCAGCTCCACGCCCAGCTTTTCCGCGTAGTGAACGGCGTTGACGATATCCTTGCGGTGAACGGCGATCCGGGCGCCCGGCTCGAAATCCCGCTTGATGAGCTTGGGGATCTTGTTTTCATACAGCGGTCCGCCGATAAAGCCGCTCCGGGTGGCATCAAAGGTGGTCTGCAGGTCGATGCCAGCCTTGGCCGCGAAGGCGTAGCCCTCGGACATTGCCACCAGCATGGCGCCGCCGATCAGGTTGTTGACCAGCTTGGTAACGCTGCCGCTGCCGCTGCCACCCACCCGGACCGGCTTGCCCATGCACGCCAGGATGGGTTTCACATCCTCGAAGGCCTTCTCATCGCCGCCCACCATCAACGCCAGGGTGCCTGCGATGGCCATGGGGTTACCGCCGCTGACAGGCGCATCCAGCAAATACATGCCGGCAGCGCTGGCCTTTTCATGCATCTCCAGAACGATGTCCGGCGCCGTGGAGGACAGGTCCACGATCACGTTCCCGGGCTTGCCCAGGTCGATGGCCTGCTGGATGGAGTTTTTGATGATCTCATGGGTGGGCAGGATCTGCAGGATCACATCGCAGGTCTCATAGATCTCCTTCACATCGGCCACGGCAATGCCGCCTGCCTCCTGGAAAGAGCGCACCTGCTTTTCCACTACGTCAAAGCCCTTCACAGGGCAGCCGGATTTTTGGACGACGTTTTTGGCCATGGGCAGTCCCATGACGCCCATGCCGATAAATCCAATGGTTTTCATGTTCTGATACTCCTTTACTGCACAGGGCGGACGTTCCCTCAGGAACGTCCGCCCTGAAAATGCGGTTCGTCAGTTCTTGGTATGGATGGCGCGCTTCTCGGCGTGCAGGGCCGCCTCGCGCATGGTCTCGGTGACGGTGGGGTGGCTGTGGATGGTATTGATGATCTCATCCAGAGTCATCTCATCACCGATGGCCAGGGCGCCCTCGGCGATCAGGTCGGTGGCACGGGGCCCGATGATGTGCATGCCCAGCACCTCGCCGTACTTCTTGCCGGCGATGATCTTCACCAGGCCCTCGCCGCCGTTGAGGATCAGGGCCTTGCCGTTGGCGTTCATGGGGAACTTGCCGACCTTGTACTCGATGCCCTGGGCCTTGCACTGCTCCTCGGTCAGGCCCACAGAAGCAGCCTCGGGCTCGATGTACACGCAGGTGGGGTTGGTCTTCTCGTTGTAGAATGCCTCATGGCCGCAGATGTTCTCGGCGGCCACCTCGCCCATGGCGGAGGCGGTGTGGGCCAGTTGGGCATGTCCGAACACGCAGTCGCCGATGGCGTAGACACCGGGGACGTTGGTCTGCATCTTGTCGTTGACGATGATGCGGCCCTTGTCGTTCTTGATGCCGCCGGCCTCCAGGTTCAGGGAAGCGGTGTTGGCGCGGCGGCCGATGGCCACCAGGACCTTTTCCGCCTCAAAGCTGACGGTCTCGCCGGCCTTATTCCTGCAGACCACCTTGGCTCCCACAGGGCTGCTCTCAACGGACTGCACGGGGCACTCCAGATGGAACTCCATGCCCATCTTCTTCATGTGGTCCACGCCGATCTTGGTCAGGTCGCCGTCCAGCATGGGCAGCATGTGGTCCATGGCTTCCACCACGGTGATCTTGGTGCCGAAGGCAGCGTAGGCACAGGCCAGCTCCAGGCCGATGACGCCGCCGCCGATGACCACCATGCTCTTAGGCAGGGCCTCCAGGCTGAGGGCACCGGTGGAATCGATGCAGTTGGGATTCTCCTTGATACCGGGGATGGGCGGCACGGAGTTGACGGAGCCGGTGGCCACGATGATGGCGTCAGCAGCCATCTCCTCACGGGTGCCGTCCGGCTTCTTCACAGACAGCTTGCCGGGAGCCACGAAGGACGCCTCGCCGTCGATCTTCTTGACCTTGTTCATCTTGAACAGGGCCGCGATGCCGCCGGTGAGCTTCTTGGAGATGTCGTTCTTGTGCTTGATGACCTGGGGGAAGTTGACCTTCACGCCCTCCACCTCGACGCCGATCTCGGCGCCCTGGTTGCGGATATCCTCAACCAGCTCGGCGGAGTGCAGCAGGCACTTGGTGGGGATGCAGCCCACGTTCAGGCAGGTGCCGCCCAGGTGTTCTCTCTCGATGACGGTGACCTCCGCACCCAGCTGGGCCGCGCGGATGGCAGCCACATAGCCGCCGGGGCCGCCGCCGATGACAATGATCTTCATACGCGTTCTCCCTCCATCAGGCCAGGATCATCTCAGGATGGAGGATGTAATACTCCAAATCCTTGAAGATACGGCCGCACTCCAGACCGTCAATAATCTGATGGTCGAAGGTCAGGAACACGTTCATCATCATGCGGGGGCCGATGGTGCCGTCAGGCAGAACGGCGGGCTTCAGCTTGGGACGGCCGAAGCCGCAGATGCAGGTCTGGGGAGGATTGATCACGGGCGTGCCGTAATCAATGGGGAACATACCCACGTTGGTGATGGAGAAGGTGCCGCCGGTCATCTCGCTGCCGTCCAGCTTCTTCTCCTTGGCGCGCTGGGCCAGGTCCTTGATCTTGGCGTTGATCTCGGTCAGGGACAGGGTGTCGATATTGCGGACCACAGGCACCATGAGGCCGTCCTCCGTGGCAACCGCCACAGACAGGTGGACATGCTTGTGGGTGTACAGCGTCTTGCCGTCGAAGGTGGCGTTGGCCAGAGGATGCTTTGCCACGACCTTGCCCAGCATCTTGCACAGCAGGTCGTTGACAGTGATCTTGCAGCCCAGCATCTCCTGATCGGCCACGAACTTCTCCCGCAGGGCCAGCAGGTCGGTGCAGTCGACCTCCAGGGTGCAGGTGTTCTGCGCCATGGACTGCAGGGAGTTCATCATGTTGCGGGCGATGGTCTTGCGGACGCCGGTCCAGGGGATCTCGGTGATCTCATCCTCAACAGAGGCGGCAGCAGCTGCCACAGGTGCGGCGGCAGCGGGCTTGGGAGCCTTCAGGTAATTCTCCACGTCCTTTGCCACGATACGGCCGCCGTCAGGACCGCCGGTGGGCTGGACCAGCGCCAGGTCGATGCCGGCCTCCCGGGCCATCTTCTTGGCAAGGCCGGTGGCGCGGATGCGGCCGCCGGTGACGGCGGGGGCAGCGGGAGCGGCGGGATTGGTATGGACACAGGTGGGGCACTCACGTGCGCAGCCCTTCTCCTCTGCTGCGGGAGCAGCGGGAGCAGCGCCGCCGTTCACCAGGGCGTCATACTGGGCCTTGGTCTCGGTGACAAAGGCAATGGGCTTGCCCACGGCCACGGTCTCACCGGCCTGGGCCAGAATGTGCAGGAAGCCACCGTGGACGATTTCATACTCGATGACGTTCTTCTCGTTCTCGAACTCCATGACCACGTCGCCCTTGTTGACCTGGGTGCCCTCGGAAACCTTCCACTCGCTGATGGTACCCTCCACCATGGTCAGACCGGCGCGGGGCATCTCGATCTCGGTGACACCCTCACCGCCGGCAGCAGGTGCCGCGGCGGGAGCGGCAGCTGCGGGAGCCGCGGGGGCAGCAGCGGGAGCGCCGCCGACGATGGAAGCGTACTCGCCCTGATCAGCGGCCATCACAGCAATGACGCCGCCCACGGGGATGGTATCTCCCTCCTTGGCCACCAGGTGGATGATGCCGCTCTCCAGGGCCTCGCACTCGATGACGTTTTTCTCGTTCTCATATTCCATCAGGACATCGCCCTTATGGACCTGGGCGCCCTCAGCGACCTTCCACTCGCTGATGGTGCCTTCCACCATGGTCAGGCCAGCTCTGGGCATTACAATTTCAACACTCATGGTATATCATGCCGTCCAGATTTTCGCGAATCTGAAACGTTCCTCCTTTTTCGATATTTCCGGGCCGTTGGCTCAGAACATGGCGCGGATGGCCTTGCAGATGCTGTCGACGCTGGGGATGGAGTAGTGCTCCATGGGGATGTTGTAAGGCATGGGAACATCCAGAGCCGCGATACGGGTAATGGGGCCGTCCAGCTCGTCATACAGCTCCTCCTGGAACATGGCGGCAAACTCCGCGCCGATGCCGGAGGTCTTGTTGCTCTCCTCCACGATGGCGGCCCGGTGGGTCTTGCGGATGGAGTTGAAAATGGTGTCCTTGTCCAGCGGAGCGATGGTGCGGGGGTCCACGACCTCCACGCTGATGCCCTCGGCAGCCAGCTTTTCAGCGGCTTCCAGCGCCCGGGGCACCATCAGGCCGATGGCCACCAGGGTCACATCGGTGCCCTGACGCTTGACGTCAGCCACGCCCAGGGGGATGGTGTAATCGCTGTTGTAGATGTCATCGGGGATCTCCTGCTTGCTCTGATACAGCAGCTTGGGCTCGCAGAACAGGACCGGGTTGTCGGAGCGGATGGCGGACTTCAGCAGGCCCTTGGCGTCATAGGCGCAGGAGGGGGTCACGATGGTCAGGCCGGGAGCGTGCATGAACAGGCTCTCCACGCAGTTGGAGTGCTCGGAGCCGGCGCCGTTGGAGGAACCGGAGGCGTTGCGGATGACCAGGGGCAGCTTGTACTCGGGGCCGTGCATGTATCTCCACTTGGCAACGCAGTGGAAAATTTCAGCGAAGCAGACGGTGGTGAAGTCGGAGTACATCAGCTCCACGCAGGGACGCAGGCCGGTCTCAGCCGCGCCGATGGCGCTGCCGATGATGGCGGTCTCCGTGATAGGAGTGTTGCGGACGCGCTTGGGACCGAACTCCTCCAGCATGCCGCGGGTCAGGCCAAAAATATTACCAAACTCAGCAATGTCCTCACCGTAGATCAGGACCTTGCTGTCTCTGCGCATCTCTTCCTTCAGCGCGTCACCGATGGCTTTTCCGTATGTGACTTTCATATTTCCAATCCTCCTCAGACATAAAGATAATCGTAGATTTCCTCAGGGGTCATCTCAGGCGCGGCTTCGGACCGGGCAATGGACTCATTCATGGCCTGATCGAACTCGGCGCGCTGCCGGGCAATGTCCTCAGCGGTCTTGATGCCCTGCTCCATCAGCAGCTGCTCAAAGTTCTTCACGCAGTCACGCTCAGCTATGTTCTTCTCCGTGACGGAAGCATCCCGATAGGCGCACTGGTCGCCCTCGAAGTGGCCGCGCCAGCGGTAGCACTTGCACTCAATGACAGAGGGGCCGTTGCCGGCTCTGGTGTACTCCACCATCTTGGTGGCACCCTCATACACAGCCAGGGGATCGGTGCCGTCCACCACCACGGAGGGCATGCCGAAGCCATCAGCTCTGGCGGCCAGGATGGTGTCCTTGGGAGAGGAGTAGGAGGAGGGTGTGGAAATGCCGAAGCCGTTGTCGATGCAGACGAAGACCACGGGCAGCTTCCAGTCGGCCGCCAGGATCATGGCCTCGTAAACGGGGCCGCGGTTGCTAGCGCCGTCGCCCACGAAGAAGTAGGACACGTTGTCCCGGCCCTCGGCCTCGATGGTCATGGCCGCGCCCACAGAGATGCCGGCGTCGCAGCCCAGGGTGCCGGACATGCCCAGGATGCCGTCGCACAGCCGGCCGGTGTGGTTGACGCCGCCGCGGCCGCCGGCATTGCCGGTCTTCTTGGCCAGGATCTCGCCGAAGAAGGTATCCAGGGGGTTGCCCAGCACGCAGGTGGCGGCGATCACGCGATGGCCGATCTTGAAATAGTCACCGGGCTTTCTGGTAGCCAGAACGCCCACATAGCTGGCCTCCTGACCAACGCCGCTGTGGATATGACCGGGGACCTTGCCCTCGGCATAGATCTCCACCAGCTTTTCCTCCAGCATTCTGGTTTCCAGCAGATCCTTATAGATCTTCTCCAAAAAGTCTTTTTCGTAGCTCATTGATGGTACCTCCAAACATCAAATTGATTTCTGCACGTTCGTGCATGCCTTTGGATGCTATTGATTATCGGGGAAAGCAGTCCTCCCCCGGATCGCCCGAAGCTGTCTGTCATCAGGTATCGAAATCAGGATACACCAGCATTTTGCCGGGCACCCCGCTGCGGATGGCCTCGATGGCCTTGGGGAGATCCTCCAGTGCGAACCGCTGGCCCAGCACGTTCTCCAGCTTGAAATAGGGGCCGTTCATCACCTTGGCGAAGTCCTCCCAGGTCTCCCAGATCTTCCGGCCGGAAATGCCGGTCAGCCTGATCTCCCGGTAGATCAGATCGTTGGCCAGGTCCAGCTCCACCGGCTTGCCGGGAAGGCCCACGCACACCAGCCGTCCGGCGGCGCGCAGGCTCTTCAGACCGCTGCGGATAGCAGGTCCGGCGCCGGTGATGTCGATGGCCGCATCCGCGCCGATGCCGTCCGTCAGCTTCAGGACCTCGGCGGGCAGATCGCACTTTCCGCTGTTCAGCACCACATCGGCGCCCATCTCCCTGGCGATCGCCAGCCGCTCATCCATCAGATCGCAGGCGATCACCAGCTTGGCGCCGAAGGTCTTGCTGGCGCTGACGGCCGTCAGTCCGATGGGGCCGCAGCCGCTGACCAGGACGACCTTGCCCTCCACCTCGGCGGCCTCAACGCCATGGACACCGGCGCCCATGGGCTCAAACATGCAGGCGCTCTCATAACTCAGCGCATCATCCAGCAGGAACGTGCTGTCCCACCGGATCTTGGTGTACTCGGTAAAGGCGCCGTTAATGCTGACGCCAAACAGCGTCATATTCTTGCAGATGTGGGCCATGTCATGTTCGCAGAAATAGCAGTCATTGCAGGGGATGTGGGTCTCGCAGGACACCCGGTCCCCCACCTTCCGCTCCGTGACGTTCTTGCCGACAGCCACAATGTCGCCCGCCACCTCATGGCCGGGAATAACCGGCACCTGCACCCATTTCTGAGCCCAGGCGTCCCAGTCGATGATATGCAGGTCCGTTCCGCAGATCGCTGTGCAGTGCACCTTGATCAGGACCTCGTCATCCCCCACTTCAGGGACCGGCAGGTCAGTGCGATACACCAGATCTCCGGGAGCAGCCCGGTCCTTTACCCAGCCTCGCATGGTTTTTTGCACGTTCTATCCACCCCTTCTCCGAGAATTTTTAATCTGAATCGTACTCCTTACAGCACATGAAACCGCCGGAGATCCCGGCAGTCCGCTTCCTTACTTTGCAGTCTCCCCGGCATGCTCGCGGCTCCCCTTGAAGCACAGCTTCTGATAGACCACCATATCCTCCAGAATCAGCTTCTTCCAGACATCCGACCTGCGCTGTTCCAACGCCTCCGCCATAGCCCGGTGAGAGGACGCCAGATAGGAATAGGGCTGCGGCGCCAGGTGGTGGACCTCCTCCACATAGTGGTAAAACACGTCCTTATAGGTGTCGATCGTCTTGATGATGAACTCGTTTCCGCAGTTGGAGATGGCCGTCATGTGGAACTGGTAGTCATAGAAATCCAGGTCCTTCTGACTCAAAGGGCCGTATTTCTCAAAATCCAGCAAAGCCTGCCAGATCTGCCGGAAGGCCGCCGGATCATGCCTGGCGGCGATCAGGTCCACTGCCTTGAATTCCAGCATAGCCCGGAATTCCGCAAACTCCTCAAAGGACTGCTGCGACATATCGCTCTGCGTGAAAGGCAAAAGCTTTACATCGTTATGAGGCTCCTGAATGATGGAACCCAGCCCCTGTCGCGTGAGGATCAGACCGTTGGCCTGCAGCCTTTGCAGCGCCGCGCGGACGCTGACCCGGCTGGCGCTGAACATCTCGCACAATTGCTTTTCCGACGGAAGCCGTTCTCCCGCAGACCAGTACCCGGCCATGATCTTTTCCAGCAGCTTATTATAAATTTCATCGCTGACCAGCAGCTTACCAGAAATAGTCTCCACTGATGTTTCCTCTGCAGTTCTTTTCCGACATTGTTGGGTTCTCTCCGCAAAAATTATATCACTTGTAATACAAGTTGGACAATGTCGCATTGTTCTGTTTTTTCCGGCTAATATTTGTTGATTCTGCCTGTAATTTTAGTGATAGTTCCAGTATTCGCTCCACTTTTATTGTTTAAATCGTCAACTTTTCCTCGTCAGATTCCCCTTTTCTGCCGCAAGCTGTCGCG
Organism: Oscillibacter valericigenes; assembly: GCF_021531915.1. Taxonomy (GTDB): domain Bacteria; phylum Bacillota; class Clostridia; order Oscillospirales; family Oscillospiraceae; genus Oscillibacter; species Oscillibacter valericigenes_A. The sequence goes on along the minus strand of NZ_JAFBIV010000016.1, from coordinate 32,406 downwards.
TTCGGCAAACAAAACGCCCCCGGGACCATGTCCCGGGGGCGCTCTGTTTTACTGTTTTCAATCTGTCAGCTTGGCGCAGTCGGCGGGGCGGCCGGAGAGCATCTCCAATCCGTGGCCGATGGCGGACAGGACGGCCTCCAGATTCTCCTTCGCTGCCTTGGGAGAGCCGGGGAGGTTGATGATGAGGGTCCCCTTGCGGATGCCCGCCTGGGCCCGGGACAGCATGGCCCGGCTCGTCACCTGCATGGAGGCATACCGCATAGCCTCCGGGATGCCGGGGGTCAGTCGGTCGCAGACCGCCAGGGTGGCCTCTGGGGTCACGTCACGGGGAGCAAAGCCGGTGCCGCCGGTGGTCACCAGCAGCTGGACCTCCCCGCTGTCGGCGATCTGGCACAGCTTTTCTTCAATTTGGGCCTGCTCATCGGGGACGATGGCGGTGACAGTCACCTCATAGCCTGTGTTTTTCAGCATATCAACTACCAGCGGTCCGCCCGCATCAGGGCGCTCTCCACGAAAGCTGCGGTCACTGACTGTCAGAACAGCGGCATGATACATGGTCGTCTCTCCTCACTTCAGAAGTAAAATATCTCTGGGCTGAATGGCGGCCCAGACATGGTTTTTATCTGTCACGTTGGCCCAATCTTCCCGGTCCAGCTCCATCCGCAGGGGCGGTGCGTCCGGGACGGCGTTTTCAGGCCGCAGCAGAACAATGGTGATAAACACATCCTGGATCACCCGCTGCACTTCACATGGGAACGCACCGGGAGCATCTGCCGCCGCCATGGCCACATGGTGGGACCGGATGCCCACCCGGCGGATATCCGAGGGAACCTCCTTGCCGCAGTCCAGCGTCAGGCCCCACTCCGGCAGGAATACGGCGGTGCCTTTGGGGATCGCGTCCGCGTAGTTTTTGCAGCCGGAAAGGCGGGCCGCCGCCTCTGTCACCGGTTCATGGAACAGCTCCCGCAGGGTGAAGGTCCCCTGGGACCGCCCCCGGTCCAGCACGCAGACCCGGCGGCAGTTGCGGAACACCTCGCCCCGGTCGTGGGAGACCCACAGGACCGTGCCGGGGAACTGCTCCAGCGTCTCCGCCAGTTCCACTTCCAGCTGGTATTTCAAATAGCTGTCCAAAGCCGAAAAAGGTTCGTCCAGTAAAATGGCTTTCGGCTCCGATGCCAGGATGCGGGCCAGGGCTGTCCGCTGCTGCTGGCCGCCGGAAATTTGATTGGGGCGCTTGTCCGCCACCTCCTCCAGCCGGAACTGGCAGAGTTTTTCCTCGGTCACAGCCTTTCGCCGCTGTTTGTCCCGCACTGCCGCGGCGATGTTCTGCCGCACCGTCATGTTGGGGAACAGGGCGTACTGCTGGAAGAGGTAGCCCACATTTCGCTTCTGGGGCGGCAGATTGATTTTGGCTGCGCTGTCGAACAGCGTCACGCCGTCCAGCACGATCTTCCCCTCGTCCGGGGTCAAAATACCGGCGATGCACCGCAGGGTCACGGACTTGCCGCAGCCGGAAGCCCCCAACAAGGCCAAGGTCTCCTGTTCGGCTTCAAACCGGGCTTCCAGCTGGAAGTCTCCCATTTTCTTGCGGATATCCATGGAAAGGGCCATCAGCGTCCGCCTCCCTTCTGCCGCTGGCGGGTCTCCAGCAGGTTCACCGCCAGCAGGAACACCGCCGAGATGGCGATGTTCACCAGCACCCATTTCAGGGCGCCCATATCGTCATTGGTCCGCCACAGCTGATACACCGTGGTGGAGATGGTAGCGGTGCGGCCGGGAGTGTAGCCCGCGATCATGGAGGTGGCGCCGTACTCACCCAGCGCCCGGGCGAAGGCCAGGACTGTCCCCGCCAGGATGCCCTGCTTGCACACCGGCATCTGCACCCGCCAGAACACCCAGGCATTGGACCGCCCCAGGGTCCGCCCCGCGTCCGCCAGGTTCTGGTCGAAGCTCTCAAAGGCGCCCCGGGCGGTGCGGTACATGAGCGGAAAGGCCACCACAATGGTGGCGAAAATGGCAGACCACCAGGTCATCACCAGTTTAACGCCGAAGGTTTCCAGCACCCAGGCGCCCAGGGGGCGCTTGGGCCCCAGCAGGCACAGCAGCAGCCAGCCCACCACCGTGGGCGGCAGCACCAGGGGCAGCGTCAGCGCCACATCCAGCACACCCTTCACCAGCCGGGGCAGCTTCGCAATGTAATAAGCGGCAAAAATACCCAGGAAGAAGACGGCAACGGTGGAAATTGCGGCAATGCGCAGGGAGTTATAGAGAGGATACCAGTCCAAGGGAGAACACCTCCTGAGCGTTTCAGAAAGTATGGAAAATATTTCCCGGAGCGCGCCACAGGCGCGCCGCCGCATCAGCGGCGTACAAGCGTTTTGCGGAGCAAAACCTTGGAGCGGCCAGGCTTTGCCTGGCCGCTCCAAGGTTCGATTCCGGGGCCCCCATTGGGCGTTAGGCCAATGGGGCAAAACCTACAGCCTTGAAGCAGGCCAGGGCGTCGGGAGTAGTCAGATAGTCCAGGAAGGCCTGGGCCGCCTCGGGCTGCTCGCCCACATTCAGAACAGCGGCGGGGTAGATGACCTGGCCGCACATTTCGGCGGTGGCGCTGTCCACCACGGTCAGACCGGCAGAGAAGGCGTCAGTGCCGTAGATGATGCCGCAGTCCACGGCACCCTCGGAGACCTGCGTGGTGACTTCCTTCACGTTGGAGCCGTAGGTCAGCTTGCTGGCGACGGCGGTCTCGTCGATCTCATAGTAAGTAAAAATCTTCTGTGTGTACTGGCCCACAGGCACATCGCTGTTGCCGATGGCCAGCGCCACTTCCCCGTTTTTCAGCAGGTCCGCCAGCTGGTCAAAGCTCTCGATGCCCTTGGGATTGCCCTCGGGAACCGCCAGAGTGACCTTGTTTTCCAGCAGGTTCAGCCGGGAGCCCTGAACCACCACGTCCAGGCCGTCAGGGTTCTTCTCGGCGTTGTCCTTCAGGGAACCGTCCAGAGCGTTGATCTGCTTGGGAGCGGCGGAGAGAAAGAGGTCGCAGGAGGCGCCCTCCTTGATCTGGGTCAGCAGGGTGCCGGAGGAGTCATAGGTGGTGACCACAGTCACTTCGGGGGCCACGGCCTTGTACTGCTCGATGGCCGCGTTCAGGGATTCCTGCAAGGAAGCGGCGGCAAAGACGGTGATCTCCACCGGCTCAGCGGCGGGGACCGCAGGTTCCTCGGTCTTGGCAGGCTCCTCCTTGGCGCCGCCGCAGGCGGTCAGGGCCAGGACCAGGCACAGGGTCAACAGGAGAGACAGATACTTCTTCATGTTCATGCTTCCTTTCTGCATCATACAATATTTATCCATCCTCCGCAAGAAGAAGATAACGTGATACTCGCCCGAGGTTAACGATTAGGAAACGCAAGAGCGCACCCGGGCGCTCTTACGCTGCGGCAGTTTTTTATTTTCCAAAGGGGCAGACGGGCCAGTGGCAGGGCTTGCAGCCCAGGCACAGACCGCCCTCGCCCATGGCGGCGAAGTCCGCCCGGGTCATCTTCACGCCTGCCGCGATGCAGGGCAGGGCCAGGTCAAAGATGGTGGCGCCGGCGTACATAACGCAGCCGGGCAGGCCCATGACCACGGTGCCGTCCTCGTAATAGCCCAGCAGGAACATGGCGCCGGGCAGCACCGGGGCTCCGTAGGTGACGATGCGGGCGCCGCTCTGCTTGATCCCGCCAGGGGTGTTGTCATCGGGGTCCACGCTCATGCCGCCGGTGCAGAGGATGATGTCCGCTCCGGTCCTGCGGGCTTCCGCAATGGCGTTTGCCACATTCTCCACGCCGTCGCCGGAGTAGGTGATGGAAAGCGTTTCGATGCCATATGTGGCCAGTTTGTCTTTCACCACCGGGGTGAAGGTGTCCTGGATCAGGCCCTTTTTCACCTCGCTGCCGGTGGCAATGATGGCGGCGGTCTTTTTGATGTACGGCAGCAGCTCCAGCAGCGGCTTATCCCCGGCGGCCTGTTCCGCCGCCTTGAGTTTTTCCTCTTCAATGATCAGCGGGATGACCCGGGTGCCCGCCAGCTTGTCGCCCTTGCGGACGGCGGTATTGCCGTGGCGGGTGGCGACCATGATGTCCTCCAGGGAGTTGACGGCCATGAGCCGCCGGCTGTCCACCCGGAACAGGCCGTCACAGGCGGCGGTCAATTCAATTTTGCCCTCCTTGACGCCGCTCCACGCCATGTTGTCCCGGCCGCACAGGGCAGCCAGCCGCTCCGCCGCGTCGTTTTCATGGACCATGCCGGGATTCATCTCCCAGACATAGAGGTGCTCCTTGCCCATGGACAGCAGCACGGGGATGTCCTCCGGCCGGACCACATGGCCCTTGCGGAACCGGGCGTCCTTGTACTCGTCTTTGATGATCTGGGTCATGTCGTGGCACAGCACATGGCCCACGGCTTCCTCGGTCCTGATCAGTTTCATGGTTTTGCCTCCAAAATCTCGATCTCGTCGCCGGGACGGATGGTACCTTCCTTCACCACCACGGCAAAGATGCCCTCAGTGGGCATGACGCACTTGCCCACCGTCTTTTTGATGGCGCAGTCGTTGTGGCACTCCTTGCCGATCTGGGTGACCTCCACCTCGGTCTCCCCAATGCGGAGGTGGGTGCCGATGGGCAGTCCTTTCAGATCGACGCCCACGGTGTTGATGTTCTCCGCGAACACCCCCGCGTCCAGGGGAATGGGAGAGAGGGCCCGCATGGTGTCCACGCTCTCCTCCGCCAGCAGGCTGATTTGCCGGTGCCAGTCCCCGGCGTGGGCGTCCCCCACAATGCCGTGGTGAAGTTTTAATACAATCTCCGGAACGGGGTACTTCTGCTCCCCTTTCCGGTCGCTGATGTTCACCGATACGACCTTTGCCATGTCATTCCTCCGCAATGTAGTCGCCGCTCTTGCCGCCGGATTTCCGCAGCAGGCGGATGTTGGTGATGCGCATATCCTTCTGGACGGCCTTGCACATGTCATAGATGGTCAGCGCCGCCACGGAAACGGCGGTGAGGGCCTCCATCTCCACTCCGGTGACGCCGGTGCAGGTGACAGTGGCCTGGATCTCTACCATACAGGGGTCGTCAGACAGATGGAACGCGATGTCAATGCCTGTCAGGGGCAGGGGGTGGCACATGGGGATCAGTTCCCAGTTGTGCTTGGCGGCCTGGATACCTGCCACCTGGGCCACTGCCAACACGTCGCCCTTCTTCATAGTGCCGTTTTTGATGTGGGCCATGGTCTCCGGGGACACATGGATCTCACCGGCGGCGATGGCCGTCCGGTGGGTAACGGCCTTCTCCGTTACGTCCACCATCCGGGCCCGGCCCTGTTCATTGAAATGGGTCAAGTCACCCATGGTTCAGCCTCCGATCTGGTTCATGGTACGGGGGGTGTCGCTGGGGCGTTCCCCCAGGTGATGCTGCCGGGGCTTCTGCAAAATGCCCCGGCGGATGGCTTCCTCCAGCGCTTCTCCGTGAAGGCCCCGCAGGGAAATCTCCTCCCGGCTGTGAAGACAGCCCTTCAGCTTGCCGTCCGACGTTACCCGGATGCGGCGGCATTGACCGCAAAACTCATGGCTCACGGGCGAGATCAGCCCCACGGTCCCCTTGGCACCGGGCAGGCGGTACCGCCGGGCCACGCCGTTGGGTTCGATCTCCCGCAGAGCGGGATAGCGTTTCAGCACCTCTGTTCCCGGCAGGAAGCAGCTCTTGTCCCAGGAAGCGCAGGGCCCCATGGGCATCAGTTCAATGAAACGAACCTCCCAGGGGTGGTCCATGGTCAATTGCAAAAAGTCTCCGATCTCATCGTCGTTGAAGCCGCCGATGAGGACCGTGTCCAGCTTCAGATCCCGGAAGCCCGCGGTCTCCGCCGCTTCGATGCCGGACATCACATCCTCCAGGCTCCCCAGGCGGGTGATATCCCGGAAGCGATCCGGCCGCAGGGTGTCCATGCTGATGTTCAGCCGGTCCACCCCCGCCTCCCGCAGGGGCACAGCCAGTTCCGGAAGCAGGCTTCCGTTGGTGGTGAGGCACAGCTCCTCCAACCCCGGGATAGCCCGCAGCTGGCGGCAGATCTCCACGATGCCCCGGCGCACCAGGGGTTCGCCGCCTGTCAGGCGGATCTTGTTCACTCCCAGGCGGACGGCGGCCTCTGCGATCTCCGCGCACTCCTCCACGGACAGGGTATCCCGGTGGTCCCGCTTGCAGACGCCTTCCGGCGGCATACAGTACCGGCAGCGGTAGTTGCACAGGTCTGTCACCGACAGGCGCAGATAGTCAATGGTACGGCCGCAGCCATCCCGCATACCGGTCGCCCCCTTTCCGTGATTCTCGCTTGAGATTAACGATAGTCATATGATACCATTTTCCCCTGCGTTGGTCAAGTATCTGCTGACAGTTCCCTTACCGCTTTTTTTGTTAGTGGAATACGAAAGAATCCTCCGGATGCTCTTTGGCATCCGGAGGGTTGGGAATCATTCGCTGACCACGGCCTCTTTCGGGGTCTTCCGCCCGCCCTTGCGCCGCAGCTTTCTGGGCAGCTCGTCGATGACGGAGTAGAACACCGGGGTGAACAGCAGGGTCACGATGGTGGAGATGACCATGCCGAAGATCATGGTGATGCCCATGTCGCTCATCATCTCCAGGGTGTCGCCCATGGCCAGGGCCATGGGGACCATAGCCAGGACGGTGGTAGTCGTCGTCATCAGAATGGGCCGGATACGGAGGGGGCAGGCGTGGAGAATGGCCTCTTCCCGGCTCTCGCCCATCTGACGGCGGACCTTGATGTAATCCACCAGGATGATGGAACTGTTGACCACGGTGCCCGCCAGCATGATGAGGGACACCAGAGAGATCATGGACAGGTCCCGGCCCGTCAGGGGCAGGGCGAACAGGGCACCGCTGAAGGCCACCGGCAGGATCATCATAACGATGACCGGCATCAGGAAGGACTCAAACTGGGCAGCCAGCACGAAGTACACCAGACCCAGCGCCACCACCAGGGCCAGCAGCAGGTCATGGAAGCTCTCCATCATGTCCTCGTAGGAGCCGGCCGTCTCCGCCGTATAGCCCTCCGGCATGTCATAGCCCGCCAGGATCTCCTGAATGGCCCGGGTCATGGCGGTGGCGTCGCCGCTGAGGGTGGAGCCGGTGACGCTGACCTGACGGGACTGGTTCACGCGGCTGATGCTCTGGGGCGCCTGCACGATCTCCACATGTGCTACGTCACTGAGGGTCACGTAGCCGCCCATGGCGGTGGAGATGGGCATGGCCCGCAGGGCGTCCAAGTTGGCAGCGGCGCTGCCGTCGCCCTTGACCACCACGTCGATCTCCTTGTTGTTCAGGAACACAGTGGTCGCGGTGTCGCCGGTGAGCTGGGAACGGACCGCGGCGCCGACGCTGGCGGCGGTCAGGCCGTACTGGGAGGCAGCCTCCCGGTTGATGGTGACCTCCACCTGGGGCACCTGCTTCGCCACGGAGGTGGTGACATCCACGGCGTCCTCCAGCTGGGCGATTTCCCGGCTCAGGTCTCCGGCAATGACCGCCAGGGTGGCATAGTCATCGCCGGTGATATTGACGCTGATATCGCTGCCGCTCATCATGGAGGTCATGTCGGAGGCGGTGACGCTGATCTCGCAGCCGGCAATGTCCTGCAGCCAGGGCCGCAGGCCGTCGGCCACCTCCTGGCTGCTGCGCTTCCGGTCGCTCTTGTCCACCAGGTTCAGGGTGATGCTGGCGCTCTCCGCCGCCGCGCTGTAATACATATCGGACAGCTCTTCCACATGCTCCTCCGCGATGCGGCCGATTCGGTCCGCGATGGCGGTGGTCTCGCCCACCTCAGAGCCGGTGGGCATACTGACGGAGATGGAGACCTGGCCCATGTCCATGGAGGGCAGCAGCACCGTTCCGGTGGACAGACAGCAGACCACGAAGAAGGCTACCAGTGCCACAGAGACCAGCATACCCACCTTCAGGTGGTGGATAAAGTAGTCCAGCAGGCGCAGGTAGGTGCCGTACAGCTTGCCGACCCAGCCCTTGAGCTTCACACGCAGAGCGCCGGGCTCCTTCTCTGCCTTTTTCAGCTGGCGCTCATGGACCTTGGTCTCATCCAGCATCATGTAGCACAGCAGGGGCACCAGGGTCAGGGCAATGGCCATGGAGCCCAGGATCAGGAAGCCGATGGTCAGGCAGAAATCGTCGAACAGCATGCCCGCCGTGCCGCCGGAAAGGCCGATGGGCACAAAGACCGCCACGGTAGTCAGCGTGGAGGCGATGACGGAGGTGGTGACCTCTCTGGTGCCGTCCACGCAGGCGGTCATACGGTCATGGCCCTCCGCCGCGTAGCGGTAGATGTTCTCCAGCACCACGATGGAGTTATCCACGATCATGCCCACGCCCATGGCGATACCGCCCATGCTCATCATGTTCAGCGTCAGATGGCACAGGTTCATCAGCAGGAACACCGACAGGATGCAAACCGGCATGGAGATGGCGATGGTCATGGTGGCGCTCCAGCGGCGCAGGAACAGATACACCACGATGGCCGCCAGCAGCACGCCCAGAATGATGTTCTGCAGGGCGGAATGTACCACGATGTCGATGAAGTCAGAGGCCAGATACACGTTGGAGTACCGGATGCTGCGGTTCTCCGCCTGGAGCTCCGCCATCCTTGCCGCCACTTTCCGGGCTGTGGAGTGCTCGTTGGCGCCGGACTGCTTGGATACCTGCAGCAGCACGCAGTTGGTGCCCTCCACCTTGGCGATGGAATCGCTCTCGCTGTTCTCCAGCACCACGTCCGCCACCTCTCCCAGGCGGACGGTGCCGCCGGTGGGCAGGGCCAGGATCATGTCGGCCACGTCCTCCACGCTCCGGAAGCGGGCATCGGTACTGACTGTCAGGGTCTTGGAGCCGTTCTGCATATCGCCGCCGGGATACAACAGGTTCTCCGCCGCCAGGAACTGACCCACATAGCTGTTGGAGATGCCGTAGCCCGCCGCCCGGGTGGCGTCCACCTGGACGCTGATCTGCCGGGTGACGCCGCCGCTGACTGTGACAGAGGCCACGCCGTCGATGCGCTCCAGGGCGGGGCCCACGGTGTCATCCGCCAGGGTCTGGAGCTCCGCCAGGTCGTCGCCGATCAGGGCGATCATGGCGGTGGGCAGCAGGTCGCCGATGTTCATGTTGATGATGACAGGCTCAGAAGCACCGTCGGGCAGAGACAGGGCGTTGAACTTCTCCCGCAGCTTGGTGGCCGCGATATCCAGGTTGGTGCCGTCCTCATAGGTGATCATCAGATTGGTGAGACCATCGGAGGAGGTGGAGGACACCTCCTCCACACCGGAGACCGACATGACGGCGGTCTCCAGGGGGCGGGTCACCAACTCCTCCATGTCGCTGGGGGTAGCGCCGTTGTAATAGCTGACCACGATGGCCATGGGCGCCTCCATGTCCGGCAGCAGGGCCATCTGGAGCTGGGTGGTGAAGACCACGCCGAAGATGGCGATCATAATGACTGCCAGCAGGGTCGTGACCCTGTGCCTGATGCAAAATTTTGCCGTACTCATGGGCACTTATTCCTCCCCGGAAACAACGCGGACCGCGTCGCCGTCGGACAGGTAGGCCTGGCCCACCGTCACCAGCTTCTGGCCCGCCTTCAAGCCAGAGGTGACCTCCGTGACGCCGCTGCCGGTGAGGCCCACGGTGACCTCTGCATATTTGGCGGTGCCGTCCTCCACCACGTAGACATACCGGACATCTCCGCTGGTGAGGATGGCCTCGGTGGGCACCACGATGGTATCCTCCGCCACATCGGTGCGGAAGGTCACGTCGGCGAACATGCCGGACAGCAGGCCGCCCACATCGGCGGGCACCGTCAGCACCACGGTGTAGAGCTTGGTCTGCATATTGGCCGCCCGCTCCACGGAGCGGATGGTGGCTGTGAAGGTCCGGTCGATGGCGCTGACATAGACCTCGGCGCTGTCTCCGGCGGAGAGCTTGGGCACCAGGGTCTCGGAGACGGAGGCTGTCACCTTCATCTGCTCCGCGCCGTCAATGACGATCAGGGGCATGGAGTTGGAGATATAGCTGCCCTCGGCGGCGTTCATGGTCACCAGGGTGCCGGACTGGGGCGCCAGCACGTTGCCTTCGGAATCCACGTTCTCCAGGGCAGTGTCCAGCTGCTCCACGCCGCTCTTGGCGTTCTGCATACCGGCCTCCAGCTGGGAAAGAGCGGAATTGCGGCCCGCCACGGCGTTCTGATAGTTCAGCTCCGCCTGGTCTACCTCCAGCTTGGAGGCAGCGCCGATCTCAAAGAGGGCTTTGGTATTGTTTACATTGTCCGCCGCCATGGACACCTGTTTATCCAGGATGCCCTTCTGGTCCTGATAGCTCTGGACCGCGGACTGGTAGCTGATGCGGGCCGCGTTGTAGCTGGACAGGGTGCTGCCCAGGTCCAGGGTACAGATCACATCCCCCGCCTGCACCTGGTCGCCGGCGTTCTTGTAGACGGCGGTGCACTTGGCGGTGGAGGCAATGAGGATCACGGATTCATTGTCGGCGCTGATCTGGCCGGACACTTTGTTCTCGGTGGCGATGGTGCCTGGGGCAATGGTCTCCACCTGGACGGCAACGCCCGCGGGACCGGTCTCCTCCGCCGGAGCCTCTCCGCCGCAGGCGGTCAGGGCCAGGGCCATGGTGCAGGCCAGCAGCCCGGCCAGAAATTTCTGATGGTTCATACGGGGTCCCTCCTGTCAGTTCAAAACGCCGTGCTCCACGGCCCAGCGGTAGGTGTTGTAGGACGAAAACAGGTCGTTGGAAGCAGTCTGTACCTTCTCCTCTGCCTCCCGCAGACTGTCCTTGGCATCCAGCAGTGCATTGGCCGAGATGGTCCCCTGCTCATGCCGAAGCTCGGCGGCAGCATAAGATGCCTTTTCACATTCCAGAGACACCCTGGCGGCATCCAGGATCTGCTTGTAATCCTGGACCTGGGCGTACAGGGTGCGGAATTTCAGCTCATAGCTCTGCAGCGTGTTGTTGTATGTATACTGGGCCGTCTCCCAGGTGCGTTTGGCCGTGCGGAACTCGTACTTCTTCTCGTTGTAGCCGTACTTGTCCGCGTCGTCCTTGTAGGTCTCCTGGGCGTCCTCCAGGGTCTTGGCGGCGTCATAGAGGTCATAGCTCTTGGCCTTGTAGGTCAGCAGGTCCGCCTCCAGGTCCATGGCCGCCAGCTGCTTGTCCGTCACCTCCGGCACCTTGCCCAGGACGATCTCACCGGTCTGCTCAGCGCCGATCAGCTGCTCCAGCTGCGTCTTGAGGCTGCGGACATTCATCCGCAGGGTCTCCAGACCGCTGGCCAGCTGGGTCCGGCCGGTCTTGGTCTGCTGCAGCTGCAGGGCAGACACCTGGCCCATTTGATAGCGCAGCTCCATCTCCTCCACGGTGCGGTTCAGGGCCGTCAGCTGCCGCTGCAGCTGTCCCTCCTGCACCTCCAGAGCCTGCAGGGCGATATAGGTGCTCTCACCCGCCACCACGATCTGGTCCTGCAGGTTCTTCAGCTGCCGCACCAGATCAGCGTTGTCCTTCTGCATCTCGCCTTCCTTGATGGCGTCGAACTTCTCCCGCACGGCGTCATAGGCCTGGTCCAGCTGATCGTAAGCCTTGCCCTTTTCATATTCGCCGCCCACAAATTCCGCTGGGGCCATCACCAGGCCCCACTGCTGTGAAGCGATCTCGTTGAGCTGCTCCCGCAGGTCCTCGTACATCTTATCGTAGTCGATGTCCTCGATGGTGTCGATGTTCCCCTGGAGCGCCAGGATCTGCAGGTTGCCCTCCCGCATGCGGCTCTCCACATTGGCAAAGGAGATCCGCCCGGCAGGATCGGGCTGCAGCACAGACAATTCCGGATTGTATCCGCCGGTTACGATTCCCTCCTCCGGGACCGGCGCGGTGGCCTCCCCGGTGGTCTGCGCGGTCTGGGAGGTCTCCTCCGCAGGGTCTGCCCGCGTTTCCGCCGCCACCTCCGTCTGTTCTTCTGTCGGCACCGCATCGGCAGCCTTTTCTCCAGCAAAAGCCGCTGTCGCCAGCAGGGAGCACCCCAGCGCCAGCACCAGCAGCCACGCAGTCAGTCTCTTTTTCATACTCGTTCACCTCTCACCGATTCTTTCAGGCTGCCGTGTTTCAAAATATCCAGCCGTACCAGCAGCTCCCGGCGGCAGTCCGCCGCCTGTTGGGGTCTGGCCATGGCGTCGGTCATGCTCATCACCAGGGCCACCAGGGACAGGATGAAGGTCTGCTTGACCAGCTTCTCGTCCTCACAGAGCCCATGCAAGCCAACATGTTCCCAAACGGTATCCCAGATATGGGACGCCAGCCGTTTTTCAATGACCGCCTGCATGAGGAACGCCGGGTTCAGCCGCAGGACCTTCATGCCCCGGAGAAACAGCGGGTCCAGATCCTCCTGCCGCATCACCAGGTCAAAGCACTCCAGCTGCGTCCGGAACATATCTCCCCCGGACTGCGCCAGGAGCTTGATGTACTCTTCCATGAAATGCTCCAGCATACTTCCCTGCAGGTAGAAAAACAGGTCCTCCTTGTCCGAAAAATACTGGTAAAAACTCCCCCGGGGGACCCTCGCCCGGCGGACGATCTTGTTGATGGACGCCTCCTCAAAGGGGACGCTGGTGAATTCCTCCCAGGCCGCCTCCAGAAAGCGGTTTCGTTTTTCCTCCGGCAGCCGGAGGAAGGTATCCGTGCACATAAGCGCCCTCCAAATGACAGGTTGTCACTTTATGACAAGCTGTCATTTATTATACGCAGACAGTCCGCCCCTGTCAATTCATCCGCCCCATGGTTCCATCAAGAAACTGTAAATTTTCCGTGAACCGCCGCAGCGCTTTTCCAGATGGGCCTTCTCTTATTTTACAAGGCACCGTTCTCCCGCGATAGGTCCATTTTGCAGGTCTTTGTGTCGGTTTTCGGGGAAACATGAAACACCCCAGAAGCCCGCTGCGCGGCTTCCGGGGTGTTTCATGTTTCCATATTGTCGGCTTCCGCCGCATATTCCTCCCGCCAGGCTGCCAGTTCCTCGGCGTCCCGGTCATCCAGGGCGTGAAGCCCGCCCCGGGCCTCCATGTGGTGGGTCAGCTCGTGGGACAGGGTGATCCGCAGCTCCTCCCGCCAGACCTGTTCGTCCCAGTTCTCCCGCTCCGCCAGAGCGGCGAAGGAGCCGTAGTAGAGGTTGATATATCGGCCCAGCAGATCGTCGCAGTACTCCCCCAGGATATACAGTTCCCCTTCGGGGAACTCCGGGTCCGGAACAGTGTCCTCCAGCAGGTTGACGCCGCCGTTGAGCCCTTCAAACAGCGCCTGGGGAAAATGCTCCGCGATCCCGTCCAGGATCTCACCCACCCGGTCGAAGGTCAGCACCATCTCTCAGCCCTCCCGGATGACCCGTTCCAGCTCCTCCACGGTATCGGCCAGAAAATCGGCTCCGACCTCCACGAGAGACTCCCGGGAACGGAAGCCCCAGGTAACGCCGCAGGTACGGGTGCCGGCGTTGTGACCGGTACGGATGTCCACACTGCTGTCTCCCACGAACAGTGTAGTATCCGGGTCGGCGCCCAGCTCCTCCATGACGCCGTGGATGCCGGCGGGGTCCGGCTTTACCGGTACACCCTCCAGCTTGCCCCGCACAAAGTCGAACACGCCGGGGAAGTAATGCTCCACGATGGCACGGCTGAACTCGTCTGCCTTGTTGGAATAGACCGCCAGCCGGACGCTGTCCGCCTTCAGCCGGTCCAGCAGCTCCGGAATGCCCTCATAGGGGACCGTCTTGTCCTGATTATGGGCGCCGTAATAACTGCAGAACTGGGCCAGGGAGTTGGCCACCAGCAGGGGGCTGCGGCACTCCTCCGGGGAGAATTTATAGACCAGATTCGGTACGCCATGGCCCACCATGGCCATAAACTCCTGCACGGTATGCTCCGGCCAGCCGTTTTTCCGGCAGACCCAGTTGCCGGCGTCCGCCAGGTCATCAATGGTATTCAAAATCGTTCCGTCCAAATCGAAAATCACAGTCCGATACATAGCGGCACCTCTCGTTTTTTTACAAGCAATATCGTTATTGTATCAGTCTGTCTGAACTTTCACAAGTGGCGAAGAATCACAAAGGCGCGGCCTTCGCCGCGCCTTTTTTGGCTGTTTTCCGCATAAATCGCTCAGATGCGACACTCTGTCGGGCCGTTCAGGGTGAGGATGGTACTTCTCTCAAAGCCCGCCGCCTTGGCCAGGGCAATGGAATCTCCGTAGCCATAGAGGATGGTATCCGCACTGTGGCTGTCGGAGGTCAGGATGATACGGCCACCCATAGTCCGCCATTCCTTCAGCAGGAAGAGCGCGGGATAGGGAGCATCCCGGTAGCCCCGGGCCATGCCGCCGGTGTTGATCTCCAGCAGTGTAGCCATTGGGTCGGCAGTATGAAGGGCCTCCAGCGCCGCTTTTTCATAGCGGGGAGAAGTCTCATCAAAGAAGCGGTTTCCGGCGTTGAGCTTGGTGATGAGGTCCATGTGGCCCAGGATAGTAGGCTTCATGGCCGCCACCCGGGCCACCTCCCGAAAGTATCCCTCGGTCACCGCCAGAGCGTCGCCGCCGCAGGCCTCATCCCGGCAGGCGGTGAAGGCCTCCTCCCCCCAGTCGGCGGCATAGCAGACGCCATTCTCCCGCCGCTGGTAGTGGGCGCTGCCGATCCAGTAGTCAAAGCCCTCCGGGAAAATATCGGACTGGCTGTCCCACTCCAGGCCCAGCAGCACCTCCATCCGCCCGGCGTATTCTGCCCGCAAGGCCAGAACAGATCGGCGGTAATCCGTCATATCGGCGGGCAGGACATAGCCCACGTCCAGCTCCAGCGGCGTGTGGCTGTGGCAGGAAACGCCGAAGTACTTGACGCCCGCCGCATAGGCAGCGGCGGCCATCTCCACCAGGGTGCTTTTCCCGTCGCAGCAGGTGGCGTGGGTGTGGACGGAGCAGCAGCAGGGCGTCATTGCATCCGCTCCTGCTTCACCTTGTGGTCCACCACATGGCGCTTTTCCAGTTCCCGGGTGATGTCCTCCACGGTGATGCCCATCTGGACCATCAGCACCATAACGTGATAGGTCAGGTCGGCGATCTCGTAGATGGTCTCCTCCTTGTCCTCCTTGCGGCCGCCGATGATAACCTCGGTGCACTCCTCGCCCACCTTCTTCAGGATCTTGTCCAGACCCTTGTCGAAGAGGTAGGTGGTGTAGCTGCCCTCCTTGGGGCTGGTTTTCCGCCCCTCGATCAGGTGGTACAGGCCCTCATAGCTGAACTGCTTCAGCTCCTCGGAGAGGTAAATTTCGTTAAAGAAGCAGCTCTCCGCGCCGGTGTGGCAGGCGGGGCCGTCCTTGACGACCTCGACAACCAGGGCATCGCCGTCGCAGTCGGCCGTAATGCTGACCACGTGCTGCACGTTGCCGGAGGTATCGCCCTTGCGCCACAGCTCCTGGCGGCTGCGGCTCCAGAAGCAGGTCCGCCGCTCGTCGATGGTGATGGCCAGGCTCTCCTTGTTCATATAAGCCAGGGTCAGGACCTCTTTCGTATAGTGATCCTGCACGATGGCAGGAATGAGACCCTTTTCGTCAAATTTCAGTTCCATAGAAATTCTCCTTTTCAGTGATGTCCCCAGGCTGGGGACGGGGGATGCACCCCCCATTTTCTTTTTGAGACATCAAAAAGAAAATGCGCCGTGCACGGTGGAAAAGAAAAAATGTTTGGGCGGCTCAACTTGACACAGCCGTGTCAAGTTGACCGCAAAACGCGGGTGGCCGTGGCCGGTGCCTACGTAACTTGATAGTCCCCTACCGGGTGCGCCCCACACAGGTGGAACAGAGATAGCCCGCCGCCGCATTTGATGGCGTGGGTGCGGCTTTCGGGGTGGTCAACGCAAGGTCTGTCCCTCTGGCCCCGCGCGTTCCGCTTCGCTGCGCGCTGCCCAGATACGCCAGGGTAGCGGCAGCGGAAAGAGTGCGACAAGCCATACGTCAGCCGCTTCGAAAGCAAGTCGGTAGTTTCAGAATGCGGCAGCGTTCTATCCGTGTTCTGCCAATTTCCGGCGCACCCTGCAGGGGACTATCCATATACAGGGTCACCGGCTACAACAACTCCCGTATTTGTCCAAACCTGCCGTTGGCAGGTTTGGACACTCAGCGTCTTTCTTTTCCACCGCTGCGGCGGCGACTTTTCTTTCGGCAAGGCGAAAGAAAAGTGGGGGCCGCAACCCTCGTCCTCCCGGTCGGGAGGATCATTCTTATACCCGCATTTCTACACCTTTGCTGCGCAGGAAGCGTTTGAGTTCCTTGATATCCACCTGCTTCGTGTGGAAAATAGACGCCGCCAGGCCCGCGTCCACGCCGGGGTGGGTGAACAGCTCGGCGAAGTGGTCCATATTCCCCGCGCCGCCGCTGGCGATGATGGGCACGCTGACCCGGGAGGCCAGTTCGTCCAGCATTTCCAGGTCAAAGCCGTTCTTCACGCCGTCGGTGTCGATGGAGTTCAGCACGATCTCACCCGCGCCTGCCGCCACACCTTTGACCGCCCACTCCATGGCGTCGATGCCGGTATCCTCCCGGCCGCCCTTGGCGAACAGGCGGAACTGGCCGTCCACCCGCTTCACGTCCATGGAAAGCACCACGCACTGGTCGCCGTACTTCTTGGCCGCCGCGCCGATGATGCTGGGGTCGGCGATGGCGCCGGAG
The DNA here is from genome assembly GCF_021531915.1 of Oscillibacter valericigenes. Lineage (GTDB taxonomy): Bacteria > Bacillota > Clostridia > Oscillospirales > Oscillospiraceae > Oscillibacter > Oscillibacter valericigenes_A. The sequence goes on along the minus strand of NZ_JAFBIV010000016.1, from coordinate 15,614 downwards.
TTGACGGACACCTTGTCGGCGCCGCATTTCAGCACCCGGTCGAAGTCGTCCAGGGTGCGGATGCCGCCGCCCACGGTGAGGGGAATGAAAATCTCACTGGCCACCCGGCGCAGGATGTCCGTGAACAGGTTCCGGCCCTCCACGGAGGCGGTGATGTCGTAAAACACCAGCTCGTCAGCGCCGGAGATGTTGTAAAAGTGGGCCATCTCCACCGGGTCCGCCATGTCCCGCAGGCCCTCAAAATTGGTGCCCTTGACCACCCGCCCGTCCTTCACGTCCAGGCAGGGGATGATGCGTCTGGCTAACATGCGCCCACCTCCTCGATCACCGTTTTCAGGTCCAGCCGCCCGGTATATAGCGCCTTGCCTAAAATGGCGGCGTGGGTGCCGATGGCCTGCAATTCCTTCAATTCTTCCAGGCTGCTGACGCCGCCGGAGGCCGTGACCTTCAGACCGTCGATCTTCGCCAGTTCCCGGTAGAGCTCCAGGTTGGTACCCTTTTCCGCGCCGTCCCGGCTGATGTCGGTATAGATGACGGTGCCGACCCCCGCCGCGTACAGGCGGCGGCAGAAATCCACGCCGCGCTCTTGGGACAGCTCCTTCCAGCCGTTGATGGCAGCATACCCGTCCCGGGCGTCCACGCCCACGGCGATCTGGTCGCCGTAGGTTTGGGCCATGCGGGCGGTGAAGTCGAAGTCCTTGACGGCGATGGTGCCCAGGATGCAGCGGCCAACACCTAAGTCCAGGTATTGCCGGATGCGCTCCTCGGTACGGATGCCGCCGCCCACCTCAATGTACAATCCGCCCTGTTTCGCAATGGCGGCAATGCTCTCAAAATTCGCCAGAGTGCCGTCCTTGGCGCCGTCCAGGTCCACTACATGGAGGTACTTGGCCCCAGCGGCGATAAAGTCCCGTGCCACAGCGCAGGGGTCCTGGCCGTAGACGGTCATTTTGTCGTAATCGCCCTGATACAGGCGGACCACCTGTCCGCCGGACAGGTCGATGGCGGGAAATATCTGCATGATGGTCCTCCTTTACAGTTCAGCAAAAGCACGCAGGAGCCGCAGGCCAGCGTCGCCGGATTTCTCCGGGTGGAACTGGGTGCCCCAGACGTTGCCATTGCGTACCGCGCCCGTCACCGCCACATTGCCGTATTGGGAGGTGCCCAGGGTGCTGGCGGCGCAGTCCCTGGCGTAGAAGCTGTGGACGTAGTAGACGTACTCCCCGTCGTTAAAATACTTGAACAGCGGGTCGTCCCTGACGATCTGCAGGCTGTTCCAGCCCATGTGAGGCACTTTCAGGGTCTTGTCCTCCAACTCTCCGTGGAGGTCCACCACCTGTCCGGGCACCAGGCCCAGGCCCGCGTGCTCGCCGTACTCAAATCCCCGGTCGAACAGCAGCTGCATCCCCAGGCAGATGCCCAGGAAGGGCTTCCGCTCTGCCTCCTCCAGCAGGACCGGCACCAGCCCGGTGTCATCCAGCTTGGCCTTGGCGTCACCAAAAGCCCCCACGCCGGGGAGGATGATGCGGTCGGCGGCCCGGAGCTTGTCCGCGTCCCGGGTGATCTCCGTCTCCAGGCCCAGGGCCTTCAGGCTGGAGGACAGGGAAAACAGGTTTCCCACGCCGTAATCTACAATTGCTATCATGGTATCAACTCACTTTTTAAAGAGTACCCTTGGTACTGGGGATCTCATCCAGGTGCTTTGCGTCCGGGGCCACGGCCATTTTCAGCGTCCGGCCCATTCCTTTAAAGACGGCCTCCAGAATGTGGTGGGTATTCTCCCCCGCCAGCTCCCGGATGTGGATGGAGGCGGGGCAGTTGCGCACGAAGGCCAGCCAGAACTCCTTGGCAAGCTCCGTGTCGAAGTCGCCCACCTTGGCGGCAGGCAGGTCCACGGCCCAGCCCAAGTAGTCCCGGCCGGAGAGGTCGCAGGCACACAGCACCAGCGTCTCGTCCATGGGCAGCAGGAACTGGCCGTAGCGGGTGATGCCCCGCTTGTCCCCCAGGGCCTCGGTAAATGCCTTGCCCAGGCAGATGCCGATATCCTCCACGCTGTGGTGGTAGTCCACGTCGGTATCGCCGTGGCAGGTGACGGTCAGGTCAAAATCGCCGTGGCGGGCAAACAGGGTCAGCATGTGGTCCAGGAAGCCGCAGCCGGTGGCGATGGAGGACGTTCCGGCGCCGTCCAGGTTCAAGACCAGCTCGATCCGGGTCTCCTTGGTGTCGCGCTTGATACTCGCGGTACGCATAGGCTCCCTCCTTTACAGGTCTTCCAGCAGACGGGCGATCTCGTCCACCAGCGATGCCATCTGCTCCAGGGAGCCGATGGTGATGCGGACATAGTCCCGGATGCGGTCCGCGTCGAACCAGCGCACCAGGATGCCGTTCTCCTTCAGCTTGCGGTACAGGTCGCCGCCGGGAATTTGATCGGACTTGGCGAAGATGAAGTTGGTCTGGGAAGGCAGGACGGAGAAGCCCAGCGCCTCCAGCTCCCGGACCGTCCACTTCCGATTATTCCGGATGGCGGCGGTGCAGGTCTGGAAGTAATCCTCGTCCTCCACGGCGGCGGTGCCCGCCACGATGGACAGGCGGTTGATGTTGTAGGGGTTGAAGCTGTACTTCACCCGGTTCAGGGCGGAGATCAGCTCGGGACTGCCCAGGGCGAAGCCCACCCGGCCGCCGGCCAGAGACCGGCTCTTGGACATGGTCTGGACCACCAACAGGTTATCGCAGCGGTAGATCAGAGGCACGCAGCTCTCGGCGCCGAAGTCCACATAGGCCTCGTCCACGATGACCACCCGGTCAGGATTCGCCTCCAGCAGCCGCTGGATGTCTGCCCGGGACACGGTCATGCCCGTGGGGGCGTTGGGGTTGGCAATGACGATGGTGCCGGGGAAATCCATGTAGTCATCCACGTTCAGGGTGAAGTCCTCCCGCAGAGGGATGACCTTGGACTCCAGGCCGAACAGGGCCACCTGGGACTTGTAGAAGCCGTAGGTGATGTCGGCGTAGGCCAGGGGCTTCCCCTGGCCGCAGAAGGCACGGAAGGCGAAGGCCAGGATCTCGTCGGAGCCGTTGCCGGTGATCACATTCTCCGGCTGCAATTCATAGCGCCTGGCGATGGCTGCCGCCAGCTGGCCGCAGGTGGGGTCGGAGTACAGGTTCAGCTTCAAAAGCTCCGCCCGGGAGATGGCCTTGACCACCTTGGGAGAGGGCGGGAAGGGGCTTTCGTTGGTGTTCAGCTTGATATACTGCTGATCCTGGGGCTGCTCGCCGGGTGTATAGGGGGCCAGACGGCCGACCTCCCTGGAAAGGAACTTGCTCATTGTGCACGTCCTCCTTTTTCATTTCGAATCAGTACAGACCGGGCGTGGGCCTCCAGGCCCTCCCGCCGTGCAAAGTCCGCGATGCGCTCCGCCACGGGGGCCAGGGCGTCCTGGGTATAATAGAGAAAGCTGGACTTTTTCACAAAGTCGTCCACGCTGAGGGGGCTGGAAAACCGGGCCGTGCCGGAGGTGGGCAGGGTATGGTTGGGTCCCGCGAAGTAATCGCCCAGGGCCTCCGGGGTACAGCGTCCCAGGAAGATGCTGCCGGCGTTCTTCACCCGGGGCAGCAGGGCGAAGGGGTCCTCCACGCACAGCTCCAGGTGCTCCGGGGCAATGAGGTTGGCGGCCTCCGCCGCCTTTTCCAGGCTGTCGGTGACGATAATTTTGCCGTTTTCGTCAATGGACTTCCGGGCCACTTCCTGCCGGGGCAGTTGGGCCAGCTGGACCTCCAGCTCTTTCTGCACCTGCTCCGCCAGTTCCCGGCTGTCGGTCACCAGCACGGCGGAGGCCAGCACATCGTGCTCCGCCTGGCTCAGCAGGTCCGCCGCCACCCAGGCCGGATCACACTTACCGTCCGCCAGCACCAGGATCTCGCTGGGGCCCGCGATCATGTCGATGGCCACCAGGCCAAAGACCTTCCGCTTGGCCGTCGCCACGAAAATGCCGCCGGGGCCCACTACTTTATCCACCTTGGGCACAGTCTCCGTGCCGTAGGCCAGGGCGGCCACCGCCTGGGCGCCGCCGATTTTGAAGATTTTGTCCGCTCCGGCGATCCTGGCCGCCGCCAGGGCCTCGGCGCTGATTTTTCCGTTCTTGTCCGGCGGCGTCACCACCACGATTTCTTTCACCCCCGCGATTTTGGCGGGAATGACGTTCATCAGAATGGTGGATGGAAAGGCCGCCGGTGCGCTGGGCACGCAGATGCCCACCTTTTCAATGGGGGTGTACCGCTGGCCCATGAGGATACCTGGCTTGTCGGTCAGCGCAAAGTCCCTGTGGACCTGCTGTTCATGGAAATGCCGGATGTTCTCCGCCGCCAGTTCCAGCGTCTCGATAAACTCACTGTCCAGGGTATTCCAGGCACTTTCGATCTCCGCCTCCGTCACCCGCAGGTCCTCCAGCTCCACGCCGTCGAACCGCTTGGTATAGGCTTTCAGGGCGGCGTCGCCCTTGGCCTTGACCTCCGCCAGCACCGCGTCCACGGCGGCGCTGACGTTTTCCTCGGCCTGGATATCCCGGTTCAGGATATCCTCCGGCGCCAGATCGTCAAAATTCAGAATGGGGATCACCGCTCCGTCACCTCCGTCAGCTTCTTCAGCAGCGTTTCGATCTCCCGGTGCTTGAACTGGTAGCTGGCCCGGTTGGCGATGAACCGGGCGGAGATGGGCATGAACTCCGTCAGCACCGCCAGATCGTTCTCCCGCAGGGTGGTGCCGGTCTCCACGATATCCACGATGACGTCGGAGAGGCCCAGGATGGGGGCCAGCTCGATGGAGCCGTTGAGCTTGATGATGTCGATGTCCCGGCCCTGGGCGGCATAATAGCTCTTGGCGATGTTGACGAACTTGGTGGCCACCCGCAGGGTGCGGCCCGGATCGTCGGTGAAGTCCTTGGGTCCGGCCACGCACATGCGGCACTTGCCCAGGCCCGTGTCCAGCAGCTCATAGACATCGGCGCCGGATTCCGTTAAAATATCCTTGCCCACGATGCCGATGTCCGCCGCGCCGTGCTCCACGTAGATCGCCACGTCGCTGGGCTTTACCAGGAAATAGCGGATACCGGCGGCGGGGTTCTCCACCACCAGCTTCCGGGTATCGTTGTAATTTTCGGGACAGCCGTAGCCCACGCCCGCCAGCAGGTCGTAGACCTTGTCGCCCAGGCGGCCCTTGGGCAGGGCCACGTTCAGCATGACCTTTTCGCCGGGGGCGGAAGGCTCCTCCTGGCCCATGCGGGCCAGTTCATCCAGGTACAGGGCGTAACCGATGGCCCGGGTGCCGGGGCGGAACTGCTCCGCCAGGGGATCGTAGCGCCCGCCCTTCAGCACCGCACGGGGCAGGCCCGCCAGGTAGCCCTGGAGCACCAGACCGTTGTAATACTCCATGTCATTGACCAGGGACAGGTCCAGCTTCAGCCTGGCCGTCTCGCCCTGGGTCTCCAGCGTCCCGCACAGCGTCCGCAGCTCACTGAGAGCCGCGCCCATGGCGGCGTTGAGGGCCAGAGGCTCCGCCGCATCCAGCACCGTATTCCAGTCACCGGACAGGCTCCCCAGTCTGCACAGAGCGTCGGTTCCCTGTTTGGAAAGCCCTGCCTCCGCCGCGCACTTCTGCAGCTCGTGGCGGTTTTTGTCCCGGATGCAGGTCAGCAGCCGGGGGCGGATGGTCTCCGGGGCGCCCACGGCGTCGAACAAGCCGGTGACAAAGCCCATGTGGCTGATCTCCAGCACATAGTCCCGCCCCGTGAGGGCCAGGCTCCGGATGGCCAGGGACATCGCCTGGGCGGTGACCTCATTGTCTACCGCGCCGATGCACTCCAGGCCCATCTGACTGATCTCCCGGAAGGTGTGGCTCTCCTGGCTGGGGCGGTACACATTTTCCAGATAGTAGAACCGGCCGCAGCCGCCCTCGGCCACCTGGGCGTTTTTGGCGATGGACAGCGTCACATCCGGCTTCAGCGCCAGCAGGCGGCCGTCCAGGTCCGTGAAGGTGATGACCTGTTCGCTGGACAGGAACCGGCTGTTTTCCCGGTACAGGCCGTATTCCTCGAACCGGCCCATGTGGTACTGGCGGAAGCCCGCCTGCTCATACAGCAGCCGCAGCTGCAAAGAGACCCGCTCCTGGGGCCGCAGAATGTTGAGATCCAATTCCATGGGATAATCCTCCTCGTGGGGCTGCTAAGGCCCGCTTTCTTTCACTGGGTCTATTCTACTTTATTTTATTAGCAAAGTAAAGCGGTAATTCGGTAGCAAATGAAATTCTGCGATTTGTACAAACACATCGCCAAAACCGCAGCCGGATACAGGGATTTTACACCCGGCAGCCGGTTTTTGCAACGATTCTTCCCGGCCCGGCCTATCCCATGGCGGTTTTTTTGCCGGGCTGTGAAAGTTTTCCGGTCTCCCGGTCGTATTGGATATGAGCGCGCTTCAAAGGAGTTGATACCATGGACCTGAACCAGCAGGCGGAGCATCTGGCAAACACCTACGCCGACGCCATCCTCCGCCTCAGCTACACCTATTTAAAAAACACCCAGGACGCCCAGGACGTCTGCCAGACCGTTTTCGTCAAGCTGCTGACGGAACCCCGGGAATTTGAAAGTCCCCGGCATGAGCGGGCCTACATTCTGCGGATGGCCGCCAACGCCTGCAAGGACCTTTTGAAAAGTCCCTGGCGGAAGCGGACCTGCGCTCTGGAGGCCTGCATGGAGGTCCCCGCCCCGGAGGCGGAGGACGGGTCGCTTCTGGCGGCAGTCAACCAACTACCGGCCCACTACCGGGCGGTCATCTACCTCTTTTATTACGAGGGATATGACGCCCGGGAGATCGGGCAGATTCTGGGCGTCCCCACAGCCACCGTTCACACCCGGCTGGCCCGGGGACGAGCCAAACTGAAAGAACTCTTAGGAGGTTACGGATATGAACAGACAGTCTGATTATCAGCAGGCCCTTGACGGCCTGCGCTATACACCGGAACAGAAGGCCCAACTGGCGGCCCGGGCGGCGGAGGCGGCCCAACAGCCCGCCCGCAGGGCCCGCCGTCCCTTCGGTAAGATCGCCGTTCTGGCCGCCTGCCTGGCGGTGGTGCTGGCGGTGGGAGCCGGGGCTACCGGCGTGCTGAAAACCGCCGTGGAATCCTTCGGCGCCATCTTCGGCAGCGGCGCCGCCCAGACAGAGGTCATTGACAAAATCGGCCATCCCATCGGCGCCAGTGACACCGACAACGGCGTCACCATCACCGCCGACGCCATCATGGGCGACGCCTACAACGCCGCCATCATCTACACCATCCACCGGGACGACGGCACACCCCTGCTGCCGGAGGACACCGACGCCCGTTCCCTGCTGATGGGCGGCTTTGGCGGCGCAACTCTGTCCGTCCGGGGCGGCAGCCACGGCAGTTCCCGGTTCGTGACGGACGAGACCGACCCCAGCACCATCCAACTGGTACAGACCATCACTGCGGATGTCCCCATTTCCCGCTGCACCGCCATGGCGGAGTTTGAGGACCTGCAGGGTTGGGACGAGACTGCGGGAGAGCCCGTCACGCTGGTGGAGGGCCAGTGGAAATTCCGCTTTGACGTGGATTACGAGGACTCCTCCGTCACCCTGGGCGGCGGCGAGACCTTTGAACAGAACGACATGACCTTCACCGTGGATGCCGTCACCGTCTCTCCCGTGGCCGTCAAGGTGGACTACACCGTGGACAGCGAGGTCCAGTGGAGCAATGCCCCCAGCGGCCGGGAGGACCCTGAGGACAGCCGCCAGATGGGGCGGTACTTTGAGAGCGTGGAGATCCTGCTGACGAAAACCGACGGCACGGTCATCGACATGTCCAATGCCGGCGGCAGCATCAAGCCGGAGCACGGCGTCACCGTCTGCGATAAGGGCGAGGTCTTTGAGGAGATCATTCCCCTGGAGGAGCTGGCCAGCATCTCGGTGGGCGGCATTGCATACCAGATTGAATAAAAAAGCTGCCGGAGTTTTGCAAACTCCGGCAGTTCTTTATGTGATTTAATCAATGGACTTCCAGGCAGTCTCCAGGGCGATCTCCATCATCTCATGGAAGGAGTCCTGGCGGTCCTCCGCGGAGAGGGCCTCCCCGGTGAAGATGTGGTCGGAGATGGTCAGGATGGCCAGAGCCTTCTTGCCCAGGTACTGGGCAGTCCAGTACAGGCCCGCCGCCTCCATCTCCACCGCCAGGATGCCGAACTTGCGGTAGGTCTCCGCCGCAGTGGAATTGGCGTTGTAGAACTGGTCGGCGGTGAACACCTGGCCCACGTCAGCCCGGACCCCCAGGCGCTCCGCCGCCGCCACGGCGTCTTTCAGCATCCCATAGTCAGCAGTGGCGCACAGCTGGCCGGGAAATTGATACTGGTCCGCGAAGTGGGAGTTGGTGGAGGCGCCCATGGCGATGACCACGTCCCGGACCTTCACATCGTCGCCGATACCGCCGGCGGAGCCGATGCGGATGATGGACTCCACGCCGAAGAAGTTGTACAGCTCATAGCTGTAAATGCCCACGGAGGGCACGCCCATGCCGTGGCCCATGACGGAGATCTTCTTGCCCTTGTAGGTGCCGGTGTAGCCCAGCATGTTGCGGACGGTGTTGAAGCAGACGGGGTTCTCCAGATAATGCTCCGCCACATACTTGGCCCGCAGGGGGTCACCGGGCATCAGCACCACCTTCGCAATGTCGTTCTCTTCCGCCACGATGCTGGCGGAGGGGGATTCCTTGATGGCCATTTTCTCAGTCCTCCTTGTATATTTTCAGTCACATTTTACCCTTTGTTGTCGAATAACGCCCGCAAGCTCTCGGTATACGGTGCCCGACAGATGCCCTTCTCCGTGACGATACCGGCGATCAGGCTGTGGTCCGTCACGTCGAAGGCGGGGTTATAGCACTTCACTCCCGGCAGGGCCATGGGCTTTTCGTACCACATGGTCTTGATCTCGTCGGGGTCCCGCTCCTCGATGGGGATGTGGTCCCCGTCGGGGCAGCTCATGTCGATGGTGCTGGTGGGACCCAGCACATAGAAGGGGATGCCGTAGTGCTTGGCCAGGATGGCCACGCCGCTGGTGCCGATCTTGTTGGCGGCGTCACCGTTGGCGGCCACCCGGTCGCAGCCCACGAAGCAGGCCTGGACCCAGCCGTTTTTCATCACAATGGAGGCCATATTGTCGCAGATCAGGGTCACACCCACCCCGGCCCGGTGGAGCTCATAGCTGGTGAGGCGGGCGCCCTGCAGCAGGGGCCGGGTCTCGTCGGAGAATACCCGGAATTTCATACCCTGTTCCGTTCCCAGCAGGATGGGGCCCAGAGCCGTGCCGTACCGGGAGGTGGCAAGGGGCCCCGCATTACAGTGGGTCAGGATGCCGTCCCCGTCCTTCACCAGGGTCAGTCCGTATTCGGAGATGGCTTTGCACTTGGCGATGTCGTCCTCGTGAATGTCCACCGCCTTCCGGTACAGCACCTCCAGCAGGTCCGGCCGGGACAGGTCCAGGTTGGCCTCCGCCGTCCTGACCATCTCTCCCAGCGCCCAGCTGAGATTCACCGCCGTGGGGCGGGAGCTGTTGAGGTAGGCGGCCTGCTCTTTCAGCTTGGTCAGGAAGCCCTCAGAGGTCTCCTCCCCGATGCTGCGGGCCAGGCTGTAAAGGGAATAGGCCGCACAGATACCGATGGCCGGGGCACCCCGGACCCGCAGCAGCTTGATGGCATCGTACATCTCCTCCGCCGTGGTCAGGGTGATGAAGCGCTCCTCGTTGGGCAGCAGGGTCTGGTCGATGATGACCAGTTCCTCCCGCTCCTTGTCGTAGCGGATGTTCTCCACATGGGTCACCTGTTTCAACTGTTCACTCATTCCGGTCTCCTCACTTCCCGCAATTTCCGGTACATGCCCTGCAGGCTCCGCAGCCGGGCCACCTCGTCCTCCGTCAGTGCCACGGGATTGCCCAGCAGCCGGGCGTTCCATATGATTTTTGCGGTGTGCTCCACGGTCTCCATGCGGTCGAAGGCCTCCCACAGGTCTCCGCCCCAGGCCAGGGCGCCGTGGTTGGCCAGCAGCACCGCGTTGTGGTCCGGCAAATAGGGGATGATGCTCTCCGGCACCTCGTCGGTGGACAGCATGGCGAATTCCGGCGTGCAGGGCACACCGCCCAGGCCTGCCACCAGCTCGGAGAGGTAGGGCGCCTCCAGCCCCTGACGGCAGACGGCGAAGGCCGTGGCCATGGCCGGATGGGCGTGGACCACCGCCCCCACATCCGGGCGGTGGCGGTACACCGCCAGGTGCATCTTCCCCTCGGAGGAGGGGTGGCGGTTTCCCTCGAGCACAGTCCCGTCCAGGTCCGTCACCAACAGCATGTCCGGCGTCATCCGCCCCTTGCTGACGCCGGAGGGGGTAATCAGCAGGCGGTCCTCCCCCACTTTCACGGAGATGTTGCCGTCGTTGGCGGCCACATAGCCCCGGTCATACAGCAGCTTTCCAACCCGGCAGATGGCCTCCCGTTCCTGTTGAAAGGTCATGGCTCACACCCGGCGGATATAGTCGGCTTTCCGGGGCTTGGGGGGGGGGGTGGGACCGTCGGCATAGCCCAGGACACAGATGCCCACACCCCGGTATTTCTCGTCCAGGCCCCACTTTTTCAGCACTTCCTTGCCGGCGGGCATATCGAAATACTCCTTGGCCCGGTTGATCCAGCAGGAGCCCACGCCGATGGACGCGGCGGCGATCATCAGGTTGCCCATCACCAGGGAGCCGTCCTGGAGCCAGTTGGCGGCCTCGCCGTCCGCCAGCACCACCACCGCCGTGGGCGCCCCGTAGAAGGGGTCCGCGCCGGGCTTGCCCTGGATCTCCGCGTTGGCCCTGGACAGCATGGAAATGGTCTCCGTATCCTGCACCACCACCATGACGGCGGACTGCAGGCCCTTGCCGCTGGCAGCCCAGGTGCCGGCCTCCAGAATGGCGTCCAGCTCCTCGTTTTTGATCTGCTCCGCCTTATACTTGCGGATGCTGCGGCGCTCTTGCAAAACCTTCAATGTTTCATTCATCATGGTAATAAACCCCCTTCTGTTTTTCTCAGTGTACCGCAATTTTTCCCGCCGTGCAAGAGGTGTATCTGTGGTTGACATAAAGCGCACAGAGTGATATGCTTTTTCCAAACCACACAAGGAGGAATCCCTTTGAAAACGAGAAATCTAATTTATCTTTTGGCGCTCTGTCTGGTCCTTTTGACCGGATGCGGGGCGAAGCAGCCGGAATCCCCTGCGGAGGAGCAGGAACCGCCCGCCGCGGAACAGCCAGAGGCCCCCGTGGAACAGGAGACTCCTGCTGAGGAACCGGAGGCCCCGGAGTCCGAAACCGCGGCTCTCCCCGACGCGCTGCCTCTGGACCTGATGTTCGCCAGCGGCGCCGGCGCCTGGTCCACCGACCTCACCCTGGAGCGGGACGGCTCTTTTGCCGGCGTGTACCATGACTCCGAAATGGGCGATCAGGGCGAGGGCTATCCCAACGGCTCCTGTTACATCTCCACCTTCAGCGGCCGCTTCGGCAGCATCCGGCAGGTGGATGACCACACCTGGGCCATGACCCTGGAGGAGCTGACGGTACAGGAGGAACCGGATACGGAGTGGATCGAGGACGGTATCCGCTATACCGCCTCCGAGGCTTACGGTCTGGAAACGGGAAAAGAGTTCCTCCTTTACAGCCCGGAAACACCCACGGAAGGGCTGGATGAGGAATTTTTGATCTGGTGGCCCAGCTGGAATGTGGAGGACACCGGCACGCTGAACTGCTGGGGCCTTCTGAATCAGGAGACGGGCTACGGCTTCTTCACCTACTGACGATCCATTCCGTCAAATTTTTTCAAAAAGGGACTGGTTTTTCTCCTATCTTTTCTGTATGATATAGCATCATACCAGTTAAGGAGCTGACCCTATATGCCCCAGCCGCTGTCTGAACGCACCGCCACCTTTACCGACTCCGTCATCCGCCGCATGACCCGCGTCTCTTTGCAGTACAACGCCGTGAACCTGTCCCAGGGCTTCCCTGACTTCGATCCGCCCCGGGAGATCATGGACCGCCTGGCGGAGGTGGCCCACAAAGGCCCCCACCAGTATGCCATCACCTGGGGCGCTCCCAACTTCCGGGAGGCACTGGCGAACAAGCAGTCCCACTATATGGGCCGCTCCATCGACCCCAACACGGAGATCGTGGCCACCTGCGGCTCCACGGAGGCCATGATGTGCGCCATGATGACCGTCACCAACCCCGGCGACAAGGTCATCGTGTTCTCCCCTTTCTATGAAAATTACGGGGCCGACACCATTCTCTCCGGCGCCGAGCCCATCTACGTCCCTTTGGTGCCCCCCACCTTCACCTTCGACCCGGAGGTGCTGGAGGACGCCTTCCGCCATCACCCCAAGGCCCTGGTGCTGTGCAACCCCTCCAACCCCTGCGGCCGGGTGTTCACCCGGGCGGAGCTGGAGATCATCGCAGGTCTGGCGGAAAAGTACGACACCTACGTCATCACCGACGAGGTCTACGAGCACATCGTCTATGCACCTCACCAGCACACCTACTTCGCCACCCTGCCGGGGATGTGGGAGCGGACCCTCTCCTGCTCCTCCCTGTCCAAGACCTACTCCATCACCGGCTGGCGGCTGGGCTACATCATCGCGCCGGAGCCCATCATCGAGCGGGCCAAGAAGGTCCATGACTTTTTGACCGTGGGCTGCGCCGCGCCGCTGATGGAGGCCGTCATGCCCGCCCTCAGCTTCGGACAGGATTACTACGACGGTCTTCTTGCCAAATACACCCACAAGAAGGAGCTGTTCCTGAAAGGTCTGGACACGCTGGGCATCGTCCACAACGACCCCCAGGGCGCTTACTATGTGATGATGGATATTCGGGAATTCGGCTACACCGACGACCTCACCTTCTGCGAGGACCTGGCCCGGGAGGTGGGCGTGGGCGCCGTGCCCGGCTCCAGCTTCTTCCGGGAGCCGGTGAACCACCTGATTCGGATGCACTTCGCCAAGAACGACGAGACGCTGAACGAGGCCCTGAACCGTCTGGAGCACATCCGAAAATTGAAGAAATGACCTCCGCCCCGCCGCAGGCAAAAGGCTGCGGCGGGGTTCTTTCATTCTCCCCGCCCCATCCGCTCATATCCCGGCGTTTCGCCGCATAGGATGGAGCAACTAGAGGCGGGGAGTGAAGCGTTTGAAAGAAAATATGGAGGAGCGGGCCGAGCGTCTCGCTCTTTACATCATAGAGAACCGGACCACGGTCCGCGCCGCCGCGCAGAAATTCGGCATCAGCAAAAGTACCGTCCACAAGGACATTTCCGAGCGGCTGCCTCAGTTCAACCGGGCTCTGTATCTGCAGGTCAAGGAAGTTCTGGATATCAACAAGGCCCAGCGGCATATCCGGGGCGGCATCGCCACCCGCAAAAAATACCGCGGTGCCTGATGCCGTGCAAGGAGGAATGGCCCATGGCAGATCATCCCCGCGGGCGGGGCCGGCAGGGCGGTCCAGGGTCGCCCCGGGAGCCGGAGGTCCGCCGCTGGCCCCATCCGGTGGCCGGCGCAGAACGGCCGCTGCCGGCCTCCGCCCGGGAGACCGACGCCGCCCTCTACTACATCCACTGCGCGCTGTCCTATCAGAATCAGCTGCTGGCCGACATCAAAGCGCTGCTGGAACAGGTATCCGTGAATCTTGACCAAGGCCCGGAGGGAAAATAGCGGCTTTCCCGCTATTTTCCCTCTTGTGCTTTCCCGGGACGGGCTATATAATGGGCTTAATGTTATGTAAATCTATTTCAAAATCAAGGAGCATGCATACCCATGTCTGAGCCGCATCATCGTCAACGCCGCCGTCAGCTCCCCCGGGGGCGGCTTCTCCTGCTGGCGGTCTTTCTGGCCGCCGCCGTCTTTGCCGGATACCACTGTCTCTTCCGGGCCCCGGAGCAAAAGCAGCCGGACCCGGAGCCGCTGCCCCAGGAGGAAGTCCCGGCCCTCTCTCCGGAGGAGGAAGCCGCCGCGGAGGCCCTCCGCTCCCATATGGAGCGAAAGCCCGACTTCTACACCATCCTGCTCTCTGGCGTGGATGACCACAACGGCGGCAGCGACACCAACATTCTGGTGGCCGTGGACGCCGCGAACGACGCCATCTACGGCGCCAGCATCCCCCGGGACACCAAGGCCATCATCAACGGCAAGGCCCACAAGATCAACTATGCATACAACTCCGGCGGCGTCGGGCTGCTGGCGGACACGGTGTCCGAGCAGCTGGGCATCCCCGTGGACTACACGGTCCAGGTGGACCTGCGGGGCTTTGAGGCCCTGGTGAACGCCATCGGCGGCGTTACCTTCAACGTGCCTGTCAACATGGACTATGATGACCCCTACCAGGACCTGCACATCCATTTCTCCAAGGGCACCCAGAAGCTGAACGGCGCCGACGCCCTGAAGGTGGTCCGCTTCCGCCACAACAACGACGGCACCGGCTACGGCAGTGAGGACATCGGCCGGATGCAGACCCAGCAGGCCTTCCTGAAGGCCGTGGCCAAGCAGGTGCTGACGGTGTCCAACCTGGGCAAGGTGGACGACTTTGTGAAGATCTTCCAGTCCTATGTGGAGACCGACCTGACTGTCGGCAACCTGGCCTGGCTAGGAAAAGAAGCCATTGCCATGGGCGCTGACGCCATTGCGTTTTCCACCCTGCCCAATGCGTGGAAGTCGCCTTACATCTATCTGGATCAGGAGGCCACCCTGGCCCTGATCAACGAGCATCTGAACCCCTATGTGGAGGACCGCGTGCCGGAGGACCTGAACATTCCCTCCTGAGAAAGAAAGGAGCTGCCGTGAAAAAACGCCTTCTCGCCCTGGCGCTGGCCCTGTGCCTGCTGCCCACGCCTGCCCTGGCGGCCCGGGACAGCACAGGCAATTTTGTCCGCCTCAAATCCTATACCGGTCAGTTCTCCGACCTGGCGGCGGAGTCCACTTTCTATGCCAATGTCTCCGCCCTCTATGAATACGGACTGTCCGTGGGCAATGCGGACGGCACCTACGGGCTGACCGCCCCGCTGTCCGTGGGACAGGCTGTCATCTTCGCGGCCCGCATCCGCAGCCTCTACCGCACTGGTGACCCGGAGAAAGGCCCCGCTTCTCACAAGGCAGAGGGCCAGCCGGCCGCCATGCCATACCTTCTGTACCTGCGGGCAGAGGGCATCTCCCTGGATACGGCGCTGGACAGCCAACTGACCGCGCCCGCCACCCGGGCCCAGATGGCCCACATTCTGGCAGGGATTCTGCCGGAGGAGGCCCTTCCCAGCGTCCACGACCAGCTGGTGACCCAGGGTTACGCCACCCATCGGGCCATCACGGATGTCAATGAATACACCCCCTACTACCAGGATATTCTCTCCCTGTACCGCAAGGGCGTGTGCATGGGCAGTGACCGCTGGGGCTCCTTCCGGCCGGACGCCCGGATCACCCGGGGCGCCGCGGCTGCCATGCTGACCCGCATGGTGGACCCCTCTCTGCGGGTCGCCCCCCCATGGTCCCTCAGCGATCC
>NZ_JAFBIV010000015.1 GCF_021531915.1 Oscillibacter valericigenes | reverse complement strand
GCCCGGATGTCGTCCAGGGTGGCGTGGACGGTCAGGTCCATGGAGGGCACCACCACGACCATCCTGCAGTCCAAAATCCGGCAGCGGCGGATGATCTCGTCCAGCTGGGCCATGACGGCGTCCTTTTCCGCCTGGGTCTGCTTCATATTAAAACCGACCAGGGCATTGTAGGACAGCATCTTCAGCTTGTGGGTGCGGAAGAACTCGCCCAACTCCTCCAGCGTGTACTTGCCTGCCGCCAGGTCACGGTCCAGGCACTCGGACTGCACATCAATGTAGTCAAAGCTGTATTTTTCGCACAGGGCCAGGTCCTCCAGAACGGAGTGATTTTCGCAGAAACGGTTGCAGCCTTCATTAAACCCGATTTTCATACGCTTTCTCCTTTATGATTGGAACTATAACGAATTTTATCATTGACAGAGATACGCTGTCAATTATAATGAAACAAACGATCCGCATGAAAGGACAGGCAGAGCCGCAGTCGGCGGACTGCTGAACAGGAACGACACGAGGAACAGAGAATGGAGGCGGAAAGAATGAAGAAGAAACTGCTGTTAGCCGGCGGGCTGAAAATGCTGTCGGGCCTGCTGGTGATGGGCCTGCTGCTGTTTGTCCCGGCGGGCACCTGGCGCTATCCCGGCGGGTGGCGGCTGATGGCCCTGCTGTTCGTCCCCATGCCGGTGGTGGGGGCGGTGCTGTATGTGAAGGCCCCGGAGCTGCTGGAGAAACGGCTGAACAGCCGGGAACAGGAGCCGGAGCAGAAGCGGGTCATCCTGCTGTCTGCTTTGGTGTTTGTGGCGGGCTTTGTGCTGGCGGGACTGGACTTCCACTTCGGCTGGACTCACCTGCCTTTGGCTGTGGTGATCGCCGGGTGCGTGCTGTTCTGCGGGGCCTATGGGCTGTACGCAGAGGTGATGCGGGAGAACGCCTGGCTTTCCCGCACCGTGGAGGTGCAGGAGGACCAGCGGGTAGTGGACACCGGGCTGTACGGCGTGGTGCGGCACCCCATGTATCTGGGGGTGCTGGTGCTGTTCCTCTCCATACCCCTGGTGCTGGGCTCCGCGGTGGCATTGGTGCCCTTTCTGCTGGTTCCCTGGGTGCTTGTAAAGCGCATCCGCAATGAGGAGCGGGTGCTGGAAACAGGTCTGCCGGGGTATGCGGAGTACAGGAACAAGGTGAAGTACCGGCTGATTCCCTTCCTGTGGTGAGTGCCCCTTGACTCTTACACAGTGGCAGGGATTAGGATGGTGAAAGCAAGGAAGGTCGAGAAATGACCCCGCCGGTCCTGTATCATGGGCAGCGAGAACAAGGAAAGAGAGGGCCATTTATGCCACAGCAGGATGCCATCATCATTCGCGGCTTGAACCAGAACAACCTGAAAAACGTCTCTCTGGATATTCCCAAGGGGAAGATCGTGGTGTTTACCGGGGTCTCCGGCTCCGGCAAATCCAGCATCGTGTTCGACACCATCGCCGCCGAGAGCCAGCGGCAGATGAACGAGACCTATACCGCCTTCGTGCGGGGGCGGCTGCCCAAGTATGAGAAGCCCAGGGTGGAGCGCATCGACAACCTGTCCGCTTCCGTCATTGTGGACCAGTCCCGCCTGGGGGGCAACGCCCGGTCCACCGTGGGCACCATCAGCGACATGTACGCCGCTCTGCGGCTGCTGTATGCCCGCATCGGGGAGCCCTACGTGGGCACCGCATCCTACTTCTCCTTCAACGACCCCAACGGCATGTGCAAGACCTGCTCCGGCATCGGAAAAATTCTGGACCTGGACATCGAGCGGGCCATCGACCCGGAGAAATCCTGGAACGAAAGCATGCTGGCCCTGCCTGCCTTCGGCGTGGGGAACTACTACTGGAAGCAATACACCGGTTCGGGCCTGTTCGATCTGGATAAAAAATACCGGGATTATACGCCGGAGGAGCGGAATCTGCTCCTGTTTGGCAGCCGGGAACCGGGCGGCCCTCGCGAGCACAAGCGGGTGGAGGGCATCAAAACCCAGTTTCAGCGGCTGTGCCTGATGAAAGGCTCGGAGGAGCAGAGTGACCATACGCTGCGGAAGCTCAATCAGTTCATGGAGGAGAAGGTCTGCCCTGACTGCGGCGGACGGCGGCTGAATCCCAAAACGCTCTCCTGTAAGGTGGCAGGATACAGCATCGACGAACTATGCGCCATGGAATTCACGGAGCTGGTGGAGGTGCTGAAGACCATTGATGACCCCAGGGCCAGGACCATCGTAGACGCCCTGGTGGCCTCCCTGACCCGGATGATCGACATCGGGCTGCCCTACCTCTCCATGGACCGGGAGTCCAGTACCCTGTCCGGCGGCGAAGCCCAGCGGCTGAAGCTGGTGCGGTACATGGGCAGCTCTCTTACCGGCATGACCTACATCTTCGACGAGCCCAGCACCGGCATGCACCCCCGGGATGTCCACCGCATGACAAGGCTGCTGCAAAGCCTGCGGGACCGGGGCAACACGGTCATCGTCATCGAGCACAATCTGGACGTGATGAAGCGGGCGGACTGGCTCATCGACGTGGGTCCCGACGGCGGCACGGCGGGCGGTGAGGTGGTCTTCACCGGGAGCCCTCGGGAGATGGCGGAGCGCGGAGACACCATCACGGCGGAATATCTGCGGCGGTCCCTTTGACCGAACACAGGCGGCAGGGAGAACCTGCCGCCTGTGTATTTGGGAAAACAGCAAGGAACGTCGAGCGTTCGGACACAGAAAGCGGTAAGATGGACGCTGTAAGGAGGCGAAACGGATGAAGGAACAAATTCTGGCGGTCCAGCGGATGCAGGACTATATCGAAGGCTATCTGGAGGAGGACATCACCCTGGCGGACCTGGCCCGGGCGTCCCTGTTTTCCCCCTGGCACGCCCACCGGCTGTTCCGGCAGTACACGGGACTGACCCCGGCGGATTACATCCGCCGTCTGCGGCTATCCCGCTCCGCCCAGCGGCTGAAGGCGGGAAATTGCCGGGTTTTGGACGTGGCCTGCGACCTGGGCTTCGGCAGTGTGGACGGCTACCAGCGGGCGTTTCTGCGGGAGTTCGGCTGCAATCCCGGGGAGTATGCCCGGACCAAGGTGCCTATCCCGCTGTTCATCCCTTACGGTGTCAAATTCCGCGAATTGAGAAAGGAAGTGTCCGATGTGAGAGAAGTGGCAAGCGTGTTCGTCCAGCTGATGCGGAAACCGGAGCGGAAGGTCATCCTGAAGCGGGGTGTCCGGGCGGAGGATTATTTCGAATACTGCGAGGAGGTGGGTTGCGACGTATGGGGCCTGCTGACCAGTATGGACTCCCTGTGCGGGGAGCCGGTGTGCCTGTGGCTGCCGGAGGAATACAAAACCCCCGGCACCTCCACCTATGTGCAGGGTGTGGAGGTGGAGACCGGGGACAGCGGCCCCGTTCCTGAGGGCTTCGACGTCATCACCCTGCCTACGGCGGAGTATCTGGTGTTCCAGGGTGAGCCCTTCCGGGAGGAGGACTACTGCGAGGCCATCATAGCTGTGCAGAACGCGGCGGATCGGTACGATCCCACCCTGATCGGCTACCGCTGGGACGACAGCCAGCCCCGCATCCAGCTGGAGCCCCGGGGAGAGCGGGGCTACATCGAGCTGCGCCCGGTCCGGCCCCTGGGCCCGGAGGTGCGGGAATGAGCTGTGCCGTCAGCGTGAAGGGACTGCGGAAGTCCTATGGAGGAAAGACCGTCCTGGACGGATTGGACCTGTCCGTGGAGCGGGGGACGGTGTTTGGCCTGCTGGGCGCCAACGGAGCCGGGAAGACTACCGCCATCGAGTGCATCCTGGGTACAAAGCGGGCGGACGGCGGAACGGTGTCCCTGCTGGATCTGGACCCGAAAAAAGACCGGCGCCGCCTTTTTCAGAAGGTGGGCGTCCAGTTCCAGGAGGGAGACTGTCAAAGTGAGATCCGGGTGTCGGAGCTGTGTGAGGAGACTGCCTGTCTCTACCGGGACCCGGCGGACTGGAAGGATATCTGTGTCCGGTTCGGCATCGGGGACAAGCTGAACAGCGCCGTCAAAGGGCTGTCCGGCGGCGAGCGGCAGCGGCTGTTCATCGTGCTGGCCCTGATCCCCGATCCCGAACTGGTGTTTCTGGATGAACTGACCACCGGCCTGGACGCCAGAGCCCGGCGGGATGTGTGGAAGATCCTCTCCGATCTGAAAGCTGAGGGACTGACCATATTCCTGACCTCCCACTTCATGGACGAGGTGGAGGCACTTTGTGACGAGATCTGCGTGCTGAAACAGGGGCGGACTGTGTTTCGCGGAACGGTGGAGCAGGCGAAAACTGCCTGCGGCTGTGACCACTTCGAGGAGGCATATCTGATGCTGACGGAACAGGAGGCGGCGGAATGAAGCGATATGGCGTTCTTTTGAAAAATGAACTGAAGCTGAACATCCGGGACATGAACATGGTCATCTTTGCCATCGCCATGCCCTTGGCGGTTCTGGTGGTCCTGGGCTTTCTCTACGGAACGAAACCTGCCTTCCCGGGGGCAGACTACACCTTCCTGGAGCAATCCTTCGGCGCAGTCTGCACCGTCTCCATCTGCGCCGGCGGGCTGATGGGACTGCCCCTGGTGGCCTCGGACTACCGGGAAAAGAAGATCCTGAAGCGGTTCCATGTGACGCCGGTGAGTCCAGCACTGCTGCTGGGGGTGGAGCTGAGCATCTACATGCTGTACTGCGCCGTGTCTCTGATGACGCTGGCCGTTGCGGCCCGTCTGTTCTGGGGGGTGACCCTGCGGGGCTCCACTGCCGCCTTTCTGGCAAGCTGGCTGCTGACCATGGTGTCCACCCTGAGCATCGGCCTGCTGGTGGGCGGTCTGGCGAAAAACGCCAAGCAGGCCGGCGTCATCGCCAGCCTGCTGTATTTCCCCATGCTGCTGTTCTCCGGCACCACGGTGCCGGTGGAGGTCATGCCCGGGGCCATACAGAAAATTATCGGCGTTTTCCCGCTGAACCAGGGCATCCGGCTGATGAAGGCATCCTTCCTGGGAGTGGAAACAGAGACGCTTTGGCTGCCGGTCCTGGTGATGCTGGCGGTCACGACTGTCTGTACCGGGCTCGCGGTGCGATATTTCAAATGGGAATCTGCTGCGGCATGATCAAAAACCGGCGTCCCCGTTATGGGGGCGCCGGTTTTTGAAATGGTTACAAAAGGTGTCAGAATTGATAAAATTCCAGAAAGTTTCAGGAAAACTGTCATCAAATTGTGAGCGTCCATTCATAGACGGTTCACATTTTCCCTTTATAATACAGCCGGTTTCCAAGAACATGCCCCTGCGGAGCGGGGGCGGAGGGGAGGAACGATGACAGAACAGAAGAAAGCCGGGGCGGTTCTGCGCCGCCTGGGAAAGGGTTTGCTGTGGGGTGTGGGCATCCTTGCCGTCCTGCTTGGCTGCTTTTTGGGATATACCCTGGCCACGGCGCCGGATCTGGACCGGGTGGATGTTTCGCCCCAGGGCTACCGGACCACGGTGCTGGACGATGACGGAGAGACCATCCTGACCCTGATGGGGGAGGCCTCCAACCGGGTCTATGTGACCATGGACCAGATCCCCAAGGACCTGCAGAATGCCGTGGTGGCCATCGAGGACCAGCGTTTTTTTCAGCACCACGGCGTGGACCTGCGGGGTGTGGCCCGGGCCGCTTACCGGAACCTGACCGCCGGACGGCTGTCGGAGGGGGCCAGCACCCTGACCCAGCAGCTCATCAAGAACAACGTGTTCACCGGCTGGACCCAGGAGAAAACGGCCCTGGACAAGATCACCCGGAAGCTGCAGGAGCAGTATCTGGCATTGCAGCTGGAGCGGCGGGAATCCAAGGACTGGATCCTGGAGAACTATCTCAACACCATCAATCTGGGCAGCGGCACCTGGGGCGTCCAGACGGCCGCCATGCGGTACTTCGGAAAGGACGTGTCGGACCTGACGCTGTCGGAGTGCGCGGTGCTGGCGGGGGTCATCAAAAGTCCCTCCGGTTACAGCCCTCTGAAAAATCCGGAGGCCAGCCGGGAGCGGCAGCTCCTGGTGCTGGGGAAGATGCTGGAACAGGGGATGATCTCTCAGGAGGAGCATGAGCAAGCCGCGGCGGACGACGTGTATGAGCGGATCGCCCGGGACAGCACCGCCCTGGAGACGGAGGTCCAGTCCTATTTTGAGGACGCCCTGGTCTGGCAGGTGGTGGAGGACCTGGAGACGGGACTGGGCTGCACGGAGGAAGAGGCCTGGCGGCTGCTGTACCGGGGCGGTCTCACCATCCGGTCCACCCAGGACAGCCGCCTGCAGACCATCTGCGAGACGGAGATCAACCGGGAGGATTGGTACACCTCCGACGCCCAGGCCACCGTGGTCCTGATGGACCCGGCCACCGGGCAGGTGAAGGCTCTGGTGGGCGGCCGGGGAGAAAAGACCGGCAGCCTGACATTGAACCGGGCCATCTCCAGCGTGCGGCAGCCGGGGTCCACCATCAAGGTGGTGGGGGAGTATGCCGCTGCCCTGGACCGGGGCGCGGCCACCCTAGGAAGCGTCTATGATGACGCGCCCCACACCTACTCCGACGGCACCGCCATCCGCAATGCCAGCGGCACCTACGGCGGCAGGACCACCCTGCGGCAGGGCATTGTGAAGTCCCTGAACGTGTTGGCGCTGAAATGCTTTCAGGACATGGGGACGGACACCGTTTATGACCGGCTGGAGCAGTTCGGCTTCGGCCATCTGACAGAGGAGGACAAGGTGGAGGCCCTGGCTCTGGGCGGCACCCATGGAGGCGTCACCAATCTGGAGATGACGGCGGCTTACAGCGCCATCGCCAACGGCGGCACCTATCGGGAGCCGGTGTATTACACGGAGGTCCTGGACCGGGAGGGAAACGTGCTGCTGAGCAAGACGCCGGAGAGCCATACGGTGGTGCGGGCCTCCACGGCGGCCCTGCTGACCGACGCTATGGCGGAGGTCATGACCCGGGGCACCGGCGTCCAGGCGGCCTTCTCCGGCATGGCCCTGGCGGGGAAGAGCGGCACCACCACGGAACTGCGGGATCTGTGGTTCGTGGGGTATTCCCCCTATTACGCCTGCGGCGTC
Source organism: Oscillibacter valericigenes (assembly GCF_021531915.1). Taxonomy (GTDB): domain Bacteria; phylum Bacillota; class Clostridia; order Oscillospirales; family Oscillospiraceae; genus Oscillibacter; species Oscillibacter valericigenes_A. Next base: position 44,965 of record NZ_JAFBIV010000015.1, on the reverse strand, counting down.
TGGGGCGGCTATGACGATTTCTCCCCCCAGAGCAGCGGCACCTACGTGAAGAAGCTCTGGCGGTCCATTATGGAGCAGGCACACCAGGGACTGGCCAATCAGGGCTTTTCCGGCATGCGGGACCTGGAGCAGCGGGTGATCTGCGTCAAATGCGGCAAGCTGGCGGTGGATGGCCTCTGCGGGGACACGGTTCAGGGAGACATGACCCGGACAGAGTACTATACTCCCGGCACGGAACCCGGGGAGAGCTGTGACTGCCATGTGGAGGTGTCCATCTGCCGGCGCTCCGGGCAGGCGGCGGGGACCTACTGCCCTGCCGGGGAGGTCGACAGGGCGGTCTATCTGACAACGGGCACCACCGGAACGGCGGACGAGGACGCAGTGGCCCCGGCGGAGACCGGGGAGACCTGTCAGGTCCACCGGAACTGGTGGAACTGGCTGTTCCCGGAGGAACCGGAAGAGGATTCTGCACCGGAGCCGGGAACGGAGGAGCCGGAAAGACCGGGCGGCTTCTGGGACTGGTTCGGATGGAACTGGTGAGACACTGCGGCAGAGATCAAAAAAGGAAAGCTCGACTTTGTCGTGCCTTCTTTCAGCCTGTCGATAAACCCGGAAAACTTGCGTGACGGGAAGGAAGGGTGTGCGCGGGGAACCCAGGAAGGGTGCCCTGTGCCATTCAAATCTAAAGCTGGAATCCCCCTACATTTCGTAGGGGGATTATTCTTTGTCCGACAGCCAGTCGGTTGTAACGCCAAGGGCTTCCGCCGGGATCGGCAGCTCAAAGTCCGGCACCAGGCGCTTGCCGCCCAGAGTGTATATCCGCACACCGCCACCGACTTTTCTCATCATCTTTTACATATTGTACGATGCCACGGAAACGGTGCTGTTTTATAAAAAAGATGATTAAACCCCAAATATAGCAGAAGAAAAAGAGAGACAGCAGTTACAATGTGCGTATCTTGAACAACGGTTTCGGCATCGACCTCATCACTATGGCCATTGGTCCGGTGCTGAATGCGCTGAATCAAATTCCCATTATCAAGGGATTTGCTCGTGTTCTGGTGGTTTCCCTGGCAGTTGCTGCCGCTGTTAGGTAGAGCTTGAGGAAACTCTGCGTGATGCCAGTCAAGTGTTGCAGGAATATGACCAGTTGGTAGGCTGGGCTGAAATGTACGATAATTGCACCTTTGAGGCCAAGAAAATGATCGTGGCCCAGTTCGTAAAGGCTGTTCGTGTACGGCGTGACTATGAGATCGACATAGAGTTCAATGTGTCGTTTGAAGAATTTCAGGCCCTGTATCTGGAGGGAGAGCCGGAGGAAGCGAAAAGGCCCGGAGCCGAAACGCTCCTGGCCATTGAAACGAAAGCAAGGCAAGCGGTATAACCGCTTGCCTTGCAGATGGTGGAGACGAAGGGGATCGAACCCTCGACCTTACGGATGCGAACCGTACGCTCTCCCAGCTGAGCTACGCCCCCATTTGCCGCAGGAATTCCGCGGCAAGTGATATTATACCATAATTTCAATGGTTGTAAAGTGTAAATTAAAAAAACAAAAATTTCTGGTTGCTTATTTGGAAAGAATATAGTAAAATAAATAAGCTATGAACAAGTCCTCCGCGTGCAGCTGCGGAGCCGGTCTCGCGCAATGGGACCCTGCGAACCATGTCAGGCGGGGAACCGAGCAGCATTAAGCGGGACCTTCCATGTGCCGCGAGGGTGCCGGCTCCGCAGCTGCATGCGGGGGACTTACTCTGTCCAGGGAGGAATTTCCCATGTATCAGGCCCTGTATCGAAAGTGGCGGCCCAAGGTGTTTTCCGACGTCATCGGGCAGTCTCATATTACGGAGACCCTGCAGAAGCAGGTGGCCGAGGGCCGGACCTCCCATGCCTACCTGTTCACCGGGACCCGGGGCACCGGCAAGACCACCTGCGCCAAAATTCTGGCCAAGGCGGTGAATTGCGAGCATCCGGTCAACGGTGATCCCTGCTGCCAGTGCCCCTCCTGCGTAGGCATCGAGAGCGGCAGCTTTCTGGATGTGCTGGAGCTGGACGCCGCGTCCAACAACGGCGTGGACCAGGTGCGGGCCCTGCGGGATGAGGCCATCTATTCACCCGCCAATGTGAAAAAGCGGGTCTACATCGTGGACGAGGTCCACATGCTGTCCACCCCGGCCTTCAACGCATTGCTGAAAATTCTGGAGGAGCCGCCGGAGCACCTGATGTTCATTCTGGCCACCACGGAGCTCCACAAGGTGCCCGCCACCATTCTCTCCCGCTGCCAGCGGTATTCCTTCAAGCGCATTACCCCAACGGACATCGCCCAGCGGCTGACCTATGTGGCGGGACAGGAGCACATCGACCTGACGCCGGACGGCGCGGAAATTCTGGCACGTCTGGCAGACGGTGCCCTGCGGGACGGCCTGAGTCTGCTGGACCAGTGCGCGGCGGCGGGCGGCAAGGTGGACAGCGGGGCGGTCCTGGATGTGCTGGGCCTGGCGGGAAACCTCCAGACGGCGCAGCTCTTGGAGTGCATCCTGCGGCGGGACGCCAAGGCGGCCCTGCTGCTGCTGAACCAGCTCTACGCCGGCGGCAAGGACGTAGGCGCTGTGCTGGGGGAGCTTTCCACCCTGGTCCGGGATCTGTTGCTGCGGCGGACCGCCCCGGAGGGCGGCGCGGCGCTGCTGTCCGGCGGATACGACTCCGCCACCCTGGACCGGCTGTCCAAAGACGTGCCGGGGAGCCGGTTCCTGCATCTGGCCTCGACATTGCAGAAGGCCACGGCGGACCTTTATTACAGTTCCAACCGCCGCACGGACGCGGAACTCTGCATCCTGCGGCTGTGTGACGAATCCCTCTCCGGCGACCTGACGGCGCTGGAGGCCCGCATTCAACGGCTGGAGGACGCCCTGGCCCGGGGCCAGGTGATCCGCTCCGCCGTGGAGCAGAGCGTGGCGGCCGCCAAGCCCGCCCGGGAGACGGCACCTGCGAAGCAGGAAGACATGCCGCCCTGGGAGGAGCCGGCTGCGAAACAACCGCCTGCGGAGAAAAAGGCACCCCCAGCGGAAGAAGAACGGCCCCCGCTGCCGGAGGAGCCGCCCATGCCCCAGGAGCCGGGAGAGCGGGTTTTCGACGTGCCGGAACCCATGCGGGAGACAGCCAGACCTGCCGCCGCGGCAGCGGCTGCGTCCGCTGTGGGCGGGAACTGGTGGCGGGCGCTGGCGGAGGCCTGCAAGGGCCGTCTGTCACCCATGTACCGGGTGTTTCTGGACATGTGCACCGGCGTGCTGGAGGGTGATCAGCTGACAGTCTATGCGCCTGATGACATTACCTTGAACCGGCTGGACAACGACCGGGTGAAGGGCGTCCTCAGCGAAGAGGCCGGGAATGCCGCCGGGACGGCGGTGCGGCTGCTGCTCCGGGTGGGAGAGCCCCCCAAGGCCTCGCCCCAGGAAAATTTGAAAAACCTGCTGAAATTCGGCAGTCAATTTGATAATATTGAAATCAAGTAAACAGTAAAGGAGATACAACCATGGGATACAGTGCTCGCCGTGGATTTACCAACGGAAAGGTGTCCGGCGCTCAGCGCCAGGCGGAATTGCAGCAGAAGATCGCTGCTATGCAGGAGCAGATGAACGCCACCCAGGAGGCCGTGGAGGCCCAGGAGTTCACCGCCAGCGTGGGCGGCGGCGTTGTGGAGGCCAAGGTCAACGGCAAGAAGGAGGTCCTGTCCGTCACCATCAAGCCCGAGGCCGTGGACCCCGAGGATGTGGAGATGCTGCAGGATCTGGTGGTTTCCGCCGTCAACGAGGCCCTGCGCCAGGCGGGCGACGCCATGGAAAAGGGCATGGAGGGCGTCACCGGAGGATTGAATCTGGGGGCTTTCGGCCTGTAAATGAAACATAAACAGCCTGCATGCGTTCATGCAGGCTGTTTGTGCAAACAAGGAGAAACGAATGAAGAAACGAATCTTGGCGGCGGTGCTGGCCTGCCTGCTGCTGGCCGGGTGTGCCCCGGGGACCACGGTGCCCCCGGAGGAGGAGCCGGCGGTGGACGGTCCCGAGATCGCCTATGTGCCCCTGGACGACCGACCCGACAACGTGGAGCGGGTGGTGTATCTGGCGGAGTCCCTGGGTTACCGGCTGGAAATGCCGGAACTGGAGGACTACCGGACGGCGCTGGACGGACAGCCCAAAAACTACGACAGCCTCCAGTGCGGCAACCCCTGGTCCCTCTACACCTGGGTGCTGGACCAGGAGGCGGCGGGCTGCGACCGCTACATCCTCTCTATGGACCAGCTGCACTCCGGCGGTTTGGTGAGCTCCCGGTGCATAACGGAGGACGAGGTCCCCATTCCCGGCGGCACCACCTCCTCATCTGAACTGATGGATTCCCTGCTGTCCGCCCTGGCTGAGGATAAAAATAACGTGGTCTGGCTGCTGGACAGCGTCATGCGCCTGGCGCCCACGGTGGGCTACCAGGGCGGCACTCTGGAGGATTACAACGCCCTGCGGGCCTACGGTGCGGTGGGCCGTCCGGAACTTCCGGGTGGGGACCTGGAGGCATCGGACATCCGGGCTCTCTATCAGCTGGGCAGTGACGGTCAGCCCCTGGACCCGGCGGACTTCGGCCTGACGGAGGAACGGGTGGACGCGTACCTGGCCGCCCGGAGCCGGAAGCTGGCGCTGTCGGAGCGGATGCTCCACACAGTCCAGTGCGGCGGCTATGAGCACTTTCGGGTGCTGATCGGCATCGACGACTCCTCCGAGGAGGAGAGCATCCAGAAAAACGAGATCGCCTATCTGCGGAGCCAATTGCGGGAAGGGAATGCGCTCCTCTCCGGCGTGGATGATCTGGCCTTCAAGGCGGTGGCAAAGCTGTATATGGCGGAGACTGGCTGGGACAGCCAGACGGTCCATGTCGGTATCACGTACTTCGGCGGCACGGAGGACCGGCCTGCCTGCGCCTACGATTACAAGCCGCTGAAAGAGATTGTGGAAGAGCATCTGGAGTTTTTCGGTGTGCATCAGCTATCCGGTGGAAGCGGCGCGGCGGACATGGAAATTCTGGTGCTGACCCAGCCGAATGTGGAGGGGATGACTCAGGAGGAGAGCGACTGGCGGAAGAAACATGAATGCACCAATCTGGTGAGCTGGATGAAGACGTTCCGGAACCGGCAGGTGCCCGTCATCCTCATCGACGCCAGCAACGGCACGTATGGAAATGACTTCCAGAAGATGCTGACCGAAGAGGCGGAGCTGGGGTATCTGCTGAGCTACGCCGGGTTCCTGGACATGGCCATCGTCACCGGAACGGCTCTGAGCCACGGATTTGCCCGGTATGCCCATCTCACCCGGGGGGAGACATCCAAGGCGGAGGAGCGGGCCTTTGTCCGGACTCTGGCGGACAGCATCATCAAGGACTTCTGCTATAAGCATGTGGTGCGGGAGGACCTGCTGGCCTATATCCGCAATGACCTGGGCGGTGATCCCAACAACTTCTGGGCTCCGGAGATCGACCGGGAGGCCGTGTTGAAGCGGCTGGAGAGCGGTATGGAAAAGAGCACCCGGAAGGTGCTGAAAAATCTGGAGAACAGCAATATGATCGTCTTTCTGGACCGGAATGATAAGAGTCTGGGGGAGATCAGCTGGGGGAAGGTCGAACTGGAAAACTACCGCTTCCCCTGGGACCGGGCCTTTGAGATCGGTATGGATATTCGATTGGGAATGTTTGAGAAATAGTGAAAAAAACAGCCTGTCCGGATGGACAGGCTGTTTTTAATAAAGGTTACAGCTGCTTGACCGTGTAGTACACAGCCAGACCAAAGACCACGATGGCCAGGGCCCACATGGCATAATAGGCTACGATGGAGCTAAACAAGGCGCCCAGCATGGCCACAGCAGACAGGCCGCAGGCCACATACACCGGGAGGGGATCGGCACTGGCGGGCAGCAGCTTCTTCAGCTTGCCCTGCTTGGTCAGCAGCGCCACGGCGATCAGCACCAGGATATACACCACGGCGAAGATCTTCACATAGGTGCCCAGGAACATGCTGTACATCTGCTTGCGGCAGATCCACAGAGCGATGAGAGAGGCACCCAGAATGGTGAGGGACAGGGCACATTCCCGGTCATACAGATTCCACAGCACACCCAGCACCATCACCACGGGGACTACCACGGTCAGCAGGGTCAGGGTGGAGGCGTTCCAGCGGATCAGGCCGGCGGCACCGCCCAGAAAAGCACCGGCGGCAGCCACACACCAGGCGATGGTCCGCTTTTTCTTGTCGCCCCGCAGCAGCAGGCCGCCGACAACGCCGGCTACCAGGATCGCCGCGCCGACGCCCAGCAGGACCCAGAGATAGCGGTCATACCAGAGAATCTTGACAATGTCAGGGCTCTTCACATAAAAACGACGGATGATCAACAGATACAGCTCCGCCACACAGCCGGCCAGGAAGAACTTCATGGCGCCGGTCATGGGCTCGTCCCGCTTGACCTGCTTGGACTTGCTGTTGGGATGTTTGGGCATATAATAAGACCTCCAGGGTTGGTTTCAGATAGAAAGCGAGCTGCAAAGCCCGCTGACATGCTTATTTAGTATAGCAGACTTTCACACTCTTTGCAAGGGGAACTGCCGGTGGATTTTCAATCTTTTTCAGATTGCGGCGCATCCATGCTTGAGAAGCGGGGAAGAGCGTGATATACTACTTCAATGTAACAGCGAAATCAGCCCGGAATGAGACCATTTCGGGACAGAACATATACGGAGGAAGCCTATGAAGCGTTTTACAGCGGCCCTGCTGGCTGTACTGATGACGATGGGACTGTGCGGCTGCTCCTGGCAGACGGAGAGCCCGGACGAGGCCCGGGAGGTCATCCAGGTCATCGCTATGGACACGGTGATGATCTTCACCACCTACGGGGAAAAGAGCACCCATGCTGACTATCTGTCGGAGGATGAGGTGCGGCGGCTGGAAGACCTGCTGTCCCGGACCGACGAGAACAGCGTGATCTGGCAGCTGAACCACGCCGGGGGACTGGGCATCGACGTGGGAGAAGAGGTTTGCGGCCTGATGGAGGCGGCGGAGGAATACGCCTTGGCAACGGACGGCGCCTTTGACATTACCATCGCGCCGGTGGTCTCCGCCTGGGGCTTTACGGAGGAGGAAAACCGGGTGCCTGCCCAGGAAGAGTTGGACGGGCTGTTGGCCCTGGTGGGGCCGGAGCATATCACCCTAGCCGATGACGCGGCGGCGCTGACCCCCGGCACCCAGATCGATCTGGGAGGTATCGCCAAGGGCTATGCCTCCGACCGCATTGCGGAGATTTTGAAGGATAACAACATCCCCCGGGCCACCATCAGCCTGGGCGGGAATGTGCTGGCCTGGGGCGACCGGCCGGACGGTACCCCCTGGCGGGTGGGCATCCAGGACCCCAAGGACGCCAACAATGCCAACGCCTTCGCGGGCATGCTGCACCTGACCGACGCCTTTGCTGTCACCTCCGGTGGGTATCAGCGGTTCTTTGAGGAGAACGGAAAGACCTATCACCACATTATCGACCCCGCCACCGGATATCCGGCGGACAGCGGACTGACCTCCGTTACCGTGGTGGCGGACTGCGACCGGGACGGAGCCGACGGCACCCCCGGCGTGGGGACCATGTGCGACGCCCTGTCCACCGCCCTGTTCGTTATGGGTGAGGAGAAGGCCCTGGATTTCTGGCGCAGCGGCGCCTATGACTTCGACCTGGTGCTGGTGACGGCGGACGGCCGCGTGGTCATCACCGACGGCATCGCCGGGGAATTTGAGGAGAGCAAGGAGAGCGGGTACAGCTATGAAGTCGTCTCCTAAGCTGCGGCCCTGCCTGTGGGACGGACTGGTGGTACTGCTGATCGTGGCCCTGGCGGCGGCCTGCGCCCTGGCGGTGTGGAGCCGGGGGACCGACGCCGGAGAATTGACGGCGGTGGTGACCGTGGATGGGACCGAGGCGGAGCGCATCCCCTTAAAGGATTTCCCGGACGGGGAGCGGACATACAGCGGGAACGGATATACGATTCATGTCCGCCTGACGGATGGCCCGGGCCTGTATGTGGCGGAGGCCGACTGCCCCACCCAGTACTGCGTCCACACCGGGACCATTACCAGGGCGGGACAGAGCATCGTGTGCCTGCCTGCCCGCATCATCATCCGTCTGGAGGGCGGCACCGTGGACCGGGACGCCCCGGATGTGGTCATCGGATAGGAGGGCGCCATGAAGCTGACAACGAAACAGCTGACGCTGTGCGCGGTGCTGACCGCCATGGCGCTGGCCCTGAGCTATCTGGAGAATTTCTTCCCCCTGTCCCTGGCTATTCCCATCCCCGGCATCAAGCTGGGACTGGCCAACATCGTGACGGTGTTCGCCCTGTACGCCCTGGGACCGGGACAGGCACTGCTGATTTTGATCGGGCGGTGCCTGCTGGGAGCGGTGTTTGCGGGCAACATGAACACCCTGATCTTTTCCCTGCTGGGCGGCGTGACTGCTATGCTGGTTATGATCCTGCTGTCCCGGAGCCGGCGGTTGTCGGTCTATGGCGTGTCCGTCGGCGGCGCGGCGGCCCACAACTGCGGCCAGGTGGCCGCGGCGGTGCTGACCCTGGGGAATACGGCGCCGCTGTATTATCTGCCTGTTCTACTGGGCGTGTCCCTGTTTACCGGTGCCCTGACGGGACTGGTGGCCGCGTGCCTGTTCCGGGCGCTGGCCCATACGAATCTGATGCGGGAGTGAACTGCCCATGAAAGTTTTGGTTTTGACCATGAAAAAGCGGTATGACCGGTTCGCACCCAAGGACTCTGCCGCGTACCAGGCGGCGGAGCTGATTTTCTGCGACCGGGATGATTCCGAGGAGGATTGGCTGGCAGCTGGAGGCGACGCTGAGGCGATCTTCGTCACCCCGGTGACCTGGGTCCGGGAGAGCCTGATGGAACGGATGCCCAACCTGAAGATGATCCACAGCGAGGGTGTGGGTTTTGACCGCATCGACCTGGAGGCCGCAAGACGCCGGGGTATCTACGTGTGCAACAACGCCGGGTGCAACGCAGGACCCGTGGCGGAGCAGGCCGTGATGCTGATGAGCATGCTGCTTCACCGCATCCTGTGGGGCCACCGCATGGTGCTGTCCGGCCATCAGGGAGAAGCGGTGCGGGAGATCGAGGGCAACGTGCCCCTGGACCTGGCTGCCGCCAAGGTGGGATTGGTGGGCTTCGGCGCCATCGGCCAGGAGACGGCGGCACGGCTGCGGCCCAATGGCACCGAGGTCTATTACTACGCCCGCCACCGCAAGGATGAGGAAACGGAGAAGCGGCTGGGCGTGACGTATCTGCCCCTGGAGGAACTGACGGCCCGGTGTGATATCGTCAGCCTCCACCTGCCCGCCACCGCGGAGAGCACCCACATGGTGGACCGGGACTTCCTGGCCCGGATGAAGCCCGGAGCTTTTCTGGTGAATACCGCCCGGGGGGCCATCATCGACGATGAGGCTCTGTGTGAGGCCATCTGTTCCGGCCATCTGGCAGGGGCGGGGCTGGACGCCTATGCTCCGGAGCCCGTTCCGGCGGATCATCCGCTGGTGAAGCTGGCCCAGGAGTGCCCGGACAGGCTGATCCTGTGTCCCCACCAGGCGGGGATCACCCTGACCTCCTTCCACAACGTGTACCGGATGCTGTTTGAGAATCTGGGGAAGCTGATGGCGGGAGAACGGCCGGACCGGGTGGTCAACGGATTATAAGCACAATATAATAGCTTAAATTGCTGATATAATGATAAAAGAGGACGGCTTTGCCGTCCTCTTTTATCATTCTCGACCAACCGGGAAACCCTGCTCATTCGGTGCTTTCCCGCTGCTTCAGCAAAGCTGCTGCTGCCCGGCGGGCTTCCGGGTGGTAGCTCTTTTCCGCGATCCGCCGCAGCTCTTCATCTGAATAGTCCGCAAATTCCCGGAGATAGTGTTCCTCCGGCGAGTGAGTCAGCTCAAAGGCGAGCTCTTCCGGAAGAAACAGCTTACACTCATGACAGCGGTCACAGACCAACAGGTCCACTTCCAGAGAGTAGTTTTCCAGACTGCTGACTTTCAGGGGAGTTGTGGGACCCATTCGAATCTCCCGGCGGCCCAGGTCCTGAAAGGTCCCGCCGCAGGGACAGCGCTTTTTCTCCATGACGATCCCTCCTTTTTTAGAAAGTGTATCATATATGGAAGAGATTGCAAGTGCCTGTGGATTCAGACGTCCCTGATATCATAAAGAGAATCCAGGACCAGCCAGGTTTGGGAGAAGGGGCGCATCAGATTCCAGAAGCCGGCGCCCCGGAAGCCGTACTCCGCAATGAGGCGGAGCTTGGCGTCCATGCTGCGGGCATCCTCAAACCAGACCTCGTGGACCGTCCCGGCGTCATCGGTGTAGTGGAAGAAGGGGGACTGGGCGGTCTCGTCGTACTGGATGGCGATGTCGTACTGGACCGCCAGCTCAATGGCCCGCTGGTTGGAGATGGACTGGGCCCGGGTGACGCCCTGGACAAAGGGGAGGGGCCAGTCGTAGCCGTAGTTGGGGACGCCCAGGAAGATCTTTTCCGGCGGGATCTCCGTCACGGCGTAGTCCAGCACTGCCCGGACGTTGGGCAGCGGCGCCACCGCCATGGGCGGGCCGTAACTATATCCCCATTCGTAAGCCATGATCAAAACGCCGTCGGAGGCGGCTCCTATGGCGGCGTAGTCGTGGCCCTCGTACAGGAGGCCACGCTGACCGGCGCTGGTTTTGGGGGCCAGGGCCGTCCAGAGGAAGGCACCCTGGGCATGGAGGAGCCGCCGCAGGCGGGAGAGAAAGGCGGCATAGGCGGCGGCCAGCTGGCCGGGGAGGTACTCGAAGTCCACATCCACCCCCACATAGCCCCGGTTCCGGACCGTTTGAAGGACCTGGTCCACCAGCCGGTCCTGAACGGCCTGGTCGGTCAGCACCTGCTGGGCCCGCTGGGTGTCGAACTGGCCGGACTCCGTCAGGGTGGACAGGTGCATGACCGGGCGGGTGCCCCGCTGGCGGGCGGCGGCCAGGAGCGCGTCGTCCTCCAGAGGAAGCAGGCCGCCGGAGGCGGTGATGCCGTAGGTAAAGGGCGTCAGATAGGTGAGGTAGGGGAGCTGCTGGGACAGAAGCCCCGGCTCGATGAAGGAATAGGCGTAGCCGTTGAAGGCGGCGGCACCTAGCTTTTCGTCAAAATAGGAGATCACCAGAGTCTGGCCGGGGAACAGGGCCTCGCCGCCGCCCAGGAACCAGTTGTTCCGCCACAGGGCGCGGACGGTGGTGCCGTAGGAGGCGGCGATGGAGGTCAGGGTCTCTCCGGGGCGGACGGCGTGGACCTGGCGGGGAAAGCGGATCACCAGGGTCTGGCCCACGGCCAGGGCCCCGGAGGCGGGGACGGTATTGTCGGAGGCGAGGCGGGCGGGGTCGACGCCGTAATAGACGGCAATGGAGGCGACGGATTCTCCGGGCTGGACGACATGGATGGTCATGGCAAATCACTCCTTCTGGAGACCCTATGCGGGAGAAGCGGAAATGATGAAAAAATGCTTGCCATTTGCAAAAAGTTGGAATACCATGAGGACAAATAAAGCCCGTGCCGGTGAATATGAAAAAACGGCATGACAGATACGGGGGAATGACCGATGAATATCCGCAAATACGAGGCCTTTGCCCGGGCCGTAGAGCTGGGGAGCCTGTCCAAGGCGGCGGAGGAGCTGGGATACACCCAGTCCGGCATCAGCCACATGATGCAGTCCCTGGAGGAAGAGGTGGGCTTTCCGCTGCTGGTGCGGACCTCGGCGGGGATCCAGCCCAACCATGAGGGAGAGCTGCTGCTGCCGGTCATCCGCCAGCTTCTGAACACCAGCGAATCCCTGGAGCAGTATATTGCCAAGATCAAGGGAGCCGACACCGGGCGTATCCGGGTGGCGGCCTATACCAGCGTGGCTACCTACTGGCTGCCGGGCATTATCCGGGATTTCCAGAAGGACTATCCCAATGTGGAAATCCAGATCATCGAGATGGGCTCCGGGGCCATCGAGCAGATCATGCGGGAGCGGAAGGCAGACCTGTGCATCTATGCCGGCGGCGAAGGACAGGAGTTTGAGTGGGTTCCCCTGTGCCGTGACCGGATGCTGGCCCTGGTGCCGCCGGAGCACCCCCTGGCCCGGCAGGACTGCGTGCCGCTGGAGGCGCTGCTGAAGGAGAAGTTCATCATGCCTATGCCGGACTATGACGGCGAGGTGCGGTATATCCTCAACAAGCTGCCCCGCTGGCCCCAGATTTTGTTCTCCGCCTGCAGCGACTACGCCATCATCAACATGGTGACAGAGGGACTGGGGGTCTCCATCCTGCCGGAGCTGCTGCTGAAAAATTACGGCCACTCCGCCGTGGCCCTGCCCATGGACCCGCCCCAGGAGCGGATGCTGGGCATGGGCGTGCCGCAGCTGAAAACGGCGTCCCCGGTGACCAGAAACTTCATGGAGTACGTGAAGCGGTATGTTTCGCGGGAGCAGGGAATACAGTAAATTATGGCTTTCGTCGGGAGCGTACAAAGGAATCAGAAGAAAATTGCAGCAGGAGGCCGGGGTCCCGGCTTCCTGCTTGTGCGTTTAGGGGGGATAAGATGGGGACTCTGAGGACGGCGGTCCTGGTGACCGCGGCGGCGGGCATCGGTGGAACGGGGCTGGGCGGCGGAGCTGCCTGCCTGCTGCGGAGAAGGTCTGACCGGATGGTCAGCCTGATGCTGAGCTTCGCGGCGGGGGTCATGGCGGGGGTGGTGTGCTTCGACCTGCTGGCGGAGGCTGCGGCATCCGGGGGACTGGGGCTGACGGCGGGCGGAGTCCTGCTGGGCTTCGGTCTTACCGGGGGACTGAACAGGGTGCTGGAGCGGCGGACCGAAGAGGCCGGGAGCCGGTCCCATCTGCTTTGGGCAGGGGTGGTCATGGCCATTGCCATTGCCCTGCACAACATGCCGGAGGGCATGGTCATCGGGGCGTCCTTTGCCGGGGGCAGCGCCGGAAGCGGATGGGTGATGGCTGCGGTGATCGGCCTGCACAACGTCCCGGAGGGGATGGCGGTCTCGGTGCCCCTGGCAGCCGGAGGAGAGACCCGAGGGAAGGCTGTGGGGATCGCGGCCCTGACGGGAGCGCCCACGGTGCTGGGGGCGGTTCTGGGATACTGCCTGGGGACCGTGGGGCCCATGGCTCTGGCGTCGGCCCTGAGCTTCGCCGCGGGGGCCATGCTGTATGTGGTGTTCGGAGAGCTGCTGCCGGAGTCCACGGCGCTGTGGAAGAACACAGTGCCGGCCCTGGCGGCGGTGGTAGGCATTCTGGTGGGCATGGTCATTGTATATGGGTAAAAAGAGGCCCGCCGCAGTATGGCTGCGGCGGGCTTTTGGCTGGGCTCAATATTCTTCGGCCAGGCGGTAGCCCACGCCTACTTCCGTGAACAGGTACTCCGGCTCGGCGGGGTTCTTTTCGATCTTCCGGCGGATATTGGCCATGTTGACCCGAAGGATCTGATTGTCGCCCCCGGCCCGGGGACCCCACAGCTCCTTGATGATGAAGTCGTAGGTCAGGACCTTGCCGGCATGTTTGCCCAGCAGGGCCACGATGCGGAACTCGCTGAGGGTCAGCTTCACGTTCTCGCCCCGGACCAGAGCCTGGTGCTTGTTGTAGTCGATGGTCAGATCGCCCACGGTGTAGGTGCCTTTCTGAGCGATCTCGTTGTTGCCGCTGGCAGTGCGGGTGTGACGAATAGCGGTGCGGACCCGGGCCAGCAGTTCGTCGGTGCCGAAGGGCTTGGTGAGATAGTCGTCGGCCCCCAGGTCCAGGGCCTGGACCTTATCCTTTTCATAGGACCGGGCGGAGACCACTACCACCGGCAGGCTGGACCACTCCCGCAGCTGGCGGAGAATATCCAGGCCGTCCATGTCCGGCAGGCCCAGGTCCAGAATGATCAGGTCCGGGCAGTGGGAGGTGATCATGGACAGGGCCTCGCTGCCGGTGCGGGCCTGCATGGCCTCGTAGCCGTTGTTGTTCAGGACGGTGGAAATGAAGTGGGAGATGCTCTTCTCGTCTTCGATGACCAGGACCTTTTCTCGGATCGTCATAACATCACTCCTGTTGCTCCAGAGGCAGGCGGAAGGTGAATTCTGCGCCGCCGGACAGATTTTGGGCCTGCATGGTGCCGCCGTGGGCACGGACGATGGCAAGGCACACGGAGAGCCCCAGGCCCATGTTGCGCTTTCCGTCACTGCTGGTGGTCTCATTTCGCTTCAGGGTGCCGTCAAACAGGGTCGGGAGCTCCTTTTCCGGGATGCCGCGGCCGTCGTCCTCCACGGCGAAGCGGGCGAAGCCGTCCTGGGCCTGGACGGAGACCCGGATGCGGCTGGTGCGCTCGCCGTGGACTGCCGCGTTTTCCAACAGATTGGCGAGGACCTGCTCAATGAGAATGGGATCCATGGGAACCATCAGCAGGTCCGCGGGGACCTCCACAGACACGCTGATATCGGGGTAGCGGCGGCGGAATTTCCGGACGGCCTCGCCCATGATCTCCTCGGCGGCTTCCGGCTCCGTGGTGATGCGGGCCTGGTCCTCGCCGATGCGGGTGATGGACAGCAGATTTTCCACCACACGGATCAGCCACTGGGCCTCGCCCCGGACATCCTCCAGCAGCTCCCGCTGCTCCGGCAGTGAGAGACCGGGATTGTCCAGTACGGCGGAGGTGGAGCCCACGATAGAGGTCAGGGGGGTGCGGATGTCGTGGGAGACGGAGCGGAGCAGGTTGGCCCGCGCCTTCTCCTTCTCGTTCTCAGCCCGGAGACGTTCCGACTGGCGGGCCTGGGTGGTCAGGGCACAGGTCATGATGGACACCGCCAGGAAGACCAGGAAGGTCAGGGGGTAGCCGGAAAGGGTGAAGTTCACCACCCAGTAGGGGTATGTAAAGATGAAGTTGACACAGACCACCCCCAGCACGGAGGCGATCAGGCCGAAGAGGTAGCCGGTGGTGAAGCGGGAGACACACAGCACCGCCAGCACGAACACCGGGGAGGCGAAGCCGTCGCTGCTGTTGGCTCGCTGGAGAGGGATGCAGATGCCCGCGGCGCAGGAGAGAATGGCGGCGGAGACCGCCAGATCCCGCCAGGAAAAGGGGAACAGGCGGGCAAAGAGAGATTTTTGAGGAGTCAAGGAACGCACTCCTTTCCGGGAAGGTACAAATCTATTATAGCAGAAGATTTGTTAATGTGGCGCTAAAAATGTTGACGGGGATTTCACAGAGGACAGAAAGTAATTGTCAGCGGCTGAACGAAGGCGTTCCCGCTCCTGACCGGTAACGCCAAGAGAATCATCGCGGCGGTGGTGAGTATGGCAGCGTTGCTTCGGCAGTATATGGAAAAGACGGTTTGAGGGCCGCAGATAAGAACGGAGTTCGGAGACCGGCGCTGATGAGGCGCTGGTCTTCTTTTATGCGTGGAACGGGAAAATTTTTTTGATTTCCAGCGGAAAAATGCGGAGTGATGCACGGCGGCGTGCAAGAGAGCGGCGGGGAGAGACGTACTGTGTGAGCGGAGACGGGAGGCGAGCGGATATGGACAAGAGAAAAGAGGACGGGGTCTTCTGTCGGACTTATCTCCGGACCATGGACCCGGAACGGGCGGCGGAGGCGGTGGGCCGGCTGGACGGCTTTACCCTGCTGGGACAGCAGCGGACCCAGGCCAAGCTGGAGAAGATGCGGACGGATGCGGCGGCGCAGATCCGCCGGGAGGACGCCGTCCGGCGGCTGGCCCAGTTGGCCTTCGGGCGGGCCAACGATGTGCTGGGGCTGGCTCTGCACCCGGAAAGCGCGGATGTGGACACTCTGGACCTTTCCGCCGTGGCGGAGTTCAAGGTGACGGACAAGGGCGTGGAAGTGAAGCTGGTGGACCGGGTCCGGGCCCTGGAGACCCTGTGCGGCCTGCTGGAGAGCGGCGGCAGCGGCGGGGCGGAGGAACTGTACCGGGCCCTGGAGGACGCCGCCGGGCAGATGGAGGGCGGCTGGGGTGACGATTGAGGGCATGCACTTCTCCCGGAAGCAGATGCGGGTGTTGACCTGGTGGCAGCGGGGAGACTGGGAGGCCATCATCTGCGACGGAGCCGTGCGCAGCGGCAAGACCTTTGCCATGGGCCTGTCCTTCTTCCTGTGGGCGCAGGGGTGCTTTCAGGGGAAGCAGTTCGGTCTGTGCGGCAAGACCATCGGGTCTCTGCGGCGTAACCTGCTGGCGGAACTGATCCCCTGCCTGAGAAGGATGGGAATGACCGTCCGGGAGCGGCGGTCGGAAAATCTGCTGATCGTGCGGTACGGCGGCCGGGAGAACCGCTTTTTGCTGTTCGGCGGCCGGGATGAGTCCAGTGCGGCCCTGATCCAAGGAAGCACACTGGCGGGTATCCTCATGGACGAGACGGCGCTGATGCCCCGGTCCTTTGTGGAGCAGGCCATCGCCCGGTGCAGCGTGCCGGGGAGCCGACTGTGGTTCAACTGCAACCCGGAGGGGCCTCAGCACTGGTTTTATCAGGAGTGGATCCTGAAGGCCGGGGAGCGGAAGGCCCTGCGGCTGCGGTTCACCATGGCGGACAATCCCTCCCTGACGCCCCGCATCCGGGCAAGGTATGAGCGGGCCTACTCGGGCGTATTCTACCGCCGGTTTGTGCTGGGGGAGTGGACGGCGGCCCAGGGACTGGTCTACGACTTCTTTGACCGGGAGCGGGACGCTGTGGAAGCGCCGGAGGGACCCTTTGACCAGTGGGCGCATTTCCGTGGACTACGGGACCTCCAACCCGGCGTCCTTCGGCCTCTGGGGCAGGAAGGAGGGCGTCTGGTACCGGACGGAGGAGTACTATTACGACTCCCACAAGGCGGGGCGCCAGCGGACCGACGCGGAGTACGCCGATGATCTGGAGAAATTGGCGGCAGGACGGCGGATCGCCCGGGTCATCGTGGACCCCTCCGCCGCCAGCTTCATTGAGGTGCTGCGGCGGCGGGGCTTTCGGGTCATCCGGGCCGACAACGCGGTGGCGGACGGTATCCGGGTGACGGCGGACCTGCTGCGGGCTGGGAAAATCCAAATCTGCCGGAGCTGCGGGGACTGCCTGCGGGAAATGGCGTTGTACTGCTGGGACGAGCGGGGCGGCAGAGACGCGCCCCGGAAGGAACACGATCATGCCATGGACGAGATGCGATATTTCGCCATGGACCTGGCGGAGAAGGAGAGCGGCGGGTTCGCGGCGGTGACGGTGGAACGGCGTCCATGAGATAGCGGCAATGGAACGAAAACTGCGATGGAAAGGGAGGATATGGTGGGAAAGTGGTTGAAAAAGCGGGGAGAAGTCCCCACGGCGGTGGTACAGCTGCGGGGCGGCGAGACCCATCCCTTTGGGATGCTGCGGGAGTATGTGCCCCTGCGGAACGGTGAGGTGCAGCTCTATCGGTCCGTGCGGGAGGCGGTGCCGGTGGTGGACGCGGCCATCTACAAGCTGGTCCGGATGACGGGCGGCGTGACGGTGGCCTGCGGGGACCGGACTGCCGAGAAGGCGCTGCGGGAGTTCTTGCGGACCGTGCCCATCGGACGGGGACAGTTCGGCATCAACGCCTTTTTGGAGTGCTATCTGGATTCCCTTCTGACCTGCGGCCGGGCCGTGGGCGAGATCGTACCGGCGGTGGGGAACCGGGAGATCGCGGCCCTGCTGTGCGGCCGGGTGGAGAACATCGAGATCAAAGAGGGAAACAGCCCTCTGGAATTTGCCATCTGTGGCGCGGACGAACACGGCAGGATGGGACAGCTGCCCTATCAGGATCTGCTGCTGTTTACGCCCCTGAACCCGGAGACGGAGAATCCCTACGGTGTGTCCCTGCTGCGGTCTCTGCCCTTCCTGTCGGACATTCTGCTGAAAATTTATCACACCATCGGCGTCAACTGGGAGCGCTGCGGCAACGTGCGCTTTGCCGTTACCTGCGGGGACGGCGAGGGCGTCAGCGCGGCGGAGCGCAGCCGGGTGCTGGCGGAGGAGTGGTCCAGGGCCATGCAGGAGACCCGAAACGGCAGCGTGCGGGATTTTGTGGCCGTGGGTGACGTGAACATCCGGGTCATCGGCGGCGACGCGCCCATTCTGGACAGCCAGGTGCCGGTGCGGCAGATCCTGGAGCAGATCGTGGCCAAGACCGGCATCCCGCCTTTTATGCTGGGGCTGAACTGGAGCTCCACGGAGCGGATGAGCAGCCAGCAGGCGGACCTGCTGACCACGGAGATCACGGCCATCCGCAGGACGCTGACGCCGGTGGTGGAGCGCATCTGCCGGCTCTGGCTGCGGATGCACGGCTTCACCTGCGGGTTTGAGGTGGTCTGGGACGACATCAACCTGCAGGACCAGGTGGAAGAAGCCAGGGCGGAGCTCTATCGGGAACAGGCCAGGAAGCTGAGAATTGAGAATGATGAGCGGGAGCGGAAACAGTGAGAAAACCCTGGCTTCTGCCATTGGAAGCGGACTTTTTGACAACGAAGGAGGAATTGCATGGACATCCGGGAGGAACTGGCGTACATCAATCAGTTTGCCAGAACGGCGCTGACGGAGGAGCAGGTCTACGTGTTCAGCGTGCGACTGTGCGACAACGAGGTGGACCGGGATTTTGAGCGGTTCGACACGGCGGCGCTGGAACGGCTGGGAGAGCTGTTCCTGGGCAAAAGCGGCATCTTTGACCACCAGTGGTCCGCCAGGGGCCAGACGGCCCGCATCTACCGCACGGAGGTGGTGCGGGAGGCGGCCAGAGTGACCACCGCGGGAGACGGCTACTGCTGGCTCAAGGGCTGGGCCTATCTGCTGCGGACCGAGAAGAACGCCGACCTGATCGCGGAGATCGAGGGCGGCATCAAGAAAGAAGTCAGTGTGGGCTGCAGCGTGGCGAAGCGGGTGTGCTCCGTCTGCGGCGCCGAGGAGGGCTGCTGCCAGCACGTGCGGGGCCAGATGTACGGAGACCGGCTGTGCTTTACGGAGCTGCGGGAGCCTGTGGACGCCTACGAGTGGTCCTTCGTGGCAGTGCCCGCCCAGCGGGAGGCCGGCGTGGTGAAGCGCTTCGGCCAGGAGGGCGGCGAGGCGGCGCTGCTGCGGAAGCAGGCCGCCCTGGGCCGAAAGTACCTGCAGGAACTGCGGAAAGAGGTGGTGCGCCTTGCCATGCTGGCGGATGACGGCCTGGACGGCAGCGTGCTGGGCAAGGCCATGGACCGGCTGGAGGAGCCGGAGCTGCTGGAACTGAAGCGCGGCTACGAGGTCCAGGCAGCCCGGCGCTTCCCTGCGGCGCCCCAGCTGCGCAGAAAGTGCGTGGAGGAGCGGGGCGATGAAACGGTGTTCCTTGTCTGATGGGGACAACAACATAGAAGGAGGAAGGATATGAAGCATTCTTTTGAGGGCATCGGCCAGTGGAGCGCCACCTTTGCCTGCGGCAGCGGCGTGGCCGAGGGCAAAGTGGTGAAGGTCAGTGCCAACGGCACGGTGAGCGCCTGCGCAGACGGCAACGCCTTTGCCGGTGTTGTGGATGTGGTGGGCCGTGACGGCACTGCCTGCGCCGTGATCCTTGGCGGCATGGTGGAGGTGCCTTACACCGGCACCACACCCGTTCTGGGCTGGAGCGGCCTTTCCGCCAACGGCACCGGCGGCGTGAAGGCCGACACCAACGGCCGCGCCTGCCTGGTGGTGGATGTGGACACCACCGGCAAGCTGGTCACTTTTGTACTGTAAGGAGGAGAGACGAGATGGCTTATCATTTTGAAAACGTGAAGCTGGAAAAGGGTATGTACGGCCGCAGCGGCCACACCTTCAGCCAGACCCTGGAGGAGCTGGACCCCAGCGAGCACTACAGCGGCACGGCCCTGGAGGGCCTGGACGCCTTCCAGCGCCAGCTGAAGCGCTTCGACATCAAGGTCAAGGGTGCCGGCAGCGACATGGTGGAGAAGTTCTTCCACACCAGTGAGTCTGCCGTGCTGTTCCCTGAGTTCGTATCCCGCGTGGTGCGCCAGGGCATGGAGGAGGAGAGCATCCTGTCCGACATCACCGCCACCGTGACCCGCTTTGACGGCATGGACTACCGTTCCATCGCCTCCGTGCCCACCGAGGCCGACAAGAAGCTGCTGCGGGTGGAGGAGGGCGCTGCCATCCCCCAGACCACCGTCCGCACCCAGGAGAACCTGGTGCGTCTGCACAAGCGTGGCCGCATGCTGGTGGCTTCCTACGAGGCCATCCGCTTCCAGCGGCTGGACCTGTTCTCCGTGACCCTGCGCCAGATCGGCGCCTACATCGGCAGAATGCATCTGGAGGACGCCATCAAGGTCCTTTGCGACGGCGACGGCAACGACAACGCCGCCGATACCTTCAAGGTGGGCACCAGCCCCATTTCCGGCACTGCCGGGACTCTGAGCTACGATGCGCTGCTGGATTTCTGGAGCCAGTTTGACCCCTACACCATGAACACCCTGCTGGTGAGCAACGACATGATGCTGGCCATGCTGAAGCTGCCTGAGTTCCAGAATCCCCTGACCGGCCTGAACTTCCAGGGTACCGGCACCCTGACCACGCCCCAGGGCGCCAAGCTGCTGCGCACCAGCGCCCTGGGCAGCGGCAAACTCATCGGCCTGGACAAGAACTACGCCCTGGAGCAGATCTGCGGCAGCGAGGTGACCGTGGAGTACGACAAACTCATCGACCGCCAGCTGGAGCGGGCCGCCATCACCTCCATCTCCGGCTTTGCCAAGCTGTTCCAGGACGCTTCCAAGGTCCTGACGGTGTAAGGCAGGGACGGCGGAATGCCGTCCCTTTGGATAACTGACAAGGAGGGAAGACGGATGGGGGAACAGATCCTGGCGCTGGCTATGGCGGTGGCCGGTGCCGGTGAGGAGGACCGGGCGCTGCTGAAGCCCCTGTGCGCCGCGGCGGAAACGGTCTGGACCGCACGGCTGCGGGAAGGCATGACCACCGGAACGTGCGGAACGGTCTTTTGCTGCGCGGCGGCTTTTACCGCCGCGGCGGACTTTATGGTGAGTCGCTCTGGCGGCGTAAGGGAGTTTAAGGCGGGGGAGATCTCCGTGAAGGGCCGGGACGGGGCTGACGCGGCGGAGGTGGCTGGCGCCCTGCGGCAGACGGCGGAGCGGCTCATGGCACCCTACGCGGCGGAGACGGACTTTGCCTTTCAGGGAGTGCGGGGATGAAGCGGATGATCGAAGAGGTCCTGTGCCGGTACGGGCAGGAAGTGACGGTCCACCTGGCCGGTGGAGACGCGGCGGTCCGGGCCTTTTTGCAGCCGGTCACAGGTCGTCAGGAGCAGGTGCCGTCGGAGATGACGGGGCTTGGCGCCGTGGACGGCAGGCTGTGGCTGTATCTGGGGCAGACGGCCGTGGAGCCGGGGGACCGGATGACCTGGGATGGTGTGACGTACCGGGTCCGCAGCAGCCGCCCCTGGTCTGTGGGTGAGACCCAGCTCTATTGGTGGGCGGCACTGGAACGGGCAAAGGAGGCGGCCACATGAAGGAATTGGAACAGGTGCGGCAGGCGGTGCTGAAGGCCCTGCGGGAAGCGGGGCTGACGGCGGTAGAGGCCTTCCCGGAGGGCTTTGCCAAGGACTACAGCGGCGCCGTGGCGGCAGTGGCCGTGGGGGCCGTCGAGGGCAAAGCCATGGGCTTTTGCAACTACCTGGGGGAGGTCTATGACGAGACAGCCGGGACCGTGCGGGAGCTTTACGGCAAGCAGCTGGAGGGGGACATCACCGTGGACATCCGGGGGCCCCGGGCGGCGGACTGCGAGGCGGGCTGCAGGCAGGCGGCGGAGGTGCTGCTGGGCGGACTGCCCAGCGGCATCCGGCCGGGAGAGCTGCGGTGGGAGGCTCTGAAATGGGAGAAGGCCACGGGGCTGTTCCTGCGGCGGGGCAGCTTGCGGTGTCAGGCCGTTTTCGTGGCGGAGAGCCAGGAGGACGGTGAGATCTTCCTGGACTTTATTTTGAAAGGGGTCATGCGGGATTGAGCGAGATCAGGCATGAGCGGCCGGGCGTGTACTCGGCCTACGACGCGTCGGCGGTGGTGACCGCCGGACGCGGCAGCAAGACCGTGGGTGTGGCGGCCAGGGCCGCCCGCGGCACGGTGGGGGAAGCGGTGACCATTACCGGATACGCGGCTGGCGTGGCGGTGTTCGGCGAGGACACCACTCCCGGTATGAGCACCATCCTGCGGCTGCTGTTCGCCAACGGCACCGCCACGGTGGTGGCCGTCCGGGTGGCGGACACGGGCGCGGTCAGCGACTATCAGGCGGCCTTTGACGCGCTGGGCAAAAAAGAAATGCAGATCGTGGTCTGCGACAGCGCTGACGCGGCGGTGCAGCAGGCTTTGCGGACTGCCGTGGAAACGGCCTCCGCCCAGCGCAGGGAGCGCATCGCCGTGGTGGGCGGCGACGGCGACACGGCGGCGGAGCTGGTGGAGCGGGCCGCCAAGCTGAACAGCGAGCGGATGGTCCTGGTGGGGCCGGACGCCCTGGACAGTAACGGCAACGCTCTGGCGGGCGCCTTTGCCGCCGCGGCGGTGGCCGGTGTCCTGGCCGACGGCGGGGACCCGGCGGTGCCCCTGAACGGGGCGGAGCTGTCCGGCCTGGGGGGTCTTGCCGAGGATTACGGCGACAACGAGGTGGACCTGCTGGTGCGGGGCGGCGTGACGCCTCTGGAGAGCGTGGCGGGAGTCATCTCCTCCGTGCGGGGCATCACCACCCGCACCACCACCGGCGGCGCGGCGGACACCACCTGGCGGGAACTGACCACCATTCTCATCGTGGACGACATCATCCCCACCATGCGCTCCGCCCTGCGGAGCCGCTTCTCCAGAGCCAAGAACACGGCCCGCAGCCGGGGTGCCATCCGGTCCCAGGTCATCGTGGAGCTGGAGAAGAAGGTGGCCGCCGAGATCATCGACAGCTATGGCGAGGTGCGGGTGACGGCATCGGAGGAGGACCCCACCGTGTGTCTGGTGGAGTTCAGCTTTGCCGTGGCCCACGGTCTCAACCAGATCTACCTGACGGTGCATATCACCGTTTGACGGAGTAGGGAAAGGAACGGGATATGGAAGTAAAGGGATTCCCCACCAGCTCGGACATCTATCTGGAGCTGGAGGGCAAAAAGGTGGCGGTGGTGCAGAGCTACACCGCCAAGGCCAGCAAATCCTCCAAAAACGTGGAGGCCTTTGGCGAGAGCGAGCCGGTGGCCACCATCGCGGGACAGCGGAAATACGTGCTGGAACTGACCCGGCTGTATGCCACCGACGACGCCATCTCCGACGGCATCAATTTCTATGACCTGACGGATTTTTCCCTGGTCATCTGCAAGCCGGACCGGAAGATCATTTACAGCGGCTGTGAGTGGAGCGCCATTGAGGAAGAGGGCAAGCTCAACGCCATGGTGGCGGAGAAGATCACCGTGGTGGCCGCCAAGCGCATCGAGACCACGGCATGAGAGAACTGGACGAGCTGCGGCAGCTGACGGCGGGACGGCTGCTGGCCATCTGGCGGGAGAGCGGCGAGGCGGCGGAGGAGCCCGGAGAACGGGCCCTCCTCTGCAACGCCCGGGTGCTGGCGGAGAGCTGCTTTTGCGAAGGCAGGGCGGTGTTCCGAAGCGGGGAGGAGGTCCTGGAGACCCTGACGCCCCGGGAGATGGAACTGCTCCTGCGGCAGCTGGCGGAGGGAGAGCCCCCGGCCACCGCCGGGGACAATCCCGCCTTTGACCGGGAGCGGTTTCTGGCGCTGAAGGAGGGATAGGCTTGGACTACATGGGAGAGCTGCTGCGGCGGCAGCGGGACGCCCTGACGGCGCTGCTGCTGGGCGGCGAAACGGAGGAGACGCGGGCCGGAGACGGCGGGACCGTGGAGAATGCGGTGTATGCGGGTGCGGCCCGGTCCATGGAGACGGAAGGTGACCTGGCCCGCTCCGCCGGAGCGGAGGAGACCGTGCCTGCGGCGGGGGGATACCGGGCGCAGGAACGGCAGACCGGCACGGCGGCGTCCCAAGAAACACGGCGGGAGCTTGTGACACGGGACGCCGCCGGAGAGTGGGGGACGGTGTGGCCTCCGGACAGCGGCTTCACGGGCTGGGGCGGAACGTGGCCGGCAGGCAGCTCCGCTGTGGGAGAGAGCGGCGTCCGGGAGGTGTCCAGAGCCATCCAGCGGGACGCCCGCCGCTATGACGGTGGTTTTTCCATCTATTGAAGGGAGGAATGGGCATGCGGCTGACGCCCATGCGATTCAAGGACTACACCTGGCCCCACAATCCGGAGGTCTATGTGGTGGAGCGCCAGAGAAGGCTGGCGGTCCATCCGGTGCCCTTCGGGCGGTGCGTGATCCAGGACCTGGGCAGCGGATACCAGGTGCTGCGGGGCGAGGGCGTGTTCGCCGGAGAGAATGCCTATGAGCAGTTCCGGCAGCTGGCGGAGGTCTTCCGGGAGGGAGGCTCGGGCCTGTTGGTCCATCCCGTCTGGCAGACGGAGCGGGCCTGGTTCGCGTCCCTGACGGTGACGGAGGAGCCGCTGCCGGACTACGTGCGCTACCGGTTCGAATTCTGGGAGGACTGGAACGGCTATGACGGCGGCCTGACCCAGGTGGATGTGGGGAGCCCTTCTCAGGGAGAAAACACATCCTCTGCCGGTACGGACGCCGGGGCGGAGGCGGCGGTGTATCTGGTGAAGAAAGGAGATACCCTGTGGGGCATCGCGAAGCGGCACGGCGTGAGCCTGACGGCCCTGATCGCGGCCAATCCCCAGATCAAGAATCCCAATCTGATCTATCCGGGGGACAGGGTGACGATCCCATGACAGGACGGATCTTTACCAGTGACCACAAGGTCTACGACCTGCCGCCGCTGCTGAGCTGGCGGGTGAATCTCACCGGCGGGGTGCCCTGCGACAGCTATTCCGTCACCTTCCTGTACCGGAAGGAGATGGCGCCGGTGCTGCGGCTGGCGGCGGGCTTCCTGGGTATGGAGAAGGGGCAGATCGTGTCCCGGGGCATCGTGGACGAGTATACGGTGGACCTGGGCAGCAGCGGGATCACCGCCACCATCACCGGACGGGGAGCCGCCGCACGGCTGCTGGACAACGAGAGCCGTCCGGTGACGTACCAGGCGGCCACCCTGGCGGAGATCATCCGCTGCCACGTGACGCCCTACGGCGTGGTGACCCGGGAGATCGCCGATGTGCGGGCCGACTCGGTGTACACCGTGGCGGCGGGGTGCAGCCAGTGGAAGGCGCTGGTGGATTTCTGCCGGACCTACGGGGGCTTCCTGCCCCGCTTTGCCACCAACGGCGCCCTGCTGGCGGTGCCGGAGCGGGCGCCAAAGAAGCGGCTGACCATCGGGGAGACGGACCCGGTGCTGGCCTGCTCCCTGCGAGAGGACCACTACGGCGTGCTGACGGAGGCGCTGGTCATCGACAAGACCCGGAACACCTCCTATTCGGTGAAGAACCCGGAGATGATCGCCCGGGGCGGCCAGTGCCGCCGGGTGGTCTACACCCCCGGGCAGAGCACCTGGGACGCCATGCGCTACACCGGCCAATACCAGATCGAGAAGTCCCGGGAGGAGGAGAAGCTGGTGACGGTGACCCTGCCGGGGAGCTTCCTGGCTTTCCCAGGGGACTGGGTGTCCCTGTCCCTGGACCGCATGGGCCTGACAGGGGAGTTCCGGGTGCAGGAGGCGGAAAACGTGTATTCCGCCCGGGACGGATACACGGCGACACTGACATTGAAGGAGCGTGGTTGAGATGTGGCTTTCCAGACAGATGCGGGGCCAACAGCCCACGGCGGACGCGGACATGGGAATGACCACCATCGCCGGGGACAGCGTGGGCGTGGTGACACGGGGCGAGGTGCGGGCGCTGCCGGTGTACGGCCCCGGCGGCTATATATGGCAGCCGGAGAACGGCGCGGCGGTGCTGGTCATCAAGGGCGGCCCCGGCGGCGAGGAGCAGTGCGTAACGGGGATGCGGCAGGGGACTGTCCCTAAGGGCATGCTGCCGGGGGAGGTTTATCTTTATGGCCCGGGCGATAATTCCATCTATCTGCGGAAAGACGGCACGGTGGAGATCCGGGGGACGCTGGTGATCAACGGTGAGTTCTACAAGCCCTGCACCTGCGGTCAGGAGGTGGTCTGATGGAACTGGCGCTTCAGAACGGCGACTATGTGTCTGACGGCGCGGCGGGTCTCCGTCGTGTGGGAGGGCAGGAGGCGCTTTTGCAGCGGGTACTGTTCCGGCTGACGGCCAAGCGGGGGGCCTTCCCCTTCCGGGAGGATCTGGGCAGCCGCCTGTGGCAGCTGGGACAGCTGCCGACCTCCGCCCGGCAGGCCGCCGCACGGCAGTACGTGGCGGAGGCGCTGGAGGAGGAACCCGGCTTGTCGGTGGAGCAGGTGACACTGCTCCAGAAGGCGGGCAGCGCGTCGCTGACGGCGGAGCTGTCCTATGAGGGAACGCCGTTGTCGGTGACGGTGGAGCTGCGGGCATGAGAGGAGACGACAGTGAGAGAGATTGAAACGATCTATGGGGAGTTACTGGAGGCCTTCGCCCAGCGGGCCGGGTTCACGCCGGAGGAGGGCTGTGACCTGTCGGTCCGGCTGTGGGCCGCGGCGGCCCAGCTCCAGGCGCTGGATATCCAGGCGGACTGGGTGCTGGACCAGAGCTTTCCCCAGACAGCCCAGGGGGTCTATCTGGACCGCCACGGGCAGATGCGGGGCCTGACCCGGCAGCCGGCATCAAAGGCGGTGGGGACCCTGCGGTTTTCCGTGGAGATGGCGCCGGTGTCGGACATCACCATCCCGGCGGGCACCGTGTGCATGACCGCCGGGGAGGTCCGGTTCCAGACCCTCCAGACGGTGGTGCTGGCGGCGGGGACCCTGACGGCGGACGCTCCGGCGGAGGCCCTGGAGGGCGGCGCTGACGGCAACGCGGCACCGGGGACTGTCCGCATCCTGACGGCTTGTCCCCTGGCGGTGACCGGCTGCACCAACCCTGCCGCCTTTTACGGCGGCGCCGACGCCGAGGGGGACGAGGCCTTCCGGGCCCGGATCCTGGAGAGCTATCAGAGGCTGCCCAACGGCGCCAACGCCGCTTGGTATGAGCAGACGGCCATGGGAGTCAGCGGCGTGGCGGCGGCCAGAGCCGTGGGCCGGGCCCGGGGCATCGGCACCGTGGACGTCTACGTGGCGGCGGAGAGCGGCCTGCCCTCCGAAGCTCTGCTGACCGCCCTGACGGCGGAACTGCAGGCCAAGCGGGAGATCGCGGTGGACGTGCAGGTCAAGGCCCCCACGGTGCGGGCGGTGGATGTGACAGTGGCTGTGGCGAAGAAAGAAGGCTGGACCTTCGACGGGGTGAAGGCCGCCGCGGAGCAGAGCATCACCACCTTCTTCACGGGACGGCTCCTGGGCAGGCCGGTGCGGCTGGCGGAGCTGGGGAGCCGGCTCTATGCCCTGGAGGGCGTGGAGAACTACCGCTTTTCCGCTCCCGCCGCGGACCTGGCTGCCGACGATACCGTGCTGCCGGTGCTGGGGACCCTGACGGTGAGGGAAATGGAGGCGTGAGCCATGTATGAAGCATATCTGCGGGCGCTTCTGGAGCCCCTGGGGGTCTATGACCTGAGCCGGGGGACCATCAACGGCGCGGAGCTGGCGGCCCTGGGAGCGGGGTTTGACGGCATCGGCGGAAAGCTGGACACCGTGGAGCGGGAATCCCTGACCGCCACCGCCGAGGACGAGGGCCTGCGCCGCCGGGAGGCGCTGTTCGCCCGGCGCCCCGCCGCCGCCACGGCGGAGGAGCGCAGAGCGGCCATCGCGGCCCTGCTGCAGATCGACGGCGACAGCCTGACGCCCGACGCCATGGACCGCACCCTGCGGGGCTGCGGCATCCGGGCCCGGGCCGTGGAGATGGGGGACGGCAGGCTGCGGGTCCTCTTTCCGGAGGTGGCGGGTGTCCCGGCGGAGTTCGACCAGATTGAGAAGATCATTCTGGACATCCTGCCCTGCCACCTGGAAGTGGAGTTCTATTTCCGCTACCTGACCTGGGAAGAATGTGAACGGGCCGGGTATACCTGGGCGGCCGTGGAGGCGGCGGGGCATACCTGGGAGAGCTTCCAGCTGGCGGTGCCGCCGGAGGACTGAATACAAAGCCGGGTGAGGGGAACATTCCCTTCACCCGGCTTTTGGTGTATTTGGGCGGCGTCCGGCGGGTAAAAAGCCTGCTGAACGCGCATACTACTTCCATCAATGGAGGTGGCCTATGGAGACGCTTTCGGAGCATTACATGGACAATGTGGCCTGGTTCAACGACACACTGGGAGTGGGCCGCAGCAGCGACATGGTCAGCCGGGACTACGTCATCGGCGGGCGGCGGGCCCGCATCTGGGTGGTTGACGGATACGGCAAGGACGGCACCCTGGAGCGGATGGGGGCCTTCTGGCTGCGGGTGACGGCGGAGGAGGTCCGGGACCTGGCGGACATGCAGGCCTTCATCGACCACTTCGTCACCTTCTCGGAGAGCAATGTCAGCTTTGACGTGGACGATATCGTCACCAGCGTCCTGCTGGGCAAGACGCTGCTGCTGGTGGAGGGCGTCCGGGGCGCCGCCCTCATGGACTGCAAGGAGTACCCGGCCCGCAGTGTGGGGGAGCCGCCGGACGGCAAGGTGCTGCGGGGGTCCCACGACGGCTTTGTGGAGGCGGTGGTGCCCAACATGGCCCTGCTGCGCCGCCGCATCCGGGACCCGCGGCTCACCATGGAGGGCCACAAGGTGGGCTCCCGCTCCCGCACGGACGCCGTGCTGTGCTACCTGGAGGACCGGGTGGACCGGGAACTGCTGGAGGAGGTCCGCCAAAAGCTGAAGGCGGTGGACGTGAAGTCCCTTACCATGGCCCAGGAGAGCCTGGCGGAGGCCATCCGCCCCAAACAGTGGTACAACCCCTTTCCCAAGGTCCGCTACACGGAGCGGCCCGATACCGCCGCCGCCAGTGTGCTGGAGGGGAACATTGTGCTGATGGTGGATAACTCCCCCTCGGTGATGATCCTGCCCACCACCTTTTTCGACTTCACCCAGGAGGCCAACGAGTACTACTTCCCGCCCCTGGTGGGGTCCTACCTGCGGCTGCTGCGGATCATCGTGTTCCTGATCTCCATGTTCATCACCCCGGCCTGGTATCTCATGGTCAGCGAGCCAGGGCGGCTGCCGGAGTGGCTGGAGTTCCTCTCCTCCCCGGAGCCGGCCTCCCTGGGCCTGCTGTGGCAGCTGCTGGTGGTGGAGTTCCTGATCGACGTATTGAAGCTGGCGTCACTGAATACGCCGGATTCCCTGTCCAACTCCTTCTCCATGCTGGGGGCCCTGATTTTGGGCGACTTCGCCGTGCAGGCCGGGTGGCTGGGACCGGAGGTGCTGGTGTATATGGCCTTTGTGTCCGTGGCGGGCTTTGCCCAGCCCAGCTATGAGATGGGCTACGCCTTCAAGCTGCTGCGGGTAGTCCTGCTGCTGGTGACGGCGGCCTTCGACGTGTGGGGCTTCGTCCTGGGGGTGCTGGGCATCCTGGTGCTGCTGGCAACCACCAAGCCCATGGTGGGCAAGGGTTATCTCTATCCCCTGATCCCCTTCAACGGCAAGGCCCTGCGGCGGCTGCTGATGCGGGAGCCCATCAGCCGGGACAACACCTGACGGCGAAAAACGTCCAGGCCCTTGCTTTTTTGGGAAAACAGGTGTATCATCCTCCATATCCTCCCTGGGGGGATATGGAGGATATTTGTATGGAAGAACATCATCACGAACACCCCCATGCCGAGACGAGGGCCGTGGTTAACCGCCTGTCCCGGGCAATCGGCCATCTGGAGGCCGTGAAGACCATGGTGGAGGAGGGACGGGACTGCACCCAGGTGCTGATCCAGCTGGCTGCCGTGAAGTCGGCTATCAACAACACGGGCAAGCTGATCCTGAAGGACCACCTGAACCACTGCATGGTGGAGGCGGCCAAAAGCGGCGACCAGCAGGCCTTCGACGACCTGAACGAGGCCATCGACCGGTTTCTCAAGTGAGGAGGCAGTCCATGGACAGAACACAGAAAAAAGCCACCTTCTTCGCCCTGCTGGCGGCGGTTCTGTACGCGGTGAACGCGCCGGTCTCCAAGCTGCTGCTGCGGCAGGTCCCCGCCACCGTCATGGCGGCGCTACTGTATCTGGGGGCGGGCGCCGGGGTGTTCCTCATGGGCGCCGCCCAGCGGGCTGCCGGACGTGAGAAACAGGAACGGCCCCTCACCCGAAAGGAGCTGCCCTACACCGTGGGCATGGTGGCGCTGGACATTGCCGCCCCCATCTTCCTGATGGTGGGCCTCACCCGTACCACGGCGGCCAACGCCTCCCTGCTGAACAACTTTGAGATCGTGGCCACCTCCATCATTGCGCTGGTGGTGTTCCGGGAGGCCATCTCCAAGCGGCTCTGGCTGGCCATCGCCCTGGTGACGGCCTCCAGCCTGCTGCTGTCCTTCGAGGACATGAGCAGCCTGTCCTTCTCCTGGGGGTCCCTTTTTGTGCTGCTGGCCTGCGTCTGCTGGGGCTTTGAGAACAACTGCACCCGGATGCTCTCCTCCAAGGACCCTATGGAGATCGTGGTCATCAAGGGCTTCGGCTCCGGCCTGGGGTCCTTGGTTATCGCCCTTGCCCTGGGAGAGCGGCTGCCGGGGGCGCTTCTGTGCCTCTGCGCATTGGCCCTGGGCTTTGTGGCCTACGGCCTCAGCATCTATTTCTACATCTACGCCCAGCGGCATCTGGGGGCGGCCAAGACCAGCACCTACTACGCGGCGGCGCCCTTCGTGGGGGCAGGGCTGTCCATGGTGATCTTCTGGGAGGCCCCCAGCGGCACCTACATAGCGGCGCTGGTGATCATGCTGGCGGGCACGTACTTCGCCGCCACGGACGGAAAGGAATAGACAGAAAAAGGCCCGGAAAGCATGACGCTTTCCGGGCCTTTCGCTCAGTCCTCGATGCTGATGGCGCTGACGGGGCAGCCGTCCCGGGCCTCCTGGGCACTGTCCAGCAGCTCCGCCGGAACTTCGCCGCCGTGGGCGAAGCCGTCGTCCCCCATGGAAAAGACCTCGGGGCAGACCCCGGCACACAGGCCGCAGCCGATGCAGTTTTCGTTGACCGTCGCGTTCATGGATATTCCTCCAGTTCAGTCGATGATATTTCCATCCCGGCCCAGTGTCACCACCTGCCAGGGAATGAACTTGCCGCTGTTTTGCAGGGCCGTCTCCGCCGCCCGCTGCAGCCCGCCGCAGCAGGGGACCTCCATGCGGACGATGGTGACCTCCCGGATGTGGTTGCGGCGGATGATCTCGGTGAGCTTTTCGGCGTAGTCCCCCTCGTCCAGCTTGGGACAGCCGATCATGGTGATATGGCCCTTCATGAACCGCTCATGGAAGTCCGCCCGGGAAAAGGCGGAGCAGTCCGCCGCGATCAGCAGCTTCGCGCCGTCATAGAAGGGAGCCTCCAGGGGCAGCAGCTTGATCTGGATGGGCCACTGGGCCAGACGGGAAATGGGACCGGCGGTGACGGTGGGCGCGGCGGGAGCGTCATCCCGGTTCATGGCCCGGGCCATGCTGCCGGGGCAGCCGCCGGAGGGAGGAACCTGCACCGGGGCGCTGTTTTTCAGTGCCGCCGCTTTTTTTGCCAAAACAGCCGCCTCGTCATAGGCCGCCGCTTCCCGCTCCACAAAGGTGATGGCCCCGGTGGGGCAGGTGGGCAGGCAGTCCCCCAGGCCGTCGCAGTAGTCGTCCCGCAGCAGAGTGGCCTTGCCGTCCACCATGCCGATGGCGCCCTCGTGGCAGGCCGCCGCACAGGCGCCGCAGCCGTTGCACTTCTCCTGATCGATCTCAATGATTCTTCGTACCATGGTAGTATATCTCCTTTTTCGATGTTTAATCGTTTTTTCTCTTGCGTTGGTGGGTACAGTATCCTACAATAGAACTGAAAAGTCTGTTGTTTTTCCAACAAATTAAAGGAGAAGCCTATGGAAATTTCCGCCGCACCTCTGTTCCGGGATATTCCTGCCAAAGAACTGCCCGCCCTGCTGGACCGGGCGGCGGCCCGGGAGGTCCGTTTTGCCAAAGGGGAATTGCTGCTCCGCCGGGGGGAGACGCCCCGCAGCCTGGGGCTGGTGCTGGAGGGCGGCGTCCACATCATCCGGGAGGACTTCTGGGGGAACCGCAGCATCGTGGGGCTGGCGGGGCCGGGGGAGATCTTCGCGGAGTCCTACGCCCTAGCGGGAAAGCCCCTGGCGGTGTCTGTGCTGGCGGCCACTGATGGGCGGGCGCTTTTTCTGGACGCGGGGCACCTGTCGGAGCGGCTGTCCGCCAACCTGCTGGCCCTGCTGGCGGAAAAGAACCTGATGCTGACGGAGAAGATGCGCCACATGGCCCGGCGCACCACCCGGGAAAAGCTGCTGAGCTATCTGTCTGCCCAGGCCCTGCGGGCGGGAACGGCGGAGTTCGACATCCCCCTGGACCGCCAGCAACTGGCGGATTTCCTGGCGGTGGACCGCAGCGCCATGTCCGCCGCCCTGGGGAAGCTGCGGGACGAGGGGGTCCTGGAGTTCCGGAAAAACCACTTCCGCCTGCTGCGGCAGGAGGTCGACTGAGAGGAGAATTGCCATGCTGGTGCGTGTGCCGGATTATTTTGATCAGTTTCAGTGCCTTGCGGGGGCCTGCCCCCACACCTGCTGTGAAAAGTGGGAGGTGGTCATTGACCAGGAGAGCGCCGCGTTCTATGAAACGGTGCCCGGGGACCTGGGGGAGAAGCTGCGTTCCGCGCTGAAAGAGGACGAGGACGGCGACCTGTGCTTTCCTCTGAACGGCGGGCGGTGCCCTTTTCTGGACGAAGACAACCTCTGCGAAATTCATAAAAAACTGGGTGAGGAAGCCACCAGCGTCACCTGCCGGGAGCACCCCCGGTTCACCGAGGACTACGGCCCCTTCCGGGAGATCACCCTGTCCGCCTCCTGTCCGGCGGCCAACGCCCTGCTGCTGGGGAGTGAAGCGCCGCTGACCTTCCGCAGCTTTGAAACGGAGGAACCGGAGGAAGACGGAGACGACTGGCTGACGCATCTGCTGCCGCTGCGGGGGCGGATGCTGGACCTGCTGACGGACCGGAGCCGGCCCCTGAAAGCGCGGCTGGCATCCTTCCTGGCCCTGGCGCTGGCGGCCCAGGACTGCCTGGAGGAGGACTGTCCGGAGGAACTGCCGGAGGTAGGGGAAGCCGTATTGTCTCCGGCGGCGGAGGGCCTGTTCCCGGCTGCGTTGTCTTTTCTGGCATCTCTGGAGGTGATGGACCCGGACTGGCCCGCCCTGCTGAAACAGGCGGAAACGGTGGAACCGGAGGCCGTGCCGGAGGAGCTGCTGGAGCGCATCGCCGTTTATTTTGCCTTCCGCTACCTGCTGAAAGCCGTCAACGACGCCGACCTGCTGGGCAGAGCGGAGCTGTGCGTGTTTGCCGTGCTGGTAATTGAGCGGCTGGCGGCGGTCTGCGGACTGACGGAAGCGCTCCGGAGGTTCAGCTGCGAGATCGAGCATGACGACGGCAATCTGGATGCCCTGCTGGAGGCCTTCGCGATGGATGGCGCCCTGTCTCCGGAGCGGTTTCTGGCGGAGCTGGGGCAGTGATCGACCTTTGTTCGCCTTGCTGACTGCAAACGTTTTGCGTTTGTTGAAAATATGAAAATTGCATAAAACATATTGACAAAAATGAGAAAGTGTTGTACATTGTAGACACAGGAAAGGAGTGAGTCCCATGGGCTAGCAAGCTCAAGAGATTCCAAAACTGTGACCTCAGCACCGTTCAAAACCGCAAATAAACAGCGTGACTCCGACAGAACCAAAGACGAAACATACCTCACTATGATGAGCCGCACGAGTTGAAACTGCGTGTACCTGATGTTTTAAGGATTGGCAAGACGAGAGTTCCCACGTTTCATCCCCCTTTCCGAACGGTAATTCAAGAAAGCAAGAGGTATCGACCATTGGACAATCCAACCAACGGGTAAGCCCCCCATTCGCCGACGGAGCGGATGGGGGGAAATGTTTTTGTATGGCGATATGGTCTGTGCCTTTTTATATGAATATCGCTATTCGATAAACTGGAATTTATCGGAGCTACTCACCGGAAGACATCATAGCACATAGTTTTGCTTACAAATTATTTATCTTTGATGCGGATGACTTAGACGATAAAAGAGATTTTTATAAGTGTGGATATACATATAAACATAAGCTAATATAACATGAAAAAAGGTAAAATCCTCTGGCCTATTCGCATTGACAATGGCATTATCTATCGCAAATTCAAACGCAAAACGGGCACTCAAATAAGCATGCCAGGAAGATGATACAATAATAGCCTTCTTATAGGAATGTTCATCCATAATCCTTTTAGCATTCTTGATATTTGCATAGGTATTCAAAGATTTATCATCTAATAAAATATCTTCTCTTAAAACACCGTTTTTTAAAGCTTCTTTGGCCATAAGTTTTGCTTCCTCGGGTCGATCAAAGTGAGAGCCGCCACATAAGATCATCGGCCTCTGGTTTAAATGGTAAAGCTCAATGGCTTTAAAAATCCTTGATTTCATTATTGTGCTCATTTCGCCGTCAGCATTAGGTAGATGACCTAAAACAATGATGACATCATAAGCAGCCAGATTCTTGGCTCTAACAGGCTTTTTTATGTAAATAAAAGGAAGTATCAAGGCAAAAATAATGAGAATAAGCAACAGAACACCTCCTTAAATTCCGATTGAACGAGTCCATCATACCATGCAGCGAACCGGTCCGCAACAACGCCGTCTCGACAAAAAAACAGCCGTCCGGACCTTTCGGCCCGGACGGCTGCTGTACGATAAAGCAAATATCCTGTGAGACAGATTACTTGTTGTCGACGGAGTGCATATAGGCAGCCAGCTCCACCATCTTGGTGGCGTAGCCGCACTCGTTGTCGTACCAGGAGACGACCTTCACGAAGGTGTCGGTCAGAGCGATACCGGCCTTGGCATCGAAGATGGAGGTGCGGGTGTCGCCCAGGAAGTCACTGGAGACCACATCCTCGTCGGTGTAGCCCAGAACGCCCTTCAACTCGCCCTCGGAGGCGGCCTTCATGGCCTTGCAGATCTCCTCATAGGAGGCGGGCTTCTCCAGACGGACGGTCAGGTCCACCACGGACACGTCCAGAGTGGGAACGCGCATGGACATGCCGGTCAGCTTGCCGTTCAGCTCGGGGATGACCTTGCCCACGGCCTTGGCGGCGCCGGTGGAGGAGGGGATGATGTTGCCGGTGGCAGCACGGCCGCCGCGCCAATCCTTCAGGGAAGCGCCGTCCAGCAGCTTCTGGGTGGGAGTGACGGAGTGCACGGTGGTCATCAGGCCTTCCACGATGCCGAAGTTGTCATTCAGGACCTTGGCGATGGGAGACAGGCAGTTGGTGGTGCAGGAGGCGTTGGACACGAAGGTCATGTCGGGGGTGTACTTGTCGTTGTTGACGCCCATGACAAACATGGGGGTGTCATCCTTGGAGGGAGCGCCCATGATGACATGCTTGGCGCCGGCGTCGATGTGGCCCTGGCACAGGTCCTTGCTCAGGTGCTTGCCGGTGCACTCGAAGATGATCTCAGCGCCGACGGAAGCCCAGGGAATGTCCTTGACCTCCAGAGCGGTGAAGACGGGGTACTTCTTGCCGTTGACGATCAGGGCACCCTCCTCGGAGGAGACCTCGCCGGGGAACTTGCCGTGGACGCTGTCATACTTCAGCATGTAGGCCATATACTCGGGGTTCATGAAGGGGTCGTTCAGGCCAACGACCTCCACATCATCGCGGGACAGGGCGGCGCGGAAGGCCAGACGGCCGATGCGGCCAAAACCATTGATACCGATCTGAGTTTTCATAAATGATATGCTCCTTTCAATATTTTGACACAATTTAGAAACGGAAACACGCCGAAACGATTGCGTAAACGTTTGTTTTGTTGGGATACGCCCATTATAGTACCATAAAGAGACCTTTTTGACAATCGTCATTTCAGATAACATTCCAAATGTCCGCTTGTGAATTTTGATAGGAAAATGGTAATATTCACGGAACTTTTGACGAAAAGAGAAGAAAAAGTCTTGACGGATGCGTGAAACCTGTCCTATACTGTGCATAAGCTAATTGATTGCGCAAAAAGAAAAGCGTTTACGCAAAAGGGTGAACCGATATGAAAGTGACCATCAGTGACGTTGCCCGGATGGCCGGTGTCTCCACCGCCACCGTGTCCCATACCATTAACAATACCCGCTACGTCTCCGGCGAGACCAAGGAAAAGGTCTATCAGGCCATCGCCGAGTTGGGCTATACGCCCGACGCCTCCGCCCGCAGTTTCCGCACCGGAAAGAAGAAGACCGTGGGCTTCATCGTACCGGATATCTCCAACAAGTTCTTCGGCACCATCATCGAGGCGGTGGAGAACTACCTCTCCGCCCATAGCTACCACCTGATCATCGCCAACACCAAGGAGGATGCCCAGCGGGAGGAGAACAACATCCGTCTGCTCAGCGCCGGTCTGGTGGACGGCCTGCTGGTGGCCAGCACCATGGAGGACTTCCAGCGCTTCGACCAGCTGATCCCCGCCGGGTTCCCGGTGGTGCTGGTGGACCGCACCTTCGACGTGAAGAAGTACTCCTCCATCTGCGTGTCCAACTTCCAGCCCATCTACCGCAGCGTATGCCGTCTGGCGGCAAAGGGCGCCAAGCGCATCGGCATCGTGGGCGGCCTGCCCCGGCTGTCTTCCACCAAGGAGCGCATCTCCGCCTACCGGGAGGCCATGACCGACTGCGGCCTGCCGGTGGAGGATGATCTGATCCGCTACGGCAACTCTATGGAGAACAGCGTCCAGTCCTGCCTGGACGAGCTGCTGGAGCAGAGGTGCGATGCCATCGTGGTCTGCCAGGGCCTGATGGCCTCCGAGACCATCATCTACCTGCACCAGAAGGGCATCCAGCTGGCCCGGGACATTGACCTGGTCAGCTTCGTGGATTATGATTCCAATTTCTATGAGCTTTATTCCGGCCAGATGGACTGCATCGTCCAGCCTGCCGAGGAGCTGGGCAAGGCCGCCGGTGAGCAGATCCTCAGCCGCATCGAGAATCCCGACGCCCCGGTGTTTGAAAAGGTGCTGACCTCCGCCTACCGCCCCTACGACAACCCCGCCGGCTGGGCCGGAAAAAAGTAAAAACGCACGGTGATACCCGGAGCCGAAAGGCCCCGGGTATTTTTTGCACCCCCTGCCGGGCCGGGGCATTGAATGGTCCGGCGGACAATGCCGAAGGAGGAGAACCGTATGAGCAAGCAGCCATGGCCGGAGGGCAGCATTCCCTTCACCGATATTCTGGGCTACGACGGCTACATGCAGACCGAGGGCACCATCTGGCAGAAGCGGACCTACTACGCTGTGACGGACCGGGGCACCTTTCCCATTGCCGTGAGCTTCGGCTTTGAGGGGCCCCAGGACTGGTCCGTGGACCTGGACGGGAAGGGCTGGAAGGAGCTGGCGGCCAACGTCCAGTTCGGCGGGGACGGCCGCCGGGACGTGTTCGTCTACCAGCGCCGGGGGGGATACCGTCTGGAGGGGGATCCTGGACCTGACCGGCCTGCCTAACCACGACAACTGGGGCGCCAACTCCGTTACGGCGGAGTACGACCCGGAGAAAGGCGTGTTTCGGATACGGTACGCCCAGAAGGGGACGGAGGACTACGCCGTCCTGGAGACCCGGGGGCTGGGGCGGTTCCGGTTTTCCCCCTGGAAACCGTGACGCTCCCTCTTGCGTATCCACGCCATTGCTAGTATAATGATGCCAAATTTTGTACAAATGGGGGAACCACCTATGAATACCCGCATCGAACACGATACCATGGGCGAGATCGCGGTCCCGGCGGACCGGCACTGGGGCGCCCAGACCCAGCGCAGCGTGGAGAACTTCCGCATCGGCGGCCAGCGCCAGCCCAGGGAGATCATCACCGCCTTTGCTTATTTAAAGGACGCCTGCGCCCGGGCCAACGCGCAGATGGGCAAGCTGACGGCGGAGCAGGCCGGGGCCATCTCCGCCGCCTGTGAGGAAATTCGCGCCGGCAAGTGGGACGAGGAGTTCCCCCTGGTGGTGTGGCAGACCGGCAGCGGTACCCAGACCAATATGAATGTCAACGAGGTGATCGCCCATCTGGCGGCGGACCACGGCGTGACCCTCCACCCCAACGACCACGTCAACGCCTCCCAGTCCAGCAACGACACCTTCCCCTCCGCCCTCCATATCGCGGCGGCCATGAGCGTCGCCAACGATGTCATCCCGGCGGCGGAGCGGCTAGCGGCGGCCTTTGCAAAGCTGGAGCAGGCGTACCCCGACCTGATCCGCATCGGCCGTACCCACCTGCAGGACGCCACCCCTCTGCGCTTCGCCCAGGAGGTATCCGGCTGGCGGGAGCTGGTGGAGGCCCCGGTGCGGATGCTGAAGCTGGCCCTGATGGAGCTGGAGCGGCTGGCCATCGGCGGCACCGCCGTGGGCACCGGCCTCAACGCCCCCAAGGGCTATGACGAGATGGTGTGCGCCCAGCTCCGGGAGATGACGAGCCTGGATTTCGTGCCTGATACCAACAAGTTCCACGCTTTGACCAGCAAGGACGCCCTGGTGTTTGCCCACGGCGCATTGAAGGCCCTGGCGGCGAATCTGATGAAAATTGCCAACGACATCCGCTTCGAGGCCAGCGGCCCCCGCTGCGGCATGGGCGAGCTCCACATCCCGGAGAACGAGCCCGGCTCCTCCATCATGCCCGGCAAGGTGAACCCCACCCAGTGCGAGGCCGTCACCATGGTGGCGGTGCAGGTCATGGGCAACGACGCCGCCATCGGCATGGCGGCCTCGCAGGGCAACTTCCAGCTGAATGTGTTCCTGCCGGTGTCCGCCTATAACTTCCAGCTTTCCGCCCGGCTGCTGACTGACGTGATGGACTCCTTCCGCACCAACTGCGTGGAGGGCATCACCCCCAACGTGGAGCGGATGGAGTACAACCTGCACAACTCCCTGATGCTGGTGACCTGCCTGACGCCCAAGATCGGCTACGAGGCCGCCGCCAAGTGCGCCAAAAAGGCCCTCCACGACGGCACTACCTTAAAGGAAGCGGTCCTGTCCCTGGGCCTGCTGACTGCCGAGGAGTTCGACGAGACGGTCCGGCCGGAGAAGATGGTATAAAGAGAAAATTGAGCAGCGGTCTGAATAGGCCGCTGCTTTTGTCTGACCACGAATGTGTGCATATATACATAAATATTCGCATATTCCGTGAAAATATACGCGAGAGGGGAGGACGGCGGGGAAACGGTCCTGCCAAAGTGGCCAAAAACAGCAAATATATCCGGCTGCGTTGTGGGAGTGCGCAAAAATATCCAAAGAAGAAAGAAAATGTTGTGCAACATGACACTTGCATAAATATTCATAATAGGCGTATAATTCAACCATCATCAAACAACACATACGGAGGAATCCATCATGAAGAAAGATAAGAAAGACATCAAGAAGATCGTCCTGGCCTATTCCGGCGGCCTGGATACATCCATCATCATCCCCTGGCTGAAGGAGAACTACAACGATCCCGAGATCATCGCCGTGGCCGCCGATGTGGGCCAGGGCGACGAGCTGGACGGTCTGGAGGAGAAGGCCATCAAGACCGGCGCCAGCAAGCTGTACATCGCCGACCTGACCGACGAGATGGTGGAGGACGTCATCTGGCCCGCCCTGAAGATGGGCGCCAGCTATGAGCAGTACCTGCTGGGCACCGCCTTTGCAAGACCCATCATCGCCAAGAAGCTGGTGGAGATCGCCAAGGCCGAGAACGCCGACGCCATCGCCCACGGCTGCACCGGCAAGGGCAACGACCAGGTCCGGTTCGAGCTGGGCATCAAGCGCTTTGCCCCCGACATGACCATCATCGCCCCCTGGAGAGAGTGGGACATCAAAGGCAGAGATGAAGAGATCGACTACGCCGAGGCCCACAACGTGCCTCTGAAGATCTCTAGAGAGACCAACTACTCCAAGGACAAGAACCTGTGGCACCTCTCTCACGAGGGCCTGGACCTGGAGGACCCCGCCAACGAGCCCCAGTACGAGAAGCCCGGCTTCCTGGAGATGGGTGTCAGCCCCATCACCGCCCCCGACGCACCCACCTACGTGACCATCGACTTTGAAAAGGGCGTGCCCGTGGCTGTGGACGGCGAGAAGATGAAGGGCAGCGACATCATCCGGAAGCTGAACAAGCTAGGCGGCGAGAACGGCATCGGCCTGCTGGACATCGTGGAGAACCGGTTGGTCGGCATGAAGGACAGAGGCGTTTACGAGACCCCGGGCGGCACAATCCTCTACAAGGCCCACCAGTGCCTGGAGATGATCACTGTTGACAAGGACTCCGCCCACATGAAGGCCAAGCTGGCCGTGGACTTCGCGGACCTCATCTACAACGGCAAGTGGTTCACCCCCGTGCGGGAGGCCCTGTCCGCCTTCGCTGACAAGACCCAGGAGCACGTCACCGGCAGCGTGAAGCTGAAGCTGTACAAGGGCAACATGATCACCGCCTCCATCACCTCTCCCGAGTCCCTGTACTCCGAGGAGCTGGTGACCTTTAACGAGAGCAGCTACGACCAGACCAATGCCACCGGCTTCATCAACCTGTGGGGCCTGCCCGATACCGTCCTTGCCCTTCGCGAGCAGGGCAAACTTTAAGAAGCTGCACCGGAAGCCCGGTGCGGGGAATGCACCCCCCATTTTCTTTGGCAAGACAAAGAAAAGTGGGGGCCGCATTCCCGCGCCGCAAAGCGGCGCATCCCCCGCGTGCCCCAGCAGGGGCACATCCCCGTCCCCGGCCGGGGACACCTCTTTGAAAAGAAAAACACGCCAGCGGGACGGAGAAGACCTCTTCGCCCCGCGTTCGTGGTGAAAGGACAACATGTATGAAACTTTGGGGTGGCCGGTTTCAGAAGGAAACCGATAACTTGGTAAACGAACTGAACGCCTCCATCAGCTTTGACCAGCGGCTGTATAGGGAGGACATCACCGGCTCCATGGCCCACGCGAAGATGCTGGGGGCCTGCGGCATCATCTCCATGGAGGATGTGGCCGCCATTTTAGAGGGCCTGCAGTCCATTCTGGAGGATGTGGAAGCCGGAAAGGTGGAATTCACCGCCGACAACGAGGATATCCACATGAACGTGGAGGCCCTGCTCACCGCCCGCATCGGCGACGCCGGCAAGCGGCTCCACAC
Source organism: Oscillibacter valericigenes (assembly GCF_021531915.1). Taxonomy (GTDB): domain Bacteria; phylum Bacillota; class Clostridia; order Oscillospirales; family Oscillospiraceae; genus Oscillibacter; species Oscillibacter valericigenes_A. Next base: position 3,529 of record NZ_JAFBIV010000015.1, on the reverse strand, counting down.
CGCCCGCAGCCGCAACGACCAGGTGGCCCTGGACTTCCGCATGTACGTCCGGGAGCAGATCCCCACCATCGTGGGCCAGCTTCTGGAACTGGAAACGGTTCTCTGCCGTCAGGCCAAGCAGTACCAGACCGCCGTCATGCCGGGCTACACCCACCTGCAGCGGGCCCAGCCCATCTCCTTCGCCCAGCACCTCATGGCCTACGCCAGCATGTTCTCCCGGGACGTGACCCGGCTGGAGGACTGTGCCAAGCGTCTCAACGAGTGCCCTCTGGGCAGCGGCGCCCTGGCCGGCACCACCTACCCCATCGACCGCTGGCAGACCGCCAAGGCCCTGGATTTCGACGCCCCCATGAGCAACTCTCTGGACGGCGTCAGTGACCGGGACTACGCCCTGGAACTGATGTCCGCCCTGTCCATCCTGATGATGCACCTGAGCCGCTTCTCCGAGGAAGTGATCCTCTGGTGCAGCTGGGAGTTCAAGTTCATTGAGCTGGACGACGCCTACGCCACCGGCAGCTCCATCATGCCCCAGAAGAAGAACCCCGACGTGGCGGAGTTGGTCCGGGGCAAGACGGGCCGGGTCTACGGCGATCTCATGAGCCTTCTGACCGTCATGAAGGGCCTGCCCCTGGCCTACAACAAGGACATGCAGGAGGACAAGGAGCCGGTGTTTGACGCCATCGACACCGTGGAGATGTGCCTGCCCGTGTTCGCCGCCATGATCGACACCATGACCGTCCGCACGGACAACATGCGCAAGGCCGCCGGCAAGGGCTTTATCAACGCCACGGACTGCGCCGATTATCTCACCAAGAAGGGCATGCCCTTCCGGGACGCCTACACCGTCACCGGCAAGCTGGTGGCCGCCTGTACCGCCCAGGGCAAGACCCTGGAAGAGCTGACCCTGGACGAGTTGAAGACCGTGTCCGACCTCTTTGACCAGGACGTGTACGAGGCCATCAACCTGGAGAACTGCATGGCCCTCCGGGCCAGCTACGGCGGCCCCGCCGTCAGCGAGACCACCCGCCAGATCGAAGCCATCGAGGACTTTGTGAAAGCCCACACCAAATAAAAGGGGATGTTCCCATTGAAACCAAAGGTATATATCGACGGCAAGGACGGCACCACAGGTTTACAGATCTACGACCGCCTTTCCGTGAGAAGCGATATCGACCTCCTCCTCATTGACGAGGAAAAGCGCAAGGACCCGACCGAGCGGAAGAAGCTGATGGACGCGGCGGATATCGTGTTCCTGTGCCTGCCCGACGCGGCGGCTGTCGAGGCCGTGGGTCTCATTGAAAGCCCCACCACCCGGGTCATCGACGCCTCCACCGCCCACCGCACGGACCCTGACTGGGACTACGGCTTCCCCGAGCTGTCGGCGGAGCGCCGGGCGGCCATCCAGAACAGCAAGCGTGTCGCCAACCCCGGCTGCCACGCCACGGGCTTCATCAGCGTGGTGTATCCGCTGGTGGCCATGGGCCTGCTGCCCAGGGACGCCTGCCTGTCTGCCTTCTCCCTCACCGGCTACTCCGGCGGCGGCAAGAAGATGATCGCCCAGTACGAAGCCCCGGACAAGGACGCGGCCCTGTTGGCCCCCTGCCCCTACGGCATGGGCCAGAGCCACAAGCACCTGCCGGAGATGCGGAAGATCTGCGGCCTGGATAACAAGCCTGTGTTCACCCCCATCGTGGACGACTACTACAAGGGCATGGCTACCACCGTTCCTTTTCATATGAGCCAAATGCAGGGTGTTTCCACCCTGGCGGAGGTCCGGCAGAAGCTGGCGGACTACTACGCGGGAGCGGCCCTGGTCCATGTGGCGGACGATACGGACACCGCCAAGCTGTACGCCAACGCCCAGGCGGGGAAGGACACCCTGGTGTTGTACGTGGCGGGCAACGATGAACAGTTCACTATTACCGCCCTGTTCGACAATCTGGGTAAAGGCGCCTCCGGCGCTGCCGTCCAGAACATGAATTTGATGCTGGGGTTTGACGAGACCACCGGCCTGAACCTGTGAAGTGGGCCTGCGCCGGAGGCGCCCATTGGGCGCGAGGGAATGTCACCCGTCCTCGCCGCTGAAGCGGCAACCGGCCGGGATGACAAAACCGGCGCTGCCGTCCAGAATATGAATCTGATGTTAGGCTTTGAGGAAACGACGGGCCTGAACCTGTGAAAAACGAGGTAACGACTATGCTGAAATTTATCGACGGCGGCGTGTGTGCCGCCCAGGGCTTCCAGGCCGCTGGTATCCATGTGGGCGTCAAGACCCACGCCAACTGGAAGAAGGATGTGGCCCTCATCGTCTCCGACGTGGACTGCGCCGCCTCCGCCGTGTTCACCAAAAACGTGGTGAAGGCCGCCCCCATCCATGTGGACAAGACCCACCTGGCCGACGGCAAGGCCCGGGCCATCATCGCCAACAGCGGCAACGCCAACGCCTGCGCCCCCCAGGGCGAGGAGAACGCCATCAAAATGTGTCAGGCGGCGGCCAAGGCCATCGGCTGCAAGCCGGAGGACGTGCTGGTGTCCTCCACCGGCGTCATCGGCCAGACCCTGAATGTGAAGGTCATCGAGGACGGCATGCCGGAGCTGTACGCGGCTCTGGACCACTCCGCAGAGGCCAGCGATGCGGCGGCCCACGCCATCATGACCACCGACACCGAGAAGAAGGAAGCGGCGGTGGAGACCGTCATCGGCGGCAAAGTGGTCCGCATGGGCGGCATCGCCAAGGGCAGCGGCATGATCCACCCCAATATGGGTACGATGTTGTGCTTTTTGACCACTGACTGCGCCATTTCCCCGGAAATGATCCGTACCGCTCTGCTGGAAACCGTCAACGTCAGCTTCAACCGCATCAGCGTGGACGGCGATACCTCCACCAACGACAGCTGCATCGTGCTGGCCAACGGCCTGGCGGGCAACAAGACCATCACCGAAAAGGGCGAGGACTACGCGGCCTTCCTGGAGGCCCTCCAGGCCCTGTGCATGGCCCTGGCGAAAAAGATGGCCTCCGACGGCGAGGGCGCCAAGCACCTCATCACCTGCACCGTCCAGGGCGCGGCGGACGAGGCCCAGGCTGAGACCATTTCCAAGTCCGTCATCTCCTCCACCCTGACCAAGGCCGCCATCTTCGGCGCCGACGCCAATTGGGGCCGGGTGCTGTGCGCCATGGGCTACTCCGGCGCGGAGTTCGACCCGGAGAAGGTGGATGTCCACTTCACCAGCGCGGCGGGCGACATCGCCGTGTGCGAGCAGGGCCGGGGCCTGGATTTTGACGAGGACTTCGCCAAGAAGATCCTGACCGAGCACGATATCGAGATCAACATTACCATGGGCGAAGGAAGCGGTTCCTGCACCTGCTGGGGATGTGACATTACCTACGACTATATCAAGATCAACGGCGATTACCGGACCTGAGCGTTGTCCGATGGCCCCCACCGGGACGGGGAAGGGGGGAGAGGTCTTTGGCGCAAAGACCTCTCCCCCTGTGCCCCCCTCCAGAAACGTGGGGGCGTTTCGATCC
>NZ_JAFBIV010000014.1 GCF_021531915.1 Oscillibacter valericigenes | reverse complement strand
TCCTTTTGGCATAGCAAAACACCCCACTTGTTAGATAGTATATCATACTGTCTAACAAATGGGGTGCAGTTCACGGTGAGCGGACGCCTGTTTTTGTATAGAAAGCTGCGCAATTATCATGCGGCTTCCTTATATATAAAAAGCGGGCGGACTGTGAGACAGTCCGCCCGCCTGTGCGACGGCGTCTATGCGTCGCCGTTTCTGCTGTTCTGCTTTTCAGCCTGGGTGCCGAAATAGAAGCCGATCACCACGGTAAAGACTGTCAGAAACTGGTCCGTGGTGACCCGGCCCGCCACGGACAGCCATGCGAAGACACCTGTCAGGGCGATGGTGACGATGCTTTTGATGGTAAGTAGGTTGGTGAGCCGTTTTTCCAGAAGCTCCATGATGTTCTCCTTTCTTCTGAGGCGCCGCTCTATTCTATGCGCGTCACAGCCCCGGTGCCCCGGAGGCCAGCCAGGCCACGAAGGCGCCGCAGAGGACCAGGAGCGCCTTGTCCAGCAGCCCGTCCCAGCGTTTGCCGGGCTTTGCCTCCAGGGCTTCCACCTTGCCGGTGAGCCGGTCCACGCTGTCCCCCATGGCCTCCTGCTTGGTCACCATGACCTCCATGGCGGTGGCCAGCCGGTTCAGGGCGCGGCTGGCCTCCTCAGCGGCGTTCATGCGGTGCTTCAGGGAGCCGATCTCATGGGTGTGGTTCTCCAGCTTCACCGCGATCTCTTCCGCAGTCATTGCAGGTCCTCCACGGCGCCCAGGTCCTCCCAGCGCTCCGCCAGCTCCAGGGGGCCGTAGGCGTTGTTATCGGCCTTGCAGCGCCAGACACGGCCCTCCAGTGTGCAGCACTCACCGACCTGCCACAGGCCGCGGCTGCCCTGAGGGGCGGTGTAGGACTTGGCCAGCTTGGGGTCGGTGGTGTGGCAGATGTCCCACAGGGAGACGGCCTTGTCCGGAGACCAGTCGGGCTGGCCCGTGGCGTCATGCTGCTGCCACAGCTTGTACACCTGGCCCTGCCATTTGTAGGGCTTGCCCACCGGGGTCTCCTCGGTGTTATAGGCCTGCTGCCGCCAGGTGGGGATCTCCGTCTCGTGGGCCAGAAGATAGGTGCCGTCCGCCTCACCGGAGACGGCCAGGGCTGCCAGGGCCGCCGCGTCGGCGGCACCCTTGCTGAACAGGGCTTCCAGGGCCAGTGTCAGGATCGTCTCAGCCATTGCTCTCCACTCCTTCCTCGTATGCGGTCTCCATGCTGGAAACGGCGGCGTCGGCCTGGGCGGACTGTGCCTCCAGGGCAGCCTGCTGCTCCGCCAGCTTTTCGTTCAGCTCCGCGATCTGCGCCTGATAGGCGGAGACATCCCCCAGATACTGGCTGGCGGTCCGCACCTCCGCCACGAAGTAGCGGCCGGCGTGCTGATAGCGAACGTCCGTCAGCTTAAAGCTGTAGCCCTCCGGCAGGCCCAGCTCGTCCTGGCGGTCCGTCAGGCGCCGGATGGCGGGGCGGGACCAGTTGATCTGCTCGATCTGTTCCAGGCTGGACTCCTCCCGCTCAAAGGTGATGCAGTAGTGTCCGTTGACGGCGCTGCGTGTGACAAATGCGGCCGGGACCCCGTCAAATTCCCAGCGCTTACCCAATTTGCTCATGCTGTCCTTCCTCCTTTTGATTTGGCGCGCCGGGAAGCGCGCCTGCATTTGGGGGACAGAGGAGAGAATTTGCATGGCGGCGTGCAAGAAACGGAGAAAACCTCTGCGCAAAAAAAGAGCACGCCTTGGCGTGCTCCGGGATCAGGGGAGAAGCATCCCGCTGTAGGGCGCCAGCTCCAGACGGATGAAATACCCCTGGTCGTGCCGGCAGACGGGACAGAGTTTTGGCGCCTCCGTTCCCTCCAGAATGTGGCCGCAGTTCAGGCACATCCAGCCGCATTTGGTGTCGGAGACGAACAGCTTTCCGTTCTCCAGCAGGTCCGCCAGATAGCCGAACCGGTCCCCGTGGCTCTGTTCGATGGGGGCGATCTGCCGGAAGGAGGCGGCGATCTGGGGAAAGCCCTCGGTCTGAGCGGTCTGGGCAAAGGCGGTATACACCGTCCCCGCTTCCTCGTATTCATTGTGCCGGGCGTACCGCAGCAGCTGGACCACATCATTGGTCAGGTCCACCGGATACCCGCCGTCGATCTGGACGGTCTGGCCGGACAGCTCCTTCATGTGGTTGTAGAAGATCTCGGCATGCTCCTGCTCCTGACCGGCGGTGAACTGAAAGACGGCCTCCAGCACATGCAGCTTCTGCTGCTTGCAGAGGGCGGCGGCAAAGGTGTAGCGGTTGCGGGCCTGACTTTCGCCGGCAAAGGCCCGCATCAGGTTTTGCAGCGTTTCGCTGGCTTTGAATTCCACGGACATGGCAAGCTCCTCCTTGTAATACATGGAGAGAGCATGTGCCTTTCGGGGAAATTTATGCACAAACATACATGCCTCCATGCAAAGCACGGAGGCATGTATGTTTTCTTATTCTTGAGGGAGCTGGTAGGTCCGGATGGCCTGGTTCAGACTGCTGGTGAAGCTGCCCTCGTCCTTCAGGACGTTTAGATAGGCGTGGCGGTCCACGGAGGAGTCCTTCTCCTCAATGACGGACAGGGCGATGTTGGAGCAGTGGTCGGAGACACGCTCGAAGTTGGTCAGCAGGTCATTGAGCACAAAGCCCAGCTGCATGGTACAGTCGCCGGATTGGAGACGGCGAATGTGGCGCATCCGGATCTCCTCGATCAGCCGGTCGATGGTCTCCTCCAGCGGCTCCACCTCCCGGGCCTGTTCCACGCTGGCGGCGTCGAAGCAGGAGAAGGTCCGGTCCATGATGTCCTCCAGGGCGGCCAGCAGCACCCGTAGCTCGCCGCGGGCGGATTCGGAGAAGTGCAGGTCCTTTTCGTGGAGCTCCTGGGCGGATTCCTGCAGGTTCAGGGCGTGGTCGCCGATGCGCTCGAAGTCACCGATGGCGTGGAGCAGGCGGGAGACCGTGCGGATGTCGTCCATGGACACGCCGTGCTGGGAGATCTGCACCAGATAGCTGCCCAGCCGGTCCTCGTAGATGTCCAGCTTGTCCTCGTTGGCAATGATCTCCGCCTCCCGGTCCTCGGAGTAGCCGGAGAACTGTTCGATGGCGTACAGCAGGTTCTGATGGGCCAGGGCGCCCATGGCGTTGGTCATGCTGACGCACTCGCTGATAGCCACACCGGGGGTGCGCAGCAGGCGGGGATCCAGGAAGGCGAACTGCTCGGCCTTGTCCTCATTCTGGACAAGCTTCCGCGCCAGCTTTTCCAACTGGCGGGAGAAGGGCAGCAGCAGGAGGGTGGTGAACACGTTGAACACCGTGTGGCAGAAGGCGATGCCCACGGCGCCCACGGCAGTGTTCATAAAGGCGAAGTGGAAGAGGGCGTTTCCGCCGTAGAACAGGATCAGCCCCACCACGGTGCCGATGACGTTGAAAGAGATGTGGATGACGGACACCCGCTTGGCGTTGCGGTTGACGCCGATGGAACTCAGCAGCGCCGTGACGCAGGTGCCGATGTTCTGGCCCATGATGATGGGCACGGCCATGCCGTAGGTGATGGAGCCGGTGAGGGCCAGGGCCTGCAGGATGCCCACGGAGGCGGCGGAGGACTGGATGACGCCGGTGAACACGGCGCCCACCAGCACGCCCAGCAGGGGGTTGTTGAAGGCGGTGAGGAGGCTGGAGAACTCCGGCATGTCGGCCAGGGGGCTCACCGCGTCCTTCATCAGCTCCATGCCGTACATCAGGATGGCAAAGCCCACCAGAATACGGCCAATGTCCCGGCGGCGCTGCTTTTTGGAGGCCATGATGAGAATGATGCCCACCAGCGCGATCACCGGCGAAAAGTTTTCGGGTTTGAGCAGGTTGACGAACACGCTCTCGCTCTCAATGCCCGTCAGGGACAGAATCCACGCCGTCAGGGTGGTGCCGATGTTGGAGCCCATGATGACGCCGATGGTCTGGCCCAGCTCCATGACGCCGGAGTTCACCAGGCCCACCAGCATGACCGTCATGGCGGAGGAGGACTGGATGGCGATGGTGATGCCGGCGCCCAGCAGAAGGCTCTTGAAGGGGTTGGAGGTCATGCGCTTCAGCACACGCTCCAGCTTGCCGCCTGCCATCTTCTCCAGGCTCTTGGACATGGTGGTCATGCCGTAGAGGAAGAAGGCCAGGCCGCCGCACAGGGTAAAGACAGAAAAAATGTCCATGCCGATGCTCCTGATCCGAATTTCCCTGCCGGGGGAAATGTAATGTCAACAAAACGTTGCAGACTTATTATATCTGTTTGTGCTGAAATTGAGAAGCGGCGGAATGAACAAATGTAAGGTTTTCGGAAAAAATTGAGTAAATTATCCGTAAAAAAACCGGAAATATGACGAAGACGCCAAAAGACTGTTAAATAGGGATGTAAATCTGCCGGAAACCAGCGAAAAAAACGGTGCCGTTTCCGGCACCGTTTTCACAGATTCAGCAAGACGCGGCCTCGCTGCTTTTTGCCCAGAATGTCCGCACGTCCTCCGCGCAGCGGCGGCCGGCGAAATAGCCCGCCTGCCACAGGCCCCGCAGGATCTCCAGGTCCTTTTCCGTCCGGGAGCAACCCAGGGTGTCCTCCGGCGCGATGACCAGGACCTTGCCCTCCCGCTCCAGAGCGAAGAGCTCCTCCCGGCTGGCGTTGTAGCGTTCCGCCCGGGTCCGCATGGCCTCCACGAATTCCGGATGCTTGCGGAAGGTGTTTTTCACCATCCGGAAGGAGTTGTCGGCGTTCTTCCGGTAGTCCCGCTCCCGGGTCAGGATCACCACCACCCGGTCGCAGCCCACCTCAAAGGCCCGCTTCCAGGGGATGGGGTCGGTACAGCCGCCGTCTAAATAGGGACGGCCATCCACCTCTATGATGGGGAACATCAGGGGAATGGCGCAGGTGGCCTCCAGCACCAGGTTAGGGGCGTCCCGGCGGGGGACAGGCACATACTCCGCCTTGCCGGTGTCCACATTGGTGACCACCGCCTCCACAGTGCCGGGATAGGCCTCAAAGGTGTCGTAGTCAAAGGGCAGCAGCTGGTTGGGGATGGTCTCGTAGGCAAATTTCAGACCGAAATAGGAGCGGTTCCTGCGGTCCAGCAGGTTCCGCATGCTCATGTAGCGGGGGTCGTTGGCGTAAGTGGTCACCAGCTTCAGATTCCGGCGGCTCTGTTGGGAGAGATAGCTGACGCCGTAAGCGATACCGGCGGAAACGCCGATGGTGTAGTCCGGCATGGGCAGCCCGCCATCCAAAAACGCATCGCACACACCGGCGGAAAAGATGGTCCGCAGGGCACCACCCTCCAGGACCAGACCTGTTTTCATGATGACCACCTCGAATATCATTTTCAAGTACAGTTATGATATCATACCTCTCAAAAAAAGGAAATGGAAACGTGGCGGAAATTCACTGCCCGCCAGCCACATTTTTTTGTGTACGATTCCAAAAGCCGCCGGCATTCCACTTCTGTCTGGCAGTCCTGCGTCAGGCGCTCTGGCCGTGGAGCTGGAACGATATATCTGATTCCTCTCAGTAATATTTTCTCCCGATTATCCCATTTGTCGTGGAATTTCGCCCGCTTCCGGCGGCTCCGGGGCCGACACCCCGATCTCCTTGCTGTTCAGCCCAGAGCCGGTCAGCGGCCATGTGTCTCCGCTTCCGCAGCCGTCGCAGCGAGTCACGGAGGACATTCTGGTGTCGGATAGGGATCACGATCTTGTGCCAGGCGAACGCACTGACAACTGCTGGACGGCCATGATATGCGCGGATCAAAAGCATTTTTTTGATCCTCCTGATATTTCCAAAAACATTTTTCGCCAAAATTTGTGCATAATATTGATATATGTACAAAAATGGTATATAAAGAAATTAGAGTCGCCGCAAACAGGCAAGCGATACCGCCGAAGAGAAAGGAATGACCGGCATGAATGCGACGTTTTTGGATTGCTATACGATGATTTCCATTCTGATCGCTGTGGTAGATGGATTTCTGGCAATCAAGTCCTTTCAGAAAAACAAGACCACAGGCCGTTTCCTGGGCTATGCCTGCGCAGGGGCAGCCGTGGTGGATATCAGCTACCTGATCAGCATCCTGAACGACGACTATCTGTGCATGTCCGTGATGTCCAGCGTCTATTTTGTCACCATCGACGTCATGCTGCTCTGTTTGCTGGTGTTTACGGTGTATTTCACGAAAGGCAAATTCACGAGGACAGGAAAAACGCTCATAAGGCTGAGTGTTCTGTATACCATATTTGAGATCGTGGTCTTTGCCATCAACCCCTTTTATGAAATTGCCATCCACTATGTCCAGAGAAATACCCTCATTGCCAAGTACAGCTATCAGATGCGGCCGCTTTACGTCATGCACCTTCTGTTCACCTATACGCTGGTGGTGGTGGTCGTAGTCCTGCTGATCCGGAAAATGTGCAGCATCCCCAAGGAATACCGGGCGCAGTACCAGTATGTGATCCTGGGGATCCTGGTCATCGTGTCCGTGAACGGCGTGTTTCTGTTCTGGCCGGGAGAAAGTGTTTACAGCCTGCTGGACTACTCCATCTGCGGATACAGTCTGACGGCCTTCCTGCTGTACTGGAGCTGTTTTGACTACTCCACCCACGGCATGCTGAACTGTCTGAAAACCAGTATTTTTGAAAATATCGGGCAGGGAATCGTTCTGTTTGACTACAATGATCACCTGATCCTGCACAATGAAAGAGCCGACGCGCTGCTGGGCGGGATCCAGCCGGAAAAATGCGCTGTTCTGGAGGATTTCCTGAACTGTTACGACCTCTCCCTGGGTGCAGAGACAGAGGACGACAGCTTTTCACTGCAATGCTATATCAAAAACGGTCATGATGTCCGGCCGCTGCGATGTGATATCCGCAGCCTGAAGAATGAAAAAGGGCAGAGACTGGGACAGCTGTTTGTCTTTTCAGACGCGGCTCTGGAAACCGATCTGTTGACAGGCTTTCAGGATTGGGAGAGCTTCCAGCTGTTTGCGGGCAGCAACCCCAACGCGTTTCCGTGCCCCACAGCGGTGGCGATCTGCGACATCAACAGCCTGTCGGTGATCAACAGCACCATGGGTAACCAGGCGGGAAACCAGACGATCAAAATGCTGGCGGATACCATGCGGCAGTGCTTCCCGAAGCAGACCTATTATGTGCGTGGACTGGAAGCAAGTCTCATTGCACTGTGCAGCCACAGCAATGAAGCAGAGATGCAGGCGTGCATGGCGCAGGTGAAGGAGCGTTTTTCCGGCAAAATGCAGTACGCGGTCAGCGCAACCACAGAGAAAGTACCGGATATCCTGCGGGCCATTCTTGTGGCATCGAAGGCGATGCGTGCAAAGAAGCTGCTGGACCGGGAATCCATCCATTCGGAAATGCTGACATCCTTGATCCGGGCGCTTCAGGAGTGCGACAGCGACACGGAGCACCATGTGCGCCGCACCCAGCAGATGGGCGCGGAGCTGGGAAAGCGGATCGAGCTGACGGATATCCAGCAGAGCAAGCTGTCTCTGCTCTGCCTCCTGCATGATATCGGCAAGATCGGAATTCCGCTGGAGATCCTCAATAAACCGGGCAATCTTTCGGATGAGGAGTGGAAGATCCTGCGGTCCCATACGGAAAAAGGTTTTGAAATTGCCAACAGTAATAATGAACTCCGGGGGATCGCGGATGAGATCCGGCACCATCATGAGCGCTGGGACGGCAAGGGCTATCCGGACGGCCTGAGCCGTGAGAGCATTCCGCTCCTGTCCAGGGTGATCGCGGTCGTGGATGCGTATGACGCCATGACCAATAACCGCTCGTACCGGTATGCCATGTCTCCTTCCGATGCAATGGAGGAGTTAAAGCGCTGCGCGGGCAGCCAGTTCGACCCCTTTATTGTGTCGGAGTTTCTCCAGATGCTGCGGGAAAATTCACCGGTCGAGATTCCAAACGGCGATGCGGCCGAACAGAGCGGAAACGGGCATGCAGCGCATACAGAACCCACCGACGACAGTGTGGAAACCGGCAACCATGTGCATCTGGTCCCGTACAGCCGATATGTGCTGGATGAATCCATGCGGATCGTAACTGTAGATGAAAATTTCGAGAAGCTGACGGGATACACGTCGGAAGATATCCAGACAAAACCCGTGTTCCAGGCGGATCTGATCCCGGAAGAGGAGCGTACGGAGTATCTGTGCCACACCAATGCCTGCCTTGCCAAGAGCCCGTTGGTATTCCAGGAACATAGGCTCCGCCGCAAGGACGGCTCTGACATCTACGTATTTTGCTTCGGCAGAGTGTATTTTGATTCCGCGGTCCGCACCGAACGGTCGGAGATCATTATCGCCGATATCACCAAGACTTATTCCATGAAGATGCTGGCGGACGCGGAACAGAACAAGGCCCAGATCCGGCTGAAATACTGGGAGGATACCTACCGCCGCGATTCCCTGACGGGACTTTTGAATCACGCCGCATTCCGCAGCGATGTGGAGCTGAAGCTCCTGGAGGGGAAATCCAAGGTCATGATGCTGATGATGGATGTGGACAAATTCAAGGATTACAACGACACATTCGGGCATCATAACGGAGACAAGTTCCTGATCCTGGTGGCACAGACGCTGTATGTGTCCCTGCGAAAAGAGGACCGCGCCTGCCGCATGGGCGGCGATGAGTTCGCGGCGGCACTCTTTTTCAGCATGGATACGCCGGAGGCAGTCATCCGGGAGCGGGCACAGCAGATTTTTGATAAGGTGAGTATCACGCTGAAGGGAGCAGACGGAGGAACGGGGATCTCTGTGGGCGTGGCCATCGCCGCACCGGATGCGACCTTTAATCAGCTGTATGAAGCGTCGGACAAGGCACTGTATCAGGCAAAAGAAAACGGCCGCGGCAGACTGGTGATCTCGTAGGACCGACACATGAAGGGGCGACTTGCCGTACTTACCAAAATCAATGAAGGGGCAATGCCGGTCCTGGCATTGCCCCTCATCATCCGCTCCGTCATGTCCGGTACTTGCGTGTCTGTCCCGCGCATATTTGAAACGGCCGGCTTAACGTGAAATAAGCGGGAAAAACAAGGAGTTCATACATTCCATGATACGGGAAAAGCGGTTTTATAAGACCTTTTTTGTGCTGGCACTCTCTCTGGCACTGCAAAATTTGCTGACATACAGCGTCAATATGATGGATACGGTCATGCTTGGGCGGTACAGCCAGAACGCCATGAGCGGCGTCAGCCTGTGCAACCAGGTGCAGTTCATGCTCCAGATGCTGGTGGAGGGCGCCGGCGAGGGGGCGGTGGTGCTGGGCGCCCAATATTGGGGGAAAAACAAACTGGATCCGATCCCCCACATCATTGGTTCCGCACTGCGTTTCGGCGGCGCAATGGCGGTTTTGATGTTTCTGATCGTCGTGCTTGCGCCGCAGCAGCTGCTGGGCCTTCTGTCCAACGAACCGCTGGTGATCGCGGAAGGGGTCCGGTATTTCCGCATCATCTGCTTCTCTTACATCATTTTTACGGTGACCCGTATCCTGGTGGCGTCCCTGCGGTCCATCGGCATTGTAACCATCGGCTATATCATTTCCTTTTCCACCCTGTGCATCAATGTTTGCCTGAATTACCTGCTGATCTACGGCAATTTTGGATTTCCGGAGCTGGGCGTCCGCGGCGCGGCCATCGCCACGCTGGTTTCCCGCTGTGTAGAGCTGCTGATCGTCATCTATTATTTGAAGTTCCGGGAGAAACAGCTGTGCCTGACGCTGAAGAAGCTGATTTTCATCGACACCAGTTATATCCGGGATTATATCCGGGTCTCCTTTCCCGTTCTGCTCAACCAGGCCCAGTGGGGTGCGGCACAAATGGTGCAGACGGGGATTCTGGGCCACCTGGGCGGCGACGTGACGGCGGCCAACGCCATCGCCGTGCAGACCTATCAGGTGCTCTCCGTGGTCGCATACGGCGCTTCGTCGGCATCCGGCATTGTGGTGGGCAAGACCATCGGCGCCGGAAAGCGGGCGGAATTGAAGAAGCTAGTGCATACGCTGGAGGTACTGTTTTCCGTCATCGGCATTCTCACGGGCCTTGCCATCTTCCTGCTGCGTGAACCGATTCTGACGGTGTTCGGCGGCTCGCTGACAGAGCGTGCCCATGTCCTCTCCATGCAGTTTATGGCCGTGATCGCCGTCACCACCGTGGGAACATCCTATCAGGTGGCCTGCGACAACGGCATCATCCGCGGCGGCGGAGACACCGCCTTTAGCGCCAAGATGAATCTCATCAGCATGTGGCTCATTGTTGTGCCCCTGTCCGCCCTGGCGGCCTTCCGCTGGAATCTGGCGCCGGTGATGGTGTTTTTCCTGCTGAAGTGGGACCAGCTCTATAAGATCATTCCCGTGACGATCCGGCTCCACAGCTGGAAATGGGTGCGGGTGGTCACCCGCGGCGGCAGCGAGTGTGCCGAACCGTAATATCGCGAAGCGTTATAGCCATATAGGCAAACAAGCACCGCCGAAGCCTGAAAACAGGCTTCGGCGGTGTTTTTGCGCAGTCAGTTGAGGTAGCGCAGACGCCTGAGAAACTCCTGGTTCTCTGTTTTCTCGCAGATGGCGTCAATGCCGGAAGAGATCACCCAGATGGCCATTCCCCGCTTCGCGCAGGTCACCAGCATATCAATGATCATCTCGTGATGTGCTGCCTCCTGGCCGGCGAAGGGGAAAAAGCAGATCAGCAGCTTCGGATTCAGAAGATACCATTTGTAGTAAGAAAACCGCAGGCGCTGGGGGAGTGACCAAGCCCGCAGGGGCTTTTGCAGATCCTCTCTGGGGAACCACCGGGATGCCTCGGAGAGGATGTTTTCCGTGACCTGCCTGGCGGCGATCCGCTTGCCTGCTTTCGGAAGCAGACAGGTGCTCAGGTTGTCCAGGGCGGTCAAATTGTCAAACAGCACCCCATTGGGGCGGTCCGGCCTTTCCAGCTGGATCCCGATCTCGGTGCCGATCAATTTGGCCAGCTCCCCGTGGGTATACACGGTCCCACTCAGGCAGAACGTACCGGCCAGCCAGCGCTGCCCGCCCAGGAAACAGTTCCGCAGCTGCACCGCTGTGCTGTAATTCTCGTCTCGCAAACAAGCGATCTCGCCGCTGCGGATCTGAAAATTCAGGGGCGGCACTCCGGGAAATGTCAGGTCGGACGCGCGCAGCACGAGATCGTCTCCGCTGTACTGCCCGACCTGTTTCATCCCGCTGCTGCGGCACTTCCAGCCAAGGATCTCGTATAGTTTCTCGCCGTATTCTTCCGGATACAGCCGGTAGCAGGTCTTCCGGTTTTTGATGACATCGATCCGGTCGGAGCAGCGGTACATAAATGCCTCGTCCAAATCGAACAGGATGACCGCCGTTCCCTGCTCCAGCAGCAGCCGGACACACTGCATCAGCTTTTCCAGATCCTTCTGACGCAGAATTTCTGTAAGCCGGTCCAGGATCAGCAGCTCACTTTTCCAGAGCCATACCCGGAAGACGCAGAGCCGGTAATAATCCAGCATGGAAAGCTCTGCCAGACTCAGATTCGTGGGAATACACAGCTCCATTTGTTGCATCATGGCCGCGGCCTCCGGACTCCGCAGCCGCTGCTCAACGATCTGCCGCTGGCTCCGGTCTGCGGGTTTCCCCAGTGCCAGCAAAAAATCCTGTACGGTCAGTTCCCTGGATTCGAACCGGTACTTATCCACGATCATGCTGTTTTGCAGGATCCAGCGCTCCAGTGCCTGCCCGCCCACCCGGCGGCCGCAGGAAAAGGCTTTGCCGCTCTTCATGTGGGAAAAGCCCTTAAAAATGTCCAGATAGGCCGTGCCGGAGGTCAGATGATCGTCCACATAGATGCCAATACATTCTCCCCGGGAAACAGAGATCTCAAAGTAATACGCGCAGTCCTCGCTCTGAAAGCAGCCGTGCTCCACACGGATCAATTCCTCTTTCATGGGCGGTCATTCCTCCCGGAAAAGCAGCGGCAGCGTGACACAGCATTCCGTCCCGATCCCCGCCGCGCTGAAGATACGAAGGCCGTAATTCTCGCCAAACATCAGCCGGATGCGGCTGTTGACATTGCGCAGAGCAATACCGCCCTTTTGCTGGCCGGTGGGCGCCCCGGTATCCTCAGCGAATTGCTTGTTTAATTGCTCCACCCGCTCCTCGGGCATACCGATGCCGTCATCCCGGACCCGCAGAAACAATGTACGGTCACTGTTTTCCACCGCGATACGGACGGTACCGGGCCCCAGTTTGCCCTCCAGACCGTGAGACACTGCGTTTTCCACCAGGGGCTGCAAGATCAGCTTGGGCATCCGGGCTTCCAGCAGCTTCTCGTTTTCCAACTCCAGCTCCATGGAGATCTTGTCCCCGAAGCGGCACCGCTGGATGGTGAAATAGTTTTCCGCATTGTCCAATTCGTCTGAGAATGTCACATATTCCTTCACATTGGAGATGGTATAGCGAAAAAACGTGGCCAGTGCTTCCGTGGTCTCTGCAATGTCCTCGCAGTCCGCCAGCAGCGCATCCGTCCGGATGGCTTCCAGCGCGTTATAGAGAAAGTGGGGATTGATCTGGTTCTGCAGCGCCAGATATTCCGCTTGCTTCTGCCGCAGCTTGGTGATCTCCTCGCCGTGCAGGCGTTCTCCGATGTCGGAGAAGAAGCCCTTCAGCAGCTGGTTTTTCCCCCAGTCCGTCTGCAGGACAGCTTCCAGATCCCGGTCATTTCCATAACGCCAGAGCGCTTTTCTCAATTTCCATCCGGTCCACAGCCACATGATATCACCTACTTGTACAGCTTTTTATAATCCGACGGGCTGACGCCGGTGGCCTTTTTGAACAATCGGGAGAAGTATTTCAGGTCGCTGTAGCCCACCATCTCTGCCACATCCTGGACAGACAGCGTCTCACCGCACAGCAGCTCCTTGGCCTTGCTGATCCGCAGCTCCGTCAGGTAATCCATAAAGTTCTGCCCAGTCTCTTTTTTGAACAGGGTGGAGAAGTAAGTGGCGTTGAAGCCCACGGCGCTGCTGACATCCTCCAGACGAAGAGATTCCCGGTAGTGCTGCTGCATATAGCGCTTGGCTTCTGTAATGGGTCGCATCTCCCGCAGGGATCGTTCGTCCCGCAACCGCTGCAGTTCCCGGCTGATATCCTTCCGCAGTAATTGAAGGACACTCTGCGCATCCGGGCAGAGCCAGAATTTTTCCTCCATGTTTTCCGCAAACCGTTCCTCTGCCTGCCCGTTTTGCTGCATCCCATACAGGCAGGCCTCCAGTACCTGGTAAAACCAATCCTCCAGCATTTGTCCGTTCAGATTTTCCCGGGACATGACGGTGCGGAAGCTCTCCTCCAGTTCCTGCTCAAAACGCTCCTCATCCAGACACTCCGCCGCCACCTGAAACCTCTTTTTCTGGGCGGCTTCCATCAGATACCGCTGGTTGAAGTCTGCCCGCTCGCTCTCCGCGTCCCGCCAGGACTGGGGATGACACAGGCGGTCCCGGCAAAACCACATGGCCTGACGCATGGAGAGGACTGTCTCCGCAAAGTCGGTCTGCCGGCTGCCCAGACAGATGGTGCAGCGGAGATTGCCGAACATGTCCCGCTGCTGTTCGATTTCCCTTTGGATCTTCGTGAAGCACTGCTTCACCGCCACGGTACGGTATGCGCTCATGCGCAGCACGATGGCGATGCCCTCCTTCTGAATAGCGGCGGCATAGATGCCCGTCAGAGACTGCAGCTCCCGCCGGACGATCTCCAGCGCACTGCGAAGAATGACCTGATAGCCGCCTGGGTCCTGGGGAGTGGCGGCCATATCCACCCGCACCAGTGCCGCGAAGCAAACGCCTTCGGCGGTGCGAAAGCCCTCGTCCGCATATGCCATAAAGGGCTGTTGGTGTTCTGCCGCATTGGCAAGGGACTCCATCAGCAGTTCCTGCTGGCGCTCCTGGCTCTGCTTCAGCTGGAACTCCAGTGCAGCTTCCTTTCCCAGCTTGTCGCCGAGGCGCATCAGAATACCGGTGAGCTCCTCCTGCTTGAGGGGCTTGAGCAGATAATCCTCCACGCCGTATTTCAATGCGGTTTGCGCATACTCAAATTTCCGATATCCGCTGATGATGATGAAGTGCAGGTCCGGCTGCAGCTCCTTGGCCCGCTGGATCAGCTCAATTCCGCTGCATCCCGGCATCCGGACGTCCGTGATCAGCAGGTGCGGCTGCTTTTCCCGCACCAGCCCCAGCGCCCGCAGGCCGTCGTTGGCCGTGCCGACAATCTCATAACCCAGCCGTTTCCAGTCGATCAGCTTTTGCAGCAGCAGAAGAATTTTGTTTTCATCATCTGCCAGAACAACCCTCAGCATGGCCCATTCCTCCGGTTTTTGTAAAAAGAAAGGGAAAACGAAGCCGTTTTCCCTTTCTTTTCATTATATGCCTTTTGATTTGGTTTGCCAAGAGGCATTTTCCGCAAATGCTTACTTGTAGTCGGCAACGTTGGAAGCGTCGATCCAAACGCTGTCAGCGATGATCACGTTGTTCTCCAGCGTGCCGCCGTTCAGCAGGGTGACAGCTGCTTCCAGGCCGCCTGCGGCCATGATGCCGCCGTCCTGGGCAACGGTACCGGTCATACGGCCGTCCTCGATGGCCTCATAGCCGTCGGGGGTGCCGTCAACACCGGTGATGATGATGCCGCTGTTCGCACCGGCAGCGTTGCCGGCACCAACGGCCATGCCGTCGTTCTCGCAGACGATGGCGTCCAGATCATAAGCGGACAGCCAGCTCTCAACAGTCGCCTGAGCCTTGGCGGTATCCCACTCGCAGTCAGCGGGAGCAACAACTTCCTTGATATCGGGATACTTGGCCAGAATGTTGCGATAACCCTCCAGACGGTCCAGAGCGTCAGTCACGGAAGAGGGACCGGTCAGGAATGCAACATTGCCCTTGCCGCCCAGCAGGTCAGCAACGTGCTGCATCTCGTTCTCGCCGGCCTTGACGTTGTTGCCGCAGGAGATGGCAGAGATACCGGCGCTCTCCCAATCGGTGCAGACGGAGACAACGTTGATCACGACCACGCCGGCGTCAGCAGCGGCCTTGGCAGCGTCGCGCAGGCCATCGGGATCCACGGGCTCGAACAGAATGGCATCATAGCCCTCGGACACGCACTGCTCGATCTGGCTGATCTGCTTGGCGGCGTCCTGATCGGCGCTCAGGATGTTCAGTTCAACGCCCAGCTCCTTGGCCTTTGCCTCGGCGCCTTCGGTAACAGCGATCTGGAATGCATTGGTCTGATGCTGCTGGATCAGAGCGATCTTGTATGCGCCCTTTTCAGCGGGTTCTTCAACGGGAGCATTGCTGGAATCATTGTTTGCGGGAGCTTCGGTTTTGCTGCCGCAAGCGGCCAGAGACAGGACCATGATGCCAGTCAGCAGCAGTGCTAAAAACTTCTTCATAAATCGTTCCTCCTGAATAAAATTTATCTATGTAAGAGAAGAATCCATGATCCTCCTCTTGACACCTCGTCAGTTCTTCTTGTTGTTTTTACCCTTGATGTCAATGAGCACCGCCAATACGATGATGGCGCCCTTCACGATCTTCTGCCAGTGGGAGGACACACCCATGATATCCAGGCCGTTGGCGATGACCGTGATCAGCAGGCAGCCGACCACAACGCCCCAGGGCTTGCCCACGCCGCCGGACATGGACACGCCGCCGACAACGCAGGCGGTGATGGCGTCCATCTCATAGCTCTCGGCAGCGGTAGGCTGGCCGATGGTCACACGGGAGGTCATCAGGAAGCCGCTCAGGCCGGCCAGCAGACCGGCAATGGCAAAGGTGGAAATGCGGATCAGTGTGGTGTTGATGCCGGAGACCTTTGCTGCCAGCAGATTGCCGCCGCAGGCATAGACCCGGCGGCCGTATACAGTCTTCGCCAGGACGAAGGAGCAGATGACAATGATGACGGCCAGATAGAGGGCCAGCATGGGGATGCCGCAGAAGGTAGAGGCGGCGACAGCTTTGTACTGTGCGCTGATGCCGATGACAGGCTTGCCGCCGGAGACCACCAGCGCCAGACCGCGGACGGCAGTCATGGTGCCCAGGGTCATGATGAAGGGCGGAAGGTTGCCTACGGCAACGCCGACGCCGTTGGCAATGCCCACAGCCAGGCCGGCCAGCATGGAAACCACCAGGGGTACGATCAGCGGATAGTTGCCTTGGCCCAGCATAGCGGCCAGAATACCGGCAAAAGCCACCGTGGAACCGACAGACATATCAAATCCGCCTGCAACGATGACAAACATCATACCGAATGCCAGAATGCCGTTGATGGATGCCTGCTTGAGGATGTTGACCAGGTTACCCGGCGTGATGAAGCTGGGCTTCAGACAGGTCAGAATGATCACCAGCGCAATAAAAATCACAAAAATGAAATATTCGCTGATGAGAGTGTTGATATGCTTTCTCTCTTTCATGCTTTCCCCTTCCTTTATACCGTGATGGCAGAGGCCAATGTCATAATGCGTTCCTGGGAGAATTCTTCACGCTGGACCTCGCCGGAATAATTGCCCTCGCACATGACCAGGATCCGGTCGCAAATTCCCATCAGCTCCGGGATCTCCGAGGAGATCATGATAACGGCCTTGCCCTGCTGCACCAGATTTCCCAACAGCAGATAGATGTCCCGCTTGGCACCCACATCGATCCCTCGCGTGGGCTCATCCAGAATAATGATATCCGGCTCATTCAGCAGCCATTTGGCAATAACCACCTTCTGCTGGTTGCCGCCGGACAGATTGCCGACGATCTGGTCGACGGAAGGAGTTTTGATGTTCAGCTTTTCGATGTACTCCTGGGCGGCCTTGTGGGCCTTGGCTTTGTTGTAAAGACCGTTGGTCAGCAGCTTTTTGATAGCCACCATGGCGATGTTGTCGTTGACCGTTCCGCTCAGGTTCAGGCCCGTGACCTTTCGATCCTCCGTGATGAGCGCCACGCCTTCCTTGATGATATCCTGGGGCGAGGACACCTTCACCTTTTTGCCGTTCACATAGATCTCGCCGCCGGAGAGGGGATGCATGCCGAAGATGCCCTCCACCAACTCACTGCGGCCGGCGCCCACCAGGCCGCCGATGCCTAAGATCTCGCCCTTACGCACGGCCAGACTGACGCCCTTGACCTTGTTGTCCGCACGGGTGATGTTTTTGGCTTCAAACATCACGTCGCCGATCTCGGCGCTGAGCTTGGGATACACATCTGTGATCTCCCGGCCCACCATCATCTTGATCAGCTGGGCCTCGCTCAGGCTTGCTGTGTCGCCCGTGCCGATGTACTGCCCGTCGCGGTAAACGCTGACCCGGTCGCAGATGGAGAAGATCTCTGCCATACGGTGGGAGATGTAAATGATGGCAACGCCTTTTTCCTTGAGCCTGCGGATATGCTGGAACAGCAGCTCTACCTCACGTTCGGTAATGGCGGCGGTGGGCTCGTCCATGACGATGACCTTGGCATTGACCGAGATGGCCTTGATGATCTCAATGAGCTGGCACTGTGCCACCGTGAGATTCCGCAGCGTCTCCTTGGGAGACACGTGCAGGCCGCACTCCTCGATCAGCTTTTCCGCTTCCTCGATCTCCGCTTTCTTGTCCACCAGACCGTTCTTCCGCAGCTCACGTCCAACGAAGATATTTTCGTACACGGTCATGTCCAGGATCGGATTTAATTCCTGATGAATCATCGCCACGCCCATGTCCATGGCCTCTTTGGGATTGGATGCGTGATAGGGTTTTCCGTCGAAGAGGATCTCCCCGCCGGGATCTTTTGTATAAATGCCCATCAGAATTTTCATCAGGGTGGATTTTCCGGCGCCATTTTCTCCCATCAATGCATGGACTTCACCGGGCCGTACCTGCAGCTGCACATGATCCAGCGCGACAACACCCGGAAACGTTTTGCTGATATCTTTCATTTCCAGCACATATTCCATGCAATCCCCCCCCTTTTCTATGATCTTGTTTTATTTTACCGAATTCACCGAGATTGTGAAACTTTTGTTTTTCACATGACGGGGGATAATTTTTGGATTTTACAGGTGGGGTCCCTTTGGGATATCTCCTTTACGACCCAATGCTTTCCGGCCCAGGCCCGTATGGGCAAGTCTGACTGACCCCGGTTTTCTTTCGGCCTTTCCGTCGGAAAAACAGAAGAATTCCTGAAATCTTGCGATTTCAGGAATTCTTCTGTACATCATATGATTCTGCGCTTATGCAGAACAGTTCTTTGCCTCATCCGCCTTTGGGAGCAGCAGCTCCAGCAGCTTGCTGCAGCTGACGGGAGGGGAGAAGTAGAAGCCCTGGATCATGTCCACTCCCCAACGGGAGAGCAGTTCCAATTCCGCCGGGTTTTCCACACCCTCTGCAACAACAGTGAAGCCCATGTTCCGCAGAACGGATACGGTGTTGCGGTAGAGCGCGGCGGCCTTTTCGTCGGTGCAGATGCCAGACAGCATGGACCTGTCCATTTTGATGACGGAAAAGGGAAGCTTCAGCACAGAGTTCAGGTTTGCGTAGCCGGAGCCGAAGTCATCCAGACAAAGGCCAATGCCGGCACTGGTGAACAGGTCGATGGTATTCCACAGGTTCTCACTGTAATCGGTTGCCACTGTCTCGGTGATCTCAAAGGAGAAATAAGACGCGGGAATACCGCTGTCGCGGATTGTGTTCACAAGCTGCTGGATATGTCCCTTTTTCAAAAGCTCTATGGGGGACAGATTGATTTTGACGTTCTGGATCTGCTCCATCAATTGGGGGTGCGCCTTCAGGAACGCACAGATCCGGCGCATTTGCAGCAGACCCAGACGGGCGATCTGGTCACTCTTTTCTGCAATGCTGATAAATACCTCCGGGGAAACAGGACCCAGAGTGGGGTGGCGCAGACGGCTGAGCGCCTCTATGGTGACATACCGCTTCTGGCTGGTGGAATAGACCGGCTGGAAATAGACCTCAAAGAGATCTTCCTCCAAAGCAGTCTGCAGGAAATGCTCGATTTCCTGTGTGTAGCGGAAGCCTTTCAGCGTTTTTGAATCTCCCTGGATCAGTACGGTTCTGCTTGTAGACGCGATCAGAGAGGAGAGATAATCCAGATAGCCCAACAGGAATTCGCAGCTGTCCAGCTCTTCTGCGTGAATGATGCCGCAAACCGCGACGGGGGAGGAGATGCTGTTTCCATTGATCTCCAGAGGCTGGGAGAACATCTCCTGAATTCTCCGCTGCGCGGCCTCGTACTCGGAGATGGTGGGGCAGATCAGCAGAAAGCGTTTGCCGCTGCTGCGGAATACCCGGGTATTCTTTCCCACCTGCTGCAGCATTTGCGCCATTTGGATCAACGCCCGGTTCCCCACATCCGTGCCCAGAATGCGGTTGATCCGCTTTAACTGGCACAGGTCCACCGCCAGCACATGAAAGCTCTTCTTGCGCTGGACGAAGTGGCTGCACTGCTCCCGGAAATCATTCAGGTCGAACAGCCCGGTGAGACTGTCCATGTGCTGGTAGGGGTTGTTGATGGTAAAAAACAGGATGGCGATGCACATGGCGATTCCAAAGCCGGTCAACAGGACGTCATGGTAAATGGACTGGATCACCACGCAAATCCCCACCAAAAGCAGAAGCTCGCGGATGGCGCGGACCTTCTGCTGGCCCAGCTGAGCGGCATAGATATAGCTGTTGACGGCCACCACTGCGATACAAGCGCCGGCGAACAGGTACATGCCGAGGTAATATGGTCCGCGGACATACCTGCCGGACTCATCGATCCGGAAAAACAGGCCGTGCCAGTGGTTGAGCAGGACAAGCAGGCTCATCAGGCCCGTAGAGACAACAAGACAGACAGACTTCCAACGGCTTGGAGACTGGTCGGACTCGTAATGGGTCCGGATATAGCTCAGCAGAGAAACGGGCACCAGCACCTGAAGAAGATACAGTACAGTCAAACACCATTCGGTTACCCAGGCCAGATCAGGCCGCGCCAGAGTGATGAGAATGGTGCACAACAGGTCGAATGCGATGTTTGCGATGCCCAGCAGCAGAAAAATGAGAAATGCCTTTGTGCTCCTGGTGCTCAGCGCCCGCTGCTCCATAAAGTGGTTCAGGATGATCAGCAAAAAGATCAATGCTGACAGCAGAAAATCCACATTATATGCCATAAGGCTTTCCCTCCCGTCCTTGACTTGCGGAGGAAAACTCCGTGGCTTGATACTCTTTTTGCTGTCGCTTGCAGGCGTACATAGCCTGGTCGGCCTCATATTTCCAGTCGCTCAGCCGCTTGCTCCGGCCTGCTTCGTCCCGCAGCAGACTTGCGCCGCAGGCAATGGAGAGCCGATGCCGGGCATCCTGATTGTACAGGCGGATGGCATCCTCCAACCGTTTCCGCCAGTCCTCCGCACTGCCCACCGGGTCCGGCAGAATGGCGGCAAATTCATCGCCGCCAATACGGTAGCAGGTGCCCATTTCGGAAAAAGCAGTCTCAATGCACCGGGCCGCTGCGATGATCAGCTCGTCGCCCACATTGTGCCCGAACTGGTCGTTGACATATTTCAGCCCATTCAGATCCATAAAGATCAGTGCTATGTTGTTATAGCTGTCAGAGCCCGTTTCCAGAGTTGTCAGGTATTTTTCAAAGCCGCGCCGGTTGGCAAGACCGGTGAGACGGTCTTCCTGGGACAGTCGTTGGTAAATGATGGCCTCTGCCTTGAACCGCAGGTTGGCTGCCATGGTGGTGACCAGAGAGGACAGCAGGCAAATGATATAGATCAGGATGCCGATCTCAAAAATTGCACCATAGTAGGGGATCTCCAACAGCCAGTACAGCAGGATGGCCAGCAGCCCGCCTGTGGCCAGGATGGCAAAGGCGATCAAAGTGACCTTGATCTCCCGATGATGTGTCCTGGCATACTCCTTCAGCATCAATACGGTGATCAGCCCGATTCCTGCGGCCAGCAGCAGGTGGGTGATCAGCAGCGTGTCGATAAAAGAACAGACGCCGAAATAATCCAGCAGGGTCTGTACCACAACGTTCAGGTAGAAAAGAAGCAGGCACACGTTGAGGCTGCGGAACCGGCCCATCTCCCCGGTGTTGCGGACGAAGTGGATCATGGGGATAGCCAGGGTCATAAAGGCGTAGAAGGATATATAGCACACCGAGGGGGACATGTTGGTGAGCTGCTGGATCAGAGAGGAGTCCAGCGTACACCAGGTGGCACAGATGAACAGGAAGCAGGCCACATTGGCAAAACGGGGATCCGGCATGTGGATGACCGACAGGTAGATGTGGATCCCCAGGGCGATGATCCCCATGAGCAGCATGGTGAAGACCATGACAAAGGTGAAAATATCACTGGATGCCTGCCAGCGAAAAACGGCGCTGCTGCTGCCCAGATAGACGGCGGAGAGGTGAAAGTGACCGTCCCCGGGGTTCTGATAAACCAGAGCCAGGGGTTGATCTTCCGGCCCCCCCAGGATGGAGGCAGTGCAGTACAGCTTGGAACGCATCTGTTCATTTCGGGGGAAATCCGAATCCTCATAGGCGTAGAGCACCTGATCTCCCAGCAGGATCTGAAGACGGTAGACGGCGCCCCGGGTAGTCAAGGTGCTGGCGTGAACGGAGGAAAAACTGTCATTGTACAGCACCAGGTCCGCTCCGCCGTCCAACGTGATGGAGCAGGGCAGATCCACATCCACTCTCTGTCCATCCTGAAGGTAATACCAGCCGTCCAGCTGCTCCACACCGCCCGGTGCGGAAGGGCGCTGAAGCCGCGAGGTCCCCGAGGAGAGAAACACAGCGGCCAGCACGATGAAGATCAGAGCTTTTTCAATAGAGGGAAAAAGCCTGCGCTTGTCAGTCATGGCATAGGCCCCTTTTCATAAATAATATTTGGGAACAAAATCGAAAATAACTGCCATTTTTCCAAATTATATGTATCTTTATAAGCAGTATATCCTTCCGTTTCGGCAAAGTCAATGGACAAATAGCAGACGTACTTAAAGTGCAGCATCTGAAATCACCATAAAAACTACCGATTTCTTTCGAAATCAGTGGTTTTTATGGTTGCGGAGACAGGACTTGCACCTGCGACCGACCGGTTATGAGCGGCGGCCGAGGCTGCTGTCGGCTGCTTTTGAGATCTTTCCGGGCCTATTGGGTCAAAATCACTTGCTGTCCGCTGCGTTGGCTCCGTTGTCTACTGCCTGCTCCGACTCCAGTCTGGGTCACGGCTTGGGTCAGGCCGATAGAATAGCCTCACAGGCGGATTTTAAGGAAAAGGAAGATTTATCAGCCACCTGGCACTGTGCGGCCTTGCAGCCCATCCAGTTCCTATCAGCAGGGAGAGCCGAATTCACACCCGGTGGAAGTACGCAAGAATTGCGTCGCAGTAAACAAAGAACAGGAACGTCTCTGCCCACAGCATTGGCACCATCCTCTCTGCACCAGATATTTGGCAACGCCGGCCGTAAGATCCCAGTGACGCTTCGGGCATTTGTGAATAAACAGGCGCTGCGCAAAAGTCGCTTCTGATTGGGAGGCGGCGTTTCTTCGCATACAACGGTAAAACCAAAATGCACCCCAAGACCCACAGAGAGTCTCGGGGTGCCTGGAATATTCAGGGTGCCTTATTCATTTTCTCATGCTTTGGTTTGCTGCAGCGACACGAGAGGGCTTACTGCTCCTTTTCCTCTTCTTTCTTACGCTTGCCCAGGAGAAGCAGCAGTGCGCCAAACGCCGCGGCGAGGGCACCCAGGATGCCGCCGTTCATTTCCATAGACTGTGCGGGAGCGGCAGCCAGGGGAGTCTTTTCATCCGCAATTTCTTCCAGAGACATTTCCTCTCCCAGCGTTTCTGCCTGCGCGTCCTCCTGACCGTCCTGAACGGCTGCGCTGGGGGCGTTCACTTCGCGGGTTTCACCGCCAATGTCGCCCGTCAGGGGAACAGCCTCGCCCCCGATGTCGGCAAGCTCCGCGCCGGTGGCAACGCTGCCTGCCAGAGGAACCTTCTCGTCCGCAATGTCGGCGGGCTCTGCGTCCGTGTCAATGCTGCCCGCCAGAGGAACATTCTCGTCTGCGATATCGGCAAGCTCCGTATTTCCATTGGGATTTTCCGCAGGATTCGTGCCGCCGGAATTGCCGGAATCACCGTTGCCGACGGAAGCCGGGGTCCGATAGGAGAACACTCCATTTGCGGCGTCGAGGGCATTCTGCACCGCCTCGGAAAGGGCACTCACATCCTTTTCCAACGCCCCGGCGTCTGCCAGCACGTTCTCATATGTAGCCATAGCCTGCTCATACTGCTTCACCAGCTCGTCATACCTGGAACCGTCGATTTCTGCCTGAGCAGTCAGCTTAGAGAGTGCGTCGATTGCATCGACTACCATGTCGTAGGCTTCCTGTACGCTGGCCTGAACCTTTCCGGCAGCCGTAACCTTACCCTTAGCGGCATTGACCGCTGCGCTTGCATCATCCAGTGCCTCCTGGAGAGCTGCCACAGAGGCAGCATTATGCACACCGACAGCCTTCTTGGCCTCAGCGACAGCTTTTCGAGCGGCCTTCAGATTATCCTGCGCCGTTGTGACGGCAGCCGCCTTCTCCCTTGCAGTCGTCTGAGCACTCTCCGCCTTCTTATTCAGTTCCGCGGCCTTGGCGGCAGCCTGATCAGCAAGGTTCTTTTTGAAAGCCGCGGCCTCCTTGGCAAGCTCCGCCGCCTTCTCCAGACCCTTGGCTTTGACATCAAGCCCGTTGGCAACAATCTTCAGGGCGGTAGCCTTGTCCTGCGCCTCCTTGGCAGCCTTTTCAGCTTCCTCTTTATTGGTGGTTGCCGTCGCCGCCAAACCTGCCAGGCGGTCAGCCTCGTCTTTGGCTTTTTGGGCATCGTTGGCCTTGACAGTTGCTTCGCTTCTGGCATTGGTGGCAGCCTCGTTCGCCTTAGTCAGCGCCGTTTCAGCAGCTTCCTTTGCAGCCTGTGCAACTTTCGCGTCCTCGGCGGCCTTGCCCGCAGCCTCATTCGCCGTTTTCAGTGCCTCAACTGCGGCAGTCTTCTCTGTCTGCGCTTGGCTCAGAGCCGTCTCCGCAGCTGTGACGGCATTGTTCGCCCCGGTCAGTTCGTCAGCAGCCTTTTTCTGCGCATCTTCCGCGTCTTTCAAGGCCTGGTCGGCTGCCGCTTTCTTTGCGGCGGCTTCCTCCGCCAGTTTTTCCGCAGCTTCCAGCTTTTCTCTCAGTACATTAACATCTGTACTTCCTGCCTGCCGTAGCTTCTCACAATCCGCAGCAGCCTTCTCTGCAGCAAGTTTTGCATCATCCGCATCCTTGACAGCTTTCTCTGCAGCAGTCTTTGCGTTTTCCGCATCCTGGGCAGCCTTCTCTGCAGCAGTCTTTGCGTCTTTCGCATCCTGGGCAGCCTTTTCCGCAGCAGATTTTGCAGCTTCCGCATTCTTGGCAGCCGTGTCCGAGGCAGTCTTTGCTTCATTTGCGGCATCCACAGCCTTCTGCGCGTTTTGAATATCTGTTTCATTCGGCTTCAAGCCATTGATATAATCTTTGTAGTCCTTTGAGCTGACCGCTTCTTTGTGATTACGTACCGCATCTTTATCCTTATTATCTTTCCAGTAGACAATCACTTCGCCTTCCTGAGGGTCCGTTCTGAAGTCAAAATACTCTGTGGTCGTTTTTTCATCGCTGCCAGTACACTGAATTGCGACATAATGCTTCGCCTTGGCACCGCCTGTTAAGGTTCCGAAATTTGCCGTAGCGTGTTCCCAGTCAATATTGGTATAACCCGCATGCTCCAACATGGTCCTGGCCACATCTACTGTATAGTTCGTCCGGTCATTGAAGTCAACCAAAGCTATAATGCTATTGGCCTCTTTCGAGGCTTTTTTAAGCAGCGCATCCGAAGCATCGGCACGATCTTTAAGCTCCTCCATACGGTCAAGCGTCTCCTGCGCGCCCTTAGCAGCCTCTGCCGCGGCATCCGCCTCGGTCTGTTTAGCCGCAGCATCCGCTTCAGCTTTCTCCTTGGCCGCTGCGGCATCAATAGCCGCTTGTTCTGCTTTAGCCAGCCTGTCAGCGGTGTCTTCCATTTTAGTGGCTGCATCTTCGGCCTCTTTCTTAGCAGCCTCAAGTTCCGCTTTTTTCTCCTCGAGATCCTGGTTGGCAGCTTCGACATCGTTTTCCAACTGCTCAAGGCCTTTTTCAGCAAGTGCTACCAGCTCCTGAGCCTTATTGACACCAGCAGCCGCAGTATTTACATTATCTTCCGCCTCTTTGACATTATCTTCCGCGTCAGTCACTGCTTTTTTGGCATTGTCTACGGCAGTTCGCGCAGCCTGGGCGGTTTGGTCGGCCTGAATCTTAGCAGTCTGAGCCGTTGTGACAGCATCCGCTTTCTCATCCGCAGTTGCCTGTTTTTGGGTAGCTTCCTCTGCCTTAGTGGTTGCTTTACTCTGCAGGTCTTTATACACCTTATCCTTGGCAGCCGCATCATCCGAGGCAGTCTGTGCGGCGCCCTCAAGTTCCGTGGCTTTGCCAGCAAGCTCATCCGCCGACTTCTTCAAGGCGTCGGCCTTGTCCTGCGCCTCCTTGGCAGCCTTTTCAGCTTTCTCTTTATTGGTGGTTGCCGTCGCCGCCAAACCTGCCAGACGGTCAGCCTCGTCCTGGGCATTTTGGGCCTCAGTGGCCTTAGCAGTCGCTTCGTTTCTGGCTTCAGTGGCAGCCTTATTCGCTTCGGTCAGCGCCGCATCAGCAACTTCCTTTGCAATCTGCGCGGCTTTTGCGGCTGTGTCGGCGATCTCCGCTTTCAACTGAGCCTTTTGGGCGGCAGCCTCCGCGGCAGCCTTTTCGCTTTTTGCCTGATCCAGAGCTTTCTGCGCTTCTGCGGCGGCCTTGTTTGCCTCGGTCAGTGCTTTGTCAGCGGCGTCTTTTGCAGCCTGCTCAGACGCCAGCGCCGCTTCAGCATCTTTCACACCCTGTTCAGCAGCCTTCTGCTCATCCTGCGCATTCGTCAGGTTTTGATTGGCCAGATCCAGCGCGTCTTTCGCGTTCGCCTTGGCCGCATCCGCATCGGCGGTATCCCCCAGGATCGCATCTAGCGCCTTCTGAGATTCTTCGACCGCCTTCTGCGCCGCCTGATACGCAGCGTCAGCCCTCTCCTTCTGATCCTTCAGATATTCCACGGAGTCCTCAGCCGTTTCGAGTGCGTCCTTCGCATCCTCCGCTTTCTCTTTCACGGCATCCAGGGCCTTCTGCGCGTCCTCGGCCTTTTTCTTGGCCTCCGCCTGCGCGGCTTCGGCCTCGGCGTGGTTATTGTAGGTTGCCTCCTGCGCCGCCTTGTTTTCCTCCGCGGCGTCCTTGATGGCCTGGCTGCTCTCAGAAGCGGCGCCCTGGGCGGCTTCTACCGCATCCTTGGCATCGTTGATGTTCTCCGCCGCGCCGTCACGGTACAGATTCTCTTTGACCGCATTCTGGTAGTCTTCCAGTGCCTGCTTTGCCTCGCCGTTTTCCTTTTCCAGCTTACTGACGGCTTCGTCCACCTTGCCCAGCGCACCGGCAGCCCCAGACAGGCCGCCCTGAATACCATCTTTGCTCGGAATTTCACCGGCATCGGTAACCGTTCCCTGCGCGGTATTGATGGCATCCCCCGCAGTGTCGATCGCGGCGATGGTCTCCTGGTTCTGGCTGATTGTCTGCGTGCCGTTTTCCAGCGTCTCACCGACATTTTCTGTTTCTGCCGCGGCCGCGCTCACCTGGAGGACCGAGGTGCCGCCGCTCAAAAACGCCATGATGCCGATGCCGATTGCATTGACAACTTTTCTGCCCTTCCCAAATTCGCTCATTTGTCCAGTTCCTCCTCCAATTTGGCACGCATTTCAATTCCGTCAAACAGATACTGCAATACATCCCTGCTGAATTTTCTGGCTGTCAGGCCGATGCTCCAGCATCCGTCCACCATGGGATCCTGACGGACAACATCGGCATACATGATCAGCGTTTCCGCAACCATGATGACATCCTTGCCCACCAGGTTCGGTGTGTCAGCCTCGGCCCGGATGCCCACGCCGATGGGGCCGAGATCCCGCACGCCCACATGCAGGACCTCCTGCGTGTCACACACAACGAGCACGCCCTTGGAGGGAAACGATACCCGTCCGATGGATCTTCTCTCAAGCTGTTCCATTGAAATAAGCCGCTCCTTTCTGCTCCGCGCGAAGTAAATCGTGTTTCTTCTACTCCGCTTTTTATGTTTTCATACAGGATTATACAAAGGACGACTTAACAGAACCCATAAAAAAGGGGCCGTGAATCAAAAAAATAAGGCAGCACCGCATAGCTGCCGGCGCCTTGCCGGATCATGCGGTGCTGCCGTGCGGCAGGATGTTTATTTTTCTGAAAAGGGCGTCCCGGCCGTGGAAAACAGTTGGCAGACCAGGCACAACCTTGCCGAGTCGGTGATGCCGCGGAAGCGCTGGCTGATCCGTTGGGAGATCGCATCCAGGTTTTCCTCCTGCGCTCCGATCAGGATCACCAGAAACTGGCTTCCGGAATAGCGGGTAAAGATATCTCCCGCGCGCAGCGACTGCGTGATCGCCAGTTCCAGCTGCTCCATTGCGCCGTGAAACGTCCTTGCCTCCGGGTTGGAGCGGCCATCCGCACTGCTGAGCGTGCACAAAAGCAGGCAGAATGGGGTATCGGTCGCTTCGCACATGCGGCTGGTGATGCGGTAGACATCCAAAAAGCCGGGCAATGGAATACAGTAGGGTCCGTTTTCTTCCGCCGATCCCAGCCACCTCCGGACCTCACCGGCGGTCTCGGATTTTCGCCAGGATTCCTTTTCCGGCTTTCTGAACCGGGCGCGCATCCGCTCCGGGGGCGGCGCGTCCAGCTCGGTCAGGTACAGCTTTTCCACCTGCCTGTACAATTCGTGGGCCTCCCTGATCCGTCCCTGTGCCAGCAGGCTCTCCTGCTGCCAGACCTGCCACTCGTCAAAGGGGAATATTTTGGAGGCAAGTCCTGTCAGGCGCAGAATCTCATTGTAGGCCCCCCGCTCCTTCAGCGCGCGGCACACCTCATTCAGACTGTCCCTGTAAATTCTCTGATAGCCCGCGCGGGCAATCTCCACCCAGCTCTCGCCGTCAAGCTCCGGCAGGAACCTGCCGCGGTAAAGGTCGCAGAGCCGGTATAGGGTATTTACCCTGTCGATGCCGGACATCAGGTCCGCCGACTGCCGAAGGTGCGCCGCCTCTTCCGTATCCACCCAGGTGGGAAAAGAGCTTTCAAAATAGTAGCGGTCAAATTTTACCCGGATATAGTTT
This sequence comes from Oscillibacter valericigenes, assembly GCF_021531915.1. GTDB lineage: Bacteria > Bacillota > Clostridia > Oscillospirales > Oscillospiraceae > Oscillibacter > Oscillibacter valericigenes_A. The sequence continues at coordinate 24,863 of NZ_JAFBIV010000014.1, read as the reverse complement.
TCATCCGGCAGATGGGTGTCCCGCAGCAGCTTGCGCAGCTGGGAAACCGTGGCGTTCAGGCTGTTGGCGGCGTCGATCTCCGTCTCCTGGCCGTAGAGCGTCTCCAGCAGGGCGTGTCTGGAAATGCCGTCCTCCTTGTGGTAGAGCAGGAGCTGGAGAAGCTGAACAGGCTTTGAGGTCTGCTTCTTTTTCATCTGCAGCAGCGCCCCGTCATAGTACATTTCAAAGCCACCGAGCATATATACCCGCAGGCTTCCGGTATACTCCATCACACACCCTCCTCGCTTCCTTCACGAAGGATCGCCATGGCTGCGACATATCTGATATTGCGGTTCATCTCCTCAAAGAGTCGTAAGGATTCCTTTTTATACTCTGTGAGTGGGTCCTTCTGCGCATAGCTCACAAGACCAATGCACTGGCGAAGCTGCTCCATCTCGTCAATATGCTCCATCCACCACCGGTCCGCAACGCGAAGAAGGGTTGTCCGTTCCCGTTCCCGAAACGCCGCGCTGTCCGCGGAGGCGTCCTCAAGCCTTTCATACCGGCGGCTCATCTTTTCCGCAAGGCATTGGGGAAGCTCCTCTTCCCCGCACCGCGCACAGGCGGCTGTCTCGAACGGCGCAAGGACTTCCGCGAAAGCCTGTATGGCTGCGTTTCTGCGCTCAGCCGGGCTGCCCGCGGCAGCGGCCTCCACCGCATCTGCCGCCGCGCCTTGGAACAGCTTGCCGATCAGCTCGCGGATATCCGTTCCCTTGAGGACCCGCAGCCTCCAGCTGTAAAAAATCTCCCGCTGCTCGTTGAGCACCTGGTCGTACTCCAACAGATGGCGTCGCTGGGCAAAGTGGTCATTCTCCACCCGGCGCTGGGCCTGCTCCACCGCTTTCGTCAGCGCAGCATGGGTCACGCCGCCCGCCCCTGCGGTACTATGCAAATCAAAAACGGACTCCATCCGCTTCCGGCCGTTAAGCCGCAGCAGGCTGTCCTCCAGTGAGAGGTAGAACCGGGATTCCCCGGGGTCTCCCTGCCGCCCGGAGCGTCCCCGCAGCTGATTATCAATGCGTCTGGAATCATAGCGCTCTGTTCCGATGACCAGAAGCCCGCCGGCAGCCCGGGCCCTGTCATCCAGCTTGATATCGGTACCCCGGCCCGCCATATTGGTGGCGATCGTCACCGCTCCCCGGCGGCCGGCCTCTGCAACGATAGCTGCTTCCCGCTCATGGTGCTTCGCGTTGAGCACATTGTGCCGGATCCCCCGCTGGGCAAACAGCTGGCTCAACTCTTCCGAATCGCTGACGCTGGCGGTGCCGACAAGGACAGGCCGCTTGCAGGCCGCGCATTCCTCCACAGCGCGGCAGACGGCCTCCAGCTTTTCCTGCTTTGTCCGGAATACAAGGTCCTCCTTATCCACTCGGAGAACTGGACGGTTGGTGGGGATCTCCACGATATCCATACCGTAAACTTCCCCAAATTCCTTTCCTTCCGTCCGGCCCGTGCCGGTCATGCCCGCCTTTTTCTGATACTTATTGAAGAAATTCTGATAGGTGACTGTGGCCGCCGTGCAGCTCTCTTTCTGAATACGGACGTGCTCCTTGGCCTCGATGGCCTGATGAAGCCCGTCAGAATACCGCCGCCCCGGCATGATCCGCCCGGTAAGGCCGTCCACAATGAGAATCTCCCCATCCTTCACCACATAATCCTTGTCCCGGATCAGCAGATTGTTCGCCCGCAGAGCCAGGTTCATGTGATGCTGTATCTCTATATTCTGTATGTCCGCGATATTCTGGATGCGGAAGAATCTCTCCACTCTGTCAATACCGCTGTTTGTGAGCATGACCCGGTTTTCCTTCTCAATGACGACAAAATCTCCGGTCTCCTTCTGCTCCACCCCGGAAATGATATCCAGCTTGGACAGTTCTTTCACATCCTCACCGCGGGTCAGCCTCCGGGCCAACACATCGCAGGCTTCATAAAGCTGTGTGGAGCGGGTGCTCTTTCCCGAGATGATCAGTGGGGTCCTGGCCTCATCGATCAAAATGGAATCCACTTCATCAATGATGGCATAGTGAAATCCACGCTGGACCAGCTGCGCCTTGGAAAGAGCCATATTATCCCGCAGGTAATCGAATCCCAGTTCGCTGTTTGTCACATATGTAATGTCGCAGCCGTACGCCTTCTTTCGCTCTGCGATACTCATACCGCTCAACACCACGCCAACGCTCAGACCCAGGAACTCTTGCACCTGCCCCATCTGCTCCCGGTCACGCTTTGCCAGATAGTCGTTGACCGTGACGACATGGACGCCCTCCCCCGTCAGCGCATTGAGGTAAGCAGGCAAAGTTGCCACCAGCGTTTTGCCTTCTCCGGTACACATCTCCGCGATCCGGCCCTGATGCAGCACGATCCCGCCGATCAGCTGCACATAGAAGTGCTCCATTCCCAGCACCCGGCGGGCTGCCTCCCGGACAACAGCATATGCCTCCGTAAGCAAATCGTCCAGCGTTTCGCCCTCGGCCAGACGCCTCCGAAACTCCCATGTTTTATTCCGGAGCGCGGCGTCGCTCAACGCGGACGTCTCGGCTTTCCGGGCGATGATCTTATCTGCAATCGCCCCGAGCTTTTTCAATTCTCTGTTTCTGCCGGTCATAAGCGAATCTCCCCGTATGTTCTCTCCCGAGATTGATTATTCGCGCTTGAATCTATTTCCGAAACGACCCCTGTTCCGCAAAGAAGAATTGTTTCCACGGGAGCGATATCTACTATTTTATTTTACCAGAGAAGAAGTGGTTTGTCCCCCTTTTTTTCCATGAATTGCAAATTTTGTACATGAATGGCAGGAAAGTACCCCGGCTGGTGATGAACCGTACCCGCCAAGCCAATGTCATTATAAAACGGTTAGAAAAGTGCTGAAAGACGCGGCTGCTACTTGCCGAGACAAAAGTAAAAACCCTGAAATCGTTGCGATTCAAAGGCTTTATGGTTGCGGAGACAGAACTTGAACCTGCGACCGACCGGTTATGAGCTGCGGCCCGGGTTGCTGTCTGCTGCTTTGAGATCTTTCCAGGCCTATTTGGCCAAAATTGCTTTTTGTCCGCTCCGCTGTTTCCGTTGTCTGCTGCCTGCTTCGATTCCAGTCTGGGTCACGGTTTGGGTCAGGAACGAACGAAGATCCCTTTGGAATTTGACATTTTCGTGCCCGGATGCTATGCTCCAACCAGAATGAAAACATCATGGGGAGGGGGAAGCACAGTGTACCGAATCTTTGTGGTGGAGGATGACGCCGTCATCGCAAGCGCCGTGCAGCGGCATCTGGAGAGCTGGGGGTATCAGGTAGCCTGTGCGGAACATTTTGACGATGTGCTGTCGGAATTTGCCGCTTTCGACCCCCAGCTGGTGCTGCTGGACATCTCCCTTCCTTTTTTCAACGGCTACCACTGGTGCCGGGAGATCCGAAAGGTGTCCAAGGTCCCTATTTTATTTCTCACCTCCGCCTCAGATGACATGAATCTGGTGATGGCCATGGAGATGGGCGGGGACGACCTGCTGGCCAAGCCCTTTCACCTCCAGGTGCTCTCCGCCAAGGTGCAGGCCATGCTGCGGCGGGCCTACGATTTCGCCGGTACCGCCCACCTGCTGGAGTGCGGCGGTGCGGTGCTGAATGTGTCCGATGGGACTTTGACGGCGGGCGGAGAGAAAGTGGAGCTGACCCGGAACGAGTTCAAAATTTTGCAGCTCCTGCTGGAGCACCGGGGCGAGATCGTCAGCCGGGAGGCCATCATGACCCGGCTGTGGGAATCCGACAGCTTTGTGGATGAGAACACCCTGACGGTAAATGTGACCCGCTTGCGGAAGAAGCTGGAGAGCGCGGGACTGACGGACTTCATCCGCACCCGGAAGGGCGCGGGCTATCTGGTGGAGGGCTGAGGATGCTGCTGGCTTACCTGAAACGCCAATACAAGCTGCTGTTGCTGCTGGCGGGAGCCGTCTGCGTATTCGCGGCGGTCTTTGCCCTCTACGACCTGCCCCTGGAGGCAGTGCTCTACGCCGGGGTACTGTGCCTGGCGCTGGGGCTGGTCCTCTTTGCGGTGGGGTACAGCCGCTTTCTCCGGCGGCACCGGGAACTGCAGCAGCTTTTGCGGCAGGCGGGGGAGAAGGCCCTGCCCCTGCCGCCCGCCAGGGGACTGCTGGAGGAGGACTATCAGGCGCTGCTGCGGGCGGTCTGCCAGGACCGGGCCCGGCTGGCTGCAGAGAACGAGAACCGCCTCCGGGAGCTGACGGACTACTACTCCCTCTGGGCCCACCAGATCAAGACGCCCATCGCCGCCATGGACCTGCTGCTGCAGGAGGATGACTCTCCCCACCGGGGCGAGTTGGAAACAGAGCTGCTGAAGATCCGGCAGTATGTGGAGATGGTGCTCTCCTATCTGCGGCTGGACAGCGATTCTACGGATTACGTTCTGCGGGAGTACCCACTGGACGACATCCTGCGGCAGGCGGTGCGGAAGTTTGCCAAGATATTCATTCTGAAAAAAATCACCCTGGATTTCCGGGAGACCGGAAAGACCGTGCTGACGGACGAGAAGTGGCTGCTGTTCGTGGTGGAGCAGGTGCTCTCCAACGCCCTGAAATACACTCCGGCCGGCGGCACCATCCGCATCTACGGGGACGGCGCCACGGTGGTCATTGCCGACAGCGGCATCGGCATCCGGGAGGAGGACCAGGCCCGGGTGTTTGAAAAGGGCTTCACCGGGTACAATGGCCGGGCGGGCAAGAAATCTACGGGAATTGGGCTGTACCTATGCCGTCAGGTCATGGACCGGCTGAATCACGGCATCTCCCTCACCTCATGGCCCGGTCAGGGGACGCTGGTGCGGCTGGACCTGGGCCGGGAGGGCCGCATGGTGGAGTAACCTTACAAAAGTGTAAGAAACGGAGCCGGACTGTAAGCCAAATCGATGGCGGACAGTCCGGCTTGTTTGGTAAGATGATGGCAAGCTGAAAGAGGAGGAACCTTTATGCCATTATTGGAAGTACAGCACCTGCAGAAGGTCTACACCAGCCGCTTCGGCGGCAGCCAGGTAGAGGCGCTGCAAAACGTGAATTTCTCTGTGGAGCCGGGGGAGTATGTGGCCATCATGGGCGAGTCCGGCTCCGGCAAGACCACCCTGCTGAATATTCTGGCGGCGCTGGACCGGCCCACCGCCGGAGAGGTGTTTTTGAACGGTAAGGCCCTGTCCGATGTCCGGGAACGGGACCTGGCGGCCTTCCGCCGCTCTCATCTGGGCTTTGTGTTTCAGGACTTCAACCTGTTGGATACCTTCTCCCTGTGGGACAACATTTTCCTGCCGCTGGTGCTGGCGGGTCGGCCCTACGAGGAGATGGAGCGGAAGCTGAAGCCCCTGGCGGAGCAGTTGGGCATCGCCGACATTCTGGGCAAGTACCCCTACGAGGTCTCCGGCGGGCAGAAGCAGCGGGCGGCAGTGGCCCGGGCCCTGATCACGGACCCACAGATCGTCCTGGCGGACGAGCCCACTGGCGCCCTGGACTCCCGGTCCTCCGACAATCTGCTGGAGCTGTTTGGCGAGATCAACAAGGGCGGACAGACCATCCTGATGGTGACCCACTCCGTGAAGGCCGCCAGCCATGCGGGGCGGGTGCTGTTCCTGCGGGACGGCAGGGTGTATCACCAGCTCTACCGGGGCAGCGAGAGCCGGGAGGCCCAGTTCCGCCGCATCTCCGATACCCTGACGGTCCTGACCCAAGGCGGTGAGAACCATGGGTAAGCGCAGCTTCTTTCCCCGGCTGGCGCTGGTGAACCTTGTCCGCAACGGCCGGTATTACGGCCCCTATCTGCTCTCCTGCGGCGCGCTGGCCGCCATGTATTATATCCTGCGGTTCCTGACCTGGAACGAGGTCATTCAGACGGTGCGGGGCGCCGCCTACCTGCAGGTCATGATGTCTATTGGCTGCTTTGTGGTGGCGCTGTTTTCAGCGGTGCTGCTGCTGTACGCCAACAGCTTTGTGATGAAGCGTCGGCAGAAGGAACTGGGGCTCTACAACATTCTGGGCCTGGAAAAGCGCCACATCGCTGCCCTGTGTTTCTGGGAAACGCTGCTGTGCGCCGCCGCTGTGATCCCCGGCGGCATCGCGGCAGGCATCCTGCTCAGCAAGCTGATTTTGCTGCTGCTTTTGAAGCTGGTGCAGATCCCGGTGCAGTTCGGCTTTTCTGTCAGCGTCAGGGGCATGGGAGAGACGGCGTCGCTGCTGGGCGTGCTGTTCCTGCTGGCGCTTTTATGGAATCTGCTGCGCCTGGGGCGGGCCCGGCCCATTGAGCTGCTTCACAGTGACAGCGTTGGAGAGCGGGAGCCGAAAACAAAGCGGCTGCTGGCGGTCCTGGGGCTGGTGTCGCTGCTGGGGGGCTATGCCATCGCCCTCACCACCCGGAACCCGGTGAACGCCCTGATGCTGTTCTTCGTAGCGGTCATTCTGGTGATGATCGGCACCTACTGCCTGTTTACCGCCGGGTCCATCGCTCTGCTGAAGCGCCTGCGGGCCAACAAGGACTTCTATTACCAGACCCGCCACTTCACCGCCGTCTCCGGCCTGCTGTACCGCATGAAGCAGAATGCAGTGGGCCTCGCCAACATCTGCATCCTGGCCTGCATGGTGCTGGTGACCGTGTCCGGGACGCTGTGTCTCTATCTGGGGGCGCAGACATCCCTGGACAGCAAGTATCCCGATGATATTCTGGTGACGCAGACGCTCAAGGACGATACTGACCCCGACGCCACGCTGGACCTGGTGCGGCAGACTGTGGCAGATGCGGGGCGGCAGGTGACGGACCTGCGCTATGAGACCTCCGCCTCCTTCCACGCCAGATACAGCGGCAATACGGTGCTGACGGACATGAGCCAGAGCGGCCTTTTGACGGAGGTCACGATCCTGACGGCGGAGGAGTACAGCCGCCTGACGGGGGAGACGGTCTCTCTGGAGGAAAACCAGGTGCTGGCCTATACGGACGGCGATTTTCAGCTGCCGGAAACCTTCTTTTTTGCGTATGAGGAGTCTCCCGTTCAGGTGAAAGCCCGGCTGGACAGCTTCCCCGCCGGGGACAGCGCCATCGTCACCAACGAGGTCACGCTGGGTCTGGTGGCAGACGGCGCCCTGGCGGAGCACCTGATGAACATGGACCTGGCCCGCCGGATTTTCCGCATCCATCTGAACACCGACGGCACCGGCAGCGAAAAGCTGGATTGCGCAAAGGCCATCCTGGCAGTCTCCGATGGGAACTACGGCGTGGCCAGCCGCCAGGCGATGGCGGAGGAATTCTACGCCATGTACGGCGGCTTCCTGTTCCTGGGTATCTTTCTGGGACTGCTGTTCCTGCTGGCCACGGTGCTCATCATCTACTACAAGCAGATCTCCGAGGGCTATGAGGACCAGCGCCGCTACCAGATCATGCAGCAGGTGGGCATGAGCCGCCGGGAGGTGGGGGCCTCCATCCGGGGGCAGATCCTGCTGGTGTTCTTCCTGCCCCTGCTGGCGGCGGGACTACATATTCTGGCGGCATTTCCCATGCTCTGCCGGATTCTGGAGCTGTTCGGCCTGTACGACGTGGGGCTGTTCGCCCTCTGCACGGCGGGGGCGCTGGCGGTCTTTGCCGCGGTGTACGCCCTGGTGTACGGCCTGACCGCCCGGACCTATGAGCGGATCGTAGGCAGTGTGGTGTAAGCAGCAGCCGTATGCGTTTTGCAGATAGAAATTCAGATTCCACTTCATCGGTAACCATCCCGCCGGGGCAAGCCCCGGCGGGATTTGTTTAGAAAAGAACGGGAATATCGCAATGCTCCGAGTCAAAATTTGCGATGCAGTCATCAAAGAAGACCACAGATACAAAGGAACACAGCAAGCAGCAATCCTTGCCCTGTGGGCCGCTGTGTGCCCTCGGCGGGGAATGGGTGGCACCCGTACACCTTCAAGTCGCTTCTGAGGCGGCGTAGACAGTTTGTGAGGGAAGCCCTGCTGTGAGTAAAAAGTACACCAAAAGCCATGACTATGACTCCGCCCACAACAGCTATTCAGGCCGGAGAAAGTGATCTGATGGATCAGCTTTGGAAACAGTGCTTCGGCTTCATTCGTCAACAGGCTATGAAATGGCCTGCTTTACTGCAAACGTTGAGTTGAGCGCCGAGAACAAGAGCGATATCTTCTCTTTTAGGAGAATCAAGATATGAGAGACTAAAATTGAAGAAAATGCGGAAGGTAGCTCTTCGGGAAAATCAAATGCAAATTGCAGCGGGGGCAAAGAGAAAACCCTGAAACCGTTGCGGTTTCAGGGTTTTTGGTTGCGGAGACAGGACTTGAACCTGCGACCTCCGGGTTATGAGCCCGACGAGCTACCAACTGCTCTACTCCGCGATATCGATATAGAATTTTGTGGTGCCGGTGACCGGACTCGAACCGGTACAGTATCGCTACCGGGAGATTTTAAGTCTCCTGTGTCTACCATTCCACCACACCGGCAGCTGTCGGCAATAGTTAGAATACCACAGATCTACTGCTTCTGTCAATACCAATATGAAAATAATCAAAAAACCGTACGACAATTTTCGATGGTGCATGGTTTCGTGCAACTTTTCGCATGTGGAAGCATATACTGAATGAAACACATCGCAAAGGAGGAACCCAAAGTGAGACCCCAAATGCTTCATATTGGTGATGTCGACGACCTGATTTTCCAGGATGACTGGCTGATCAGCGACCGCTGACACTGATGGACGCCGCGAAAGCGGCGTCCTTTTGCGTCATGTCCCGCAGATGGTGCCGCCGCCCACCACGGTGTCGCCGTCATACAGCACCACCGCCTGCCCCGCGGTGATGGCCCGCTGCGGCTCTTCAAACGTCACACGGATGCAGCCGCCTGCCAGCGGCTCCGCCACCGCCGCGGCCTCCCGCTGGGTATAGCGGGTCTTGACGGTGACGGCCATAGGCCCCGTCAATTCCGGGACGGAGATCCAGTTCATCCGCTCTGCCGTCAGAGTGCGGCTCCAGAGGGCGCTGTCCGGCCCCAGACGGATGGCGTTGGATGCGATATCTTTCTCCAGCACATAAAGGGGCTGCTCCGTGGACAGACCCAGCCCCTTGTGCTGGCCCTTGGTGTACCGAATGATCCCCTTGTGCTGGCCCAGCACCCGGCCCTCCTGGTCCAGGAAGGGTCCCGGCTCCGAGGGCTGCCCGGTGGTGCGCTCAATGAAATCGGCGTATTTTCCATCGGGTACAAAGCAGATGTCCTGACTGTCCCGCTTTTTGGCGTTGACCAGGCCGTGAGCCTCAGCGATTTGGCGGACCTCCGATTTTTCCATGCCGCCCAGGGGAAACAGGGTATGGGCCAGTTCCTCTTGGGTCAGCATATACAGAAAGTAGCTCTGATCCTTGCTGCGGTCCTTGCCCCGCTTCAGGAGATACCGGCCCGAGGTTTCGTCCCGCTCCACCCGGGCATAGTGGCCGGTGGCCATATAGTCGCCGCCCAAGGTTCGGACCCGCTGCAGCAGGGCTCCAAACTTGACAGAGCGGTTGCACTCCGCGCAGGGGTTGGGGGTACGGCCCTGCTGGTATTCCTCAATGAAATTCCGGATGACCGTATCCCGAAAGGTCTGTGCAAAATCGAATACATAAAAGGGAAATCCCAGGCGGCGGGCCACCAGGGCGGCGTCCTCGGCGTCAGACAGAGAACAGCAGGTGCGGCTGGGACTTTCGCCCAGGTCCTCGTTATGGAACATCCGCAGGTTCACGCCGGAGAGCTGATATCCCGCCTGCTGCAGCAGCACCGCAGCCACGGAACTGTCCACACCGCCGCTCATGGCGACGAATACGTGTCCATTTGACATATGCGTCCCTCCTTGGGGGTGGTATGAGTGATATTGTACCCCATTCCGGTAAAAAAGGAAACAACAATTTCGCCGCGGGGGAGACCCGCGGCGAAGGTTCATTCCTGATTGCGCAGCAAAAATGCTTTGGAGGGCAAGGCATCCGCCAGACCCAGCAGCGTCCGGTTGAAACCGCCGCTGTAATCGAAGTGCACGTCCGACACACCTGTGCCCAACTGCCGGTCCGGCAGGGACAGGGTGAAGCGGCTGCCCTTTCCCTCCCGGGATTCGGCCATCAGGGCGCCGCCCTGACCGGCCGCCAGACGGCGGCACAGGGGAAGCCCCAGGCCAAGGCCGTGGGGAGGCGGGTCCATGCGGTCGGCATGGAGGTACCGGTCAAAAAGGGTCTCCAGCCGGTCCTGGGGAATGCCGCAGCCGGTGTCCTCCACGGAGAGAAGCAGCTGTCCGGCGGTGCGCCGCAGTTCCACGGTGACGGTGCCGCCGGCGGGCGTGAATTTGAAGGCGTTGGACAGCAGGTGATTCAGGATCTGCTCCATGGCATCCGGAGAGACGGCGCAGATATGCCGCTCCAGACTGCAGACGAAGCGCAGCTCCAACCCCAGCATGGGCGCCAGAGAGGCGGCCCGTTCACACAGCTCTCCGATCAGCTCCGTCACATCCACATCCCGCAGGGGAAGGGGATCGTCATGGGTGAGGTACGATGCCAGGGAAAGGCTGTTCGCCAGCCGCAGCAGCTGGTAATAGCTCTGATCCAGCTGGGCGGCCCGGGCGTCCAGGGCGGGGTCCTGCTCCCGGGCGGAGGCCGGAGCCAACTGCGTGGCAGCCAGATGGAAATTGCTCAGGGCACTTCGCATTTGAGCGGCGACATTGGGAAACAGGGACGCCAGCTCATTCTGTTCGGAATCCATGCAATCCTCCTTTCCGGCGCCGGGGCGCTGTTGATAGGATTTGCACGGGCAGGGGCCTTCAACCCAGGAAAACCCTGCCTGCGGCACCATTAGGATAGCAAATCAGAGGGGAAAAAACAAGAATTTTGTCGAATTTTGTCGAATAGGGAGGAAGGACTATACAAATGCCCAAAGAAAACCAGAAAAAACATACGCAATTTTACGTAAATATAAATTGAAATTTGCGAAACAAATGTTATAATGGCTGTGCGATGGAAAACCACTGCCGCAGGACCGGCAGAATATGAAAAATGGGAAGGATCACAGGAACATGGCAATCAAAGTGGGCATCAACGGCTTCGGCCGCATCGGGCGCGTGGCACTGCGCATTATGATCGAGCGGGGCTGCAGCAGCTATCAGATCTGCGGCATCAACCTGCGGAACGCGGATCTGGACTACATGGTCTATCAGGTAAAATACGACTCTGTGTTCCGGACCTTCCTGGGCAGCGTGGAGCACGATGACCGACACCTCATCATCAACGGCAAGAAGATCCGGGTGTACAGCGAGAGCGACGCTTCCCAGATCCCCTGGGACGACTGCGGCGCAGAGTACATCATTGAGTCCACCGGCGCCTTCAACACCACGGAAAAGGCCTCCGCCCACCTGGTCCACGGGGCTCGGAAGGTCATTCTCTCCGCCCCCTCCAAGGACACCTGCACGCCCACCTTCGTCATGGGCGTGAACCACAAGAAGTACACCACGGACATGGACGTGGTGTCCAACGCCTCCTGCACCACCAACTGCCTGGCTCCCATGACCAAGGTCATCAACGACACCTTCGGCATCAAGCAGGCCCTGATGAGCACCATCCACGCCGCCACCGCCAAACAGAAGGCCGTGGACTCCCGCGCCGGACGGGACTGGCGGACCGGCCGCAGCGTCCTGGGCAATATCATTCCCTCCTCCACCGGCGCCGCCAAGGCGGTGGGCGAGGTCATCCCCGAGCTGAAGGGAAGAATGACCGGCATGAGCTTCCGGGTGCCAACCAACGACGTGTCCGTGGTGGACCTGACCGCACGGTTGATCCAGCCTGCCAGCTACCATGACGTGTGCGTGGCCATGGAGAACGCCTCCCGGAACAGCATGAAGGGCATCATCACCTGCACCAGTGATCAGGTGGTGTCCTCTGATCTGACGGGTTTCTCCGAGACCTGCATCTTCGACGAGACTGCCGGTATCATGCTGGACGACGACTTCGTGAAGCTCATTGCCTGGTACGACAACGAGTGGGGCTACACCAACAAGCTGCTGGACCTCATGGCCCATATGTATGCGGTGGACCACCAGAATTAACGAATTGACTGAATTATGGAGCGCGGGAATTTCCCGCGCTCTTTTTTGCTGATATAGTCCCGACTTATTTATAGCATATGATATAATACTATGTTAAACACGTACTATGACATATTCTGGTTTTTGCGCTAATGGGGTAAACTTTTCTCATAACTGTTATAGGAGAGCACAGGCAATGAGGAAGAAAGACCCGGAAAAAGTGGATATGGGCCGCCGTTTCCGGGAGGCCAGAGAGAAAAAGAACTGGACGCGGGAGCAATTGGCGGAAAGAGCGGAATTGTCAGTACCCTTTCTGGCCGATCTGGAATTGGGAAATACGGGCGTAAGGCTGGATCGTTTTCAAAAACTCTGCAAAATTTTGGATGCTGATGCCAATTATATTCTCTTTGGAAAAACACAGATGCCAGAGGAGACCATTACCGCCCTCCTCCGGGACCGGGACGAGAAGACCCTCCGGATCGTGGAGAACACCGTCCGGGCCATGCTGGAAGCCATGGACGGTAACTAAACTATTTTGCGCAAAAAACGCCCGGCCTTTTCAGGCCGGGCGTGCTCATATGACTCTTTACTCCGCCGCCTTTTCCGCGGCGGCTTTTTTTCTGCGGTAGTTCCGGCGGGGTCGGGAGGTTTTGGCGGGCTTTTCCGGCTGGACAGGCGGCTCCGGTGCCTCGAACAGCGCCTTCAGATGGCTGTACAGCAGGCCGCCCCGGGCGGCGCCGTATTCCTTCTCCAGGGCGCTTTGCAGTTCCTGGCGGCTGGCAGCGCGCAGCAGGAAGGGCAGGGGCAGGCAGGCCTCAATGGAGGGCCGCAGGTCCACCTCCCGGAAGGCGTCGGCATACCGGGCACGCAGGGCATCAATGGAGGCGGCGTAGCCCTTGTCCTGGCTGATGACGTAGGCATAGTCTGTCTCGCCCCGGCCCACCAATACCCCAAGCTCCGTGATGATCTGGAAGTCGATGGAGTTCCGTCCGCCCCGGACGCTCTCGATATACTGCACACTGGCCTGGGTCCCGGCGCAGAGCTTTTCAATTTTGCTGAGGGCCAGACCGGTCTTCTGATAAAAGACCAGCACTGTGTCCTGTTGGGAGAGCATGTCGATGCCCTTCAGGCCGGTGCCGATGTTGTTGTCTCCGTCTACTAAAAAAATCATATTCTGAAAGTCCTTTGTTCGTCTTTTTTCCATGTGCGGAAGTTTCATCAGTATAACAAATACATGCCAGAAAGGCAAGTATTTTAGAAAGAATGGCTGTTTTCCGCAAAAAAGGGGAGGCCTTGCGGCCTCCCCGGAGATGGTTCTTATTCTTCCTCGTCGGTGACGATCAGGCCGTAGCCGCCGTTCTTGCGCTGATAGACGATGCACAGGCTGTCATCCTCGCTGCTGCGGAACACGAAGAAGTCGTGGTCCAGCAGGTTCATCTGCAGAATGGCCTCCTCGGCGCTCATGGGCTTGACGGAGAAGCGCTTGGTGCGGACGATGTTGAACTCCTTCTCCTCGGCCACCTCGAAGTCGTCGGCAGGAGCGGGAGCGGGGAAGCCTTCGCTGCGCAGGCGCTTGGCCAGGCGGGTCTTGTTCTTCAGGATCTGGCGCTCAATGTAGCCCACCGCGGCGTCGATGGCGCCGCGCATATCCCCATCCGGCGCCTCAGTCTGGGCGCGCAGCAGCGTGCCGCCGCCGCGGATGGTAATTTCCACCGTGCAAAGATGATCCTTCTCCACAGCAAAGGTGACTGCGGCGGTCGTGTCATCCCGGAAATACTTGTCCAGCTTGGAGATCTTCTTCTCGGCATAGTCCTTGATGGAATCGTTCAGGGAGACTTTCTTGCAGGCGTACGTATACTTCATAAAGATCGCTCCTTTCGTGTGGAAGAGAGGCGTGTCCTCTCTTTTGTATAATATAGCATATATTTCCGCTTTTGTACAGATGGTGTTGAGCGGTTTTTACAAATTGTTCAGCACTGCCCCATTCCGACATACTTCGGGCGCCGAAGGTGCTATGATAATCCAGGAAGCTTTCCAATATCCCACCCGTTTGGGCCGCACGGTGTTCCGACGCCGCGCGGCTCTTTTTTCATCAAAAAAGGACCGCTTTCAAAGCGGTCCTTTTTGTTATCTTCTTCTGCGGCCGCCGCCCCGCTTGCCGTCGATGCTGCGGTTCAGATCGGCCATTTTCCCCTCGGAGGAGGAGAGGAACTGCTTCAGCTTGTCCTCAAAGGACTGGTCCCCGGAGGGGGCCTGCGCTGCCTGCTGGGGCGGGCGGCTGAAGCTCCTGGGCTGCTGGGGTGCGGGCCGGGAGACCGGGCGGCCTCCTGTGGCAGGCCGGGGCGCGGGGCGCTCCTGCGGCTGCGTTTTCTTGATGGAAAGATTGATCTTTCCGTTCTCCGTGGACAGCACCAAGACCTTGACGGTCTGTCCCTCCTGGAGAAAATCATGTACATCGTTGACGAATGTGTTGGCGATCTCCGAAATGTGCACCAATCCGGACTTGCCGCCCTCCAGAGCGACGAAGGCGCCGAATTTGGTGATGGTGGTCACCTTGCCTTCCAAAATGCTCCCGACCTGAAGCTCCATACCCAGTTTTGTTTCTCCTTCCGTTTGTTTCACCACGGACGAGGGCACCCCCGCCGTCCGTCAATTGCCCGGCTCAAAGATATATTCTCCCGGTTTGACGTATCCCAACTCGTCCCGGGCGATCTCTTCAATCTTTTCCTCGGTGGGACCTGCGGCAATGTCAGCGGCCAGGGCGTCGTTTTCCTGCTGCTGAGCCGCCACCTCTGCGGCGTACCGGTCCTTTTCTTCCTGGGCGGTCTTCAGCTGGTCCCGGAGACCGTACAGCTGCCATCCGATGGCGGCCAGCAGTACCAGGATCACGACCTTGGTCAGAAAGCCGCTCCGGGGACGCGGCCGCTTTTTTGCGTGCTGCTTGTCTGCCATGATCCTCACCTCCGCGTGATGCACACATGCGCCCAGTTTTTCTTATTGTATAGCATTTTTTCGCAAAATAAAAGAGATTTTTTCCGCGGCGGGCCATTTTTTCGCAGAAATTTTTGGTCCAGAGAGCGGGAAAAGACAACAAATATACCAAGAACGCCAGGGTGTCCGCCCAAAAATCCCAGATGGGGCGCAGCCATTGGGAGAAGGCGCAGAAGAACAGCACCGCTCCGCCCACGGCGCCCAACACCATGAAGCCCCGCAGCTCGCCGCCGCCCCGCTCCATGAGAAAGGAGAAGGCGGCCGCGCCTGCCGTCAGACAGTAGGCCGTGTCCAGCAGGGCGGTGAGCCGGGGAAGCCGCAGCCGGAAGGGGCGCAGCAGATCGTACAGCGACCCCAGGGCCAGACCCAGGAGAATGGACTGGCCGAAGGTCAGCAGCTGCTGAGAGACCTGGTTCCCCATAGTCAGCCAAACAGCCGGCTGAAAAAGCCGCCCCGGCTCCGGCCCTCATCCTCGTAGGTCACGGAGTCGATGCGGCCGTCCACATGGAGCTCGCCGCCGTCCAGGGACAGCTTGCCGATGTGCAGGTCCTCTCCCGTGACCACCAGAGTGCCCGCCGAGGTGGACATGACGATGCCGGTCTCGTCGAAGCGGTCCACATCCTCTACGCCGGAGACGGTAAGCCGCTCCCGCCCCACCAGCTCCAGGCGGTGCTCCGCCGCGGGTACGGTGTTGTTGTAATCCTTCATCATGGTCAGCCCTCCCCCTGTCCATATCCTATGGGCGGGGGAGGGGAAATATGCTACCGGCCGATTTCCCGGTACAGGGTGCAGGCGTCGGCCTGCTTTACCGTCTCCTGGACGGAGAGGACCTCCACGGTGAGGGTGCGGGCGCCAAAGCGCAGGGTGATCTGGTCGCCCACCTTCACATCGTAGGAGGCCCGGGCGGCCTTGCCGTTGACCAGCACCAGCCCGTTGTCGCAGGCCTCATTGGCTACGGTCCGCCGCTTGATCAGCCGGGAGACCTTCAGATATTTGTCCAAACGCATTGCAAATCCTCCAAATAAGGACTGCCGGCACCAAGGTGCCGGCAGATTTGGTCATCTTTTCCCCATACGCACACAGCGGAAAGGGGCTAGGGAAACCTGCGGTTCCCCAGTTGATTTGCCTGCGGCAAATCAAGAAATTGAAATCATTTTCGCCGCGGCGCCCTCCAGAGGGGCTTCTCTTGCCCCTGCGGGGCAATTCACCTTCTGTACGTGGCGAAAATTCCTTGACCCCAGGCGCCTTTACCCGCAAGGAGTATGCGATATCCGTAAGGCGCTAAAGCGCCAACGGCTATCCAAGGGCGCCGTTCACCAGTGACCAGATCAAGGGGCCCCCGCCGAAGCCCAGCGAAGCGGGTTCGGTGGGGAAAGGAAGAACGAGAGGAGCGGTGTTCGCTTTCGCCAAAGGCGGAAGCGAACGGAGCGCAGCTTGTTCTGACGCGGTGGGGGGGGGAATCTACTGCGCAGCCGTTAGCAGCTTTGCTGCTTTACGGATGCGGCGTCCCCCCTTGCGGGGAAAGGGGGGACGGAGTCCCCTCTTTACTTGGAAACAGCGTCCTTCAGAGCCTTGCCGGCCTTGAACACGGGCACCACGGAAGCAGGGATCTCGATGGACTCCTTGGTCTTGGGGTTGCGGCCGATACGGGCGGCGCGCTTCTTCACCTCAAAGGAGCCAAAGCCCACCAGCTGGACCTTCTCGCCCTCGGTCAGAGCGGCGGTGATGGCGTCCAGAGTGGCAGAAACAACAGCCTCGGCGTCCTTCTTGGAGACCTCAGCGGTAGCGGCAACAGCATTGATCAGTTCAGCTTTGTTCATGTGATTGTATCCTCCTGTAAAAAAGTTTTTGCAGCATTTATTTCTTAACGCGTATCGCGTGTTAAGACTCTCGTTCCTTGGCGGCACGCCAGAGGGCCAGCAGCTCCTCCTGGGAATAGTCCGCCAGGGGCTTGTCCGCCGCTTCCTCCACCAGGCGGAAACGGGCGTCAAATTTGTCGCAGGCGCGGTGGAGGGCGTCCTCCGGGTCTACCTGGAAGGACTGGGCCACCTTGGCGGCCATGAAGAGGGTGTCGCCCACTTCTTCCCGGATACCGTGGGGGGCGTCCACGGACTTGCCGGCCTCCAGGGCCGCCCGCAATTCCCGGACTTCCTCCTCCAGCTTCTCCAGGGCACCCATGGCCCCGTCCCAGTCGAAGCCCGCCTTGGCGGCCTTGCTCTGGGTCTTCTCCGCCCGCCACAGGGCAGGCAGGGTGTGGGGAATGGCCTCAATGGCGTCCGCCGTGGACCGCTGGTCCTTTTCCTGGCGCTTCAGGACCTCCCAGTTCACCAGGACCTGTTCGCTGGTGTCAGCCTGCATGGTGCCGCCGAACACATGGGGGTGGCGGTAGACCATTTTCTGGGCGATCTCGTTGACCACATCGTCCATGGTGAACCGCCCCTGTTCCTTTTCAATCTGGGCGTGGAACACCACCTGCATCAGAACGTCTCCCAGCTCCTCACGCATGGCGTGGGGATCGTCCCGGTCCAGGGCATCCAGGACCTCGTAAGTCTCCTCCAGAAAATTCCGCCGGATGGACTGGTGGGTCTGTTCGGCGTCCCAGGGACAACCGCCCGGAGCGCGCAGCAGACGCATGATCTCCAGAAAATCCTCCCAGTCATACTGGGGCTTACATTGAAAATCTACCATAGATTGACCGCCTTTGCAAGAAATTTCAACGGTGAAAGCCTTGAAATCTCAAAGTTTTTTATTTTAAGTGCAGAAGTTTAATAAGCGTCTCCCCGTGGGGGATGGAACGGACGTCCTCCGCCCGCAGGATGCGGAGAGCGATGACCAGGACGGCGTAGACCACCACGCCCGCCAGAATGCCGCAGAAGGTGGCGGCGGCGTTGGCGAGATACGCGGAGTGTCCGGCCAGGGCCCGGGCCGCGAAGCCGTGGACCGCCCAGGCGGCTGCACCCATGAGCACGGAGGCTGCCACGGGCTTGAGAAAGATCTGGAGATACCTGGGCTTCTCCGGGGAGTATTTCCACACGAAGAACAGGTTCAGCCCCACGATGACCATGTAGCAGCACAGGGTGGAGATGGGAGCGCCGTGGATATTGATGTCGGGGTTGCCCACCAGGATGTAGTTCATGACGATCTTGGTGATGCCGCCGGCGATGACGGTGAAAATGGGCAGCTTCTCCTTGCCGTAGGTCTGCAGGATGGCGTTGGTCAGGATCATCAGGCAGATGAACACCAGGGCGATGCCCAGGATCTGCAGATGGGGGCCTGCCGCCAGGGCGTCCTCCTGCTGGGTGGGCAGGAGCAGCCGCATGATGGGAGTGGACAGCACGGAGAGACCCACGCCCGCCGGCAGGGCCAGAATGGCAATGAGCCGGAAGGCGGAGGAGATGATGCTGTTGGCCTTGGCGGTGTCCTTCTGGGCCATGGCCGCCGCCGCGAAGGGGATCAGGCTCATGGTGACGGGATAGACGAAGGAGGCCACCATGTTGGGCATATCCATGGCCATGCGGTACTGGCCGTTCAGCAGGGCGGCCTCCGTCTCGCTCAGCAGCAGGGCGTTCTGCAGCTGGCCCATGACGATCTTGGTGTCGATCAGGTTGATAATGCCCAGGGCGGAGTTGCCCAGGGTAATGGGAATGCCGATAGCCAGCACGCTCTTCATGATGGTGCCGCTGGGATCGGGAGTGTCCAGGCTCTCCGTTTTGCTGTGGTGGGTCACCAGATAGACGATCAGGAAGGCCAGGGATAGAATGGTACCCACGGTGACGCCCAGGATGGCGCCGGCGGCCACGTATTCCACGCCGTCGCTGCCCGTCTGCGCCAGCTGCTGGGAGACAGCGGTCTCTCGGCACTTCTGCAGGATGAACCAGGCCAGGGGCAGGCCGATGCAGACCTTGCACAGGGCCTCCAGCACCTGGGAAATGGCGGTGGGCTTCATGTTGCCCTGGCCCTGGGTGTAGCCCCGCATACAGGCCAACAGGCACACGCAGAACACCGCGGGCGCCAGCGCCCGGATAGCCTGGGCGGCCATGGGGTTCTCCTCAAAGGCCGCCAGCTGCTCCGCACCGAAGAACATCAGCAGGGAGCCCACCAGGCCCAGAATGAAGAACAGCCACACGGAGGTGCTGAAGATCTTCCGCTTCTGATTCTCCCGGCCCTGGGCGTGTGCCTGGCTGGTGAGTTTGGAGATGGCCAGGGGCAGGCCCGCCGTGGAGAAGATCATCAGGAAATTGTAGATCAGATAGGCGGTGTCAAAGTAGGTCTTGCCCACGCTGCCCAGAATGTTGTTCAGCGGCAGCTTGTAGACCGCGCCGATGAGCTTGACGATGACCACCGCCGCAGTCAGAATGGCGGCGCCGCCCAGAAAGGACTGCTTTTTTTGTTTCGACATGAACAGATTACCTCGAAATCACAGAAAAATGTGCGTGGGGAGTTCTCTTTAATGTATGGCTGGCGGAAAATCTTTATACCTCGGCCAGACAGGCCTTTACCAGAGCGGTGAATCTGGGGCCGGCCGCCATGCCCGCCGCGATGACCTCGTCCCCGTCCAGGGGCTGGTCCAGCACGCCGGCGGCCATGTTGGTGCACAGGGTGAAGCCCAACACCTTCATCCCGCAGTGGGCGGCCACGATGGCCTCCGGCACGGTGGACATGCCCACCGCGTCGGCACCCAGGATGCGGGCAGCCCGGACCTCCGCCGGGGTCTCGTACTGGGGACCGGGGAAGTACATATATACACCCTCCCGCAGCCGGATGCCAAGATTTTGGGCGGCTTTCCGGGCCACCTCCCGCAGGGCGGGGGTGTATACCTGACTCATATCCGGGAACCGTGGGCCGAATTCGGCCACGTTGGCGCCGCACAAGGGACTGACGCCGAAGAGCTTGATGTGGTCGGTGATCAGCATGATATCCCCGGCGGAAAAGCCCGTGTTCACTGCTCCGGCGGCGTTGGTGACGATCAGGGTCTCCGCGCCTAGCAGCCGCAGTACCCGGACGGGATAGCTGACATCCGCGAAGGACCAACCCTCGTAGGTGTGAAGCCGCCCCTGCATGACCGCTACGTTGCGTCCTGCCAGCCGCCCGAAGACGAATTGGCCCTTGTGGTCGGGGGCGGTGGAATGCTTCATATGGGGAACATCCTGATAGGGCACCACGATGGGGGCCTCCACCTCGTCGCCCAGGGCACCCAGGCCGGAGCCCAGGATCAGCAGGACATCGGGACGAAAGCTCCCCAGCCGTGTCCGCAGGATCTCCGCGCTTTCCTGATATTGTTGATAGGTGTACTGCTCCATCACAGCTGCCCTCCGCACTCTCCGCAGAACGCGTCGCCATCTTTTATGAAGGCCCCGCAGGTGGGGCAGGTGTGGGCATCTTCCTCCCTGCGGATCTCGGCCTGCAGCCCGGCGATCTCCGCCTTGAGACCGTCGATCTCCTGCAGCTTTTCCAGCAGAACCTCAGAGTCCGTGGGGGCCCCGGTGTGGGTGGCGTACAGCAGTTCACCAACCTGGGAGAGACGGTCCTTCACATCGCCCTCCAGGGAGGCGATCCGTATCCGCAGCTTTGCCACGGACAGCAGCTCCCCGGCCTTTTTCCCCATGCCGAAAGCTACATCCGCGGCCACGTCTCCCGCCTGTACGGCGGTACGCTGAACAGATTCCAGTAAGGCTGCCAGTTTTTCGTTCATAAGCTCCTCCAATCTCCCCGCCGCGCACAGCGGGGCCAGAGGGGACCAAGGGTCCCCCCAATTCTTTCAGCTCTGGAAAAAGAAGTCGTTTCCATCATTTCCGGCAGGACACCCTCCAGAGGGGGCTTCTCTTGCCGCTGTGCGGCAATTCACCTTCTGCGC
This sequence comes from Oscillibacter valericigenes, assembly GCF_021531915.1. GTDB lineage: Bacteria > Bacillota > Clostridia > Oscillospirales > Oscillospiraceae > Oscillibacter > Oscillibacter valericigenes_A. Next base: position 3,911 of record NZ_JAFBIV010000014.1, on the reverse strand, counting down.
CTGCCGAAAATACCCTGACCTGCGTGCCCTGGGGACACGCATATCAGTGACGCGGCGTCACCGGTGGTGGGGGTTCTCAAGGGGGAGCAGGCTCCCCCTTGAAAGTCTCAGTGGTTGTCGTAAGTGGAACCGCCGATGAACTCCCGGGCCAGGGAATCCGGGGCTACATACTTCTCGTCCAGCGCCTCAATTTTCTCAAAGCCCCGCAGCATGTCGTCCACCACGTCGTACTTCCCGGCGGGGACGGCCTCCAGCAGAGGCACCACCATGGGCTTCAGAACGGCGAACTCAAAAGCCAGGGAGGAGTCGAACATCAGATTGGCGTTCTCCTTGTAGGGGGAGATGTACAGCTTTTCGCCCCGGCGCACGTTGGCCCACATTTTCAGGGTGAAGGCGGCGTCGCTGCCCCGGAACTGGTAGTCCCGGACGATGCGGCGGCACAGCCGCAGCCAGGGGTGCTGGAACACCATGGAGCCGTCCTCGTCCAGCAGGTTGCTGCGGGCGGCGATGTACAGCTTGAAGGCCCGGGGGTTCTTGCCCACGATGATGTCGTTGAGGGCGTGGATGCCCTCGAAGATGGCCAGCTCATCGGGGCCCAGGTGCATGGGCTGAGACATGATGTCGGACCGCATCTGGCGGGCGAATTCGTACTTGGGGATGTGGATGGTCTCGCCCCGGTCCAGCATGGCGAAATGCCGGTTCAGCAGGTCCACATCCAGGCAGAAGGGAGACTCGTAGTCAATGGCGCCCTCCCGGTTCCGGGGGGCCGTTTCCGGGTCCACGGTGTTGAAGTAGTTGTCCATGGAGACCGTGTGGGTCTCAATGCCCATTTTCTCCAGCTGCTCCTCGATCTTCAGGGCCGTGGTGGTCTTGCCAGAGCCGGAGGGACCGGACAGCAGGATGATGTGGGACTCGCTGCGGTGGTCGGCGATCTTCTGGGCCGCGGTCTCCACTTTTTTGTGGAAGGCGGCGTCGCACTCGTCCACGAAGGCCTGGGGGTCGCTGCGGATGGCTTCATTCAGCTGCTTCAGAGAGTATGCCATGAGAAACGCTCCTTTCAAAGATTCAGATTTTTATAGAACGCGGCAAAGGCCGCCTGATTTGCAAGACATTTTTCCGGCCGCTCCGTGTACTCCTTGGGATATTTCAGGTTGAATACCCGCTCAATGTGGTTGGTCCCGGGCTCCACCATCTTGGTGGACCCGCCGGCGCCGAAAGACAAAATGGAGCACAGTTCCGACATGATGTCGATGTTGTACCAGCACTCCGCCCCGGGCCTGCTCCAACCTACATTTTCAAAGCTGCCGGACATATACTTCTGCCGGTACAGGTAGTAGGGGGCGTAGCCGGCCTGCCGCAGCACGGGGGCGGCGTAGTCCAGCATCTCGCTGACGGCCTCCGGGCCGGGGATAGTCAGGCCCTCCGTCAGAATCCGGCTTCCCTTTTTCAGCGCCAGGGTGTGGACGGTGACGTTGTCCGTGCCGAAGGAGAGACAGCGGTCCAGGGACCGGCGGAAGCCCTCGGGGGTGTCCTCCGGCAGGCCCGCGATCAGGTCCATGTTCACATGGGGGAAGCCAAATTTGTCCACCAGTTCCATGGCGGTCTCAATGTCCCCGGCGCTGTGGTGCCGTCCAATGGCCCGCAGCACATGGTCCTCCATGGTCTGGGGATTCACGGAGACCCGGGTGACGCCGTGGGACTTCAGGACTGCCAGCTTCTCCGCCGTGATGGTGTCCGGACGGCCCGCCTCCACGGTGATCTCCTCACAGGGGAGGATGTCGAAGGACTCCTCAAAGGCCGTCAGCACCCGGTCCATCTGCTCCGCCGTCAGGGTGGTGGGGGTGCCGCCGCCCATGTAGAAGGCCCGGACCCGGAGACCCTGCTCCCGCACCATCCGGCCGCCCTCCCTGATTTCTTCGACGAGGGCGTCCACATAGGGGGGCACCAGGGCGAAGCTCCGCTCCACCGACTGGCTGACGAAGGAGCAGTAGGCGCAGCGGGTGGGGCAGAAGGGGATGCCTACATAGATGTCAATATCCTTGGACGCCAGACGCCGGGAGGCCCGCAGAGCCATGGCTCCGGTCTCCAGGGCCAGATCCGCCCGGGACCGGGTGACGAAGTAGTCCTCCTCCAGCATGGCGCGGGCCTGGTCCGGGCTTTTGCCCTCCGCCAGCGCCCAGGTGACGGGCTTGTCGGGCCGGACGCCGGTCAGCATCCCCCAGGGGGGCGTGACGTCGGTGACGGCCCGGGCAGCCAGGAAGAAGCACCGGGCGACGGCGTGGCGCCGCTGTCCCTCTTTTTCAAAGTCCGTGCCGGAGAGGGGGCGGTCCAGGGAATAGGGCGCTGCCTTGCCGTGAACGCTCAGCTCCACGGTGACATGGCAACGCTCGTCCGCCTCCCGCAGGGAGATAATGGCCCAGGTGTCGTCCCCGGGCAGAATGGGCTCGTAGACCGGCAGCTCGCCGGGGAACAGGTTCATCAGGCTCTGCTCCACCACGTACCGCTCGTCGTGGCCCTGTAATACCAATTTCATATCCGTTCCTTATCCGTTCATGGCCTGGCGGAGATAGGGGTTCCAGGATCGTTCCTGGTCCAGGGTGCTGCTCTCCATGTGGCCAGGATAGACCTTCAGATTTCCCTCCAGCTCGCCCAGCCGCTTCAGGGAGGCCATGATCTTCTTCACGCTGCCGCCGGGGAAATCCGTCCGGCCGCAGGAGCCGGCGAACAGGGTGTCTCCGCAGAACAGCACGTCCCCGCAGCGGAGGGTGACGCTGCCCTCGGAGTGACCGGGGGTGGACAGGACCTTCAGAGTGAGACTGCCCACCTGGATCGCATCTCCCTCGCCGTAGTCCTTGACGTTGGCTACCGGGGGGAAGAGCTGTAGCATATAGCTGTCGTCGGCACCCTGATCCCGGCAGCTCAGATAGGTGGGCACCTCCGGCCACCGGGCCTGCAGGCCTGCCACGCCGCCGGTGTGGTCATAGTGACCATGGGTCAGCAGGATGGCACAGAGTGCGCAGCCGGTCTCCGCCACGGCGGCGGCCACCAGGTCGGCGTCCCCGCCGGGGTCAATGACGGCACACAGCTTTTCCGCTTCGTCGCAGAGAATATAACAATTGGTCCCGATGGGGCCTACCTGTAAGGTCTTGATGTTCATAGGCGTCTCCTTTTCAGGGGCGGTCGGTGTCAAAGAGAATGGTGACGGGGCCGTGGTTCAGGGACTCCACCTCCATCTTGGCGCCGAATTCGCCGTGCTCCACGGTGAAGCCCCGCTCCCGGCAGTGGGCCATGAAATCCTCGTACAGCGGGATGGCCAGGTCCGGCTTGGCGGCGCCGGAGAAGCCGGGGCGGCGGGAGGAGGTGTCGGCAAAGAGGGTGAACTGGGAGACTACCAGCAGGCTGCCGCCCACCTGCTCCAGATTCAGGTTCATTTTATCGTTTTCGTCTTCGAAAATACGTAGATTGCAGATCTTGTCCGCCAGCTTCACGGCGGTGTCGTGGGTGTCGTTGGGGGCGACGCCCAGCAGGACCAGATAGCCCTCGCCAATCTGGCCGTTGATTTTTCCGTCGATGGTGACGGAGGCGTGCTTCACGCGGGTGACAACTGCGCGCATAGGTGCTCCTTTCTGGCGCCCCTGCCGGGGCACGGGGAGGATTGCCCGGCTTTGCCGGGCGGGGAATGAACCCCCATTTTCTTTTCCTCTTGCGGAAAAGAAAACGGCCGTTCACGGTCAAAAGAAAAGGCGTTGAGGCGGATCAACTTGACACGGATGCGTCAAGTTGACCGCAATACGGGGGTCATCGTAGTCGGTGCCCGTGTAAGCTGAAAGTCAACTACCGGGTGCGCTATACTCTGGCGAAACAGGGAAATGCTTCCCCGCATTTGCAGGCATGGATGCGGCTTTCGGGGG
>NZ_JAFBIV010000013.1 GCF_021531915.1 Oscillibacter valericigenes | reverse complement strand
ATTGTCTTTATTACCTGCTCTTTAAATTCCGGCGTATATCGTTTATTTGGTACTCCTTTTGGCATAGCAAAACGCCCCACTTGTTAGATAGTATATCATACTGTCTAACAAATGGGGTGCAGTTCAAATGCCTTTCGGACGGATTTTTATTTCATAAGTTTCGCAAATTTTGCCTTGTCCCGGTCGATCTGCTTCTGGTAGCGGTCCTGTTCGGAGAACACGCAGCCGCAGTATTTCTGCATGTAGAAGCCCAGCTCCCGGGCCTTCTGGTTGCCTGCCCGGAAATTGGGCCGGAAGTCCCGGTACAAAAACTCCACACCATACTGTTTGGCGTACTTCTCCGCCGCCCGGACGATGCCCTCATGGTCCTGGTAGAGACTGGCCAGCAGGGTGGAGGTGAAGGCTTTGAAGCCGTGCTCGGCGGCGTATCTGGCCGTGCCTTCGATGCGGTGCTCATAGCAATAGACACAGCGGTGCTCAATGTCCTCCGCCACGTGGCGGACGAAATCCTTCAGGCCGTAGTCCTCCTGTACCCGGACTTCCATATTGATGGTAGGGGCGTATTCCAGCAGGCAGTCCCGCCGGGCCTGGTACTCCTTCCAGGGGTGGATGTTGGGGTTGTACCAAAACGCCACCGGTTCAATGCCTTCGGAGCGGAGAGGGTCGATGCAGGAGAGGGAGCAGGGGGCGCAGCAGGTGTGCAGCAGCACGGTTTCCATGGGAAAAAACCTCGTTTCTGTTCTGGATGGGACAAGTATATCATACGGATAGCAAAAGGCAAATGAAAAGCTGTAAAATTATCCTTAACGAATTCTTTACAATTTTTCGGTAGGTTGACGATTGCGTGAAATCAAAAAAGAGAGTAAGATACCAGTTAATGTGGAAATTTATCGCATTTGGCCGAAAGCGGCCGGATGTACCGTGATCAAAGGAGGAACTCTCTTGAAAGTCGGTTTGGACGTCGGCTCCACCACTATCAAATGCGTGGTGCTGGACGACGCGGACGAGATCGTATACAGTACATATGAACGGCATTTCAGCCATATTCTGGAGAAATCCGCCGAGCTGCTGCGGCGGGTGGGGACCCAGTATGCCCCCCGGGCGGACCTGGCCATCTCCGGCTCCGCTGGCATGGGCATGGCGGACAGCGTGCAGGTGCCTTTTGTCCAGGAGGTCTTCGCCACCCGGGTGGCCGCCAACCGGCTGGCGCCCGGCACGGATGTGATCATCGAGCTGGGCGGCGAGGACGCCAAGATCCTCTTCCTGACCAATGGTACGGAGGTCCGCATGAACGGCTCCTGCGCCGGCGGCACCGGCGCTTTCATCGACCAGATGGCGACCCTGCTGAAAATGACTGCCGACGAAATGGACGATGCCGCCCAGAAGGCGGAGAAGACCTACACTATTGCCTCCCGATGCGGCGTGTTCGCCAAGAGCGACGTGCAGCCCCTCATCAACCAGGGCGCCCGGGCGGAGGATATCGCCGCCAGCATCTATCAGGCCGTGGTGAACCAGACCATCGCGGGCCTGGCCCAGGGCCGGCCCATCAAGGGCAACATCCTGTATCTGGGCGGACCGCTGACCTTCTCCCGTGTCCTGCGGGCCAGCTTTGACAAGACCCTGGGTGTCAAGGGCACCTGCCCGGAGAACAGTCTGCTGTTCGTGGCTCTGGGCGCCGCCTACTACTCTGACCAGAGCTTTGACCTGGTGGAGGTGGCGGAGGAGTTGGAGCGCCACGGCGCCTCCGAGACCTACCGCTCCCAGCCGCCCCTGTTCGAGAGTGAGGAGGAGTACAAGGCGTTCCAGGCCCGCCACGCCAGGGCCACCGTGCCCCGTGTGCCCTTCGGCCCCGACTACGCCGCCCCGGTGCACATCGGCATCGACTCCGGCTCCACCACGGTCAAAATGGTGGTCATGGACCAGGAGGCCCGCATCCTGTTTACGGATTACCGCCCCAACCTGGGCAATCCCGTGCCCCTCATCCGGGAGGTCCTCCAGCAGCTCTATGACCAGCATCCGGCCCTCCATGTGGCCTCCGTGACCACCACCGGCTACGGCGAGGATCTGGCGAAAAACGCCTTCCACGCCGACTACGGTGTGGTGGAGACCGTGGCCCACTTCACCGCCGCCCGCCACTTCATGCCCAACGTGGACTTTATCATCGACATCGGCGGTCAGGACATGAAGTGCTTCAAGATCGAAAACGGCGCCATCAGCAACATTTTCCTCAATGAGGCCTGCTCCTCCGGCTGCGGCAGCTTCCTCCAGACCTTTGCCCAGGCCATGGGCAAGGATGTGAAGGAATTCGCCAGGCTGGGCCTGTTTGCGGACAGGCCCGTGGATCTGGGCAGCCGCTGCACCGTGTTCATGAACTCCAGCGTGAAGCAGGCACAGAAGGACGGCGCCACCATTGAGAACATCTCCGCCGGCCTCTCCATCTCCGTGGTGAAGAACGCCATTTACAAGGTCATCCGTGCCGCATCTCCCGAGGAACTGGGCCGCCATATCGTGGTCCAGGGCGGCACCTTCTATAACGAGGCGGTCCTCCGGGCCTTTGAGAAGGAGATGGGCGTGGAGGTCATCCGGCCTGATATCGCCGGTCTCATGGGCGCCTTCGGCGCCGCCCTGTATGGCCGGGGCAAGGCCGCTGCCGGCCAGACCAGTACCCTGCTGGACCGGGAGGCCCTGCGGGCCTTCCATCAGGAGACCCGCAGCGAGGTCTGCGGCCGCTGCGGCAACAACTGCCAGCTGACCATCAACACCTTCGCTGACGGCGGCACCTTTATCAGCGGCAACCGCTGTGACCGGCCCGTCACCGGCAAGGCCGATACCGGAGAGCGGAACCTGTACGCCTACAAGCGGAAGCTGATCCTGGAATACAAGCCCGTCCCCGGCAAGCGGGGCAAGATCGGTCTGCCCCTGTGCCTGAATATGTGGGAGCTGCTGCCCTTCTGGCATGCCTTTTTCACCAAGCTGGGCTTTGCTGTGTACCACAGCCCCCTCTCCAGCCGGGACCTGTACCTGAAAGGGCAGGGGACCATCCCCAGCGACACCGCCTGCTTCCCGGCCAAGCTGGCCCACGGCCACATCCAGTTCCTCAGCAAGCTGGGGCTGGATGCCATCTTCTATCCCTGCATGACCTACAACATCGACGAGGGTCTGGGGGAGAACCACTACAACTGTCCCGTGGTGGCCTACTATCCGGAGGTCATCGCCGGCAACTGCCCGGAGATCAAGGACACCAAATTCATCTATGACTATGTGGGTATCCACCGCCCCAAGGACTTCACGAAGAAGATCTTCACCATCCTGCGGCGGGACTTTCCCGATATCACCAAGGGCGAGGTGAAGGATGCCGCCGACGCGGCCTACGCCGAGTACGCCCACCACATGTCTCTGATCCGCAAGGAGGGCGAGCGCATCATACAGCAGGCCCGGGCGGAAGGACGCCGCATCATCGTGCTGGCGGGCCGTCCCTACCATGTGGACCCGGAGGTGAACCACGGCATCGACACGCTCATCACCCGTTCCGGGGCGGCAGTCATCACAGAGGACTCCATCTCCGACCGGACGGCGAAGTTCCACACCTCGGTGCTGAACCAGTGGACGTACCACGCGCGCCTGTACGCCGCTGCCAAATACTGCTGCACCCAGCCCGACATGGACCTTGTGCATCTGGTGAGCTTTGGCTGCGGCGTGGACGCCATTACCTCTGACGAGACGAGAGAGATCCTGCAGGAGGGCGGCAAGCTGTACACCCAGCTGAAGATCGACGAGATCACCAACCTGGGCGCGGTGCGCATCCGCCTGCGGAGCCTGTTCGCCGCTCTGGAGGAGCGGGAAGAGGAAGGAAAGGAGGCGTAACCGCATGGAGATGCAGTATCCCGTTTTTACTGAGGACATGAAGAAGACCCATACCATCCTCATCCCCAACATGGCTCCCGTGCAGTTCCGCATCCTGGCGGCGGCGATGGAGTACAAAGGCTACAAGGTGGAGCTGCTGGGCAACTGCGGCAGCCAGGTCAGCGAGCTGGGCTTGAAGTACGTCCACAACGACACCTGCTATCCCGCCCTGCTGGTCATCGGCCAGTTCCTGGACGCTCTGGAATCCGGAAAATACGACCTGGACCACACCGCTCTTATCATCACCCAGACCGGCGGCGGATGCCGGGCCTCCAACTACATCCACCTGCTGCGCAAGGCCCTGGTGAAGGCTGGGTACAGCCAGATCCCGGTGCTGAGCCTGAACTTCTCCGGCCTGGAAAAGGGCAACAGCCTGCCCATGGATCTGACTTTCATGCGCATGGCTCTGGCTGCCATCTACTACGGCGACCTGTTGGTGACCCTGAAGGCCCAGACGGCCCCCTATGAGACCCATCCCGGCGATGCGGCGGCACTGCAGGACAAGTGGCTGGACACCATCTGCCAGTGGGTCCATGAGGGCAAGGGCTTCTCCCAGCGGGAGATGAAGTCCGCCATGCCCAGGATCGCGGCGGAGTTCGCCGCCATTCCCGTTCACCGGGTGCCCAAGGTCAAGGTGGGCGTGGTCGGTGAGATTTATGTGAAATACTCACCCCTGGGCAATAACGACCTGGAGAATTTCCTGGCTACCCAGGACTGCGAGGTGAACCTGCCGGGCCTCATGGGCTTCGTGCAGTACTGCGCCTACAATCCCTCTGAGACTGCCCGGCTCTACGGCGGCACCTTCCTGGAAAAGCATGTCTCTGACCTGATCCTGGGCTATATCGCCCAGATGGAAAAGGTCATCATCCGTGCATTGAAGGACAACGGCTATCACGCGCCCCTGCCCTTCAGTGAACTGACCAAGCTCACCGAGGGCCTGATCAGCAAGGGAGACAAGATGGGCGAGGGCTGGCTCCTCACCGCCGAGATGGCGGAGCTGATCCGCTCCGGCTATGAGAATATCGTCTGCGCCCAGCCCTTCGGCTGCCTGCCCAACCACATCTGCGGCAAGGGTATGATCAACAAGCTCCGGGAGCTGTATCCCCAGGCCAACATCACCCCCATCGACTATGACCCCAGCGCCACCCGCGTCAACCAGGAGAACCGCATCAAGCTGATGCTGGCGGTGGCCCGGGAGCGGCTGATGGAGAAGACGGGCCAGGAGAACGGAGCGGAGACCCACACCGGGAAACAGGAACCGGCTCTGGTATGAAGGTCCTGGTGCTGATGGGCAGTCCCCGAAAAAACGGCAACACCGCTGCGCTTCTGGCGCCGTTCTGCGAGGAACTGGAAAACGGTGGAGCGGAGTGGAGACTGTCTGGCTGTATGACCGGGACATCCGGCCCTGCGTGGCCTGCCGCACCTGCCAGCAAGACTGGACGGTATTCGGCTGCGCCCGGCAGGACGACGTACAGGAGATTTTTGACAAGGTGCTGGCCTGTGACCTGCTGGTCCTGGCAACCCCCATTCACTCCTGGTACTGCACGCTGCCCATGAAGGCTCTGCTGGACCGGCTGGTGTATGGCATGAACAAGTTTTACGGTCAGGAAAAAGGCCCGTCCCTGTGGGCGGGCAAGGCCGTGGCGCTGCTGATGACCTGCGGCTACCGTCCGGAGAAGGGCTGCGACCTCTTTGAGGAGGGCGTCCGTCGCTATTGCAAACACTCCGGCCTGCGGTATCTGGGCAGCCACGCCGAGCGGCACCTGGGCTATGACACCGTGTTCATGGACGCGGACAAGGAAGACCGCACCCGGGCTTTCGCTCGGGAACTCTTGAAACGCATAAGATGACCGGGAGCGGCTCCTCTGGGGCCGCTTCTGTTTTTTCAATTACCGCAAATACATTGACGAAAGCCCTACTTTTGCAGTATAATAACATGATTTACTATGTACACGGAGGAACGGCTTATGTGGATCGCGGACAAGTGGCAGGACTATGAGCTGCTGGATTGCGGCGGGGGGGAGAAGCTGGAGCGCTGGGACAAGCAGGTCCTGGTACGCCCGGACCCCCAGGCCATCTGGGAGACGCCCCATCAGAATCCAGCCTGGAAGCGGGTGGGCGCCCGGTATCTCCGCAGCCAGACCGGCGGCGGCCACTGGGAGAAGAAGGCCCTGCCGGAGAGCTGGAAGGTCCACTACGGCGAGCTGACCTTCCAGGTGAAGCCCATGAACTTCAAGCACACGGGCCTCTTCCCGGAGCAGGCGGTAAACTGGGACTTCGTGATGGATAAGATTCGCAGCTCCGGGCGGCCTATCCGGGTGCTGAACCTGTTCGCCTACACCGGTGGCGCCACGGTGGCCTGTGCCAAGGCGGGGGCCAGCGTGTGCCATGTGGACGCGGCCAAGGGCATGGTGGCCTGGGCTCGGGAGAATGCCAAGCTCTCCGGCCTGGAGGACGCCCCCATCCGCTGGATCATTGACGACTGTGCCAAATTTGTGGAGCGGGAGATCAGAAGAGGCAAGACCTACGACGCCATTATCATGGACCCGCCCTCCTACGGCCGGGGTCCTGGCGGCGAGGTGTGGAAGCTGGAGGAAAACCTCTATGACTTCGTGAAGCTGTGCGCCGGAGTGCTGTCGGACAAGCCTCTGTTCGTCCTCATCAACTCCTACACCACGGGTCTGGCACCCTCGGTGCTGGGGTATCTGCTGAACATCCTGGTGGCCAGCAAGTACGGCGGCAAGTGCACCTGGGACGAGCTGGGGCTGCCCGTTACCGAAACGGGACTGGCTCTGCCCTGCGGCGCCACGGGAAGATGGTTCAGCGAGTGACCTTAAAGAAGGGACTCCATCCCCCCCCCCTTTACCCGCAAGGGGTACGCCGCATCCGTAAAGCAGCAGAGCTGCTAACGGCTGCGCAGTAGATTCCCCCCACCAGTGACATCGGTCACTGGTGCCGGCGCCCAAGACGCCTGAAGTCAAGGAATTTTTGTCAGGCACATGTCCTGACAAAAATGATTTCATTTTCTTCTTTTGCCGGAGGCAAAAGAATCAGAAAACAAGAGAAAGTGACAAGAGCTATGTCTGCGATCATTGAAACAAAAGAGCTTCGCTTTGCCTACCCGGCGGACGAGGGCGGTGAGCCGGTCTTTGCCCTGCGGGGTGTAGATTTGACCATCGAAAAGGGCAGCTTTGTGGTGGTGCTGGGCCATAATGGCTCCGGCAAGTCCACCCTGGCCAAGACCTTCAACGGTGTGTTGCTGCCCGCGGGAGGCAAGGTGTATGTGGAGGGCATGGACACCCTGGATGAAAACCTGCTGCTGGCCATCCGCCAGCAGGTGGGCATGGTGTTCCAGAACCCGGACAACCAGATCGTCGCCAATGTGGTGGAGGAGGATGTGGCCTTCGCCCCGGAGAACCTGGGCGTGCCCACGGAAGAAATCCGCCGCCGGGTGGACGATGCCCTGAAGGCCGTGGGCATGAGCGAATTTGTGACCCATGCGCCCCATCTGCTCTCCGGCGGACAGAAGCAGCGCATTGCCATCGCCGGCGTCATCGCCATGGAGCCTGCCTGCATCGTGCTGGACGAGGCCACCGCCATGCTGGACCCCATCGGGCGGCAGGAGGTGCTGTCCACGGTCCACCAGCTCAATCGGGAGAAGGGCATCACCGTCATCCTGATCACCCATCACATGAACGAGGCGGAGGAGGCGGACCGGGTCATCGTGATGGACGATGGCGTGGTGGCCATGGACGGCACCCCCAAAGAGGTGTTCACCCGCATTGACCAGCTACGCTCCATGGGCCTGACGACCCCGGACACGGTGGACCTGCTGGACCGCCTGCGGAAGGACGGCTGGGATGTGCCTCTGGATGCTCTGACGGTGGAGGAGTGCGCTGATGCCATTGCGGCGGCGCTGTGCTAAACGACACGAAAGGGAAGAGACGATTTGGAACCGATTTTACAGATCAAAAACCTGACCCATACCTACGGCATCGGTACGCCCTTTCAGCGCAGCGCGGTGGAGGATATGAGCTTCGATGTGTATGAGGGGGAATTCCTGGGCATCATCGGCCACACCGGTTCCGGGAAATCCACCCTGATCCAGCACCTCAACGGCCTTTTAAAGCCTACGGAGGGCCAGGTCCTGCTGGCGGGTAAGGATATCTGGGCGGAGCCGAAAAAGATCCGGGACGTGCGCTTCCGGGTGGGCCTGGTGTTCCAGTATCCGGAGTACCAGCTGTTTGAGGAGACCGTCTACAAGGACATCGCCTTCGGTCCCGCCAACATGGGCAAGACCGGGGAGGAGTTGGACCGCTGCGTCCGGGAGGCCGCCCGTCTGGTGGGCATCCGGGACGACCAGCTGGACAAGTCCCCCTTTGAGCTGTCCGGCGGCCAGAAGCGCCGTGTGGCCCTGGCGGGCGTCATGGCCATGGAGCCGGACGTGCTGATCCTGGACGAACCGACGGCGGGCCTGGACCCAGCAGGCCGGGAGAACCTGATGGCCAACATCCGGGACTACCACCGCAACAAGCACAAGACCATTATTCTGGTGAGCCACAGCATGGACGAGATCGCCCGGAACGTGGATCGCATCCTGGTATTGAAGGGTGCCCATATTCTGATGAGCGGCACCCCGGCGGAGGTTTTCGCCCGGGCGGACGAGCTGCTCACCGCCGGATTGGACGTGCCCCAGGTGACCCGCATCGCCATGGCCCTAAAGCAGCGTGGCCTGAACATCGACCCCGCCGTGTACACGGTGGAGGCACTGGAAAAGCAGCTTCAGGCGCTGCGGAAGGGCGGTGCCGCATGCTGAAAGATATCACGCTGGGCCAGTATTTCCCCGGAACCACCGTGGCCCATAAGCTGGACCCCCGGACGAAGATTCTGCTGGTGGTCCTGTATATCGTGGCGCTGTTCTGCGCCAAGGGCGTCGCGGGCTATGCCCTGATGGCCCTGTGTCTGGCTGTCTGCGTCCGTATTTCCAAGGTGGGCGTCAAGCAGCTGGTGCGGGGCTTGAAGCCGGTGCTGTTCATCATCATTTTCACCGGTATTCTGAACCTGTTCTTTACCCCCGGAGATAGATATCTGGTGGAAATCGGGTTTCTCCGCATCTCGGATACCGGCTTGAAAAACGCTGTCTTTATGGTGCTGCGGGTGATGATGCTCATTATGGGCACCTTCCTGATGACCTACACCACCAGCCCCATCAGCCTGACCGACGGTCTGGAGCGGCTGCTGAACGGATTGAAGCGGTTCCATGTGCCGGTCCACGAGCTGGCCATGATGATGTCCATCGCCCTGCGGTTCATCCCTACCCTCATTGAGGAGACGGACAAGATCATGTCCGCTCAGAAGGCCAGGGGCGCGGACTTTGAGAGCGGCAACATCATCCAGAAGGCCAAGGCTCTGATCCCCATCCTGGTGCCGCTGTTCATCAGCGCCTTCCGCCGGGCGGACGAGCTGGCGACTGCCATGGAATGCCGCTGCTACCACGGCGGGGAGGGGCGCACCAAGCTGCATGTGCTGAAATATGAGCGGCGGGACTACATCGCCCTGATCCTGGGTGTGCTGGTGGTGGCTGTAATCTTTGTACTGCGGCATTTCGGACTGTAACGGGATGTGTTTGAAAGGAGAACGGCGCTGTGGAATTCCTGAAAAAGAATGGATTTGCAATGCTGTCTCTGGCCCTATGCGCCATTCTCGCCGCAGCGCTGGTCCGGCAGAGCGCGGAAGTCGGCAGTTTGCGGGCTGCGTTGGCTGAGGAGCAAGAGATGGCGGAGACTTTGGCGGAGCGCCTGAACGAAGCGGATACCGAATTGAAAACCTTGCAAGCCAGTCAGGAGCAGCGGCCAATCACAGTCTCATTTGCAAATCCGAAGGTCAATACCATGGACCGGATGCTGACGGTAGATATCATTGCCGAACTCCCGGATGTGCATGAACACAGCCCGACGATCGGTTTTTGCCACCCGGGAGAGCCATACCGCATGGCTTGGAAAATGGAGCATCTTGAACGGAATAAAACAGGAAACCATGTGCAGACGGTGACATTCCCTCTGGAGCTGGAGATGGGACTGGAGCTGCGGCTGGAGGATGACACGGTGCTGTTCAGCAGTGATTCCATCGCGGAACTGCTGCCGGTGCAGCTCAACGATGGCAGCACTTCCTGGCACTTTGACAGCGAGAGGCAGATCTTTTCTCAGTGCGACTGGGGCGTTGGTTTGATGGACCCGGCGGGGAATGAGGTACAGGCGCTGGACGGTGAATTCCGGGTTTACCGGAATGGGACTCTGGTATTCACCGGGCGGCAGGTCCCCGATAGCTACAATGTGGAAGCAGATGGGGAGATTTTGGAAAGTGTCGGCCTGGACTGTGCTCCGGGGGACCGTATGCGGCTGTGCTACGCCTGCAGGGATGCGTTTGGCCTGCGGTATGAGTTTCCGATTTTTGAAAAGATTGCCATGCGGTGGGATGACATGGAGGAAGTACCGCTGTCCCGCCGCCCCACTGTCACCTGGCCGGAATAAGGAGAGAGTATGCGCAACATTGCCTTAAAACTGATGTACAACGGCACTGCCTACCACGGGTGGCAAGTCCAGAAGAATGCCGTCACCGTCTGCGAGACGTTGCAAAAAGCCCTGGAGAAGATCACCGGGGCCCCGGTGCATCTCACCGGCTGCGGCCGTACCGATGCCGGCGTTCATGCGGAGCACTACATCGCCAACTTCCGCACCGAAAGCCGCATTCCCGTGGACCGGCTGCCCTTCGCCGTCAACACCCACACCCCCGAGGACATCATGGTGAAGGAGGCCCTGGAGGTGGCGGAGGATTTCAACGCCATCGGCTCCTGCCTCAAGAAGGAGTATACCTATCGCATTTACAACTCCCGGTTCAAGAATCCTTTCTATGTCAACCGGGCTTATTTCTACCCCAAGCGGCTGGACGAGGAATTCCTGAACCGGGCGGCCCACATGTTTGTGGGGACCCACGACTTCAAGGCTGTCCGCTCCGTGGGGACGGAGACAAAGTCCACCGTCCGCACCATCTACTGGTGCGACGTGACCCGGAACGGCGACCTGCTGGAGCTGAAGGTCTGCGCCAACGGCTTTTTGTATAACATGGTACGGGCCATCACCGGCACGGTCCTCTACGCGGCGGAGGGAAAATTCGCCCCGGAGGACATCCCCGCCATTCTGAAGAGCGGAGACCGCCGTCTGGCGGGTCCCACTGTTCCTCCCGGAGGACTGTACCTGACGAGACTTTGGTATGAGGATGAACGACTCAATGGCTGAGAGAACGAACAACATCTGGAATGATGACGACGGCGAGGAGGAGAAGGCCCCCCGGAAAAAGCACCGGGTCCTGAAAGGCTTTCTGATGTTCTTCCTGACGCTGGTGGTGGTCCTGGGGGTGGTGCTGGTAGCCGCCTGGCGGGACGGCACCGGCTTTGATGCTCTGCGCCGCTACTTTAACTACGGCAAGGCGGAGGAGGTCAGCGGCACTGCCGCCTACCATTACGACGCCTCCGTCCGCAACCGCTTCGCCCAGCTGGAGGACCGGCTGGTGGTGCTGTCTGATACCCGGCTTACCATTCTGAGTCCCGGCGGGGAAGAGGTCTGGTCCACGACCGTCAGCATGGCATCGCCTGCTTTGAGCGCGGGCGGCGGCCGCGTGGCGGCCTACGATGTGGGCGGTACAGAGCTGTATGTGCTGGACCGTGAGGGTGAGCTGCTGCACCTGACGGCGGCGGAAGAGGAGCATTTTATTGCGGCCACCCTGAATGACAGCGGCTGGCTGGCGGTGACGGAGCAAAAGAAGGGCCTCAAGGGCAGCGTCTGCGTCTACAATGACAGCATGGAGCAGGTGTTTGAGTTCCAGGCCCGGGAACGCTTTGTGACGGATGCCTATGTGACAGACGATAACACCCATCTGGCGGCAGTGACCCTGGGACAGGAGTCCAGTGTCTTTGTCAGCAATGTGGTACTGTATGACCTGACCCAGACGGAACCCATTGCCAATTACAGCGTGACAGACGGCCTGGTGGCGGTTATCGGCCAGCAGGGAGACCGGCTGGTGACGGTGTCGGACACCTGTCTGACCTATGCCGGGACCGACGGAAAGATCGGTGCTTCGTATACATACAGCGGCCTGTATCTCCGGGGTTACGCCCTGGGAGGAGACGGCTTTGCGGCCCTGCTTCTGAACCGCTATGAATCCGGCAGCGTAGGCCGCCTGGTGACGGTGGGTCCGGACGGAACGGAGCTGGCATCCCTGGATGTGAACCGGGAGGTGCTGGATATCTCCGCCGCCGGACGTTATCTGGCGGTGCTGTACACCGACAGCCTGGTGATCTACAACCAGGATCTGCAGGTCTATGCCTCCCTGAACGGCACGGATTTCGCCACCGGCGTACTGTTGCGCCCGGACGGCTCTGCCCTGCTGCTCTCTTCGGAGAATGCGGGCCTGTTTTTGCCGTAAACGGCAGAAGTTACAGGGAAATTCATAAAACGTTTACAGGCAGAAAGGTAGGAAATCGTGACAACAGCTGTTATAATAGATGCCATCGTGGTGGTGGTCCTGCTGGCATTTGTCATTTGGGGCGCCAGGCAGGGCCTGGTCCGTGCCCTGGCCGGATTGGTCATGGTGATCGTGGCCCTGGTGGGCGCGGGAATGATTGCCGCCACCTTTTCGGGTCCCGCTGCCAGGCTGGCGGCACCCGTCATCCAAAAGCACATCACCAGCCGGGTGGAGGAGGCCATGGCGGTCCAGACCGGCAGTGCTCCGGAGGAAGAAACCGGGGAGGAGCCCCGGGTGGAGGATTTGCTGGCCCTGCTGGGTCTGGACGAGGATGTGCGGAGTTCCCTGGCGGATCAGGCGGAAGAACGCATCCGGGACACCGGCGCCTCTATCGTCTCTGCGGTGGTGGAGAGCATGGTGGGCTCCGTTGCCTACGGCGTTCTGTTCATTCTGTCCTTCCTGCTGTTGCTGCTGATGCTGCATGTGCTGGTGGGGGCCATGGACCTGGTCATGAAGTTGCCGCTGCTCCATGGTATCAATACCCTGGGCGGCGGTGCCCTGGGCCTGGTGGAGGGCGCCCTGGTGCTGTTCCTGGCAGTCTGGGCAGCCCGGCGGCTGGGAATCTCCTTTGAGACGGAGACCCTGGCAGAGGCCCATATTTTACGGATATTCACGACCAACACGCCTTTGAGCCTGTTGTCGTTTCTTCATTAACGATGGAGGTATATGATGCAGCCGACACTTTGTTCAAGATGTAAAAAGAATGTGGCCGTGGTGTTCATTTCCAAGATGGACGGCGACCGGACCATCAATGAGGGCCTGTGCCTGAAATGCGCCAAGGACCTGGGTTTGCCCCAGGTGAATGATATGATGAAGCGCATGGGCATCTCTGACGAGGATTTGGAGACCCTTAGCCAGGAGATGATGAACGCCATGAGCGGCGTGGAGAATATTGAGGACCTCCCCGGCGGCGACGAGACCGACGGAGACGAGGAAGAGGGCAAAACCGCCACCTTCCCCTTCCTGAACCGCCTGTTCTCCGGCGGCGATGTGCCCCGCAGCGAAAGCCCGGAGGAGGGCGGCCAGCAGCGGGACCGCCGGGAGAAGAAGGAGCCGAAAAACGGCAAGCGCAAGTTCCTGGAAAATTACTGCATCTCCCTGACACAGAAGGCCAAGGACGGCAAGCTGGACCCGGTCATCGGCCGCGCCCAGGAGATCGAGCGGGTGGTGCAGATCTTAAACCGCCGCCAGAAAAACAACCCCTGCCTGATTGGTGAGCCCGGTGTGGGCAAGACCGCCATTGCGGAGGGACTGGCTCAGCGCATCGTGAACGGCGACGTGCCCTTCAAACTGCGGGACAAGGAGGTCTACCTGCTGGACCTGACGGCCCTGGTGGCTGGCACCCAGTTCCGGGGCCAGTTTGAGAGCCGCATGAAGGGTCTGATCGATGAGGTGAAGCGCCTGGGCAACATCATTTTGATGATCGACGAGGTCCACAACATCGCCGGCGCCGGCGACGCTGAGGGCAGCATGAACGCCGCCAACATCCTGAAGCCCGCCCTCTCCCGGGGTGAGATCCAGGTGATCGGCGCCACCACCTTCAACGAGTACCGGAAATCCATCGAGAAGGACAGCGCCCTGGAGCGCCGCTTCCAGCCTGTCACCGTCAACGAGCCCTCCATTGAGGACTCTATCCAGATTCTGAAGGGACTGGCCCCCAACTACGAAAAATACCACGGCGTGAAAATGTCCGACGGCATTCTCCGCCAGGCGGTGGTGCTCTCCGAGCGGTACATCACCGACCGCTTCCTGCCGGACAAGGCCATCGACCTGATCGACGAGGCCTGCTCCGACCTGAATTTGAAGGACCCGGATATCTCCCGGCGCATGGAGATCCAGCGGGAACTGGACGACTATGAGAAAGAGCGCACCATGCTGGAGGAGAAGGAGGAGAAGGCCGAGGGCGACTACGCCCGCATGGCAGAGCTGAAAAGCCGGGAGCTGCAGCTCCACGCGGAGCTGGACGGCCTGCTGGCAAAGGGTGATCCGCAGCTGACCATGGAGAACCTGGCCCATGTCATTGAGCTGTGGACCAAGATCCCCGCCGCCAAGATCCGGGAGCAGGAGTTCCAGCGCCTCAGCCAGCTGGAGGAGCGTCTCAAGAGCCACATCATCGGCCAGGACGAGGCGGTTTCCGCCGTGTCTGCCGCCGTCCGCCGCAACCGGGTGGGCATCAGCCCCAAGCACAAACCCGTCAGTTTCATCTTCGTGGGCCCCACCGGCGTGGGCAAGACGGAGCTGGTGAAGCAGCTTGCCACCGACCTGTTCAACACCCCGGACGCCCTGATTCGGCTGGATATGTCCGAGTTCATGGAGAAGCACTCCGTCTCCCGTATCGTGGGTTCGCCCCCGGGATACGTGGGCTATGACGAGGCGGGCCAGCTGACGGAGAAGATCCGCCGCAAGCCCTATGCCGTCATCCTCTTCGACGAAATCGAAAAGGCCCACCCCGATGTGTTGAACGTGCTGCTGCAGATTTTGGATGACGGTGAGATCACCGACGCCCACGGCCGCAAGGTCAACTTCGAGAACACCATCATCGTTATGACCTCCAACGCGGGCAGCGCCACCAAGGAGGGCACCGTGGGCTTTGGCCGCACCCAGCAGGAGCAGGACACCGACCGGGCCATGAAGGCCCTGCAGCAGTTCCTGCGGCCGGAGTTCATCAACCGGGTGGACGCGGTCATCACCTTCAACCGCCTGACGGAGGAGCACTTCCAGGCCATTGCGCGCATCATGCTGGATGAGCTGAAGGAGTCCCTGAAGGACAAGGGCATTACCTTTACCTATGACGACGCCCTGGTGGCCTTCCTGACCCACAAGTCCTTCTCCCGGACCTACGGCGCCCGGAACCTGCGGCGCACCATCCAGAAGGAACTGGAGGACCCCATGGCCACCAGGATCATCGACAGCTACGAAAGCCCCATCACTCAGGTGAAGGCCACCGTGGAGGACGAGGCTGTGAAGCTCTATACCCTGTAAGGGAATGGAGGGGGAACCGTGAAACTGTTTCGCAAGGATATGGACCCCCGCTGCGCCTACTGCCAGCGGGGCCAGCAGATCAACGAGCGGGAGGTGGCCTGCGTGAAGCGGGGCATCGTCCCCATGGAGGACCATTGCCGGGCCTTCAAGTACGACCCGCTGAAGCGGGTGCCGCCCCGTCCCGCTGCACTGGACACCGGAAAGCTAAAGGACGAGGACTTTTCCCTGTAATACACCAAAGACATCCCTGTGGGGCGGTCTCTGGCCGTCTCCTGGCGGCCGGGACCGCCCCGCTGCGTTACGAAAGGAGTATCGTATGAAGATCGAAAAAGTCTGGACCCTCTGCTTCAGCGCCACCGGCAATACGGACCGGGTAGTGACCCTGCTGGGAAAGGAACTGGCGGCGGCTCTGGGCGTGCCGCTGGAGCAGATCGCCTTTACCAGACCTGTGGAGCGTGAACAGGTATATACCTTTACAGAGACTGATTTAGTTGTGGTGGGTTCGCCAACCTATGCCGGGAAGCTGCCTAACAAAATTTTGCCCGACTTCCGGGAGAAGCTGTGGGGGAACGGCGCTCTGGCGGTGGCGGCAGTGACCTTTGGCAACCGGGCTTACGACAATTCTCTGGCGGAGTTGTGTGCCGTTCTGGAGGGGGACGGGTTCCATACCGTGGCTGCGGGGGCCTTTGTGGGCCGCCACGCCTTCACCGATGAGCTGGCCTATGGCCGTCCTGGCTGGAGCGACGAGTTTGAGATGAAAAGCTTTGCCAAACGAGCTTCTGACAAGGTAAAAAGCTTCACAGATATTCCGGCGCCGGTTCAGGTCCCCGGAGATCCGGAGGCACCCTATTACATCCCCAAGGGCACCGACGGCCAGCCAGCCAAGTTCCTGAAAGCCAAGCCAAGGACCGACCTGCGCAAGTGCACCAATTGCGGTGCCTGCGCTCGGCTGTGTCCCATGGGGGCTATTGACCCGGCGGATGTATCCAATGTCCCCGGAACCTGCATCAAGTGCCAGCGGTGCGTCCGCAAGTGTACCAAGGGTGCCAAATACTTTGATGACGAGGCTTTTCTGTCTCATGTGAAGATGCTGGAGATGAGCTTCATGGACTCGAAGGAGAACGAAGTCTTCCTGTGAAGCAGCTGACGAAGGCGGGCCAGAGAGCGAGAACTGAGAATGCGGATATTAAAAAGTCGTCCCCGTTGGGGACGACTTTTTAATATCCACAGTAGTTTTTATATAGCTCCACATGGTCGTAAATGGCCCGCCATGCACTGTACGCATTGCCGGTGACGCAGATGAATTCTCTGCCTGCGCTGTCCTCGCCCCAGCTGGCGGCGCAGGAGCCGGACTGGACCACGAAGCCCGTCTTGGCACCCACGGCCCGGACAGCCTGCTCCGTGTCGTGATCTTCGATCTTCCGCAGGAACCAGTTGGAGAGGACCTGGCCTTCCGGATGCTGCTCCGTGGGGGTGGTCTCATAGGTGTGAGCGGACAGAACCTCCCGGCACAGTTCATTGTCCATAGCAGCGCTTAAGATGATCGCCATGTCCCGGACGGTGCAGTGGTGGTCAGGGTCGTACAGCCCCACGCAGTTGGTGAAGTGGGCCGTTTCAGAAAGCCCCAGTTCCTCCAGCTTTGCGTTCATCAGCTCCACAAAGGCCTCCTGGGACCCGGCCACATAGGTGGCAAGCCCCAGAGCCGCGTCGGCGCCGGAGGAGAGAATGGTGCCGTACAGCAGTTCCCGCACCGTGGCCGTTTCGCCCACATCGTAACCCACCACACTGCAGTCGTTGACGTAGCAGTAGTCCGTGATATCAATGGTGATGGTGACGGTGTCCTCCAGGCTTTTTAGGTTTTCAGCCGCCACCAGCAGAGTCAGGATCTTGGTCATGGAGGCAGGGCTGATAACCGTCTCGGAACTTTTTTCCGCCAGGATTCTGCCGCTGGCTCGGTCTACCACCACGGCGTAGGCGCTAGGAAGGGTATCGTCCAGTTGGACGGTGTCCGCCGTGGCGGAAATGGTGTAGACAACGGGCTCCTCCGGTTCCTCCTGGACATCCGGCATCACGGCAGGGGCCACAGCGGGGGCCTCGGGCGCAGACTCCTCCTTGGGATGCTGGGCGTTTCGCAGGAGAAAGACCGCCAGAATGACGGCCAGAAGAAGAAAGGGAGCGGTTTGAAGAAGCAGGCGTCGGCGACGGGCCTGCTGTTTCTTTTTCCGGGCTGCAGCACGCTGGGCCCGGCGACGGGCCCGTTCCTCGTCGCTGAGGATAGGTTCGTATGAATGGTCCATGAAGGGCTCCTTGTTTGGAATGGTGTACCTATTATAACAGAGACCTGCGCGGATTGCATCAGGAATCTCAGAAATTTTGAAAAAGTGGGAAGAAACGACTGTCAGGCCAAGGTATGGCCGCATAGCCTGAAAATGAAATCAGCAATGGAGGAGACGGCTATGGCACAGGTGACAAACTTTTTTGTGGGCGCCAACAGCGGCGAGGGCTTCCAGAACCTCTTTGGGGAAATCCTGGAACTGGAAGATACATACGATTTTATGGTATTGAAAGGTGGCCCCGGGGTGGGGAAGAATACTTTTATGCGGGAGATCGGCCGCACCATGGAGCAGGCGGGGGCAAAGGTGGAGTATCTGTGGTGTTCCGGCGACCCGGATTCCCTGGACGGCGTGGTGCTGCCGGAACTGAAATGCGCCATCGCGGACGGCACCAGTCCCCATGTGATTGAGCCCAAGTATCCGGCGGCGGTGGACCGGTATGTGGATCTGGGGCGGTTTTACGACCTGATGGCAGCCAAACGAGATGCGGAGGCGGTGAAGGCCCACACCCACGAATATCAGGCAGCCTACGCACGGGCCTATCGCTGCCTGAAAGCGGCGCGGCAGGTGGAGTTAGACACCGTTGCGGCGGCAGGGAAGACCTTTGGCGGGGACCGGATGGACCGACGGGTGGAGGGTATCCTCCAGCGGGAACTGCGAGCCAAAGGCCGGGAGCAGGGTAGGACCACGAAGCGGTTTCTGGGCAGTATCACCCACAAGGGGTATCTCTGGCGGTTTGACAGTGTGGATACGCTGTGTTCCAAGGTTTACGAGTTCACGGACAGCTGGGAGCTGGCAGGGGAGAGTCTGGCCCGGCTCCACCGGGTGGCGGTGGACAACGGCTGGGATACCATCGCCTGCATGGCGCCAGAGGACCCGTCCCGTATGGAGCACCTGCTGGTGCCGGGACTGGAGCTGGCCTTCGTCACCTCCCGGCCGGGGATGGACTACGGGAAAAAGCCATTCCGCCGCATCCGGTTGGACGCCATGGCAGACCCGGAGGGCAAGGCCCGCTTGCGGTTCCAGACCCGGATGACAGCATTGCTGCGGCAGGAGGCGGTGGTGTCCCTGAAGGACGCCAAGGCCAGTCACGACAAGCTGGAGGCAGTCTACAATCCCTATGTGGACTTTGAGGGTGTCCGGGCTCTGGCGGCCATGGAGGCAGGGCGGCTTCTGAGCTGGATGGGATAAGAACATATTGAGATTTGAAACGGGGAGGGGAAGAAGTCCTCTCCCCGTTTTTCCGTTCCAAGGGAGAAAAGCGGGGATATCCAAACAATGAGCAAAACGGCGGAGACATCAGGGACAGGGTGTGATATGATGGACGCAGCGAAGAAAAGGAGAACCATCCATGACAAAGGAAGAAGTTCTGAAAACCTATTTCGGCTATGATGGGTTCCGGGGCGGCCAGGGCCGGCCGATACGGCAGGGCGTTCCTGACGGAGATCGCCGCTTTTGAGGAGTGATCCGCATCACAGCAAGTCAAATCAAGCGGAAACACGCCGATTCCTTTATAATAGTGCTGAAAGGAGGGAACTGAGATGTACGAATGGGAGCAGCAGATCCAGAGCATCGTGGATGAGATCGACCGCTGCATCAAGGCACGGGATGACGAGGCGCTGACACTGCGGGCACTTTCCGGCAGACTGGGATACTCCGAGTTTTACACCACACGGAAATTCAGGGAAATATCGGGAATGCCGCTGCGGGATTACCTGCGCAGCCGGAGACTCGCCTTTGCCTTGAAGGAAGTGCGGGACAGCGAAAAGAGCTTTCTGGACATTGCACTTGACTATGGCTTTTCCTCCCACGAGGCGTTTACCCGGGCCTTCAAAGACGCCTACGGCGTTACGCCCAGTGCATACCGGAAGGAACCGAAGCCTGTCGTCCTTCGTACAAAGCTCAACCCCTTTGACCGCTATTTTTTAGGATGGGGAGAGATCGGCATGGTAAGCTCCACAGATGGCATCAATATTTATTTCATCACCATCCCGGCGCACAAATTCCTGTATGTTGAGAACCGGGAGAGCAACGGATACTGGGATTTCTGGCAGAAGCAGAATCTTATCCCGGGACAGGACTATGAGACAGTCTGCGGCCTGCTGGACAGCATCAAGGGCAAGCTGGACGATACCGGCGGCAGCGAGGTCAACTGCGGCAGCGGCCAGATCATGGCCTACCGAAACGACCCGGAGGGCAGGCTCTGCGACTGGGGCATTCCCCGCACGGAGTGCTGGGGTGTCCGGCTCCCGGCGGATTACTGGGGAGAGGTGCCGGCTCCGCTGCGGCTGATGGAGGTCCCCGAGGGGGAGTATATCGTCTTTGAGCACGGGCCCTTTGACTATGAGCAGGAGAACCGCACCGTGGAGGAGAAGATCGAACGGGCCATGGCAGGCTTTGATTATTCCGATACCGGTTATTGCCTGGATACGACTCCCGGCAGACTTATGTACTTTTATTATGATCCCAAGCAGTATTTCAAGTATATCCGGCCTGTTTTTCCAACAAAAGGTTGACAGTTCCAATCCGAAATGATAAAATAATCGCACAACCGCATATGCGTCCGGTAGGTAAGGCTACCGCAGGGATATGGATCGCTGCCGCAAAGTGATGGAGACATCACGCGATGGTTTGAACAGGGCTTGTCGAAAGCAAGGCATGACCTAATGCGATTTCACCGCCCGGCGGAGCTAAAGCTCGAACGGTGGCAGCTGAACAGTCGTGTCAGGCACGCGTCCACCATTCGGGGACGCGTGCTTTTTTTGCGGTGGATTTTTTGAAAAAGTGAGGTGAACAGGATGGACGCCGGCAGTCGAAGGCCAGACAGATCAGAAAGCCCTGACCGGAGCAGCCGTCAGGACAGACGACACGGCGTCTGTCCCGGTTAGGCGCGCTTTGTCCGGCCTCCCTGTCCATTGGAGCAAATGCTCACAAGGAAACGAGGAGGTAAGACCTATGAAAAAGACGTTTGATGAGATCCGTGAAAACATCCCCGTCACCGGGGACACCGTGGCCGCTATTATGCGGCAGCCAGTGGTGCTGCCGCCGGACTTCCGGGTGAATGAGGCCATCGAGCGCATCCGGCAGGTGGGACTGCCGGATGCTCAGATGAACCACTGCTATGTGGTGGATGAGGAATACACCCTGTTGGGGCTGGTGAGCCTGCGGGCGCTTCTGACGACCCGGGGCGGCGTTCATTTGAAGGACGCCATGTCCCATCCCTTTATCACCCTCCAGCCGGAGGATGACCAGGAACTGGCGGCCCAGCTGATGCAGGAGTACGACCTGCTGGAGCTGCCGGTGGTGGACGGAGACAACTGCCTGGTGGGCGTCGTCACGGCCGACGATGCCATGGAGGTCCTGCAGGAGGAGGCCACGGAGGATATGGAGCGGATGGCGGCCATGATGCCGTCGGAGACACCCTATCTGGAAAGCCCTGTGGTGCGGGTGTTCCTCAGCCGTATCCCCTGGCTGCTGTTGCTGATGATCTCCGCTGCCTTCACCGGCGGCATCATCGCCCATTTTGAGGACGCCCTGGCGGCTCAGGTGGCCCTGACGGCCTTTATCCCCATGCTGATGGATACCGGCGGCAACTGCGGCAGTCAGTCCTCCGTGACCGTGATCCGGGGACTTTCTCTGGGTGAGCTCAGCTTTTCCAACTGGCCCCGGGTGCTGTGGAAGGAGCTGCGGACGGGGGCCCTGTGCGCCCTGGTCTTGGCGGTGGTGAACTATCTGCGGCTGCTGGTGTTCAGCGGTGTGGGACAGGGGGTGGCGGCCACCGTCAGCCTGACCCTGGCGGTCACCGTGGTGCTGGCGGACCTGATCGGCTGTTCTCTGCCCATTCTGGCACGGCGGCTGGGCTTTGACCCGGCGGTGATGGCCAGCCCCTTTATCACCACTCTGGTGGACGCAGTCTCCCTGCTGACCTATTTCCGGCTGGCCTCCTGGCTGCTGGGACTGTGACACTTTACGAAGGGTTCCTTCTGTGGTATCATGGCAGCAGAATGAAACAGGAGGGACCTTCCCATGAAACTTGCCATCAAGACCTGCACCCTGGACATGCCTTTTGAGGAGATGCTGGATTTCTGCGTGGAGCAGGGGGTCCGTGCCGTGGAGATCGGCACCGGAAACTGGTCCGGCGCACCCCATATCGATCTGGACGAGATGGTGTCCTCCGAAGCAGCCCGGCAGCGGTGGATGGACCAGTTGCGGCGGCGGAACATCGAACTCTGTGCCCTGAACTGCTCCGGCAACCCCCTGGCCTATGAAAAAGAGTGGGAGGCCACGGAAAAGACCTTCCGTCTGGCGGAGCAGTTGGGGGTAGAAAAGATCGTTATGATGAGCGGTCTGCCCGCGGGGTGCCCCGGCGACAGGACTCCGGTGTGGGTCACCACCTCCTGGCCTCCGGAGACCCAGGACATCCTGGATTACCAGTGGAATGAGGTGGCCATCCCCAAGTGGCGTGAGCTGGTGCGGATGGCGGAAAACTGCGGCATCCGCCGCATTGCCCTGGAGAACCACGCCATGCAGTTGGTATATAATCCGGAGACGCTGCTGCGCCTGCGGGAGGCCGTGGGCCCCATGGTAGGCATGAACCTGGACCCCTCCCATCTCTTCTGGATGGGCGGTGACCCCATGGAAGCCGCCCGGGTGCTGGGAGAGGAGGATGCCATCTACCACATCCACGGCAAGGATTCCCGACCGGAGCGCCGGATGTGCGGTCCCAACGGCATGCTGGACACCAAGCCCATCGACCAGTTTCGCCAGCGGGCCTGGAACTATGTGGCCGTGGGGGCCGGCCACGGTGCCCAGTGGTGGAAGGAGTTTTTCTCCGTGGTCCGTATGTGCGGCTATGACGGAGACGTGTCCCTGGAGATGGAGGACCTGACCCTGCCAATGCTGGAGGGCCACATCAGCTCCCTGCGGACACTGAAAGAGGCACTGGTGCTCTGAAAGAACAAAAGGACATGGCGTTCAGCCATGTCCTTTTGTTCTTCTATCACAGAAGTGTTGTGTCCAGCGCCGTGATGGGGATGACCGGAGAGGGCGGGCCGTCATGGGAGCCGATCTCCTTGTGCATCCAGATCATGTCGTACCACTTGTCGAACTTATAGCCGCACTTGGGAAATTTAGCGGTGAGCTCGTAGCCCATGTGGGCGTGGAAGTGCATGCTGTTGTTGGTCAGGTGGGTGTCCTCATGGTCCGTGTAGGCGATGCAGGCATACATACTCAGAATATTCTGGGATTTCAGCAGTTCTTCCAGCCTGTCGTGGAGCAGGCGGCCATAGCCCTGGCCGGGGTGACCCTGCTTGACGTAGATGGAGGTCTCCACCGCCCAGTCATAGGCGGCGCGGGCCTTAAAGGGGGAGGCGTAGGCATATCCCATCAACCCCTCTTCCGTTTCCGCCACCAGATAGGGGTAGCGGCGCAGACGGTCCTCCATGGTATTCCGGAACTCCTCCAGGGTGGGGGGCTCATAGTTGAAGGCAACGGCAGTCTCCAGAACATAGGGACGGAAGATCTCCAGCAGTTCCTCGGCGTCCTGGGGCCGGGCCAGTCTGATCTTGCAGTTCATGGACATCATGTGTTCCTCCGGTGGTGTCAGGCCTTTATAGATCGACCACAGTGACCTCGTGGCCGGTGTGGGGCAGGAAAACGTTCAGCAGGTCGGCGGTTTTGATGCGGAGGCTGCCGTCGTTTTTGCAGGGGTGGCAGCCGAACCACTCCGCCTCATAGACCTCCCGGTCCATCAGCAGACGGACCCGGTGGCCGGTGTCATTCATCAGTCCCAGCACGCTGGCGGAGCCGGGGGTGCAGCCCAGCAGTTCCTCCATGGCCTCGGGGGAGGCAAAGGACAGGCGGGCGGAGCCGATCTGGTGGCTCAGGTCTTTGGTGTGGAAGGGCTTGTCCTCCGGCATGGTCAGCAGATAGAAATCTGTTTTCTGCCGGTTGCAGAGAAACAGGTTCTTGCAGATACGGATGCCCAGCGCATCGCTGATGGCGGCGCAGGCTTCCATGGTGTCGGCAGGGTCATGCTCCACTCGCTGATAGGGGATGCGGAGCTGGTCCAGCAGGGCGAAGGAGGCCATCTCCACCGGGCAGCGGCCGCCGGCAGGAGCGGCAGTAAAGATGCCGGAGATCTCCATGGTGTCAATCCTCCTTCAGCAGCTTTTCACCGGCCCGGTAGATATCACCGGCGCCCACGGTGAGGATCAGGTCGCCGGGCCGGGCGATCTTCCGCAGCTGGTCTGCCACCTTGTCCAGGGTGGAGCAGTAGACGGAGCCGGGGATGTTGCGGCACAGATCGGCGGAGGAAATGCCCAGGGTGTTCTGCTCCCGGGCGGCGTAGATCTCCGCCAGGATGGCCACATCCGCCAGCTTCAGTTCCTCCACAAAATGCTCGAACAGCTTGGCGGTGCGGGTGTAGGTATGAGGCTGGAAGGCCACGATCACCCGCTCATAGCCCAGGTTCTTGGCGGTGGTCAACAGGGCGTGAAGCTCGTCGGGGTGGTGGGCGTAGTCATCGTAGACCTCGGCGCCGTGATAGGCACCCTTGTGCTCAAAGCGGCGGCCCGCCCCGGTGAAGGAGGCCAGACCCTCCTCCACGGCGCTGCCGGGGATGCCCAGCACGTAGGCGGCAGAGGCGGCGGCCAGGGCGTTGAGGATGTTGTGGTGTCCGTAGACGTGAAGGGTCACATGGGCGTACTTCTCGCCATGCACCATGATGTCAAAGGAGGGGGCACCGTCCACATCCGTCAGACCAGCGGCAGTGCAGTCAGCGGGATGGTCCAGGCCAAAGGTGAACACCGGGCGCTCCAGACCCACCGCGGAGTCCACGGCGCCCTGGTTGTCAGCGTTGACGATGACATGTCCGGAGGGGGGGACCAACTCCGCGAAGCGGTGGAAGGAATGTTCAATATCGTTCAGGTCCTTGAAGAAGTCCAGATGGTCTTCCTCCACGTTCAGAATGACCGCCACGGTTGGATAGAAGCTCAGGAAGCTGTTGCAGTATTCGCAGGACTCCAGAATGATGGTGTCCCCGTGGCCCACCCGGTAGCCGGAGTGGAGCAGGGGCAGGGTGCCGCCGATCATCACCGTGGGGTCGGCCTGGGCGGCCATGAAGATGTGGGTGCACATGGAAGTAGTGGTGGTTTTTCCGTGGGTTCCGGAGACACACAAGGCGTTTGGATAATGCTGCATAAGGGCGCCCCAGGCCTGGGCCCGCTCATAGACGGGGATACCCCGGGCCACGGCCCCGGCGATCTCGGGATTGCTGTCGTGGACGGCGGCGGTGCGGACCACAAAGTCGCAGTCCCCCAGGTTGTCCGCGTTATGACCGATGGCCACGGGGATGCCCAGGGACCGCAGATGCTTGACGGTGTCACTGTCAGTCATGTCTGAACCCTGGACCTGCAGGCCTTTGCCGTGCAGGACCTCCGCCAGGGGGCACATAGACACGCCGCCGATGCCCACCAGATGGACCCGTTTGCCGGGTACCAGATAGTCACGAATGGGATTGGGATTGTTCATCATGGAAACTGGTCGTCCTTTCAAAAACGCCTTTGCCACATAAAAGGGAAAAAAGCGTTGCATAATCTTCAAAAGCACTTTATTATATTACACGAAACAAGGAAATGCAACCGAAATGAGGGCGAAAACATGGCGGAAATACCGGAATATGTGAAAAAAGTCCTGGAGACCCTGGAGGCGGCGGGCCATGAGGCCTGGTGCGTTGGAGGCTGCGTGCGGGATACCCTGCTGGGCCGGGTGCCGGAGGACTGGGACGTGACCACCAGCGCCATGCCGGAGGAGACCATGGCGGCCTTTGGCCAGCACGCCTTCCCCACGGGGCTGCAGCACGGCACGGTCACGGTCCGGGCGGACCATAACAGCGTGGAGGTGACCACCTACCGGGTAGACGGCACTTACCATGACCATAGGCGGCCGGACTCCGTCACCTTTACCCGCTCTCTGGAGGAGGACCTGCAGCGGCGGGACTTCACCGCCAACGCCATAGCCATGAGCCTCCGGGGAGAACTGCGGGACCCCTTCGGGGGGCAGGAGGACCTGAGAAACGGCGTTCTCCGCTGCGTGGGGTACCCGGACCAGCGGTTTCAGGAAGACGCCCTGCGCATTCTGCGGGGGCTGCGGTTTGCGGCGGTCCTGGGATTTGCAATTGACCCGGCAACAGGGGAGAGCATCCATAGAAATAAGGAACTGCTGGGGGAGATCGCCGCGGAGCGCATCCAGGTGGAACTGCTGAAGCTGCTGGCTGGGCAGAATGCGGCGGAGGTGCTGCGGCAGTACCCGGATGTAGTGGGGGTGTTCTGGCCGGAGGTGCTGCCCATGGTGGGCTTCGACCAGAAAAATGTTCATCATTGCTACGATGTCTGGGAGCACACCCTCCACGCAGTGGCGGCGGTGCCGGGAGACCCGGTACTGCGGTGCGCAGCCCTGCTGCACGATATCGGCAAGCCAAATTGCTTTACAGTGGATGAAAAGGGCGTGGGGCATTTTTACGGACACAGCGCCATCAGCCGGGAGCTGGCGGACCGGATGCTGCGGCGCCTGAAGTGCTCTACGGAGTTCCGGGAAACCGTGGTGCGGCTGGTGGACTGGCACGATCGGGACATTCCACGGACGGACAAGGCCATCCGCCGGGCTCTGGGCAAACTGGGGGAACGGGACCTGCGGCGGCTGCTTGCCCTAAAGCGGGCGGATAATCTGGCCCAGGCACCGGAATTCCATGACCGCCAGCGAGAGCTGGACAAGGGAGAGACTATCATGGAGAAGCTGTTGGCGGAGGATGCCTGCTTTTCCCTGAAACAGCTTGCTGTTAATGGGAAAGACTTAACAGAATTTGGCCTCTCTGGGCCGGTGGTGGGGCAGGTTTTGAAGAAGCTGCTGGACGCGGTGGTGGATGGGGACTTGCCCAACGACCGGAAGGAACTGCTGTCATCGGTGTCACGATTTGTAACAGATTTGTAGTTTTTGACAGGACCGTGGCTGGTATACTGAGGTCAGCTTAAAAGTGAGGTGGCTTCTATGAAAAAATGGATAGGTATGGCGTTGGCCATGTGCCTGCTGCTGACGGCCTGCGGGGGAAAGACGGCACAGGCACCTGAACAGGAGGAACCTGTGGTCACCGAGGAAGAACCCGCACAGCCGCAGCAACAGCCTGAAACGCCGGAAGAGCCAGTGTATGCGGACTGGCAGGTGGCCTATGCTGCCTTTTTGATGGACTTGGCAGGGCAGGTGAGGACCCTGCGTGACACGAACCGCCCGGACTACGACCCCAATACCGTTGCTCTGGAGATCGGGGAGGTCAGCGGCACCTATGTGCTCTACGACATCGACAAGGATGGCGTGCCGGAGCTGCTGCTCCGCTACGGACTGGGCGAGGCCGGATATCACACCACGGTCTATGGATACCGGGACGGCACGGCGGTGGAGATCGGGGACGTGCCCACCGGCCACACCAGCCTGTACACCTGGCCGGAGGAGAACGCCGTTGCGCTGAATTGGGGCCACATGGGTGGACATTTCGTGAAGAAACTCAGCATCGTGGATGGGAAGCCAGAGGAAACCATGTTCTTTGAGGAGGACAACTTCAACGACCCGGAGAAGCCTTACTCTGCCATGACAGACATTGTACCGGGCAGCATGTACCTGCGGGAGACTCGCACTCTGGTGGAGCTGCCGGAGTTGGCGGCGATGATCCTGCTCATCTATAACTACGGTCAGGATCGGACAGCGGCGGAAATCGACCCGGAGCGGGATGCCGCGGCAAAAAAAGCTATCGAAAATGTACTGCAAAACGGCGGAGCGTTCTACGGCGTCACGGCGGATGGCTTCGGCGGCGACACCGGCTGGACTACTTTAGAGGCATACCTCCAGCCCGGCGGCGCGACGGAATACGCGGACCTTCCCTTGGAAATGACGGAGCAGGCATGGCTGGACTTCAACGGTGACGGCCGGCGGGAGGCCTTTCTGACAGTCCGGAACGCAGAGGGCGACCGCTTTTTAGACACGAAATACGTGATTTTCAGTGAGCAGGAGGGAACGGTATATGCCTACTGCCTGAATTACAAGGAGAACTATGAACTGGATGGGATCATCTTCCGCAGTGAGCTGATGGAGGATGCCTTCGGCGTATCTTTCGACAAAGAGCAATGCTATCAGTACGGAGTGGAGTGAGCGCGGTCATGGACCAATTATGGAGCCTGTATCATTCGGAAATCCCGGAATTTTTGCGGGAATTCGCGGCCACGCCGCCTATGCAGCGGCTGAAACAGGTGGGGATGAACTGCGGGTGTGAATACACCCGCTTTCCTCGTTTTGTGGAGATCGGACCCTATTCCCGCTATGATCACAGCCTGGGCGTAGCCCTGATCGTCTGGCACTTCACGGGAAGCGTGGAGCAGAGCCTGGCGGGGCTGTTCCACGACGTGACCACCCCGGTATTTGCCCATGTGGTGGATTTCCTCAATGGGGACCACCTGCGGCAGGAATCCACGGAGGCGGGGGTGGCGGAGTGCCTTGCCGCGTCGCCGGAGGTGACAGAACTGCTTGAGAAATACCGGGTGACGCCGGGAGACATTTCAGATTACCACCGCTATCCCATGGCGGACAATGACAGTCCTGCCCTGTCGGCGGACCGGCTGGAGTACAGCCTGGGGAACCTGCTGAACTACGGCTTCGCGGATATGGAGTGTGTTGTGGCCATGTACCGTGATCTGACTGTGGGGCGGGATGAACAGGGGCGGCCGGAGCTGGTGTTCCGCACACCGGAGATCGCCGCCGCCTTTGCGGAAGGCGCTATGCGGAATTCCCGGGTCTATGTGGCGGATGAGGACCGCTTCGCCATGCAGTCCCTGGCGGACCTCCTGAGGGTGGGGCTGGAGCGGGGAGCAGTCACGCAGAAGGACCTCTGGACCACGGAGCCTGCCGTTATTGCGCTGCTGGAGCGGGACCCGGTCTGCGGTCCCCTGTGGCGGAGGTTCTGCGGGTATTCCCGCATCCTTCGCAGCTGGGAAACACCGAAAGCGGGGGAGTGGGTCCGGGTGAACGCCAAGAAGCGGTACATCGACCCGCTGGCCTCCGGCCTGGGGCGGGTCTCCCGGTGGGAGAACACCTTCTGCCGGGAACTGGAAGAGTTCAAATTGTTGGATTTTTCCAATTGGATTAGCGCTGAATGAGCAGAACCGGGGATTGCCTGCAAGGATTCTCTGTGGTATAGTGAAAATATCATTTGCAGAAGAACGGCGGTTTCCGTCGTATACATGTAGTTTGAATGGGAAAGTAGGTACAGCGATGAACGAACAGTGGATCAAAACTTACCGGTCTGAGATCGGGAGCTTTCAGGAGACCATCAGCGCCTTCCAGAAGGGCGATATCGAAAAGAAAGATTACAAGGGCATCTCAGGCGGTATGGGCAGCTATGCCCAACGGGATGCCTCCAAACACATGCTGCGGCTGCGGATGCCTGGTGGCCGCCTGACGGTGGAGCGCTTGGGCTTCCTGGCGGACACCGTGGCAAAGTACGGCGTGCACCGTATGAAGCTCACTACCTGCGAGACCGTACAGCTCCATGACCTGCCGGCGGAGCAGGTGGCACCCATCATGGAGGGCGCCATTGGCGTGGGCATCTACTGCCGGGGAGGCGGCGGAGACAATCCCCGCAATGTTATGAGCAGCCCCCTGTCCGGGGTTCAGCAGGGTGAGGCGTTTGACGTGCAGCCCTATGCGGAGGCGGCTACCGAGTATCTGCTGTCTATCTGCCGGGACATCAAAATGCCCCGCAAGCTGAAAATTGCCTTCTGCAACGGCGTGGACGACTGCGTCCACAGCGCCTTCCGGGACATGGGCTTCCTGGCGAAGCCTGATGGAACGTTCGACCTGTCCATCGCCGGCGGCCTGGGCAACAATCACCGCATGGGCGTACCTGTGGCGGAGGGAATTGCGCCGCAGGATGTGCTGTACTATATCCGGGCCATGATCGACACCTTCTGTGCCCACGGCAACTATGAGAACCGGGCAAAGGCCCGCACCCGCTATCTGCAGGAGACTCTGGGAGCTGATGGCCTGAAGGCGGTATTCCTGGCCAACGTGGAGAAGCGGAAGGCCGAGGGCGGCCTGGACCTTGCGGTGGAGCCTGTTGCGGTTGACAAGTCCGGAGACGGCGAACTGACGGATGCACGCGCCATTCCCCAGAAACAGGCGGGCCTGTACGCTGTGGCGTACCACCCCATCGGCGGTGTTCTGCCGGTGGAGAAGCCCGCCCAGCTGTACGCACTTTTGAAGGACATGCCCGGAACGGAATGTCGTGTGGCTCCCAATGAGACGCTGTACATCATCAATCTGACGGCGGCGGAGGCGAAGAAGGTCCTGGCCGCCACGGAGGACGGCGCCAGGACGGCCTTTGAGCACAGCGTGGCCTGCATCGGCGCCTCTATCTGCCAGCAGGGCGTGCGGGACAGCCAGAGCCTGCTGCGGGCGGCGGTCCAGGCCGTGCGGGAGGCGGGCCTCTCCGACGGCGCACTGCCGAAGATCGTCATCTCCGGCTGTCCCTCCAGCTGCGCCGCCCATCAGGCGGGCGCTATGGGCTTCCAGGGCTGCGTCAAGCCCGTGGACGGCAAGCCTCAGCCGGCCTTCAAGCTGTTCCTGGGCGGCGATGATACCCTGGGCGGCGCCCGGTTCGGCGAGCCTGTGGCCACCATTCTGGAAAAGGATATCCCCGCACTGCTGGTGGAGCTGGGCCGTGCCGCAGCGGAGCAGGGATGGGACCGCTGGTCCGCGGAGCACGCCGCGGAGCGGGAGGCCATCATTGCCCGTTTTGCGTGAGGAAAAGAAAAATTAAAAAAATTGCCGAAAGGTGTTGACAAAGTGGGACCCAACTGCTATACTATCGAATGTTCCGGTTCGGGGGTATAGCTCAGCTGGGAGAGCGCTTGACTGGCAGTCAAGAGGTCAGCGGTTCGATCCCGCTTATCTCCACCAATAAAAAAGCGACGGCTGTTGCCGTCGCTTTTTTACACAGCAATGATACTGAGAGGAGCTGACACTATGGTGATCCACGAGTCCGCAGAGGATTATCTGGAGAGCATTTTGGTTTTGCAGGAGCAGTACGGCCAGGTTCACTCCATTGATATTGTCAATCACCTGGGATTCTCCAAGCCCAGCGTCAGCATTGCCATGAAGAAACTGCGGGAGAACGGATACATCTCCATGGCGCCCGACGGCAGCATTACTCTGAACGACAGCGGTCTGGAAATTGCCAGACGGGTCTATGGGCGCCATCAGATCATCACCCGGCTGTTTACGTTACTGGGGGTCTCCCAGGAGCAGGCGGCAGTGGACGCCTGCAAGGTGGAGCATGATCTGAGCGCGGAGACCTTTGCCCGCATCTGTGACTATGTACAGGAGCGGGAGAACAGCGAAAAGTGAAAACCAGGCAAATATGAACGCCGCCGCAGGGCTTGCCTGCGGCGGCGTTTTTTCGGATGACGCAATACGATGCGACGGAGTTGGACAGGGGGATTTTATCCGCATATCAGTCCGGTCGATGCCGGATTATTCCTGCTCTGCCAGCTTCTGGTAGGACTCATAGCGGGCCTTGGCCTGCTGCTCCGCCTCTGCAAACAGCTCCTTGGCGTTCTCGGGGAAGGTCTTGTGCAGGGAGTTGTAGCGTACCTCGCCCTCCAGGAACTCCTGATAGCCCATGGTGGGCGCCTTGGAGTCCAGGGTGAAGGGATGGTCCTTCTTGGCGGGGTTGTAGCGGTACAGGGGCCAGTAGCCGGCATCTACCGCCCGCTTCATCTCCGCCTGGACCTGGTCCATACCGGCCTTGATGCCGTGGTTGATGCAGGGGGCGTAGGCGATGATCAGGGAGGGGCCGGGATAGGCCTCGGCTTCGGTGATAGCCTTCAGCAGCTGGTTGGGGTCCGCGCCCATGGCAACGGAGGCCACATAGCAGTTGCCGTAAGCCATCATCATCTTGCCCAGGTCCTTTTTGCCGGTTTTCTTGCCGGCGGCCTGGAACTGGGCCACGGCGCCCAGGGGCGTTGCCTTGCTGCTCTGGCCGCCGGTGTTGGAGTAGACCTCGGTATCCACCACCATGATGTTGATGTCCTCGCCCATGGCGATGACATGGTCCAGACCGCCGAAGCCGATGTCGTAGGCCCAGCCGTCGCCGCCGTACATCCACACGGGCTGCTTGGCCAGGTGCTCCGGATGGCGCAAGATCAGGGTCTTCAAGTCGCCTGCCCGGCCGGTGAGGGGGGTGGCTTCCAGGGCGGCGTACAGTCTCTCCGAGGTGGGCATAGAGGCGTTGACATCCGCAAAGGTATCCAGCCATTCATCGATGGGTTCCTCAAGCTCCGGGACCAGGCCACGCAGCTCTTCGATCCAGACCCGGGCCTTGTTGCGCTGCTGCTTCACGGAGAGGTACATGCCCAGGCAGAACTCGGCGTTGTTCTCAAAGAGGGAGTTGGACCAGGCGGGACCACGGCCCTCTTTGCTGACGGTGTAGGGAATGGAGGGCATGGCGGCACCCCATGCCTGAGAGCAGCCGGTGGCGTTGGCCCAGTACATCCGGTCGCCGTAGAGCTGGGTCAGCAGCTTGGCATAGGGGGTCTCGCCGCAGCCGGCGCAGGCGCCGGAGAATTCGCACAGAGGCTGGCGGAACTGGCTGCCCTTCACCGTCTCGGCCTTGAAGGCCTTCTTGTCGGTGATGGTCAGGCCATATTCCCAGGCGGGGGTCAGGGAGAGCTCACTGGTGACGGGCTCCATCCGCAGGGCCTTGCCGCTCATGGGACAGGAGGCCACGCAGCTGCCGCAGCCGGTGCAGTCCATGTCACTGATCTGCAGGGAGAACTGGTATTCCTTGGCGCCCTTGGCGGGTACTGTTACGAAGCCATCGGGGGCTTTCTCCACCTCCTGATCATCCAGCAGGTAGGGCCGGATGACGGCGTGGGGGCAGACGAAGGAACAGCGGTTGCACTGGATGCAGGCGGTGCTGTCCCACACAGGAAGCCGGGTGGCAATGCCGCGCTTCTCATAGGCGGTGGTGCCCAGAGGCATGGTGCCGCCCTCATAGCCGATGAAGGTGGAGACGGGCAGGTCATCGCCCTTCAGCGCGTTGCAGGGACGCAGAATGTTGCGGATGAAGTCGGGCTCGCTGACGTTTACCGCCTTGGGGGCATCAACGGCGTCCTTCCAGCTCTCCGGGATAGAGACCTCCACCACGTGGTCCACGCCCTGGTCGATGGCCGCCAGGTTCATCTGAACCACCTTTTCGCCCTTCTTGCCGAAGGACTTCTCCGCGGCCTTCTTCATGTAGGTGACGGCTTCCTCAATGGGGATGATGTCCGCCAGGCGGAAGAAGGCCGCCTGCAGCACCATGCTGGCGTGGTCACCCAGGCCCAGCTCCCGGGCGATGGCGTTGGCGTCGATGATGTACAGCTTGGCGTGCTTCTCCGCCAGGACCCGCTTGACGGCGGCGGGCAACTCCTTGTCAAGTTCCTCCGGTGTCCAGCGGCAGTTCAGCAGGAAGGTGCCGCCGCTCTTCAGCTCGGAGACGATGTCGTATTTATCCAGGAAGGACTGGTTGTGGCAGGCCACAAAGTCCGCCTCCTTCACCAGATAGGAGGAGAGAATGGGCTCCTCGCCGAAGCGCAGATGGCTCCGGGTGATGCCGAAGGACTTCTTAGTGTCGTACTCGAAGTACGCCTGGGTGTACATATCGGTGTTGTTGCCGATGATCTTGATGGAGTTCTTGTTGGCGCCCACGGTGCCGTCGCTGCCCAGACCCCAGAACTTGCAGCTGACCATCTTCTTGTGGGTCAGGGGCAGGCTGCCGCCCACGGGCAGGGAGCGGTGAGTCACGTCATCCTCAATGCCCACGGTGAAGCCGGAGAAGGGCTCGTCGCCCAGCAGGTGGTCGAACACAGCCTTGATCTGGGAGGGAGTGGTGTCCTTGGAGGAGAGGCCATAGCGGCCGCCGCAGATGTAGGGAGCGTCCTGCCGGTTAGCGTAGGCGGCGCAGACAGCCAGATACAGGGGGTCGCCGGCCGCGCCCATTTCCTTGCAGCGGTCCAGGACGGCGATCTTCTTCACCGTCTTGGGCAGGGCGGCCCGGAAATGCTCCTTGGAGAACGGATTGAACAGATGGACCTGGAGATAGCCAACCTTCTCACCCAGCGCGTTCAGATAGGCGACGGTCTCCCGGGCGGTGCCGCTGACGGAGCCCATGGCCACGATGACCCGCTCCGCGTCGGGGGCACCGTAGTAGTTGAACAGGTGGTAATCCTCGCCGGTGACGGCGTTGATCTGCTGCATGTAATCTTCCACGATGTCGGGCAAACCGTCATAGAACCGGTTGTTGGCCTCCCGGAACTGGAAGTAGACGTCCGGGTTCTGGACGGTGTTCCGCAGGGAGGGATGATAGGGGTTCAGGGCGGATTCCCGGAAGCTGCGGACAGCCCCCCAGTCCAGCATCTTGCCGAATTCCTCGTAGGGGATGGCACGGATCTTCTGGATCTCATGGGAGGTCCGGAAGCCGTCGAAGAAATGGATGAAGGGGATGCGGCTCTTGATGGCCGACAGATGGGCCACGCCTGCCAGGTCCATGACCTCCTGCACGCTGCCGGTGGACAGCATAGCAAAGCCCGTTTGGCGGCAGTTCATCACGTCGCTGTGGTCACCGAAGATGGACATGGCGTGGGTGCCCACGGTACGGGAGGCCACATGGAGCACAGCGGGCTGACGGGTTCCGCTGATGCGGTGCATCACCGGGATCATCAGCATCAGGCCCTGGGAGGAGGTGAAGGAGGTAGCCAGAGAACCGGCCTCCAGCGCTCCGTGGACTGCGCCGATGGCACCGGCCTCGGACTGCATCTCCACCAGGTTCACTGGCTGGGTGAACAGATTTTTCCGCCCGTTGGCGGACCACTCATCCGTTTTCTCCGCCATAGGAGAGGAGGGAGTGATGGGGTAAATGGCGGCGACCTCCGTAAACGCGTAGGCCACATACGCCGCGGCTTCGTTTCCGTCCGCAACCATGATCGTTTTTTTTCGCATTGTTCATTGACCCCTTTCTTCATCGGATTATTCATGCAGAGCAGTGCAGATATATCTAAACAAATTGTAATAATATCTGAACGGATTGTCAATGCATACGTCATCATACAACTGACAAAAAAATAGACAACTTGTTGTGCAGATAGACCATGTTGTTTTTTTGATGTGAAGATGGTATAATACGAAAAAGGTTGAAAAGCGGAGATGGAGCGCGACATGGAAAGCTCGGAGATGTTCAACAATTTGTGTGAGATCGCGAAAATGATCTCGGAGACCTTTGGCTATCATTGTGAAACGGTGATCCATGACTGCGAACACTATGAGGATTTTATCGCGGCCATCTACAACGGGCATGTGTCCGGCCGCAAAAAAGGGGACTGTGTATACATCACAGGGGACCCTGTTCCGGAAGACGCGTTCCAGAATATTGACCCGGGCACGAACTATATGAACTGCCAGGTGGTGACAACCGGCGGAAAGACCATCAAATCCTCCACCATCTACTTCAAGAGCGAAACGTATCACTATGGCCTGGGCATCAATTTCGATATCTCCCAGTATGTGGGTATGCAGGACGCACTGGATAAACTGATCTCTACCTCTACAAAACTGGAGGAGGAGCTATACTCCCGCCAGAGCATCAACCAGATCATGAACGAGTGCATCGGCAGCGTGGGAATTCCGGTGGAGAAAATGGGGAAGTACGACCGCATGCGGATCATCGGAATGCTCCGGGAGCGGAACGTTTTTCAGATGCAGAAGGCGGTCCCCTATGTGGCCGACCGGCTGAAGATTTCCCGCTTTACCGTGTATAATTATCTGAAGGAATTGGAAGCGCAGGACTGACCGGCAGGGGCCTGTACAGGGAGATCCGGCGCATCTGCCGTGTCTCTTTCGGAATGTGCCGAAGGATGCTGTATTTTACTTGAATGATTTGAAAACCACCTGATACGCTGTGGGAAGGAGGGGAGTACCATATCGATTGCTTATGGCATCATCTGCGCTGTGTCTCTGGCGCTGGTGATTGCCTTTCCGTGGATGGACCGCAGAAAGAACCGTTGGCTGTTCGCGCTGTTTGTCTCCGTTTTTGTCTGCGAGCTGGGCTACTTCCTGACTTCCATCTCCAAAACTCTGGAAATCGCCCTGATGGCCTATCGCATCTCTTACCTGGGCAATGTTTTTCTGCCCTTTTTCATGCTGATGATGCTTCTGGCGCTCAACGGTCTGCGCTATCCAAAGGCGTTGCCGGGTGTTCTGGTCGTTGTGAGTACCCTGATGCTGCTGTTGGCTGCCAGCGGCGGCTGGTCCACACTGTTTTATAAGGAGGTTGCTCTGGACTTTGCGGACGGCACGGCCCAGCTGGTCCGGGAATACGGTCCGCTGCACGGTCTGTATGGCTGCTACCTGTATGCCTATTTCGCCGCCATGGTGGGACTGGTCCTCTATGCCGCCGTCAAACGGCGGACATGCTCCGTTTCTCACACGATTTTCCTGGCTGTGGCGGCACTGGGGAACATCTCCATCTGGATGGTGGAGAAGCTAATCCCCCGAAGCTTTGAATTCCTCGCCATCTCTTATGTGCTGACGGCGCTGATGCTGCTGCTTCTGGACAATGTGGCGCTGAGCGGCGAAAGCCAGCCCGCTCCGGTGGTTCTTCCCACCACGGAGGGGGCCGGCGAAGGGCCCATCCACTCCTTTGCCCCGGAGCAGATCGACGCCATTTTTGCCGCCTGGCCCATGGTCTCTTCCCTCTCCGGACGGGAGCAGGAGGTACTGCGGCTCATCCTGGCCAACCGTAAACGCAGGGACATTGCCCAGGAACTGTTTGTCACCGAACACACCATCAAGAAACACACCGCAGGCATTTTCAAAAAGCTGTCCGTCTCCAGCCGTGCGGAGCTCTATGAGATCGTCAGACAATATTGCTGAGAGCCGCCTCCGGTGAGGCGGCTTTTTTGTCCGCTTTTATGAGGGGGTAGCCCAAAAGGTAGCCCTGTTTTTGCCAGAAGTAGCCCTGTTTGCATCCGGAGTCTAATAGTCTCTCCCGCCGCCGGTGTCTATAATAAAGATGGTATTATTTGCACTTTGGTAGGAAGGGAGGTCTTCTGTACCGGAACTGTCTCATCCGTTTCCGGCACGGAAGGAGAGTATGATGGAAAAACGGAGACCCGTACAGTTTTCAGTCCTGATTACATCGACCTACAATCATACCTGGCAGGGGGTCGTGGAGGCCGGCGGCAAGTCCTGTTTCTTTCAAAGTGAGATACAGATGCTGAAATGGTTGTGGCAGCAGTACCCTGTACTGATGCCGGACGGTCCTGACCAACCGGATATTCCGCAGAAAGGCATCTGATTCTTTGTGTGGTACGGATGCCAGGACATTTATCCCCGTTTCAGGGAGCAGAAAGCTATTATGAAGCGCATTTTGAAGTATGTGCTTTTTTGCGCCTCCTTTGCCATTTCGAACGGATATATCTCTGCTGGATAGAGTCAAAACCTCCGCAAAGCCGGAGGCTTGAATTAGCCCTATAATGCGTCTATGAAGAAGTATCTGGATGAGGACGTATTCAAGACGCTGGAGGACACCCTGATTTATATTGAACGCACGCAATCTGACGGCAAGGTGCGCCACGGCCTCATTGGCATGGTGGATCTGGATCAGTACGATTTCACCCCCGGTTCCGGTGCATTGATCCGTGCCACTGAGGGAACGGTGCTGTCCCGTATGCCGTTCAATGTAACACCGGATTTGGTATATGATGCTATGATAGAAGCAGATCG
The DNA here is from genome assembly GCF_021531915.1 of Oscillibacter valericigenes. Taxonomy (GTDB): domain Bacteria; phylum Bacillota; class Clostridia; order Oscillospirales; family Oscillospiraceae; genus Oscillibacter; species Oscillibacter valericigenes_A. The sequence goes on along the minus strand of NZ_JAFBIV010000013.1, from coordinate 26,277 downwards.
ACAAGGTAAGAAATATCGAGAAAAGTGCTTTTTATAAGATGTGCATCTAGTGTAAGAATGAAAATGCGCCTTAAGATTTAGATCATGGATGACTACCAGCACAGCAATGTTATGGTCATGGGCGCAGTGTCGGATGAGGTCCATGGACTCATACTGGTTCCGAAGATCCAGACTGCTGGTTGGTTCATCCAGAAGCAGCAGCTTGGGCTCCTGGGCAATAGCTCGTGCCAGAATCACTTTCTGTTGTTCGCCGCCAGAGAGTTGGTCCACATACCGCAGACGACACTCCTCCATGCCCACGGCCCGAAGGGCGTGTTCCGCCTCATCGTAGTCAACGGCGGAGGGCCCCCATTTCATGTGGGGCTTGCGGCCCAGCAGCACGGCGTCAAACACGGTAGAGCGGGCCAGCTCATTTTTCTGGGCCACATAGGCGACCTGCAAGGCCAGCTGGTTTCGTGAGAGCCGAGAGACGGGGATGCCGTCAATGACGACACTAACGTGGTGAAGGTGACGGGTGAGGAGATCATCGTAAAAGAACCCAAGACCGCCGCGGGCGACCGCTATGTGTACTTCTCCCCGGAGATGGGGAGCCTGCTGAAGGAGTACCGAAAGGAATGTGACTGGGAGGCGGAGGCCTACGAGAACCGAACGCTGACGGAGGACGATTATGTGTTCCGCCGCCACGGCCTTAAACTGCCCATGACGCCCAATTCCTTCACCTGGCGGATGAAGCTGATCCTGAAGAAGAACGGCCTGCCGGAGAAGCTGAACGTCCACTCCCTGCGGCATACCAACGCCAGCCTGCTTATTGTCAACGGCACGGATGTGGCCACGGTGGCGGGCCTGCTGGGCCACAGCCAGCCGTCCACTACGCTGGACATCTATACCCATGCGTTCGATAAGAACAAAAAAGCGGCAAGCGAAGTATTGCAGAAGGGTCTGGAGATTTGATAAAGATAGACTTGTGTTGCAATGTGAAATTGCAGTACAAAAGCCACAGAAAACTCCCTTGTAGATGATCGTTCTACAAGGGAGTTTTCATAGACTTAAAATTGGATCAATCACAGTTCCTCGGCCTTGAAGATCGTATAACCCTCATAGTAGTAGCTGTGGTCGATACCTTTCATATACACTTCAAGGCTGTCAATTTCGTCTGTAAGTGCATTTTTCAGGATGTGCTTGATTTCTGTATCCCGGATAGGACTGCGCTCCATGGCCAGCAGATAGTCCTCCTTATCCACGCGGCTCCAGTCTACCACCTGGTGCAGCTCGGTTTTCAGCAGCAGATCCAGCCAGATGCGTGTGCTGCGCCCATTGCCTTCACGGAAGGGGTGGGCGATGTTCATCTCCACGTACTTCTCAATGATCTCATCAAAAGTGGACTGCGGCATCTTTTCAATATTCGTAAGCGCTGCTTCCAGGTACATCACCGGAGCAAAACGGAAGTTGCCCTTGGCGATATTAACTGTGCGGAGTTCGCCGGCAAAGTCGTAAATCTCCTCAAAGAGGTACTTGTGGATGGCTCGCAGGGAGGAGAAGGTTCCGGCCTCCAGCTGATTCAGCAGGCCCTTCTCAAAAAGCTCGACAGCTTTCTTTTTGCTGATTCGCTCTTCTTCACGGGCGAGATCAGCAGAGGATGTGAGTCCCAGTTTATTCTCAAGAGCCATGGCGAAACCTCCCTTGCCTAAATTAAAACAAAAGGCACTTACTTTCGCAAGTGCCTTTTAGTGGTACGCCCGACTGGATTCGAACCAGCGGCCTTCAGAGTCGGAGTCTGACGCGCTATCCAACTGCGCCACGGGCGCGTATCAAAACGGTATGAAGTTGTGAGGAAGTTCTATTTTTCAAAAGAGTGGTCAAATAGTAGTCAACGGCGAAGGAAATTTTCCTCTGCATTGGCTGGAAGCCACTGATTGCAAGGGGTTGCGCCGGTTCGCTGCGGATAGGACCTGAAACGTCGGAGTCTGACGCGCTATCCAACTGCGCCACGGGCGCATACACAAATCACTTATGCGTGCTAGGGTAGTATACCAAAGTTTCGGCTGGGTGTAAAGCTTTTTTTGCAAAAAAAATCATCGAAAAGATTGTTAAAAAAATTGACAAGTTAATCGGTTTGCGTTAAACTAAGTGTGAATGATATAACAATATAAGATGTAGGAGTGAGTGCTTTGAAGAAAGAGAATATTTCGGATGCTGTGATTCGCCGTCTGCCTCGTTATTACCGGCAGCTCACAGACCTGTGCAACCGCGGTGTTGTGCGGATCTCCTCCCATTCTCTGGGCCAGGAAATGAATATCACTGCTTCTCAGATTCGTCAGGATTTCAGCTGCTTCGGCGAGTTCGGACAGCAGGGATACGGCTATAACGTGGAAGAACTGCGGACAGAAATCGGCCATATTCTGGGTGTGGACAATAACCATCACCTTATCATGATCGGCGTTGGCAACCTGGGCCGTGCACTGCTGCACAATTTCCCGTTTTCCGACACCGGCTTTACGGTGGACGGCGCTTTCGACGTGTCTCCCGCCATCATCGGCTCCACGGTGAACGGTGTTCCTGTGTACTCCATGGAGGAGCTGGATGCCTATATCCGGGATCACAATGTGGACGTGGTGGTCATGACCGTGCCCCAGTCTGTGGCACAGGACATGGCGGACCACCTGATTGCTCTGGGTGTCCACGGCTTCTGGAACTTTACCAACATTGAGCTGTCCAGCACCAACCCTAACGTGAAGTTTGAGAATATTCACTTCGCGGACAGCCTGCTGACTCTCAGCTACCGCATTGCCAACCGCTGACGCCGCCCCGGCTCTGCCGCCGGGCTGACGAAAGGATACTTACCCTTTATGATGAAAAAACTTGCGCTTTTACTGTCCGCCTGCCTGCTGCTGGCGGCAGTCGCCTATGCCGCCGGCGGGGAGGACTCCCTGATCTCCCTGTCCTATCTGACAGGGACTTTCTGGGGGAATATGGAGGACCGGGTGGATCAGAAGCTGGACCAGTCGGACGAGGCCATCCTGGAACAGGCTGCCGGTGGAGAACTGAACCTGAGCAGTGCCGCTGTCTGGCAGGAGACCCGCCTGAAGCGAGGAGACCTGCTGACAGGCTCCACGGGGACCAATGTGCTGCTGCTGGCCGGCAGCGGCCGGGTCACATACGGATCCGGCGCTGTGGTGGACGTCACCACGGGAACCCAGATTCCCAGTGGAACAGCGCTGGCTACAAACCACCGCTACATGGTGGCGGAGGACACTTCAGCCGCCTTTGAGGTAACTTCCCGGACCGCCGTGCTGGACTATCAGGGCGGATACAGCTTCGCCTATTCCGATGAGGTGGACTATAACGCCATGGCTGCTGCGCTGAAATCTCTGAACCTTTTCCGGGGCAGCTTCACCGGCTATGGTCAGGGGTTTGACCTGGAACTGGTGCCCACCCGCCTGCAGGCGCTGATCATGTTTATCCGGGTGCTGGGTGAGGAAGAACAGGCTCTGGCCTGGACCGGAACTACCCATTTTACCGATATCTCCAGGGGCTCCGATGCGGAGAAGTACGTGGGTTATGCCTATGAGAAGGGGTATACCAACGGATACAGCGCCACCCAGTTCAAGCCGGGCAATCCGGTGAACGCCGGGCAGTACACGGAATTTGTGCTGCGGGCACTGGGATACAGCTCCGCGGCCAACACAGACCTGTCGGATACGATGGAACGGGCGGAGGTTGCCGGCCTGCTGACTGCCGGAGAGACGGCCCGCCTGCGGACGGAGAAGTTCCTGCGTGCGGATCTGGTGTATATCTCCTATTATGCCCTGTATGCCCGACTGCCGGACAGCCGGGATACCCTGGCAGACGCGCTGATGGACAAGGGCGTGTTCCAGCTGAGAGACTGGCAGAACGCGGAGAAACTGGTGACCAGCGGCCGCCTTTGAGTTTCACGGAACATAGCAGGCAGGATCGCATATGATGGGATGAGACCGCTTCGGTGGTCAACACTTCATAGGAGGTCCCTGTATGTGCAATAACGGTTTTGGCGGCGGCAACTGCTGCTGGATCATCATCCTGCTCATCATCATCTGGTGCTGCTGCGGCAACGGCAGCTGGGGCGGCAATGGCTGCGGCTGCAACAACAATAACTGCTGCTGATCAATGTCAATGAGAGAACCACCCCGGGTCTTCGGACCCGGGGTGGTTTCGGTATGTCCCTGATTTGACGGGAGGCTTTGTTTACTTCAAATACGTTTCAATATCAAACGCCTGCAGTTTCGTGTCACCTTTCAAATACAGCGGATGATGGGGCTGGCCGGATTTCAGCAGGGGACCGGCGGTGTACCACCGGGCGCCCGCGGCCTGACCGTCGGCTGCAAAGTCCCGCATGCAGTCCATCAGGTAGTCCCGCTTCAGGATGATGTTGCCCCAGGCGGCCCACACCGCCGGGTGCTCCGACAGGGACAGGAGATAGCGGAAGGCTTTGCGATTCTCCGTATGGAGGGCCGGATTGAGAGATGGCTCCATGTCGTCCGGCCGGGTAGCTCGCTGGGCGTAGACATTGAACATCAGAAAGCTGTCATACCCGTTGGCCAGGGCAATACGCTGGGCGGACTGCAGGGTGGGATCAAGAGCATCCGGCGCCGCGGTGGAGGGGTTGATGCCCACGCAGATCAGGGGCTTTTTCCCCCGGGTGCCCAGGATGTAACGGTATTCGGAGTAAGTGTTGGGGACATACAGCCACCGGCTGACATCGTAGTCCGGAGAGGGCCGGAGCGCGGCCTCCAGCGCCGGTTCGAACAGCTCCAGTGTCAGGGTATCGGTGGTCCCCTGCGGGATATGGGGCATGGCGCACCTCCTGTTTCGACATTTCTTTCAGCATAGCACACCGACGGAAAAAAGGCAACCGGGGCTGTTAATGGGACAGGAACTGTGGTATCATGTCAAAAGGAAAACGAAAAGGAGAACGCCTATGCTGACGATCTTGATGGGCCGGGCCAAAACGGGAAAATCGGATACGGTGCTGCGCCGCATCGCGGAGCTGGGAGATACCGGAAAACAGATTTTGCTGGTACCAGAGCATGCCTCCCACCAGGCGGAGATCGACCTGTGCCGCGCCTGCGGAGATACCGCCAGCCGTCACGCCGAGGTGCTCAGCTTCCGGCGGCTCAGCGACCGGGTGCTGACCATCACCGGCGGCCTTGCCCAGGTATCTCTGGATGCCGGTGGCAAGCTACTCCTGCTGCAAAAGGCTCTGGGGACTGTGGCCCCGGTCATGAAGGTGTACCGGCGGCCTTCCCAGAAATCCACCTTTCTGCAAAAGCTGCTGGACCTGTTCGATGAGCTGCGGAGCTATGATGTGTCCCCGGAGCGGCTCTGCGCCCAGGCCGGAGAGACCACCGGAGCCACCGGTGACAAGCTCCATGACCTGAGTTTGCTGTACGCCGAGTACGAGCGCCTGCTGGCTGCAAAGGGCCTGGCCCCCGGAGGCCGTATGGAGCAGCTGTGTGACAGCCTGGAAGAGTCCCGGTATGTGGCGGGAAAGGATCTTTTCCTGGATGGCTTCACCTATTTCAATGCCCTGGAATACCGGTCTATTGAGATCATGCTCCGGGAGGCCAGGTCGGTGACGGTGGTCCTGTTGGGAGAGCCGGACAGCGGGGAAGAGGTGTTTCAGGCGTCCCTCAAGACCTGCGGCAGGCTGACGGAACTGGCCCGACGGGCAGGCTGCCCTGCGGTGACGGAGGTGCAGAAGCCCGGGGACTGTGTCACACCTCTGGACCATGTGGAGCGGTATTTTTTCGGAGAGAATGTGCCCTTTCCGGAGGAGCAGGACGCTGTCCGGGTCCGGGAGGCGGACACAGTCTTTTCCGAGGTGGAACAAACTGCCGCCGATATCCGGCGGCTGGTGGCGTCCGGGACCTGCCGGTTCCGGGATATCACGGTGGCGGCCCGGAATATGGGAGACTACGCGGAGACCATCGAGACGGTTTTTGCCCGGTATGAGGTGCCGGTCTACCTGAGCCGCCGCAGCGATGTGCTGGAAAAACCGGTGCTGAGCCTGCTGGCCGGTGCGCTGATGGCCGTGGAGAACGGCTATGAGTACGACGATATGTTCCGCTGGCTGAAAACGGGCCTGACGGGTCTTACCGCCGACGAGTGCGATCGCCTGGAAAACTATGTGCTGAAGTGGGAGATTCACGGACAGATGTGGGTCCGGGACACGGACTGGGCGGAGAATCCAGATGGTTACGGCGTTCCCTGGAACGAGGAGCGGCAGGCCCAATTGGATCAAGTGAATGCGATCCGGCGGAAGGTGCAGGGTCCCCTGTCCCGTCTGGCGGAGGGCTTGAGGGGCGATGGGACCGTATTGGAAAAAACCAGTGCGCTGTACGGCTTCATGGAGGAACTGGGGCTGCAGGCAGCCTTGGAGGCGCAGATGCAGGTCCAGGCCGTAGCCGGACGGCTCCAGGAGGCCGAGGAGACGGCCCAGCTGTGGGAGATCCTCTGCGGCGTGCTGGACCAGATGGTGGAGATCCTGGGGGAGGAGCCCATGAAGCTGGATGCATATACCCGGCTGTTCTGCCAGGTGCTCACCCAGTATAGCGTGGGCACGGTGCCGGTCTCTCTGGATCAGGTGACGGCCCATGAGATCACCCGGAATGACCGGCATACTACCAAGTACCTGTTCCTGCTGGGAGCCAACGACCACGTTCTGCCGGACCCCGGCCAGGGGGGCGGCATCCTCAACGAGGATGACCGGGAGGAACTGGCCCAGCACGGCATCGAGCTGGCGCCCACTGGCATGGAGCGCATGGGCATGGAGCTGCAGAATCTCTATGCTGCCCTGGCGCAGCCCAGATCAGGGCTGGTGGTCAGCTATCCTGTGACCGATGTCTCCGGAGCGGAGCTGCGGCCCGCCTTTGTGGTGGGGCGATTGCTGACCCTGTTTCCGGGTTTGAAAGTTGAAAAAGAAAGCATTGACAAGGAATATCGCTTAACAGCAGTAAGCCCAGCTTTGGAGGCTGCGGGACAGCTTCCGAATGGGAAACTCTGGACATTCTTGGAGGAGCAGCCCGGCTGTGCACCCAGACTGCGGGCCATGGAGCGGGCTGCGGACCTGAAGCGAGGACGGCTCTCCCGGGGAGCGGTGCGGGCCTTGTACGGTGACCGGATCTCCATGTCCGCCTCCCGGCTGGAGCGGCTGCGGTCCTGTCACTTCGCCTACTTCATGGAGTACGGTCTGAAGGCAAAGCCCCGGACACCAGCGGCCTTCGACGCACCCCAGATCGGCACATTCCTCCATTATCTGCTGGAAAACGTCACCCGGGATGTGCTGGCAAAGGGGGGCTTTGCGGCGGTGGAGGAGGAAGAACTGCATGCACTGGTGCGGTTTTATATCGACCGCTATGCGGAGCAGGAACTCCATAATTTCCAGGGCCGGAACGCCCGGTTCCGGTATCTCTTTGAGCGTCTGCGGAACACCGCCTACGCGGTGATGGACCAGGTGGCGGAGGAACTGCGCCACTCGGATTTCATCCCTCTGGAATTCGAGCTGTCCTTTGGCGACCACGGGACCCTCCCGGCGGTGGTAATCTCCGAACCGGACGCCGAGCTGCGCATCGGCGGCAAGGTGGACCGGGTGGACGGCTGGGTGAAGGACGACAAGCTGTACCTGCGGGTGGTGGACTACAAGTCCGGAAAGAAAGCCTTTGACCTCTCCGCCGTGAAAATGGGTCTGGACATCCAGATGCTGCTGTACCTCTTTACCCTGCAGAAAGAGGGCAAGGCCCACTTCGGGCACGAAATTGAGCCTGCGGGTGTGTTGTATCTGCCTGCCCGGGACGAAATTTTGAGCATGGAGCGGAACATCCCGGCGGAAAAGCTGGAGAGCGAACGGCAGAAGCAGCTGCGGCGGTCCGGACTGCTGCTGGCGGAGCCGGAGGTGCTGCGAGCCATGGAGCACGACTCTCTGACAGAGCCACACTACCTGCCTCTGCGGGTGAGCCGGGACGGTAGCCTCTCCGGCAGCATTGCCTCGGCGGCGCAGCTGGGGAAGCTGGGACGGTATGTGGAAAAGCTGCTGCACCAGATCGCGGAGGAGGTGCGGCATGGCAACATCGACGCGGACCCCTGCTGCCACAGCGAGGACGACAGCTTCTGCCAGTACTGCGACTGGGCGGACGCCTGCCATTTCCAGGACGGCAGGGACGGAGATCATCTCCATTACATTCTGCCGGTGAAGGCGGAGGAGTTCTGGACATCGTTGGAAGAGACGGAAGGAGGGGAGACCTGACATGGCAACATTGAAGCTGACGCCGCAGCAGCAGGCTGTGGTGGAGAACCGGGGCGGCAGCCTGCTGGTCTCCGCTGCCGCCGGCTCCGGCAAGACGAAGGTCCTGGTGGACCGGCTGTTCCGCTACGTCACCAACGAGCGGTGTAATATCGACGATTTCCTCATTATTACTTACACCAAGGCCGCGGCGGCAGAGCTGCGCAGCAAGATCGCCTCGGAGCTCAGCAAGCGGTTGGCGGAGGACCCCGGCGACCAACGGCTGAAGCGGCAGCTGCTGCGGGTCTATCAGGCGGACATCAAGACGGTGGACGCCTTCTGCACGGCCCTGCTGCGGGAGAACACCCATCTGCTGCCCCTGGAATCGGACCGCCACGCTCTGACGCCGGATTTCCGGGTGCTGGACGAGAACGACGCCCAACTGGTGCGCCGCCGGGTGCTGCAGCGGACTCTGGAGCGGTTTTATGACGAGCTGACCCCGGACCGGGCGCTGCTGGCGGACACTCTGGGCGCCGGCCGGGATGACCGGGCTTTGGAGGACCTGGTGCTGGAGCTTCACGAAAAGCTCCAGAGCCACGCCTACCCGGAGCGGTGGCTGGCAGAGAGTCGGGAAGACTGGCTGCATATGGGTGGGAGCTTTGACGAGACGCCTTATGCCCGGGAATTGCTGGCCTCTGTGCAGCGGAAGGCTGTCCACTGGGCAGGTCTGCTGCGGCAGGGCGCCCTGCGGACAGAGGGCGACGACGGCCTTTCCGCCGGGTATGGGGAAAAGTTTTTGGTGGCCGCCTTTGGCCTGGATGCTCTGGCAGCGGCAGACGGATGGGAATCTGCCCGGCAGGCTCTGGCGGCTGTCACTTTCCCCCGCCTGAGCACGCCAAAGGGGCGGAAAGAGGACCCGGCGGTGGTGGCCCTGAAGCAGCTTTGGGACGGCTGCAAGGCGGACCTGAAAAAGCTGGAGAGCCTGCTGGCGGTCAGCGGGGAAGAGGCCATGGAGGACCTACAAGCCGTGGCCCCCGCTATGGCGGCGCTGCTGGAGCTGACGGGGGACTTCACTGAGAGCTACCGAGCGGAGAAGCTGCGGATGAACGCGGCGGATTTCTCGGACCAGGAGCATCTGGCCCTGCGACTGCTGGTGTGGGAGGACGGCGCGCCCACAGAGCTGGGCCACCAGGTGGCTGCCCGGTATCAGGAGATTTTGGTGGACGAGTATCAGGACACCAACGAGGTCCAGAATGCCATTTTCCGGGCGGTGTCCCGGGATGGGAACAACCTCTTTACCGTAGGCGACGTGAAGCAGAGCATCTACCGCTTCCGCTTGGCGGACCCCACGATTTTCCTGGGAAAATACAACTGCTTCAAGCCCTATCAGGAGGCGGCGGAGGGAGAGGAACGAAAAATTCTCCTGTCCCGGAACTTCCGGTCCAGAAAAGAGATTCTGGACGCCGCCAACTTTATCTTTGAGAACATCCTCTCCGTGGAGATGGGGGAGATGGTCTACGGGGACGACGAGGCCCTGCACTTCGGCGCGGAGTATTACCCGGAGCGCCATGACTGCGACACGGAGTTCCATCTGATCGCCGCGCAGCAGAAGTCGGCGGAGAATGACCATCCCGTCAGGAAGCTGACGGCGGAGGCCCGGTTCGTGGCGAAGCGCATCCGCCGGCTGCTGGATGAAAAATACCCCGTCACGGACCCGGATGGGTTCCTGCGGCCCTGCCGGCCGGAGGATATCGTGATTTTAATGCGGTCCCCCGGCAGCCGTACCGCCGCCTTTGCGGAGGCCCTGGCGGAGCGGAACATCCCCTGCTCCTTTGAGGAGAGCGGCGATTTCTTCCACACCATGGAAATTTCCGTGATGGTATCCTTCCTGGAGATTATCGACAACCCCCATCAGGATGTGCCGCTGATCTCCGTCCTCCGGTCGCCGGTGTTCGGCTTCAGCCCGGACCGGCTGGCGGAGATCCGGGGCAAGACTCCTGGCGGCGACTTCTGTGACGCCGTGGCGGCGGACGGCGGGGCGGACTGCGCCGCCTTTCTGGAGACCCTGGACCGCCTGCGGCTGGCCGCCCGGGAGATGAGCGTCCACAGCCTGATCTGGAACATTTACAACGAACTGAACCTGCTGGGTATCTTCGGCGCCATGGATCACGGCCTGGAGCGAAAAGAGAACCTGATTGCCCTGAGCCGCCATGCAGAGAAGTTCGAGAGCGGCGGCTACAAGGGGCTCTTCGCCTTTGTGACCCATCTGCGGCGGCTGTTGGAGACGGACCAGGCTCCCGTGACCAAGTCCGCCTCTTCTTCCGGCGGTGTCCGGCTCATGAGTATCCACAAGTCCAAAGGCCTGGAATTCCCCATCGTCATCCTGGCGGACCTGGATCACGCCTTTTCCCGTCAGGATTTCGACACGGCGGTGCTGGTCCATCCTGAGATGGGCCTGGGGCCCCGGCGGGTGGATTTGAAGCGGAAGATCAAATATCCAACCCTGGCCCGGCTTGCCATGGAGGAAAAGCTGCGGCGGGAGAACCTCTCCGAGGAGCAGCGCATCCTGTACGTGGCCATGACCCGGCCAAAAGAGAAGCTGATCCTGGTGGATTCCATGTATCACGCCCCCGGCAGGCTCCAGAAGCTGGCTGCCGTGGCATCCTGCCCGGTGCTGCCGGAGACGGTAGCTGCCGGCAAATGCTTTGGAGACTGGTTGCTGCTGCCCCTGCTGTGCCGCCCGGAGGCCGCGTCTCTGCGAGCATATGCGGAAGCGGAGGTAGATACCCTGTATACCGGAGATACCAGTCCCTGGCAAGTGTTTATCCATGATAGTGAGGAATTCCGCCAGCGGCCCTGGCGGACGGCAGACGGCGCGGAGGAAACGGCGGAGGAACCACCCTTTGACCCGGCGCTGCTGAGGTTCACCTATCCCTATGAGGCGGAGATCACCGTGCCTGCCAAGGTCACGGCCACCCAGCTGAAGGGCCGTGTCCTGGATGAGCAGATCGCGGAGAACGCGGCCCGGCCCACCCGCCTGCGCCCCCTGACCCAGCCCCGCTTCCGGCAGGCGGACCGGGGGCTGACCCCGGCGGAACGAGGAACTGCCACCCATCTGGCGCTGCAATACCTGGAGCTTTCAGACCAGGACGTGGAGGGACAGCTGGCGCGACTGCAGGAGGCCCGCAAGTTGACGCCGGAGCAGGCGGCGGCTGTGGATGTCATAGCGGTGAAACAGTTCCTGGCGTCCCCACTGGCGGAGGAGATCCGAAAGGCGAAGAAGGTGGAGCGGGAATTTCCCTTCACGCTGCTGATCGGTGCGGAGGAACTGACCGGCCGGACCGGCGCGGGGGACCAGATTTTGCTGCAGGGCGTGGTGGACTGCTTCTTTGAGACAGAAGCGGGTCTCACCGTGGTGGACTTCAAGACCGACCGCGTGCGGAGCAGGGAGGAACTGGCCCGGCGGGCGCAGCACTACCGGACTCAGTTGGAGACCTACAGCCGGGCTCTGGAGCGGGTAATGGAAAAGCCGGTGACCCGGAGCGTACTGTATTTTCTGCATGTTGGTGAGACCGTGGAGCTGTGAGCCCTATATCTTGCGAAGAAAAAGCGGCTTTTTCAAAAAAACAACAAAAAACTTTCAGAAAAAGGCTTGCTTTTCAGATTTCGGTGTGCTAAACTAATTATCGCCTTTGCGGAGGTGAAAGCTTCTGCGGGGTAGTCTGGAAGAGAAAGAGGTGAACGAGAGCAATGAAGGAAGGAATCCATCCCAATTATCAGCAGACTACTATTACTTGCGCCTGCGGTAATGTGATTGAGACAGGTTCTACCAAGAGTGATATCAAGGTGGAAGTCTGCTCTAAGTGTCACCCCTTCTTCACTGGTAAGCAGAAGCTGGTGGATACCGGCGGACGCGTGGCCAAGTTCAACAAGAAGTTCGGTCTGGACAAGTAATCACGCTCAAGAAAGGGTCTGTCGTACTGACGGACCCTTTTTTTCTTTGCTTTCTTTACTTTTTCCTCTTCGGCGCATATACTGAACACAGAATGTGAAAGGAGCGATGCGCCATGAACCTGCATCCTGTTGACTTTAAGACCCTGACTCCTGAGATCTTTCAGGTATTCGGCACACAGAACGCCCTGCTGACTGCTGGGGACCGGACGGACTGTAATACCATGACCATCGGCTGGTGCCAGTTGGGCCGGCTGTGGAGCATTCCGGTGTGCACCGTTTATGTGCGGCCTGAGCGCTATACCTATCAATTTATGGAATCCCAAGATTATTTCACGGTATCCGTGCTGCCCCTGAGCCACAAGCAGACCACCATGCAGATCTGCGGCACGAAAAGCGGGCGGGACATCGACAAAGTGAAGGAATGCGGCCTGACGCTGCGCTACGGCGCCGGTGACGCCCCATTCTTCGATGAGGCGGAATGGGTGCTGGTCTGCAAAAAAATCTTTGTACAGGATATGGACCCCACTTGCGTGCTGGATCAGGAGACTATTTTGTCCCACTACGGCAAGAAGGGCGGCTGGCATCGCATCTACACCGGAAAAGTTGTGGAGGCCTATACCAAATAAGGAGAACCAATCATTTTATGCGGGAAACGGAAGAGATTCGTGACAAAGTGGTACTGGTGGGCCTGAACTCCCCGGTACTGAAACAGACGGAAAATGCGGACGAGGACACCATGGAGGAACTGTCGGCTCTGGTGGAGACTGCCGGCGGTCTGACTGTGGGCAGTATTCTGCAGAACCGAGCTACCCCGGACCCCCGTTGTTTCATCGGTGAGGGCAAGGTGCTGGAGGTGCAGGAGTTCTGCCAGAACAACGGCGCCACCATGGTCATCTTCGACAATGACCTGTCACCCTCCCAGCAGCGGATGCTGACGGATATGCTGGGGGTTCAGGTACTGGACCGCTGCGGTTTGATTCTGGATATCTTTGCCCAGCGGGCCAAGACAAAGGAAGGCCGGCTCCAGGTGGAGCTGGCCCAGTATAAATATCTGCTGCCCCGTTTGACGGGTATGTGGACCCACCTGGAGCGCCAGGGCGGCAGCGGGCAGGGGGCTATCGGCTCCAAGGGCCCCGGTGAGACTCAGCTGGAGACGGACCGCCGTCTGATCCATAAGAAGATCGACAAGCTGCGCTCCGACCTGGAGGACGTGCGCCGGGTGCGAAGCACCCAGCGCCAGCAGCGCCGAAAGAATGAGATCCCTGTAGTGGCCATTGTGGGCTATACCAACGCGGGCAAATCCACCCTCTTGAATCAGCTGACCGGGGCGGGCATCCCTGCCAATAATCGACTGTTCGACACCCTGGATACCACCAGCCGTCTGCTGACCGTCAGCGATACCTTGGACGTGGTGATCTCTGATACTGTTGGATTTATCCGCAAGCTGCCCCACCAGCTGGTGGAGGCCTTCAAGGCTACCCTAGAGGAGCTGGAATATGCGGACCTGCTGCTGCATGTAGTGGATGTGTCCAACCCTGAGTGGCAGACCCAGGCCCAGGTGGTGGAGAACCTGATTCTGGAGCTGGGAGCAGGAGAGTTGCCCCGTATCGACGTGTTCAACAAAGCGGACTGCCTCCCGGCGGGGGAGATCCTTCCCCACGGCCAGGATATCTGCCTGATCTCCGCCCGGACCGGCGAGGGCATCCCTCAGCTGCTGGAGATGATCGATAAGCGACTGGACAAGGGCACCCGCCGGGTGACGCTGCACCTGCCCTATGACAAGGGTGGCCTGCTGGATATGCTGTACCGGGAGGCCAAGGTGGAGAGCGTGGAGTACAGTGAGACCATCGACGTGACCGCCGTCTGCGGGCCCAAGACCCTGGGGCAGGTTGTACCGTTCATGGAAGAATGAACAGTGATTGAGATCGTGTTGGAAACCTCCGTGCTCCGCCCTTTTCAGAACGGGACATGGAGGAATACGGCCTCTGCTATCAGTTTTCCAGAAGGAAGTTTGTGCAGTTGATGGGAGAGACCCGGCAGAGCTATTATTATGTACTGACGGAGGAGATGTGGCGTGAGCGAATATCTGGTGCCCTTTGAGGACGCAGAGAGCGAATTTACCGAAAAGCGGTCCCGGTTCATCAGCCATCTCTGGCGGGTAGAGACCGAGGCTGAGGCCCGGGCCCGCATCGAGGAGATGAAAAAGAAATATTACGACGCCCGCCACAACTGCTGGTGCTATCTGCTGAAGGAGGGCGGCGTGGTCCGGTACTCCGACGACGGAGAACCCCAGGGAACTGCGGGGCAGCCCATGCTGAATGTGTTCCAGCGGGAGAGTGTGGTGAATGTCTGCTGCGTGGTGACCCGGTACTTCGGTGGTGTTCTGCTGGGAGCGGGCGGCCTGACCCGGGCTTATACCAAGGGAGCCAAGGACGCTCTGGATGCGGCAGGCATTGCCCGCATGAGTCTGTGGACGCTGTGGGATGTACCCTGTACATACCCTTTGTTTGAGCGGATGAAGCTGGAGATCGTTGCCTGCGGCGGCGTGGTGCGGGACGCGGAGTATGGGGTGGATATTATCCTGCGGGCAGCTTTTCCGGCGGGTGGCGCGGAGCAGTTTGCTCCCCGGCTGACGGAACTGTCTGCCGGCGGACTGGAAATGGTCCCGGCGGGGGAGGAGTTTCTGCCCGGCCCCAGAGAAGAAGCAAAGTAAAAAGGACGCGCCGGAACGGCGCGTCCTTTCAGCTTGTCGAAAAAGTCTTTTCGACAAGCTGCTGCAAGTTTTTCGAACTCTAAAAGTTCGAAAAACTTATGATCGAAAACGAAAGACACCCCTCCTGGGTTTCTTTCGTAACTATCTTCCTTCCCGTCGCGCAAGATTTTCGGGTTTATCGACAGTCTGAAAGGACGCGCCGAAACGGCGCGTCCTTTCCTATATCATATAGATGTTACTGCTGGGATTCCTTGCTGCGTTCCAGACGGGCGGCCAGCTCATTCAGCTCCGTGCCGGCCTGATCCATGGCCCTGGGCAGCTGGGTGAGATTGACCTCCACCTTCCGCAGCTCGCCGTTGACATGGCTGGCAGTGGATTCAAAGGTACTCATGAGGGTCTGATACTGCTCCCGGAACAGATCGACGGTCTTCTGGAGCTGGCTTACTGTGGCCTGCTCCAAGTCGGCAGCCCGCTTGCGGGCCTCACATTCGATGGCGCCGATGCGCTCCCGGAACTGGGCGTAAGCCTCTGCGTCGGGCCGCAGACGGGCCACTTCGTCCTCCAGAGGCTTCAGAGTCTCCAATTGCTGGCGGGAAGCGGATTCCTGACTGAGAGTCTCCTGCAGCTGATCCCGCTCGGCAGACAGGGAGGAGATCTGTGCCCTCAAAGCGGAAAGCTCCGCCGAGAGATCGGCCACCTGGTTTCTCAGATGCTCATTTTCAGTCTGGAGCGTCTGCTGCGCGGCGGCAGTCTGCTCAATATATCGGATGACGTCCTGTTTGTCAAAGCCGCCAAAGGTTACGCTTTTAATGGGATAGTTCTCCATAAACCCACCGCTTTCTTCTCTTTTATCATGCAATACTTTACCATAGGCTGAACTTGTTTACAAGGGCCAGAAAAAAATTGAAGTTTTTTTGAAAAAACACTTGCATTTTGAAAAACCACGTGCTATTATAACTAAGCTGTCTGTGAGACATGCGCCCTTAGCTCAGCTGGATAGAGCGTCTGGCTACGGACCAGAAGGCCGGGGGTTCGAATCCCTCAGGGCGTACCACACCGGAGCAAAGCTTGCTTTGCTCCGGTGTTCTTTTATGTTTTGAGGCAGGAAATGTGATCTGCAAGGGAGCAAAGTTGTTTTGCTCCCTTTTTTAGTTTCTGAACGGCAATGTGAATTGTTTTGACATTTCTAATTATTTCCGGCAAATTTTCATTTTTTTTCGAAAATCAATTCCGAAAATTATCACATTTTCTCGGATAAAAATTGAAAATCCGTTAAAAATAAAACAAAAAAGTGAATTTTTTAACGCAAATTATGCAAAATTTTCGAAAAATATCGAAAGACTTATTGCTGAAACGTAGAAAAAAGAGATGGATGATTGTGCAAAAGGAAGAAAGCGCTTCCGTAGTATGAAGATTTCCTTGCATTACCAGAATTGGACGCCTATACTGTTCTAAAATACCAAGGCGAAAATGGAGAATTTTCTTTTGACGCGGAGGTAGAACTGGATCAAATAACAGGGTCAATAGGGAAAGAGGTGAACAGATATGTCCCTGGAAGCAATTGAGAAGGTCACGGCATTGGAGTCGCAGATGCGGGAGCGGAAAGCTGCCGCGGAGGCGGAAGCCCGCCAGATAGCCGCTGACGCCGAGCGTGAGGGTATCGCACTGCTTGAAAAAACACGCGCGGATGCAGTGGAGCGTGGCCGGAAGTTGCTGAAACAGGCCGAAGAGCGGGCCGCCAGGCAGGCGGATGAGATCCGGAGCACGGCGGAAGCGGAAAGCACCGCCCTGCGGGAAGCGGCCGGCAGGAACCTGGAGGAAGCTGCGGAGTTTATTGTCGGAAGGGTTGTGAAACACTGAAATGGCCATTGTAAAAATGAAGAAACTCCGCGTGATTGCCATGGCCGACCATCGGGAAGAACTGCTGAAGGGCCTCCTGAAGCTGGGATGTGTGGAGATCAGCGAGCCGGATGACAAGCTGGCCGACCCGGCCTGGGCCGCGCTGCTGAAGTGCGGAACCTCTGCCTTGGCGGAGACCAGGACCGAGCTGGCTGATGTCAATACAGCCCTGGCCGCCATCAAGCGATACGGGCAGGTCAAGGACGGCCTGTTCATCCAGCGGAAGGCGGTCTCGGAGCAGGAGTTCCTCGGTTCCGAAAGTGCGGAAAGAGCCAAGGCGGCCAGCCAGAGAGTCGGCGGTCAGCTGCAGGAGCTTTCCAGACTGCAGGCCGAGGAGACGCGGCTGCTGTCCAGACAGGCGGCACTGCGGCCCTGGGTCCCCATGGACCTGCCGCTGGAGCAGGAGGGCACCGCCCACACGGTGTTCCGCATGGGTGTTTGCCCTGGAACCACGGACACCGGCGCCATTCGGACGGAACTGGCGGCGGCAGATGCGGCGGCGGAACTCTATGAGATCAACGCGGACAAACAACAGAAGTACTATTTGCTGATCCTTCACCGCGAAGAGGAGGAGAAGGTGCAGGAGATCCTGCGGCCCTTCAACTTCAGTGCCACGGCATTCCAGAACGTAACCGGAACCGCGGCGGAGAATGTGGAACAGCTGGACAAGCTGTTGGCGGAGAACCGCCGCCGGCAGGAGGAGGCCACCGCCGCCATCGTGCAGAGCGCGGAGGACCGGGATGCCCTGCGGATGTATGTGGACCGTCTGAATTCCGAGGCCTCCAAGGAGACCGGTGCTGAGCGGATGCTGACGGACGGGACCATCGTCTTTTTCGAGGGCTGGGTCCCGGCCGAAAAGCTCCGGCAGACGGAGACTCTGCTGGAAAAGCTGGGCTGTGCATGGGATGCCGCAGACCCCACGGAGGACGAGATCCCCGATGTGCCGGTACAGCTGAAGAACAACTGGCTGACTAAGCCGTTGAACATGGTGACGGAGATGTACTCTCTGCCTGCCTATGACAATGTGGACCCCAACCCCCTGATGGCGCCGTTCTTCATCCTGTTTTACGGCATCATGATGGCGGATATGGGCTACGGCCTGCTGATGATTCTGGCGGGTCTGATCGTGGGAAAGAAGTACCGGCCCAAGGGGACCATGGGGCATATGTTTGGCCTGATGACCCTGTGCGGCATCAGCACCTTTATCATGGGTGCCATCACCGGCGGCTTCTTCGGAGACTTCCTGACCCAGGTGGTAAAGCTGACCACCGGCGGCGATTTTGCTCTGCCGTCGCTGTTCACACCGCTGAACGACACGCTGATGATCCTGGTGGGCGCCATGGCCCTGGGCGTGGTGCAGATCGTCACCGGCATGGCCATCAGCTTCGTCCGAAAGATCAAGCGGGGCCAGTACCTGGATGCTCTGTTTGAGGAGGTCACCTGGTGGGTGGTCTTCGCGGGCATCGGCTGTATGGCCCTGGGCGTCACCAACCTGGTGCTGTACGCGGGCATCGTGCTGATCTTGGCTGGACCTATCATCACCGGAAAGGGCTTCGGCAAGATCATGGGCATCTTTGGTTCCCTGTACAACCACGTCACGGGCTATTTCGGCGATATTCTCTCCTATGCCCGTCTGATGGCCCTGATGCTGGCGGGCAGCGTCATTGCCCAGGTGTTCAACACCCTGGGTGCCATCCCCGGCAACATCGTCATTTTCATCATCATCTCCATGGCGGGCAACGCACTGAACTTTGCCCTGAACCTGCTGGGCTGCTACGTCCATGACCTGCGGCTTCAGTGCCTGGAGTATTTCGGCAAATTTTACGAGGACGGCGGCAAGCCCTTCCGTCCCGTGGCAATGCAGACAAAATACGTGGATATCGAATAACTTTAAGGAGGAAATTCACTATGGGATTCTTTGAAGCATTTGGCGGTTTGGCACTGGCGCTGCTGGGCGCCGGTCTGGCAGCAGTTCTCCCCGGCAT
This sequence comes from Oscillibacter valericigenes, assembly GCF_021531915.1. GTDB lineage: Bacteria > Bacillota > Clostridia > Oscillospirales > Oscillospiraceae > Oscillibacter > Oscillibacter valericigenes_A. The sequence continues at coordinate 7,472 of NZ_JAFBIV010000013.1, read as the reverse complement.
CGGCTCCGCAAAGGGCACCGGCATCGCCGGTGAGGCAGGCACCGGCCTGCTGTGCCAGGACCCCAGCAAGTTTGGTAAGGTCATGATCCTGCAGGTCATCCCCGGCACCCAGGGCCTGTATGGCCTGGTGGTGTGGTTCTTCGCCATCTTCTCCATGGGCCTGCTGGGCGGCGTGCCCAACCTGTCTGTGCAGCAGGGTCTGCAGTACTTCGCGGCCTGCCTGCCTATGGCACTGGGCGGCCTGTTCTCCGCCATCGCTCAGGGCCGCGTGGCTGCCGGTTCCATCAACATTCTGGCCAAGAAGCCCGATGACTGGTCCAAGGGCATGGTGCTGTGCATCACCGTGGAGTTCTACGCCATTCTGTCTCTGCTGGCTTCCATGCTGATGATCATCAACATCGCCTGACCCCATAGAAAGGGGAGACCTGATATGAAGGGAATCGAAAAAATCACGCAGCTGATCCAGACGGAAGCACAGTCTGAGATCGACAGCGTTCTGGCCAATGCCCGCCAGGAGGCGGACACGGTCGCCAGCCGTTACCAGGTCCGGGCCGAAGCCGAGGCCGCGGAGCTGGCAGCCAAGAATGAGAAGGCTGCCGCCGAGCGGGAGGAGCGTCTGGTGAGTGCGGCCCAGATGGAGGCACGCAAGGTCCTCCTGGCCGCCAAGCAGGAAATGGTGGAAAAGGCATACATCCGGGCGCTGGAGAAGCTGTGTTCCATGCCGCAGGAGCAGTATGTGGAGGTTCTGGCGGATCTGCTGATCCGGGCTTCCTCCACCGGCACCGAAGAGGCGGTCTTTTCCCCGGAGGACCGGGACCACGCCGGCAAGGCTGCCGTGGAAAAGGCCAACAAGGCCTCCGGCAAGCAGCTGGTCCTCTCTCAGGAGACTCTGCCCATCCAGGGCGGTTTTATCCTGCGGAGCGGCAATGTGGAGGTCAACTGCACCTTTGATACCCTGGTGCGTTTGCAGAAAGCGGAGACCGCGGGAGCGGTGGCAAAGAAGCTGTTCCCGGAGGCATGACTGAAGGAGGAAGTGTCTTGGCGAAAAAAATCAAAGACACCGATTACCTGGCCATCTCCGCCCGCATCCGGGCCATGGAGACCGGGCTGCTGACCCGGGAACGGATGGAGCAGGTGCTGGACGCCCGCACCGACGAGGAGGCTGTCAAGATCCTCCAGGAGTGCGGATATCCGGAGCTGGACCCCACCCGGCCGGAGGCCATGGACGCGGCCCTGTCTGCCGCCCGGGAGGCCACCCTGGCCGACTTGGCCGACAGTGCGCCGGACCCCAGGTATATCGACATTTTCAAGCTGAAATACGACTATCATAACGTGAAGGCCATCCTGAAGGCGGACGCCATGGGAACGGACCCCGGCCATATGCTGATGGATATGGGCAGGTTGGACGTCCAGACGCTGAAGGAGGCCATCCAGAGCGGTAAGATGGAGGAACTGCCCGCCTGTCTGGCTGCCGCTGCAGCGGAGGCCAAGGAGGTGCTGGATACCACCCGGGACCCCCAGCTGGCGGACATCGTGCTGGACAGCTGGTGCTACCGGGACATGGATGCGGTGGCCGAGGCTACCGGCAGCCAATTCCTCCACGGTTACGTGAAGGCCCAGATCGACGCGGCCAACCTGCGGGCGCTGGTCCGCACCATCCGGATGGGAAAGAACGCGGAGTTCCTGCGGGGCGTCCTCTTTGAGGGCGGCGACATCGACGAGGCAGCCATCCTGAAGGTCAGTGCCGACGGCGGCAGCGGCCTGATGGAGCTGTATGGACCCACCCGGTTCCAGGCGGCTGCCGAGGCCGGCAGCGAGATACTGCGGGGCGGCGCCATGACCCGGTTCGAAAAGCTCTGCGATGACGCGGTGGGAGACTACCTCTCCGGCGCCCAGGCTGTGGCCTTCGGCGAAGCGCCCCTGCTGGCCTATCTGGCAGCCCGGGAGACGGAGTACACCAACCTCCGCATCCTGCTGCTGGGCCGCGGAACGGGCCTGCCCGCCGATGTGATCCGCACCCGGCTCCGGGCCAGCTATGTGTAAGGCGGTGTAACGATGGCAACAACGTATCGGATCGCCGTGATCGGCGACTGGGAATCCGTCATGGGATTCCGTGCCCTGGGCCTGGACGCCTATCCCGTCACCTCTGTGGAGGAGGCAAAGGAGAAGGTCCGCGAGCTGGCCAAAAGCGACTGCGCGGTGATCTATCTCACCGAGACGCTGGGAAAGGATATGGAGGACGTGCTGTCCCGCTACAAGGACGAGCTGACCCCCGCCATCATCCTGATCCCCGGCCGGGAGGGCTCCCTGGGCATCGGCAAGAACAATATCCAACGGGCTATCGAACGGGCCGTTGGAGCGGATATCCTGTAAAGCTATTAAGCATTACAGATGAGACAAACAGCCTCGGAAGAGAATTTTCCAAGGAAGAAGGTATTCTGATTTGAGCGGTAAAGTTGTTAAAGTTTCCGGACCGCTGGTGGTGGCCACGGGCCTGGCGGACGCCAATATGTCCGACGTGGTCCGCGTTGGCCCCCAGCGTCTGATCGGCGAGATTCTGACCATGAAGGGCGACTCCGCCTCCATCCAGGTCTACGAGGAGACCTCCGGCCTGGGCCCCGGCGCCGTGGTGGAGACCACCGGCGCCCCCATGAGCGTGGAGCTTGGCCCCGGCATGATCGAGGGTATCTACGACGGTATCCAGCGCCCGCTGGAGAAGATCGTGGAGAAGGTTGGCACCAACATCGCCCGCGGCGTGGAAGTGCCTGCCCTGGACCACGAGAAGAAGTGGGAGTTCACCGCCACCGTCAAGGTGGGGGATAAGGTCATCGGCGGCGATATCATCGGCACCGTGCCCGAAACTCCCGTGGTGCTCCATAAGATCATGGTGCCCCCCAACATGAGCGGCACCATCACCGACATCAAGAGCGGTTCCTTCAACGTGACGGAGACCATCGCCACCCTGAAGACCGACGATGGCAGGGAAGTGCCCCTGACCATGACCCAGAAGTGGCCGGTCCGCGTGGGCCGTCCCTACAGCCACAAGTATCCCCCCAAGCGTCCCCTGTGCTCCGGCCAGCGCATCATCGACACCATGTTCCCCATCGCCAAGGGCGGTACGGCGGCCGTGCCCGGCCCCTTCGGCTCCGGCAAGACCGTGGTGCAGCACCAGCTGGCCAAGTGGTCCGACGTGGACATCGTGGTCTACATCGGCTGCGGCGAGCGCGGCAACGAGATGACCGACGTTCTGCGTGAGTTCCCCGAACTGAAGGACCCCCGTACCGGCGAGTCCCTGATGAAGCGGACCGTCCTGATCGCCAACACCTCCGATATGCCCGTGGCGGCCCGTGAGGCCTCCGTGTACACCGGCATCACCATCGCCGAGTACTTCCGTGACATGGGCTACGACGTGGCCGTTATCGCCGACTCCACCTCCCGCTGGGCAGAGGCTCTCCGTGAGATGTCCGGCCGTCTGGAGGAGATGCCCGGTGAGGAAGGCTATCCCGCCTACCTGGCATCCCGTCTGGCTCAGTTCTACGAGCGCGCCGGTTCCGTGGAGTGCATCGGCTCTGATGACCGCAAGGGCAGCCTGACCGCTGTGGGCGCCGTGTCCCCTCCGGGCGGCGACCTGTCCGAGCCCGTGTCCCAGGCCACCATGCGTATCGTCAAGGTGTTCTGGTCCCTGGACTCCTCTCTGGCCTACAAGCGTCATTTCCCGGCCATCAACTGGCTGAACTCCTATTCTCTGTATCTGGACACCCTGAAGCCCTGGTTTGATGAGAACTTCGGCGAGGGCTTCATGCAGAGCCGTGCCCAGGCCATGAGCATTCTGCAGAACGAGGCCAGCCTGAACGAGATCGTCCAGCTGGTCGGTAAGGACGCCCTGTCTCCCGGTGACCAGTTGACGCTGGAGGTTGCCCGTATGATCCGCGAGGACTTCCTGCAGCAGAATGCCTTCACCGATATCGACGGTTATTCCAGCTATGACCGGCAGGCCAAGCTGCTGACCCTGATCCTGGGCTATGAGAAGCTGTGCCGTGTTGCCATCGCTCAGGGTGCCGAGGCGGGCAAGCTGTTCACCATTCCCGCCCGTGAGCAGATCGGCCGTGCCAAGAGCGTGCCCGTGGAGGAATACGACCGGGCCTACGCCAGGATCCAGGCCGAGATGGAGCAGCAGATCGAAGCCATCGCATCTCAGGGAGGTGAGCAGTAATGATCCGAGAATACAAAACCGTAGAGGAGATTTCCGGCCCTCTGATGATGGTCCGCATGGTGGAGAACGTCACTTATGACGAGCTGGTGGAGATCGAGCTGCACGACGGCTCCATCCGCCGCGGCAAGGTGCTGGAGGTTAACGGCGACGCCGCCGTGGTCCAGCTGTTCGAATCCGCCGCCGGTATCAACCTGGCCGATGCCAAGGTCCGCTTCCTGGGCCATCCCCTGCAGCTGGGCGTGTCCGGCGACATGCTGGGCCGCGTGTTCAACGGCATGGGCCGTCCCATTGACGGCGGTCCCGAGATCCTGGCAGAGGAATACCGGGACATCAACGGCCTGCCCATGAACCCGGCAGCCCGTGACTATCCCAACGAGTTCATCCAGACCGGTGTTTCCACCATCGACGGTCTGAACACCCTGGTCCGTGGCCAGAAGCTGCCTATCTTCTCCGGCTCCGGTCTGCCTCACGCCAACCTGGCTGCCCAGATCGCCCGTCAGGCCAAGGTGCGGGGCGACGAGGCCGCCAACTTCGCCGTGGTGTTCGCCGCCATCGGCATCACCTTCGAGGAATCCGAGTTCTTCGTCAGTGAGTTCAAGCGCACCGGCGCCATCGACCGTACCGTCATGTTCTCCAACCTGGCCAACGACCCGGCTGTCGAGCGTATCAGCACGCCCCGTATGGCACTGACCGCCGCCGAGTATCTGGCCTTTGAGAAGGATATGCACGTGCTGGTCATCATGACCGATATCACTAACTACGCCGAGGCCCTCCGTGAGGTCTCCGCCGCTAAGAAAGAGGTCCCCGGTCGCCGCGGCTATCCCGGCTATCTGTACACCGACCTGGCCACTCTGTACGAGCGCGCCGGCCGGAAGCTGGGCAAGTCCGGCTCCATCACCCTGATCCCCATTCTGACCATGCCGGAGGATGACAAGACTCATCCCATTCCCGACCTGACCGGCTATATCACCGAGGGTCAGATCATTCTGAGCCGCGCCCTGTACCGCCAGGGCATCCATCCCCCCGTGGACGTGCTGCCCTCCCTGTCCCGTCTGAAGGATAAGGGTATCGGCGAGGGCAAGACCCGGGAGGACCACGCCAACACCATGAACCAGCTCTTCGCCGCCTACGCCACCGGTAAGGACAACAAGGAATTGATGTCCATTCTGGGCGAGGCCGCCTTGACCCCCACGGACCTGCTGTACGCCAAGTTCGCTGACGAATTTGAGCGCCGCTATGTGAATCAGGGCTACGAGGAGAACCGCTCCATCGAGGAGACGCTGGATCTGGGCTGGGAGCTGCTGAGCATCCTGCCCAAGAGCGAGCTGAAACGAATCAAACCCGAGTATATTGAGAAGTACTGGCCGAAGAAAGACGAGAATTGAGGAGGGGTGAGCCATGGCGAATATCACGGTGACCCCTACCCGCATGGAACTGACCCGGCTGAAGGGCAAGCTGAAGACCGCCCGCCGGGGCCACAAGCTGCTGAAAGACAAGCGCGACGGCCTGATGAAGCAGTTCCTGGAGACCGTTCGTGAGGTCCGGGCTCTCCGGGCCGAGGTGGAGGAGGAGCTGATGACAGTCCATAAGTCCTTCACCGTGGCCTCCGCCCTCATGAGCTCCGAGGCGCTGGAGCAGGCGCTGTTGTATCCCAAGCAGAGCGTGGAGCTGACCATGGGCAGCCAGAACATCATGTCCGTCAACGTGCCGGTGTACGACTTCCAGACCAAGACCAAGTCGGATTCCGACATCTATCCCTATGGCTTCGCATCCACCTCCGGTGAGCTGGACACGGCTGTGGACGCCTTGGGCCATGTGTTCCGGAAGATGCTGAAGCTGGCGGAGATCGAGAAGTCCGCCCAGCTGATGGCGGAGGAGATCGAAAAGACCCGCCGCCGCGTCAACGCTCTGGAATACGTGATGATCCCCGAGACCGAGGCCGCCATCCGCTATATCACCATGAAGCTGGATGAGAACGACCGTGCCACCACCACCCGTCTGATGAAGGTGAAAGATATGATACTTCGGCAAGCGATTGAGGAACGTAGGGTTCAGGACCAGATGCTTTGTGAGGCAAAAGCGGACTAAAACCTTATAAATCGAGTAAAAACCGTAACTTTTAAGTTAGGATTTGAACTGGGTTTATTTGGAAAAATTTAAGGAAAATCAGCGGTCTGACATAACGCTGACATAATTTCCTTAAAAAATACCATCGGACATCTGCGAAATAAGAGAGACTTAATGAGTTGTATTGATAGCTCATTAAGTCTCTCTCCGTTTTTATATACTATTTTTCTGTAGAGTGACATGGAAAAATCGGAGTATTTAGCATGGTAGTTTTCAGGTATGAGACATAAATAATTTCTTATGTAGTGCAGTGAGCAAAATCCATTTGGCAAAGAAGAAAAAGTCTTTTTAGCATCCAATTCAGAGTAGAGATACTATCGAAGATGAATGACTACTTTGACTTACTTAATGATGTTTATAGGCCGGACTGGAAGTATAAGAGAATTCAAGAGACAATGCCATACCATAACAAAGGAAAGCAGAGATCAGAGGAAAATGAGACACCATGACAATAGATAACCCCATCACAACCAACAACCCCATTTATCATGTAGGCCCTGGTTGGCATAGTCTTGTGGATGAAGGAATCCGGAGACTTGAAGCCGCAGGAGCCAAGGAAATCAGTTATAAAGAGAAGTATGGTTTACTTATGCCTGCAAGAAGTGTGAAGAAGAGACCGGAGAAGCCAATATTCTGAAGACGCCAAAGCAGCCGGTGCTTTACCCGGGCAGCTTTGCTTCCGCCGAAGCAGTGGCTCACATCATGACTCAGAAATTCGTGATGTATTCTCCACTATACCGTTTGGAGCAGGAATTTAACCGGGAGGGATTGAAACTGTCCCGGCAGACAATGGCCAACTGGATGCTGAACACCTCGGATACCTGGCTGCGTCCGATTTATGATGTACTGCACAGAAATCTTTGTAAGGAACCTGTTCTGCACGGAGATGAAACCACTCTGCAGGTATTGAAAGAGTCTGGAAAGGCAGCTGCCAGCAAGTCCTATATGTGGCTGTACCGGACCAGCGGATGTGCGGAAAGCCCTATCGTCCTGTATGAATACCAACCAAGCCGCAAGGCTGTGCATGCAGAAGAGTTCCTGAAAGGGTTCTCAGGCTGGCTTCATGCAGATGGATACCAGGGCTACCACAAACTGCCTGAAAATATCCGTGTTGTGGGTTGTTGGGCACATG
>NZ_JAFBIV010000012.1 GCF_021531915.1 Oscillibacter valericigenes | reverse complement strand
CACGGTAGTTAAGCTCACTTCTGCCCACAATACTTGGCTGGCGACGGCCCGGGAAGATAGGTAACGCCAACACTAAGCGACAGTCGAAAGACTGTCGCTTTTTTGTTTATCCTTGTTTTTTTCTGGGTCGCGTGTTATACTATGTCAAAATATATACGGAGAAGAGGGAAAAGAATTTGGATAAGAAAACGACGGATATTGTGGCGTATCTCACCTGGATCGGTCTGCTGATCGCCATTTTTCTGGGAGACCGGGAGGGTTCCAAGTTTCATATCAACCAGGCTCTGGTCATCTGGATCGCAGGCCTGCTGAGCGTGATCCCCTGCGTGGGCTGGGTCTGGGGCATCTTCTGCTTTGTCTGCGCGGTGATGGGATTCATCGCCGCTCTCAATGGGGAGGAGAAGGAAGTGCCTCTGCTGGGAAAGATCAAGCTGCTGAAATGAACTGCGGAGCCGCGTATGTGCGCGGCTCTTTCCCATATGGAGGAACTATGAACAGACAGATGACGGACCGGGAGGTCTATCCTGCGGCATGGATCACAGTGTCGGCCCTGACAGCGGCTTTTTTGATCTGGAAATGTGTGCTGCATGCGCCCACTGTCAGTGGCTGCTGGGTTTACCGTACCTGGCATATCTATTGCCCCGGCTGCGGCGGTACCAGAGCGCTTATGGCTTTGGCAAAAGGACACCTGCTGCAGGCGCTTTGGTACCATCCGGTGGTGCCTGTGGCCGCGATTTGGACAGTCGTCTATTTGTCGTCCCAGACACTGTGGCGGCTTCGTGGAAAGTCCGGGTGGACACTGCACTACGATCTCAGATGGCCCAAATGGCTGTTGTGGCTGTTGGCCCTTAACTGGATCGGGAAAAATCTTCTGCTGGTGGAATTTGGAATCGAACTGTAACTATCATAGAGAGGGGCTGAGAAGTTGTTTTTCATCATGCCAATGCTGCCGATTCTGGCAGTTTACATTCTGGCGGCTGTGCTGCCCGCCATTATTTTGCTGCGCTATATCTATAAGCATGATACGGTGGAGAAGGAACCTCCCGGACTTTTGATGCTCCTATTGTTCATGGGTGTGCTGGCTGCTCTGTGCGCCACGGTGCTGGAGGCAGTGTTCCAGACGGTCCTGGACCTGCTGGTGGACCCCGGCAGCCCAGCCTATACGATTTTACTGGCCTTCCTGGTGGTGGCTGTGGTGGAGGAGGGCACCAAGTTCTGGCTGCTGAAGCTGCGCACCTGGTATCATCCCGCCTTCAATTACCGCTTTGACGGAATTGTCTATGCAGTGTTCGTGTCCCTGGGCTTCGCGGCCTATGAGAACATTACATATGTGCTGCATTATGGATTGTCGGTGGCTCTCCCAAGGGCACTGCTGGCGGTGCCAGGGCATGCGGCCTTCGCGGTGGTCATGGGAGCATTTTACGGGCGGGCCAAGCTCCGTGAGGGCTGGGGAGACCTGGTGGGAGCCCGCCGGGACCTGTGGACCGGCTATCTCTGTGCGGTGTTCCTGCATGGATTTTATGATACCTGCGCCATGATCGGCACTGGGACCTCCACGGTGGTGTTTCTGGTGTTCGTAGCGTTGATGTTCCTGGGTATCTTTCGCCTCGTCAAGAAGGAATCAGCCGCCGACGCGCCCGTGTAAAAAACAAAACGGCAGGAGATATCTCCTGCCGTTTGTTTATTGAAGGATACTGCGAATATTGCTCTGGATGCGGGCGGACAGGGCTTCATATTGGGCGCGTTCCTCCTGCGTCAAGCCTGCCTGGCTGGCTTGACGGGCATCCTCCAGGGCCACGTCCAGATCCTGAAAGACGGCTGCGGACGTTGTGGGGAAGGAGACCCGCAGCAGCTTTTCCTCCGTCTCGATATCCTTCAGATTTTCCACCAGAATCAGTTCCTTGGCTGCCAGCCGCTGAAGGCTGAAGGACAGGCTGCCCCGGGTAAGGCCCGTAAAGTCCGCCAGGTCCCGCCGGGTGCAGGGAGCCTCCAGTTCCCTCAGGGCCAGCAGAAGGGTAATATCCTGGAGGGAGAGATCGTTTTTCAGAGCCGCCGTCTCCAGGTATTGCTCCAGCAGCTTCCGGTCCCGGTAGGCGTTGTGCAGGGGACCGCTGCCGCTCAGCAGCTCCGGCGCTACCCGGCTGCGCTCTGCCCCCAGCTTCTTGGAGTTGGGCAGGACCGCAGGCGGCACCGCACCGTCACCGGCGGCGTCCACCAGAAAGCGGTAGACCTTGGGGCGGCATCGCTGGTATTCCTCCTCATCCAGAACGGTTTTGAAGAACTGCTGGTAGTACTCAAAGACCATCAGCTTCATTTTGACAGTCTTGGCGATGGTGAGGCTCTGGTTGGCCAGAGAGCCCTTGGTCTTCACATAATAATAAATGGGGATTTGCAGGGCGTAGAACCGCTCCGCGTAGCGGATGTATTCCAAATTGAACATGAAGTCCTCGCACCAGCTGATATCCGGGTCCATCCGCAGGTGATGCGTCTCCACGATGTCCCGCCGGTAGAGCTTGTTCCAGAGGACACCGTAGTAGAAGTCAGCCGGATTCTCCATCATATGGGCGGAAAACTCTTCCCGGGTAAGCACGGTGTCCTCCTCAATATCCCCCTTGCGGGAGACCCGCTCTCCGATGACCCGGTAAAAATCGGCGATTACCAGATCGCACCGGTTGGCCTCTGCGGCCCGCACCAGAGAACTGGTGGCATCGGGGGTGATCCAGTCGTCGCTGTCCAAAAACTGGAGATAGGTGCCCTGGGCCAGGTCCAGTGCCAGATTCCGGGTGTCCGAGACGCCGGAATTCTCCTTGTGGATGACCCGGATGCGGCTGTCCCGCTTGGCATAGGCGTCACAGATGATACCGGAGCCGTCCCGGCTGCCGTCGTCCACCAGGAACAGCTCAAAATCCGTATACTGCTGGGTCAGGATGCTCTCGATGCAGCGGCCGATGGTGTGAGCCGCGTTGTAAATGGGAACGATGATGCTGACAGTTGGGGACATACAGAACTCTCCTTTGAAAAGGTGCATTTATTTTAACATAGAGAGTACAGCCCGTCAAATACGGACATTGCCTTTTGAAGCGGTTGGGGGTATACTGCAGAAGAAGGATGTGATCCTGTGGAGATCGAGAGAAAATTCCTGGTGACAGCTCTGCCGGAGGATCTGGCTCAGTATCCCAGACGGCGGATCGAGCAGGCCTACCTCTGCACCGAGCCAGTGCTGCGGGTCCGGCGGAAGGATAATCGTTATTTTCTGACCTATAAGGGGCCGGGGCTTCTTACCCGGGAGGAGCATGAGTTCCCTCTGACGGAAGAGGCCTATCTCCACCTGCTGAAAAAGGCAGATGGGGACCGCATCGCCAAGGACCGCTATGAGCTGCCCTGCGGCCCCTACACCATCGAGCTGGATGTTTTTGATCCGCCTTTCGCCCCACTGGTGCTGGCGGAGGTGGAATTCCCCGGCGAGGCAGAGGCTCTGGCTTTCCAGCCGCCGGCGTGGTTCGGGGAAGAAGTGACCTATGACCCGGCCTATACCAACGCCGCTATGAGCCGGCGGAAGCTGTGAAAGGAAACGCTATGGAAGAGATGATCCGCCCCGGCAGATACCGCCATTTCAAGGGAAAGGAATATGAGGTCCTGTATGTAGCCACCCACTCGGAGACCCTGGAGCCTATGGTGGTATACCGGGCGCTGTACGGCGAACATGGTATCTGGGTGCGCCCGGCATCCATGTGGAACGAGATGGTGACCCGAGACGGCGTGACCCACCGGCGGTTTACGTATATTGGGGAGGGGGAAGCGCTGTAAGCCTTGACTTTATGCGTTTCCTGTGATAAAATCCTCCTGATAATACGGTCGTGGTATGTCTGTCCAGGCACCCGGCTGAAAGACAAAAATCAATGAGAATGGAGATATGAATCATGGAAAGAATCAAGACTCTTGAGACCCGCAACCTGTGCGAGAGCGCCAAGAACGGCGGCTGCGGCGAGTGCCAGACCTCCTGCCAGTCTGCCTGCAAGACCAGCTGCGGCGTGGCCAACCAGAAGTGCGAGAAGTAAGATAACCGCAATCAAAAAGCTGCCGCCTGTGAAGGCGGCACTTTTTCTGTACAAGGAGAAACAATTATGGTACATCAGTATCAGCTGAACGGCTACAACATCGTGCTGGATTCCTGTTCCGGATCCATCCATGTGGTGGATGAGGTGGCCTATGACATTATCGCACTGTTCCCGGAAAAGACTTCTGACGAGATCGTGGCGGCCATGCTGGAAAAGTACGCTGGCCGGCCGGACGTGACGGAGCAGGACCTGCGGGACTGCATCGCCGATGTGGAGGCGCTGAAGCAGGCCAGGAAGCTCTATACCCCCGACACCTTCGCCGACATGGCGGGCACCTTCAAGGAGCGCTCCGGCGACGTGGTGAAGGCCCTGTGCCTCCATGTAGCCCACACCTGTAACCTCAACTGCGCATACTGCTTCGCCAGCCAGGGCAAGTACCACGGCGACCGGGCTCTCATGAGCTTTGAGGTGGGCAAGCAGGCCCTGGATTTCCTCATGGACCACTCCGGCACCCGCACCAACCTGGAGGTGGACTTCTTCGGCGGCGAGCCGCTGATGAACTGGGATGTGGTGAAGCGGCTGGTGGAGTATGCCCGCAGCGTGGAAAAGGAGCGGGGCAAGAACTTCCGCTTTACTCTGACCACCAACGGCATGCTGATCGACGATGACGTCATCGACTTTGCCAACCGGGAAATGAGCAACGTGGTGCTGTCCCTGGACGGCCGCAAGGAGATCAACGACCGAACCCGGGTGGACTACGCCGGCAACGGCAGCTACGACCGTATCGTGCCCAAGTTCCAGAAGCTGGTGAAAGCCCGGGGCGGCAAGAACTATTACATGCGGGGCACCTTTACCCATGCCAATCCGGATTTCACTAAGGACGTGTTCCACATGGCGGACCTGGGCTTTACGGAGCTGAGCATGGAGCCGGTGGTCTGTGATCCCGATGACCCAGCGGCCCTGACCCCGGAGGACCTGGAGATCGTCAAGGACCAGTATGAGACCCTGGCCGAGGACATGCTCCGCCGGGAGAAGGAGGGCAAGCCCATCACCTTCTACCACTACATGCTGGACCTGACCGGCGGCCCCTGTATCTACAAGCGCATCTCCGGCTGCGGCTCCGGCACGGAGTACATGGCCGTCACCCCCTGGGGCGACCTGTACCCCTGCCACCAGTTCGTGGGCGAGGAGAATTATAAGCTGGGCGACATCTGGAACGGCGTCACCAACACCAAGCTGCGGGATGAATTCCGCGCCTGCAACGCTTACGCCCGTCCCGAGTGCGCTGACTGCTGGGCCAAGCTGTACTGCTCCGGCGGCTGTGCCGCCAACGCCTACCATGCCACCGGCTCCATCCGGGGCGTCTACGAGCCCGGCTGTGAGCTGTTCCGCAAGCGCATCGAGTGCGCCATCATGATGAAGGTGGCGGAGCAGGACACCCGAGAGGACGATTGATGGAGACTCCCATCTATGATTTCCTGCGGCGCTATGACGGCGCCGGGATGGCCCGATTCCATATGCCCGGCCACAAAGGGAAGACATTCCTGGGCTGCGAGCATCTGGATATTACAGAGGTGAAGGGCGCGGATGCCCTCTATGAGGCCGACGGCATCATCGCCCAGAGCGAGGCCAACGCCACGACCCTGTTCGGTTCCCGCCGGACCTGCTATTCCACCGAGGGCTCCAGCCAGTGCATCCGGGCCATGATGTACCTGGCCCTGACCTGCCGCCCCACCGGGGCGGCCCAGGTCATTGTGGCGGTCCGGAATGTCCACAAGGCCTTTGTCTACGCGGCGGCACTGCTGAACTTCGAGGTGGTCTGGCTGTGGCCTGAAGAGAGTTGCTCCCTCTGCGCCTGCCCAGTCTCCCCGGAGGGCCTGGAAAAGACGTTGGCATCTCTGCCGGCACCGCCCACCGCCGTCTATCTTACCAGTCCGGATTATCTGGGCGGCATGGCGGATATCGCTGCTCTGGCGGAGGTCTGTCACCGCCACGGCACGCTTCTGGCGGTGGATAACGCCCACGGTGCCTATCTGCGTTTTCTGTCTCCCTCCCGGCATCCCCTGGACCTGGGGGCTGACCTCTGCTGTGACTCCGCTCACAAGACTCTGCCGGTGCTGACCGGCGGCGCCTATCTCCATATCAGTAAACATGCTTCGGCGGTTCTGGCGGAACACGCCAAAGCCGCTCTGGCGCTGTTTGGCTCCACCAGTCCGTCTTATCTCACCATGGCCTCCCTGGACCTGTGTAACGGCTATCTGGCGGCAGAGTATCCTGCCAGACTGGCGGAGACGGCGGAGCGGCTGGACCAAGTACGGAATCGGCTGCGGGCATCCGGATGGCAGGTGGAGGACAGTGATCCCCTGCGGCTGACCCTCCGGACCCCTGAGGGCCTGGCGGGCACAGCCCTGGCAGACCGCCTACGCCAAAGCGGCGTGGAGTGTGAGTATGCCGACGGGGACTTTCTGATCCTTATGGTCACTCCGGAAAATGCTCCGTCTGACTTTGACCGCCTGCTGACTGCCCTTGGCGAAAACCATGCTCTTTATACGCCGTCTGCTCCTTTGCCGCTGGCGAAAGGAGAGCGGGTTTGTTCCATCCGGGAGGCTCTGTTTGCGCCCCATGAGACCATCCCCACCGGGCAGGCTCTGGGCCGCATCTGCGGTGCGCCCACGGTGTCCTGCCCCCCGGCCATCCCCATTGCCGTCTCCGGTGAGGTCATCGGCCCGGAGAACCTGGCGCTGTTTGCGCAGTATGGTGTAGAGACTGTAGATGTTCTGAAATGAAAAAACGCCCTTTCACTGAAAGGGCGTTTTTATGTTCCCTGAAAAGACATGTATAAAAACTGCCTTGCCGATTCCCGGCCCTCAAACCCGGCGCAGCGGCAGGGGATAGCGTTGACGGCCTGTTCCAGCAGCGGCTGGCGTACCGTGGCAGTATCCGCCGTGAAGTCCAGCGCCAGCACATTCTCCCAGGCACGGTTCAGAAAGGCCACCTCCCGCCGCCCGTGGGTGCGGGTCAACTCCGGTATTCCAGCAGTGCGGAGGTAGTCTGACACGATCCGCTCCGGCAGTCCGGCGTCCAGTAATCCGGCACGGATCTGCTCCATGGCGAAGTCGGACAAATCCTCCCAGTGGTCTCTCGTGACCCCGCAGGCCACAATGGTATATCGGCTGGCACAGTGGACCAGCAGCAAACAGTCCTGTCCACGGAGGGTGATGCAGTGCAGGTCCCAGCAGTATAAACGTTCCAGCGGCAGACCGTAGGGCACAGACCTGATTTTCAGCTTCCGCTGCAGCGGAAAGGTCAGTCCGAGCTGCATGACCGCACCTCCCACCGTTCCAGAGTGGCCCGGATACCGGCGGCAAATGCCCGGTGGCCGCTTTCGGTGAAGTGGATGCCGTCAAAGGTCAGTTCCACACCCCACTGTCCGGCGTCTGCAAAAGAGATGCCCAGCCGCCGGGCCAGAGCTTCGTATTCTTCTGCCAGTCTGGCGGATTCCACGAGAAGCCGCTCCTCCGTGACCCAGATGCCCTGCTTCATGGGCGGCGGCGCGATCAGAAGAATACGACTGTATGCGGGCAGAAGCGGGACCAGGAAGTGCTCCATGCGGACGGCGGCCTCTGCGGCAGAGAGACCCTGCAAAAGGTCGTTGGTGCCCAGCATCACCACCAGACCGTCTGCCCGGGGCGGCCGCACCGCTGTGACCGAAGCAGGAATAGTTCGCCCGTTATATCCGTCGTTCAGTACTTCCCAGCCCGTGCTTTGGGCCAGCAGGTCCGTCCAGCGGCTTTCAGGCGGGTAGCGGTCCCCGATATAGGACCGGGGGTCGTAGCCGTAGGTATTGGAATCACCGAAGCAAAGCAGTCGCATCGTATCACCTCGTTCACAGGATAACACAGTTTCTTCCCGGTTGCAATTTGTCCCGTTATCCGCTATGATAAAGAGGAACATGCAGAGGAAAGAAGGAATTTGCATGAAAGGAAAAACGCTTCGCAGGCTTCTTGTAGTGCTTCTGGCACTGGTGTTTCTGGGCAGCGCCGGGATGCTGGTGTATACGCAGTTCCAGTACCGGGAGGGCGATTCCGCCTATGCAGAGGCGGAGGAGCTGGTGGAGCTGCCGGACCTGACAGAGCTTCAGAAGGAACCGGAGGCGGAACCGGCGCCGGAAGAACCGGCGGAAGCTCAGCCGGAAGAGCCTGACCAGCAGGAGGAGCCGCAGCAGGAACCGGTCTATGTGGACCCCTATGCGGACGCACTGCGGAACATGGACTTTGCGGCTCTGCAGGAGGTCAACAGCGATGTGCTGGGTTGGATCCTGATCCCGTACACCAGGATCTCCTATCCTCTGGTGCAGGGAAGTGACAATGCGTACTATCTGAACCATACCTGGAAAAAGACCTCCAGCTCGGTTGGCTCCATTTTCCTGGAGTGTCAGAACAGCAGCAGCCTCGGCGATTTTAATACCATTGTCTACGGGCACCGGATGCGGAACGGCAGTATGTTCGCGTCTCTGAAATATTACGACCAGCAGTCCTATTGGGTGGAGCATCCCCGGGTCTACATTATGAATAAAGCGGGGATGTATACCTACGAGATCTTTTCAGCCTACGAGGCGGGCGTGACGGAGGATACCTACCGCCTGGGCTTTGGGGGAGACACACAGAAGCAGGCCTTTTTGGACTTCTGCGTGGAAAAGTCGGTCATCAGTACCGGGATCGTCCCTACGGTGGAGGACCGCATTCTGACCCTTTCCACCTGTACCGGACGGGGCCATGAGACCCGCTGGGTGGTCCAGGCAGTGCTGGTGGAGGAACCCGACTGACTGCGTGAAAAAAACGGCGTATCGCATGTGCGATACGCCGTCTTTTGTTTATTTGAGGACATCCAGCAAGGACAGGTCAAAGCCTTGATAATCCCGTTCCCGCATCAGAGCCAGGACTTCCTCCAGCGTGGGGAGAGAAGGCATGGCGCCCATCCGGGAGACAGTAATGGCGGCCGTGTGGCTGGCGAAGGCCAAAGCCTGTTCCTGCGTTAGGCCCACAGACAGGCCAACGGACAGTGCGCCCACGAAGGAGTCTCCGGCGGCGGTGGGGTCCGCCACATGGGGCATCCGGACGCAGGGAATATACCGGATGCTGTCGGCACCCACCACGGCGGAGCCGCTGCCGCCCAGGGTGATGATGACGTTCTCCACGCCCTTGCTCCAGAGGGCGGCGGCGATCTTCTGGAGATCGTCCTTTTTCAGGCCCTGCTCGTCGGTGCCCAGGGGGAGGTGGGTCTCCATGGAGGCCTCCTGCTCGTTGGGGGTCAGATAGGTCACCAGGCTCAGCAGCTCGTCGTCCAGCTCCGTGGCGGGAGCGGGATTCAGCATGACCGGCACACCGGCCTCCTTGGCCCAGCGGGCTACTGCCCGGTTGACCTCCAGAGGGACTTCCAGCTGCAGCAGCACCATATCGTATGTACCAATCTCCTCCTTTACCCAAGCCACCTCGTCCACGGTCAGGGTCCGGTTGGCGCCGGGGATCACCACGATACGGTTCTGGGCAGTGTGCTCCGTGACCTCCAGGGTCACATGGCCTACGCCGGAGGTCACGCCCTTGTGCACGACCACCCGGCTGATATCCACGCCTGCGGCCCGGGGCGTTTCCAGCAGCATCTCGCCGAAGAGATCGTCGCCCACACAGCCCATCATGGTAACGTCCGCGCCCAGACGGGCACACTGCAGGGCCTGATTGGCGCCCTTGCCGCCGGGGGCCATGTGGAATTCCTTGCCATAGACCGTCTGGCCGGAAGGAGGGACACGCTCCGTGGTGGCGATCACATCCATCACAAAGCTGCCGACTACAAAAATGCGGGGTTTTCTTTGCATGATCTTGTAAGCTCCTGTTATATGTGTAAACGTTTTCCTCCATTATAAGACTTTCTATCGGAAATACAAGCCTTTTTGGGAAAGTTAAAAGATAAACGATTAAATCGAGAGAAGAAGTGGGAATCATGGCAGGATTTGATACATGCGGAAAAAGGCGCTGACATAAAAAACATCTGTCCGCAGCAGGGAGAGACAGTGGCCTCCGCCTTAAGACGGAGGCCGCTGTCTGAGTCCTGTTATTTCTCAAGTCCCGCCCATGTCACCAGCCATTGGCCGTTTTCATATGCCAGTTCAATGGTCAGATAGTCACAGGAGTCCTCCAACTGCCGACTTTGAACGGAAATGATTGCCTGGGCAGGGTTTTCGTCGCTGTCGGTGGTGTAGTCGATGGCGGAAATGCTGCGGCCTTTCTCCAGATGGACGTCAATGACGGCGTCCTCTGCCAGCAGGTCCGCCACGCCGGACAGGTCATCGGAAAAAAGGGCGGGGATCAGGCGGTCGCCCGCAGCCCGCAGTTCCGCCAGCCAGGTGGGAGCAATCTCTTTGGAGGATACCACCTCAAAGGTGGCGATCATGTCGGAGAAGCGGGCGCCGTGGCCCTCGGCGGCCTCCAGGAAATAGCGGGAGACCAAAATGAACACGCCGCCCTGCCGGTCGTCCACCAGATAGACATCTGCCTGCTCCGCGTCCCAGGTGGTTCCATTGCTGGCAGTGACCAGCAGACGGTTCTCTGCGGAGGTCTCCCGGGGCTCCGAGACGGCGGTATAGGTCTCCGCCAGGGTCTCTGCTGCCAGCAGGGCGGCGTCTGGCAGAGTGATATCCGCCTGGTGGGAGATCTCCAGGCTGCAGGTGGGCAGGTTCCCCATGTTCACCAGGGGCTCAACAGTGTAAACGCCGTCCTTTGTGACCTGCCGGTAGCTCTCCCCGTCTACATAGAGGATGAAGCCGGAGTGCTCCGATGCAGTGTCAGCGCACAGCTGGTGGAGATAGAAGGTCCCTACCTCGCCGCCGGAGAGCCGCAGCGTCTGGAGGGGCGTATCCAATACGTCGGAGGTGCCTGGGGCTTCCGAGGATACCTCGCTGTCAGGAGGAGACGCGGGGGTGTCAGCCGGGGAACGCAGATAGAGATAGCCGTTCAACGCCAGCGTCAAACATGCCGCCGCGGCCAGCCCCACGGGGAGGTATCTCCGCTTTTTGCGGGAGTGTTCACTGCGCTCCAGAAGAGATTCATCCGCTTCCCCGATGGCGCGGAACAGTCGTTCTTCGGTTGTCATAGCAATCCCTCCGCTTCCAAACAGCGCCTGAGTTTTTGGCGGGTCCGGAACAGGCTGGCCTTCACGGCGCCCTCGCTCATGCCGTACCGGACGGCGATCTCCGCCAGCGGCTCCGCGTACCAGTACCGCCGCAAAAACACGTTACAGGTCCGCTCCGGCAGCTGGTGGAGAAAATCGTTGATCGCCCGGGCCAGCTCCGCATCCTCCGCCGTCTTTACCGGGTCGGAAGCGGCGGGCACGCAGTCTGCCAGTTCCTCCAGCACCAGCGGCAGCTCTCCACTACCCCGCTTTTCCGCCCGGAGAGCGTCCAGGTGGTTGCAGGCCGCCCGGCGGGTGATTTTGCCCAGAAATGCCGTCAGACAGGCGGGACGGTGGACAGGCATGGCGTTCCAGGCGCCGACCCAGGTGTCGTTGACACATTCCTCGGCGTCTTGATAGCTGCCCAGAATGCGGTATGCGATGGCATGGCAGTAGCCGCCGTATTTGGCACTGGATTCCGAGATGGCGTTGGAGCTGCGCTGCCAGTAGAGGTTCACGATCTGCTGATCTTCCAAGTCACTTCACTCCTTCCGTGAAAGAGGCTTTCACCTATCTGGTCAGGAAAACGCAGGGAAGGTTACGGGGATTCATAGAAAAAATTTGGAGCGGCCAGGGGCCGCTCCAAATCAGCAGGTTTCTTAGCTTCGGTTGCCGGAATTGGTGGTATCCTTCAGCGGTACGTCGTGTGCGCCGCCGCACCCCATGTGTCGGGGACACATGGGGACCCCGCATGGGACTCAAATGGCCGGGCCGAGCCCGTCCATTTCAAGGTTTTGCCGGAGGCAAAACACTTGGACGCGTTGACGCGCGATGTGGAAGGCGGCAGACAGGCGTATGGCTGAAAATCAGCCCCGGTTGCCGGAATTGGTGGTATCCTTCAACAGCACATCGTGTGCGCCGCCTTCCACGATGGAGACGGAGGACACCAGGGTCAGCTTGGCCTTCTCCCGCAGCTCGGGGATGGTCAGCGCGCCGCAGTTGCACATGGTGGAGCGGACCTTGGCCAGGGTGGTGGCCATGCCGTCGGACAGGGAACCGGCGTAGGGCACGTAGGAGTCCACGCCTTCCTCAAAGCTCAGCTTCGCCGCACCGCCCAGGTCATAGCGCTGCCAGTTGCGGGCACGGGCGCTGCCCTCGCCCCAGTATTCCTTCATATAGCTGCCGCCGATCAGGACCTTGGCGGAGGGGGATTCGTCGAACCGGGAGAAGTAGCGGCCCAGCATGCAGAAGTCGGCGCCCATGGCAAGGGCCAGAGTGATGTGGTAGTCCTGCACGATGCCGCCGTCGGCGCAGATAGGCACATACACACCGGTCTCCTCAAAATACTTGTCGCGCTCGGCGGCCACGTCGATGACGGAGGTGGCCTGACCGCGGCCAATGCCCTTGGTCTCGCGGGTGATGCAGATGGAGCCGCCGCCGATGCCGATCTTCACGAAGTCCGCGCCGGCGTCCGCCAGGAAACGGAAGCCCTCGCCGTCCACCACGTTGCCGGCGCCCACCTTCACGGTGTCGCCGTAGTGCTCCCGGATCCACTCCAGGCAGCGCTTCTGCCACACGGAGTAGCCCTCGGAGGAGTCCATGACCAGCACGTCCACGCCGGCTTCCACCAGGGCGGGGACACGCTCGGCATAGTCACGGGTGTTGATACCGGCGCCCACCACATAGCGCTTCTGGCTGTCCAGCAGCTCCAGGGGGTTGCCCTTGTGGGAATCATAGTCCTTGCGGAACACGAAGGAGACCAGATGGCCGTCCTTGGAGACGATGGGCAGGGCGTTCAGCTTGTGGTCCCAGATGATGTCGTTGGCGGTTTTCAGACTGGTGCCCTCGGGAGCGGAGATGATCTTTTCCACGGGGGTCATGAACTCGGCCACGGGCGTGGCGGGGTCCATGCGGCTGACCCGGTAGTCACGGCTGGTCACCAGGCCCAGCAGCTTGCCGGTGCCGGTGCCGTCCTCGGTGACGGCCATGGTGGAGTGGCCGGTGCGCTCTTTCAGAGCCAGAACGTCCGCCAGGGTGTCGGTGATCCGCAGATTGGAGTCGCTGAACACGAAGCCGGCCTTGTAGTTCTTGACCTTGCGGACCATCTCGGCCTGCTGGTCAATGGGCTGGGAGACATAGATGAAGGCGATGCCGCCCTCTTTCGCCAGAGCAATGCCCATCTTCTCGCCGGAGACGGACTGCATGACGGCGGAGACCATGGGGACGTTCATGGTCAGGGGGCACTCCTCGCCCTTCTTGAACTTGACCACCGGGGTCTTGAGAGAGACGTTGGCGGGGATGCAGTTTTCATCAGAGTAGCCGGGTACCAGCAGGTACTCGCTGAAGGTATGGGAAGGTTCCGTAAAATAGTAAGCCATGTGGCCACCTCGCTTCAAAGATTTGTATTATCTTACCACAAATGAGAAAAAACGCAACTTAAATGTTGAAATAATCCCTGGCGGAATCGAACAGATGCAGGTCGTAGTTGCCGGGGACGTTGCGGTACAGGGCGGGGCCGATGCGCTCGGAGTGGCCCATCTTGCCCAGCACCCGGCCGTCGGGAGAGGTGATGCCTTCGATAGCCCACACGGAGCCGTTGGGGTTGAAGTCCACATCCATGGTGGGCACGCCTGCCAGGTCTACGTACTGGGTGGCGATCTGTCCGTTCTCCGCCAGCTTCGCCAGCAGCTCCTGGTCGCACAGGAAGCGGCCCTCGCCGTGGGAGATGGGTACGCTGATCACGTCGCCCACGTTCACCCGGGACAGCCAGGGAGAGCGGTTGGAGGCGATGCGGGTGCGGACGATCTTGGACTGGTGGCGGCCGATGACATTGTAGCTCAGAGTGGGGCAGGTCTCATCGGTGTCGATGATCTCGCCGTAGGGCACCAGACCCAGCTTGATCAGGGCCTGGAAGCCGTTGCAGATGCCCAGCATCAGGCCGTCCCGGTTTTTCAGCAGCTCCATGGTGGCGTCCTTGACGGCGGGGCTGCGGAAGAATGCGGTAATGAACTTGCCGGAGCCGTCGGGTTCGTCGCCGCCGGAGAAGCCGCCGGGAACGAAGATGATCTGGCTCTCCTTGGCCGCCTTGGCAAAGCGGGCAGCGGAGTCAGCGACGCCCTGGGCGGACTGGTTGTTCAGCACCAGGATCTCCGGCTCCAGACCGGCGTGAGCCACGGCCCGGGCACTGTCGTATTCGCAGTTGGTGCCGGGGAACACGGGGATCAGTACCTTGGGCTTGGCAATGCCCACCTTGGGGGCGGCGCGATTGAAGGCAGGGGCCTCCATCACGGGCACGGGGCTGTTGTCCGCAGAAGTACGGTTGGGATAGATATCTTCCAGCACGCCCTCGTTCAGGGCCAGCAGCTCGTTAATGGGGGCGCTGTCAGGGCCGATGGAGACTAGGGGCTCCGCCGTGGTGACGCCCAGACGGGCGGCGTATTCGGCGGAGAACTCCTCCGTCAGCTCCGCCACGATGGCGCCGGGCATGGCGTTGGAGTACCAGATGTCCCCAGTAGCGTCGGCGGTGAAGCCCACGCCGTTGCCGAAGGACATGTTCATGACGGCCTCCGCCAGACTGTTTTCCACAGCCCAGGCGGCCCGGACCTTACCGGCTTCGGAGAGGGCGTGGAAGCCCTCCCAGGCGGCCTGCTGGCCGTCGGCGGTGCCGTCGCACAGGAACACGTACACGGGATGGCCCGCTTCCTTGAACTCGCCGGACAGGACCTTGCCCGCCTTGGAGGGAGCGATGGCGAAGGAGATCAGGGTGGGGGGCACGTCCATATCCAGGAAGGAGCCGGACATGGAGTCCTTGCCGCCGATGGCGGCGATGTTCAAATCCAGCTGAGCGTCCAGAGCGCCCAGCAGAGCGGAGAAGGGCTTGCCCCAGCGCGCAGGCTCCTCCCGGAGCTTTTCAAAATACTCCTGGAAAGTCAGGTAAGCGGTGTGATAATCGCAGCCGGCAGCCACCAGCTTGGCAACAGAGGTGATGACGGAATGGTAGGCGCCGGTATAGGGGTCCACGGTCATTTCCTCGGGATCGAAGCCCCAGGCCATGACGGAGCAGTCCTCCGTATCCTGACCCGGCAGCACCGGCAGCAGGGCGGCCATGGCCTGGGCGGGGGTCCGCTGCGTCTTGCCGCCGAAGGGCATCAGCACACTGCCTGCGCCGATGGTGGCGTCGAACCGCTCGCCCAGGCCCCGGCGGGAGGCGGACTTCAGGCTGGCGGCGATGTCCCGCAGGCTCTTGGCTTCATTGCGGCCCAGATCCGCCCGGTCTTTGGCTTCCACCCGGACCGTGGTATGCTTGGCGGCGCCGTTGGTATCCAGGAAGGCGCGGCTCAGGTCCACGATGGTAGCGCCGTTCCACTTCATGACCATGCGGGGGCTCTTGGTGACCACGGCCACCTGATAGGCCTCCAGATTCTCTGCCTCGGCGGCGGCGATGAAAGCGGCGGCGTTTTCGGGAGCCACCACCACGGCCATCCGCTCCTGGGATTCGGAGATGGCAAGCTCGGTGCCGTCCAGACCCTCGTACTTCTTCCGCACGGCGTCCAGGCTGATCTCCAGGCCATCGGCCAGCTCGCCGATGGCGACAGAGACGCCGCCTGCGCCGAAGTCGTTGCAGCGCTTGATCAGGCGGGTGACCTTGCCGTCCCGGAACAGCCGCTGGATCTTCCGCTCCTCAGGGGCGTTGCCCTTCTGGACCTCGGAGGCCATGGTGGTCAGGGACTTGCGGTTGTGGCTCTTGGAGGAGCCGGTGGCGCCGCCGATGCCGTCACGGCCGGTACGGCCGCCCAGCAGGATCACCACATCGCCGGGGGCGGGACGCTCCCGGACCACGTTTTCGGAGGGCGCGGCGCCGACGACAGCACCGACTTCCAAGTGCTTGGCAACGTAGCCGGGGTGATAGACCTCGGACACCTGGCCGGTGGCAAGGCCGATCTGATTGCCGTAGGAGGAGTAACCGGCGGCTGCCGTCTGGGCCAGCTTCCGCTGGGGCAGCTTGCCGGGAATGGTCTCAGAAACAGGGGTGCGGGGATCGCCGCAGCCGGTGAGCCGCATGGCCTGATAGACGTAGGCACGGCCGGACAGGGGGTCCCGGATGCAGCCGCCGATGCAGGTGGCGGCACCGCCGAAGGGCTCGATCTCCGTGGGGTGATTGTGGGTCTCGTTCTTGAACATCAGCAGCCAGTCCTGCTCCTCACCGTCCACCGTGGCGGTGATGTGGATGGAGCAGGCGTTGATTTCCTCGCTCTGGTCGATGTTTGCGAGCAGCCCCCGCTTTTTCAGGGTCTTGGCGCCGATGGTGGCCATGTCCATCAGGGTCTGGGGCCGGACAGCGGCCTTCTCCTCACCGTAGACCTCCACCCGGGCGGCCAGATACCGCTCATAGGCGGCGCGGGTGGCATCGTCCAGAATCTCAACCTTGTCGATGTGGGTGGAGAAGGTGGTGTGGCGGCAATGGTCGGACCAGTAGGTGTCCACCACCCGGACCTCGGTGATGGTGGGGTCTCGGTGCTCGTCATCCCGGAAATAGCCCTGCAGGAACTTCAGGTCGTCCAGGTCCATGGCAAGGCCCAGCTTGTCCAGCAGGGCGCTCAGCGCGGCCTCGTCCATGGAAGTAAAGCCGGTGATGGTCTCCACGGAGGTGGGGACCTCGTATTCCATCTGGAGGGTCTCCACAGTCTCCAGACCAGCCTCCCGGGCCTCCACGGGGTTGATGACATAGTGCTTGATCTTGTCCACGTCGGCAGGGGTCAGCTCGCCGGAGAGCAGATAGACCCTGGCGGTGCGGACAGCGGGGCGGTCCCCCTGGGTCATGAGCTGGATGCACTGGCTGGCGGAGTCGGCCCGCTGGTCAAACTGACCGGGCAGGTACTCTACGGCGAAGGCGGTATAGTCCCCGGTGGGCAGAGCGGCGGTGGCGTGGTCCACCTGGGGCTCGGAAAAGACGGTTTGGACCGCCCGCTGGAAGGTGGCCTCGTCCAGGCCCTCCACGTCGTAGCGGTTGATGAGGCGCAGGCCCGACAGGGCGGAAATGCCCAGCAGAGACCGGAGCTCGTTCATCAGCCCCGCGGCCTCCTGCCGCAGGGTCGGCTTTTTCTCTACATAAACGCGACGTACCATTTACAGTTCCTCCATTGCCGCCAGAGCACGGCGGCCGATGTCGTGACGCATGTACTTACCTTCAAATTCTACCGTTTCGGCGGCAGTATAGGCGTCCGCCAGGGCCTCCTTCAAGGTGGGGCCGGCAGCGGTGACACCCAGTACCCGGCCGCCGCTGGTGACCAGGCGGCCCTCACCGTCCAGCTTGTCGCCGGCGTGGTAGATGGTGACGTTGGCGGGAGTGGTTTTGGGCAAAGTCATGACCTTGCCTTTTTCGTAGTGGCTGGGATAGCCCCCGGAGGCCAGGATGACGCAGGCGGCGGCGCCGTCAGACCATTCCACGTTCAGGTCGGCCAGAGTTTCGTTTTCCACAGCCTGCATGACGGTCAGCAGGTCGGTTTTCAGCAGGGGCAGCACCACCTGGGTCTCGGGGTCGCCGAAGCGGCAGTTGTACTCAATGACCTTGGGGCCCTTGGGGGTGATCATCAGGCCGAAGTACAGGCAACCCTTGAAGGGACAGCCCTCGGCCCGCATGGCCGCCAGGGTGGGCAGGAAGATGGTCTCCATGCACACGTCGGCCACGGCTTTGGTATAGCAGGGGTTGGGGGCGATGGTGCCCATGCCGCCGGTGTTGAGGCCGGTGTCGCCGTCCCCGGCCCGCTTGTGGTCCATGGAGGACACCATGGGCCGGATGGCAGTGCCGTCAGTGAAAGCCAGCACGCTGACTTCCGGACCGGTGAGGAACTCCTCAATGACGATCTCATTGCCAGAGTCGCCGAAAGCCTTGTCCTCCATGATGGTCTTGACGGCATCCTCCGCTTCGGCGAGGCTCTGGGGGATCAGCACGCCCTTGCCCAGGGCCAGGCCGTCGGCCTTGATGACGATGGGGAAGGAGGCGCCCTTCAGGTATTCCAGCGCCTTGGCGGGGTCGTCAAAGACCTCGTAGTTGGCGGTGGGGATACCGTACTTTTTCATCAGGTTTTTGGAGAACACCTTGCTGGCCTCAATGCGGGCGGCCTTGGCATCCGGGCCAAAGCAGGGGATGCCCGCCTCGTGGAGCCGGTCCACACAGCCCAGGGCCAGAGGATCGTCCGGGGCCACCACGGCAAAGTCGATGGCGTGGGACTTGGCGAAATCCACGATGGCGGGGATGTCCTTGGCACCGATCTCGGGGACGCACACGGCGTCCTGGGCGATGCCGCCGTTGCCGGGCAGGGCGTAGATGGTCTCCACGCTGGGATTTTCTTTCAGCTTTTTGATAATGGCGTGCTCGCGGCCACCGCCGCCGACGACCAGAAGATTCATGGAAGCCCTCCTAAAAATTTGCCGGAGGCAAATGAATTTAAATCATTTTTGTCAGGACACCCTCCAGAGGGGTTTCTCTTGCCCCTGCAGGGCAATTCACCTTCTGTGCCTGACAAAAATACTTTGACTCAGCCGCCTTGGGCGGCGTTCACCAGTGACCGACGTCACTGGTGGGGGGAATCTACTGCGCAGCCGTTAGCAGCTATGCTGCTTTACGGATGCGGCGTCCCCCTTGTGGGGAAAGGGGGGACGAAGTCCCCTCTTTAATGATGAAATAGCCGCATGCCGGTGAAGCACATGGTGATGCCGTACTTGTTGGCGGTGGCGATCACATGGTCGTCCCGGATGGAACCACCGGGCTCGGCGATGTACTGCACGCCGGACTTCCGGGCACGCTCCACGTTGTCACCGAAGGGGAAGAAAGCGTCGGAGCCAACAGTCACGCCGGACTGGGTAGCGATCCAGGCCTTCTTTTCCTCAGCGGTCAGGACTTCGGGCTTGACCTTGAAGGTGTTCTGCCACACGCCGTCGGCCAGAATGTCCTCGTACTCGTCGGAGGTGTAGATGTCAATGGCGTTGTCCCGGTCGGGGCGGCGGATGTTGTCCACGAACTGCAGGCCCAGTACCTTGGGATGCTGCCGCAGATACCAGTTGTCCGCCTTCTGGCCCGCCAGGCGGGTGCAGTGGATACGGCTCTGCTGGCCGGCGCCAACGCCGATGGCCTGACCGTCCTTCACATAGCAGACGGAGTTGGACTGGGTGTATTTCAGAGTGATGAGGGAGACGATCATGTCGATCTTGGCGGCTTCGGGGAGATCATGATTCTCAGTCACAATGTTGCCCAGCAGTTCCTCGTCAATCTTAAAGTTGTTGCGGCCCTGCTGGAAGGTGATGCCGAACACGTCCTTGTACTCCTGGGGAGCGGGGATGTAATCGGGGTCGATCTGAACAACGTTGTAGCCGCCCTTCTTCTTGGCCCGCAGGATCTTCAGGGCCTCGTCGGTGTAGCCGGGGGCGATGACGCCGTCGGACACCTCGGCTTTCAGGTAGTTGGCGGTGGCGGCGTCGCACACATCGGACAGGGCCGCCCAGTCGCCGTAGGAGCACAGCCGGTCGGCGCCACGGGCCCGAATGTAGGCGCAGGCAATGGGGGACAGTTCCGCATCCTCGTCTACAAAGTAAATTTTCTTGTCCACGTCGCTGAGGGGCAGACCCACGGCGGCGCCGGCGGGGGAGACGTGCTTGAAGGAAGCGGCGGAGGGCAGGCCGGTGGCGGCCTTCAGCTCCCGCACCAGCTGCCAGGAGTTGAAGGCGTCCAGGAAGTTGATGTAGCCGGGCTTGCCGTTCAGGACCGTGATGGGTAGGTCAGAGCCGTCCTTCATGAAGATGCGGGAGGGCTTCTGGTTGGGGTTGCAGCCGTATTTCAGTTCCAGTTCGTTCATGGAAACGCACCTCAATTCTCAGTAATTTGTTTGCACAGCATCTCTGCTGCCTGGGGGAGCAGGACCCATTCCGCCTGCTCCATCACCCGGCGCTGGAGGACTTCCGCTGTATCATCGGGAAGGATCTCCACGGCCTTCTGCAGAAGGATGCGGCCGCCGTCGGGAATCTCGTTTACCAGATGGACTGTGGCGCCGGTGACCTTCACGCCCTTAGCAAGAGCTGCTTCGTGGACCTTCAGCCCGTACATCCCCTTGCCGCAGAAGGAGGGGATCAGAGAGGGATGGACGTTGAGGATACGGTCGGGCCACTGCTTCACAAAATCAGCGGACAGAATGGACAGGAACCCGGCCAGGATGATGACATCCACCCGGTATTCCGTCAGCTTTTCGTTCAAAGCGGCCTCGAAGGCCTCCTGGGTCATTTGCTTCTTAGGGACGGCGACGCCGGGCACACCATGGTTGGCTGCCCGGGTCAGCGCATACGCGGTCTCGTTGCTGGCACAGACCAGGACGATCTCCCCGTGGGGGATTTTTCCGGCTTCCTGTGCCTTCAGTAACGCCTCCAGATTGGTGCCGCCGCCGGAGACAAACACGGCGATGCGGGCTTTTTTCAGCATAGCGTCACCCGCTCCTCGCCGGAGACGACCTCGCCGATCACATAGGCGCCGCAGTCCAGGGCGGCGATAGCGGCATCAGCAGTCTCCTTGGAGACGATCACAGTCATGCCCACGCCCATGTTGTAGGTGTTGAACATGTCGTGCTCGGAGATGCTGCCCTGCTTCTGCAGCAGGTGGAAGATGGCGGGCGTCTGAACGGCGGCCTTGTCGATTTTGGCGGTCAGGCCGTCGGGCAGGCAGCGGGGGATGTTTTCGAAGAAGCCGCCGCCGGTGATGTGGCTGATGCCCTTCACGTCCGCGGCTTCAATGCAGCGGAGGACGGGCTTGACGTAGATGACAGTGGGTTCCAGCAGGGCCTCGCCCAGGGTGCGGCCCAGCTCAGCGGAGTACAGGTTCAGATCGGCGTGCTCCACGTCAAAGACCTTGCGGACCAGGGAGTAGCCGTTGGAGTGGATGCCGCTGGAGGGCAGGGCCAGGATCACGTCGCCGGGGGCCATGCGGCTGCTGTCGATGACCTTGGGCTTGTCCACGATACCCACGGAGAAGCCGGCCAGGTCATAATCGTCGGCGGCCATCATGCCGGGATGCTCGGCGGTCTCGCCGCCGATGAGGGCGCAGCCGGACTGGACGCAGCCCTCGGCCACGCCGGAGACAATGGTAGCCACCTTCTCAGGCTCATTCTTGCCGATGGCAATGTAGTCCAGGAAGAACAGGGGCTTTGCGCCGCAGCAGATGATGTCGTTGACGCACATGGCCACGCAGTCGATGCCGATGGTGTCGTGCTTGTCCAGCAGCTGGGCCAGACGCAGCTTGGTGCCCACGCCGTCGGTGCCGGACACCAGAACGGGCTCGGCCATACCGGCCATATTGGGCGCGAACAGTCCGCCGAAGCCTCCGATATCGGAGACCACGCCGGGGATGTGGGTGCGCTTGACGTGGGCGCTCATGAGCTTTACGCCCTCATAACCGGCCTCAATGTTGACGCCGGCTTCCCGGTAGCTGTCAGAAAAACTACGCATGTCACGCTTTCCTTTCACTGATCTTACATTCAAAGCGGTCCTTGCCGCTGTCTTGTGGAATGGGAGTTGGATATCCGCCGCCGAAGCAGGCGGTGCAGAAGCCACCATGGGTGTTGTCCGCCAGCTTCACCACATCGTCCAGGCTGAGATAGCCCAGGGAGTCCACGCCGATGATCTCGGCGATCTCCTCCACAGTGTGGTGGTTGGCGATGAGCTTGTTCTTGTCGTCGATGTCGGTGCCGTAATAGCACTCGGATACGAAGGGCGGGGCGCTGACCCGCATGTGGATCTCCTTGGCACCCGCCTTGCGCAGCAGGTCGATGGTGCGGCGGCAGGTGGTGCCCCGGACGATGGAGTCATCGATCAGGACGACCCGCTTGCCCTCCACCATAGACCGGATGGGGTTCAGCTTGATGTTGACCTCGTTCTCCCGCATGTCCTGGGTGGGAGAGATGAAGGTACGGCCGATGTACTTGTTCTTGATAAAGCCCATGCCGTAGGGAATGCCGGACTGTTTGGCATAGCCCATGGCGGCGTCCAGACCGGAGTCCGGCACGCCGATGACGATGTCCGCCTGGACGGGGTGCTCCAGGGCCAGAAAGGCGCCTGCCCGTTGCCGGGCGATGTGGACGCTGCTGCCGTCGATGACGGAGTCAGGACGGGCGAAGTAGATGAATTCAAAGACGCACAGCTTCTTGGGTGCCTTGCCGCAGTGGGAGGTGTCGGACTTGATGCCGTCCCTGTCCACCACCACGATTTCGCCGGGGAGAATGTCCCGCTCGAACCGGGCGCCAATGGCGTCCAGCCCGCAGGACTCGGAGGCGAACACCACGCTGCCGTCCTTCAGACGCCCCATGCACAGAGGCCGGAAGCCGTTGGGGTCCCGGACAGCGATGAGCTTGGTGGGGGAGGAGATCACCAGAGAGTAGGCGCCAACGATCCGGTCCATAGCGGCGGAGACAGCGGCCTCGATGGAGGGGGCCTTCAGCCGCTCCTGGACGATGATGTAGGCGATGACCTCGGAATCCGTGGTGGTGTGGAAAATGGAGCCCTTGCTTTCCAGCTCGGAGCGCAGCTCCTGGGAGTTGGTCAAGTTGCCGTTGTGGGCCAGGGCCATGCGGCCCTTGTAGTGATTCACTAAAATGGGCTGGACGTTCCGCTTGTTGTCGCTGCCGGTGGTGCCGTAGCGCACATGGCCCACGGCGATGTTGCCGGTGCCCAGGGATTTGAGCCGCTCCTGGGGGAATACCTCGCTGACCAGGCCCACGTCCCGCCAGGAGGTGAAGAGACCGTCATCGTTCACCACGATACCGGCGCTCTCCTGGCCCCGGTGCTGTAAGGCGTACAGGGCGTAATAGGCCAGGGATGCCACATCAGCGGTAGTTTGGGAAAACACGCCGAAGACGCCGCATTCCTCATGGATGTGGCGTTCGGTGATACCGGCCGGAAGCATCTCTCCGTTGAGATGCTCCGCCGGGGTGGTATATTCAGTTCGCATCGTGGTCCAGGAGACGCTTCATGATCTCGGCATAGGCGTCCTCCACGCCGCCCATGTCCCGGCGGAAGCGGTCCTTGTCCAGCTTTTCGTGGGTCTTGCTGTCCCACAGGCGGCAGGTGTCGGGGCTGATCTCGTCGGCCAGGACAATGGTGCCGTCAGCAGTCTTGCCGAACTCCAGCTTGAAATCCACCAGGGTGACGCCGCACTCACTCCAGAAGGCCTTCAGGGCGTCGTTGACGGTGAAGGAATACTTCTTGATGAGGTCGATCTCCTCCCGGGTAGCCAGCTTCAGGGCGATAGCATGATACTCGTTCAGCAGGGGATCGTGAAGATCGTCGTTCTTATAGGAGAACTCAATGGTGGGCTGCTCGAACACGATGCCCTCCTCCACGCCGTAGCGGGAGGCAAAGTGACCAGCGGAGATGTTGCGGATAATGACCTCCAGGGGTACGATGGAGACCTTCTTCACCAGGGTCTCCCGCTCAGAGAGTTCCTTGACAAAGTGGGTGGGGATACCGGCCTTCTCCATTTTTGCCATCAGGCGGTTGGTCATCTGGTTGTTGATGACGCCCTTGCCCACGATGGTGCCCTTTTTCAGACCGTCCAGAGCGGTGGCGTCGTCCTTGTAGTCCACAATGACCAGTTCAGGGTCGTCGGTAGCATAGACCTTCTTGGCCTTGCCTTCGTAAATCTGCTCTAACTTTTTCATGAAATCGCCTTCTTAATAAAATATGAAATTTTGAGGGAATAGGATTATTCCTTTCCGGTCCAGCAGTAGGTACAAATCTTATCGCGGTCGATGCCGATGGCCTCCAGCAGGCCGTCCAGGGACTGATAGCCCAGGGAGTCGAAGCCCATCTCCTCACAGATGGAGCGCAGCAGGCATTTGCCCCGCTCGGTGGAGGCGTCGGCATACTCCTCCAGATGCTGCTGGCCTTCGTCGCCCTCCAGGTCCTGGATCTTCCGGCGGGCCAGCAGGTCCATATCGGAATTGCCACGGGAGAAGTTCAGGTATTTGCAGCTGTACATGATGGGCGGGCAGGCGGAGCGCATGTGGACCTCCTCGGCGCCGCTCTCATACAGGAATTCCACAGTCTCCCGCAGTTGGGTGCCACGGACGATGGAGTCGTCCACGAACAGCAGCTTCTTGCCTTCGATCAGCTCGGGCACGGGGATCTGCTTCATCTTGGCCACCTGGTTGCGGACTTCCTGATTGGCAGGCATGAAGGACCGGGGCCAGGTGGGGGTGTACTTCACGAAGGGGCGGGCAAAGGGCTTGCCGCTGCGGTTGGCGAAGCCAATGGCATGGGGCAGGCCGGAGTCCGGTACGCCGGCCACGTAGTCCACCTTGGGCAGATGGCCCTGAGCGACCTCATCCCGGGCCATGATCTCGCCGTTGCGGTAGCGCATGACCTCCACGTTGACGCCCTCGTAGTTGGAGTTGGGATAGCCGTAATAGGTCCACAGGAAGGCACAGATCTTCATGTCCTTCCCGGCAGGGGACAGCGTCTCATATCCATCCGCCGTAATGCGGACGATCTCCCGGGGTCCCAGCTCGTAGGCATCCTGATAGCCCAGCTTGTGATAGGCGAAGGACTCGAAGGAGACGCAGCAGCCATCGTCGTTCTTGCCGATCAGCACCGGCAGACGGCCCAGCCGGTCCCTGGCAGCGATGATGCTGTCCGGGGTCAGCAGCAGAATGGTGACGGAGCCGTCGATGACCTCCTGGGCGTGGCGGATACCCTCCACCAGGGAGTCTTTCTGGTTGATGAGGGCGGCGGTCAACTCAGAAGCATTGACCTTGCCGCTGCTCATGGCCATGAACTGATGGCCGTGATCGGAGAAGTAGGTCTCCACCAGCTGCTCGGCGTTGTTGATGATGCCCACGGTGGAGATGGCGTACAGCCCCAGATGGGACCGGACCAGCAGAGGCTGGGGGTCTGTATCGGAAATGCAGCCGATACCGCTGCAGCCATGAAAATCGTGCAGATCCGCTTCGAACTTTGTGCGGAAGGGGGTATTCTCGATGTTGTGGATCTGGCGCTGGAAGCCGTTGGCCTTGTCATAGATGGCCATACCGCCCCGGCGGGTGCCCAGGTGGGAGTGATAGTCCACACCGAAGAAAATATCAAGCACGCAATCCCTCTTGGAGATTGCTCCAAAGAACCCGCCCATTACGCAAAGAACAGCTCGGAGAGGGTCATGGGATCGATGTACTGACCATCCTTATACACACGCATGTTGCCGGAAGCGATCTCGTCGATCAGCATGACATTGCCGTCGGCGTCGTAGCCGTACTCAAACTTGATGTCGTACAGCACCAGGCCTTTTTCCTTCAGGTCATCGGCCACGATCTGGGTGATCTTCTGGGTCATTTCCTTCATGTCGTCATACTGCTTCTCAGTCATGACGCCCAGCACCACCAGACCGTCCTTGGTGACCAGGGGATCGCCCAGTTCGTCGTTCTTGAAGGTGGTCTCCACATAGGCGGGCAGATCAGCGCCCTCCTCCACATAGTCCTTGTAGCGGCGCAGGAAGCTGCCCACGGCCTTGTGGCGGCAGATGACCTCCAGACCCTTGCCGAAGACCTTTGCGGGCAGGACTTCCATGGTGGTGTCATCCAGGTTGGCGCTGACATAGTGGGTGCGGATGCCGGCTGCGTTGATCTTCTCGAAGAAGTAGATGGACATGCGCAGGTTCACATCACCCACGCCGTCGATGGTCAGGCCCACGGAGTTCTCACCGGGATCGAACACGCCGTCCTTGCCGGTGCAGTCGTCCTTGAACTTCAGCAGGTAATTGCCGTTGTCCAGGGCATAGACGTTTTTGGTCTTGCCAGTATACACGAGATTCATGATAAGCTACCTCCGAAATAATTTGTTGGAATTATGGGGGGATTGTAAAACGGGATTACAGGGTAGTCAGTTCTGCCTGGAGCTTTGCTTCCTTGTCGGCGATCTGCTTCGCCATGTCCGCGCGGGCGGCATCCAGTCTGGCGGCCAAAGCGTCGTCGCTGACGGCCAGGATCTGGGCGGCCAGCACGGCGGCGTTCTTGGCGCCGTTAATGGCAACTGTCGCCACGGGGATGCCGCCGGGCATCTGGACGGTGGCCAGCAGAGCGTCCAGCCCGTCCATGGCGCCGCCCTTCATGGGAATGCCGATGACGGGGAGGGTGGAGTTACCGGCAAAGGCACCGGCCAGATGGGCTGCCATGCCGGCGGCGCAGATCAGTACGCCGAAGCCGTTGGCACGGGCGTTTTTCGCAAAGTCCGCCGCTTCCGCAGGCGTGCGGTGGGCGCTGAGAATGTGGGCCTCATAGGGAATGCCGAAGGCGGCCAGCTGCTGGCAGGCGCCCTTGACCACGGGCCAGTCAGAATCACTGCCCATGATAACGGCAACTTTTTTCATGGTGACGCTCCTTTTTATGTGAATTTTTGTACGATCAGAGCTTTTTCCGCAGGACCGTGTGGCGGAAGAAGCCATCCGCGAAATATTCGCTGGAACAGAACACGGGATTGCCGTCGATGTCGAAGTCCACCTCATCCATGTGCAGGATGGGGGAACCCACCGGCACCTGCAGGATCTCGGCCAGGGCGGCGTCGGCCACCACGGGCTTCAGATCCGTCAGATCCAGATAGGGATACACGCCGCAGAACTGCTGCAGGAAATGGAAGATGGGCAGCTTCAGGTCCTTGATGGTGTAATCGTCCTTGGCCAGGGCCTTGTTCAGCACATCCTCGCAGTAGATAGCGGGCTTTCCGTCGGCGGTGCAGAGCCGGGACACCCGGAGAATGGGGGCACCTTCCTCCATGTGCAGCTTGGCAGCGATGGCGGCGTCGGCAATGCCCTCGGACACCTGGACGGAGGCCACCGCCGGGGTGAAGCCGCTCTGGCGGATCATATCCAGAAACTCCACCTCAATGTCCATGCGGGTATGGGCGTTCAGGACGTGGCGGTTGATGATGGTGCCCACGCCGTGGCGGCGGGTGATAAAGCCCTCCCGCTCCAGGGAGGCCAGGATATCCCGCAGCTGCGTGCGGCTGATGCCCAGTTTTTCGGCCAGAACACTTTCCCGGGGAAGACGCTCGCAGGCGGCGTATTCGCCCTCCTTCATGGCGGTCAACAGCTGGGCGCGGATAGTTTTGGACTGGGTCGGCTGACTGCTCATACCGGTCACCTCATGCTTGCGTTAAAAGTAGTACCATTAAAGGTCGTACCTATTGTATAAGATTTATTCTGCCGCCGCAATTGACAAATCTGACAGTTTGTGACGACCTTTTTCCGTATGCCTTTGTAGGAGCGGAAAAAGGGAAATTTCCAGCGGTTCTTTGTGTAATTTTACGGTGGACGAATGTCCGCACAATGCTATAATGAGTTCATGCCAAAACGGCAAGAACACCATGGATAGATTGGAAGACCTTATGAAGAACATCATATTGATCGGTATGCCCGGCACGGGAAAGAGCGTGGTGGGCCGGGCCCTGGCGGAGCGGCTGGGCTGCACCTTTGTGGACGCGGACGACCTGATCGTGGAGGCCGCCGGAAAGACTCTGCCGGAGATTTTGCGGACGGAGGGCCTGGACGCCTTTTTGAAGATCGAGGAAGAGGTGGGTGCCTCCATCTCCTGCGGCAGCACGGTCATCGCCACCGGCGGCAGCATGGTTTTGTCAGAGCGGGCCATGGCGAATCTGCGGAAGGACGGCGTGGTGGTGTGGCTGGAGACCCCGCTCTCCCAGATCAGTGACCGGATGCCGGAGGACCTGGTGGACCGGGGCATCGCGGCGCCCTCGGGCATGACCATCCGGGAGATCTACAGGGAGCGGGAGCCGCTGTATGCCAGATACGCGGATCTGATCGTGGCCAGCCGCGACGGTGAGGACGACACGGCCCAACAGGTGGAGGCCATCATGCGCACCGTGGGTATTCAATTATAGAAGACAGCGCAGGAAAAGTACCTGCGCTGTCTTTTTACAAATATCACGATTTTTCATGGGATGGACCCGGAAAATCGGGAGGGATTTTACATTGTCATATTGTACCAACTTCCTTTATAATGCTTCCATTCCATGAGACCATGGAAAATCGGACAGGGGGGAGGACCCCCGAAAAGGAGATCGACAATGAAAAAAACAGTCACCCTGGCGCTCACCGTTCTGCTGATGCTTGGACTTATGTCCGGGTGCGCCACTGACACACCGGCTGACAACGCCGAGAGCACGAAAAGCGAAAACCCCACTGCGAATGCTGAGAATTTCAGCGATGAGATGAAGATCCCTTACGCCATCGATCTGTCTCCTGAGGACGGCGCGGACTCTGTAGAGCGGACGGGAGACCATGCGGCTTCCCCCTATTTCGCCCACCCCGACGTATACAACCTGGAGTCCACGGACACCCTGACGGTGCTTCACAATTTCAAGACCCAGCAGCAGACCAGCGAGTGGGCCTGCGGCGTGACCTCCGCCCTGATGGTGCTGGAGTGGTACGGCAAGCTGGGAGATTGGAATGAGGAGAGCCTGGCGGCACTGCGGCACTCTTTGGACGGCACGGAGCTGGAGGGTTATCCCGGCACCACGCTGAACCAGGCCGTGGACATTTTTGAAGGCGTAGGCGGTTTTGATATTGTGACCATGCAGGATTGCCCGGATGGCATCTGGATGGAGGACATCCGGAACTGGCTGGCGGAGGGCAAGCCGGTGATGATCTGCTGGAACGACTGGGGCGGTCACTGGCAGGTCATCGTAGGCTATGACACCATGGGCACCGAGGCGGAAAATGACGATGTGTTCTTGGTGGCAGACCCCTACGATACTACCGACCACAACCAGGACGGCTACGGTGTCTACCCGGCAGAGCGTCTGATGTATAACTTCAGCATGTACGGTGCCTTCCCCGAAAGCGAAGGCGGCAGCGACATGCTGTTCCTGGTGGCAAGTCCTACTGAATAACGAAAAGAGCGGCCCGGAGGGAATATCCTCCGGGCCGTTCTGCTTGAGATGCTGTGTATGTCGATGGATATAAAATGATGTATCAGAACTGCAGGATTTCTCCGGGACGCAGGACCCTTGCCTGGAAGCCCGCTTCCTGCACGGCGCTGGCAAAGGCCACCGCATCCTGGACGATGGGCGGGAAGGTGTTATAGTGCATGGGCACCACCAGCTTGGGTCGGATCATCTTCACGGCCCGCAGGGCGTCCTCCGGGCCCATGGTAAACACATCGCCAATGGGCAGCAGCGCCACGTCAATGTTTTCCTCTGCCAGCAGGGCCATATCGCTCATAAGGGCTGTGTCGCCGGCATGATAGATTTTCCTGCCATCCATCTCAAAAATGAAACCGCAGGACAGACATCCCGGTACGCCGCTGCCATGAATGGCCTGGAAAAACTTGGCGGAACCAAAGGGCATTGGAAGCCTGCCGCCCAAGTTGCCCACCTGGACTTTTACGCCGGCGGGACCGAACAGACCGTCCGCCAGGTCCACGGTGCAGCAGACTGTGGCTCCTGTGCGCCGGGCGATGGCCACGGCGTCGCCGGTATGGTCACTGTGGCCGTGGGTCACAAAGATAAAGTCCGCAGCCACTTGGTCCGCGGATATGGCTGCCAATGGATTTCCCGTCAGGAACGGGTCTGTCAGCACCCGGCAGGTGCCGTCGGTCAGCAGAAAACAGGCGTGACCTAAGAATTGCAGTTGCATTACCTGAACCCCCGTTTCGATCATCCGGTGCAGTACCGACACTGCACTTTTTTTATCTTTTTTCACTGCCATATTACCACAAAACGGACAAAATTTCAAGTCTTGTACTGGTTCCGCCTGCAGAGTAAGCTGTGGACAGAGGTGACCAACTATAAGAAGTCAAGGGGAAATTGAAAAAAATTCATCTGGTCAAAAAAGGGCGCAAAAGACCAAGCCCTCTTCCGAGGACTTCAAAATAAGCTGGTCATGGGTCAGCGAACGAGATCCGGGTTATAGGGCAGTTCTCTCGTCTGAAGCGTATAAATAACGCGCAAAAGTTTTTTAGCAACATGGGTAAGAGCAACGCGGTGTTCCTTGCCCTCGGCGCGTTTCTTGGCGTAGTAGGCCGCAAAAGTCGGCTCGTTGTTAATCACTGTCTGCGCACAGTTCATAATGGCATAACGCAAATAGGAAGACCCATCCCCTGTGATATCGACTATCAGCTGAGTTGCCCGGTGGACGAGGGCCTGCGGGGGGTGTGGTATCTCAGGACCTGGCTGGAGCAACTGGTGACGGAGGA
Organism: Oscillibacter valericigenes; assembly: GCF_021531915.1. Lineage (GTDB taxonomy): Bacteria > Bacillota > Clostridia > Oscillospirales > Oscillospiraceae > Oscillibacter > Oscillibacter valericigenes_A. The sequence continues at coordinate 35,145 of NZ_JAFBIV010000012.1, read as the reverse complement.
CGCCTTCCTCCGCCGCTTTGACCCGGCGGCGGTCCGACGGCTGCTGGCGGCGGTCTGCCCGGAGGAGCACCGGGAACTGTTGGTGAACCTGTATGAGCCGGTAGCCGCCGCAGCCCTGGGACTGACCCTGACGGAGGGACCGCTGGACGGCCTGAGCCAGACACAGGCAGGGTGGGCGCATCTGACGGATTTGCTGGAAACGCCGGACTTGGAAAAGCGGCGGCAGACGCTGGAACAGGCGGGGGAGCGCTTGGCCCGGCGACTGGAGCTGGGGCCTCAGGGCACTGCCTGCCTGCTGGAATGTGCCCGGGGGCTGCTGCCCAGAATCGGAGCCGTGCTGGAGACGGGAAACAGTTGGCAGGGGGTGTTTCCCATTCTGGACTGAAAGCCGGGCCGACTTTCATTGGGCACAGACCGCCTGATGAGGGCTGCACATATTGCTGCAGCAGAATGACTATGATATCATAAAGCATAGCGGACAAACCGCCCCGGGGAGGGAGATCTTCATGCAAACGGTTGAACTGGCGATTCTCGATTGGATACAGGCGCATCTGCGCTGCGGCTTTCTGGATATTGTGCTTCCGGCCATCAGCCGGACCGCTGATCACGGGGAACTGTGGATCATCCTGGCGGCGGTGCTGCTTCTGCTTCGAACACAGCGGAAGTACGGCGCGGCGATGGCCTGCGGACTGGTGCTGGACCTTGTCAGCTGTAATATGCTGCTCAAGCCCCTGGTGGGCCGCATCCGTCCCTTTGCCGTCCATCCGGTGGTGGAGCTGCTGATTCCACCGCCCCTGGATGCCGCCTTCCCATCGGGACATACGGCGGCCTCATTTGCAGCGGTGTTCGCCCTGAAAACGGCGGGCAGTCCTCTGTGGAAGCCCGCTCTGGCGGTGGCGGTGGTGATGGCGTTCTCCCGGCTGTACCTGTATGTCCACTGGCCCAGCGACGTGCTGGCGGGCGCCCTGTTGGGTGCCGCCGTGGGCTGGGCGGGAGCCAAAATCGTGGAAAACGTGCTGGAAAAGAGGAAAGCGGGACGCTGAGCGTCCCGCTTTTTTATTCATTAGGTCTTATCTCCAAATAATAGTGCGCTATTTCCGGGTTTAACGTTACCTCTGTGACGCCCTTTTCCAGGTCAAAACCAAAGTTCTGCCGCTGGATCTGGATGTTGTCCGCATTTGCCAGTGCCGCCCTCTGCCCCGTGAAGTCCAGGTTGGACCCCAGCTGGGTCACAAAGTCATAGCCCTGCAGCCCTACGTTCTCTGACCCGGAGCAGCCGAAGTCAAAGCTTGGCTCCTTCCACATTGTAAATGTTATGTCGACTTGCCCGCCTGCCGGGATGTTCACCGACACCGCCAGATAGAGTACCCTGTCCATGCTCATGGCCTCGCTGACGATGTCATCCAGCCGCCCACTGTCATACCGGTCCGCTGTGTTGTCTCCGGCCAGGGGGCCGTACTGAACCATCAGTTCATTGACGGCCCGGCGGAACAGGGCATCAGGGACTGCTGCCACCTCGTCAGTATCCATGCCGTACTGCCAGTCAGCATAGGTCTCCAGATAGTTCCGGCACAGCAGGTCCAGCACCTGGTCCAGGGTCATCTGCAACCGGGTGACGGTGCAGCTGACGCCGTCGATCTCCTTTTCACAGCCGCCGTTCTCGTAACCGTCCAGGGCGTAGTCCTTGATATCGTCACCCAACACCACCAACAGCTTGGGGTCCTTGTCCCGGCGGATACCATTGGGCACGAAGTAGCTGTACTGCCGCCAGCCGGTGTCCTCATCCCAGCTGGCGCCATTGAAGCCGTAGGTGAGGACCGTGGTTTTTTCCTGGTCGATGGTAAATGCAATGGCCTGGGTGGCGGCGTCGTAGTTCGCCGGGGCGGTGAAGTCCGTGAATTCGTACACCGCCACCGGGGTGTCCAGCACCAGGCCGTCTCCCAGCGCTTCATTCAAATAGCTCCCGTCATCCAGCAGAGCCTTGTAATCCATCCAGCTGTCCGGGTATTGCAGGTTCCAGGTGGAGCCGTCGTCCACGCCCGCGTCCCGGAACCCGCCGGCGTAGGCCCCGGCGTACAGGGGGCCTTCCGCTTCCTCACCGTCCACCGTCACGGTGGGCCGCTGGGATGCCAGGTTCCTAAAGGACCCGGCAAAGGGATACAGGGCCGTCACAGTCTGGTCGGATTCAGTTATGTTAACTACCGTATAGCGGTCTGTCACCGCTGCCCCCCACTGACGGGGCGTGCCGTCCTGGTAGGTTCCCGGGGCAAAGTCCCAGGTGGTGGTCCGCTTCGCCGGCAGGCCACTGTTTTCCTCTGCCAGCGTCAGGGGGAACACCGGCCCGGCGTAGGACATGAAGGTGGTGCCCTCCTCAGACGAAGGTTCGTTGTCTGTGACAATACCGCTGCCGCTGGTTTCTCCTGGCGCAGAGGAACCCATCCCCTGAAACCCACCGGTCACCAGCCAGGTGAGACTGAAACCGCACACCAATGTCAGGCAGGCAGCCGCCGTCAGAACTTTCCACAGCGGGAATTTCCTCTGGCGAACAGCAGGAGAGGCGGCTTCTTCAATCAGATCCTCGTCCACCAGTCCCAGAACACGAAACAGCCGTTCCGCTTTCATAACGACACCCCTTCCTTTTCCAGATACGCCCGCAGGGCTTTCCGGGTGCGGAACAGAGAGGACTTCACCTTCCCCTGACCGCAGCCCAGCTTCACGGCGATATCCGCCAGGTCCTCTCCATACCAGTACCGACGCAGAAACATGATCCGCAGTTCCTGGGGCAGTGTCCGCAGAAAGGCGCTGATGAGCCCGGCAATCTCCCGGTCCTCCAGAGCCTGTTCTGTGCCGTGAGGCGCTGGGACGCACTGGTCCAGCTCTCCCAGCAGGACCTCCATCCCGTCTCCGCCCCGCTTTTCCGCCCTGGACTGCTTCCAGCGGTCCAGGCTCAGGTTCCGGGTGATGCGCCCCAGCCAGGCCCGGAAGGCGGAGGGTCGTGCAGGGGGAATGGCGTTCCAGGTCCGCAGGTAGGTGTCGTTGACGCATTCCTCGGCATCGCCGTGGCTGCGCAGCACGTTCCAGGCGATATTCCACAGGAACCCGCCGTACTTTTCGGAAGTCTCCGCAATGGCGGACTGGTCCCGCTGCCAGTACAGCTCAATGATGTCGCTGTCCTCCATGGGGACGCCTCCTTTCAGGTACTCTTGATCATACAGACGAAAAAAACCGGCGTTGGTTTCGAAAAAAATGATTTCCGGGGGAAATTTTCCCCCGGAAATCATTGTACATGGAATTCAGTTTGTAAGCAATCCTCTGGAGACCAGGAACTCCCGGGCCACGTCGTCCACGGTGCGGCCCAGCACGTCCACCTGGTAGGTCATCTCCACCATGTCCTCGTTGGCGATCTGGCCTGCCAGCAGGTTCAGCACCTCCTCCAGGTTGGGCGCCGCGTCCGCGAACCGCTCAAAGGTGTCCTCCCGCACCAGGAGGGCGCCGTTGTAGTCCGGGAAGAAGCTGCGGTCGTCCTCCAGCACCTTGAGATCCGCCTTTCGGTTCAGGCCGTCGGTGGCGTAGACCTCCGTCACGTCGAAGCTGCCCTGCTGGATGGCGGAGTATTTCAGGCTCACGTCCACCGGGGCGGTGCTCTTGAACTTCAGACCGTAGAAGTCCGTGAAGGGGCCGTATTTCATGCTGCCCTCCAGGGTGAAGAACTCATGCTCCGCGCCGAATACCAGCCGGTCCGCCACGGGCACCAGGTCGCTGACGGTCTCCAGACCGTATTCCTCCGCAATGCTTTGCGGCACCGCAATGGCGTAGGTGTTGTCGAAGCCCAGCTTTTCCAGCAGCCGCACGCCATGCCGCTCCCCCGCCACTTGATTGGCGTAGTCGTAGATGCTGACGCCCTCTGGCACGTCCGCCGTGTCCAGGTGGAGGAAGGTGGTCAGCAGGGTACCGTCGTAGGAGATCATCAGGTCACAGGAGTGGTTGTCGCCCACTAATGCGTTGAAGTTGTTGACCTGGGACATCTGGTCCTGGATGGTGACCGTCAGGTCCGTCCTGTCCTCCACCAGCATTTTGACCATGTGGTGCATGATCTGGGTCTCGGAGTAGTCGCCGTCGTAGAGAAGCAGCTCATTTTCTCCGGTGGATTTCATCCCGTAGGGCAGCAGCAGGACGAAGACCAGCAGCACTGCCGCCACGGGGAGCCACAGCTTCCGGGAGCCGCCCCGGCTCTTCCGCACCATCTCCTCAAACCGGCCCATCAGCAGGTCCAGCACCACGGCGATGACCATCAGGGCACCGGTGCCTGCCAGCAGGAGGCCCATGTTCTGGATGCGAATGGCCCGGGTGATGATGCCGCCCAGGCCGCCGCCGCCCACGAAGGCGGCAAAGACCGCCGTGCCGATGGCGCTGACCACGGCGATGCGGATGCCGGTGAACACGGTGGGCAGGGCCAGAGGGAACTCCACCCGCAGCACCCGGTAGGCCTTGCTCATGCCCATGCCCCGGGCGGCCTCTTTGACGCCGGGGTCCACCTCCTGGAGGCCCAGGCAGGTGTTCCGCACGATGGGGAGGAGGGAGTAGAGGGTGATGCCGGCGATGACCGTGGGCTTTCCGGCACCGATGAAAACCATGATGATGCCCAGCAGCGCCAGGGCGGGGATGGTCTGCAGCAGGTCCACCACCCATAAAATGGCCTTCCGGGCCTTGGGGAACACGTAGGCCAGGATGCCCAGGGGCAGGCCAATGCAGACGGACAGGATGCTGGCCGCCAGCACGATGAACAGGTGCTCAAAAATCAGGCTCCAGCTCATCTGCCCACTTCCTTCCGCAGGCCCCGGGGGGTGACCTTCTTCTGCAGCAGGTCAATGAGAGCGCCGATGGCCACTGCCAGGATGGCCGCCGGGATGGCCCCCAGGAGGATCAGAGTATTGTTGTTGGAGGCGGTCCCCTGGTACACGAAGTCGCCAAGGCCACCAAGCCCGATCATGGCGGCCAGCACGGCCCAGGAGACAGTGTAGACCGCCGCCATCCGCAGCCCGGCGATGATGGTGGGCATGGCCAGGGGCAGCTCCACCTTTAACAGGGTTTGAAGGGAGGACATTCCACAGCCCTTGGCCGCCTCCAGGAATTTGGGTTCCACGCCTAAAATGCCGGTGTAGGTGTTTTTCAGCACCGGGAACATGGCGTAGACCGACAGGGCGGCGATGACGGTGGCAGGCACCATGCCCAGCCACAGAAACAGCACGCCGATGAACACCAGACCGGGGATGGTCTGGAAGATGGAAACCACCGGCAGAAGAACGGTGGACAGCCGCCGCGGAGCCCGGGAGAGCAGGATGCCCAGCACCAGCCCCAGAAGAAAGCCGATGGACACGGAGACCAGCACATACACCGTATGAGTGACGATGGCTCTTGCCAGCATGGCACCGTATGTATCGAAGAGAGCTCTCATCGCGCATCCCCCCACAGGTTCTCCGCCACGGACCGGGCCACGCTGGTCTTGGTGACGATGCCGGCAATGGTGTCGTCCTCGCCCAGGACCACTACATAATTTGCGCCGGAATCCAGCAGGTAGTCGAAGCTCTCCCGGGCGTCATCTCCCACCCGGACGGTGCGGGCGGTCTGGCGGACTATGGGCTCAATGCTGTTGAGTTCCCGACCCCAGCGGCGGATGTCGCCGATGGAGATGGTCCCCGCGTAGCGGCCCTCCTCGTCAGTGACCAGCAGGGTATCCACGCTGCTTCTCGCCATGCGCTCGGCACACTCCAGCACGCCCCGGTTTTGCTTGACGGTGATGAGGTTTGTCCGCATAAAGTGCTCCACAGTGGAGGGAGCGGGGGCGTCCGGGGCGTGCTTGCCCAGGAAGTTCCGCACCAGGTCGTTGGCGGGGTGCTCCAGCATTTCCTCCGGGGAGGCCATCTGCACGATCTCGCCCTCTGCCATGAAGATGATCACGTCTGCCAGCTTCAATGCCTCGCCCATGTCGTGGCTGACGAAGATGACGGTCTTGTTCAGCTTCTGCTGAAGGCTTTTTACCTCGTCCTGCAGGGTCTCCCGGGTCATGGGGTCCAGAGCGCTGAAGGGTTCGTCCATCAGCACGATGGGAGGTGACGCCGCCAGGGCCCGCAGCACGCCGATGCGCTGCTGCTGTCCGCCGGACAGCTCCGAGGGGTATTTGTCGGCGTACTGCTCCATGTTCACCATTTTCAAAAGGTCCCGGACGATCTCCTCGCACCGGGCCTTGTCGTATTTCAACAGTTTTGGCACCACGCAGATGTTCTGGGCCACGGTCATGTTGGGGAACAGGCCGATCTGCTGGATCACGTAGCCGATGTGGCGGCGCAGCTCCACCTTGTCCTGCTGGTGGATGTCCCTGCCGTCGATGGAGATGGTACCGCTGTCCGGCTCCAGCAGGCGGTTGATCATCTTCATGGTGGTGGTTTTGCCGCAGCCGGAGGGACCGATCAGCACCACGAACTGACCGTCCTGGATGGTGAAATTCAGGCCCTTGAGGACCGGGGTCTTGCCGTAGCTCTTGCTGACGTGTTCAAACTGGATCATGGAACCTCCTTTTCCGTAACTAATCGGTGGGCGGCCTCCGCGGCGGCGGGGCTTCCAACCAGAACGATGACATCTCCGCCATACAGCTGGGCGTATGGGCCGGGGGAGAGAATGACAGTCTGGCCCCGCCGGATGGCCACGATGGTGCCGCCGGTGGACTGCCAGAACTTCAGTTCCCCGATGCTCCGGCCGATGAGAGGGGAGTCCTTGGGGACGGGAACCTCATAGTTGGGGAAGGGCTCGTCGGCGGCAGCGAAGGTCTCCCGGCTTTTCATGAGGGCCGCCACCGTATCGCTGAGACGGCGGCTCAGGTCGGCGTATTCTGCCATCAAGTCTTTCAGCTGCTGCCGCAGGGCGCGCACGTCGGCGCTTTCCTCAAAGTTTTCAATGTACCGCCGAGCGCTGTCGGCAGAGAGGACCACCACGCCGCTCTGGGGCTTCACCTCCACCACCTTCATGTCGGACAGCAGCCGCAGGGCCCGCCGGATGGTCTCCGGGGACACGTTGTACTCCGAGGCCATGACGGAGCGGCCGTAGACCCGCTGCCCCTCCGGCAGCTCACCCTTGGCGATGCGGCGGGCAATGTCCAGCGCGATCTGCAGGTATTGAGATGGGACGACTGTCTGTTTCATGGAATACCACCACTTTCTTTCTGCCTATGTGATAACAGCTTCCATTATAGACTGACAACTTAAAAAAGTAAATAGATGTGTCAGTTAAGAAATTGTAAACAAATCCACGGTACACGGACAGAAAGAGGGCCGCTGTCTCCATTTTATAGGAAGAGAGACGGCAAAATCCCACGAAATCCGCCCGTGTGCCGCAGGGGGGACTGTCAGGAAAACAGAACTAACAAAATGTTTTTGCGCCTGAAAGAAAATTTGAAAACAGGCTTCCCATTTTCAAAAAATGTGGTATGATTATCATGAAGTATTATGTCAAAATGCGGAGGGAGTATCGTGCTGAGAATCAAGACCTATGCGCGGCCACAGACCTTGCAGGAGGCCTGGGAGCTGTGCCAGAAGAAGGGCAGCGTGGTCCTGGGCGGCATGCTGTGGCTGAAAATGCAGAATCGGGCGGTGACGACTGCCATCGACCTGCAGGACCTGGGGCTGGACAAGATCGAGGAGACAAAACAAGAATACCGCATCGGCGCCATGGTGACGCTGCGGGACCTGGAGACCCATGAGGGCCTGAACGCCCTGACCCACGGGGCCATGGCGGACTGTGTGAAGCACATCGTGGGCGTGCAGTTCCGCAATGTGGCCACGGTGGGCGGCAGCCTCTGGGGCCGTTTCGGCTTTTCCGACGTGCTGACGTTGTTCATGGTCATGGGTGCCAGGGTGGAGCTGTACCGGGGCGGCGTCATGACTGTGGAGGAATTCGCGGCCCGTCCCAGGACGGAACGGGACCTGCTGGTGCGGGTGATCGTGCCCAGAAAGCCCATGAAAGCCGTGTACCTCTCCCAGCGGAACAGCGCTACGGATTTCCCTGTGCTGACCTGCGCCCTGTGTGAGCGGGATGGGGAGATCACCTGCGCCGTGGGCGCCCGGCCCGCTCAGGCGGTCTGTCTGAAGGGACTGCCGGATGATCCGGAGGAGGCCGCCGAAGTGGTGGCCGGTGAGCTGCACTTCGGCAGCAATCTGCGGGCAGGGGCCGAATACCGCGCCCGTATTTGCCGGGTGCTGGTGCGCCGGGGCATGGCGGCGCTGCTGGAACAGGAGGATTGAGCCATGGAAATCAGATTGACACTCAATGGGAAAGTGGTCTGCGCCGATGTGCGGCCCGATACCCTGCTGCTGGACTTTGTGCGCCAGCAGGGCTGCGTCAGCGTCAAGCGGGGCTGTGAGACCGCCAACTGCGGCCTGTGCACCGTGCTGATGGACGGAAAGCCGGTGCTGTCCTGCTCCACCCTGGCGGCCCGGGCGGACGGCCACACCGTCCAGACCCTGGAGGGCCTGCAGGCGGAGGCGGCGGATTTCGTCACCTTTATCGCTGACCAGGGTGCCGAGCAGTGCGGCTTCTGCAACCCCGGCTTCGTCATGAACACCATCGCTTTGCTGCGGGAGAATCCCGACCCCACCGACGATGACATCCGGGCCTTTCTGGCGGGAAACCTGTGCCGCTGCTCCGGCTACGAGGGGCAGCTGCGGGGCATCCGGGCCTATCTGGACAGCCGTAAGAAATGAGGAGAGACGACGTGGAACAGAAAACTTTTCATACGGTGAATACACCCGTCCGCAAGAAGGACGCCATGCAGCTGCTGCTGGGCAAGCCCGCCTACGTGGAGGATGTGACGCCCCGGGACTGCCTGGTGGTGAAGCTGCTGCGCAGCCCCCACGCCCATGCCCTCATTGAATATATTCGCACCGATGTGGCCATGAAGGTGCCGGGCATCGAGTGCATTTTTACATACAAGGATGTGCCCAACAACCGTTTCACCAATGCGGGCCAGACCTACCCGGAGCCATCTCCCTATGACCGGCTGATCCTGGACCGGCGGGTCCGCTATGTGGGAGACCCGGTGGCTATCGTGGCCGGCGCGGACGAAGCCTGCGTGGACCGAGCACTGAAGCTTATTAAGGTCAAATACCAGGTGCTGGAGCCGGTGCTGGACTTCCGCGCCGCCAAGGACGGCCAAGTCCTGGTGCACCCCGAGGACAACTGGGTGGCGCCCCTTCCCGTGGGCGCCGACAACCGGCGAAACCTCTGCGCCGCAGGCGGCGAGTCCCGGGGTGACGTGGAGGCGGTCCTTGCGGACTGCGACCGGGTCATCGACCATGTGTACCACACCAAGGCCTGCCAGCAGGCCATGATGGAGACCTTCCGCACCTACACGGAGCTGGACACCTTCGGGCGGCTCCATGTGGTGTCCTCCACCCAGATCATCTTCCATCTGCGCCGCATCCTGGCCCGGGCGCTGGACATTCCCAAGAGCAAGATCCGGGTGGAAAAGACCCGGGTGGGCGGCGGCTTCGGCGCCAAGCAGACCGCCGTGGCGGAGGTGTACCCTGCCTTCGTCACCTGGAAGACCGGCAAGGCTGCCCGGCTGGTATACAGCCGCCGGGAGTGCCAGACCGCCGGCAGCCCCCGCCATGAGATGGAGGTCCATGTGCGGCTGGGCGCTGACAATGACGGCACCATCCGGGCCCTGGACGTGTATACCCTGTCCAACACCGGCGCCTACGGCGACCACGGCCCCACCACCGTGGGCCTCACGGCCGAGAAGACCATCCCCATGTACACGAAAAACCTGGAGGCCCACCGTTTCACCTATGACGTGGTGTACACCAATATGCAGGCCGCCGGTGCCTACCGGGGCTACGGCGCCACCCAGGGCATTTTCGCTGTGGAGTCCGCCGTCAACGAACTGGCGGATATCCTGGGCATGGACCCTGTCCGCCTGCGGGAGCAGAACATGGTCCGCCAGGGCATGGTGATGCCCGCCTATTACGACCAGGTGGCCAACGCCTGCGCCCTGGACCGCTGTATGGCTCGCTGTGCGGAACTCTTCAACTGGGAGGAGAAATTCCCCGTCCGGGATATGGGCAACGGCAAGGTCCGCGCCGCCGGCGTGGCTATGGCCATGCAGGGCAGCTGCATCCCCAACATCGACACCGGCTCCGCCACCGTGACCCTGGGGGACGACGGCACCTATCTGCTGTCCATCGGCGCCGCCGACATGGGCACCGGCTGCGACACGATTCTGGCCCAGATGGTGGCCGAGAGCATGGACTGCGATGTTGACGCGGTCTCCGTGGCTCCCGTGGACACGGACACCTCGCCTTATGACTCCGGTTCCTATGCTTCCTCCACCACCTACATCACCGGCAAGGCCGTGGAGCTGGCCTGTGAAAAGCTGAAGGCCCGCATGTGCGAGATCGCCGCCGGAATGCTGAATTGCGATATTTCCGACGTGGAATTCGCGGAGGGCGGCGTCCGGAAGCTGGATGGCTCCGCCGCCGTGACCGCCGCCGACATCGGCTGGAAGGCCCAGTGCGGCAATGACCTGGCCGCCCGGGCCACCGTTTCCCACACCAGCCCCGTGTCCCCGCCGCCCTATATGGCGGGCATGGTGGAGATCGAGCTGGACCGGGAGACCGGCGCTGTGGAGGTGCTGGACTATGTGGCCGTGGTGGACTGCGGCACCCCCATCAACCCCAACCTGGTCCGGGTCCAGACGGAGGGCGGCCTGGTGCAGGGCATCGGCATGGCCCTCTACGAGGATGTGACCTACAACGACCGGGGCGCCATCCTGGAGAATTCCCTCATGCAGTATAAAATTCCCACCCGTCTGGACATGGGACGGCTGCGGGTGGAGTTCGAGAGCAGCTATGAGCCCACCGGCCCCTTTGGCGCCAAGAGCGTGGGCGAGATCGTCATCAACACACCCTCTCCCGCCATCGCCCACGCGGTGTTCCGGGCCACCGGCGTGTGGCACCGGGAACTGCCCATCACCCCGGAGAAGATCCTGCTGGCGCAGAAATAAGTCCATACGCAGAAAAACTGCCCCGCTTTGGAAAGCGGGGCAGTTTTGTTTACCGCAGCGTATACAGCAGATACAGCACCAGCAGATGGATGGGATAGAAGAGGTAAGCGGCCCACTGAAAGCCTTTTCCTCCGAAGCCCTTTTTGCCGCTGTACAGCCAGATAGGTACCAGGGCCAGTACCGCAAAGCCCTGGATGGGGAAGTCAAAGCCCAGCAGCGGGATGGTCTGGCCTTTGAAAAACACGATGTTCAGCAGCACCATGGCCGCCAGTTGAGCCAGACGGGCCAGGGGGAAGTTCCGGAGCAGATAGAACAATACCACCGTCAGCACGCCCATGACGCCGTAGTCCACGAAGCCGATGCCTCCCAGCAGGCAGGCGGCTGCCAAGGTCAGGAGACCCAGGACGATCCGACGGGGCGTCCGCTCACGCCGGGCCCGGTCCAGACCGGAGATGGCCCAAAGCCCCAGCAGCAGGGTGAACACCGTGTTCTGATGGAAGGGGAAGAAGGGGGTACTGAACTGCACCAGGTCAAAGGGCACCTCCGATACAAAAGCCAGACCCAGCAGCCGCAGGGCGTAGCGGCGGCGGTCCGCCGTGTGGAAAAAGCCCTCCGCCAGCTGGAAGGCGTAGAGGGGGAAGGTCAGACGGCCCACACAGGTCATCCAGAAGTTGCCGGGGACCACGGTGGCCCACATGTGGTCCAGCAGCATGCAGGTCATGGCCAATACCCGCAGCGCCGAGGCGCTGAGGAAGCCGGAGGAGGTGCGGGTCCGAAGTTCTGCTGTCATGGGAGTACTCCTTTTTCACATTCTTTCATTACAGTATAGACGAAAGACAGAGAAAAAGGGTTACAGGAAAATGACAAACAGCCCGTCAGCAGGGCAGCTGGTCCAAAGAGGCGAAGGTGTAGCCCATGTCCTCCCACTTTGTCAGCAGATCATCCAGAATCTCCGCGTTGGTCCTGGAGGTGGAGTGCAGCAGCACGATGGCGCCGTCGTGGATGCGGGGCAGCAGCTTGGCGTAAGCCTGTTCCGCCGTGGGCTGCTTGTCCACATACCAGTCCACATAGGCCAGACTCCAAAAAATCGTTTTGTAGCCCAGAGCCTGGGCCTGCTTCAGGTTCTCCGTGCTGTACTTCCCCTGGGGCGGGCGGTAGTACATGGGCAGGTCCTGACCTACGGCCTCCTTGTACAGGGCTGCCAGACTGTCCAGCTCCTTCTGGAAGGCTGCCTGGTCAGAGATGGCGGACATATTGGGGTGGTGGTAGGTGTGGTTGCCCACGATATGGCCCTCGGCGGCCATGCGGCGGATAATGTCCGGGGCGGTCTCAATCATGTTGCCCACCACAAAGAAGGCGGCGGGGGCGTTGTGCTTTTTCAGCGCGTCCAGAATTTGCTCCGTATAGCCGTTTTCATAGCCGCAGTCGAAGGTCAGGTAGATGACTTTTTGGGATGTGTCTCCCAGGTAGTAGGCATCGTATTTCGCCAGGTCCTCCGCCGTGGCGCTGCCGATGGGGACGGCGCCTTCTGTCTGGAAGGACAGACCCCAGTCTGTGGTGGAGGCAGGAATAGCGGCGGGGGCGGAGGCGGGCTGTGTGGTCTGCCCCTGGAGATACAGCATCCCCGCCAGGAACAGGCAGGGGGCCAGCAGCATGACGAAAGCGCGGAAGCGGCGGGAAAAAATATTCATGGGATTCCTCCTGTTGCACATTGTTGTGCAACAGTTTGCCCGGTTGGAGGCTTTTCATGCAGCCGTTGAAAAAAACGTCGGAATTTGCTAGAATGTCGGAGACGACCGAGCGGATGAAACAAAGGAGCGCAAGAACGGGACCCATGGCAAAACGAAGAACAAAACGAAAGAAACACTCCCGCGGAGGAGGTATTCTGGCGCTGCTGCTGGTACTGTGTATTGGCGGAGCAATCCTCTGGCGGTATTGTGAGCTGCCGGTGCCCGCAGTCCTGACGGAACGGACGGAGGTGGCCGGAGACCTGGCGGCGGAGAAGCTGACGGAAGTCCGGTCCCGCCTGTCCGATTGGCTGGCGGACCTGATGGCAAAGATGCCGCCGGAGCTGCGGGAGCAGTTGTCCGTTCAGGAGGAACATCAGGAGGAGCAGAATGTCATAACCCTGGACACGCTTCCGGACTATGACGGCAGCCCGTATGTGGAGCTGTATGGCGGCCAGCCCGCTTTTACAGAGGAACAGAAAGCCGGGACGGAGTCTTACGAGACCTATGCGCCCCTGGACCTGCTGGGCCGCTGCGGCACGGCGAAGGCCTGCATTGGGCAGGACCTGATGCCCACGGAGGAGCGGGGGGCCATTGGCATGGTGAAGCCCAGCGGCTGGCACACCGTGCGCTATGACGGTCTGGTGGACGGCAAATACCTCTACAATCGCTGCCACCTGATCGGCTACCAGCTGGCCGGGGAGAACGCCAATGAGCGGAACTTGATTACCGGCACCCGCTATCTGAATGTGGAGGGGATGCTGCCCTTTGAGAACCGGGTGGCGGACTACGTGCGGGAGACCGGCAACCACGTCCTCTACCGAGTGACCCCTGTGTTCCGTGGAATGGAACTGGTGGCCCGTGGAGTGCAGCTGGAGGCCTGGTCCGTGGAGGACGGCGGCGCCGGCGTCTGCTTCAACGTGTACTGCTACAACGTGCAGCCCGGGGTGGAGATCGACTACGCCACCGGGGAGAGCTGCCTTGCGGAGGAGAACATACCATGATGGAAGCAATTTGGAACAACTTTGACCGGGTAGTGGTCTTCGACACCGAGACCACAGGCATCGAATTTGGAAAGGACCGCATCATCGAGTTGGGAGCCGTCTCTCTGGAAAAGGGCGTGGAGACGGACTGCATGGACCTGTTCATCCGGCTCCCGGAGGGTCAGACCATACCACCCTTCATCACGGAGCTGACGGGTATCACCGATGCGCAGCTTCTGTTGGAGGGCGTGGACCAGAAAGAGGCGGCAGAGGCCTTCTGCCGCCTGCTGGAGGGGGCGGAGCGGCCCTTGCTGGTGGCCTACAACGCCCAGTTTGACCTGAATTTCCTGTACTGGTTCCTGCGGCCCTACGGCCGGGTGGAGGTGCTGCGGGCGCCCAGGTTCCTGGATGCTCTGACGGTGTACCGGGACCGGCGGGACTACCCCCACAAGCTCTGCAACGCCATCAAGGCCTACGGCCTGGGGGACCGGGTGGTCAACAGCCACCGGGCCGTGGACGACGCCCGGGCCACCGTGGCACTGCTGGAGGCCATGGCTGCGGAGCGGGATGACCTGGAGCGGTATCTGGATCTGTTCGGCACCCATCCCAAGTACGGGATGTCGGGGCAGAAAATTTCCTCCGTGACTTACCGGCCACAGTCCTATCAGCGGACGGTGCCGCTGTATGAGTTGACATAATGCATAGAAGACAAAAAGAGAGACGGCGTTTGCCGTCTCTCTTTTCATATATAAAAATTGTACTTGACAAAACTGTATAATTGTACTAATATCATCATACATTAGTACACTAGTACAAAAGTACAAAAAGAAGTTGAAGAATTGCAAAGTCCTGCTCCGTTATAGAGAGTGGGAGTTGACGAAACAGGAGGAGAAGGAAGCCATGGAGGAAGAACTGATGCAGATGGAACAAGAGAATCCCCGGAAGCTCAAGAAATTCCGGCTGAGTAAGAAGGGGAAAAAGAGAGCCGTTTTGGCGGCGGTACTTGCGGCTGTGGTCCTGTTGGCGGCGGTGGTGCTGCCCCGGCTGATGGGGGGCGTCGCGGCAGCGGGAACGGGCTATACCGTGGAGCAAGCCGCCCGCCGGGACCTGTCGGTGAGCGTCACCGGCTCCGCCACGTTAGAGCCCGCCGACTCCTACCAGGTGAACACCCTGGTCTCCGGTGCCATCCTGACGGCACCTTTCGAGGAGGATGACCTGGTGGAGATGGGGGCGCTGCTGTATGAGCTGGACAGCAGCGATGCCCAGACCTCCGTCAGCCGGGCGGAGCTGTCTGTAGAGCAGTCCCGGCTGGCCTATGACCAGGCCCTGGAGGCCCTGCGTCCCACAGCGCCCATCAGCGGCACCATCCAGGAGGTCTTTGTCCACAACGGCGACAATGTGACGGCGGGAACTGCTCTGGCGAAGATCGCCGCCAGCATGGACCTGTCCATCGACTTCCTGTTCCCCTTTGTAGAGCCCTCTGCCTTCTATGTAGGCCAGCGGGCCACGGTGTTCGTGGGCAATTTTGACGGCCCGGTGAACGGCACCGTCACGGCAGTGTCCAACAGCACCGCCATCACCAGCAACGGCAAGGAGGGCAGCAGTGTCCGGGTGAAGGTGGAGAACCCCGGGATCCTGTCCGATGCCTACACCGCCTCCGCCGTCATCGGCAGTTATAGCAGCTACGGCAACGCCGCCATCAACCTGCCCGCCTCCGCCACGGTGTACGCTGCGGGCAGCGGCTCCGTCAGCGGCTTCGACAAGCTGATGGGCAGCACCGTCAAGAAAGGGGAGGTGCTCTGTACGGTGGATTCCTCCGCCATCCGGGAGCAGATCGAAAGTGCCCGGCTGAGCCTGGAGAGCGCCAAGCTGTCTGCCTCCTCCGCCAGCGGCAGCCTGGAGGATTACCGGATCACCGCACCCATCTCCGGAACGGTCATCGAGAAGAACTTCAAAGCCGGGGACAAGGTGGACGGCTCCGCCAGTGGCACCCTGGCCGTCATTTATGATCTGAGCTGTCTGAAGATGCAGATGAACGTCAACGAGCTGGACATCGGCAAGGTGAAAGCGGGCCAGACTGTGGAGGTCACCGCCGCCGCTCTGCCGGGAGAGGTCTATACCGGCACCGTGGAGCGGGTCAGCGTCAACGGCACCACCAAGGACGGCTTTACCACCTACCCCGTCACCATCGCCGTCCGGGACTACGGCGGCCTGATGCCCGGCATGAACGTCTCCGCTGCCATCAACTGCGGTACGGCGGAACATGCCCTGACCGTGCCCGTGGCCGCCGTGGAGCGGGGCAGTACGGTACTGGTGGCCCCGGTGGAGGCAGTAGGGGAGGACGGCACCGTCACGGACCCCGCCCTGCTGGAGGAGCGGAGCGTCACCCTGGGCGTCAATGACGACCGGTACATCCAGATCACCTCCGGCCTGACGGAGGAGGACCGGGTGGCGTATCAGGCCGCCCCGGTCCCGGAGGGCTGAGCCATGGCCCATCTGATCGAACTGAACAACGTGTATAAGATCTACCCCATGGGCAGCGAGGAGGTCCACGCCCTGGACGGCGTCAGCTTTGCCATCGACCGGGGCGAGTTCGTGGCCATCGTGGGCCAGTCCGGCTCCGGCAAGTCCACTGCCATGAACATCATCGGCTGCCTGGACGTACCCACCTCCGGGACGTACCACCTGGGCGGCGTGGATGTGTCCACCATGGAGGACGACCGGCAGGCAGAGATTCGAAATAAGATGCTGGGCTTTGTGTTCCAGCAGTATAACCTGATCCCCAAGCTGACGGTGCGGGAGAATGTGGAGCTGCCCCTGCTGTATGCGGGCGTTTCCGCCGAGGAGCGCCGGCAGCGGGCCGTCCAGGCCCTGGAGCGGGTGGGACTGGCGGATAAGCAGAAAAATCTGCCCAACCAGCTCTCCGGCGGTCAGCAGCAGCGGGTATCCATCGCCCGGGCCCTGGCGGGGAAACCCTCGGTCATTCTGGCGGATGAGCCCACCGGCGCCCTGGACTCCCGGACGGGCCGGGAGGTGCTGGACTTTCTGCAGAAGCTCAACGCCGAAGGGGACACCGTGGTCCTCATCACCCATGACAATTCCATTGCCCGGAAAGCGAAGCGCATCATCCGCCTTCAGGACGGACGGGTCATCTACGACGGAGATGCCGCCGATCCCCGGGCCGTGGTCCGTTCCGGAGATGAGGGAGAGGAGGCCGGCACATGAATGTTTCACAATCCTTCAAGCTGGCATTGAAATCCCTGCGGACCAGTAAAATGCGGGCTTTCCTCACCATGCTGGGCATCGTTATCGGCGTGGCGGCGGTCATTGTCATCATCTCCCTGGGCAACGGCCTCACCGACATGGTGGAGCAGCAGGTGGAGAAGGTGGGCATCACCCAGATGTACGCCTATGCCTGGGGCCGGGGCGACGGCACCACGCTGAACCTGGACCCGCAGCAGATGTATGATCTGATCGAAGCCCATCCCGACGTGTTCGACGGCGTCACCCCCTGGGTGGGCGCCGGAAGCGGTGTCCGCCGGGACGGCGCGGAATTTGAAAAGACGAAGATCTACGGCGTCAGCGAGGCCATGTACCGCCCGGAAACCGGTACCACCCTGGACGGCAATACCCTGTCCCGGGGGCGGTATCTCCAGTATGTGGACGTGGCGCGGCGGCAGAAGGTGTGCGTCATCGGCGCCTGGCTGGAGCAGGAGGCCTTCCGTGGTGACGCCCTGGGAAAGGAGCTGACCATCGGCGGCGTGCCTTATACGGTGGTTGGCGTCCTGGCCCGGGAGCGGGAGGAGATGACCGAGGGCGGCAGCGATGACGTGGTGTACATCCCCTATGAAAACGCCCTGGAGCTCACCGGCAGCCGCAATGTGACGCTGTATCAGGTCATGGCCGTCTCCCGGGATACGGTGTCTCAGGGCAAGGCCCTGATTGCCGACATGATGCAGAACTTTTATCAGGATAAGGACGCCTATTACATCGAGACCATGCTGGAGTCGGTGAATATGATCAACGCCATGATGGGCGTGGCCATGGCGGTGCTGGTGGCTATCGCCGCGATCTCCCTGCTGGTGGGCGGCATCGGCATCATGAATATCATGCTGGTATCCGTCACGGAGCGCACCCGGGAGATCGGCATCCGGAAGTCCCTGGGCGCCAAGCGCCGGGATATCCGGAGCCAGTTCCTCATTGAGGCCGGGACCACCTCCGCCATGGGCGGACTGATCGGAATTTTGCTGGGCTGTCTGCTGGCCACGGGCATCGGCTCCGTGCTGGGCGGGATGCTGTTGGAGCAGCTGGGCACCAGCGGCATTACCTTCAACGCCACGCCGACCCTTGGGGCCATTCTGGTGAGCTTCGGCGTCAGTGTGGGCATCGGCGTGCTGTTCGGCTACCTGCCTGCCAACAAGGCGGCCAAGCTGAATCCTATTGACGCGCTGCGCTATGAATGATAAAAAGGAACCGGTACATCCGGTTCCTTTTTGCGCGTATCGAAAGATACGCTGCTCTGCAAAACTTTTTCCATTGGCGCAAACTTTTTCTCCGTCTTCTCCGTCTAACAGACAGAACCAACAGAAAGGACCATGCACGTGTCAAAGATCCGTGAAACACAATTGACGACATTTCTTGTGGAAGACCAGGCGCGGTTTTACCGTCTGGCGTATAGCTATCTGCACAGCAGGGAAGAGGCTCTGGACGCGGTACAGACCGCTGTCTGCAGGGCACTGGAAAAGCAGGAAAGCCTGAAGGACGCCGACGCCATGCGCACCTGGTTTTACCGCATTCTGGTCAACGTGTGTACAGACCTGCTCCGCCAGCGGAAGCGGGTGACCCTGGTGAAGCCGGAAGAACTGGATGCGGGCAGCTATGAGGACCCGCTGCCGGAGGACGGCTCCCTGGCCCGCAGGGTGGATGCCCTGCCGCCGGAGATCGCCGCCGTCATCCGCCTGCGGTTTTACGAGGAGCTGTCGCTTCAGGAGATCAGTGCAGTTGTGAACTGCCCGCTGAGCACGGTGAAGACCCGTTTGTACACCGGCCTGAAAAAATTGCGTATCCAATTGGAAGGAGAAGAATGATGAACGAGTTCAAACGTGCGAAAGAGGAATATGAGTCCACTCCCATCCCTGCGGAGCTGGAGGACCGTGTCCGGGCAGGCATCCGGCAGGGAAAAGCCAACCGGGCCCGCCGGGGCTGGGGCCGCCGTCTGGGCACGGTGGCTGCCTGCTTCGTGGTGATGTTTGGCGTGCTGAACCTGTCGCCCACCGTGGCGGCGGCCGCCGCCGATTTTCCGGTGCTGGGTGGACTGTTCCAGGTGCTGACAGTCCGCAGCTTCACCGACGAGAATGGAGACCGCACGGTGGAGGTGGAGCAGCCTGCTATCCAGGGCGGCGGCGCCTTTGCCCAGCAGGTCAACGAGGAGATCCGGAAGCGGGTGGATACCAAGACCGCTGAGGGCGAGCAGCTGGTGGCGGAGTACAAGGAGGCATTCCTGGCCACCGGCGGCACCCAGGAGGAATGGGAGCAGCACAACCTTGCTGTCAGCGTCACCTATGACATCAAGTCCCAGACGGAGACTGTGGTCTCCTTCCTGGTGGAATCCGATGTGTCCTTCACCGGGGCTAACTGGGAGCGGACCTACTATAATCTGGACCTGGCCGCCGAAAAGGAACTGACCCTGGCGGATGTGCTGGGGAAGGACTGGGTGACCGTCTGCAACGACGCCATCAGGGAGCAGATGGCAGCGGCGGAGGACCCCGCTGTGTACTTTGCCGCCGACCAGGGTGGCTTCACCACAGTGGATGAGACCACCCAGTTCTATCTGAATGAAGCGGGCGATCCCGTGGTGGTGTTCCCGCCCTACACTGTGGCGCCCGGTGCCATGGGGTACGTGGAGTTCCCCATCGGGCAGTAAGGAAGGGGGCTGGGGGAAAACTTGGCTTACTTTCTTCATCCGCCGACGGCGAATGAAGAAATACAAATCATTTTTGTCAAGACACCCTCCAGAGGGGCTTCTCTTGCCCTTTGCGGGGCAATTCACCTTCTGCGCCCGACAAAAATACCCTGATGAGGGGATTCGGAAAAGAAAAAAGAGATGCGGAGCCGAAGCTCCGCATCTCTTTTTTCTTTTCGTCTAAGAGGGACAAGTATCCCTTGGAATCATTACACCAAGCCCTGGGCCAGCATGGCGTCAACGACCTTCTTGAAGCCGGCGATGTTGGCGCCGACCACCAGGTCACCGGGAGCGCCGCACTCTTCAGCGGCGTTGTAGATATTGTGGAAGATGTTGACCATGATCTCCTGCAGCTTGCTGTCGACCTCCTCGAAGGTCCAGCCATAGCGCATGCTGTTCTGGCTCATCTCCAGAGCGCTGGTAGCCACGCCGCCGGCATTGGCAGCCTTGGCAGGAGCAAATAGCAGACCCGCATCCTGGAAAATGCGGATGGCCTCGGGACGGGAGGGCATGTTGGCGCCCTCAGCCACAGCAATGGCGCCGCCCTTGACAATGCTCTTGGCAGCCTCTGCATCGATCTCGTTCTGAGTGGCGCAGGGCAGGGCGATGTCACAGGGAATGCTCCAGATACCGCGGAAGCCCTCGGTATAGGTGCTGCCGGGGACACGGTCCACATACTCCTTGATGCGGCCACGGTGCCCCAGCTTGATGTCCTTCACGATATCCAGCTTGAGGCCGTTGGGATCGTGGATATAGCCGTTGGAGTCGCTGAGAGCCACGACCTTGCCGCCCAACTGGGTGGCCTTTTCAGTGGCGAAGATAGCCACGTTGCCGGAACCGGAGATGACCACGGTCTTGCCCTCAAAGCTCTCGTTCTTCATGCACTTGAGCATTTCCTGGGTCAGGTAGCACAGGCCGTAGCCGGTAGCCTCGGTACGGGCCAGGGAGCCGCCGAAGGTCAGGCCCTTGCCGGTCAGCACGCCGCCCTCATAGCGGTCGCGGATGCGGCGGTACTGGCCGAACAGATAGCCGACCTCACGGCCGCCCACGCCGATGTCGCCGGCAGGCACGTCGGTGAACTGGCCGATGTGACGATAGAGCTCGGTCATAAAGCTCTGGCAGAAGCGCATGACCTCCGCGTCGCTCTTGCTCTTGGGATCAAAGTCGCTGCCGCCCTTGGCACCGCCGATGGGCAGGCCGGTCAGGCTGTTCTTCAGGATCTGCTCAA
Organism: Oscillibacter valericigenes; assembly: GCF_021531915.1. Lineage (GTDB taxonomy): Bacteria > Bacillota > Clostridia > Oscillospirales > Oscillospiraceae > Oscillibacter > Oscillibacter valericigenes_A. The sequence goes on along the minus strand of NZ_JAFBIV010000012.1, from coordinate 14,192 downwards.
AGCCCAGGAACTTCAGAATGGACAGGTTGACAGTGGGATGGAACCGCAGGCCGCCTTTGTAAGGGCCAATGGCGGAGTTGAACTGGACACGGTAGCCGCGGTTCACGTGGACCTTGCCGTTGTCATCCACCCAGGGCACCCGGAAGCAGATCATACGGTCGGGCTCCACGAAGGACTCGATGATGCCGTGCTCCTGATACTCAGGATGCTGGTCGATGATGAGGTCGATGCTCTCCAGGACCTCCAGAACGGCCTGGTGGAACTCCTTCTGGTCGGGGTCACGGGTCACGACCTGGGTATAGACGTTTTGCAGGTATTCGCTCTTCAACATGCTGATCGTCCCTTCTTCTTTTGGTGTTTAACGTGGTAAACTCACATCTTTGCATTACTAAGAATATAAGAAAACCACACCACTCCACAAGATAGAAATTTCCTAAAATCTAAAAAGAATAAACAAACGATTTCCTGCATATTTTACAAAAAATTCGACACCTTTTTCCGGGGAGGACAAAGGTGTCGAATTTTGTTTTTCATCGAGGTACTACCTCTGGGCGCTCAACGGGGCTCCATGGCCTGCCGCAGCCGGTCGGTGACGGTGCCCTCGAAGAGGCGATCGCCGTGAATGTGGAGGGTCTCCAAAGCCCCGGCCGCCATGGTGCAGGGAATATTGCCGCCCATGGAGAGGTCCATGTCCAGGACAAACTTCAGCTCGTTGTCCTGGGGGGCGTTGGGGGCCTTGTTCTGGATCCGGGCCAGCCCCGCGTGGATCTTGGCGCGGCAGCTGTTGTCCAGCTTCAGCTGCAGGTCCGTGCCCAGAGCCAGACAGTCCTCCTCCCGCAGGTCCGGCTCCGCCAGAGCGCCGGCGTAGGCGGGGGCGAACAGCTCCGCCCAGGACACCTCCTCCAGTCCCAGCCGGGCACGGGAGAAGAAATTTACATACCGCAGTCCCACTCTTTGGAAATAGGCGGGCTTGTAGATCTGGATAAAGGCCGCCAGGGCCTTGTCCAGATGGTGGGCAAAGTCCTCCCAGCCGGGATAGCCCAAGGTGGAAAGAGCAATGAAATCCTTGGTGAGGTTCAGCTTCCAGCGGCCATCGGTGGAGAGAAAGTGGTAGTTGGTAATGGGGGCCTGCTGTTCTACCTGCATGTTGGGACCACCCACGCCGGTGATTTTGGGCGCGGGCACATCCTGACGGCGGGCGTACTGGGGGAAGACATCGCGGATGGCCTCCTGAAAATCGGCGGGCTCCACGTTGTTGATGGTGAGGATGGTGGGGAAGCGCAACTGACAGATGACCTCGTGAGCCGGCGCCTTTCCATAATGGGTCCTGGGACGGTCAGAAAACAGCATAGGACATGCTCCTTTGCAACGATTTGATGTCCCTATTGTAGCCGTCGGGCCTGAAAATGTCAAATAGCAGGGGCGCCCCGCCGCGTCCTCACAGGTAAAACCGATGACAGCCGATGGTCTTGTAGTACGTCCGGTTGGCGTTGATCCACGTCCCTTGGGAGAGGGCGGGGGCGTAAAAATACAGGGCCTTCCCAATGACCTGTTCCCCCGCCAGTACCCGCCGGGCGGCCTCCACCGATTGGGCGGTGGGGGTCTTGTAGACGGTGCCGTTGGACACCGGCTCAAACTGGACGCCGTCCACCTTGTCGAAGATGACACCGGGGACGGTGTCCGGGAACTCCCGGCTGGCCACCCGGTTCAGCACCACATTGCCCACAGCGATCTGGCCCTCCATAGACTCGCCGCAACTTTCGGCGCTGATGATGCGGGAAAGCCAGTACAGGTCCGCCGCGTCATGCTCCGCTCCGGCGGAGGTGACGGCAGCGCCGGACATCCAGGGGTCCCACGCCGCGCTGCCGCCCAGGGCCTCGCTTACCATCCGCAGGGGCACGTAGGTCCGCCCGTTCCGGACCGTCACCTGGGCGGAATAGCTTCTGCCGTTCACGGTGACGGTGTTTTCTGCCGGGTCCGCTGCGATACGGGTTTTGCCGGAGACGGCCACCGCCGCCTGTGCCTGACTGTCCCAGGAGACCGTCCAGCCGCCCATGGCGTCCAGGAGATACCGCAGGGGCGTGTATGTAACGCCGTCCTCCAGATAGGAGGACCCGGCCAGACGGGTGCCGTCCACCTGCACCGGCACGGTCCGGGCCGCCTGGGCCGGGAGGGCCAGGGCGGCAGCTGCCAATAATCCGCACAGCGCTTCCTTTTTCATTTGATTTCTTCCTTTCTGTGGAGTTTTCACCTGAAAAGCATACCGAAAACCAGGGGCAGGAAGCAACCCTCAAAACCTGGTATCCGTGCCAGCATTCACCAGACCTATTGACAATATCGTGAAACGATATTATACTGACAATAGATGATATCGTAAAACGATATTGGAGGGCGAGCCATGGCAAAGGAACCGTTGAAGGTACTGACAGAGAGCATGTTTTATGTCTTGCTGAGCCTGCTGCGGCAGGAGCGGTGCGGCACGGAGATCGTGCAGTTCGTGGACGACACCACGGCGGGCCGGGTGCCCCTGGGCCCGGGGACGCTGTATACCATTCTGGGAAAATTCCAGGAAGAGGGTCTCATCCGGGAGACAGCGGTGGAGGGCCGCAAGCGGACCTACGCCATCACAGACCGGGGCCGGGCCCTGTTCCGTCAGGAGCTTTCCAGATTGAAGCTGTGCGTCGCCGACGGCGACCGGGAGGAGGATGGACGATGAAAAAGCAGAAGCGGACCCTGCGGCCCCTGGAACTGTGGAACCCCGGAGCTATTGAGAAGTGGTTGGAGGATGAAGCTGCCAATGGCTGGCAGCTGACAGACTGCGGCCGGGTGCTGGCCACCTTCAAGGCTGTGAAGCCGGGGACATACCGGGTGCGTCTCCGGCCCCAGCGGCCCGAAACGCCGGAGGCCCGCCGGGAGCGGGGAGTGGCCTGGCGGGAAATGGGCTGGGACTGCACCGCTGTCATCATGGGTGATGACGATTATGACTGCGAAGTGTTTTACTGCGGCGATCCGGCGGTCCCGGAGCTGGACACGGATCCGGTGGCTTATGGTTGGGCCTGGGAAAAGCCCCTGCGCCACAGCTGGCGGATGGCCTGGGTGATGCTGGGGTTGCTGGCGGTGCTGCCCCTGGTGCTGAGCGTACTGGCTCCCGGCAGGTCGATGCTGGAAGTCCTGCTGCGTCAAAACCTGTTCTGGCTGCTCTGGTTGGTGGTCGCTGTCCTCCTTGGCATCGTGATGCTCCGGCGACTGTGGGATCTGCGGCGGATGCGGCGTGAGCTGGCGGCGGGCATGGTGCCTGACCCCGGCAGCTGGCAGCGGGACCGCCGGTGGCAGCAGGCGGTGATCGTGCTGCTGTTGCTGTTCTGGTTCCTGTGGTGGTTCAGCAGCGCGGTTCCGTTCTTGCAGGGGGAGCCGGATATCGGCAGCCTGCCCTATACCGCTCCCGTGGAGCTGATGGAGGGCACGGACAAGGCTTACTGGGAATTTGAAGTTGACAACTATCTCTACCGGAGCACTCCTCTGGCTCCTGACCGCTTCAGCATCCAGTACCGGGGCGAACAGGGCGAGCATGTCCGGAACGTCGCTGACCGTCTGCGGTTTGAGGCTCTGGCAAAGGCGCTGTACAGGGAGCGGGCAGCGGACTTCCGAAAGGATCACCCGGACGCCGAGGAAACAACGGTGGAAAACGACGCCTTCGACCAGGCGGTCTTATTGGCGGAGGGCGACTGTCAGCTGTTCCTGGCCCGGTCGGGAAAGGTGGTCTGCGCCCTGTGGGTGGATTTTCCGACGGACCTGGACAGCGCCATCGAAGCTGTGGCTGACAGTTTGGCGGAGTAAAGGAGAAATCTGTATGATAGACATTGTGCCTATTTTTGTTTTTGATGTCTCTGCCCAGCCAGGCGAAGCGGCTTGCGGAGAGTGTCCTGGTGGCCTCGGGGAAGGGTTGATCCGGCCTGGCTCCGGCTGATGGTCAGCCCGGCCCGTTACCGCATAGACTGAAAACGGGAGGTGGGCACATGGACGCATTGGAACAGACCACAGCCATCCATGCCCTGGCACTGTCACTGGCAAAGGAACTGAGCCGGGAGGATGCCTCCCGGCTGGGCCTGCTGTTGATCCAGCTGGGGACCACCCTGGAAACCATTGTGGGCTTGGAAGAACTGAACAGCGGCGGGCCGGCGGAAGTACTGAACGTCTGAGAAAACCGGCCTCTCCACGCAGCGTTTGCTGTGCGGCAGGGGCCGGTTTGGTATACTGAAGTTTGAAGAGCGGACAGTTGAAAACGGATGAAGGAGATGAAGCAGATGGGAAACCCCTGGGAGACCGTCTCACTGGATGACTACGAAAACCATATGAAGCTGGATTCGGTCCGGCAGCTGCAAACCATGAACCAGCTCATAGCGGACCAGTTTACCCGCTATCCCGTCAGAAACGCCATGGTGCTGGGGGTGGCGGGCGGAAACGGCCTGGAGCATGTGGACCCGGAGCGACTGGAGACAGTGTATGGTGTAGACCTGAATCAGGAGTATCTGGCTGCCTGTGCCGCCCGATATCCACATTTGACAGAGACACTGCGGCTGGTGGAAGCTGATTTGACGGCAGCAGAGCCGGACCTTCCTCCGGCAGAGATGGTGATTGCCAACCTTCTGGTGGAGTACATCGGCTATCCCTGCTTCCAACGGGTGCTTCAGAAAGTGTTTCCCGAGTACGTTTCTTGCGTCATTCAGATCAACACGGACGAGGGCTTCGTATCAGATTCTCCCTATATTCATGCCTTTGACGGCCTGGGTAGTATCCACCATCAAATGGAAGAGGAAGCCTTGACGGAGTATCTGGCTGCCATTGGGTATATGCTGAATTATAGAGAAGAATGTCCACTGCCAAATGGGAAAAAGCTGGTCCGGATGGATTATGTCAGATCATAAAGAAATTCCCCGCACATCATCTGATGTGCGGGGAATGGTACTTTTATGCCAGCTTTTTCTGCAGCTGTTTCGCGATAGCGTCCAGGAATGCCTGACTGTTGACAGCGGTGGCCTGGAAGCCGGGCTCCACCAGGCCCACCAGGTCCTTCGTCATAATGCCTGCGTTCAGGGTATCGAAGCAGGCTTCCTCCAGCTTTTCACCGAAGCTCACAAGGTCCTCCAGACCGTCCAGCTGACCCCGCTTCTTCAGGGCACCGGACCAGGCGAAGATGGTGGCCATGGGGTTGGTGGAGGTCTCCTCCCCCTTCAGGTACTTGTAGTAGTGGCGGGTGACGGTGCCGTGGGCGGCCTCAAACTCGGTGGTGCCGTCGGGGGCCACCAGCACGGAAGTCATCATGGCAAGGCTGCCGAAGGCGGTGGACACCATGTCGCTCATGACGTCGCCGTCGTAGTTCTTGCAGGCCCAGATGTAGCCGCCCTCGCTGCGGATGACCCGGGCCACGGCGTCGTCGATCAACGTGTAGAAGTAGGTGATGCCCAGTTCGTTGAACTTGGCCTTGTAGGCTTCAAACTCCTCTTCAAAGATGCGCTTGAAAGCGCCGTCGTAGACCTTGGCGATGGTGTCCTTGGTGGAGAACCACAGATCCTGCTTGGTGTCCACAGCGTACTGGAAGCAGGCCCTGGCAAAGGAACGGATGGAGCTTTCCTTGTTGTGGGCACCCTGCCACACGGCAGGGCCGTCCACTTTCTGGACGGTGAGGGTCTTGGTCTCGCCGCTCTTTCCGGTGAAGGTCAAGGTGGCGGTGCCGGGTTCCGTGGTCTCCATGTCCACGGCCTTGTACACGTCGCCGTAGGCGTGACGGGCAATGGTGATGGGCTTCTTCCAGTTCTTTACCACGGGCTTCACGGCGTCGATGCAGATGGGGGTGCGGAACACGGTGCCGTCCAGGATAGAGCGGATGGTGCCGTTGGGGGACTTCCACATCTCCGTCAGCTGGGGATATTCTTCCATGCGTTGACGGTTGGGGGTGATGGTAGCGCACTTGACGGCAACGCCGTATTTCTTGGTGGCATTGGCAGCGTCCACGGTCACCTGGTCCTTTGTTTCGTTGCGGTGCAGCAGCCCCAGGTCGTAGTATTCTGTTTTCAGATCCACAAAGGGCAGGATCAGTGTCTCCTTGATCATGGCCCACAGGATGCGGGTCATCTCGTCGCCGTCCATCTCCACCAGGGGAGTGGTCATTTTGATTTTTTCCATAGAAGCCTCCAAAGTTTTCCCGTTAAGAACGCTTGGCGTAGTAATTCATCAGGCATCCGTCCAGGATGATCTCCTTCTCGTCCGCCGTCAGGCCGCGGACGTGGAGCAGCAGGTCCTCCACGGTGCCGTTGGTCCGGATGACCTTGGCGGGGATATCCTCCATGCCCTCCTCGATGGCCTTGCGGATGCCGGGGACAAACACGCAGTCGCCATTCTCATATGTAAAGGGAATTTCCTTGTCAATGGTAAAGGGTAGGATACCCCAGTTGATGCAGTTGGAGCGGTAGCGCTTGGTGGCAAATTCATAGCAGATGTTGGCAAAGCCGCCCAACACCTTCTGGCAGCTGGCCGCCTGCTCCCGGGCAGAGCCGTCGCCGGGCTTGTTGGCGAAAACACAGGAACCGAACTGGGTAGTCTCCATGAGGGCTTCGCCGTCGCCCACCTTGTCCAGAATGGATTTTAACTGTAAAGGCTTTTTACCTGCCAGACGGACAGCTTCCACCTCTGCCACCGCTTTGGCCCGGCCCACATAGGCGGGCTCCCGGCGGGAGAGGGTGAACTCCGCCAGCCGCAGGGGATTGGAGCGGTAGGAAGAGGTCTCACCGGAGGGAATCAGCTCGTCGGTGGTGGTGACGGGGTCGTGCAGCACGGCTGCCAGCTCCACCAGCAGGTTTTCCGCCAAGGGCTGCATCTTGGGCCAGTCGGTAATGTTGGGACCCATGATCAGCTCCACGCTGGGGTCTGCCTTGCCGAAGCCGTAATACAGGCGGCGGTCGTAAACGCCCTTGTCGAAGTGGTACTCGTGGTGAACAGGGGTGTAGTCCACGTCGGTGGCGGCGGTGATCCTGCCGCCGTTCCGGGCCGTGGCGGCGATGGACCGGGCGTCCATCAGGCACACGCCGGCGAACTGGCCCTCGCCGGGCTTGGAGCCCTCCCGGTTGGGGAAGTTGCGGGTGGTGTGCCGCAGGCTCAGACCGTTGTGGGAGGGCACGTCTCCCGCACCGAAGCAGGGGCCGCAGAAGCTGGGCTTGATGACGGCGCCTGCCTCCAGCAGCGCGGCGGTGGCACCGGTTTTCGTCAGCTCCAGACTGACGGGCACACTGGTGGGATACACGTCCAGGGTGAAGTAGCCGTTGCCGCAGCTTCCGCCCCGCAGGATGTCCGCCGCCTCGTCGATGTTGTCGAACAGGCCGCCGGCGCAGCCGGCGATGACGCCCTGGTCTGCCCAGACGCCGCCGTCGTGAATTTTGTTCATCAGGCTGATCTTGGCCTTGGGGAAGCGCTTCTGCGCGTCAGACTCCAGGTTTGCCAGAATCTCCTCCGCATTCTCCAGGAACTCGTGGATGGTCCAGGCGTTGGAGGGATGGAAGGGCAAGGCAATCATAGATTCAATCTTGCTGAGGTCCAGCTCGATGCACTTGTCGTAGTAAGCGTTCTGACCGGGATGCAGCTCCCGGTAATCCTCCGGACGCTGGTGGGCCTGATAGAAGCCCTGGGTGACCCCGTCGGTCTCCCAGATGGAGGAAAGACAGGTGGTCTCGGTGGTCATCACGTCGATGCCGTTGCGGAAGTCGATGGGCAGGCTGGCAATGCCGGGGCCGGCGAATTCCAGCACGCAGTTGTTGACGAAGCCGCTGGCAAAGGTGGCCTTCACCAGGGCAATGGCCACGTCGTGGGGGCCGATGCCGTGTCTGGGGGCGCCGGTCAGGTACACCAGTACCACCTTGGGATACTTTACGTCCCAGGTGTTTTTCAACAGCTGCTTGGCCAGCTCCGGGCCGCCTTCGCCCACGGCCATGGTGCCTAGGGCGCCGTAGCGGGTGTGGGAGTCGGAGCCCAGGATCATGGCGCCGCACTTTGCCATCTGCTCCCGGCCGTAGGAGTGGATGACGCTCTGGTTGGCGGGGACGTAAATGCCGCCGTACTTCTTGGCGGCGGACAGGCCGAACACATGGTCGTCCTCATTGATGGTACCGCCCACGGCGCAGAGACTGTTGTGACAGTTGGTCAGGGCGTAGGGAATGGGGAATTCTTTCATGCCGGAGGCCCGGGCCTGCTGGATGATGCCCACGTAGGTGATGTCGTGGGACAGCATAGCGTCGAACCGAATCTTCAGATTGTCAGGATCGCCGCTGGTGTTGTGGGCCTGTAAGATGTTCCAGGCCATGGTCTGCCGGCGGCCCTCCTCCGGGGAGACGGGCGCCTGGGCGCTGAGAGCGCCGTTCACCAGAAAAATGCCTTCATCGTGTAACGTCATCATGGAGAGTCCTCCTGTGGTCCCGGCCGGGCCGGAATTTTCTTGCCCATCAATATACCACAGTTTCAAAAGATTGGAAAGAAATCTTGCAGGAAAAGAACGATTGCCTTCCAATTTTGGCGGAGTGAACAAGAACAAAGTAGTTTTTCCCGGGAAAGCAAGGCAGGTTTACGGGGTGAATTTGCAAGTTTATGCTCATGTTCTGCATAAGAAACCGACCGGAAAAACAGCTCAACGGAGCGTTGCTTGCCAAAGCGAAAATCTTGGGGTATGCTGATAAGCGAGGTGAGAACATGGACAGCAAACAGATCGGAGAGCTGCTGGCGCGGCTGCGGAAGGAGCGGGGAATGACCCAGAATCAGGTGGCGGAGGCGCTGCACGTCAGCCCCCAGGCCGTCAGCAAATGGGAGCGGGGCAAAGGATGCCCGGATATCAGCTTGCTGCCGGCGCTCTCCTCCATTTTTGGTGTGGCTCTGAGGCGCCTGCTGATGGGCGACCTGGCCCCCGAGAAAACAGAGGTTGGAAATATGCGAAGACTGAAATTTTATGTGTGCCCGGACTGCGGCAACATCCTCACGGCCACCGGCGGCGGGGAAATCCACTGCTGCGGCCGGAAGCTGGAGCCCTTGCAGGCCCGGCCCGCCGACGAGGCCCACACCGCCACGGTGCGGGAGATCGAGGAGGACTGGTACGTCACCTTCTCCCATCCCATGGAGAAGGACCACTACTTCCGCTTTGCCGCCTACGTGGCCACGGAGCGGGTGCTGCTGGTGCGGCTGTACCCGGAGCAGGGCGGTGAGTTCCGTATCCCCCAGCTGCGGGGCGGCGGAAAGCTGTATCTCTGCTGCAGCCGGGACGGGCTGTTCGAGGTGAAGATCTAAAAAAACGACCGCCATCGGCGGTCGTTTTTTTGAACCATCAGGCTTTTTTGCGGTGGGCCATCAATACCAGCAATGCCAGCGTGGCGGCGCAGACGCCTAGCTTCCAGCCAAAAGAGGGCAGGCCCTGGACCAGAATTACCAGGATCAGGAGAGGCAGAATGACGGAGAAATAGACCTGCAGGGCCTTTTTGGCAGTACCGCTCTCCGGCAGCTTCAGGCCGGAGCCGGTGTTGGCCTCCGCCAGGTACTTGTCGAAGCCCCAGCCCCATTTGGTGACGCAGAACAGCAGATACACCAGAGAGCCGATGGGCAGCAGCAGATTGCTGACGATGAAGTCCTCGCTGTCCAGCACGTCCTTGCCCAGGAAGGGGTGGAAGCCGCTCCACAGGTTGTAGCCCAGCACACAGGGCAGGCTGGCGATCAGGATGAACACGCAGTTCACCAGAGCTGCCTTTTTCCGGGTCCAGCCAAAATTGTCGATGCAGTTGGCCAGCAGGTTTTCGAACACGGCGATGACGGTGGTGAAGCTGGCGAAGGTCATGAACAGGAAGAACAGGGAACCCCACAGGCGGCCTAAGGGCATATTGGCGAAGACCTTGGGCAGGGTCATAAAGATCAGGGAGGGGCCGGCGTCGGGCTGGACGCTGAAGCTGAAGCAGGCGGGGAAGATGATCAGGCCGCTCATCAGGGCCACGAAGGTGTCCAGACAGCAGATGCGGACGGACTCTCCGGTAAGGGTGTGGTCCCGGGTCATGTAGCTGCCGAAGATCTCCATGGCGGCGATGCCCAGGCTCAGGGTGAAGAAGGCCTGGTTCATGGCGGCGGTGATGACACTGCCAAGGCCCGCCTCCATAGCCCGACCAAAGTCAGGCAGCAGGTAGAACTTCAGACCTTCCATACCGCCCTCCAGAGTCAGGCTGTGGATCGCCAGCACCACCATCAGCACCAGCAGGCAGAGCATCATGACCTTGGAGATGCGCTCCAGGCCCTTCTGCAGGCCGAAGCTGACCACCAGGAAGCCCGCCAGCACCACCAGTACCATCCAGAGGGTCATTTCGCCGGGATTGCCCAGCATGGCGCCGAACACGCCGTCGATGGCGTCCCCTGCCAGACCGGAGAAGGAGCCGCCCAGATACTTGAAGAAGTACCCCAGCATCCATCCGGCCACAGTGGTGTAGTACATCATCAGCAGGTAGCAGCCAATGACGCAGAACCAGCCGTGGAGGTGCCATTTGCTGCCCTGGGGCTCCAGAGCCTTGTAGCTCAGCACGGCGCTCTGGCGGCTGGCCCGGCCCACGGCCAGCTCCATGGTCAGGATGGGTACACCCATCAGGATCAGGGACAGCAGATAGCACAGCACGAACACGCCGCCGCCGTTGGCACCGGTGATGTAGGGAAATTTCCAGACATTGCCGATGCCGATGGCGCAGCCGGCGCTCACCAGGATAAAGCCAAGCCGGGATTGGAAGTTTTCGCGTTTCATGGGAAGGTCTCCTTTTCTCTTTAAACAGATAAAGCCGAAGCGGCTGAAACAATGCCCGCTCGGCTTCGGGCTTTTTTATGGTACTGGATAAAGATAAGAAAGTCAACGGGTTTTCCTTGAAAAAACACACTTCCATCCAGTAATATCCGATAATAGTATCAGAAAAACTGATACTGCGACAAGAGACTGCCGAAAGTGACGACCTGAATTGCATTTTGGCATCCCATGAGAGTGAAAAGACCACACAGCGCAGCAGGAGACCCGGAGCATAGCTCTGGGTCTCCTGCTGCATATGGGTTTCATTTCACTTCGGGCTGCGGCGAAGGCTCAGGCAGCCTTGGTGGTCGCAGCGGGGACCACCTTCTGGCAGAAGTTGGCCAGGAACTCCGCCACCTGATAGCGCAGGGCGGGAGCGGTGGGGGTCAGGGTCTTCTCGGCCACCAGCACGCCGGAGCCGCAGGCCCACTGCATGGCGGGGATGAAAACCTCGCTCACCTGGGCCACGTCCTCATAGGAGAGAATGTTGGTGTTCTCACCCACAGAGACGTCGTAGCCCATAAACTTGGCATAGCGGTACAGAATGGTCAGGAACTGCTGACGGGAGATGGCCTGGTTGGGTGCGAAGGTGGTGGGGGTATAGCCGTTGGTCAGGCCGTTTTCAGCGGCCCAGGCGATGGCCTTGCGGAAGGGAGAATTGGCGGCCACATCGCCGAAGGGGCAATCGGCCTTGGGCTCGGGAGAGCCGTTCATCCGCCACAGGACGGTGACCATCTGGCCCCGGGTCAGGGTGTTGTTGGGACCGAAGGTGGTCTCGGTAAAGCCCTTGAAGATGTTGTTTTCATAGACGAATTTCAGTGCGTCGTAATAAGAGGCACCGGCGGGAACATCGGTGAAAGGCAGACCCTCAATGATGGTGATGCGGCCGGCGGGGGTGCCGTAATCCGCTGCCGTGACCTTACCGTTCAGTTCCTCCTTGATGTAGTCCATGACGACCTCATCCATGGGGACGCCGGTATCCACAAAACCAGCCGCATTGAAAGCGTAATAGGTGTCGCCGCCGGCGGCCATGAAGTCATTGGTGGCGATGGTATAGGTGGCCTTGGGGTCAAAGGCCCGGCCGCCAATGGACTGGATGGTCACGCGGCCCACGCTCTTGGGAGCGTGATAGGTGGAACCGGGATAGAGGTCACCGGCGTCAAAGGCCTTGGTGGTGTCCAGGGTGAACACGATGCCGGAGACATGGGGGAAGCCGCCAATGCTCTCAGGCGTGCAGTAGGTGGAGGCCTCCAGGGCTTCCAGCAGCTCCGCGCCGGTGAGCTTCACGATGCTCAGGGTGTTGCCGAAGGGCAGAACGGTGTTGATGTCCTTCTTGGTGATGTCGCCCTTGGCGATGGAAGCACGGATACCGCCGCCGTTGGTGACGGCCGCGTCCACCTTGATGCCGGCATCCTTAGCGCCCCAGACCAGGGCGTCGGTGATCAGATCGCCCAGGTTGGTCTCGTCGGTGCGGACCTGGGCCTTCGCGCCGTTCAGATCCACCTCGGTCTTGGCAAACACATTGCCATAGTCGTCGTCGATCTCCTTCTGGATGGCAGCGGCGCGGTCAGCGATGGCCTTGTCGGGGGTGACGATCAGGTCCTTGGTGGCGAACTGCATGGTCATGGCACCGTCATCGGCGATGACCACCACGCCCACGTTGTTCAGCTTGGTGCCGGTGGAGGTCAGCAGGGTATCGCCCACCATGCCGGTGTCGTCAGTTGCTTTCATGATGGCATCCAGGTCGGAGTGGGAGTGGCCGTCGATGAAGATATCAATGCCCTCCACTTCCTCCAGTAGGTCAACGGAGCGGTTTCCAGTGGACTCGGCATCGATGCCCAGGTGGCCCAGACAGACGATGATATCGCAGCCGTCGGCCTTCAGGGAATCCACCTGCGCCTGAGCACAGTCGAACATGGACTGGCCGCCCAGGAACTTCACGTCCTTGATCTTGGCGGGATTGGCTTTGGTGGCAGTCTCGGGGGTGGCCAGGCCGAAGACGCCGATCTTCACGCCGCTGGGGCTGGTGAAGGTCACATTGTCCTCAAAGGCGGTCTTGCCCTTGTACAGCACATTGGCAGCCACAACGGGGAACTTGGCCTCACCGGCCAGCTTGGCCAGGTTGGCATAGCCATAGTCGAACTCATGGTTGCCGGTGGTGACCACGTCATACCCGGCCAGATTCATCAGTTCCACGGCGGTGGCACCCTGGGAGATGCTGACCACGGGGTCGCCCTGGATGAAGTCGCCGACGTCCATCAGCAGGACATAGGCGCCCATCTTCTCATAGGTGTCTTTCAGAGCGGCCACCTTGGCATACTCCGAAATGGCACCGTGGACGTCATTGGTGTGCAGGATCACGATGGCGCCTGTCAGGTCATTGTCGTCGGTCTCCACAGCACCGGCGGTGACGGTCAGGGAAAACATCATGACCAGGGCCAGCAGCAGAGACAGCAGCTTCTTCATCTTCATTCTTCTACCTCCTTCAAAATTCGGGCTCACAGGAGCCGCCTGTTGTGGACATTATACCACATCTTTCAGAAATGAGCAGTCCCATTTTGCTGGATTTTACAAATATTTTCTATACATTTTGCAGTTCTGTGATCAAGTGTCCCGGTTTTTCACCGTCTTCACTGGAAATGCGAAGGCAATCGTGATATACTTATAAAAACCAAACATCGCAGTCAGGCGGCCACGGGCCGCAGAAATGGAGGGTGTACGATGAAAAAACTGCTGAAAGGCGGCACGGTGGTCTCCGGTACCGGGATGAAGCGGGCCGACCTGCTGATTGAAAACGAGAAGATCGTCCGCGTTGGCCGGAAGCTGGAGGCGGACCCGGATACCCAGGTGGTGGACGTGACCGGCTGTCTGCTGTTCCCCGGATTCATTGACGCCCACACCCACTTTGACCTGGATGTGTGCAACACCACCACGGCGGACGATTTTTACACCGGCAGCCGGGCGGCGCTCCGGGGCGGCACCACCACCGTCATTGACTTTGCCTGCCCCAACAAGGGAGAAAGCCTGCACTATGGCCTGCAGCTGTGGCACCAGAAGGCCGACGGCAAAACCTTCTGCGACTATGGCTTCCACATGACCATCGACGACTGGAATGAGTCCATCCGGGGTGAGCTGAAGGACATATTTGCCCAGGGCGTCTCCTCCTTCAAGATGTACATGACCTATCCGGCTATGATGATCGGCGACCGGGACATGTACTGGGCGCTGAAGGAGCTGAAAAGCCTGGGCGGTCTCTGCGGCGTCCACTGCGAGAACGCCGGGGTCATTGACGGCATGATCGCGGAGAAAAAGGCCGCCGGGGAAACGGCGCCCTCCAGCCACCCCCTGACCC
>NZ_JAFBIV010000011.1 GCF_021531915.1 Oscillibacter valericigenes | reverse complement strand
TGGCCAGGTCGCGGCCCTTGGAGATCAGCTCGAAATCGGTGGGCATCAGCTTGCCCTCGCGCTGCTCGCAGAACACCCATACATCCTTGAAAGCAGCGATATCAGCACTATTGAAGTTAGACATAATGTTTTATCCCCTTTCTCAGATGATGTGCTTGGCGGCCAGGATGCCGGCCAGTTTCTCACAAGTAGCCTTGTCAGCACCCTCCAGCATCATGCCGGCGCCCTTCTGGGGAGGCGTAAAGCTCTTGAAGATGTTGGTGGGAGAGCCCTTCAGGCCGATGGTGGTGGCGTCGATCAGGGGATGATCCTTCAGTGTCTCATAGTTGAAGGTGGACAGGGGCTTGCTGTAAGCCTCGAAAACACCGCCAACGCTCATGTAACGGGGCTCGTTCAGCTCCTTGATGCAGGTGACCAGGCAGGGAGTCTGGGTCTTGATGGTCATGTAGCCATCCTCCAGCATACGCTTGACGGTCACATTCTTGCCCTCGACAGCGATGTCGGCGGCATAGGTGATCTGGGGCAGGCCCAGCTTCTCGGCGATCTGGGGACCGACCTGGGCAGTATCACCGTCGATGGCCTGACGGCCGCAGAGGACGATATCGTCTTCCTCAATGCCAATGGTGCTGATGGCAGCAGCAATGACCTGAGAGGTGGCGTAGGTATCGGAACCGCCGAACTCACGGGCGGAGACCAGAACAGCCTCATCAGCGCCCATGGCCAGGGCCTCACGCAGCATGCCGGCAGCGGGAGGAGGACCCATGGTGACAACGATGACCTTGCAATCGGTGGCGTCCTTGATCTTCAGGGCAGCCTCCAGGGCGTTCATGTCGTCGGGGTTGGTGATGGTCTGCATGGAAGCGCGGTTCAGGGTACCATCGGGATTGACGGCGACCTTGCCGGAGGTATCGGGAACCTGCTTAATAGAAACAATGATCTTCATTTTAACCTTTACCTCCTATCTTACTTCACGCCCAGGCGGCTGGAAATGACCATGCGCTGGACCTCGGATGTACCCTCATAGATCTCGGTGATCTTGGCGTCGCGCATCATGCGCTCCACGGGATACTCACGGGTGTAGCCGTAACCGCCGAACAGCTGGACGGCGCGGCGGGTCACATCGGAAGCAGCCTCAGCGGCGAACAACTTGGCCATGGAAGCATCCATGGAATAATCCTCGTGGTTCTGCTTCTTCATGGCAGCGGCGTAGACCAGGTACTGAGCAGCCTGCATGCGGGTGTGCATGTCGGCCAGCTGGAACTGGGTGTTCTGGAACTGGCTCAGGCGACGGCCGAACTGGACACGCTCCTGGGTGTACTTGATAGCCTCGTTCACAGCGCCCTCGCCCAGGCCCAGAGCCTGTGCGGCGATGCCGATACGGCCGCCGTCCAGGGTCTGCATGGCGATCTTGAAGCCCTTGCCTTCCTTGCCCAGCAGGTTCTCCTTGGGAACGATGCAGTCCTCAAAGATCAGGTCGCAGGTGGAGGAGCCGCGAATACCCATCTTCTTCTCGTGCTTGCCGGTGGAGAAGCCAGGGAAATCCTTCTCAACGATGAATGCAGAAATGCCGTGGTTGCCCTTGCTCTTGTCGGTCATGGCGAAGACCACGAAGGTATCAGCCACGTTGCCGTTGGTGATGAAGCACTTGGATCCGTTCAGGACGTAATCGCCGTTCTCGTTCTTGGTGGCGATGGTCTGCTGACCGGAGGCATCGGTACCGGCGTTGGGCTCGGTCAGACCGAAGGCGCCGATCTTGCGGCCGCTCAGCAGGTCGGGCAGATACTTGCGCTTCTGCTCCTCGGTGCCGTTCTCAAAGATGGGAGCACAGCACAGAGAGGTATGAGCGGACACGATAACGGCAGTGGTGCCGCAGACCTTGGCAAGTTCTTCAACGGCCATGGCATAGGACAGGACATCGCCGCCAGCGCCGCCGTACTCCTTGGGGAAGTAGATGCCCATCATCCCCAGCTTGGCCATCTTCTGGACGGTCTCCATAGGGAAGCGCTCTTCTTCGTCGATCTCCTCAGCCAGAGGCTTGACTTCGTTCTCGGCGAATTCGCGGTACATCTTACGGAGCATCAGCTGCTCATTTGTCAGATGAAAATCCATACCAATTTCTCCTTTTTTATCAGGTTTTACTTTTTGCTGTAATCGTAGAAGCCCTTGCCGGACTTACGGCCCAGCAGGCCGCCGCGGACCATCTTCTTCAGCAGCAGAGCAGGACGATACTTGGGATCGCCGGTCTCGTTGAAGAGGGTCTCCATGATGGCCAGGCAGACATCCAGGCCGATGAAGTCGCCCAGAGCCAGGGGGCCCATGGGATGGTTGGCACCCAGCATCATGGCCTTGTCGATGTCGGCCACGGAAGCGACGCCGGTCTCAACCAGGCCGACAGCCTCGTTGATCATGGGGATCAGAATCTTATTGACCACAAAGCCGGGAGCCTCAGCGACCTCTACGGGGTCCTTGCCGATCTCCTGAGACAGCTTGTAGATGAAGTCGAAGGTCTCCTGGGTGGTGTTGGCACCGCGGATGATCTCCACCAGCTTCATGCTGGGCACGGGATTGAAGAAGTGCATGCCGATGACGGGGTGCTTCAGGCCCAGACCCATCTCGGTGATGGACAGAGAAGAGGTGTTGGAGGCGAAGATGGCCTCGGGCTTGCACAGAGCGTCCAGCTCGTTCAGCAGCTCCTTCTTGGTGGCCATGTCTTCCTTGACGCACTCGATGATCAGGTCAGCGTCAGCGCAGGCGGACTTCTCTTCCACCAGAACGTTGGCCAGCAGGGCGTCCACGGCCTCCTGGGTCATCTTGCCCTTCTCCACGCGCTTCTGCAGGGAAGCGGCCAGCTTATCCTTGTGCTTCTGAGCGGAAGCGACGGAGCTTGCATACATCAGAGCGGTGTGGCCCTTCGCGGCGAAAACCTGAGCAATGCCGCTGCCCATGGTACCTGCGCCAAAAATTGCTACCTTCATGATTGTTCCTCCTGTAATTTCGTTTCAGTTTTAAAATACGATCAGCGTCTTACATGCGGGGAAATCAGAGCAAATCCCTAGATTGCCAATTTACTCACAATGCCTATTATAGGTGTATGTTATAAATTTATCAAGTGCAAATTTCCAGTTTCGCATGCAATTTTCACTTTTTTACACTTCACACAAATTCTTCGTTAAAGTTTATACAATTTTGTTAACTGATTAACAGGTCTGTCCGTTTCCTGCCTGCTTTTTCTGTGCATCCCCCATTTACAGAACCGATTTCCTGTGGTAAAATCGTCCTGCTTCCACAACACCTTGTGGAAAATGATCCTGAACTCAAAAAAACGTCCCGGGAGGATGTATGTATGCGAATGCGGAAAAAGAAAAATCTGGTGCCCCGGATGGAGCGCTGCGGCGACTTCCTGATCCGGGACCCCTATGACCGTGTCGGGCGCTGGCGGGAGTTGATGCCGAAGGCCAAAGAACTCCGCCTGGAGCTGGGCTGCGGCAAGGGCCGCTTCACCGCCGGAACCGCGGCGGCGGAACCGGATGTGCTGTTTATCGCCGTGGAAATGGTACCGGATGCCATGGTGGTGGCCATGGAGCGGTGTGTGGGCGCCGGTCTCACCAACGTCTACTTCGTGGACGCCAACGCTGACCAGCTCCCCTGCTTCTTCGCCCCCGGCGAGGTGGACCGGATCTATCTGAACTTCTCCGATCCCTGGCCCAGCAACCGCCACGCCAAACGCCGCCTGACCCACGGCAACTTCCTGCGGCTGTATCGTCAGGTGCTGAAAATGGGCGGTCAGATCCACTTCAAAACCGATAATCAGCCCCTGTTCGAGTTTTCTGTTGATGAGATCCCCAACTTCGGCTTCACCTTGTCGGAGGTCACCCGCAATCTCCACGAGCACGGCCCTGTGGGTGTCATGACGGACTACGAGGCCAAGTTCTACGAACAGGGCCTGCCCATCAACCGGCTGGTGGCCACCATGATTCCCTGGGAGGAGCCCTTCCCTGCCACCATCAAAGACCTGCGGGAGCGGTGGCTGGACACCTTTGCCGCCGATGTGTCCGAGGAAAACCTGGGCAAATATGTACTGGCAGGCGGCAGCTATCTCTGGAATATTTTCTCCGAGAGATTGGTGCCCTGCCTGGAAGGCGACACGGCCCGCAAGGCACTGGAAGAGCTGCCTGACGAGACATGCTACCGTTTTTATAAGGAATATCCGCCCCAGGACCAGCCCCGCATCAAGGCCATTTCCATGTCAGAGGTCTCTTTCCTGTCCGATGACCTGGACTGGTATCTGGTGGACAGGGACTTCACCTGGACCTATGTCCACACCCATGAAAAGGACTGCGGACCCTATTTCTGTAAGATTCCTTAAATAATGTATCAGGAGAAGTTCCCCTGCCGGCTCCGGCAGGGGAACTTCTCCTTTTCTTTTCACGCTTCTCTTTCACCGGAAAAGTTGCCTGCTTCCTGTTCGGCGGTCCTGCTCACGGTGCACAAAGAGAACCATTAAATAACGAAGGATTCCTTTGAGGAAACGGTGTCCTTTTTATGACTCGTCCTTTCCGATCTGGCGGTACAGGCAGGCAAGGCCGTCGGACAAGCCGCCCACGGCGTCGATGATGCCCAACCGGACAGCTTCCTCGCCGTAGAGGACGCTGCCCACATCGGCGGCCATGTCGTCCTTCTTCAGCATCAGGGATTGAAATTTCTCCGCACTGATCTGGCTGTGACCGGAGACAAAGGCCACGATGCGCTCTTGGAGCCGTTGGAAGTAGTTGTAGGTCTGGGGCGCGGCGATAACGGTGCCGCTCATGCGGACCGGGTGGATGGTCATGGCGGCAGAGGGCACCGCGAAGCTCCGCTTGGCCGCCACCGCCAGGGGGACCCCGATGGAATGGCTGCCGCCCAGAACGATGGATACCGTGGGCTTGGTCATCCCCGCGATCAGCTCCGCGATGGCCAGGCCCGCCTCCACATCGCCGCCCACGGTGTTGAGTAGGAACAGCACGCCGTCCACCTCGTCGCTCTCCTCCAGCTTGGCAAGAAGGGGCAGAACATGCTCGTATTTGGTGGTCTTGGCGTTGTTGGAAGCAGTGGTGTGGCCCTCGATCTGCCCGATGATGGTCAGACAGTACACATTGCCGTGAGGCGTGTGGGTCATAGCGGAACCGAAGTCCAGGATGGACTGAGTGGCCTCATTGCCGCTTTCCTTTTCCTTCTCCGGCTCTGTGGGTTTCGTATTTTCGGTCATAATATCCCTCTCTTTCCCCGGTATTGTCTCCATTTTTATAAAAACTACACGCCCGTCGGGGTTTCATTTTTCACCGCCTCATGTTATACTTATTTATTATTTTCAAAGACCGGGGGCTGATACCGTGGAACAGAACAAACAGCGCATTGTGGTGAAGGTGGGCACCTCCACCCTGACCCACGATTCCGGAGCTGTGGACCTGAGAAGTATGGAGCATCTGGTGCGGGTGCTGTCCGACCTCAGCGGCGCAGGCCACGAGGTGATCCTGGTGACCTCCGGCGCCATTGCCGTGGGCACCGCCCGGCTGGGCCTGCCGGAGCGACCAAAGGAACTGCGCATGAAGCAGGCGGCCGCCGCCGTGGGCCAGTGCCGGATGATGCATATTTACGACAAGCTTTTTTCCGAGTACAACCGCACCATGGCCCAGATCCTGCTGACTGGCGACGACGTGGAGGACCCCCAGCGGGCGGAGCATCTGCGCAGCACCTTCTCCGCCCTGTTGGAGATGGGTGTCATCCCCGTGGTCAACGAGAACGACTCCGTCTCCTCCGCCGAGATCGAAACCGGACACCACAAGGTGCTGGGCGACAACGACACCCTGTCCGCTATCGTGGCGGAACTGTGCCGGGCGGACCTGCTGGTGCTGTTCAGCGATATCGACGGACTGTACAACGCCGACCCCAAACGGTATCCCGGCGCCCGGCTGCTCCATCAGGTGCAGGAGCTGACACCGGAAATTCTGGAGATGGCCGGCGGCGCAGGCAGCTGGCGGGGCACCGGCGGCATGGCCACCAAGCTCTCCGCCGCCCGCATCGCCATGGCCGCCGGGTGCGACATGGTCATCACCAATGGCGAACGGATGGAGGACCTTTACGGTATCGTGGAGGGAAAAGACATCGGAACGCGGTTTTTGGCCGCTGGATATAAGGGGGAACACGTATGACCGCATTACAGCAGCAGGGTAAATTGGCGAAAGATGCCACTTATGTGCTGGCTACTGCCGGGACAGCGAAGAAAAACGCTGCTCTGGCCGCCATCGCCGACATTCTGACAGAGCGGCAGGAGGAGTGGCTGTCCGCCAACGCCGCCGACGTGGCCGCCGCCAAGGAGGCGGGCATGCGGCCCGCCATGCTGGACCGGCTGACCCTGAGCCGGGACCGCATTGCCGGTATTGTGGAAGGTGTGCGGCAGGTCATGGCGCTGCCGGACCCCATCGGACAGGTCACCAAGATGGAGACGAGGCCCAACGGGCTGATCATCGGCCGTCGGCGGGTGCCCCTGGGCGTTATCGCCATCATCTTTGAGGCACGGCCCAATGTCACCGTGGACGCGGCGGCCCTGTGCCTGAAATCCGGCAATGTTTGCATTCTCCGGGGCGGCAAGGAGGCCATCCGGTCCAACCGCTGTGCGGCGAAGCTCATGCGGGAGGCTCTGGTGTCCGTGGGACTGCCGGAGGACTGCATCTCCCTGGTGCAGGACACCAGCCACGAGACCGCCAACGAGCTGATGCACCTGGACGGGTATGTGGATGTCCTCATTCCCCGGGGTGGTGCGGGACTCATCCGGGCTGTCGCCAAGGAGGCCAGCGTCCCGGTCATCCGCACCGGCGAAGGCGTCTGCCACGTCTATGTGGACGATGAGGCAGACCTGGACATGGCTGCCAAGGTGCTGTTCAACGCCAAGTGCTCCCGCCCCTCCGTGTGCAACGCCGTGGAGTGCGTGCTGGTGCAGGAGGACATTGCCAGGGATTTCTGGCCCAAAGTCCTGCCTCTGCTGGACGAAAAGGGCGTGGAGCTGCGGGCGGATGACGCCGCTCTGGACCTTCTCGGCACCCGGGCCCGTCCCGCTGCCGAGAGCGACTGGGACGCGGAGTACGACGACTACATCCTGGCCGTGCGGACGGTGAAGGATATGGACGAGGCCATCCGGTTCATCAACCAGCATGGCACCGGGCACTCCGAGGCCATCATCACGAAGAATTATTTCAAGGCCCAGCACTTCCTGGACCAGGTGGACGCGGCGGCAGTGTATGTCAACGCCTCCACCCGGTTTACCGACGGCGGCGAGTTTGGTCTGGGCGCCGAGATCGGCATCTCCACCCAGAAAATGCACGCCCGGGGCCCCATGGGGCTGGAGGAACTGACCTCCTGCAAGTATGTCATCTACGGTGAGGGACAGGTGCGGTAACAGCGTGCCGTACACCGCTCCATGGCAGAAGGGAGTCCTGACAAATGAAGCTCTATGAAATCATCGCGCTTCTCTCCTTGGTTTTCTCGATCTTCTCCTCCAGGCGTTCCCCCCGGTTCAAGGCCGCCGCCCTGGCGGGACTGGCTGTTTCAGCCGCGGTGATCCGATGGCTTCTGGCCCACGGTTCCTCTTCGGTACGCTCTCTGGTTCTCGGACTGGGAATGCTGGCCATTGCCGCCGTCTTCTGGGTGGACTACAAAAAAGGCCGGGACTCCGTCGGACTTCTCGTCGTGTTTACCCTGCTTTTCGGTCTGCTGCCCCTGGCAGCACTGATTCGTGTGCTGGTGTTCGAGCCTGACCAAATTCCCTTCCTCAAAGATAGCCTTGTCCTCTGCGTCCCTGCCCTTCCGGCGGGTATCTCCTGCTGCATTTGCCTTGTCTGCACCCTGCGGCGGAAAAAGTGGGAACGTTCTGCCCTTTCATGACGGCAAATGCACACTTTCTGAAGACTTCAATCGAAAGGAACGTGAAATTTATGGTAACTTTAGGTTTTATCGGCACCGGCAACATGGGCGGCGCTCTGGCCCGGGCGGCCTGCAAGAGTATTCCCGCTGACCAGGTGTTTCTGTCCAACCGGACCGTAGAAAAGGCGAAGGCCCTTGCAGAGGAGCTGGGCTGCCGGGTGGCGGATAACTTTGCCATAGCGGAGAGCGCCGACTTCATCTTCCTGGGCGTCAAGCCCCAGTACATGGCTGAGGTCATAGCGGACATCACCCCCATTCTGGAAAAGCGGGAGAACCGCTTCATTCTGGTGTCCATGGCGGCAGGCCTGACCATTCCCCGCATCCGGGAGCTGGCCGGCAAGGACTACCCCGTCATCCGCATCATGCCCAACACCCCCTCCGCCATCGGCGAGGGCATGGTGTTCTACGACTGCAGTGAAAACATCACCAAGCCCGAGGAAAAGATCTTTCTGGAATCCCTGGCCGGTGCGGGACGGCTGGCGCCTCTGGCGGACCGTCTGATGGACGCCGGCAGCGCCGTGGCGGGCTGCGGTCCCGCCTTCGCGGACCTGTTCCTGGAAGCGCTGGCGGACGGCGGCGTGGCCTGCGGCCTGCCCCGGGCCCTGGCTTTGGAGAGCGCCGCCCAGATGATGATCGGCACGGCGAAGCTGATGCTGGAGACCGGAAAGCACCCCGGACAGCTGAAGGACGAGGTCTGCTCCCCCGGCGGTGCCACCATCCAGGGCATCCGTGCGTTGGAGGAAGCTGGCTTCCGGGGCGCCGTGATGGACGCCGTCATCGCCGCCTGGGAAAAGAGCCAGGGCATGTAAACCATACAAAAAAGGAGGCTCGGAACAAAGTTCCGAGCCTCCTTTTCTCACTTGTCAAAACCACCACAAATCTTCCGTACTGAAACCGTTTCAAGAAACCGTATCAGATCAGGCCGCGGATCAGGATCACCAGGATCAAAATAGGCAGGATGAACTGGAAGAAGGGCTTCAGCTTCCGGGACATGCGGATGCCGGTGCCGGTATTGGCCTCCTCCAGATACTTGTCAAAGCCCCAGCCGTACCGGGTGACGCAGAACAGCAGGAACACCAGAGAGCCGCCCGGCAGGATCAGGTTGGACACCAGGAAATCCTCGGTGTCCATAATACCCATGCCGCGGATCAGGGTCACGCCGCTCCAGACGTTGTGGCCCAGGACACAGGGGATGCCCGCCGCCAGCAGGAACAGCCCGTTCAGAAGAGCAGACTTTTTCCGGCTCCAGCCGAAATTATCGCAGCAGGAGGCCAGCAGATTCTCAAAGACCGCCGTGACGGTGGAGAAGCTGGCAAAAGTCATGAACAGGAAGAACAGGGCGCCCCAGATCCTGCCGCCGGGCATGTTGGCGAAGATGTTGGGCAGTGTCTCGAAAATTAGGGGCGGGCCCGCGCTGGGTTCCACGTCGAAGCTGAAGCAGGCGGGGAAGATGATGAGGCCGGCCATCAGGGCCACGAAGGTGTCCAGCAGGCAGATGCGGATGGACTCGCTGGTGAGGGTGTTGTCCTTGCTCATGTAGCTGCCGAAGATCTGCATACCGGCCATGCCCAGGCTCAGGGTGAAGAAGGCCTGGTTCATGGCGGCCACGATAACGTTGGAGAGGCCGTTTTCCATGGCACGTCCAAAGTCGGGCAACAGATAGAACTTCACGCCCTCCAGAGCGCCTTCCAGAGTCAGGCTGTGGACGGCCAGTACCACGATCAGGCCCAGCAGGCCCAGCATCATCACCTTGGTGATGCGCTCCAGGCCGTTCTGCAGGCCCATGCTGCACACCAGGGTACCCAGCACCAGGCTCAGGGCCATCCAGCCCAGCAGTTCCAGGGGAGAGGCCAGCATGGCGGAAAAGACGCCGCTGATGGCAGTGCTGTCAAGACCGGTGAAGGTGCCCGCCAGGAACTTGAAGAAATAGCCGAACATCCAGCCACAGACGGTGGTGTAATACATCAGCAGAATGTAGTTGCCGGCAATGGCTACCCAGCCGTGGATGTGCCACTTGCTGCCTTTGGGCTCCAGCGTGTGGAAGGCTTGGATAACACTTTTGCGGCTGGAACGGCCCACCGCCAGTTCCATGGTCAGAATGGGCACGCCCATGATTGCCAGGAACAGGAGGTAGAACAGCACAAACACACCGCCGCCGTTCTGGCCGGTGACATAGGGAAATTTCCAGACGTTGCCGATGCCGATGGCACATCCGGCGCTGACCAGGATAAAGCCGAGCCGGGACTGGAAGCTCTCTCGTTTCATGGGAGGAATCTCCTTTTTCCGTTTTGTAGTGATGATAGTTTTTTCGCCGATGGGACAAAAAGAGAAGGGGGGTATACCCTCCTCCGCGGTCCTCTTTGACGTTACTGTCAGTTTAAGCTTTTAAAGCGGTTCTGTCAAGAAAAGAATCTGTGTGCCGCACCGTCTGCCTGTGCGCTCTGTAAGCAAAGCGGGCACCGAATTCCGGTGCCCGCTCACGGATGCTTATTCGCCCCAGACCACATCCACGATGGTGCAGTTGGAGAACTCAATAAATTCGCTCTTGAGGATGTAGTCCGTCTTGCCGATGCGGACTTCCTGCTCACCCACCTTGGTGGTCATGACCTCAGCGGTGGGGGTCTCCGTCTCCGCCGTAAACAGCAGCGTCACATGGTTGGGGTCCTCCACCCAGTTGCCGCCGGCGTCCAGCACATAGTAGGGCTCCTGCTCCACCGCCACGATCTCACCGCCCACCAGGGCGCCGGAGGCCATCAGCGGAGAGGGCATGTGGGCCTGACAGTTGTCATACAGCTCTGCTGCCACGCCCTCCACTCTCACAGTATAGGTGACCTTGGTCATCTCCCGTTCGGCGGTGACGGTGTCGTCCCGGTCCAGCAGCTTATATCCCGCGAACACCACCACCGCCAGAATCAGCACCACGGCGATGATATCCACAACATTGAACTTTCCAACGCGCTTAGCTTTCTGTTCCATACTTTCCTCCGTAAACTTTATGGACAATGTTCGCAGAATATTGTATACTATTTTTTACGATTTCACAAGACCATTTTCTTGAAAAGCGAGGTCTTTCCAAATGAAGGTCATCCATCTGATTAGCGGCGGCGACTCCGGCGGTGCCAAGACTCATGTGCTGAGCCTGCTGCAGAACCTGAACAAGACCATCACCGCCCAGCTGGTGTGCTTCCGGGACGGTCCCTTCGCCGAGGAAGCCCGGGCCCTGGGCATTCCCACCGAAATCATGGGCGGCAACAACATTCCCCGTCTGCGGCGCCAGTTGACCGCCTATATCAAAGCAGGCGGCTATCAGCTGATCCACTGCCACGGCTCCCGGGCCAACATGGTAGGTGCCCTGCTGCGGTCCTCCACCGGTCTGCCGGTGGTCTCCACCGTCCACAGCGACTATAAGCTGGACTACATGGGCCGCCCCCTCAGCCGCCTGACCTTCGGCACCATCAACGCCTGGGCATTGCGGAAGCTGGACTACCGCATCGGCGTGTCTGACGCCATGGTGGATCTGCTGATCGACCGGGGTTTTGCGCCGGACCGGTTCTACGCCATTTACAACGGGCTGGACTTCACCCCGGCTCCCCAGCAGGGAGACCGGCTAGAATACCTGCGTTCTCTGGGGGCTGATGTGGACGAAAACAGCGTAGTGGTGGGCATCGCCGCCCGGCTGAATCCCGTCAAGGACATGTCCACTCTGGTGCGGGGCTTCGCAGCCGGGTATCAGAAGTGTTCCCGGCTGCGGCTGGTGATCGCCGGTGACGGCGAGGAGCGCCAGAAGCTGGAAACCTTGGCAAAAGAACTGGGCGTGGAAAAGCAGGTGACCTTCGCCGGGTGGATCTCCGGCGGCATGGACCGCTTCTACTCTGCCCTGGACATCAACGCCCTGACCTCCCTGTCCGAGACCTTCCCCTACGCTCTGACGGAAGGCGCCCGGTTCCATCTGGCCACCGTAGCCACCGCTGTGGGCGGCATTCCTTATCTGATCGACCCGGATGTCAACGGTTACCTCTTCCAGCCCGGTGACTGGGAGGCTCTGGGAGAACACCTGGCCGTCATGGGCAATGACGACGCTTTGCGGAAGTCCCTAGGCGAGAAGCTCTATGAAAAGGCATCCACCCAGTTCTCCATCCAGAAGACCGTGGACGCCCAACTGCACATCTATGAGGAAATCCTCCGCCGCCACGCCAGGCCCAAACAGGACCGGGACGGCGTGGTGATCTGCGGCGCCTACGGCCGCGGCAACGCCGGAGACGACGCCATCCTGGAGGCCATCCTTCAGGAGATGCGGTCCATCGACCCGGACATGCCAGTGACGGTTCTGAGTAAAGACCCTAAAAGCACCCGGCTCACCTATCGGGTCCAGTCCGTCAGCCGCATGGCGGTGCCCGCCTGGCGCAAAGCCATGGGGCAGGCCAGGCTCTATATCAACGGCGGCGGCAGCCTGATCCAGGACGTGACCTCCCGCCGATCCCTGTGGTTCTATCTGCACAATATCCGGGCCGCCAAGCAGGCGGGTTGCAAGGTGCAGATGTACGGCTGCGGCATCGGACCCGTTACCCGGGAGAACCACCGGAAGCTGGCGGCCAGGGTGCTGAACCAGTATGTGGATGTCATCACTCTGCGGGAGCCGGACTCTCTGGCAGAACTGCAGGCCATGGGCGTCACCGTGCCGGAGACCGTTCTGACGGCGGACCCCGCCCTGACGCTGCACCGGGCCGTGGATGACGCCACCGACAGCGTGCTGCTGCGGGCGGGCATCCCGCCACACGGGCGTTATATCTGCTTCGCCCTGCGGAAGTGGAAGGGCTTTGAGGAAAAGGCCCCCCTGTTTGGGCGGGCCGCCAGATACGCCTATGAGACCTACGGCCTGACGCCCGTGTTTGTGGCGGTGGAAAAGCACCAGGACCCGGTCGCCAATCAGCTGGCCGCCCGGGGGCTGGATATCCCCCACTACTTCCTGGACGATGCCGGCGGCGCCGGCACCATCATTGGTGCTCTCAGCCGCATGGAGGCAGTGGTGTCCATGCGGCTCCACGCCCTGATCTTTGCCGCCGGACAGGGCATTCCTCTGGCAGGCGTGGTCTACGACCCCAAGGTCTCCGCTTTCCTGCGGTATATCGGCCAGGACCTGTTCACGGACCTGGACGCTTTGACAGAGGAAAATCTGCAGGTCATGATCGACCAGGCGGTGGCCCGGTCCGCCCATCCGGAGACCCAGGAGGCCGCCGTGAAGCGGCTGCGGGAGATGGAGCAGAAAAACGTGGAAGTGGCCCGTCGGCTGCTGGAGCTGTGATAAAAGCCCCGAACGCCTGATTTTTGGCGTTCGGGGCTTTCTGCGTCAACAATGGTGTCCTACGGCTTTGCCAGCGGGTCCATGGGGAACACCGTCAGCTTCTCGCCGCCGTCCCACAGGGCCAGCAGCACGTTTTTCTCGTCCTTGTAGCCCTGCCGCAGGAGGCTGCGCTGCACCCAGCTCTCCTCCTTCCCTGCCTGGTGGATGTTGTCCGCCAGGAGGACGCCGTCCATGACGAAGGGCACCTGGACCTGGGACTGTTTGGGATTCAAATTCAGGTCCGTGGGCGTGGCGGGGCGGTCCGTCTCCTTGGGCAGGAAGCTGACCACCCCGTTGTGCTCCAGCACCGCTGACTGCAGCTGGTTCAGGTCGAACCATCCGCCGATGCGGCAGTAGGTCAGAAATTCGTTCAGGTCCAACCGTGCTTTTTTCAGGTTTTCCCGGTAGATGACGCCGTTTTCCAGCAGGATCAGGGGCTTGCCCGTCACCATGGTCCGCACCTTGATGGATTTGTTGGTCAGCACTGAGATCAGCACGGCGATCAGGCCGTACAGGATCAGGGCTGTCAGGGGCTTGGCAGGCTCCTCCAGCTCTGTGGCCAGCTCCGCCGCGATGGAGCCGATGGTGATGCCCACCACATAGTCGAACATGGTCATCTGGGACACCTGCTTGGTGCCCATGAGCTTCGCCAGTAAAAAGATGACCACGATGGACAGCAGGGTGGTCAGTCCTGTCATACCGACCTGGTTCAGTAGTTCTCCCATAAAAAACCTCCCGGGGCAAAGTCTGTTGCGGACAGTTTGCCACGGGAGGTTTTCTTTTATTCCTTTACGCTGCCTTTGGTAGGCGGGGCCGCATGGGGGTCTCCTGCATGGTAGGCATTGGTGTGGACGTTGATGTACTCCGCCTTCAGCTTGGAATACAGAATGGTCTGGCTGGAGTAAAGGCCGTTATAGCCAGAGAGCATGTAGCTGACGCCGCAGACCAGGGCGAAGTACAGCAATCCGCCGTCGCCGAACAGCTCTACCGCCAGGAAAATGGAAGCAATGGGGCAGTTGGTGGCGCCGCAGAACACGCCGATCAGGCCCAGAGCCGCCGCAAACCCGGAGGGAATCCCCAGCAGTGGGCCCACCACACACCCAAAGGTGGCTCCCACGAAGAAGGAGGGCACCACCTCGCCGCCCTTGAATCCGGCGGACAGGGTGACGGCGGTGAACAGCAGCTTCAGCAGGAATGCCTCCGGGCGGGCAATCCCCTGCTCCACGGCGGCAGTGACCACGTCCATGCCGGCGCCGTTATAATCCGTGGTGCCGCAGAGGTAGGTCAGCGCCACAATGGCCACACCGCCGACCACAACCCGGACCCAGGCGTTGGAGATGCGCTTTTGCATCTGGTGCTCCGCAAAGTGGATGGTCCGGCAGAACAGGACGGACACCAGGGCGCACAGCACTGCCAGCACCGCCACCCGCAGCAGCAGTCCCACCTCCAGGGCAGGCATACCCACCGTGAAGCGGGTAGGCTCTACCCCCATCATCAGAGAGACACCGAAAGCTACCAGAGAGGCTGTCAGGCAGGGGATGAAGGCTGCGTGGTACATAACGCCGATGCTGATGACCACCATTGCAAATACCGTGGCCGCCAGGGGCGTGCCAAACAGGGCGGAGAAAAAGGCTGCCATGCCTGCCATGGTAGCGGTGCGCATATCCCGGTCATCCAGCCGGAACAGGCGGCCGGTATGGTAGCCGATGGTGCCGCCCATCTGGAGGGCCGCGCCCTCCCGGCCGGCGGAGCCGCCGCCCAGATGCGTCAGCACCGTGCCCAGGAAGATGGCGGGCAGCAGCCAAAGGGACAGGCCCTTGCCCCGACTGACCACGTCAATGATATCGTTGGTTCCTTGGCCCTCCGTCTTCGTCAGCTTGTAAAATCCCACGATCACAAGGCCCAGCAGGGGCAGGCACCACAGCAGCCAGGGGTACTCCCTCCGCAGTTCTGTGGCGTGGTGGACGCCGATGTGAAAGGCGGAGCCGATGACGCCGCAGAGGGCGCCGATCACCGCCGCCAGCGCCAGCCACTTGGCCAGCGCACGGATGTACAGCCCGATGTGGGACAGCCACCCCGGGAACGAGGTTTCGCGTTTCAAGAGAATGCCCCCTTACTCCGCCTTGCCGTCCAGGCGGGTCTCCAGCAGCTCCGGCTTCTTCAGATACCGCTCAAAGGCCGCGAAGAAGCGGGAGTACTCGATACCGGTGGCAATGCGCTCGTCCATCACCACGCCCAGGGGCATCCGCTTCCTGTGAGTGCCCTCCGGTGCGAAGGGGTCCTTCACCGGCTTGCCCATGCAGACAAAGACACTGGTGGTGCCGAACTCATAGCAATGGTGGAAAATATAGCTGGTGTTGATGGAAGCCAGATTTGTGATGAACAGGCTGGTATGGAAGGGGCTCAGGTCGATGATCTTCTTCGGCAGCAGGCCATGGAGATCCAGGTGGTAAGCTAGCCAGAACACAAACCGCGCCAATCCCGGGATGGAGAAGGCGATGTTGGCAAATTTATCCGTGCTGTTGTTATGGACGGCTTCCATGTTCCGGTCAATGTGCTCCTGGATGCGCTGGCTGATGGTGAACACGTCGTCCTCGGGGTTCAGGTAAATTTTCAGGGTGGTCTCGTCGGGGGTGCCGTCCGCCCGGGTCTTGAGGATCACGAAGCTGACGCAGAAGTGGTTCCGCTTGTACACCTTCCGGTTCATGATGAAATAGTTCACCTTGGGATTCTCCAGTGCCGCCTTGTAGTAGGCGGCGATCAGGACGCTCATGTGGGTCACCCGGTGACCCTCCCGCCGTTTCTGGCGGATGAAGGTCTTCATGATCTCTTCGTCTACAGAGTCGCTGGCCCAGTTCATGGCGTCGAAGCGCTTTGGCATGATATAGGGCAGGGCCTGCACGATGGGGGTAAGCTCCTTGACCCGTGTTCCGTCTGCTCTCATACGGTTTCTCCTTGCTCTTTTTAAAATCCGACCCGGAAGAACACCTAACCGGGTCACTGCACACACATGTTCATTATAGTTTAGAATTTGTTAAGAAGCAACCATTTTTGCCCTTCTTCTCCAGACTTGATTTTTTCTGTATATTTTCCTGCGGGACTGTCAACAATAGCCCTGTACGCAGCCAAGCCGAAAGGAGGTGTTCCTCATGCAGAACAACCGTGAAAATAACCAGAACGAGCGCAACCAGAATGAGCGTAACCAGAACCAGCGTGACAACAAGCAGCAGAATCAGCAGGACCAGCGCAACCAGAAGGAAAACCGCAAGTAACGTTCTTCCTCTTTTCCTCTTTCAAAACACGCGGCAGGCACGACAGCCCGCCGCGTGTTTTTCCTTGTTCCTGTTTATGGAACGGCGACTGTATCTACCCCTCAAAGCATCCCGTTTTCCGGTTTTCCTTGCATCTTTCTCCCATATCTGCTATTCTATCCCCCGATGTGATCCCATTTATGCGAGGAAAATCCGAATGAAAAACCAGAAAAAGCTCATCGGCTGCCTCTGTGCCGCCTTTACCATTGTCATCTGGGGCTCCACCTTCATTTCCAGCAAAAAGCTCCTGACCCTCTACTCCCCTGCCCAGATCATGCTGACCCGCTTTCTTCTGGCCTACGGCGCCCTTTGGCTGGTGCGCCCCCGGAAGCTGTCCCTTCCCCGGAAAACAGAGCTCACTTTCCTGCTGCTGGGCCTCTCCGGCTGTTCTCTTTACTTCTATACTGAGAATTCGGCCCTGACCTACACCCTGGCCTCCAATGTCAGCATCATCGTGGCCGCGGCTCCCATCTTCACCGCCGTCCTGGCTCACATTGCCGGGGTAGAGCGGTTCCGCTCCGGTACGCTGCTGGGCTTTCTGGTGGCTTTCTCCGGTGTCATTCTGGTGGTGTGCAACGGCACCTTCGTACTGAAGCTGAATCCCCGGGGCGACCTGCTGGCTCTGGGAGCTGCCGCCTGCTGGGCCGTCTATTCCGTGCTGATCCGCTGCCTGGACGACGGACTGGACCCCCTTCTGATCACCCGGCGGACTCTTTTCTGGGGTATCCTCACTGCCCTGCCCCTGGTGCTGCTGGAGGGACGGCCCTACCCGACGGGGGCCCTGCTGTCCCCCACCGTTGCCGGCAACTTCCTCTTCCTGGGCCTTATCGGAAGCTGTCTCTGCTATGTGCTGTGGAACCGAGCCTTCTATTACCTGGGCGTGGTCACCACCAATTCTTTCATTTATATTCAGCCCTTCGTCACCATCCTGGTGGGCTGGCTGTTTCTGAGGGAGCCCATCTCCCCTCTGGCCCTGGTGGGCGCGGCTCTCATCACTGCCGGTGTGGTAGTGGCCCAGCGGGTACCGAAAAAACAACACGCAGGTCATTGACCTGCGTGTTGTTTTGTTTATCGGGGAATGAACTGCAGATTCGCGTCCACCCGGCCGCCGATGCCCGCAACGGAGCAGCTGCTGGAGAACTGCCAGTAGTCCATCTGATAATAGAAGGAAGGACACAGGCTCTCGGACTTCTCGCTCTTGTACTCCGGATACCAGGCCAGGTAGGGCTCAATGGCCCCCTGGTCATATTTGATGTAGCTGACGTACTGTCCCGCATAGACCATGGCCTGATACCCGGCCTCTTCAATGCGCTGGCAGAACGCCACCGCGCAGGCCGTGGCCATCTCAGGGGCGGTGCCGTAGACCCGGTAGGTGGAATCGTGCATCTCCCAGTCGTAGGCCACGGGGCCGTCGATCTCCAGGTCCTCCAGCAGGCTCAGCACGAAGTCCGCCTCTTCCATGGCCTCCTCCACAGTGATGGCCTGGGCAAAGAAGTAGACGCCGGTCTCGATCCCCGCCGCCATGGCGCCCTGAATGTTCTCCCGGTAATACTGGTCCGCGTAGATCTCTCCGGTGGAGGTACCCCGCAGGCCAATGCGGACCATCACGAACTCCACGCCGTCAGCCGCCACAGCCTCCCAGTCGATGGTGTTGTTCTCACTGGCCCGGTTCTGGTAGGCAGAGACATCAATGCCGAAGCGAGTGTCAAAATCCCCGCCCAGGTACTCCAGCCGGTCCCCGTTCCAGGCGAAGTCCCCCTCATACAGACGGCTCTTCTCCACGCCTTTGTAAATGGGGATCTCTTTACCGCTGTATGTAAACGTCCCGTTGGTCTTGCCGGGGACATATACCTCCTCCGGCTTGAGACCGGGCTTTTCTTCCTCCGCCGGTTTTTGTTCCGGTGTCCCCTGCTGGGTTTTCCGCCAGGTGGGCTCCACTTTGCTGAAATTCCGGATGCTGCCCTCCAGAACCACATTTTCCAGGACCACCTCCCCCTGGACGCCCGGTGCCAGGATCAGGTCTCCCATGATGGTCATGCCGGACAGCGTGGCGCCGTCAGGACTGCTGACCATCAGGGTGCCGTATACATCTTCCCTGTACGGCTCCGCGGTCTGGACCAGGGTCTGGATCATATTGCCCAGGATGTTGACGATCTCCGCCCGGGTAATGGGGTCCGTAGGACGGAAATTGCCGTCCATAGCGTCGTTCACATAGCCCCGGAGCGTCATCTCCGCCACGGATGCACGGGCATACTCCGAAATCTGGTCCGCGTCTCCGTAGGGCAGCGAGGTGGTCTCCGCGTCAATGTGGAAAGCCCGGGCGATCATGGTGACCGCCTGCTGGCGGGTAATGGTGTCCCCCGCCAGAGCTTTGCCGTTATTGCCCAGATACACACCGGCGGCGTTCAGCTTCAAAATGGCCTCTTCCCAATAGTTGCCCTTGATGTCCGAGAAGGTGTTCACCGGGGAGACCGCCTGGAAATGGAGGAATCGGTCCATGATGCCGGCGAAAGCGCCCCGGGTAATGGAGGCGTCCGGCCGGAAGGTCCCGTCCTCATAGCCCTGGATGATACTGTATTCCTGGCTCCATTTGTTGATGGCTCCCTCCGCCCAGTGGCCTTCCGTGTCGGAAAAAGCCCCGGCGGTGGTCAGCAGCAGTCCCGTGGCCAGTGCCCCGCAGGCCAGCCATTTCGGCAGTTGAAATCGTTTCATGGCAGTTCCTTTCTGTCGGTAATTGTCGAAGCGTATCACAGAAAAACACCGCAGCCCCACCGGGCTGCGGTGTTATGTCACCTCAATAACAGCGCCTGCCGCTATTATACCGGAGATTTCCACTGCGGTCAATATCTGACTCCGGATTTTCCGAAAATATTATGTCACCTTTACCGCAGAGAAATGATATCCGAACTTCATTGCATTATAAAGACGAACCTTCCGCCGCTTTTGTTCCATCCCGGGAAATAACCAGCGAAACGCCCAAAACACGGTCCCCGTTTTGTACATCTTTCTCATTCCGCAAAGACATCCGGATATGGGAAACTGAGCTGTGTACCAGGCTGTTCTCCCGGGCAATGGGCTCCTCCCGGAACACCGACAGGGCCAGGCCGATGAGCCCCATGGTCACCACCGTAGGCAGGTTGCCCGTCACCAGCGGCATGGAGGCGGAGAACAGAATATAGCCCAAATTCTGCATCACGCTGAACACCGTCTGCAAGGCCAGAGGCACGATGACTGACAAAGCCACCAGCCTCCCCACCTGATTCTTCTGCCGCAGGCATTTCCAGAGGAGCCACACCAACAGTCCTGCCACCGCCAGCACCAGCAGCAGGAACGGCAACCAGCCCAGCTTGTAGATGACCGTGGTCGGCAGAAAATCCAGGGTCCAATCCGGCACTGACCGCTCAAAGGGAAACATGGAACCGATCTCGCTCCAGTTTCCCATTCCCACCCATTGAGAAACCGAAAGTGCATTTCGGACTGACATGGCCTGATACCCATTACCCAATGGGTCCAGTTCCGGGTGCAGGAACATCAGCAGACGCTCCTGATACCAGCCATTCTTCCAGACCTGCCACACCATGCTCCCGGCGGTCGCGCCTGTCAGCCCCAGCACCGCCGCCGCGGTTTTTCCCCGGCCCACGCCGAACCAGTCTGTCCCGGCAGCAGCGAGAAGCAGCACGAAACCCGTTACCACCAGCAGCAAAATGCCAAGCAAATAAGGCGCCTGCAGTCCTATGGCCGCCAGCGGAACGGCTCCAAATATGGCAAGGAAAATACCTTTCCATCCTTTTCCATGGCAGCGATACAGCCAAATGGCATATACCGTCGGATACAGCAGTACCACATAACGGGTAAAATAGGGGGCATGGTTCCGAAGCGGCGACAGCCACAGGGACAGGACACCCAGCACCAGCGCACCGATGTATACCCACCGGGCATGACGGGTCAGCCAGGTATAGTCCAGGAAGTAAGCCCCCAACAGGCAGACGGTGCCCAAAGCCAAGGCAATGGCTGTGCGGAACGGAGAAATATTCTCGTACATATCCGCCCCGGAGGCGGTCAGCCACACCCGCAGAAAGCCGCCCAGCAGTGCAAGAGCCACAGTAGCCGCCAACAGTCCCCACTGTGGCTTTGGCCGGTGTACCCGGTCCAGCTCCGTGCCGATAGTCACCGGGTCGCCCATCTCCTCCACGGCCAGGCGCTCCGCCGTCTCCGGGGTATTCCCCTCTTCCAGAAAAGCGTCCCGCTGGTCGGTTAAGTGCTGCTCCAGTTCCCGGACCACCACCGGGCGGGCCCGCTTCCACCGGATCTGCTCCTGCACCGTATCCAGATATTCCCGGATGGTATCAGCCAAAGCAGGCGCCCCCTTTCAGCACCCGGCCCACGGCATAGGCATAGGCGTTCCAGGATTCCTCTTTCTCCCGCAGGGCGGTGCTTCCCTCTTTTGTCAGATGATAATACCGCCGGGGCTTTCCCGCCGCGGCCTCCCGCTCATAGGCGGTGACGAAGCCCTTCTCTTCCAGGCCGTGCAGCAAGGGATACAGAGTCCCCGCTTTCAAATGAAAGGTGTCGTCGCTGCGCCGCTTCAGCTCCTCGATCATCTGGTAGCCGTACTTGTCCCCGTCCTCCAGCAGCTTCAGCACCAGCAGCGCCATGCTGCCGCTGACCAGGCTCTTGTCGATCTCCATGTCAGTGCCTCCATATATAGATTGTCTATATAATATATCGGTAATCTATATATGTCAAGAGGGAAATGGGCGGGGTCTCCCCCGCCCGCCTGTTTACTTTTTCCGCACCGGATAGCAAAGCTCGGTCACAAATTTCTCAGGGTCGTTGGTCTCATGGGGACTGACATGGTAGATGAAGAAGGAGGGGGCGTCGAAAACGTAGCCGTTGGACTCTACCCAGGAAACCACAGCAGCGGTTGCCTCATTCAGCTGGTCATAGCTGCCCTTGCAGACGGCGGAGGCCACCTGGACAGCCGGCATGGTCTTGAACTTCACGTGCTCCGTGTCGGGATAATCACCCCGCACGGTCTTCTGAACCTCCACATCCACATTGGATTCCTTGTACTCTCCGTCATGGAAGGTGGCGGAGCACAGGCAGGGATCTCCGTCCTGAATATGCATCCTGGCAGTTTCCTGCATCAGAATGCCCCAAAGATCCCCCTCCCGCTCATAGCAGGGAATGATCTGCCGGACGCTGGCAACCCGCCGCTCCGGGATGGTCTTGACAGTCACATCGTAATTCATAAGTTCGTCCTTTCTCAGCCGTTCGATGGCTGTATCCAGGAGCCGCAGCCGCCGCGCCGATTCCTCCGCCTGAAGCCGGGCTGCTTCCTGCTGAGCCAGCAAACGCTGCTCCAGTATCTCCCGGTCCTCCCAGCGTTTCAGCAGCTCCGCCGTGTCGCAGAGCTTGAAGCCCATGTCCTTCAGGGCGGTGATGCGTCCCGCCGTGAAGAGCTGGGATTCACTGTAATAGCGGTATCCGGTGAAGGGGTCGATGGTCTCCGGGGTCAGAAGGCCCATTTCATCGTAATAGCGCAGCATACGGATGCTGATCCTGGACAGTTTTGAAAATTCGCCGATCTTCAGCATAGTCGGTTCCTCCACATCGATGTGATCTTGAGCTCAGGTACAGCATACGCCCTGCCACTATGGGAGAGTCAAGGGGGAATTTTGAAAAACCTCCCGCGCCTTTCGGTGCGGGAGGTCGTGCTTTACTCCACAGTGACGGATTTCGCCAGATTCCGGGGCTTATCAATGTCGCAGCCTCTTTGCAGCGCCACGTAGTAGGCGAACAGCTGCAGGGGCACCACGCCCAGAGAGGGCTGGAGCATGGGATGGGTATCCGGCACCACGATGGTGGCGTCGGCGGTCTTTTCCATCTTCTCCCGGAAGCTCTCCGTGGTGACGGCCAGAACCTCGGCCCCCCGGGCCTTCACCTCCACCACGTTGCTCATGGCCTTGTCAAACAGCGCCGCATAGGTGCCCAGGGCCACCACCAGGGTCCCCGGCTCGATCAGGGAGATGGTGCCGTGCTTCAGCTCGCCGGAAGCGTAAGCCTCGGAATGGATATAGCTGATCTCCTTCAGCTTCAGAGAGCCCTCCAGGCCCATGGCGTAGTCCAGGTTCCGGCCAATGAAGAAGATGGAGTTATGGTTGAAATACCGGGAGGCAAAGTACTGGACGTCCTCAAAGTGGTCCAGGAAGCGCTGCAGCTTCTCCGGCAGCGCCTGGATCTCCGCCAGGATGGCGTCGTACTCGCTCTTTTCCACCGTGCCCAGCAGGTCCGCCAGATACAGGCCGATCAGGTCCATCAGCACCAGCTGGGTGGAGTAGGCCTTGGTGGTGGCCACAGCAATCTCGGGGCCGGCCCAGGTGTACAGCACGTCGTCGGCCTCCCGGGCGATGGAGCTGCCCACCACGTTGACGATGGCCAGTGTCCGGGCGCCCCGGCGCTTGGCCTCCCGCATGGCGGCCATGGTGTCCAGGGTCTCGCCGGACTGGCTGATGACCACCACCAGGCTGTGTTCATCCACCAGCGGGTCGCTGTACCGGAACTCCGAGGCCAGGTCCACCTGTACGGGCCGGCGCAGCAGCCGCTCCCAGTTGTACTTGCTGACCATACCCACATGGTAGCTGGAACCGCAGGCAACGATGAAGATGCGGGAGATGTCCCGCACATACTCCGCCGTCATGGAGACATCGTCCAGCACCACACGGCCCTCCCGGATGCGGGGAGAGACGGTCTTGCGGATGGCCTCCGGCTGTTCCATGATCTCCTTGAACATGAAGTGGGCGTAGCCGCCCTTCTCCGCGGCGGACACATCCCAGTCCACCGTGCTGTGCTGCTTTTCCAAAGGCAGCATTTCGTCGTCGAACACATCCACGCTGTCCGCCGTCAGCACAGCGATCTCGCCGTCGCCCATATAGACCACGTCCCGGGTGTGCTTGATGATGGCCGTCACGTCGGAGGCGATGAAATTGCCGTTCTCGCCGTAGCCAATGATCAGCGGGCTGTCCTTCCGGGCGGCAATCAGGGCATTGGGATAGTCCGAGCAGACAATGCCCAACGCATAGGAACCCTCAATGCGGCGCAGGACCCGGCCCACGGCCTCCAGCATGTTGTGGCACTCGTTGTAGTGGAACGCCAGCAGCTGGGCCACCACCTCAGAGTCCGTGTCGGAGGTAAAGGTGACACCCAGCTTCATCAGGTGCTCCTTGATCTCCAGATAGTTTTCAATGATGCCGTTGTGGACCAGGGCGATCTGCCCGTTCTCGCTGACGTGGGGGTGGGCGTTGATGTCGTTGGGCTCTCCGTGGGTGGCCCAGCGGGTGTGGCCGATGCCCAGAGTTCCCTCCAGATCGGCGCCGCCGTGGGTCAGGTCGGACAGCACCCTCAGCCGACCCTTGCACTTTTTGACCTGCAGGCCTTTTGTCTCAGAGCGCACGGCGATACCGGCGGAGTCATAGCCCCGGTACTCCATCCGCTCCAATCCGTCCAGCAAAATAGGGGCCGCCTCTTCACGGCCCACAAAACCGATAATTCCGCACATAGCGATGATAATCCTCCTGAATTGATTTCCATTCAAAAGGACAAATGCGCAGTCATTTGCCGCTTTCCCCGTGGTCACAGTCCCTCTGTTCCGCGGTCGCCCGCGTATTTGCTGACTGTGTCACATGCCCACGGACACGGAGGGGCATCCGCCGAAATCTTCGATCGCAGAGCAGATTCGCTCTGACGCTCCCCTCTCCTCGTCGTCCCGGAGAGTCGTCCGCTCCCGGGCACTGGCGCTTATGATGGGTCCTGGCCCATGATCCTCCTTTCACCTCTGCGATTTCTGTTACTGCGTTAGTATATGATAAAACTCCCCCTGGGGAGTCGTATCCGCATAAAAAATCCCGCGCCGTCAAACACTGTTTCAACGGAGGGATGCTTATGATGACCGCTTCCGCCCGCACCGTGATCCTCTATTTTCTCATTATGCTGGGGCTCCGGCTCATGGGCAAACGGCAGATCGGCGAGCTGGAGCCCAGTGAGCTGGTGCTGACCATGATGATCTCCGACCTGGCCACGGTGCCCATGCAGGACTTCGGCATCCCGCTGCTGGCGGGCGTCATCCCCATTCTGACGCTGCTGGCCCTGTCCATGCTGCTGAGCCAGCTGTCGCTGTATAACCTCCGCTTCCGGGAGCTGGTCTGCGGCAAACCCGCCGTCCTGATCCGGAACGGCCAGCTGCAGCAGGAGACCATGCGCAAAAACCGCTATACTCTGGACGAGCTGCTGGAGGAGCTGCGGACACAGGGTTTTTCCGGCATCGCTGATGTAAAATACGCCGTTCTGGAAAACTCGGGGCAGCTTTCAGTCCTCCCCTGGACCCGCCAGCAGCCGCCCACCGCCGCCCAAATGGGGCTGGACCTGGAGGACGATGTCACGCTGCCCGTCATCCTGATCAATGACGGGCGGGTCCTTCATAAAAACCTCAAGATCTGCGGAAAAGATGACACCTGGCTCCGGAAGACACTGAAACGGGAGGGCCTGTCCTCCCCCCAGGACGCATTTCTTCTGACCCTGGATGAGCAGGGCCAGGTATTCTGCGTCAAAAAGGAGTCCGCCCCATGAAAAAAATCTTTCTGCCGCCCATCGCCGTGCTGGCCGCCATCCTTGCTTTTTCCCTGTGGAACAGCCATGCCATGACCGCCGGCACCGATCGCTGGCGGAGCCAGCTGCAGCAGGCGGATGCACTGATGCAGGCTGAAAACTGGCCGGACACGGTGGCCGCTCTGACAAAGAGCTACGAGGACTGGTCCCAACACCAAACCTGGCTCCACATCGTCTCCGAGCACGATGCCGTGGACGATGCCGAGGCCATGTACCGTCGGGCCATGGCTTTTGCCGCCGCCCGGGAATCCAGCGAGCTGCGGGCCGAGCTGGCGGACCTGCGGGACCAGCTGCGGCTGCTGGCGGAAATGGAGCGGTTCAGCATCAAAAACGTGCTGTAAAGGTGTTTTACTTCTCAGCCAGCAGCTTGTTCAGCTCTGCCATGAAGGTGTCGATATCCTTGAACTGGCGGTATACGGAGGCGAAGCGGACGTAGGCCACCTGGTCCACGGTCCGCAGTCGGTCCATGACCTTCTCGCCAATGTCCTCGGTGCTGATCTCCCGCTCCATGGAATTCTGCAGATCCTGCTCGATCTCCTCGGCGATCTTCTCCAAATCAGCCAGAGGCACCGGCCGCTTCTCACAGGCACGGATCATGCCGCCCAGCACCTTCTGCCGGTCAAAGCTCTGCCGGCTGCCGTCCTTCTTCACCACCACCATGGGCAGGCTCTCCACCGTCTCGTAGGTGGTGAAGCGCTTTCCGCAGGAGAGGCACTCTCTTCTGCGGCGGATGCTGGTGCCCTCCTCCGCCGGACGGGAATCAATGACCTTGCTCTCGCCATAACCGCAAAACGGACACTTCATAAAGTTTCCTCCCGTTTTCCACCGGGACTCCGGCGGGTATACTTGTGGTCATTATAACACAGGACCGCTAAATATGGTATCAAAATTTTTCGAATTTCAAAGTTTTTCTTTATGTCAGCTCCGGTCTAAGCCTCGCTGGGGAATACCGGCCATTCCTTTTCGTCAAAACTGTAGACGGCATAGAGCTGCCCCCTGATGCTGATGATCTGTGCGAAGCAAAACAGGGCACTCAATGGAAAAGGCTTTTCCTTGTCAAACGGAAGTGCCAAAGAGCGGCGCACTCCCTCCCGCCGCAGCAGGGGGCCCTCCGCCCCCCGCAGCTGTTTTTGAAGCCATGGTGTATGAAACAGCCGCGCTGGCTCAGGAACCGGCTCCCAGGCAACAGCTTCACAGGAAGCAGGCCGAAGCTCGCCTCGCAGGAGCTTTCCCAAAGGTGCTGTCATGCGGTCAGAAAATCTTCGGCGGATGACCGCTTGGTCTCCCACTGGTTCCAGCACCCCAATGCGCAGTTCTCCCTGCGCCCCTACTGCCCAAGCGCACCAGAGCCCCTTTCCGGGCAGGCGGCAGCGGGCTGTGAACCAGGTGTACAGCGCCTCCCGCTCCGTTGTCAGTTCTCCCAGGGAGTTTTTCTTCCACAGCAGCGGAAACTTGTCCATACACCATGCCTCCTCAAAAAAACAACCCGCCTGCGCAATCCTATGCGCAGGCGGGTTGTTTCATACCCGCTTCTCAGGCCACAGTGTAGGTTCCCCGCACCAGCAGCTTGGTGGTTGCCGCAGTGGCTTTCACACCCCGGCCCTCAATGGTCATCATGTACAGGTGATTCTGCGCCAGCGCCCCGCCGTTGTTCAGGGTGGCAGCGCTGCTCTCGTCGATCAGGCCCGGATTGGAGGGAGACACGCAGACAGCCGTGCCAACCCGCAGCATCACCTCACAGCCGATATCCCCCTTCAAAACCTGTCCATTGGAGAGGGTCACCACAGTGAAGGTGGCAGCCGTGCCGGTACCGCCGCTGATCTGACCGCCCAGCTGCTGGGCCAGCTGGCTGTTCCGGGCAGAGATCTTCTGGTCCACCTTGTCCATCACGCTCTTCATAAAGGTGTCGTTCAGATAACTCAGCGTCACCAGCGGGTCCCCGTCGGAGCCCGGCTCTGCCGCCAGGGCGATCGTCATGCTCAGAATGCCGCTGAGCAGCAGCAATACCATCATACGCAGAAACCATCTGTTCTTTTTCATATGTACCTCCTTTCCCACAGCGACAGCTTTGCTGTCCCTGCGGGAGCCCTTTTCTTTTGACTCAAATCGCCGGAAATGAATTCCGTCGATTTCAAGATTTTGCTCCGCAAAATGCTTGGCGCCGCTTCCGCGGCGGCTCGGCCCTGCCCTCGCCCCACAGTGCCAGCTTCGCTGTCCCTGCGGGAGCCCTTTTCTTTTGACTCAAATCGCCGGAAATGAATTCCGTCGATTTCAAGATTTTGCTCCGCAAAATGCTTGGCGCCGCTTCCGCGGCGGCTCGGCCCTGCCCTCGCCCCACAGCGACAGCTTTGCTGTCCCTGCGGGAGCCCTTTTCTTTTGACTCAAATCGCCGCTCATTTCCCATGGCTGTCCCCCGGAAGGTCACCCTTCCGGGGGGATTCATTCAAACCAACTGGTCGTGGGGCAGCCCAAAGCTCACCGCTATGGCTGTATCCACCTTGTTCATCACATGCTCCTCCACATGGCCCATCCGCTCCCGCAGGCGCTTTTTGTCCAGAGTCCGCACCTGCTCCAGCAGGACCACGGAATCCCGGCTCAGGCCGCAGCTCTGGTCCACGGGAAGGTCGATATGTGTGGGCAGCCGGGCCTTTCCCGTCTGAGAGGTAATGGCCGCCGCGATCA
This sequence comes from Oscillibacter valericigenes, assembly GCF_021531915.1. Classification (GTDB taxonomy): domain Bacteria; phylum Bacillota; class Clostridia; order Oscillospirales; family Oscillospiraceae; genus Oscillibacter; species Oscillibacter valericigenes_A. The sequence continues at coordinate 48,817 of NZ_JAFBIV010000011.1, read as the reverse complement.
CGGTGGGGCTGTAACGGTTTCCGGTGTCGTTCTGGATGATCAGAACCGGCCGGACGCCGCCCTGCTCGCTGCCCACCACCGGGGAGAGATCGGCATAGTAAATATCACCGCGCTTGACACTCGTATCCACAAAGTTCACACTCCGCCGAAAGAAGTACCCGTCACCGAAGCACCTTCGGTGAGGCCACTTTCATTCTCCCACGCAGTTCCGGAATTTATACGCTCCGCGCAAAATTCCGGCGTCTCCGCCCCGCACTATCCTATGCGGCGGACAGGATGATGTGAACCAATTTTCCCCCCACTGTGTCTTAGCGACACAGCGGGGACCCCTTCATTTCACTCAAACAGGCAGGCAAAGTCCGCCTGTTTCAAGGTTTTGACTCCGTCAAAACACTTGGTGCCGCTTTCGCGGCGGCTCACGCTTTGCGTTCGAAATGCTGTCACAGCAGCCGCAGACTCCGCTCCACCACCTTGCCGTTCTCCATATACAACCTCGGCACACGTTTGCTGACCGCGCAGGTCAGTCTCCCCACTGTGACCCGCTTCGCTTGTGTCACAGCGGGGGCCCCTCGATCTCACTCAAATCGTCGGGAATGAATCCCGCCGATTTCAAGGTTTTGCTTCGCAAAACGCTTGAACGCCGCATGTGCGGCGGCGAGCTGACCTGCGCTGTCACAGCAGCCGCAGGCTTCGCTCCACGACTTCGCCGTTCTCCATGTACAATCTCGGCACCCGCTTACTGACCGCGCAGGTCAGCTCATAGGGAATTGTGTCCAGGATCTTTGCCAGTGCATCCACGCTCTGGCGGGGTCCGAACAGCTCCACGGCATCCCCCACATGGACCTCCGGCTTGTCCGTCAGATCCACCATGGTCATATCCATGCAGATGCGCCCGCGGATGGGCGCCGGACCCTGGTCCGTCTGGACCGCAATATGGTTGGAAAGTCCCCGGAACAGGCCATCCGCATAGCCGATGGGCAGCACGCCCACCCGGGTCCGGGCTGCCGTGTGGAAGGTCCGTCCGTAGCTGATATCCGTCTCGGGGTCAAAGACCTTGATGGTGGACACGCAGGACTTCAAGGTCATCACCGGCCGCAGCCCCAGACGCTCCGCGTCATCCCCGGCGCCGTAAAGGGCAATGCCGGGACGCACCATATCCAGATACATCTCCGGATAGCGGGCCAGGGCGCCGCTGTTGGCGCAATGGCGGATAGCAAAGGTTATCCCCCGCTCTTTCAGGGCATCGATCACCCGGGTAAACACACCAAACTGCTGCCGGGTATAGGCCTCGCTGGGCTCGTCGTCCTCGTCAGAAACGGCAAAGTGGGTGAAGATGCCCTCCGCCTCCAGATTGGGCAGGGCGCAGGACTGGACGATGGCCTCCACGCCGCCTTCAAAATGGCCGTCCCGCACCAGAAAGCCCAGTCGTGACATGCCGGTATCCACCTTGATGTGAACCTTCAGGGTCCCGCCGCAGCCGGAGGCGGCGGCGCTGTACTCCTCCGCCTTGGCTTTTGCGGAGACCGTCTGGGTAATGTGGTACCGGATCAGCTCCGGCACCATGTCCGGCGGCGTGTGGCCCAGGATCAGGATGGGGGCCTGGATGCCGCCGTGCCGCAGCTCCCGGGCCTCGTCCAGGCTGGACACCGCCAGGTAGTCGGCCCCCAGAGCCTCCAGCTTCCGGGAGACCTGGACCGCACCATGACCGTAGGCATCCGCTTTCACCACTCCCAGGTACTTCACCGACGGGCCGGTGAGCCGCCGGGCCTGCTGATAGTTATGCGCCAGCGCGTCCAGGTCGATCTCCGCCCAGGTGCGCCGCAGGATCGTATCTTCCATTTCCATGGGTCTCCTTCTTTCGCAGAAACAGCCGTCAGTTTTCCTGAGATTTTATTGTATCACAAAAGGCAAAACTCGTAAACTCCGCCGTCAAAATTATTTCTCCATCCACGGCGATCTCTCCCCGCACAGGCGTGCCATCCTCCTGCCGCAGCCAGACGGTAGAGATAATCTTGCCATCCTGGAGGCCAGTTTGGTCCACGCAGAGCCGCAGGCAGGGAATATCGTTCCATTTCTCCTGATTCTCCTCCAGAAGCCAACCGTCCCGCAGGGCGTCCATCAGCCGGGGCAGGCACAGAGCCGGGCTGATCTCCTCCTGACTGAGGGCACCGGCGTTGAGGCGCTCTCCCTCATACTCCAGCTGCCAGTCCGATCCGCGCACTACCGCCTTCACCCCGGCAATGGTCTCCGGGGCCAGCACCTCCACCACGGTCTCCCCCTCCGGGACATAGTCGCACCGCAGGGTCGCCTCCCACTCCAGGTCCTCCTGATCGCAGGTGACCGTGGCCTCCATGGTACAGCCGGTCATGTCATGATACAGATCCCGCAGATTATTGGCCGGCTCCTCTCCCGCGCCGCCGCAGGCTGTCAGCAGCAGGCACAGGGCTATCGTTGGTACGCAAACTCCTTTACGCACCCAATGGTTCCTCCTTATAATTTTATATCAGTTCCCGGAAGGCACCCAGCAGGGCACCCATCACATCCTCCGGCGTCATGGCGTACTCCGTCAGCCGCTCCGCAGCCAGGTCCCCAGCCCGCCCATGGAGCCAGACGCCCAGGGCCGCGGCCCGGGCCGCCGTACAGCCCTGGGCCAGCAGCGCCGCGATAATGCCGGTCAGCACATCGCCGCTGCCGCCCTTGGCAAGGCCGGAATTCCCCGTGGTGTTCACCATCACATTCCCCTCGGGTGTGGCCGTCACGGTCCGGTGCCCCTTCAGTACCAGCACACAGCCATGCTGCACCGCAAACTCCCGGGCAGCACGGACACGGTCGCCATGGGACAAATCGCCGCCGATGCGGGCAAATTCCCCGTCATGGGGCGTCAGTATGGTGACCCGGCCCTTCCGCCGGTCCAACACATCTATATGTCCCGCCAGCGCGTTTATGCCGTCGGCGTCCAGCACCACCGGCTGTTCCGTCCGCTCCAGCAGTTCGCACACCAGCCGCTCTGTGTGAGGGCTCCGGCCCAGTCCCGGCCCCAGGGCCAGCACATCACAGCACGCCAGCTTTTCTTTAATAGTCTGTAAAGCCTTATAGCTTAACAGGCCGTTTTTATCCGCCAACGGAAAGGGCATGGCGGAGACACATTTGGCGGCCTCCACAGCCCAGATCTCCTGGGGCACCCCCAGGTACACCAGCCCGCAGCCGGAGCGCACCGCAGCAGTTGCTGTCAGGTAGGGCGCCCCGGTGAAACCCACGGAACCGCCTACTACCAGCAGCTTTCCGAAGGTCCCCTTGTGGCCGTCCACTTTCCGGGGCGGCAGGGCAATCTTGGCAAAGTCCCGCTCCACCGTCTGTGCGGCACAGACTATGCCGTTTTGCAGGTCCTCCGGTATCCCGATGTCCCAGACAGTCACATCTCCGGACAGCAATGCGCCGTTCCCAACGGCCTGCCCCAACTTTTTGAATGTAAAGGTAATGGTCTTGTCAGCCTCGACCGCATAACCCAGGACCCGACCGGTATCCGCTTCCACGCCGCTGGCGATATCCGCCGCCACCACGGCGCCGGAGCATTCGTTTATCAGGTGGATAGCGGCCGCATAGACCGAGTCCGGGGTAATTTCCCGGGAAAGCCCCACGCCGAACACGGCGTCGATCAGCACGTGGCTGCCTCTGGCCCAGGTGCTCTGTGTCAGATCCTCCGGGTCGAACCGCTCCAGCTCCACGCCGCACTCGCTGAGCCGCCGGGTCTCCTCCAGGGCATCTGGCGTCATCTTTTCATAGCTGCCCACCAGGAACACCCGTACCCGGACGCCCTTCAAAAACAGCAGCCGGGCCGCCGCGATGCCGTCTCCACCGTTGTTGCCGGAGCCGCAGAACACCGCCGCCCGACACTTCCCTGGCCGCAGGGGCAGCAGCTCCAGCGCCGTTTCCGCCACTCCTTCCGCCGCCCGCTCCATCAGGTCGATGGAGGGGATCTTCCGCTCCTGGATGGCCTGTCTGTCCAGTTCCCGCATCTGCGCGGCTGTCGCCAGCTTCATGGTCCATGCCTCCCGTGTCGTTTTTCCTCATTATAAGAGGTACACCGCTCCAATGCAATTCGATTTTTCTTCCAAAGTCCGGAAAACCCTGGTATAATAGGCTTCGCAACCGAAACGTTACATCATTTTCTTCAAACGCAACACCAAATCGCTGGCATTGACACGCCTGCTCCGGTAGGATGAGGCCATCAAACACAGGAGGTTTTTACCATGGCTTTTTCAAATAATCTGCAATACATCCGTGCCCAGGCAGGCGTTACCCAGGAGCAGCTGGCGGAACAGCTGGAGGTTTCCCGTCAGTCTGTCAGCAAGTGGGAGAGCGGCGCCAGCTTCCCGGAAATGGACACCCTGCTGCGCATCTGCGATCTCTATGACGTCAATATGGACACCCTGCTGCGGGGCAGCGTGGAGGAGAGCCGGGTCAGCGATACCGCCCGGTATGACGATCACATGAACCGCTTCACCCTGCAGATTGCCCTGCCAGTCTTTTCTATCATCGCCGGTATTGCCCTGATGATCCTGCTGAACACTCTGGGCCTGCCCGAGATGCTGTCCACGGCGGTGTTTATGCTGATCCTCACCATCTCCGTGGTGGTCATGGTGGCCGGCGGCATCCAGCACGACAACTTCCGCAAAAAACATCCCGTCATCCAGGACTTTTATACCGAGGAGGAAAAGGATGCTTTCCATCAGAAATTCGTGTGGTACATCGCCGGCGGTGTGGGTGCCATCCTCTTCGGCTTGGTGCTGCTGATCCTGACCTTTGCTTTCCTGCCGGAGCGGGAGCCCTACGAGTCCTTCGCAGCCGCCTGCTTCCTGCTGCTGATCGCCGGGGCGGTATTCTCCTTCATTTACGGCGGCATGCAGGAGGACAAGTACAAGATCTGGAAGTACAACCGGGACAACAACCCGGACCCGGAGGCCAAAAAGCGGCTGAACCTCATCGGCGCCGCCTGCGGCGTCATCATGCTGCTGGCTACTGCCATCTACGTGGGCCTGGGGCTCACCCGGAACACCTGGGGCACTGCCTGGTGGGTCTTCGCGGTGGGCGGCATCCTCTGCGGCGTGGCGAGCGTGGCGCTGGACCCCTACAAGGGCGAGGACTGACCGATTTCCCTCCCCTTTCCCACCGAAATTCGGTGGGAAAGGGGCTTTTCCCTCTTGCATTTCTTTATTTTATATGGTATAAATGTTAGTTGTTATCAGCGATGAACGGGAAAATAACCGCGACACGCCGCCAAGAGAGGTCTGGTCACCGGCTGCAAGCCAGACTGCGGACGCCCGGTTTGGTTCGCCCGGGAGCCGCCATGGAGACATGGCCGGATGCCCTCCGTTACAGGGGCTTCAAGCGCACGCCATACCGGCGTGAATTTGGGTGGTACCGCGGAAGGACCGGCCTTTCGTCCCAATCAAGGGGCGAGGGGCTTTTTTATTTGCCTCAAAAGAACATTTATATAAGGAGCATGACTATGAAAGCACAACTGGAAGCTATTCGCAGCGCTGCGCTGGATGCCATCAACGGCACTCAGACCACAGCGGAGCTGGACGCCGTCCGGGTCCAGTATCTGGGCAAGAAGGGCGAGCTGACCGCCGTTCTGAAGCAGATGGGCAAGCTCAGCCCCGAGGAGCGCCCCGTCATGGGCCAGATGGCCAACGAAGTCCGGGCCGCTCTGGAGAGCGCCATTGAGTCCCAGTCCGCTGTTCTGGCGGAAAAGGCTCTGGCTGACAAGCTGGCCGCCGAGACCCTGGATGTGACCATCCCCGGCAAGGAAGTGAAGATCGGCCACAAGCACCCCATGTACCTGGCTCTGGATGAAATCAAGGACATCTTCGTGGGCATGGGCTTCACCGTGCTGGACGGCCCCGAGGTGGAACTGGCCACCTACAACTTCGACAAGCTGAACGCCGAGGAGGGCCATCCCTCCCGTGACTGGTCCGATACCTTCTATTTCGACGAGGACAGCCGCGTGATGCTGCGCTCCCAGACCAGCCCCATGCAGGTCCGGGCCATGGAGACCATGGAGCTGCCCATCCGCATCATCGCCCCGGGCCGGGTGTACCGCAAGGATGAGGTGGACGCCACCCACTCCCCCATGTTCCATCAGGTGGAGGGCATGGTCATCGACAAGAACGTCACCATGGCCGACCTGAAGGGCACGTTGAACACCGTGGTGGAAAAGCTGTACGGCGAGGGCACCAAGACCCGTTTCCGCCCCCATCACTTCCCCTTCACCGAGCCCTCCTGCGAGATGGACGTCCAGTGCCACAAGTGCGGCGGCGTGGGCTGCCCCACCTGCAAGGGCGAGGGCTGGATCGAGCTGCTGGGCGCCGGCATGGTGCATCCCAAGGTGCTGGAGATGGCCGGCATCGATCCGGAGGTCTACTCCGGCTGGGCCTTCGGTATGGGCCTGGAGCGCACCGCTATGCGCCGCTTCAAGATCGCCGACCTGCGGCTGATCTTTGAGAACGATGTGCGGTTCCTGGAGCAGTTCTGACAGAGGTCAAGGGGGAGCAGGCTCCCCCTTGAGAATCCCCCACCACCGCGTCAGAGCAAGCTGCGCTTCATTCGCTTCCGTCTTCGGAGAAAGCTCACACCGCTCCGCTTGTTCTTCCTTTCCCCACCGAATCCGCTTCGCTGGGCTTCGGCGGGGACCTCTTGGGTCGGTCACTGGTGAACGCCGCCCAAGGCGGCTGGGTCGGGGTATTTTTGTCAGGCACACGCCCCAGGGCGGCCTCTCTTGCCGCTTTGCGGCAATTCACCTTCTGTCCTGACAAAAATAATTTGACATGTTTCCGTCGGAGGCGGAAATTCTGCGGGACGTTTGTTTCGCTTTCCTAATCAAAATAGGAGGATCATTCTATGAATTTAAGCAGAAAATGGCTCAACGAATTTGTCACCGTTGAGGTCAATGATAAAGAATTTGCCGAGGCTATGACCCTGTCCGGCTCCAAGGTGGAGACCACCGAGGACCTGGGCGCCGAGATCTCCAACGTGGTGGTGGGCAAGATCGTCTCTCTGGAGCGCCATCCCAACTCCGACCACATGTGGATCTGCCAGATCGACGTGGGCGGCGAGGAGCTGCTGCAGATCTGCACCGGTGCATGGAACATCCACGAGGGCGATCTGGTCCCCGTGGCCAAGCACAAGTCCACCCTGCCCGGCGGCAAGAAGATCGAAAAGGGCAAGCTGCGTGGCGTGGTATCCAACGGCATGCTGTGCGGCCTGTACGAGCTGAATCTGGACGAGCGGGACTTCCCCTACGCCGCGGTGGTGGCCGCTGCCATTCTGGGAGACTACAAGCCTCTGGACCCCGAGAAGCCCTCCATCCCCGCTGACATCCAGCCGGGCCACAAGATCTACGGTCCCGTGGTGGCCGCCAAGGTCACCGCTGTGGAAAACGCCGGCGTCAATCTGTGGAAGTGCGCTCTGGATGACGGCAAGGCCGTCACCGAGGTGGTCACTCCCTGCCAGAACCTCCATGCGGAAGACCTGGTGGCCTTTAACACCAAGTCCGGCACCATCTGCACCCTGGCCGACCTCCACGCGGAGAAGGCCGAATTCCCCCACTGCATCCCCGACGGCATCTTCATCCTGCATGAGGAAGGCCTGACCCTGGGCCAGGACATCAAGCCCGTCATCGGCGCCGATGACCACGTGGTGGAGTTTGAGATCACTCCCAACCGCCCCGACTGCCTGAGCATCATCGGTCTGGCCCGAGAGGCCGCCGCTACCTTTGACGCCGACCTGCGGCTCCACGAGCCCGTGGTGAAGGGCGGCGCGGAAGGCAACCTGATGGAACTGCTGGACGTGGAGACTCCCGCCGCCGACCTGTGCCCCCGGTACACCGCCCGCATGGTGCGGAACGTGAAGATCGCTCCCTCCCCCAAGTGGATGCGGGAGCGGCTGCGGGCCATGGGCGTCCGCCCCATCAACAACATCGTGGACATCACCAACTACGTCATGCTGGAATATGGCCAGCCCATGCACGCCTTTGACTACCGCTATGTGAAGGGCGGCAAGATCATCGTCCGCCGCGCCGAGGAAGGCGAGGAGCTGACCACTCTGGACGGCAACGTCCGCAAGCTGACCCACGACCACCTGGTCATTGCCGACGACACCCGCGCCGTGGGCCTGGCGGGCATCATGGGCGGTCTGAACAGCGAGATCGTGGCGGACACCGTGGACGTGGTGTTCGAGTCCGCCAACTTCAATGGCACCTGCATCCGCAAGGGCGCCCTGTCCCTGGGTATGCGCACCGAGGCCTCTGCCAAATTTGAGAAAGGCCTGGATATCCTCAACACCCTGCCCGCTGTCAACCGCGCCTGCGAGCTGGTGGAACTGCTGGGCGCCGGCGAAGTGGTGGACGGCGTCATCGACATTCTCAACTATGTGCCCCAGCCCACCGTCCTGAAGCTGGAACCTGAGAAGATCAACGCCCTGCTGGGCACCGACGTGGACGCCGACGAGATGGTCCGCATCCTGAAGAAGCTGGACTTCCAGGTGGACGGCGACCAGGTGACGGTCCCCTCCTGGCGCGGCGACGTGCTGCGGATGGCGGACCTGGCGGAGGAAGTGGCCCGGTTCCACGGCTACAACAACATCCCCTGCACCCTGGTGTCCGGTGAGACCACTCAGGGCGGTTACTCCCCCGAGCAGAAGCTGGAGCAGCTGCTGGGCTCCGTGTGCCGCACCTGCGGTTACGATGAGATCATCACCTACTCCTTCATCTCCCCCACCTATTACGACAAGATCCGCTGGGCCGCGGATGATCCCCGCCGGGAGTCCTTCAAGATTCTGAACCCCCTGGGCGAGGACACCTCCATCATGCGGACTACGGTCCTGCCTTCCATGCTGGAGATCCTGACCCGGAACTACAACTTCCGCAACAAGTCCGCCAAGCTCTATGAGATCGGCCGCACCTATCAGCTGGGCGGCGAGGACGGTCTGGCTGTGGAGAACAAGGTGCTGTCCATCGGCGCCTACGGTCCCGACATGGACTTCTTCGCCATGAAGGGCGTCATTGAGGCCATTCTGGGCGAGATCCGCGCCAAGGATGTCCGCTTTGTGGCCTGCGGCGACGATCCCTCTTATCATCCCGGCCGCTGCGCCACCGTCTGGTGCGGCGACACCCGCATCGGCGTGTTCGGCCAGATCCATCCCCTGGTGGCCCGGAATTACGATGTGGATGCGGACTTCTACTGCGCCGAGCTGGACTTCAACGCCCTGTTTGCCGCCCGTGGAGAGGACCCCGTCTACCAGCCCCTGCCCAAGTTCCCCGCCGTCACCCGGGATATCGCCGTGGTCTGTGACAAGGCCGTCACCGTGGGCGCTCTGGAGGACTGCATCCGTCGGGGCGCCAAGGGCCTGCTGAAAGATGTGGCACTGTTCGACATCTATACCGGCACCGGCATCCCCGAGGGCAAGAAGAGCGTGGCCTTCAACCTGACCCTCCGGGCTGACGACCGCAGCCTCACTGCCCAGGAAGCTGATGAGGACGTGAAGAGCATCCTGGACCTGCTGGCTTCCGAGCTGGGTGCGGTCTTGCGGTAAGCTGGCGCGCTTCAGCGCGTACAAGCGTTTTGCGGAGCAAAACCTTGGCGCAGGCGGAATTCATTTCCGCCGAGCATTTCAATGCCCTTGGGGCCCCATTTGATGCCTGCATCAAATGGGAGGCAGCTGACGAGGACGTGAAGAGCATCCTGGACCTGCTGGCTTCCGAGCTGGGCGCGGTCCTGCGTTAAAGGAAAACCATACTGGGCGGAGCCGAAGCATAACTTTGGCTCCGCCCAGTAAAAATCTTTCGCATTTTTCTCGGCCGAGGGCTTTACAGTTTTCCAAAAATCGAGTATACTATATAAATATTGAGGAAAGGTGGTGTCTGTATGGGCAGCTTGGATAATTATACCCGGAAGTTTAAAATCGCCACAGATAAGGATGCGGAGATCCATCAGATCCTCACCGCCGTCTATCAGGCATTGGAGGAGAAAGGCTACAACCCCATCAACCAGATCGTGGGCTACATCCTTTCCGAGGACCCCACCTATATCACCAACCACAACAACGCCCGAACCCTGATCCGCAAGATTGACCGCGACGAGCTGCTGCAGGTCCTGGTCCGCCGGTATCTGGGACAATAAGGATTTTTCCCCCGAGGGCCACGGTCCCCGGGGGCTTTTTTTGCACTTCAGCCTTGGTATAAATTGCCTTTCCCACCTCTTTTCCGGGAATGTTGACAATCCGGAAAAAATGTGTTACAATTTGGTTACAATTTTTCAAAGGAGTGTTTCCATGGCAGAACCCAAGACCGCGAAAGCGGAAGGCCTGATGTACAAAGGCCACCCTCTCCGCCGGATCGACAATCTGATCTATTACGGAACGATGGCCGAGAAATATATCATCATGATGCAGATTCTGGAGACCAAAAAGGACCAGGACCTGGACGTGGCCACCAAGGTCTCCATTCAGCTGCAGCTGACGGACCCTGACCTGAAATCCCGTGACCGCGTAGTGAAAAAGAGTGAAAAGGACAGCCTCTACGCCGCGATGGACATTGCCGCCATCTGGCTGGAGCGGGCTCTGAAAGAGAAGTAAGCCGCCAAAGATCAACGAAAGGATGTACACCCATGACACACTTCGCAGGTAAGATGACCCGCGTGCTCCTGCTCTCTGCCATCACGGTACTGTTGCTGGCGGGCTTTGCTGCGGCGGCTGAGTCTGAACAGGCCGTTGCCGTGGGCGCCACCACCGGCTCCTCTCTGAGACTTCGGGAAGAGCCCTCCACTTCTGCCTCTATTGTCACCACCCTGGACAAGGGTGTGGCTGTGGCTGTGCTGGACAACAGCATCGACGGTTGGTACCGGATCGCTTACAACGGCAAGACCGGCTATGTCTCCGCCGACTACCTGGTCATTGATCAGGACAACATTTTCACCACCTATGGCCGCGCCAATGGCGACGGCATCAACGTTCGCTCCGGCCCCTCCACGGAATCCGAGGTCCTGGCCAGCGTGAACAGCGGCACCATCGTCACCGTCAACGGCTTCGAAGACGGCTGGTATGATGTCACCTGCAAATACGGCACGGAAGGCTATATCCGCAGTGATTTCCTGGATCTGACCGCTTCCAATACCGCCACCACTACCTCCGCCACCGGCAATTCCATTGTGGAGACCGCCAAGCAGTTCCTGGGTACCCACTATGTTTACGGCGGCGCTTCCCCCAGCGGCTTTGACTGCTCCGGCTTCACCATGTATATCTACAAGCAGTTCGGCTACTCCCTGCCCCACACCGCCACCGGTCAGTGGCAGAGCGGCATCGGCACCCGGGTCTATTCCATTTCCGAGCTGCAGCCCGGTGATTTAGTGCTTTTCAATGATCCCAGCCGCAACGCCGGCAAGGCCTGCTCCCACGTGGGCATCTACATCGGCAATGGTCAGCATATCCATTCCTCTTCCTCCCGCAGCAACGGCGTCATCATCAGTGACCTGACCAGCGGCTATTACAACACCTATTTCGTGGGCGGTATCCACGTCTGAGCGCTACATAGCAAAAGCGGCACGCGCAAGCGTGCCGCTTTTTTACGTTTCTTCCGTCCCGATAGCCGCCAATTCCCGGTCCAGGGCCTCATAAAACCGGGCAATATGAAGGCCGTCCACCAGTGCGTGGTTGGCCAGCAGGGTTACTGGCAGCAGGGTCCTCCCCTCCTGTTGAAAATACCTTCCCCATGTGATGCGGGGATTGCTGTCCGCCGGAGAGGGCACCGGCTGGACCATGGCCGTATAGCTGACCCAGGGTACGCAGGAGACGAAGAACAGGCTCTCCCCCTCCTCCCCATCATCCAGGGAGGGAGCTTCCTTTACCCCCTCCTGGGCCGCTTTGGCATAAGGAAGGAAGTCCTCCAGGGGCATATCCGCCGACAGGCGGCAATAGCAGTAAGCGCCGTTGTCCAGGGCTTCCGTGTGAGAGGTAGGACACCAATCATACTCCACCACCTGGTCTCCCCGGATGCGCCGCCGCAGTTCCGGCACGCTGTTGGCCGCCCGGGATACGGCATAAAGCGTCAGGAGGAACAAGCTCTCCCCCCGCACCTTTCTGGTCATCAAGCCGGTGATGTCTACATTCACCGTCAGCCCCACATAGGGGTTGGCGAAGTTCCGGAAATAGGCGTACTGTTCCTTCCGGGGATCCTGTTCCATATTGATCACACGACAGTTCATTGTATTCCACCCTCTCCGCTTTTTGCCCTCATTGTAGCGGTTTTCCCTGCTAATTGCAATATTCCATCCCAACTGGGCAGTTTTACTTGCTATTTTTCTCCTTGCCTGCTATAATCAGCACTTGTGCAAGAAATACGTAAAAAGGATGAAAACCATGGAAATTGAGAAGATGTATGAACAGCTGGGCGTCAGCCGGGCTGTCTATGAATACGGTGAAGCGGTGCTGCGGGACCTGCGGGAGCGGTTTAACGCCATTGACCAGACGGCAGAGTACAACCAGGGCAAGGTCCTGGCTGCCATGCAGAAAAATCGGGTCAACGCCACCCACTTCGCCGCCACCACCGGCTATGGCTACGATGACGAGGGCCGGGACAACCTGGAACGGGTCTACGCCGATGTGTTCCACACGGAGGCCGCCCTGGTGCGGCCCCAGATCACCTGCGGCACCCACGCCCTGACAGTGGCCCTCTCCGCCAACCTGCTGCCCGGCGACGAGCTGCTGTCCCCCGTGGGCGCTCCCTACGACACCCTGGAGGAGGTCATCGGCATCCGGGAGAGCAAGTGCTCCCTGAAGGAGTACGGTGTCACCTACGCCCAGGCCGATTTGAAGCCCGACGGCTCCTTTGACTACGACGCTATCCGGGAGAAAGTCAACGACCGCACCAAGCTCATCACCATCCAGCGGTCCAAAGGCTATGCCACGCGTCCCTCCTTCTCCGTGGCCCAGATCGGTGAGCTGATCGCCTTCTGTAAATCTGTGAAGCCCGACGTGAAGGTGATGGTGGACAACTGCTACGGCGAGTTCGTGGAGCGGCTGGAGCCCTCCGACATGGGAGCCGACATGGTGGTGGGCAGTCTCATCAAAAACCCCGGCGGCGGCCTGGCCCCCATCGGCGGCTACATCTGCGGCACCCGTGAGTGTGTGGAGCGGTGCGCCTACCGGCTCTCTGCCCCCGGTCTGGGCCAGGAGGTGGGCGCCAACCTGGGGTTGATGCCCGCCTTCTATCAGGGCCTGTTCCTGTCCCCCACGGTGGTGGCCGGAGCCCTGAAGGGCGCGGTCTTTGCCGCCAACATCTATGAAAAGCTGGGCTTTGCCTGCGTACCCAATGCCACGGAGAGCCGTCACGATATCATTCAGGCCGTCACCTTGGGCAGTCGGGAGGCCATGGTGGCCTTCTGCCGGGGCATTCAGGCGGCGGCCCCTGTGGACAGCTACGTGACCCCGGAGCCCTGGGCCATGCCGGGTTACGACAGCGACGTCATCATGGCGGCAGGTGCCTTCGTCCAGGGCAGCAGCATCGAGCTGTCCGCTGACGGTCCCATCCGGGAGCCCTACGCTGTCTATTTCCAGGGCGGGCTCACCTGGTATCACGCCAAGCTGGGCATCCTCATGAGTCTGCAGAAGCTGGTGGAAGCCGACCTTGCCACCCTGCCCGAGACATAAGAAAAAGGAGCTCGAAAGAGCTCCTTTTATGTTTGAATTTTTTTGTCCAGACGGGCTAACAGGAACGCCAGCAAAAAGCCGCCGACACAGCAGAGGGCTGACAGCAACGGCTCTCCGGGCCCGTATTCCGTGGGGATAATGACCAAGGTGGATGCCAGTACAAAGCCCAGGATACCGTGGAAGGCCACGGCGTAATGGCGCCGGAAGAACCAGCTCACCAGCCGGGCCAGCAGGGCAATGGCCAGCACCATCCCCGGCAGGCTGGCGGACAGTACCAGCAGGTCCAGCCGGGCCAGTCCCTCCAGCATGGGCTGATACAGTCCCAGGGCCATCATGACGGAAGACGAGGTCATACCGGGGATCACGATGCTCATGCCCCAGAGGACACCGCAGAAATTATACCACCAGAAGTTTGGCTCCACGGTGACCTCCGCAATGCGGCTCACATAAAAAAGCCCCGCGAACACCGCACCCGCGCACAGCAGCAGGCTCCCCCAGGAGGCGGCGGTCCGCCCCTCCTTCCCGGCCTCTCGGAACAGGGAGGGCACCGTTCCCACGATCAGGCCGATAAACAGCCAGGTGGTCACGGTATTGGAGAGACTGATGGCCGCCGCAATGCCCTTGGCGAAGCCCAGAAAGCCCACGCACCAGCCCAGGGCAATGGGCAGGAACCACCTCCAGTACTTGGGGATGGCAGTCCGGGGCCGGGTGAGAACCTCCATGAAGGGACGGTAGATGTCAAACACCACCGCCAGCACGCCACCGGAGACACCGGGCAAAATAGCTCCCGCGCCGATCAGGAAGCCGCACAGCAGGTCTCGCAGCCAGCGAATGATGAAATTTTGATCCCGACGTACTGCCATCTGTCCGCCTTCCTTCCGGTTTTCCCTTTCACATTCCACATATAATAGCAGTTTTGCCCCGGCCTTACAATCCCATACCGGAGCTCAATATGTAAATTTTTATCAGCATTTTTACAGGAGTTGTCAAAATCACACAAATTCTGCGTTTCAAATTCGCTGTTCTCTGGCCTTTTTATCTGTTGACACAAAAACCGATAACGTGTAAACTGCAATATAGATAACCAAACAAGTTCATACCGCAAAGACGATGAAGAGAAGAGTACGCAGGCAGATACGTCACAGAGAGCCTTGACTGGTGGAAAGAGGCACGGAAGGGCTTGCCGAACATGGTCTTGGAGTTGCGTGGCCGACCGCGGACGCATAGGTCACGACGTGTGCGCACGTCACAGCGCAGGAGTGTGCTGGCACTCCGCAAGGCCGCTTTCGTGAGAAAGTGCGCAAATCAAGGTGGTACCACGGGTTTCCGACTCGTCCTTGGAGCATTGGCTTCAAGGGCTTTTTTGTTGCTTAATTTATCCGAAAAGGAGTTTTGATACTGTGAGCGAATCGATCATTCAAATCCAGCATCTGAACAAGACCTTTGGCAGCGGCGACACCGCCGTTCACGCCCTGGAGGACATCAATCTGGATATCAAACAGGGTGAGATCTTCGGCATCATTGGCCTGTCCGGCGCAGGCAAAAGCACCCTGGTCCGGTGCATGAACCTGCTGGAGCGGCCTACCTCCGGCACCGTCATCGTAGACGGTCAGCGTCTGGCCTGGATGGAGCAGGACGGTGAAAAAGAAAACCCGGTCCAGGTCAGTGAAAAGGAGCTGCGGCTGGCCCGCCGGAACATCACCATGATTTTCCAGAGCTTCAACCTGCTGATGCAGCGCACCTGCCTGAAAAACGTCTGCTTCCCCATGGAGCTGTGCGGCACCCCCGCCGCCCAGGCCAGAAAGCGGGCTTTGGAGCTGCTGGAGATCGTGGGTCTGGCCGACAAGGCGGACGCCTATCCCTCCCAGCTCTCCGGCGGCCAGAAGCAGCGTGTTGCCATTGCCCGGGCCCTGGCCACGGATCCCAAGGTGCTCCTGTGCGACGAGGCTACCTCCGCCCTGGACCCCACCACCACCGCTTCCATTCTGGCCCTGCTGAAGGACCTGAACCAGAAGCTGGGGGTGACCGTGGTGGTCATCACCCACCAGATGAGCGTCATTGAGGAGATCTGCTCCCGGGTCGCCATTCTGGACGGCGGCGTAGTGGCGGAGCAGGGCGATGTGGAGGAGATTTTCTCCAATCCCAAGACCGACGCGGCCCGCCGTCTGGTGTATCCCGGCGGCGCCAGCGTCCAGCAGTACCCCGTCGGCACTCACGCGGTCCGGGTGGCCTTCAACGGCGGCACTGCCTACCAGCCCCTGATTGCCTCTCTCGCCATTGACTGCGGCGTGAAGGTGAACATTCTGGGCGCCGACACCCGCAACATCGACGGCAAGGCCTTCGGCACCATGCTGCTGGGGCTCCCCGACGACCCCAACGAGGCCGCCAAGGCCCTGAGCTACATCCGCTCCCAGCCCAACGTCACTGCCGAGGAGGTGGAATACCATGGTTGATCTGATCACCGCCGAATTCTGGGCCAAATACGGTCCCTTGCTGCTGGAGGGCACCATCGACACCCTGGTCATGACCGGTATCTCCACGGTGTTCGCCTACCTGCTGGGTCTGCCTCTGGGCGTGGCTCTCATCCTGACCCAGCCCCACGGTATCCGCCCCAATAACGTGATCTACAAGGTCCTGGGCTGGATCATCAACGTGGGCCGGTCCCTCCCCTTCATCATCCTGATGGTGGCCATCATGGACTTCACCAAGCTGATCGTGGGCACCAAGATCGGCGTCCGGGGCGCCATTGTCCCCCTGGTGGTCTCCGCGGCTCCCTTCATCGCCCGCATGGTGGAGACCTCCCTTTCGGAGGTGGATGCCGGCGTGGTGGAGGCGGCCCAGTCCATGGGCGCGTCCACCTTCCAGATCGTCTGGAAGGTCTATCTGCCGGAGGCGAAGCCCTCCCTGGTGCTGGGTGGTGCCATCTCCATCGTCACCATCCTGGCCTACACCGCTATCGCCGGTGCCATTGGCGCGGGCGGCCTGGGCGACCTGGCCATCCGGTACGGCTACCAGCGCCGCTATCCCCCCATGCTGCTGGTAACGGTCATTTTCCTGGTCGTCTTGGTGCAGCTCATTCAATCCGTTTTCAGCCATGTGTCGGCCCGCATCGACAAGCGGCTGGACAGCGGACACAAGAAGGGCTTTGCCCCCCTGGAATTGTGGGCCCGGTTCACTCACACCAAGTAATTTCATTTTACCGGTTTCACCGCCTGTCTTCGGAATCTTGGACAGCCGTATGAAATAAAAAATCCCGAAAAGTATTGGAGGAAAAGAACATGAAGAAACTGCTGACTCTGGCACTGGCCCTGGTGCTGTGCCTGTCCCTGGCCGCCTGCGGCGGCTCCAAGGAGACCCCCGCTCAGACCGAGAAGCCCGCTGAGACCCCCGCCGAGACCACTGTCCTGAACGTGGCCGCTTCCGCAACCCCCCACGCCGAGATCCTGGAAGTCTGCGTTCCCATCCTGGCCGAGCAGGGCATCGACCTGAAGATCAACGTCTACGGCGACTATGTGGTCCCCAACACCGCCGTGGAAGAGGGCGCCGAGGACGCCAACTACTTCCAGCATGTCCCCTATCTGGACAACTTCAACGCTGAGAACGGCACCCACCTGGTGAGCGTGGCCGGCGTCCACATTGAGCCCATGGGTATCTACGCCGGTAAGACCGCCTCTCTGGAGGAGCTGGCTGACGGCGCTTCCGTGGCCGTCCCCAACGACGTGACCAACGAGGCCCGCGCCCTGCTGCTGTTGGAGGCCCAGGGTCTGATCAAGCTCAGCGATGACGCCGGTCTGGACGCCACGCCCAATGACATCGTGGAGAACCCCAAGAACCTGACCTTCACCGAGCTGGAGGCTGCCATGGTCCCCAACGCCCTGACCGAGGTCGACATCGCTGTCATCAACGTCAACTACGCACTGGAAGCCGGCTTCAACCCCGTGGAGGACGCCCTGGCCATCGAGGATGCTGACTCTCCCTATGTGAACATCCTGGTGGTCAAGGAAGGCAACGAGAACAACCCCGCCGTTCAGGCTCTGGTGGAAGCCCTGCACTCTGAGGACGTCCGCGACTTCATCAACGAGAAGTACGCCGGTGCCGTGGTGCCCGCATTTTAACTCCAAGGGGGATTTCATCCCCCTTAGACACCCAAAAGAGAGAGGGGCCAGATGGCTCCTCTCTCTTTTGGGCTGAACCCCCCACCAGTCTGCGGACTGGTGCCGCCGCCCCAGGCGGCTGAGTCAGGGTATTTTCGCCACGCCGCAGCGTTAAAAAACATGCCAGTGGCATGTTTTTTAGCGAAGGCCACAGCGGCTATGCCGCGAGGAGACGCACTGTGTCCGCGACGAAAATGTTTGAGATTTTTTGTGCAAAGCCGCTGCGTCCTGTGCGCAGCGGCTGTTTTTTAATAGCCATTGACCATGATATCCAGGACACGGCCCGCCACGGTGCCGGCCACGGAGCTTCCGCCGCCGCCGTTTTCCACCAGCACCACAAAGGCGTAGGGGGCGTCCTCGTTCCGCAGGAACCCGGCAAACCAGGCGTGGGGCGTCTTACCCTCCCCCACCTCGGCGGTGCCGGACTTGGCGCAGAGTTCCATATTGGGGAACCGCTTGGTGCCGTAAGTCTTCTCCACGTTGTCCGCCATCATGTCCGCCAGGGTGTCGGCGATCTTACCCGAGATCAACGTCCCGGTCTTTCGGGTCAGATGGGGCAAAGACGGCAGTCCCAGAGAATTGACGGTCTTTCCGATCAGATACGGCTCCGCCGCCCTGCCGCCGTTTGCAATGGCACCCATGTAGACCATCAAGGCGCAGGGATTCACCTGGTCCTTATACTGACCCACGCCGGCCCAACCCAGAGAGCCGTCCGTGATATTCTCCCAGGAGAAGGAGCCTTTGGCGGTGGGCAGGCCATCCACGGAATAGCTGTCCGTCAGTCCGGCTTTTTCCGTATATTTCTTCATGGTATCCGCCCCCAGCTCCACGGCGATCTGGGCAAAGGCCACATTGCAGGAATTGGCAAAGGCGTCGCCGATATGCTGCTCCCCGTGGGTGCCGGAGCAGATGATGGTCTCATCCCCGATCTGGACGCTGCCCTGGCAGGTCCAGGTGCGGTCCTGGATGTCCGGGATCTCCTGCAGCGCCGCCTCCAGAGTCACGGTCTTATAGACGGAGCCGGGAGTGAAGCTGGAGGACAAAAATCGGTTCAGATAGGCGCCCTCGTAGCGGTCGTTGATCTCGATATCCGCCGGAACGTGCAGCGGGTCGTAGCTGGGGGCGGAGACCATGCACAGGACCTCGCCGGTCTTGTAGTTGTACACCGCCACGGTGCCCGCGTGACCGTTCAGGGCCTGATATGCCTCGTAATTGTACCGGGCGTCGATGGTAAGGTACAGCTCCGAGCCCCGCTCCGCACCGAAGGTGCCGTTCAACAGACTGTATCCCGTCAGCTTGTCGGCAAAGGCGTTGAGGGCGCCGGTGCCGATGCTGCCCTGTAGGTCGCCCACCGCATGGAGGGTGGCCTTCCGGACGGTCTCGTTCTCATAGTAGGTGCGCTTGCCGTTCTTCACCTCGGACAGCACATCTCCATCCCGGTCCAGCACGGTCCCCGCCGCCAGGACGCCGTTGGTATCGTAAAGGTGCCGGTTGAAGGCAGAGGAGGCCCAACTGCCGCCGTCCAGGAAATACCTCACCAGGAAGCATCCCAGGCCTGCCGCCAGCAGCAAAGCCAGCACGGCGCAGACCACCGCCCGCCGCTCAATCTTTTTCATGGTCCACCTCCTCTTCTCCTCCGAAAGGATCGTCCACGGCCTCTGCCATATGGCGGGCCTGCTCCGTCAGCTGCCGCTGAGGCTTCCGCTGGATGGCGAAGCTGGCGTTCTCCCGGGTATCCGTGGCCTTCAGGAAGGCCAGCAGGCCCCAGGCGGACATCATGGCGGAGCCGCCGTTGGACACAAAGGGGAAGGTCACGCCGGTCAGTGGCAGCAGATCCACGGAGCCGAACACATTCAGGCAGGTCTGGAACACCAGCAGGGACCCTGCCGCACAGGCGGCAATGATGTAATAGCTGCTGCGGCCCACCCGGCAGGCCCGCACCGCGAAGACTGCCAGGGTGATGATGCTCACTACCGCCAGCACGGCGATCAGCAGTCCCCACTCCTCACACAGCATGCCAAACACCAGGTCCGTGTCCGCTGCGGGGATGCGGTGGAGCCAGCCGTTGCCGCCGCCCATGCCCAGCAGGCCGCCGGAAGCCGCCGCGGACATGGTGCGGGTCTGCTGGTAGCCGGTGGTGGAAGCCGCCTCCCAGGCGTGGCCCCAGGAGGCAAAGCGGCTGAGAATATAGGGTTTGAAGGTCACGATGATGCCCGCACCGAACACCGCGCCGCCGCAGATCAGGGTCAGGGTGGCCCAGTCCCCGGACCGCAGGTAGGCGATCACCAGGAAGGTCACGAAAAAGATAGCTGCTGTGCCGAAGTCGCTCATGAGCCCCAGCAGGCCGATGCACACGCCGGTCAGCAGGATGAACAGGGTGATGTTGCGCTTGTGAAACAGCCGCTCCAGGGTGGCAGAGCCGGCAAAGATATAGCAGATCTTGGCAATCTCCGAGGGCTGAAAGGACAGTCCCCCAATGGAGATCCAGTTGACGGCGCCGTATTTGGCATTACCCAGCACCAGCGTGATGCCCAGCAGGCCGATAGCGGCGGCCGCCATCCACCAGCGGCTCTTCCGCACCCGACCCAGGTCCCGCAGGAACAGGCCCAGCACCAGAAACAGCACCAGCCCCAGTACGATGGCGGCGAACTGCTTGAGCAAACTCCCCGGCGCGCTGGAGGCCGTCACCGCCAGGGACAGGGTGGAGAGGAAAAAAGCGATGGTCTCCATCTCAAAGCCCACGCAGCGGGTGCACCGCAGAATGATGGCGTACAGCCACATGACCGCCGTCAGGCCCAGGAAGGACAGCGGCACCCACACGCTGGCCTCTGTCCCCTCCGCAATGACCAGCTGCAGGCAGGTCAGTACCTGAAACACTGTCAGCCACAGGAAAGAGGGCCACATGGCGGCGGGCCGCTCCGCCTTTCGCTTCTTCTCCAGCTCCTCCCGCTCCGCCACCGTCTGGGGCAGGAACACCAGGGGGACGCCCCCCAGGGTGATGGTGTCTCCCAGCTTCACCTGAGCGGAGCCCTCCACGGCCTCCCCATTCACCAAAGTGCCGCCCTTGGAGCCCAGGTCATACACCGTCCACTCTCCGTTCTCTCCCCGACATAGAGCGGCGTGCTGCCGGGAAACGCTGGGGTAATTCAGATAGACGTCCGCCGTCTTTCCCCGTCCGATGATATTCTCCCAGTGGGTCAGCAGCAGCGGCGCACCGTTGGGCAGGCTCAGCTGCCCCCAGGTCTCCGGCGTGTGGGGCATCCGCAGCAGGGACCGCACGGCCCGGTACAGGATCAGCACAGCCAGCACCGGGAACAAAAAACGGACGATGGCCGTATACCAGGCGCCCGCTAGGGGATTGGCTGCCAGCCATGCCGTCACGGTATCCAGCGCCGCCTGCAAAGGCGCCGTGATCAGTTCCATACCCACAGCCTCCTTTTTTCAAAAATTAGAGTTAGTATAGCACTTTTTCCTCTCTGTGTACAGTGTTCCGCCATCTATATACAAAAAGTGGCACAAAAGTGCGGCGAAATTTCACTTTTTCTCTTGACCTGCCGTACAAAATCCATTAAACTAATTAGGTGTGCAATATCGCAGGCGGTGCAGCGCACCGTCTCCCCATATATATTACGAAAGGCCGATCGATCATCATGAAACATCCCTACAAGACGCGTGAAGGCGGCGCTACGGTGACTGTTTTTGTCCCGTATGACTGCAATAACCACTGCCCCTTCTGCATCAACAAAGGCGAGTACGCGGACCTGACGGGCTTCTCTCTGGAAAAGATCTGCCAGAGCATCCGCCGGATGGACGCCATCACCCCTTACTGCGATTTTGTGTTTACCGGCGGCGAGCCTTTTGCCGACATTGAAAAGCTCCAGACCATGCTGGACCAGATCCCCACCACCCACAAGGTCTACATCAACACCACCCTGCCGGTATCCGCCAACCAGTCTGAGGAGGACATCCTAGCCTTTGCCGAGCGCAACAAGCATAAGATCACCTGCATCAACGTCTCCCGCCACATGCAGAAGTACGTGGTGGAGTCCAACGACGACCTGCTGGCCCGGCTGCCGGTGCCCTTCCGGGTCAACTGCGTGCTGTACAAGAACTACCCCGCCGAGGGCCTGGTGCCCTATATGGAGCGGTTTTTGAAGCTCCCCGGCGCCTCCATCCAGTTCCGGTTTGACTACACCGCCACCACTCCCGAGAACCTCTACGACGAGGAGGGAGACAAGATCCTCCACGATCTGAAGCAGGTGGCCCGGTATACCGGCCTGGATGGCTGCCGGATGCGCTGCGGCTTCCACTTTGATTACAAAGGCATGGAGCTGACCTACCACAAGACCCTGCCCTATTCCACCATCGTGGAGACGGACCCTAAGGACGGCGTGACCTACGACATTCTGTACGATATCCTTATCAAGCAGAACGGCGATATCCACTCCGACTGGACCGGCGTGATGATGGATGTGGACGCCTACGAAAAGGTCGTTTTCGAGCCCTACGACCTGAAGTGGCTGGAAAGAGTCTGATTTTTTGAAAAGCGGCGGAGCATTCCGCCGCTTTTTTCATCAGGAGGCTTATTATGAAAGAAATCAAAACCGTGGGTGTCATCGGCCTGGGTGCCCTGGGCACCCTGTATGCCCATCTGCTGACAGAGGGCCTGGGCCGGGAACACGTGCTGGTACTGGCGGACCGGGACCGGGTGGAGCGCTACCGCCGGGAGGGTATCACCTTCAACGGCCAGCTCTGTGACTTCAACTATACCGACGCCGCCTCCGTGACGGAGCCGGTGGACCTGCTGCTGTTTGCCGTGAAATTCGGCGGACTGGAGAACGCCATCGCCTCCTGCCGCCATCTGGTGGGGCCGGAGACCACCCTGATCTCGGTCCTCAACGGCATTGCCAGCGAACCCAGACTGGGAGAGGCTTTCTCCCCGGAGCAGGTGGTCTGGTGCGTGGCCCAGAAAATGTCCGCCCGCAAGGAGGGCAATCATGCGGAAGCAGATCCCCTGGGTGAGTTGGCTCTGGGTGTCCCTACCGGAACGGACCCGGCCCACCTGGAGCGGCTGACGGCCTTCTTCGACCGCATCCGCTTTCCCTATTCCCTGCCCGCCGACATCCGCACCCACCTCTGGAGCAAGCTGCTGTGCAACACCGGCTGCAACCAGACTACCATGGTGTTCCAGTGCGGCTACGGCGGCCTGCAGGTTCCCGGCAAAGCCCGGGATACCATGCTGGGCGCCATGCGGGAGGTGCTGGCTGTCGCCAACGCCGAGGGCATCCCCCTGTCGGAGCGGGATGTGGAGAGCTGGGTGTCCATCATCGACAGCTTCCCACCGGATGGAATGACCTCCATGCGGCAGGACAGCCTGGCCCACCGGAAAAGCGAGGTGGAGCTGTTCGCGGGCACCGTCCGCCGCCTGGCGGCAAAGCACAATATCGCCGTCCCCGTCAACGATTGGCTCTATGAACAGATCCAGGCCATGGAGGCTGCATATTGACAGAAGGTTCCCGTGAAAATGCTTCATTTTCACGGGAACCTTTTTGTCCGGATTCCGTCTCTATGAACAAGAGACTTCATGCTGCGGACTCCGGCAGGGCCGGCGGGCGGCGGAAGTAATCATAATTGTAGAGCCGGTTGGGCTCCAGGGTATCCCCGAACCGGAGCGTGATGAGCTCCGACACCGTCACCAGCTGGTAGCCCTGCGCCTGCAGCCAGGGGACCAGGGTCCGGGCGGCCTCCACGGAGCTCTCATAGGGGCTGTGAAGCAAAATCACCTGTCCATCCAGATCACCGGCCCCCTGTATATGGGCCACTACCTGCTCCGCGTCCCGGGACTTCCAGTCCTGGGGGTCCACGGACCAGGTGACGATGCTGCGGCCGGATTCCTCTTTGAGTGCCTTGCTGGTGGCACCGTAGGGCGGACGCAGCAGAGTGGGTGCGGCGCCCAGCACTTCTTCAAAGGCGGCATCCGCTGCCGTCAGGTCCGCCTCCAGGGCCTCGGGGTCCAGCTTCCCCAGGTTGGCGTGACGATTGGAATGGCTGCCGATCTCACAGCCCAGCTTTTCGGCCCGACGGACAACCTCCGGGGCACCGGACAGTTTCTGTCCCACTTCAAAGAAGGTAGCCACAGCCCCGTTTTCCTCCAGGATGTCCAGAAGCTGGTCCGTGTAGACCGGATGGGGACCGTCATCAAAGGTCAGGGCCACCATGGGGCAGCTGGGGTCCACGGTCCGGACCGGAGACTCGGTCACTTTTCCGGTCTCCTCCGGTCCTGCCGCTTCCGGCTGGAAGGGATTGGGCAGGACGGTAACAGTGGGTGCCGTTTCTGCCGGCTGCGGGTCCATCTGAACGGACCGGGCCGGGATCACCGTGCCCCGGAGATTGAGCGACACAAGCATCAGCAGCGCCAAGAGTATTTTTTTCATAGGACTTTCTCCACCCTCCAAGGATTTTTCTCTGAGACCATCCTATGAAAATTTTTCCGGAATGTCGTGGCATTTTCGGATACAAATGGTGTCAAAAAAGTGTATAATGGGAACAAATGATGACAACCTTCCCAACGCCTTTTCGTATATCGACAAAAAAGGAGGCTGCCCTATGAAAAAGCTGCTGCCACTGTTTCTCTGCGTCTGCTTGCTGGCAGGGACCCTCTCCGGCTGCGGCGGGAAACGGGACCTGATGCAGGGCGTCACCCCCGCCGTTGTCTCCGACATAGCCGCCCCCGCCGATGGAGCCGGGGTAGCCTCCGGGCTGTCCCTCCGGCTGCTGCGGCAGGAGATGGAAGATGGAGAAAATGTCCTGCTGTCCCCCCTGTCCATTCTCTGCGCCCTGTCCATGACGGCCAACGGCGCCAGAGGCGAGACCCTTGCCCAGATGGAGCAGGTCCTGGGGCTGCCGGTGGAATCCCTGAACGCCTATCTGCTGGCCTGCCGAAAGACCCTCCCTGACGAAAAAAAGTGCCAGGTCTCCCTGGCCAATTCCATCTGGTTCCGGGATGACGGCTCCCTCACGGTGGAGAAGGATTTTCTGCAAACCAACGCCGCCTGGTATGACGCAGACCTCTATCAGCTTCCCTTTAACAGCGCCGCCTGCAAGGCCATCAACGATTGGGTGCGCAAGAAGACCGGCGGCATGATCCCGGAAATTCTCCAGGAGATATCACCGGATGCCGCCATGTATCTCATCAACGCCCTGTCCTTTGAGGCGGAATGGCAAACCATCTACCAGGAAGCCAGCATCCGGGACGGCGTGTTCACCACGGAGGATGGACAGCAGCAGACCGTGCCCATGATGTACTCCAAGGAATACCGCTATCTGGAGACCGGGACCGCCACAGGCTTTCTGAAATCCTATGCCGGAGGAAACTGCGCCTTTGCGGCCCTGCTGCCCAAGGAGGGTATTTCCCTGGCGGACTTCGTTGATTCTCTCACCGGGGAGCAGCTTCATGACCTGCTGGCAAGCCCGGAGTCAGTGGAGGTCTGGGCCGGCATCCCCAAATTCGAGAGCACATACGAAACAAATCTTTGCGATACTTTGGAAGCCCTGGGTATGACGGACGCCTTCGACGGACAGCTGGCGGACTTCTCCGGCATCGGCAGCTCCACGGAGGGGAACCTCACCATCAGCCAGGTTCTCCACAAGGCCCGCATCGCGGTGGATGAAAAGGGCACCAAGGCCGGAGCCGCCACAGCGGTGGTAGAAGAGCCAGCCGAAGCGCCATCGGATCCAAAGGAAGTCCTCCTGAACCGCCCCTTCCTCTACCTGCTGATCGACTGCCGGGAACAGTTCCCCGTCTTCATCGGCACCATAACCACTCTGGAATGAGCAAAACCCCTCGGCGCTGTCCGCGCCGAGGGGTTTGATCTTCATCGCAGGAAAATGCGTTTGCCGCCCCGGTAGTCCCGGACCACACCGATGCGACGGGCGCTGGGGACACAGCCCTCCAGCTCCTTCAGCAGGGCGTCCGCGTCCGCCGGGTCCACGGCCATCAGCAGACCGCCTGCTGTCTGGGGGTCGTAAAGGAGATCCTGTTTGCAGAGCTCCGTCTCCCCCGCGTCCACGCCAGCCTCCGCAAAGGTGCGGTTGCGGTACATGCCCTCCGGCAGGATGCCGATGCGGGCCAGTTCCAGGGCCTCGGGGATGAAGTCGATCCGGTCCACATGGAGCTCGATCTCCACATCGCTGCCCTGGGCCATCTCGAAGGTATGGCCCAGCATGCCGAAGCCCGTCACATCCGTGCAAGCGTGGATGCGGTACTTCACCATGGCGTCCCGTGCGGACTTGTTCAGGGTAGTCATCATCTTCTGTGCAAATTCAATGCTCTCCTGGGAAGCCATATCTGCCTTGGCAGCTGTGGTGATGACGCCGATGCCGATGGGCTTGGTGAACAGCAGCACATCCCCCGGCTTGGCCCCGGAGTTGGTCAGCACCTTGTCCGGGTGAACGAAGCCCGTCACCGCCAGGCCGTACTTAGGCTCCTCGTCCAGGATGCTGTGGCCGCCGGTAATGAGGGCTCCGGCCTCGTAGACCTTGTCATAGCCTCCCCGCAGCAGCTGGTGGACAGCGTCCTTGGGCATATCCGCCGGGATGGCCATGATGTTCAGGCACAGCTTGGGCTCGCCGCCCATGGCGTACACGTCGCTGAGGGCGTTGGTGGCCGCGATCTGGCCGA
The DNA here is from genome assembly GCF_021531915.1 of Oscillibacter valericigenes. GTDB lineage: Bacteria > Bacillota > Clostridia > Oscillospirales > Oscillospiraceae > Oscillibacter > Oscillibacter valericigenes_A. Next base: position 22,282 of record NZ_JAFBIV010000011.1, on the reverse strand, counting down.
AGAGATAGGGGTCGTCGGCAATAGGCGGGAAGAAATCCACCGTCTGCACCAGGGCCAGGTCCTCGGAGACCTTGTAGACGCTGGCGTCGTCGCTCTTGTCAAAGCCCACCAGCAGGTTGGGGTCCTGATGGACCTTGATGCCGTCCAGCAGTTGGGCCAGGACACCGGCGCCCACCTTGGCACCACAGCCGGCGCACTTGGCCAGTTTCGTCAGCTTTACTTCATTTTCAGGCATGGTGTTTCTCCTTTTCATACACGACAGTTGCGCTTCTAAAGCGCTGCGCCAAGCACTCTCTCCTGTCGCATCTCATAAGTTCTGGTATTTCAAGCTGTGGAAGATCACATCATTGGGCGGACGGTACATCATTTTTTCAGCGCTCCAGTCAGGTCCAGTATCGCTTCCAGCACACCGCCGCCAACTGCCAGGGCCTTGTCGCTGGCGCAGTAGCAGTGTTCGATTTTGCACCGGGGGTCGATGTCACCGGACTTCATGCCCTTGAACACCGGCGTACCGTCGGCCAGGATGCCCCGCAGGACACCATCCAGGGTGCATACCATAGGCTCTCCGTTGACGGTGGCCGCCACATCGCCCATCTTCACTTGGGCGCCGATTTCCAGAAGCTGGTGGAACACGCCGTCGGCAGGGGCCCTCAGCACCCGCTCCCCGGCAAAGCCGCCGATGAGACCGGGGATGCCGGTATTGGGGATGGCAGTCCCCTCATGGATGACGCGGCCCAGATAGTGGCCCCGCATGGTCTCCACCACCGCATGGCAGTCCACCCCCGCCGTAAAGCCAGGGCCTACCCCGATGACCACCGGGGCGTCGGTGATCCTGGTGCCCAAGTTTCTCTTGGCCAGAATGGCATCCACCACTGCATCGGGCTTCAGCGCCAAAACACAGGCTCCCTCCGGGTCCGGCAGCACAGGGATGCAGCCGCTTTCCAGAATACGCAGGGCCTCCGCAGGGCTCTCCGCCCGCTTGGCCGTCACGCCCTCCACCTCAGTCTCTCCGTGGACCACAGCCTGGGAAAAGCAGACGGTACGGCGGATGGCCGTGGGCCGTTCGATTTCCGTCATCACGATCTGCATGTGGGCCCGCCACAGCCGCAGGGCAATGCCGGTGGCAATATCTCCGGCGCCTCGAATCACGACTAGCATTTGAAATACGCTCCTTTTTGCAGGCTCCCAGCCAGGATGGGACCATCCATCAGGGTCGCCAGCTGTTTTACGGTTTTCATGTTCTCTGGGGTGTCTACCTGATTGACAAACAGGCGGTGGTGCAGGCTCTCGGCTTTCAGCACGGCAGCCTCCGTTTCCGGTGTGATAGGTGCTCTTTCATCCACCTCTGCCAGCCGGGCATACAGCTCCGGCCGGTGGGCGGCGTCCCGGATGGGCCGTCCAAACCCGGAGGCCCCCACTACACAGATGGTCTGGTTTGCCTCCGGCGGGATCACCGGCTCATGGGGCGCGTGGGCCTTCATGGGCCTGTGGGCGGAGCCGTCCGCCTCCACCAGCACATAATCGAACCACTCCGCCAGCCGGGCCATGGGCACCGGGGGCGCCGTCAGCTTTCCGCCGGTGCCGGGCACCTCCTGTCCGGCGCACAGCAGACGGCATCTTTTCCGCAGACGCGCCAGCTCCTCTTCCGTCCCGGCACACGGCAGATCCGGAAAGGGGAATATTTTCGTGGTGGTGCACAGCAGCACGGTATGGTCCCGGGACAGCTCGCCGCCCAAGGTTCGCAGCAGAGTGGTCTTTCCGCCGCCGCCGATGACCGCTGTCACACCCGTTCGGATCTCCAACAGGTCTGCCAGCATGGTGCGCCCCCTTTCGTTCTATTTTTTATAGAATAACACTGACGTACTTCCGCGTCAAGGCCCGGCTCAACCGGATCAAGAAAAGCGCCCGGAGATCCGGGCGCTTTCTGTAAGGCTTATCCAATACTCCAGTCTATATCGCCGGTTGGGTCCTCCGGCTCTGTGGGAACCTCAGGTTCCGCGGGTGTGGTGGGTGTTGTGGGAGGTGGCTCCACAGGGTGCGTGGGAGTCTCGGGTTCCTCACCGCCGGGGCCGGGCGGAATATAGTTGGGATCATCCGGGTCCACGATGGGCAGGTCCGGGTCAACAAAGCCGCCCACATGGACGGGACAGCCCACGATATCCGGATAGACCTCCGATCCATCCTCGGCGATGATAGGCTGCAGACCGATGGCCTGCTCCATCTTTTGGACGGTGTAGGCGCTGTCTTCCGCCGCAATGGAAGGTCCGTAGTTCTCACGGACATAGTCCAGCACGCCCACCTGGGTCACAGTACCCTCGGGGCAGGTGGCGGTGGCCAGGCACTTGCCCTCCGTGCAGTAATCCCGGAACACATGCATGGTGCAGGTCTCGGTGGGACCTGTGCCCTTGGCCACCGTCATGGTGATGGCCCGGTCGCCCCGCAGGTCCGCGTGGCAGGCGTCGGTACAGAGCAGACCGCTGTCCGCGCAGACAGTGATGGTCTCCAACCCGCTGGAGGGCTTCTGGAAGTCCTTGTTCTCAAGGCCCTCGTGGACCTGCTGCATGACCTTCTTCCACAGTGTGATGGCCGGGTTGCCGCTGTAGCTGATCTTGGCGTTGTACTTATAGCCTGTCCACACCGCCGCTACATAGTAGGGGGTGTAGCCCACGAAGTAGCGGTCGTAGTTGTCACTGGTGGTACCGGTCTTGCCGGCGATGGTCATGCCGCTGAACTTGGCGGAGGTGCCGGTACCGGCATTCACTGCGTTCTTCAGCATCTCATTCATCAGGTAGGCCGTGGTCTCCTTCATGGCCGCGTGGCTCTCGCCCTCGTTCTCCAGAATGACGTTGCCGTTGGCGTCCTCCACCCGCAGGTAGGTCCTGGGGGAATTGTAGACGCCCATGTTGGCGAAGGAGGCATAGGCCGCCGCCATCTCCCGGGTGTTCAGGCCGTAGGTCAGGCCGCCCATGCCCAGGGGGCTGAGGCCCATATCATCAGGCACCAAGCTCAGGTTCAGGTTCTCCGTGGCAAAGGCGTAAGCATCCGCAACACCCACAGCCTGCAGCGTCTGCACGGCGATGGTGTTGATGGAGTGCTGGACGCCGGTCCGTACAGTGGTCCAGCCGCGGTACTTGTTGGGGGAGTTCTTGGGCCAGGGGTTCTCGTTCAAAAGCTGAACGGGATAATCATCAAAGGTGGTGGCGGGCGTTACCTTGCCGGAGTCAATGGCCGGGGCATAGGTCGTCAGAGGCTTGATGGAGGAGCCGGGCTGCCGCTTGTCCATGGCATAGCTGGTCAGCAGGTTGCCCTCCTTCTCCCCCAGATCGCCCACCGTGGCCACCACGTTGCCGGTGTAGGGGGCGATGATGGTGATACCGGAGCGGATAGGCTGGCCGTCCCGGCTGGTCAGGTCCAGATTGCTGCGGTCCTCATAGACCGACTCGGCGATCTCCTGGATCCGCAGGTCCATGGTGGTATAGATGCGGTAGCCGCTGTTGTTGATGAGGATACGAGCTTCCTTCTCGGAGATCTCCATCTTGGAGGCCAGGTCCTTGGAGACATCCCAGATCACCTGGTCCACGAACCAGTTGTTGATCTTGATGCCGCCGGAGGCAGCCGCCGCGATATCGTCCGCGGAGGTGGAGCCGTCGGTGAACTGCAGGACCTCTGCCTTGGCAGCCTCGGCCTCCTCCTTTGTGAGATAGGGGCCCCAGGTCTTGGGATCGCTGCCGATGTCGGCCAGGGTGGCAGGGCCTACCACGCCCTCGTCATCCGCGTCGCACATCTTGTTCAGGATGTTTGCCTGCCGCTGCTTGTTCAACTCCCGGGGCGTCACGGTAGTGCCATCCTCCCGGGTGTAGGTAATGTTATACATGGGACCGTACAGCGACGGGTTGTTGGTAATGGCGATGAGGCTGGCGCACTCCGCAACGGTCAGCTCCGACACATCCTTACCAAAATAGAACTGCGCCGCCGTCTGGACGCCGTAGCAGCCCTGACCCAGATAGATGGTGTTCAGGTACAACTCCAGGATCTGGGCCTTGGTGTAGTTTTTCTCAAACTCCAGCGCCCGGAAGATCTCCCGCACCTTGCGGTTGACGGTGCCGGCGTTGTCCTCCGTCATGTTCTTCAATACCTGCTGGGTGATGGTGGAACCGCCAAAGGTATTGCGCATACCGATGAACATATTCAGCACGGCGCCGCCGGTACGCTTCCAGTCCACGCCGTTGTGCTGGAAGAACCGCTGGTCCTCGATGGCCACCACGGCCTGCCACAGGGCATCCGGCATCTCTTCGATATCCACCCAGATGCGGTTCTCCGTACCGTGGATGGTCTGGTATTCCACCCAACCGTCATTTTCCGCCACCTGATCATCGTGATAATAGACGATAGAACTGAGGTTCATGGTGTAATCTTCCGCTTTGACCTGCACCACAGGCATGATATTGGTCTCTGCATATTTCATAAAAATACCGGCGATCATGCCGCAGGTCAGAACGCCGATCAGTATCAGCGTAAAGAGGCAGAAGAAAATCTTTCCGACCACGCTGCCCCGTCTTCGCTTCTCCCGCCCGGGCTGCCGCTGGGCGGGCTGTCTGTTATCTCGTTCCACAGGAGACACCTCCTTCTTTCTTTTGAATAGGGTTCAGAAAGCAGCGGGATATCCGCTTCTTTCCATCAGTACATAGTACACCAGAATACTTACTATTGTATCATCCCCTGTCAACACTGAAAATGTCGTATTTCCTTGAAAAAAAGTTCTCTGTTTGCATGATATTTTTCTTTTCGGGCAAGATATACACCTCCTGGGAGACGATCTTTTCGCCTTTTTGACTTCTTCTTCCCTTGCAATCGCCTTCGTCTTCGTGTAAAATACGATTAGCCAAAGAAAGGAGACCTCTCCCATGAGTGAAGATTTCGGCCCCACTTTCATCACTGTCACGGACGAGGACGGCAAGGAGATCGTCCTGGAATTTGTAGACGCCCTGGAGTACAACGGCCAGATGTACCAGGCCTTTTTCCCCGCGGAGACAGAGGGTGAGGAGGAAGACCCCGACGCTGGTCTGGTGATCCTGAAGACCATCCACGAAGACGGCGAGGACCTGCTGTCCACCCTGGACTCCGACGAGGAGCTGGAGGCAGTCTACGAGCAGTTTATGGAGCTTCTGTTCAGCGACGAAGAGGAATGATCCGTCTCTTATCAAAAAATGAAATGCCCTGCGGGGTTCGTGATAGATCTTTTTTTAACCCACATTTCGTTATACGGGATGCCGGATCAGTTCGTGGTTCGCAGGCCTCCCGACTGCCACCCTGCGGTTGGAAGTTGGAAGCGGTAAAGCGATCTGGAGGCGACCCACCTGTCCGTAAAGGTGCAGGTTATAACGAGGTCTACACGGCCATCGCGGGGCACGTTTTTGCCCATATCCTGAAAGCAGAGGGATCTTCCTCCTGCTTTCAGTTTCTTTTCAGCTGTTTTCTGTATCATGGATCGTATCCGCCGCACCGCGGCAGCTGAGGTACGGTTCCTCCGTGACGGCTGAAAAATCAGGAATTTCCAACAGGCTTTTCCGATTTACCCCTTGCACAATATGCCGATGTTCGGTATAATATCAAAGTGCGTAAAATGACAGCAGAGCCGTTCCGGCTGCCGCATACCGGGAATCCAACGCATATATAGCGACGGAAGCGTCAGCGTGATCCTGATGCTTTGTGGATTCCAGCATGAAATACTTGAGAGGACTGAAATTACAAATGAGCGCATCAAGAGAAAAGCAGATCCGTCAGGAACAGGCCAGCTCCGGCTGGGTGGACCCCAAGGTTGTCCGTGAACAGGAGCAGTGCAAAAAGGAAAAGCGCAGCAACATCCTGTACGGCACCATCGCCGCCCTGTTCCTCATCGCCGTCATCGCCGCCGGCATCTGGCGTTCCAACGTAATCCCCAAGAACGCCACCGCCGCCACCATCGACGGAGAGAAGTACACCGCAGCTGAAGTGAGCTTCTATTATCAGAATGTCTACCAGAATTTTGTCAGCAACTATTCCTATCTGCTGTCCTACATGGGCCTGAACACCAATGCCTCCCTGGACAGCCAGACCGTCAACGAGACTGCCGCCTCCTGGATCGGCGCCGAAGCCGGTCAGACTTGGAAAGATTACTTCCTGGGCCAGGCCCTGGACCAAATGGCTACTGTCCAGTCCGTCCTGAACACCGCCAAGGCAGAGGGTTACACCTACTCCGCCGGCGTCCAGGCCCAGTATGATGACTCCATGGCCGCCCTGAAGAAGTCTGCCGAGGCCAACAGCGTTTCCGTCTCCCAGCTTCTGAAGAACAACATGGGTGCCCAGATGACCGAGAAGGTCTACGCTACTCAGCTGATGCGGATGCTGCAGTACGACGATTACGCCAGCAGCCACTACGACAGCCTGACTTACGACGACAGCAAGATCAACGATACCTACAAGGCTGATACCAATAAGTACGACCTGGTGTCCTACGAGATCGTTGGCATCCCCGGCACCGCTGAGAGTACCACCGATGCCGATGGCAACGAGGTGGAGCCCACCGAGGAGGAATCCGCCGCCGCACTGGAGCAGGCCAAGAAGTCCGCCGACCAGATGCTGGCTGACTACCGCGCCGGCCAGAAGCTGGAAACTCTGTCCAAGGCCGACGAGTCCTATGTCTACACCAAGAAGGACAACGGTGCCTACTCCGGCGATGTGGTCACTGAGTGGCTGTTCGACAACGCCCGCAAGGCAGGCGATTCCGCCGTTCTGGATTACAATTCCACTTACTATGTGGCCGTGTTCCTGGATCGTTTCCGGGACGAGACCCCCGAGATTGACGTCCGCCACATTCTGATCCAGCCTGCGGTTGGCACGCTCAGTGAGGGCGACGAGGGCTACGAGGCCGAGCAGGCCCAGCTGAAGGCTGACGCCAAGGCCAAGGCCGAGGATATCCTGGCCCAGTGGCAGGCCGGCGAGGCCACTGAGGCTTCCTTCTCCGCCCTGGCCATGCAGGAATCCGCCGACGGCTCCAAGTACACCGGCGGCCTGATCGACAGCATCACCCCGGATTCCAGCCTGGTGGAGTCCTTCAAGAACTGGTGCCTGGACGCCAGCCGCAAGCCCGGCGACACCGGCGTGGTGGAGAGCGAATACGGCGCCCACGTCATGTACTTCGTGGGCGAGCAGCTCCCCGTCTGGAAGTCCAACGTGGTCGCCGACCTGCGGGACGCTGATTACAGCGAGTGGCTGGAGGGCATCTCCGCTGACAGCACTATTGAGCGCCATGACTTCGGCATGAAGTTCGTGGGCTGATCCCCCCAATTATCATACCAAGGGAGGCGGCTTTCAGGCCGCCTCCTTTTCTCCCAGGAGGACTCTATGGACCAGCGATTTCTGCGCAACGAAATGTTGTGGGGCCAGGAGGGCCAGGAGCGACTAGCTGCTTCCCACGTGATCCTGTTCGGACTGGGGGGCGTAGGCAGCTACACAGCGGAATGCCTGGCCCGCTCCGGCATCGGTGAACTGACCCTGGTAGACAGTGATACCGTATCCGTCACCAATATCAACCGCCAGCTGGAGGCCACCACCTCCACGGTGGGAATGGCAAAGGCCGACGCCGTGGCAGCCCGTATCCGGGACATCAACCCCGATGCCGTGCTGCATCCCATTCAGGAGCTGTACGACGCCGACCACCGGGACCGGTTTTTCCCCAATGGCTGCCATTACGACTATATTGTGGACGCTATTGACCTGGTGAGCTGCAAGCTGGACCTGCTGGACACCGCCCAGCGGCTGAACATTCCCCTGATCATGGCCCTGGGCACCGGCAACAAGCTGGACCCCACCCAACTGCGGCTGGCGGACATCTCTGAGACCTACGGATGCCCTCTGGCGCGGGTTATGCGGAAGGAACTTCGAAACCGGGGTATCCACCATCAGAAGGTGGTATTCAGCCCCGAGGAGCCCGCACCCACTATCCAGCTGGAAACTCCTCCCCCGGGCCGCCGTAGTGTCCCGGCCAGCAATCCCTGGGTCCCCGCCACGGCGGGACTGCTGCTGGGCAGCGCCGTGGTCCGCGATATCCTTGAGAAAGAGAGAACACCTTTATGCTGACAGGTACCATCGTCAACGCCCTGGCCGTTCTGGCAGGCTCCGCGGCAGGATTGCTGCTGAAGTGGCTGGCCGGCCGCTTCTCCAGCCGCCTCCCCGCCGGAAGCGCCTCCCTGGGCCAGCGGCTCCAAACCATCATCATGCAGGGCGTAGCCCTGTGCGTGCTGTATATCGGCATCAGCGGCAGCTTCAAGGGCAGCAACACCCTGATCGCCATTCTATCCATGGTCATCGGCGCCATTATCGGCGAGCTGCTGGACCTGGACAAGCGGATGCGCCACCTGGGCGACTGGGTCCAGAAAAAGACGGAGCATCTTGTAAAAAACGGCAGCGCCGGTCCCTCCATCTCTGATGGCTTTGTTACGGCAAGCCTGCTGTTCTGTGTAGGCGCCATGGCCATCGTAGGTGCTTTGCAGGACGGCCTTACCGGCGACCACGCCACCCTTTTCGCCAAGTCCCTGCTGGACGGTATCAGTTCCATCGTCTTTGCCGCCTCTCTGGGCGTCGGCGTAGCCTTTTCCGCTGTGGCAGTGTTTCTGTACCAGGGCGTCATCGCCCTGGCAGCCTCCTTCCTCTCCCCCTTCTTGGGGGATGCGGTCATTGCGGAGATGACCTGCGTGGGTTCGCTGCTGATCGTGGCCCTGGGCCTGAACATGCTGGACCTGACCAAGATCAAGGTCATGAACCTGGTCCCGGCTATCTTCCTGCCCATTTTGCTGTGCATGTTCATGTGAATAAAAAGAGCCGCGAAAGCGGCTCTTTTTCATTCGTATAAAAAAATCCCTGTCCAGAACGGACAGGGATTTTTCAGACAGATGAAGTAAATTACTTCAACTCGACCTTGGCGCCAGCCTCTTCCAGCTGCTTCTTCAGAGCCTCGGCGTCGTCCTTGGAGATGCCTTCCTTCAGAGTGGAAGGAGCACCCTCGACGGTAGCCTTGGCCTCGGCCAGACCCTGGCCGGTGATCTCACGGACAGCCTTGATGACCTTGATCTTGGCAGCGGCGTCGAAGCCGGTCAGGACCACGTCAAACTCGGTCTTCTCCTCAGCAGCGGGAGCAGCAGCGCCAGCAGCGGGAGCGGCCATAGCGGCGGCGGAAACGCCAAACTCTTCCTCCAGAGCGTGGACCAGCTCGGACAGCTCCAGAACGGTCAGGCCCTTGATCTCTTCGATCATAGCGGTAATCTTCTCAGACATTGTATTTGCCTCCTAATTGTTAAATTTAAATAAGTGTGTTGCCGTCTGATTATTCGGCGGCGGGAGCCTCTTCGGCAGCCTCGGCAGAAGCGCCGTTCTTCTCGGCGATCTGCTTCAGGACAACAGCCAGACCGGTGATGGGGGCCAGCATGGTGCCCAGGACCTGAGCCTGCAGGATAGGCAGCGGGGGAATGGAAGCCAGAGAGTTGATGGTGTTCAGGTCGACAGCCTTGCCGTCCATGAAACCACCCTTGATCTCGAATTTGCCGTTGAGCTTCTTGGCGTAGTCGGCCATGACACGGGCGGGAGCCACGGGGTCAGAGCACAGAGCCAGAGAAGTGGTGCCGTTCAGCAGGTCGTCCAGCTCGCTGAGACCAGTGTTGTTGAGGGCAAAGCGCAGCAGGGTGTTCTTGACAACGGCGTAATCCACGTCGTTCTCGCGGCACTCCTTACGCAGAGCAGTGTCTTCCTCAACGGTGATGCCCTTGTAGTCGACGAGGACGCCGGCGGTGGCATTCTGGATCTTCTCAGTCAGCTGGGCAACGATTGCCTGCTTTTCAGATAAGACCTTTGCGTTAGGCATTCTAGGTTTCACCTCCAGGAAATTTGTAGGTGCGTTCAAAAAAGGAAACCGTCCTTGTGCGCAAAGACACACAAGGACGGATAGCAAATCAACTTTGCCGCCCTCGGCAGGACTTACGAGAGTCTCCCCTCACCTGCTGTCTTTGGAACGCATCTGGTATTATATAAAAGTATTGGAAAAATGTCAACACTTTTATATACATTTTTCGCCCGAATTCCCGCAAATCCGGGAAAGGGGCTGGTCATCAGACCAATTTAGCGGTGCTGAACTTCACGCCGGGGCCCATGGTGGAGGCGGCGACGCAGCTGCGGATATACTGGCCCTTGGTGGCGGCGGGCTTGGCCTTCAAGATGGCGCCGATCAGAGCGTTGTAGTTCTCGGTCAGCTTCTCGGGGCCGAAGGACACCTTGCCGATGGGGCAGTGGATGATGTTGGTCTTGTCCAGACGGTACTCGATCTTACCGGCCTTGACTTCCTTCACAGCCTTGGCAACATCGGGAGTCACGGTACCGGCCTTGGGAGAGGGCATCAGACCCTTGGGGCCCAGGACCTTACCGAGGCGGCCGACCACGCCCATCATGTCGGGGCTGGCGACGACCACGTCGAACTCAAACCAGTTTTCCTTCTGGATCTTCTCAACCAGATCCATATCGCCAACATAGTCGGCACCGGCCTCGCGGGCAGCGTCGGCCTTGTCGCCCTTGGCGAACACCAGCACGCGAACAGTCTTGCCGGTGCCGTGGGGCAGCACGATGGCGCCACGGACCTGCTGGTCAGCGTGACGGGAGTCAACGCCCAGCTTCACGTGCAGCTCGACGGTCTCGTCGAACTTGGCGCTGGCGGTCTTGCAAATGAGAGCCATGCCATCAGCAGCCTCGTACAGAGTGTTCTTGTCGATCTGCTTGGCGCTCTCCTGATATTTCTTGCCTCTAAACAATGTTATTTCCTCCTCATAGTGGTTCTTCGGACTCTAAGTTCCTCCCACTGTATGAAGCGGCATGGATGCCGCTCCGCTGTTGATAGTCAGGGATCAGTCGCCAACGACAACGCCCATGGAACGGGCGGTACCGGCGATCATGCTCATGGCGGACTCCAGGTTGGCAGCGTTCAGGTCCTTCATCTTGATCTCAGCGATCTTCTGGATGGAAGCCTTGGAAATGGTGGCAACCTTGGTCTTGTTGGGAACACCGGAGCCGGACTCGATGTTGCACTCCTTCTTGATCAGGACAGCCGCGGGGGGAGTCTTGGTGATGAAGGAGAAGGAACGGTCGGCGTACACGGTGATGACGACGGGGATGATCATGCCCACATCGTTCTTGGTGCGCTCATTGAATTCCTTGGTGAAGGCGGCAATGTTCACGCCGTGCTGGCCCAGAGCGGGACCAACGGGGGGAGCGGGAGTTGCCTTGCCTGCGGGGATCTGCAGTTTCACATAACCAGTAATTTTCTGTGCCACGGAGTAGCACCTCCTAAATCATAAATGTGGTGGCGGACGAAGGTCCGTCCTTGGCGGGACCGGAGGGTCCCTCCCACTTGTGCCGGAAGCGTCCGGCGCGTTTGCTTACTCAGTTCTGGACCTCGACCTGATCCAGCTCCAGGTCCACGGGCGTCTCGCGGCCGAACATGGAGACCATCACGCTGACCCGGTTCTTCTCGGGCTCGATCTCCTCGACCACGCCGGTGAAGCTGGCCAGTGGGCCGTCCACGATCTTCACATGGTCGCCCACATTGTACTTGACCACGATCTCGTGCTTTTCCATGCCCATGGCAAGCACCTCTTCCTCCGTCAGGGGGATGGGCTTGTTGGCGCTGCCGACAAAGCCGGTGACGCCGCGGACATTCCGCACCAGATGCCAGGTGTCGTCGGTCATGACCATCTTGATCAGCACATAGCCGGGGAACACCTTCCGCTCCACTTCCTTGGTGGCGCCGGAATCGGTGACCTCAGTGACCGTTTCCATGGGGATCTCCATCCGCAGGATCATATCCTCCATGCCGCGGCCGGTGACGAACTTCTCAATGCTGGTCTTGACGGCATTTTCATAGCCGGAATAGGTATGGATCACATACCACTTCGCGCTGTCTGACATATCCGCTACTCCTTAAGCACCGAACACGTTCAGGATCATCTGGACGGCGGAGGTCGCCACGAAATCGAAGATCCAGATGCAGGCACCGATGGCCAAGGAGCACAGCAGCACCGTGCCGGTATTCTTCAGCACCGTCTGCTTGTTGGGCCACACGACCTTTTTCAGTTCGCTTTTCATCTCACGGAACCAGAGACCGCGGTCTCTCTTCTTCTTGACTTCTTCTGCCATACTTTACACGCCTTTCTTAATCGTTTTGACCATTACTTGGTCTCGGTGTGGAGCGTGTGCTTCTTGCAGAAGGGGCAATACTTATTCAGCTCAAGCTTGTCCGGGGTATTCTTCTTGTTCTTCATCGTATTGTAGTTTCTCTGCTTGCACTCGTTGCATCTCAGGGTCACTTTTACGCGCATCTAACGGCACCTCCTTATTATTGGTATCCTCTCGGCTGCGCCGGGGATACCGACTGCCTCCCTGCCTTCTGTAAGGTTCCTTCCGCCGTGGCCTGAAAAGCGAAAAAAGCGCACAACAAGAAAGCCCTTTTTCACAGGTAAGAGAGATTGTACCATAAGTCAAACGGAAGGTCAACCGCTTTTTCAGAAAAATTTTTACATTTTTTGCGTCCCGCTCACGCCCTTGCACCCCTGTTCAAAATATGATATTCTGCGGGGGAACAAACGAAAAAGAGAGGGCATTTTTATGCGCATCATGGCTATCGACTACGGCGACGCACACACCGGCATCGCCATCTCCGACCCCACCGGCTTTCTGGCGGGCTTCACCACCGTTATCGACGCCTACCGCCCCGAGGTGGTGGCGGACCGCATCGCCGCCCTTGCAAAGGAGCACGGCGTGGAGGAGCTGGTGCTGGGCCACCCCATCAACATGGACGGCACCCGTGGTCCCCGGTCGGAAAAGGCCCGGGCCATGAAGACTCTGCTGGAGGAGACCACCTCCCTGCCCGTGGTCCTCTGGGATGAGCGCCGCACCACCATCGATGCCCACCAAATCTTATTCAGCAGCGGCAAAAACGCCAAAAAGCGGAAAAAGGTTGTGGACGCCGTGGCGGCCTCCCTGATCCTGGAGGGATACCTCACCTATAAAAAGAACCACTGAAAGGCATATCATGGAAACACCACAAGAGACAAAGGCTCACCGGAAGGGCCGGGTCCCCGGCCTGTTCTGGCAATTTTTCAAATTCGGTTGCTATACCTTCGGCGGCGGCTGGCCCATTGTGGCCCAGATACAGAAGGAATATGTGCAGAAACGGGAGTGGCTTACGGAGGAGGAGCTGCTGGACATCACCAGCGTGGGCCGCAGCCTGCCGGGCCTGATGATCGGCAACGTGTCCTACCTGTTCGGCTATCATGCGGCGGGCTTCCCCGGCGCCCTTGCCTGTGTGGCGGGTATGTGCATCCCGCCCCTGCTGATCCTGACGGTCGTCACCTGGTGCTATGCCCAGGTAAAGGACAACGTTTACGTCAGCCGGGCCATGGTGGGCGTCCGGGCGGCGGTGGCCCCCATCATCGCCTCCGCAGCCCTGGGTCTGCGGAAGGCCGCCCTGACGGACCGCTTCGGCTATGTCGTTTTGCTGCTGGGCTTTGTGCTGTATCTGTTCTTCGGTATGAACTGCATCACCATCGTCCTGCTGGGCGGCCTGCTGGGCTTCCTGTGGAGCACCTGGCGGGAGCGGCGGAAAGGAGGGTCCTTTGATGGTACTCCTTGAACTGTTCTGGTCCTTCTGCAAGATTGGCTTTACCAGCTTCGGCGGGCTCAGCATGGTACCTCTCATCAATCACGAGATGCTCTCCCACGGTTGGATGAGCCTCTCCGAGGTCAGCGACATCGTGGCCATCGCGGAGATGACCCCCGGCCCCCTGGGGCTGAACTGCGCCACCTTTGCCGGCACCCGGGTGGCCGGCTTCCTGGGCGCGCTCTCCGCCAGCCTGGGGGTCCTCTCCCCCACCTTCCTGCTCTGCGCCGCGGCCGCCGTGGCCTTTGAGAAGTTCCGGGACTCCTCCTTCATGCAGAAGGCCATGTCCGGTATCCGGCCCATCTGCCTGGGTCTGATCCTAGCGGTTGTGTGTTCCCTGTCCATGACCAACTACGCCGCCCCTGCCGGCGGTGTCAGCCTGCCCGCCCTGGTCATCGGCACCGCTGCCCTGGCAGCGCTGCTGAAATGGAAGGTCAGCATCCCCATCGTCATCGCAGCCTCCGCCCTGCTGGGCCTGGTGCTGATCCGCTGAACCATATCAAAAGGACCGTTCTCCACATCGGAGAACGGTCCTTGTTTCAGTTTTCATCCCGAACGATCTCCGCAGCCGGTTCATCCAGCTGCCAGGGGTCATCCATCAGATTGTGGAGATACCGCAGAGCAGACGCAAAGTAAAAGCCGTCCACGATGCGCTCGTCGGTGACGAAGTTGCAGTCGATGTACTTCCGCAGCACCGGGCTGCCGTCCCGCTTCATCTCCCACACCCGGCGCTTCTTGCCGAAGGAGCAGAACACCGGCACATTGCCGAAATCGTACAGGTGGTGGTAGATAGGCGGGATGCCCAGGGACGCCATAGAGGTGATGTACAGGGACCCGTGGAAGGGGGACAGCTTGGTCAGGAACCGGGGCAGCAGGCCGAAATAGTCCATCGCCTGCAGCAGGAACACGAAGAACTTCAGCAGCAGGCCGGGGATCAGATTGAAGCCCCCCGCCAGCTTGTCGAAGCCGGTATCCGCCGGAGCGTCCTTTACCTCCCGCACCTTTTCGTTGAAGCGCTCATAGACCGCCTCCGGGGTATCGGCGGGATCAAAGGTCACTTTGATGACCGTGTCGGGAGAATCCGTGGACATCTCCTTTTTAATGGTCATATTGACCTCGATCTCCCGGTCCCGGGTGAAGATCTTCTGGCCCGCGATAAATCGGTTCAGCCCCGGATACCGGGCGCAGGTGCGGACGTAGGCCGCCAGCAGCACGTGGAGGATGCCGAAATACTTCATGCCGGCCTTCCGCTTTTCCACGATATATCGCTCCACCGCCGAGATCTCCATATGGTCCTCGATGAAATTCTGGGAGGTGTTGCGGGTCTTCATCAGGTAGGGAGACACGGCGAAGATGGGAGACAAGCCCCGCAGGCGGCGACCATCGTTCCGGTCACCGAAGCGCTTCAGGTATTCCCCTTCCTCCACCGGCTTCTTTTTCATAGCCAGGGACAGGCACAGCAGCGCCGCCATGCAGCACAGCACACTGAGCTCCGGCAGCCAGTCATGGAGAGGCCAGCCCACCTTCTGGGTGTCCTCCACAAAAATATGGTACAGCATGGGCAGGCCGAACAGGGGCCACAGCAGCTTCTGGGTCCCCACATACCCGGTCACCGTGGCGGTAAACAGGAAGGCCACCAGGGCATAGAGGCACAGGCACAGGATGGTGTGGATCATGGACGGAAAGCCCAGTGCCTTTACAGCAAAGAACACACAGCCCAGCCATACCGGAACAGCGGTGCGGTACAGGCGGTCCCGGCCATCCCGGAACAGAATGATCTCAAAGCTCACGTTGGCCAGCAGGGGCAGCACGATCTGGAACCAGAACAGTCCCCTGGTCACCCCGGTCTCTCCCCCGGCCCAAATCAGGCGCAGCACGGCGGAGGCCGCCATGAACAACGCTGCCAGGACCGTCAGGACGCCGATCTTTGGCACCCAATATACCGTTTTCTTTTTCATAACTCCCTCTCCTAAAACAACCGGATAAAAAACGGCGCGCCCGGTCAGGGATGCGCCGTTTTTTCACTGTTATGTATAATTACTTTACAGTTCCGTCCGCGTTGAACAGGGGCAGCGGAGCCAGGAACTTGATGTCGTCCCGCTTCTGGGCGTCGCCCTCCGCCAGGACCGCCACCTTGCCGGTCACAATGCCGCCGGCCTGCTTCACCAGGGCCTCCATAGCCAGCAGAGAGCCGCCGGTGGAGATCACGTCGTCCATGATGAGGATGCGCTTGCCGCGGATCAGGTCCGCGTCGTCCCGGCCCAGATACAGCTTCTGGACTCCCGCGGTGGTGATGGACTGGTCCTCCACATGGATGGGGTCGGGCATATAGGCCTTGGGACCCTTCCGGGCGATGAAGTACTTCTTGGCACCGGACTGGCGGGCCATCTCGTGGATCAGGGGAATGCTCTTGGCCTCCGCCGTAAAGAGATAGTCATAGCTGTCTGCCGGGACCAGCTTTAAAAGCTCCCGGGCACAGGCCACCGTCAGCTCTGCGTCGCCGAAGCAAATGAACGCGCCGATGTACAGGTCATCGGTGACCTTGCAGATGGGAAGTTCCCGTTCCAGACCGGCAATGTTCATCGAATAGGTATGCATATAAAACGCCTCCCTTAAATATAAGCCCATCAGGGGCTAATGATTCCAAAAACATTATACCGATTCTGACGATAAAGTCAATCATCCGTGCCCCGCTTCCCCTTTTTTGGCGCCCCGCAAAAAAGGTCAACCTTTTCCGTCGAACTGCACAAAAAGGTCGCCCTTTTTTCTGAGAGTGGAAAGTGGACATTTCTCCGTTTTCTGTTGTTTCCCATATGGACAAATGCTACAATCAAATCAGGAGGAACCACCACCGGACCCAGACTGTCTGACAACTTCATAACAAGGAGGATGGATGATGAACGCGTACCTTGCCAGTGTGATCGAAAGCGTCAAAGCGCGCAGCGCCCACGAGCCTGAATTCGTTCAGACCGTTGAAGAGGTATTTTCTTCCCTGGAACCCGTCATTGCACAGCATCCCGAGTATGAACAAGCAGACCTTCTCAATCGCATGGTGGAGCCGGAACGGACCTTTGTTTTCCGCGTCTGCTGGATGGCGGACGACGGCTCCTGGCACACCAACACCGGCTACCGCTGCCAGTTCAACGGCGCCATCGGCCCCTATAAGGGCGGCCTGCGTTTCCACCGGAGCGTAGACCTTGGCAGCATGAAATTCCTGGCCTTCGAGCAGACCTTCAAAAACGCCCTCACCGGTCTGCCCATCGGCGGCGGCAAGGGCGGCAGCGACTTCGACCCCACCGGCAGATCCGACGCCGAGATCATGCGCTTCTGCCAGAGCTTCATGCGGTCCCTCTACCGCTACATCGGTCCCGATGTGGACGTGCCCGCCGGGGATGTGGGCGTCGGTATCCGGGAAATCAGCTACCTCTTCGGCGAATACCGCCACCTGAAGGGCGTTTGGGAGAACGGCGTGCTCACCGGCAAGGACTTTGCCTCTGGCGGTTCCCGTATCCGGCCCGAGGCCACGGGCTACGGCGCCGTCTACTATCTGCAGAACGTCCTGCGCCACGATGGGGAGGACATCGCAGGCAAACGCATTGCCTGCGCAGGCTTCGGCAACGTCACCTGGGGCATCTGCAAAAAGGCCGCCCAGCTGGGCGCCAAGGTCGTGACCCTCTCCGGTCCCGACGGCTATATCTATGACCCTGACGGCGTGGCGACGGAAGAAAAGATCGCATACCTGCTGAAAATGCGCTCCAGCGGCCGTGACCGGGTCCAGGACTACGCGGATAAGTTCGGCGTGGAGTTCTTCCCCGGTCAGAAGCCCTGGGCGGTGCCGGTGGACATCTGCATGCCCTCCGCCATGCAGAACGACGTTCACATGGAGCAGGCCAAGCAGATCGCGGCCAGCGGCGCCAGATACTACATTGAAGTTGCCAATATGCCCACCACCAACGACGCCTTGAAATTCCTTATGGCCCAGCCCCACATCACCGTGGCCCCCAGCAAGGCCGTCAACGCCGGCGGCGTGGCCACCTCCGCCCTGGAGATGGCCCAGAACAGTGAGCGGCTGGTCTGGACCGCCGAGGAGGTGGACACCCAGCTGCACCGCATTATGAACACCATCTACCAGCAGAGCGTGGAGGCGGCAGAACGGTACGGTCTGGGCTACGACCTGGTGGCCGGAGCCAATATCGCAGGCTTCCAGCGGGTAGCCGACGCCATGATGGCCCAGGGCATCTTCTGATCCCTTCACTTTTTATAAATTCAACCACCTATATGAATCCAGCCACCGGGCGGGAAATATCCCGCCCGGTGGCTTTCTGTCCGTTTCGTCCTGTACCGGACTTGCACTGCATATCTGCGGCGGTATGTGCTCACAGCAGCTCCTCTACAGAGCAGATGCGCACGGTTTCGGGGATCGGCCCGCCCCGGCTGGCCGCGCAGGCGGCATAGCCCGAAAAAATATCCAGTTCCCGGCAGCACTCTCCCGACTCCAGAGGCGGCTCCTGCCGCAGCATGGCGCCGATGCCCCAGCCGCTACACTTGGTCCGGGCCTCCCGCCGGACCCAGGTCCTAAAAAATGCTTCTTCCGTATCGGCTCCCATCTGTTCCATGAGCCGGGGAGCTACAGGGCGAATCCGTTCGATGTCCACTCCGATGGGACAATCCGAAACTCCAGCCAGCACGGCGCCCTCCGTATGGCTCAAGTTGAACTGCACCTGCGGATGGTCCGGGAAAAAGGGCTTGCCCCGGTCCGTCAGAGCCACAGGGGGCAGCTCCGTCCAGCCGAATGATTCCCGCAGGGCCAGCCGCAGTAGCAGCCAGGCACACAGCGGCTCCCGCCGTTTCTCCGCCGGGAGACGCAGCAGCCGCTCCCGCCGCTCCGGCGGCAGCAAGGGCAGTAAGCGCTGCATCTCCCCCGGTCCCATGGTCCGGTTGAAGTGTGCAGCCCACAAGTTGACGGCCATTCTGCTCCCCCCTCTCGTAAAATTTTATTGTATGAGATGTTCCTGATCCTGTAAATGAATCATCCTGACAAAATTTTTTCAAAATTTTTGTGAAAAAAAAGAGGATTTTCAAAATCTGCGGGGTATAACTAAATATCGTTCACCCGAAGGACCCGTCCAAGGCCCTTTTTTCTTGTATGGGAAACGGGAATCTTGGCTAAACTGACCGAAAGGAGGCCCGCGTCCATGGCATTCCCCCAACAATTTCTGGACGAGCTGATGGCTCGCAGTGACATCGTGGACGTGGTGGGCAGTTATGTGCAGCTGACCCGCAAGGGCGCCAACCTCTTCGGCCTGTGCCCCTTTCACAGTGAAAAGACCGGCTCCTTCTCCGTGTCCCCGGACAAGCAGATCTATTATTGCTTCGGCTGCAAAAAGGGCGGCGGCGTGGTCAACTTCATTATGGAAGAGGAAAACCTCACCTACCCCGACGCCATCCGCTTCCTGGCCAAGCGGGCCGGCATGGAGGTCCCCGAGGAAGAGGGTGACCGGGAGGCCAGCCGCCGCAGGCAGCGTCTGCTGGACCTGAACCGGGACGCCGCCCGCTTTTACTACCAGCTGCTCCAGCAGCCGGAGGGCCGGGCGGTGCAGGCCTATCTGGACAAGCGCCAGATCAAAAAGTCCACCGCCGTGAAATTCGGCATGGGTGCCTCCCTGGATTCCTGGGATACGCTGCTGAACGCCATGACCAAAAAGGGCTACACCAAGGCAGAGCTGCTGGCGGCGGGCCTGATCGTCCAGAACAAGAACGGCGGCTTCTACGACAAGTTCCGCAACCGCCTCATGCTGCCGGTGATCGACACCCGGGGCGACGTGGTGGCCTTCGGCAGCCGGGTGCTGGACAAATCCGAGCCCAAGTATATGAACTCCTCGGAGACGCCGGTATACTCCAAGCGGCGGGTGCTGTACGGTCTGAATCTGGCCAAGAAGACCAAGCGGCCCAACATCATCCTCTGCGAGGGCAACCTGGATATTGTCACCCTCCACCAGGCGGGATTCGACAACGCCGTGGCCTCCATGGGCACCGCCCTGACGGTGGAACAGACCCGGCTATTGAGCCGTTTTACGAAAGAGCTGGTGCTGTGCTACGACAACGACAACGCCGGCAAGATCGCCACGGAGCGGGCTTTGCAGATTCTGAACAATTCCGAGTTCTCCGTAAAGGTTCTGCAGCTGCCCCGGCGGCTGGTGGACGGAGAATACGTAAAGCAGGACGCCGATGACTTCATCAAATTCCAGGGGGCTGACGCCTTTGAGCGGCTGCTGACCGGCAGTGAGAACGGCATCGAGTTCCGCATGGCCCAGGTGGCCGGGAAATACGACCTCGCCAGTGACGAAGCCCGGGTGACCTATTGTGAGGAGATCAGCGGACTGCTGTCCTCCCTGCCAAATGCGGTGGAGAGGGAGATCTATTCCGCCCGCGCCGCCGAGTTGGCCAGGATCACGCCGGAGGCCATGAAGCTGGAGGTCCAGCGGGCCTTCAAGCGGCGGATGGCCCGGGAGAAACGGGCTGAGCTGCGGAAGGATCTGAACCCGGCGGCGCAATTGCAGCCCAAGGAGCGGTCCCTGCGCTATGATAACCTTCGTTCCGCCCGTGCGGAGGAGGGCATCCTGCGGCTTCTGATGATGGATGACAGCCTGTTTCCGGAGGAATCGCCTCTAAAGGAAGAGGAGTTCTCCTCTCCCCTGCTGGGCCGGGCTTTTGCCCTGCTGTGGGCAGCCCATCAGGAAGGGCGCCCCATGTCGCCCGGGCTTCTGTCCGGTGCCTTGGGCACCGAGGAGGCCAGTCACATCGCCGCGATCTGTCAACAGCCCGAATCGTCCCAGAACGCACAGCGGGCTCTGGCGGATTACATACACATTGTGAAAACCGAAGCAAAAAAACGTGCCGGCAAAGATATCGACCCCCTGCTGGCTGCCACAGAAAAATACAAAGACAAGAAGGGTACTGGAGGAAAGCAGTATGGCTAAGAAAAAAGATTTGACTCCTGAGGAGCTGGAGCAGCAGGCAGACGCTCTGCTGGCCGCCGCAGAGGCGAAGGAAAAGGAGGCATCTGCCAAGCCCTCCAAAAAGTCTGGCAAGAAGGCCGCCGCAGCGGAACCGGAGGCCCCCCACATTATGACCGATGAGGAGGCCAAGAAGGCCGGCATCGTCCGTCTGGATGACAAGCAGGTCGCCGCCCTGCCTGCCGCCAGCTGGCTCATCAACCAGGAAAAGCTGCGGGAGCTTCTGGCCAAGGGAAAGAAGAAAGGCAAACTGGAGTCCTCTGAGCTGATGGAAGTCGTGGACGACCTGAACCTGGAAGGCGAGCAGATGGACCAGCTGTATGACTCCCTGGAGGCCCTGAACATCGACATCAGCACCGGCGAGGACCTACTGCTGCCGGACCTGGGCGACGCTGAGCCCGCCGCCGAGGAGATCGCCGACGTAGAGGAAGAGGAGCTGGTAGATCCCAACTCCCTGGTGAACAACTTCTCCATCGACGATCCCGTCCGCATGTATCTGAAGGAGATCGGCAAGGTCCCCCTGCTGTCTCCTGATGAGGAGATCGTCCTGGCCCAGGCCCTGACCGCCGGCAACATCGCCACTGAAAAGCTGGCGGATCTGGAGAACCGCCGTGAGGCCGGAGAGTCTACCGACGACGTGACCGCCGAGCAGGAGGCCGCCTGGCGAAAGGACCTGAAATCCGGTGAGAAGGCCAAGCAGAAGCTGGCCGAGGCCAACCTCCGTCTGGTGGTCTCCATCGCCAAGCGCTACGTTGGCCGCGGCATGCTGTTCCTGGACCTGATTCAGGAGGGCAACCTGGGCCTGATCAAGGCCGTGGAAAAGTTCGACTACACCAAGGGCTTCAAGTTCTCCACCTACGCCACCTGGTGGATCCGGCAGGCCATCACCCGTGCCATCGCCGACCAGGCCCGTACCATCCGCATCCCCGTCCACATGGTGGAGACCATCAACAAGGTCATCCGGGTCAGCCGCCAGCTGCTGCAGGAACTGGGCCACGATCCCTCCCCCAACGAGATCGCCGCCGAAATGAACATGCCCGTGGAGAAGGTCCGGGAAATTTTGAAGATCGCCCAGGAGCCCGTCTCCCTGGAGACCCCCATCGGCGAGGAGGAGGATTCCCATCTGGGCGACTTCATCCCCGACGAGGGCGCCAGTGAGCCCAGCGAGGCCGCCAGCTTCACCCTGCTGAAGGAGCAGCTGATGGACGTGCTGTCCACCCTGACGCCCCGTGAGGAAAAGGTGCTGAAGCTGCGCTTCGGCATCGAGGACGGCCGCACCCGCACCCTGGAGGAAGTGGGCAAGGAGTTCAACGTCACCCGTGAGCGCATCCGTCAGATCGAGGCCAAGGCCCTGAGAAAGCTGCGGCACCCCTCCAGAAGCAAAAAGCTGAAAGATTTTCTAAACTAGGCCCATAGCCGGAAAATTTGAAACTCGACTTTTCAAGTCAAGTGTAAAGCAGTCAAAACCTCCGGCTAAGCCGGAGGCTTGAGTAAGCCCTATAAGGGCTTAATACCGGCACGCGTCTCAAGA
>NZ_JAFBIV010000010.1 GCF_021531915.1 Oscillibacter valericigenes | reverse complement strand
TTGCTCAGCAGCAACTTTTTTAGGATAACATATCCCTCGCTGTTTGTCAACTGCTTTTTTCGAGGTTTTTCAATCTCTTTTCAGCAGCCCGCCGCGGCCTTCACCTCAGCGACAGCTTTGTTAGAATACCAAATGCTTCGACAAATGTCAACACCTTTTCCAAGGTTTTTTCTGTTTTTCGAATATCGACTATCAGCCCCGCTTATTTCAGTACTACCTATGTGCAAAACAGAAAACAACCTGTGCAAACCGGTTCTTACGTGTTATAATGTATCGCAAGTTATTAAAATATGTATCTGGGAGTGATTCTTCTGCTGATCCGCCGCATGACCGCCTCCTTCGGGAAGCTCCGGGGTGAAATGCTGGAGCTGAACGACGGCCTGAATATCTTACAAGCCCCAAACGAAACCGGAAAATCCACCTGGTGCGCTTTCCTTCTCTCCATGTTCTACGGCGTCAACAGCCGGGAGCGGGAGCGGGCCGGCTTTATTCCTGATAAGATTCGTTACGCTCCCTGGTCCGGCAGTACCATGAGCGGCCGACTGGACTGCCTGGCTGATGGCCGGGAGCTGACGCTCACCCGGACCACCCGCCGCCAGACATCTCCCATGGGAGAATTCCAGGCTGTTTACAGCGGCACCGGCGACCACGTTCCGGAGTTGACCGGCACCACCTGCGGCGAGACGCTGCTGGGCGTCAGCCGGGAGGTCTACGAGCGCAGCGCCTTCATTCGTCAGGCCGGCCTGCCCATCAGTCAGGACGCCGGGTTGGAGCGCCGCATCGCCTCCCTCATCACCTCCGGTGAGGAGGACACCTCCTATTCCGAGGCCGCTGATACATTAAAAAAACAGCTGAACCGCCGCCGGCACAACAAAACCGGCCAGCTGCCCGTTCTGGAAACGGAGCTGCAGGATACAGAACGACAGATCGCGGAGGCGGAGATCCTTGCCCGCCAGCTGACAGATGCCCGTGCCCAGGCAGAGGCCTTCGCCCATCGGGAAGCTGCCCTCTCGGAGGAGCTTGTCCGTCTGGACCGCTGGGAAGCCGCTTTACAGCGGCAGACCCTTGCCCAGGCCCGTGATGCCGCTCAACAGGCAGAGCAGCGGGTCGCCGCCCTGCGGCAACGACTGGAGGAGGACCGGGTCCCCGAAAATGAGACCATCGGCCGTCTGCGGGGCGCCATCGTCAATCTGGAGACCACCCGCAAAGCCGTGGACAAGGCCCGGGCGGAGCGGGATGAGGCCGCCAAGGCCCTGCTGCGGGCCGAAGCCGCCGTCAACGAAAGCCCCTTCACCGGTCTGACCCCGGAGCAGGCGGAGAAATCCCCTCTGGATCTGTCACCAAAGCCCCGACTCCCCCTGTGGGCCCTCCTTCTGCTGACCCTCTGCGCCGCTGCTCTGGGGACGGTCCTGTACCTCACTCTGAAAAATCTTCCCCTGTCCATCGGCGCCGCCTGCGGTCTGCTGGGTGTTTCGATTCTGGCATTAGGGCTGTTTACCGGACGGAAGCAGGTCCGTTGGGAGGCGTTGGCCGCTGAAGCCCGCCAGCAGCGTCAAACGGATCTGACCGCCTATACCACCCTTTACCATTCCGCCGAAGCCGCCCGCGCCGAAGCTGACAAGCGCTCCGCCACGGCAGAGGCCCTGTACAACACCCTCTCCTCCAATGAGCAGGGCATCCTGCTGGAGATTCGCCGTTTTGCCCCCTCCGCCTTTGATGCTTCGACTGCCGACAGTCTCCTGCGGGAGTGCGCGACGCGGCGAAAGGCCCTGGCCGAGGCTGAAGCCGCCGCCCAGAAGGCCCGGCTGCGCTATGAGCTGCTGGCCCAGCAAACGCCCGCTGCCGAAAGCGGCGACGATACAGAGCTGACGCCTCCGGCCCGGAGCCGGGAAGCTGTCACCGGAGAACTGGCGCAGATCCGGGCAAGCCTGGCCTCCGCCCGCTCCGCCGCGGACCGCCTGTCAGGACAGCTTCACGCCAAGGGCGATCCCGCCGTGCTGCAGTCCTCCGCCCAGCATCTGCGGGAGCAGATCACCGCTCTGGAGGGCGAATACGATTCCATCCAGATGGCTATGGCAGCCCTGGAAAACGCCAACACCACCCTGCAGAACCGCTTCTCCCCCGCCCTGGGCCAACGGGCAGCTGAGATCTTCAGCGAGCTGACCGGGCAGAGGTACAGCGGCGTGGTCCTGGACCGGTCCTTCCGCATCTCCGCCGAGCCCACGGGCGACGGTGTCTACCGGGACGCTGCCCTGCTGTCCGCAGGCACTGCCGACCAGCTGTATCTGGCCACTCGTCTGGCCATCTGTGACCTGGTGCTGCCCCCGGATCAGGCCGCTCCCATCATTCTGGATGACGCCCTGGCCAATTTTGACGATGACCGCTGCGCCGCCGCTCTCCGCTGGCTGAAGGAGGAGGGCAGGCGCCGCCAGATCCTGCTGTTCACCTGCCACAGCCGGGAGGCCGGATTCTTTGCCGGTGACAGTGAAGTTTCCGTCCAGAGGTTGACGGAAACGGCATAAAGGTATAAGATACTTCCCGGTCTATACAATGTAATATACGCGAAAGCGAAAAGGAGATATCAATTATGAGCGAATGCACCCATAATTGCTCCACCTGCGGCGAGAGCTGCGGGGAGCGGCAGGAGCCCCAGTCCCTGCTGAAGGAGCATAATCCCAACGCCCGGGTGGGCAAGGTCTACGGCATCGTGTCCGGCAAGGGCGGCGTGGGCAAATCCATGGTCACCAGCCAGCTGGCCGTCACCATGCGCCGCCGGGGCTACGCCGTGGGCGTCCTGGATGCCGACGTCACCGGTCCCTCCATTCCCAAGGCCTTCGGCGTTCACGGTCAGGCCATGGGCAGTGAGGACGGTCTCTATCCCATGGAGTCCCGCACCGGCATCCAGATCATGTCCACCAACCTGCTGCTGCCCAACGAGACGGACCCCGTCATCTGGCGCGGCCCCGTCATCTCCGGCGTGGTCCAGCAGTTCTGGACGGATGTGCTGTGGAACTGTGACTACCTGTTCGTGGATATGCCTCCCGGAACCGGCGACGTGTCCCTCAGCGTGTTCCAGTCCATTCCCCTGGATGGCATCATCATTGTGGCCTCTCCCCAGGAGCTGGTCAGCATGGTGGTAGAGAAGGCCGTCAAGATGGCCGAGATGATGGAGGTCCCCATCGTGGGCCTGGTGGAGAACATGAGCTACGTTTCCTGCCCCGACTGCGGCAAGAAGCTCCACCTCTTCGGCGAGGGCAAGACTGCCGAAGCCGCCGCACGCCACGGCCTGACCGTCCTGGCAGAAATGCCCATCGACCCGGCCCTGGCGTCTCTCACCGACGCGGGCAATATCGAAGCCTTCCAGGGCAGCTGGCTGGACGGTGCCGCCGACCGGCTGGAAAGCAAGTAAATTTCAGAAAAGCCGCGCCGTGTCTCCACACGGTGCGGCTTTCGCGTCTTAGCGTCTTTTGTACGAAGTCATTCTGTCCATTTTCTCTGTTTTTGTGTGGAAAAACAGTTGCAAAAAACCGCATAATTCGAGATAATAGGAAAGCAAATTATTTTGATTGTTTATTGGAAGAATAGAAAAAACAAAGAAACAGGGGGAACCAACCAATGCAGGAACTGAAGGAACGCATCCGGAAAGAGGGCAAGGTCCTGCCCGGCAACATCATCAAGGTGGACGGCTTCCTGAACCACCGCATCGACACGGAGCTGATGGACCATATCGCCGAGGAATTCGGCAAACACTTCAACATGGATGAGGTCACCATGATCCTCACCGCCGAGGCCAGCGGCATCGCCCTGTCCGCCATCGTGGCCCAGCACTTCCACAAGCCCATGATCTTCGCCAAGAAGGCCAAGAGCGACAACATCGAGGGCGGCCTGTATCAGAGCGATATCTTCTCCTACACCTATAAGAAAAAGGTCACCCTGCTGGTCAGCAAGGAGTGGATGAGCGCCGACGACAAGGTCCTCATCATCGACGACTTCATGGCCAACGGCGAGGCCATGCGGGGCCTGTGCGACATCGTCACCGCTGCCGGCGCCACCCTGGTGGGTATCGGCTGCGCCGTGGAGAAGGGCTTCCAGGGCGGTGGTGACCGTCTGCGGGCCGCCGGGGTCAACCTGAAATCCCTGGCCATCATCGAGTCCGCTGAGCCCGGCAACATCGTCTTCCGGGACGAGGTCTGAGTTTAGGGCCAACCGTCGCCTTTTGTCTGAATCTGTAAAGGCAGGCGGCCATATCCATCCATCGCGCCAAAAAAGGAGGCGTACCCTATGAAAAAGAAGCTATCCTTTTTCACGCCCCTCCTTCTTCTTTTACTGCTCGTCCTGGCCTGTCTGCTCATCACCAGGCCCCTTTCTCATTCCAATCACCGCGAAGAAGACAATGATCCTGGTCTGACTTTGGCCAAGCCCGTCATCTACCTCTACCCCGAGGAAGAGATGAAGGTCACAGTCCGTCTGGGTCTTGACGGCAACCTGACCTGCACCTATCCGGCCTACAACGACGGCTGGACCGTCACCGCCCAGCCCGGCGGCACGTTGAGAGACGAGCACGGCCAGACCTACAACTATCTCTACTGGGAAGGTCTGTCTGACGCAGAGTTTGACTTCTCCCAAGGCTTCTGCATCCCCGGCGGCGAAACCGCCGCCTTTCTGGAGGACGCGCTGGCCCGCCTGGGCCTGAACCGCCGGGAAGCCAACGAGTTCATCATCTACTGGCTCCCCCGGATGGAGCAGTATCCCTACAATCTGATCTCTTTCCAGGCCAATTCCTACACGGATCACGCTCATCTGAGCGTCAGCCCGGAGCCGGACAGCCTGCTGCGGGTATTCATGGCCTGGAAGCCGCTAGGATCCCCCGCGGAAATTCCGCCCCAGGATCTGCCCGCCTTCTCCCGCGGCGGTTTCACCGTGGTGGAGTGGGGCGGTTCAGAGGTCCAATAAGTTATTCTTTTCAAAAGGAGGGACCCCGTTTGTCCCATCAAACTGTCATCGTACTGGACTTCGGCGGCCAGTACAACCAGCTGATCGCCCGCCGTGTCCGTGAATGCAATGTGTATTGCGAGGTCAAACCCTACACCACTCCCCTGGCCGAGTTGAAAGCCATGGACCCCATCGGTATCATCTTCACCGGCGGTCCCAACTCCGTCTATCTGGAGAGTTCTCCCCACGTGGACCCGGAGATCTTCACCTGGGGCGTGCCAATCCTGGGCATCTGCTACGGCTGCCAGCTCATGGCTCACACCCTGGGCGGCCAGGTCACCGAGGCTCAGGACGACTCCGCCCGGGAATACGGCAAGACCGTCACCTACTACGACACCGCCTGCAAGCTCTTCAAGGGCCTGCCCGCTGAGGGCATCTCCTGGATGAGCCACGGCGACTATATGGCCAAGGTGCCCGAGGGCTTTGCTCTGACAGCCCACTCCGACGCCTGCCCCAACGTGGCCATTGCTGACGAAGCCCGTGGCTTCTACGGTGTCCAGTACCATCCCGAGGTCAACCACACGGAAAACGGCATCAAAATGATCCGCAACTTCCTCTACGAGGTCTGCGGTGCCGTGGGCGACTGGACCATGGAGGACTACAAGAAGACCGCCATCGCCGCCGTTCGGGAAAAGGTGGGCAGCGGTAAAGTTCTTCTGGCCCTCAGCGGAGGCGTGGACTCCTCCGTTGTCGCCGCTCTGCTGGCTGAAGCCGTTGGCCGTCAGCTGACCTGCGTGTTCGTGGACCACGGCCTCATGCGCCTGAACGAGGGCGACGAGGTGGAGGCCGCCTTTGCCAAGTGGGATATCAACTTCGTCCGGGTGAACGCCGAGACCCGGTTCCTGCTGAAGCTGGCCGGTGTGGACGAGCCGGAGCGCAAGCGGAAGATCATCGGCGAGGAATTCATCCGGGTCTTTGAAGAAGAGGCCAAGAAGATCGGCGCCGTGGACTTCCTGGCCCAGGGCACCATCTATCCCGACGTGATCGAATCCGGTGCCGGCGACGCCGCCGTCATCAAGAGCCACCACAACGTGGGCGGCTTGCCGGACTATGTGGACTTCAAGGAGATCATCGAGCCCTTGCGGCTGCTGTTCAAGGATGAAGTCCGCCAGCTGGGCCGGGAGCTGGGCCTGCCCGAGTATCTGGTCACCCGCCAGCCCTTCCCCGGTCCGGGCCTTGCCATCCGGGTCATCGGCGACCTGACCAAGGAGAAGCTGGACACCCTGCGGGAAGCCGATTTTATCTTCCGGGACGAGATCGCCAAGGCCGGTGAGGATCAGAACCTGAACCAGTATTTCGCCGTCCTGACCAACACCCGCTCTGTGGGCGTCATGGGCGACGGCCGGACCTACGATTACACCCTGGCCCTCCGGGCCGTCACCACCGCGGACTTCATGACCGCAGATTGGGCCCGCATCCCCTATGACGTACTGGACAAGATTTCCACCCGCATCGTCAACGAGGTAAAGGGCATCAACCGCATCGTCTACGACATCACCAGCAAACCCCCCGCCACCATCGAATGGGAATAACTGACAAAACCCGCAAAGCCTTGAAAACACTGGGGTCTTAAAGCGGAAACGGGGCATTTGATAGCAAATTGATAGCAGATACCAAAACCGGATTTACTTTGTTCACTCCCGTATAACGGGTGGCTTGCGGGTAAATCCTCCATATCCTAAGAAAAAGGTCTTGCTGACTTTCACCAGTCGGCAAGACCTTTTTTGTTATTTGTCTTTTCTCTGTTTCTTCAATCCTTTTATCAGAGCATCGCTTAATTCCTTCGAGGGGACTTTGGCCCACCGCTGGGTGGTGTCGTACTTCGGGTAGTTGTAGCGCCAGCGGTCATAGTCCTCCTTGGTGATCTCCCCGGCCTCCAACTTCGCCGCCTGTTCCCGCCACGCAATCAAGATTTTGTTCAGCTCACTGGCTTGACGGCCTCCCTGAAAAATATCTGCTTGCAGGCAGGCACGTCCATCCGCCTCTACCACTTTCAGACTGTAAACATCCTCCAAGGCGAACAGCGTATGGGCCAAACCTATGTAGTTGTCTATGTCCGGGACGCTCAACGCCTGGGGCGATACATCTAATGTATGCGCCAGGGCAGCGGTCAAGTCGGCCTTCGGCGTCCGGGTGCCTGTTTCGTACTGTGCCAGACGAACATCGGCGGAACGCTCTGGAAAGCCCACCGCCATACCAAGATACTTCTGTGTCATACCCCGGAGGGTGCGGAAAAAATGGATGCGCTCTCCTATTGCCATAAATGCCAACTCCTATCTGGTGGTTTCTGTCGAAAGTAGTATAACATATTCGCTTAGTAACAGTCAAGAGTATCTTAAACAAAAAAGTTAAAAATTATTCCGCAAGCCACTTGACAAAGCAAATTTGCTTAGTTATAATAGGTTAAGCATAAAGGCTTAGTTCTGGGGCCATGAAAGGAGGTGAGCGCACAATGGCAAGCACCATGTTCATGCGGGTGGACGAGGTAGCGGAGGAATTAGGGGTTTCTGTCCCCTATGCCTATAAGCTGATTCGTTCTATGAATGCGGAGTTGAAAAAGACGGGCTGTATTACCATTTCAGGCCGCATCGACCGCAAATTCTTCCACGAAAAATTTTATGGCACAAGAAGCCAGAGCGAAAGGAGTGATTAACCTATGGCGGCGTTTAAGAACAAGGCCAACGGCACTTGGTACGTCCAATTCCGCTATACGGACTGGAAAGGAGAGCGCCAGCAGAAGTTAAAGCGTGGCTTTGCCACCAAGAAAGAGGCCCAGGCGTGGGAACGGGAGTTTCTGATGCAAAAGCAGGCCGATGTGAACATGACCTTTGAGAGCTTCGCCCAGCTCTATGAGAAGGATATGAAGCCCAAGCTGAAACTGAACACCTGGCTGACAAAAGAAAGCATCATCCAGAAGAAAATCCTGCCGTATTTTGGAAAACGGAAATTGTCGGAAATCACCGCCAAGGACGTGATGGACTGGCAGAACGCGATCCGAGGGTTAACGGACGCCAAGGGAAAACCCTATTCCCCTACCTATCTCAAAACCGTCCACAATCAGTTAAGTGCCCTCTTTAACCATGCTGTCCGCTACTACGGCCTCCAGGTCAATCCTGCGGCCAAGGCCGGGAACATGGGGGTGGAGGAACGGCGTGAAATGCTGTTCTGGACGAAGGAAGAGTATCTGAAATTTGCCGACGCCATGATGGACAAGCCCCTCTCCTACTATGCCTTTGAAATGCTCTACTGGTGCGGTATCCGGGAGGGGGAACTGCTGGCCCTCACCCCAACAGACTTCGACTTTGAGGCGGGTACAGTGTCCATCAGCAAATCCTATCAGCGGCTCAAGGGCAAGGACGTGATTACCACTCCTAAGACGAAAAAGAGCAACCGTGTCATTAAGATGCCCAAATTCCTCTGTGGAGAGATGGAGGACTACTTAAAGATGTTTTACAGCACCGGGGCAAATGAACGGATTTTCCCTGTCAGCAAGCACTATCTCCACCATGAAATGGACAGAGGTGCGAAAGCGGCGGGAGTGAAGCGGATCAGAATTCACGACCTCCGACATTCACACATTTCCCTGCTGATTGATATGGGCTTCACCGCCCTGGCAATCGCTGACCGGGTGGGGCATGAGAGTATCGATATCACCTACCGCTACGCCCATCTGTTTCCTACAAGGCAGACGGAGATGGCGGACAAACTGGACTTTGAAAGGATGGGAACGTAACCATGTCACTGAAAAACCGAGACAACAAAAATCGCTGGAGGAACAAGACCGTGGCCTTCCGGGTGTCCCCGGAGGAAGATGAACAGATCGAGGCCGCTGTGCGGCTCTCCGGCCTGACAAAGCAGGACTACATCACAAGACGCCTCCTGTGCCGGGACGTAGTGGTACAGGGTAATCCCAAGGTCTACAAAGCCCTGCGTGACCAGCTTGCCGCCGTTCTGGACGAACTGCGGCGGGCCGAGGACGGGGCTGGCGTGGACGATGAACTGCTGGACACCATTCAGATGATCGCCGCTATCATGGGCGGCATGAAGGAGGATTGATAGATTGATGGATTCCAGAGAAACGAAAAGGACTGTCCCGGTTCCGTCTGTTGGCGCAGACGGGGAACAGCCCATTTCACAAACACCTACCGCAAGTATAACAGAGGAAACGACAGAAAACAATCCCCCTGAAAAAAATTATGCGGAACTGCTGCGGAAAATGCAGCGCATGAACGACCCGGCGTATCTCCCCACGATTTCCATGAACGAGTTGTACGAGAACGTCTATCAGAGCAGACCGCCCGTCATTGACGGTCTGCTCTATCCGGGGACGTACCTCTTTGCGGGAGCGCCCAAGGTAGGCAAGTCGTTTCTGATGGCCCAGCTTGCCTACCACGTCAGCATGGGCCTCCCCCTGTGGGACTATCCCGTTCACAAGGGGACTGTCCTCTATCTGGCGCTGGAGGACGATCACCGTCGCTTGCAGGAGCGGCTTTACCGGATGTTCGGCATGGACGGCACCAACGACCTCCTCTTTTCCATCTGCGCAAAGCAGGTCGGCAACGGGCTGGAGGAACAGCTAAAGCGATTCGTGCAGGAACACCCAGACACCAAACTGATTATCATTGACACCCTTCAGAAGATTCGGGAGGCTGGCGGGGATAAGTACAGCTACGCCAACGATTATGAGGTGGTAGGAAAGCTGAAACGCCTTGCTGACGCTTGCGGCGTCTGCCTCCTACTGGTACATCACACTCGGAAGCAGCAGGCCGACGACAAGTTTGATATGATCTCCGGCACCAACGGCCTGTCGGGGGCAGCAGACGGGGCCTTTCTTCTTCAGAAGGAGAAGCGGACGGACGGCACCGCCACCTTGGATGTGGTAGGACGTGACCAGCAAGACCAGCGGCTCTATCTCATTAAGGACAAGGAACACCTGACATGGACACTGGAGCGGATGGAAACGGAGTTGTGGGTAGAACCCCCCGACCCGGTGCTGGAGGCCGTAGCCGCCTTTATCACGGCGGAGAGGCCGTCCTGGGGCGGTACGGCCACGGAGTTGGCGGCAGCCCTGCAAGTGGA
Source organism: Oscillibacter valericigenes (assembly GCF_021531915.1). GTDB lineage: Bacteria > Bacillota > Clostridia > Oscillospirales > Oscillospiraceae > Oscillibacter > Oscillibacter valericigenes_A. The sequence goes on along the minus strand of NZ_JAFBIV010000010.1, from coordinate 73,276 downwards.
TATGAAGCCCAATGCCCTGGCGATGCGGCTGAACGTCCGGGCCGGGAAACTGGCAACGGACTATCATATCCGCTATGAGAACACCCGCACCCACGCCGGGAGAAGTATCAGCCTGACCCTGGATCCTCCCCAAGCGTGACGACCGTGACGGCTGTGACGGCTTTTTTGAGAGCGGGGGCGGTGTCCAAAACATCGTCACGGTCGTCACGGCTGTCACGGGGAGCGGGGTCAAATGTCAAGGGGGCATACCTGTGGGTGGAGATTGCCGCAAGGCAATACAACCCGAACCCCTTGATATTTGGCCCACGGAGGACACTTGCCGGGTGGTGGAAAGGCTGTGCCTTTCCACCTGCCCAACGGCGAGTGGAAAAGTTTAGGCGGGGTGCAGGGCGCCCTTTTCAAAGGGCGGCCCTGCTGGGGGAGGCAACCGCAGTTGCCGGGGGCAAAGCCCCCGCACCCCCTCGGAGAGCCCACGGCACTTTCGCACCAACGGGGCGAAAGTGTCATAGTGGGTTATTACACTTCCCGCAGGAAGTGCCTTCCCCGAACCCCCGTCCATTTTCAACAACCAAACATCTGAAATGGGAGGATTTTTGCCTATGGCGAGAGGCGACGGTATTGACCGTACCAACGCAAGAAATATGAGGCTGACCGAAACCAAGATCGGTAACACCCAGCAGCACAACGAGCGTGAGAAGGATTCCTATGTCAATCAGGACATTGTACTGGAGCGGACGCCGCTCAATGTCCATTTCAAAACCCCGTCTGCCGGGTATCGGGAGATGTTTGCTCAAATGGAGGCCGACGGCGTGATCTCCACCCGTGGCATCAAGGAGGATGCCTTTCGATACGGTGAGTTGGTCTTTGATGTAAACTCCGCTTACTTCTACAATCACGGCGGGTATGACTTCGCAAAACAATTTTACACCGAAGCCTATAAAGCCGCAATCAAAATCGTGGGCGGAGAGCAGTATATTTTGTCGGCGGTCATGCACGCTGACGAGCGCAACCGGGCCATGTCCGAGGCGCTGGGGGAGGACGTGTACCACTACCACCTCCATGTGGTTTATATCCCGGTAGTGGAGAAGGAGATACGCTGGACAAAGCGGTGCAAGGACAAGTCCCTGGTGGGCAAGGTCAAGGAAACGATCATGCAGGTGAGCATGAGCAAGAAGTGGGCGTCCAAGCCCATTCTGGACGAAACTACCGGGGAGCCGTTACGCACAGCTAAGGGCAAACCCGTTCTACGAAAGTCGTACAGTGTCCTGCAAGATGATTTCTTTGAGCATATGCGCTCCGCTGGCTATGACGATGTAGAGCGTGGGGAACGTGGTAGTTCCGAAGAACATTTGACTGTTACGCAGTTCAAGACGGAGCGTGAGCAGGAACGGCTTGCACAGCTTCAAGAGGTGTCGGCGCTGGCCCAGGTTGAGGCCGACAAAAAGAATAAGGAGGCAGCATCAGCTGAGAAGAAAGCGGCCCAGGCCAGGGCTAAGCTGGACGATGTAGCGCCCTTGCTCAAGGGCATGGAGAAACTGGCGGCGGACTTCTCCGACGACCCGGAGCGGACGCTGCCGGAGGCGGGGCCGCTGGAATCGGCCAAGTCCTACCGGGAGAAAAAGGCCAAGCCCCTTTGGGAGAAGATCGTCAAGGTGCTGCGCTCCGTCTACCGGGCCTACTTCGACCTCAAGAGCAAGTTTGAGCGGTTGCAGAGCGCCTATGATCGTGAGGTCAGTAAGAACGGCTCCCTGTCAGCCAGGATTTATGAGGTTTGTGCCGAGAGGGACGGCTTGAAAGGGCAAGTCAGGGACTATGAGCGGGTCAGACGGGCCATTGGCCCGGAACAGGCGGACAGGATACTGGAGGCAGCTTACCAGCAGGAACAGGTCGAAAAGGAGCAGAAATGGGGTGCAAGGTCAAAAATAAGGGTAGGCGCACGATAATCACAAAAAATGGAGGTAATTTCATGGAAAAGTACATCTTTGACGAGGGCAACGGTCTGTGGTATGAGTTGCAGAGGGACTAACAATATTCGGGCGTGTGCGGCGGAAATCGTGGACACAGAAATTATTTGCGCATGAGGCCCCAAATCGGAGGGTGTCCCGGTGAATGCCCTCCTGATTTATTTGGGACAGCGGGTAAAAACTTCTTGCATTTTAGAGTGTACTATGATATACTGCTATTATCCTGATTTGAGGAGTCTACCAAATATGCGGCAAGGTATTCTTAAATAAAATTTGATAATGGGCGCAAAAATGATTGCCCCTTGCAGGGGCTTAGTTTTTGTACCCAATTTAAGAATACTTTTGCCTTTTTAGTAAATATCGTGACGGACAGCGGCTCATGTAAGCCGTCATACTTCTGTTTGTCCGAAGTCATGATCCCCAGCGGTAAAAGTATTAGCCGCTGGGGATTTTTGCGCCCATTTGGGCCTTGTATGGAGGATAGACATGAACATTATCAATATCGGGATTCTTGCCCATGTAGACGCTGGAAAGACAACCTTGACGGAGAGCCTGCTATATGCCAGCGGAGCCATTTCAGAACCGGGGAGCGTCGAAAAAGGGACAACGAGGACGGACACCATGCTTTTGGAGCGGCAGCGTGGGATTACCATTCAAGCGGCAGTCACTTCCTTCCAGTGGCACAGATGTAAAGTCAACATTGTGGATACGCCCGGCCACATGGATTTTTTGGCGGAGGTGTACCGCTCTTTGGCTGTTTTAGATGGGGCCATCTTGGTGATCTCCGCTAAAGATGGTGTGCAGGCCCAGACCCGTGTTCTGTTCCATGCCCTGCGGAAAATGGACATTCCCACCGTTATCTTTATCAATAAGATCGACCAGGCTGGCGTTGATTTGCAGGGCGTGTATCAGTCTGTTCGGGATAAGCTCTCCGCCGATATTATCATCAAGCAGACGGTGTCGCTGTCCCCGGAAATAGTCCTGGAGGAAAATACCGACATAGAAGCATGGGATGCGGTCATCGAAAATAACGATGAATTATTGGAAAAGTATATCGCAGGAGAACCAATCAGCCGGGAAGAACTTGCGCAGGAGGAACAGCGGCGGGTTCAAGACGCCTCCCTGTTCCCGGTCTATCATGGCAGCGCCAAAAAGGGCCTTGGCATTCAACCGTTGATGGATGCGGTGACAGGGCTGTTCCAACCGATTGGGGAACAGGGGAGCGACGCCCTATGCGGCAGCGTTTTCAAGGTGGAGTATACAGATTGTGGCCAGCGGCTCATCTATTTGCGGCTATACAGCGGAACGCTGCGCCTGCGGGATACGGTGGCTCTGGCCGGGAGAGAAAAGCTGAAAATCACAGAGATGCGTATTCCATCCAAAGGGGAGATTGTTCGGACAGACACCGCCCACAAGGGCGAAATTGTCATTCTTCCCAGCGACAGCGTGGGATTAAACGACGTATTGGGGGACAACACCCGGCTCCCTCGTAAAAGGTGGCGCGAGGCCCCCCTCCCCATGCTGCGGACGACGATTGCGCCGAAAACGGCAGCGCAAAGAGAACGGCTGCTGGACGCTCTTACGCAACTTGCGGATACTGACCCGCTTTTGCGCTGCGAAGTGGATTCCATCACCCATGAGATCATTCTTTCTTTTTTGGGCCGGGTGCAGTTGGAGGTCGTTTCCGCTTTGCTGTCGGAAAAATACAAGATTGAAACAGTGGTAAAGGAACCCACCGTCATTTATATGGAGCGGCCGCTCAAAGCAGCCAGCCACACCATCCATATCGAGGTGCCGCCCAACCCGTTTTGGGCATCTATCGGACTGTCTGTTACACCACTCCCGCTTGGCTCCGGCGTACAATACGAGAGCCGGGTTTCGCTGGGATACTTGAACCAGAGTTTTCAAAACGCTGTCAGGGATGGTATCCGTTACGGGCTGGAGCAGGGCTTGTTCGGCTGGAACGTAACGGACTGTAAGATTTGCTTTGAATACGGGCTTTATTACAGTCCAGTCAGCACGCCGGCGGACTTCCGCTCATTGGCCCCGATTGTATTGGAACAGGCATTGAAGGAATCGGGGACGCAGCTGCTGGAACCTTATCTCTCCTTCACCCTCTATGCGCCCCAGGAATACCTTTCCAGGGCTTATCATGATGCACCGAAATACTGTGCCACCATCGAAACGGCCCAGGTAAAAAAGGATGAAGTTGTCTTTACTGGCGAGATTCCCGCCCGCTGTATACAGGCATACCGTACTGATCTGGCCTTTTACACCAACGGGCAGAGCGTATGCCTTACAGAGCTAAAAGGGTATCAGGCCGCTGTCGGCCAGCCGGTCATCCAGCCCCGCCGTCCAAACAGCCGCCTGGACAAGGTGCGCCATATGTTCAGTAAGATCACTTGATACACCACAGCGAGGAAGGTTATTGCATTTCCCTGTCTTTCGTGGTAAAATGTAGTTGTAAACCACCAGAGAAACCAATCTAATTTTACCGTTGATAGCCATTTCCTTGATAGCCAAATGATAGCAAAAGTTCGGCAAGCCCATAGGATAAGGATAATAGGTATCAGGAAAAATCAAATGATATCAAATCTCCCAAACAAAAGCGTTTAGAATTAAGTTTCATTTTGCGAATGGGAGTAAATGTCTTCGTTCCAAAAATTTTGGGCCTTTTTACCCATGATTTTGGACCATTATAATCAAATCAAAACCAAAACCCAAGTAGTTCATCACTGAGCTGCTTGGGTTTCTTTTTTTGAGCTGATTCAGATTTCGACCTCTCAAATTTTCCTCTGGCTTTCCCCCCAGCCCAAACGCACGTCCTATGTGCCCTCTGGCTTTGCATCGGCAAAAAGTCCAGTGTTTTCAAGGGCTTCGGGGTAAGTTCGAATCAATTTCGAATGAGAAATCAGAGAGGCGTTCACGATGTTTTGCTCCCCCGCAGGGGCGAATGGGCGTGAGGAGGACGTGAGGGGATGGCGAGGGAAAGGACGTCTTTTTGAGGCTCTGGATTTGCATCGGGTGTAGTTCAAGAAGGACAAAATTTTCGGGAGAAACAGCCCAAAATTAAAAGCACAACCACAATAATTTCAGAGAGACCGGATGCCCTTGAAAATCAGGGACTTTTGACCGTCTGATACTGATTTCAAATTAAAAAGTTTCACTTGAAATCCCGCGTGCTACGCACGCTTGTGTCGCACCTTCCGTGCGCCACACCGTCTCATAAAAACCTGACGTGCTTTGCACTATAAAAATCTTATAAACCTTTTTATCAGGTTTTAGTATGAGCCTCTCCGTGGCAACGATTTGGCAACATTTTTTCACTATTCGTCAAAAAAGAGCTAACTGATTTTGATGAAGTCAGTTAGTTCTTTTTGTTTTATAAGGATTCCTCTGCCATGCACTTTATTTCAATTCTGTTTGCGTTCTCTCTATGTGCCTTGCAGTAGGTTTCAACTATATTCTCCAACCGTGGTAACTCTTCTTTAGGGGTTACTATAAGAGCTACACACCTAAAATTTCGGTGGGCTTCTTGGTTGTAAGAGGTCCGCATTTCACCAAAAGGCATTTGCAAAAGCGCAGCTCTCCGCCAAGGGGGAGCTGCGCTTTTGCTGAACCCAGGGAAGATTCAGGATGAACCACCCAGAAGGACTCACTCTATCTGAGATTTATAACGGAGGAAGAAACTCTGTCTACAAAAAAACGCAAAAGGCAAACTGATTTCATGCCTCCGCCTCCCGAAACCGCTCCACCACGCTTTGCCTGGCCGCCTGACGGTACATGACGGCAGGAATCGCATAGCCCAGCAGGGCAAACACGGGGACGATGAGCAGGACAGGGGTGATGGTATAGCGGCAGCTATAGAACCAATAGGCGCTTTCCAGAAGTCGGCCCACCAGAGGATTGGCGGAGGCGGACAGCAGCCCGGATATCAGCCCGGACCCCAGCGTATACAGCAGGCCCTCCCATACCAGCATGGCTTTGAGCTGCCGCTGGGTCTGTCCCACTGCCTGCAGCACAACAAATTCCCGCCGTCGGGACAGGATAGAGGGCATCGCGGCGTTGAAGAAATTGAGTACGCCCACAACGCCGATGATGGCGCACAGCAGTACGCCCAGAATGGCAAAGGTCATCTGGAATTCCCGGAAATGGGCACGTTGGGCAGCTTTGCTCTCATACACCAAAGAGGAAGCGGCGGAACCGGAGAGCCGGGCAAGATAGTCCTCTGCCGCCGCTTCCGCATCGCGCCACCCCCTCATTTCTAAATAGAATACCATATCCGCCCCAAAAATCAATTTAGAGTCGTACTGGTCAACTCCCAATGCAACTATTGCGGACATCAGCAGCAGCAGAAACAAAGTCGAACACTTCATTTCATGGCTGTGTTTCTTCATATGATCTCTCACCAGCCCATTTCCGCAAGCCACCGGCTGACGGTGACTTCCCGCTCTCTTTCGCCCACCGCGCCGGCCGGAGAGAATTCTCCTTTGATACAGCCGTCCAGAAGATACAAAATTCTGCCGCATCTGGCGGCTACCTTGCTGTCGTGGGTCACCATCAGAATAGTGGTGCCCTCCCGGTTCAGCCGGATGAATTCCGCCATCACTTCCTGTGCCGCACTCTGGTTCAGGGCTCCGGTAGTGCCCTTCATATCCACCAAGTCATCTGTGTAAACAAGCATGCCATCCTCGTCCACTGCAGTCCCCCGGAAATAGTCCAGGCGGTAGATCTCCATTTCCACCACATAACCGGTATCGCTCTGCTCCATGGTCAGGCTGCTGTATATCTCATCCGTTCCCTGACGGTCCACATACACCTTCGAGGGCACGCCCATGGCCGGAACATCCTCCCGGTCTCCGTAAGCCCAGTAGATGGTCATGTCCTGATCGTCCATCTCCAGTATTGCCGCACCGTTTTCCTCCGTGATGCGGAAGTCCCAGTTCTGTGTGGACTGCTCCAGATCAGAGGTCAGCTGCGCATGGATCACCCCATCCTCTACGGTATATGTCCCATGCCAGCTCTCCGCGCCGATGTACCAGCCCATTTGACCATTGCTTCGGATCTCCATACTGGCGCCCCACTCTCCATAGCCGGGGAACCGGTCCAGGGAATCCGCAAACGCGGCGAGGTCATTCTTTTCGCTGTCCAGATGCCACGGCCCAACCAGTTCCATGCTCTGCCGCGCAGGTTCTTCCGGCTGTCCCGCTGTGTTCCCGCTGGGGGAGGCGCTGCCGCTCTGCGGCTTCTCCTCTTCTGTGTCGGTCGTCTCCGTATGGGTTTCCTGCGGACTCTGTTCGGATTCCGGTGTTTTTCCGCACCCTGCCAAACACAGGCAGAGAATCACTGTCAGAAGCATTGCGATGATTCTTTTCATATCAAAACGGTCTCCCTTCACATGACCCGGTATCCGGCGCTTGTCAATCCGAACAGAAACTCCCAGAACAGGTTTTCTGTTTTCATGACCATTTCTCCGTTATCGATCGCATGAAACGACACGATCTTGTTCTCCTCATCGATCCATGCTGTTTTTTTCACTTCATTCATACGAGGTCTCCCCTTTTGCCAAGTACTACCTATCGTTCGGTAGCTCATATTTTGAAACGGAAGCGGCCATGCCCAAGCGGACACAGCCGCGTTGCTCTGAAAGCAGGAATTTGTCGGTCTGAAACTCTTACATAACTTCACTGAGTCTATCGACGGTGCAGCCCTTACTTGCATAATATTCCATCATTTCAGGGAGTTTCTTTTTATCATAGCTTGTGATGCAGTCAGGCAAAGCATGAACAGTATATCCCGCTTTGGTCATATTGTAGCAGGTGGATTTTACACAAGCTGTAGCATCTGCTCCGGCAATAAAAAACTCGGTGATGTTGTGTGCCCGGATAAAGGCGGCAAATTCTTCACTTGTTAGAGCATTGCTCTTTGTTTTGACGAAAATGTGATCTGATACGATTTTCAGTTCCGGAACAAACCCGGCACCGCGAGTACCAGGCTTAAATGTTCTCGTTCCGGCGGATAGATTGTTATGCTGAATGTAGACAATATCCATATGGCTTGCAACCGCCCAATCAATCGCTTGATTGGTAGTCCCAATGATCTCTTTATAGTTTTTTGTAATATCATTCTGGAGGTCGATCACGACCAAGGCTTTGTTGTTCATAATACTCCTCCTAAAAATTCCAATTTCCCCGGTGCAAAAACCGGAATTCAGCGCACTCCATAGATATATTGGACTTCCCGCAAAGCCTTACCGCCAATTGCAGTCTCCAGGAAATCGCCGGTCGGCAAGAACCCAAATCGTTCGTAAAAACGCCTTGCTCTGCGGTTTTCTTCTAGCACCCACAGGAAAATATCCGCATATCCCAGCTTCCGCAGCTCTGTGACAGCGGTTTCCAAAAGGCGCTTTCCATAGCCTTTTCCCATATACTCCGGCAGCAGATATAAGGAAATCACTTCACCCCATCCGGGAAACTGTTCAAAGCGGGAAAAGTAAAAGCAGCTTGTCCCAACAATTCTGCCATCCTCCACGCAAACCAGCGTCTTCCAATCCAGATGATCGATAAAGGAAGTCCACCGCCCCGCCGGAATCGAGTCAAGGTAATCCTGAGGGATGATGCGCCGATAGGCATATTTCCAGCTTTCTTCATATACCTTGCCGATTTTCAAAGGATCATCCACGGAAGCAACGTATCTGATTTCCAAAATTCAGCCCTCACAGCTCCCGGCATGTCTTTGACAAATAATCCATATCCGTCTAATCTCATTGGTTTTCTTCCCTATTTCCTCAATGATTCTTGAGTAAAAGCGCTTTACTTTCCATACACCCGGAAAAACTGCCGGATATGCCGCTCCACCAGTTCCATGACCTCCTGTTCACGATCCGGTTCCCGGTCGCAGAGGTTGATCCACACGGAAATGGGCAGGCAGAACTGGGCCGCCATGATCTCCAGGTCATCTTCTGCCAGCATTCCCCGCCGGATCAGCTGCTTCACAAGTCCGGTGAAGTATTGCAGCACATCGGAATAATTCTGCTTGGTCTGGAGCTTCGCCAGTTCCGGATTCTGGAACTGCTCAATGACCAGCATTTTTCGCGCCCTGCTGATGGCAGGATCGTGGAGGATATATCGGATCTGCCCCTGGATCATGTGCACAGCGCCATCGGCAGTCCGGGGAAGGCTGCCGGCATCTTTCTCCTGATCCACCCTTGCAAAAAGCGAATGCTCCTCATACTGCTCCAGCACTTCCTGCACCAATTCATCCAAAATCGCCTGCTTATTTTCAAAATGACTGTAAAGCGATGCCTTCCGAATGCCGACGGCACCCGCGATCTGGGCAATAGAGGTTGCTTCAAACCCCTGCACAGAGAACAGCTCCAGCGCCGCGTCCAGAATTTCCTGCTTTGTATTTCCCCGCTCCATAACGAATTCTCCTTCATCACGACGAAAACATTCTGTTTGCTGTGATAGCAATACCGTTCATTATCATTATAGCTACCTATCGTTCGGTAGTCAATAGCAAATAACGGATTCTGCAAGCAACCATGTTTCTTTCAATAAATTGTAGAAGCATGATATGATCAGCGTTGATAAGGCGTTGACAGTACGAAGCTGAACCCATGTAATATAAACGTAGTGGAATCCGGTTGCTCGCAACTACGGCAACATGAGCCGGGACATCTCCTGGGAACCGCAAGCGTTGATATCCCCGCTTAAAAACTTCTGTGAGGGACAGTTTTCTACCGGTGAACCGTGACCGCATTTTGACCACAAAAGTCGCCGAAAAACAATATAATCGGGATAATGCCGCAAAATACGGAAAGCAGAGCCGCCTATTATCCACCATATATAGTAGAAGCCAAATATTCACCATCGAATGGAAATAATTGCAAGAAACCGCCTGTCCGTTGCAATGCAGCGGACAGGCGGTTTTCATTGAATCATGCATCCAGGGATGGTGGAGTTGTCTGCGCCCCCGGCGCAGGTGCAGTCTTCAGTCCGCAAACAGCGGGGTGGAAAGATAGCGGTCGCCGGTATCGGGCAGCAGGGCCACGATGGTCTTGCCCTTGTTCTCCGGCCGCTTGGCAAGCTCAATGGCGGCCCACACGGCGGCGCCGGAGGAGATGCCCACCAGCACGCCTTCCTTCTTGCCGATCAGCTTGCCGGCGGCGAAAGCATCGTCGTTCTCCACGGCGATGATCTCGTCGTAGACGCTGGTGTTCAGCACATCGGGGACAAAGCCCGCGCCGATGCCCTGGATTTTATGGCTGCCCGCGGTGCCCTTGCTCAGCACGGGAGAAGAGGCAGGCTCCACGGCCACCACTTTCACGTTGGGATTCTGGCTCTTCAGATACTCGCCGGTGCCGGTGACGGTACCGCCGGTGCCGACGCCCGCCACGAAGATATCCACCTTGCCATCGGTGTCCTCCCAGATCTCTGGGCCAGTGGTGGCTCTGTGGACGGCGGGGTTGGCGGGGTTCACAAACTGGCCGGGAATGAAGCTGCCCGGAATCTCCTTGGCAAGCTCATCAGCCTTGGCAATGGCACCCTTCATGCCCTTGGCACCCTCGGTGAGCACCAGCTCCGCACCGTAGGCCTTCATGATCTGGCGGCGCTCCACGCTCATAGTCTCCGGCATCACGATGATGATGCGGTAGCCCCGGGCGGCGGCCACGGAGGCCAGGCCGATGCCGGTGTTGCCGGAGGTGGGCTCAATGATCACGGAGCCGGGCTTCAGCAGGCCCTTGGCCTCGGCGTCGTCGATCATGGCCTTGGCGATGCGGTCCTTCACGCTGCCGGCGGGGTTGAAATACTCCAGCTTGGCCAGGACCTTGGCCTCCAGGCCCTCTTCCTTCTCAATGTGAACCAGTTCCAGCAGCGGGGTCTTACCAATCAGCTGGTCGGCGGATGTATAAATCTTACTCATGATTATTTCCTCCTGCATGTCGTTTTGAATAGATCGTAATGAATGTGGTCTGTCGTGATCAGAAACTGCGGTGACATCGGAGGTGCATCAATTTGTAGCTCATATAATACCAACCTTTCAAGTAGGTTAATTAGGATTATAGACTGTGTGCATTCATTTGTCAAGTGTTCTTTTCAAAATTTTTCCGTTGATTCCCTATTAACCATGCTGTATAATAGGTTTATCAATGCTTGGAGGGATCTGACATGCTGATTTCCACAAAGGGCCGCTATGCGCTGCGGGTCATGATAGATCTTGCAGAGCACCAGACAGACGGATTTGTTCCGCTGAAGGTAATTGCGGAGCGGCAGGAAATTTCAGAAAAGTATCTGGAGAGCATCATCAAGCTCCTGGTGAAGGCGAAGCTGCTGAACGGTGTGCGGGGCAAGGGCGGCGGTTATCAGCTGACCAGGACACCGGAGCAGTATACGGTGGGCGATATCCTGCGGCTGACGGAGGATTCCCTGGCGCCGGTATCCTGCCTGGAACCGGGCGCGTCCGCCTGTCCCCGGGCAGCAGAATGCCGTACTCTCTCCCTGTGGCAGGGACTGGACAAGGTCATCAGTGACTATTTGGGCCGCGTCACCATTGCGGACCTGATGAAAAAGGATGCCTCGGGAGATTTTTACGTGATCTGATGGAAAATAAGCACACAAGCCGGTGAGGGTGTTTCCTCACCGGCTTGTGTTTTTTTGATCTGCATGCTTGTACAGCGCTTCCCTGCCCTGTTGCAAGCCGTTACTGCACCGCCGCAAACCCCTTCTCCAGGTCGGCGACGATGTCGTCGATGTGCTCGGTGCCGATGGAGAGGCGGATGGTGTTGGGCTTGATGCCCTGATCCAGCAGCTCCTCAGGGCTGAGCTGGGAGTGGGTGGTGGTGGCGGGGTGGATGACCAGGCTCTTCACATCCGCCACGTTGGCCAGCAGGGAGAAAATTTCCAGGTTGTCGATGAACTTGTGGGCCTCGGCCTGGCCTCCCTTGATTTCAAAGGTGAAGATGGACGCGCCGCCGTTGGGAAAATACTTCTCGTACAGCGCGTGGTCGGGATGGTCGGGCAGGCTGGGGTGGTTGACGTGTTCCACCTGGGGATGATTCGCCAGATACTCCACCACCTTTTTGGTGTTTTCCGCGTGGCGGTCCAGCCGCAGAGACAGGGTCTCCACGCCCTGAAGCAGCAGGAACGCGTTGAAGGGGGAGATGGTGGCGCCGGTATCCCGCAGGAGGATGGCCCGGATGTAGGTGACGAAGGCGGCGGGACCGGCGGCATCCACGAAGGAGACGCCGTGGTAGCTGGGATTGGGGGCCGCGATGGGAGCGTACTTGCCGCTGGCCTTCCAGTCAAACTTTCCGCTGTCCACGATGATGCCGCCCAGGGTGGTGCCGTGGCCGCCGATGAATTTGGTGGCGGAGTGGACCACGATGTCGGCGCCGTGCTCGATGGGCCGGATCAGGTAGGGCGTGCCGAAGGTGTTGTCGATCACCAGAGGCAGGCCGTGCTTGTGGGCGATTTCGGCGATGGCGTCAATGTCGGGGATGTCGCTGTTGGGGTTGCCCAGAGTCTCCAGATAGATGGCCTTGGTGTTGTCCTGAATGGCGCTTTCCACTTCGGCGAGGTCATGGGCGTTCACAAAGGTGGTCGTCACGCCGAACTGGGGCAGGGTGTGGGCCAGCAGGTTGTAGCTGCCGCCGTAGATGGTCTTCTGGGCCACGATGTGGTCGCCGGCCTGAGCCAGGGCCTGAATGGTGTAGGTGATGGCCGCCGCGCCGGAGGCCAGGGCCAGGGCCGCCACGCCGCCCTCCAGGGCCGCGATGCGCTTTTCCAGCACGTCCTGGGTGGAGTTGGTCAGACGGCCGTAGATGTTGCCGGCGTCCGCCAGGCCGAACCGGGCGGCGGCATGGGCGGAGTTGCGGAACACATAAGAAGTGGTCTGGTAGATAGGCACGGCACGGGCATCGGTGGCGGGATCGGGCTGTTCCTGACCGACGTGGAGCTGCAGCGTTTCAAATTTATAGTTACTCATGGTAATACCTCTTTCATCATAGAATTTAAATTTGGATACGAAAAAAGCCGGGGCGAATTTCGCTCCCGGACTGCGTATGGCCAAATTGAGGTTCACCTATGAACGTCTCATTGAACAGTGGGCGCGTCGAAACGCCCGGCCATCTCAACAGTCCGGGAGTTCAGCATTCGACCACAGCGGAAATTGCTGCGTAGCAGCTTTGTAAAGGTGTTCAGCATGGTATGCACCTCTTTCCATCAACCTATTATGTTGATTGGTTTATGAAATAAAAATACCACTCCGTATCGGATTTGTCAAGAAGATTTTTTATGATTCAGGCCGGTGAACAAGCGACCTGCCCCGGACGCATGGCGTCCGGGGCAGGTTCCATACTGCTTCCGCAGCTTTTACTTATTGGAAGTGTGGATGGCGCGCTTCTCGGCCTGCAAAGCGGCCTCACGCATGGTCTCGGTGACGGTGGGATGACTGTGGATGGTGTTGATGATCTCATCCAGAGTCATCTCCTCGCCGATGGCCAGAGCACCCTCAGCGATCAGGTCGGTGGCACGGGGTCCGATGATGTGCATACCCAGGATCTCGCCGTACTCCTTGCCGGCGATGATCTTCACCAGGCCTTCGCCGCCGTTGAGGATCAGGGCCTTGCCGTTGGCGCTCATGGGGAACTTGCCCACCTTGTACTCGATGCCCTGGGCCTTGCACTGCTCCTCGGTCAGGCCGACGGAAGCCGCCTCGGGCTCGATATACACGCAGGTGGGGTTGGTCTTCTCGTCGTAAGTGGCCTCGATGCCGCAGATGTTCTCGGCAGCCACCTCGCCCATGGCGGAAGCGGTGTGGGCCAGCTGAGCATGACCAAACACGCAGTCGCCGATGGCATAGACACCGGGGACGTTGGTCTGCATCTTGTCGTTGACGATGATGCGGCCGCGGTCATTGTCGATGCCGCCGGCTTCCAGGTTCAGGGAAGCGGTGTTGGCGCGGCGGCCGATGGCCACCAGGACCTTCTCCGCCTCAAAGCTGACGGTCTCGCCGGCCTTGTTCTTGCAAACCACCTTGGCGCCCACGGGAGAGGGCTCAACGGACTGCACAGGGCACTCCAGGTTGAATTCCATGCCCATCTTCTTCATGTGGGCCACGCCGATCTTGGTCAGGTCGCCGTCCAGCATGGGCAGCATGTGGTCCATGGCCTCCACCACGGTGATCTTGGTGCCGAAGGCCGCGTAGGCGCAGGCCAGCTCCAGGCCGATGACGCCGCCGCCGATGACCACCATGGTCTTGGGCAGCTTCTCCAGGCTCAGAGCGCCGGTGGAGTCGATGCAGTTGGGGTTCTCCTTCAGGCCGGGGATGGGAGGCTGAGAGTTGACGGAGCCGGTGGCCACGATGATGGCGTCGGCGGTCATCTCCTCGGTGGTGCCGTCAGCCTTCTTGACAGAGAGCTTCTTCTCGCCCACGAAGGTAGCCTCGCCGTCGACCTTCTTGACCTTGTTCATCTTCAGCAGGCCGGCCACGCCGCCGGTCAGCTTGGCGGAGATGTCATTCTTGTGCTTGATGACCTGGGGGAAGTCCACTTCCACGCCGGTGACCTTGACGCCGATGTCGGGGCCCTGGTTCTTGATGTCCTCCACCAGCTCGGCAGAGTGCAGCAGGCACTTGGTGGGGATGCAGCCCACGTTCAGGCAGGTGCCGCCCAGGTGCTCCTTCTCGATGACAGTGACCTTGGCGCCCAGCTGCGCGGCACGGATGGCAGCCACATAGCCGCCGGGGCCGCCGCCGATGACGATGACGCTGGTGTCGCTGGCCGCCTTGGCGGGAGCAGCAGGGGCAGCGGGCGCGAAAGGCACGGCAGGGGCAGCAGGGGCAGCCACGGGAGCGGCGCCGCCGATCTGCTCACCGGGCTGGCCGATCCAGGCCAGAGTGCCCTTGACAGGCACATCGTCGCCCTCCTGGGCCACGATCTTCAGCATGGTGCCTTCCACCTCGCTGGCGACCTCATTGGTCAGCTTGTCGGTGGTGATCTCCACGATCACGTCGCCGACCTTGATGGTATCGCCCTCCTGCTTGACCCACTTGGAGACAGTACCCTCCTCCATGGTCAGGCCCAGCTGGGGCATTTTCAGTTCGTAAGCCATTGGTTTGTTCCTCCCCTTACAGCAGGATGCTCATGGGGTTCTGCAGCAGATCCCGCAGATCCATCTGGAACTTCGCCACAACGGCGCCGTCCAGGGTGCGGTGATCCAGCGTCACAGACAAACGCATGACCTGCTTCTTCACGACATTGCCCTCATCGTCCAGAGCCAGCTCGTCCTCAATGGCGCAGACGCCCACGATGACGGAATCGGGCTGGTTGATAATGGGAGTGAAGGTCTCGATACCGAACATGCCCAGGTTGGACACGGTGATGGTGTTGCCCTTGTACTCCTCGGGCTTCAGCTTGTTCTCCTTGGCGCGGGTGGCCAGATCCTTGGCGGTAGCGGCCAGGGTGTCCAGACCCATCTTATCGGCATCGCGGATAACAGGGGTGATCAGACCAGAATCCAGAGCCACGGCCATGCCGATGTTGACATGCGCGCGCTGGATGATCTGATGATTGGCCTCGTCGAAGCTCACCAGGATCTCGGGATGGCTCCGCAGGCAGACAGCCAGGGCTTTCAGCACCAGGTCGTTGACGGAGTACTTCTTGCCGGTCTCGGCCAGCAGCATCTTGCGGAACTTCATCAGGTTGGTGACGTCCACCTTGATGTTCTGGGTGACGGGCGGGATCTCGGTGTGGGAGGCCAGCATCCGCTCGGAAACCACCTTGCGCATACCGGTCAGCTTCACCACAGTGTCACCCTCCATCAGATCCAGGCCGGCCTTGGGAGCAGCAGGCTTGGCAGCGGGAGCGGGCGCGGCGGCAGGAGCAGCAGCCACAGGCGCGGGAGCGTTCTTCTGGGCCTCGGCGGCAGCCAGGATATCAGCCTGGCGGATACGGCCGGAGGTGCCGGTGCCGACGATGGCGGTATAGTCCACGCCCAGCTTGGCAGCGGTCTTGCGGGCCAGGGGGGAGATGCGGATGCGGGCGCCGTTTGCGGCAGCCACAGGAGCGGGAGCAGCGGCGGGGGCAGTGGGAGCGGCCTCCACGGCGGCAGGAGCGGCGGGAGCAGCAGCGGGGGCAGCGCCGCCCACGGCCTCGCCGGGCTGGCCGATGTAGGCCAACAGGCCCTTGACGGGGATATCCTCACCCTCCTGGGCCACGATCTTCAGCAGGACGCCGTCGAATTCGCTGGCGACCTCGTTGGTCAGCTTATCGGTGGTGATCTCCACGATCACATCGCCCACCTTCACCTCATCGCCTTCGTGCTTGATCCAGGTGGAGACAGTGCCCTCTTCCATGGTCAGGCCCAGCTGAGGCATCAATACTTCATGTGCCATGTTGATTACCTCCTCACTTGTTCAGGACGCGCTTGACGGCCTTGACGATGTCGTCGGGATGGGGGAAGTTCTGGTCCTCCAGCACGGGGCTGAAGGGAGAGACGATGTTCAGGCCGCAGACACGCTCCACGGGAGCGTCCAACTCGTCGAACAGCTCCTCGGCGATCTGAGCGGAGATCTCGCCGGCATAGCTGCCGCGCTTGACTTCCTCGGAAACGATGATGACGTTGTGGGTCTTGGAAACAGAGGCCTTGATGGCTTCCCAGTCGATGGGCACCAGGGTACGCAGGTCCAGGACCTCCACGTCGATGCCCTCGGCAGCCAGCTTCTCAGCGGCTTCCATGGAGAAGTTGACCTCGCGGCTCCAGGTGATGATGGTCAGGTCCTTGCCCTCGCGCTTCACGTTGGCCTTGCCGATGGGGACCAGATAATCCTCGTCCTCGGGGATCTCTTCCTTCTTGGCGTACAGCAGCTTGTGCTCAAAGACCACCACGGGGTCGGGGTCACGCATGGCGGACTTAATCAGGCCCTTGGCGTCGGCGGCGGAGCAGGGAGCCACGACCTTCAGGCCGGGGAAGTGGCAGACCATGCCCTCCAGGGACTGGGAGTGCTGACCGGCGTTGCGGCGGCCGGAACCCATGGGCATACGCAGCACCAGGGGGATGGAGCACTGGCCGCCGGACATGTACTTCAGCTTGGCAGCCTGGTTGAACAGAGGATCGGCGCAGACGGTGACAAAGTCGTCATACATCAGCTCCACGCAGGGATGCATACCGCGCATGGCAGCGCCAACGGCCATGCCCAGGAAACCCTCTTCGGAAATGGGGGTATCGATCACACGGTTGGGACCGAACTCATCCAGGAAACCGGTGGTGACGGCGAACACGTTGCCCATAACGGCCATATCCTCGCCCATGATGAACATCTTGTCATCCCGGCGCATCTCTTCCAGCAGGCCCTCACGAATGGCCTTGCTTACGGTAATCTTCTTGCTCATCTTGCCACACACCTTTCGTTATCCGCAGTATACATATCGTCGGTGACCTCGGCAGGGTCGGGATAGGGGGACTCGTCGGCGAACTTGACGGCCTCGTCCATCTCCTCCTGAGCGGCCTTCTTGATCTCTTCCAGCTCTTCTTCCTTGACGCCCATAGCGATCAGCTTCTTGCCCAGCTTCTCGATGCCATCGTTGGCCAGAGCCTGCTCCATGTACTCAGCGGGACGATACACGGCGGGGTCGCCGCAGTAATGACCCTGATAGCGATAGACCTTGGCCTCCACCACATAGGGGCCCTTGCCGCTGCGGGCATGGTCCATAGCCACGGTCATGGCCTCGTAAACGGCCACGGGATCAGTGCCGTCCACGACGGCGAAGGGCACGTCATAGGCGGCGGCACGGGTGGCCAGGTCGGGGGTGTTGGTGACGCGGTGGATCTCGGTAGAAACACCGTAGCAGTTGTTCTCAATGAACCAGACCATGGGCAGTTTCCAGGTGGCGGCCATGTTCAGGGACTCATGGAAGGTGCCCTCGTTGGTAGAGCTGTCGCCGAAGCAGCCGACGGTGACGCAGTTGTCGCCCAGGATCTTGGAAGCCAGAGCGGAACCGGCGGAGATGGGCTGGCCGGCGCCCACGATACCGTTGGCGCCCAGATGGTTCATCTTGGCCATATCAGCGATGTGCATGGAACCGCCCTTGCCCTTGCAGTAACCGGTGCGCTTGCCGAACAGCTCAGCCATGGCACGCTTGGGATCGCCGCCGCGGGCAATGACGTGGCCGTGGCCGCGGTGGGTGGAGGTGAAATAGTCCTGAGGCTGGATGGTGGCGAAAGCGCCGGCCTCAGCGGCCTCCTGGCCGATGCTCAGGTGGATGTTGCCGGCCAGCATGCCCTTGGTGAAGCATTCAGCCGCGTGTTCCTCAAATGAGCGGATGCGGACCATCGTCCGGTAGAAACCCAGCAGCAGTTCCTTGGAGTACTTCTCTTCAGAGTTCTTCTTTTTCGTTGCCAATGTTTTCACGCCTTTCTTAAAATGTTTGGCTCTATGGATCACAATGCAATTGAAAACAATTTATGCCTGACGGGGAGCGAACAGGGGGACCTCCAGCTCCTCGTCAAACTTGCGGCCCATGACCAGGCCCTCGATCTCGGCCAGGATCACGTCCACGGTCAGCAGGACCTTGGTGCCCTCCACCAGATGGCCGCCGTGGGCGTTGCCGTGCCGGTCGGTCACGGTCATGTGGACATGCAGGTTCGTGTTGCCCTGATCATCATGGCAGATGATGCCGGACGCGTTGGTCAGCTCAATGGGGCCGGTGAGGTGCAGAGTCTCACCGTAGCCGTAGCCTGCCTTGGTGGACATCTCCACAGGATTGCAGAAATGGGGATCCTGCAGGCTGCCGATTGCGCTGAGGATGACACCATTGTTGATGCCGTTGCGCTCGCAGGCCTCCTGCAGACCCAGAAGAACATCCGTACCGGGTTTCAGACGGACTGCGATCACGCGGCCCAGTTTGCCCTGAGCCATTTCCATGTCAAAGCTCATACCTTACCCTTCCTTCCTGTTGATATATGATAAAAAAGAGACGGTTCTCTTCATGGGATACGAGTTAAAGTTCCACGGTCTGCCAGGGCTCCGTCAGGGCAACGGCATTCCCCTCTTCGGTCGGCCAGCGAGCCAGATCCCGCTGCAGCAGATAGCGCATCTGCATAGTGTCATCTTCCTGGAAAGGGACATGATACACGCAGAAATTCTCCGCTTTCAGGCTGCCGTGAAAAAACTTGGGGTTGTGGAATGCCCGGAAAAACAGGGGGTTCAGAAACACCGCCCGCAGCGGCAAGTCCTTTACCACATCGAATGAGGTACTCATATAATCCACATCCGCCGTGAACAGCACATGCTTGTCATCGAAGGACAGCACATAGCACAGATGCCGAACTCCCCAGAACTTCCGGTCCAGATGCTGGGCGGTGAACGCCCGCACGGTCAGGTGGGGCTCCACGCGGAAAGCGGCGTGGTCCGTCTTTCGGGAGAGGTCCACGCAGGGGATATGCCGTTCCCGCAGGAAGGCATCCAGGGCGGAGTCTGGCCGGTCTGCCTGGGGCTTGAAAATCCCCTTCACCGGACGGTGCCGCAGGTACTCCATGGTCATAGCAGGGGAAAAGTGATCGGGATGGGCGTGAGTGAACAGCAGGTAATCCACTTTGGAGAAGAGGCCCTCCCCCTGCAGCATCTGCTGCCAGGTCACATCCGTCAGGTTGCTGAAGGGATGCCCCTCCGGACCGTAGATGCCATCCATCAGCACCGTGGTCCCCCGGTATTCCAGCAGTAATCCCGCATTGCAGACCAGCGTTACCCGCAGGCTTTCATCCATGCTTTCCTCTTGATTATGTAAAATTGAATTCAATTTGCCATTTTCTCCGATACAAAATTATCATTTGATATTCAAAAAGTCAACGATAAAATGCGACATTGCACGAAAAGTCTACTTTTTGAATAAATGGTAGGACCATCTTTGGTTTTTTTGCCAAGGCTCACTTCTTCTCCCAGGCAACTTTCCGTTTGGGCATCATGGTGACTTGGTCCATTCCCTGGCGGATATACCAGTCAATGGTGTCGTACACCACCTGGATATGCTGCTGAATAAAGGCCTCAAGCGCCTCCGCGTCCTTGGCCAGCAGCAGGTCCAGGATCTTCCGGCTCTCCTTCAGGGAATCCCGCAGAAAGTCCACATTGGTGGTGGAGGAAGTCCACAGGAAGAAGATGCTGCCGATGCTCCAGTTGGATTCATAGATATTCAGCAGCTTTTCATTGCCCGCCAGCTTCACATACAGGGTGTGAAACCGGCTCTCCAGCTCATAGGCGGCATTAAAGTCCTCAATGTCCTGCAGGGCATCTACCACTTCCTGCATCTCCGCGATGATCTCCGGCGCATAATCCACATTCTTGATGGCGGGACGCACGCAGAAACGTTCGATCATCATGCGGATATCCACGGTCTCCAGAATCCGCCGGGGCGTGATCTTGGCCACGGTGACGCCCCGGTTGGGGATCGCCTCCGCCACCCCCTGGGCTACCAGACGATTGATGGCTGCCACCACCGGCGTGCGGCTGATGCCCAGAGAATCGGAAATCTCCTGGGTGGACAGCTTGGAGCCGGGGGGATACGTTCCATTCTGGATCCGCTTCCGAATCTCCAGAAATGCGTAATCCTGCAGCGAAGTCTCTCGTTTCATGTCATCCTCCTATATCCAACGTGCGGTATTTCTGCTGATGGACTGCCATTACCGCACGCGGGTACTTTTCGGCATTTTCTCCATCTGCCCCGATTATAACACTCCTCTTTTTATCCAACAAGCCATCTCGCGCATTTTATAGTGCCAAAAATTAAGGCTGATTTTCGTCATTTTGAATTCATTTTTCTCCTCTTTGTGTAAATAAAAAAAGGCATGACCGCAAACATGCGGTCATGCCTTACTTTCATAAGCTTAAGATGGTTGGCGCCCCAATTACTTGGTGAAAGCGTCAATCAGCTCCTGGCTCAGCATATCGACGACTTCGGGATCGCTGTACATGGGCTCAACAGCGGCACGGAAGCCAGCAGCGGCCTCCTCAGACAGGCGAGTGACCTGGATGCCAGCGGCTTCCCACTTCTCGATGATGCCCTCGTCCTCGCTGCGGTTCTGCTCACGCTGCCAAGCGCAAGCCTCAGCGCCGGCCTCGTCAACGATGGCCTGCAGCTCGGGAGACAGGGAATCATACAGCTCGCCGTTCATGCAGAAATACAGGCAGTCATACACGCCGGTCCAGTAGGTCATGTACTTGGTGACCTCAGCGATGGAGGCGGAGTCAGCGGTGGGCAGAGGATTCTCCTGGCCCTCATAGGTACCAGTCTGCAGGCCGGTGAAGACCTCGGACCAGTTGGCGTTGGACCAGTTGGTGCCCCACAGGGTGTAGGCCTTGTTCAGCAACTTGTTGCCGGCCACGCGGAACTTGATGCCCTGCATGTCCTCCACCTTCTCGATGGGACGGACATTGTTGGTGATGTGACGGAAGCCGTTCTCAGCAATGCCCAGCAGGTGAGCGCCGCTCTCTTCCATGATGCCCTGCAGGACCTTGCCGCCCTCGCCGTTCAGCTTCTCATCGGCCTCGTCGGTGTTGGCAAACAGGAAGGGCAGGGACACAACGCTGAAACGGGAGTCGAAAGCAGCCCAGATCAGGTTAGAGTGCATGGACAGCTCAGTGGTGCCGTCCAGCATAGCCTGGATACCTTCGGTCTGGCTGCCGGCGGTCAGCTGGTCCTGGGGATAGTACTCAACGGTGATGGCACCGCCGGTCTTCTCGCCGACGATCTGAGCGAACACCTTGGCAGCGCCGACCCAGTTGGACTGGTCGTTGGCGGAGCAGGCGAACTTCCAGGTCATCTTCTCGAACTCGGGAGCAACGTTGGTATCGGTGCTCTGTGCGGGCTCCTTGGTGTCCGCGGGCTTCTCCTCGGTCTTACCGCCGCCGCAGGCGACCAGAGACAGGCTCATGACGAGCGCGAGGATCAGTGCAAGAAACTTTTTCATTGTTTTTCCTCCTTATTTTTTTGGGGACATTGTATATCTGATATCACATCAATATGTGATCACAGATCAGAAGCCTCGGCCCAGCAGGACCAGAGAGAAGAAGGGAATGTAGGTGACCAGCAGCAGGGTGATCACGCAGGCCATGATCATGGGCCACACGGCCTTGGACATGGTCTCGATGGTGACGCGGGTCTTGTCCTTGATATCACGCAGTCTGCCGCTGACGCCGATGGCCACGAACAGGTTGACGCCCACGGGAGGAGTCACCTGACCGATGGCCAGGTTCACGGTTGCGATGATACCGAAGTGGATCAGGTCAATGCCCAGCTGCTGTGCCACGGGGTACATGATGGGCATGAAGATGTAGAACGCAGAGTTAGCGTCCACGAAGCAGCCGGCGATCAGCAGGATGATGTTGACGATCACCAGGAATACATACTTGTTGCCGGCGATATTCAGCAGCAGGTTCTGTGCGGCCGCGGAAATGCCGTGGACAGTGCAGATGTAGGAGAACAGGGTGGCAGCACCGATGATCAGCATGATGCCGCCGGTGGTCTTGCCGGAGTCCACCAGGATCTCGACCAGGTCCTTGGCCTTGACCTCACGATAGATAAACACGCCGACGATCAGTCCGTACACCACAGAGACTGCGGCAGCCTCGGTGGGAGTGAAGAAGCCGCCGTAAATGCCGCCCAAGATAATGACGGGCATCAGGAAGCCCCAGAAAGCGGTGCGGAAAGACTTCCAGCGCTCGCCCCAGGTGGCCTTTTCACGGGAAGCGGTCAGGCCCTTCTTGCGGACCTCGATCATAATGATGATGACCAGAGCCAGGCCCATCATGATGCCGGGGATGATACCGCCCATGAACATTTCACCCACGGAGACGCCGGTAATGGAGGCGTACACCACGAATGCGATGGAGGGCGGGATAACGATGGCGATGGAGGATGCCGTTGCCATCATGGCAGAGGAGAAGGGTGCGGAGAAGCCGCCGCGGTTGATCATGGCGGGGATCAGAATGATGCCCAGAGCAGCCACGGTGGCCGGACCGGAACCGGAGATGGCGCCGAAGAAGCAGGCAACCACCACGCAGACGATGGCGATGCCGCCGCGCCGGTGTCCGATACAGTCATCAATAAACTGGACCAGACGGGTGGAAATGCCGGCCTTGGCCATAATGTTGCCAGACAGGACGAAGAACGGAATGGCCATCAGCAGGAACTTGGCCATGCCGTTATAGACATTGGTGGGAACAATGGACAGCTTGTCCCCGGAGTAAAGCATGGCGAAGATGGCGGACATGCCCAGGCTGACGCAGATGGGGATGTTCAGCAGCAGCATGACAAAGAAAGAACCAAACAGGATCAGGTTGATCATTCTGCGTCACCCTCCTCTCCATCCAGCTTCAGCGTACCGGACATCGCGTCAATGAAATACTCAATGGTGTGGATGATCAGGAATACCGCACCGATCGGCAGGAATATGGTAAACACCCATTCCGGCCAGCCCAGAGACGGGGTCGTCTTTCCGGATTTGATCTGGGAGAGGACCTTGTCCACGCCATACTTCAGCAGGAACACCCAGAACACAGTGGAGACGACCGTGCAGATCGTGACAAAGATCTTCTTCCCGTTCTTCTTCAGACGATCAAAAATCAGCGTCAGGCTGATCAGACTGCCCTCACGAATGGCCAGAGCGCAGCCCAGCATGATCATCAGAATGAACAGGTTCACCTCAAGCTCTTCGCTCCAGCCGAAGGCACTGCTGGTGAACTTACGGACGACGACATTGATAAAGGCCAACGCCGTCACGAACACGGTGATCAGGGACAGCACGACCGCTTCAACACCGGCCAGAGCATCCATGATCTTTTTGTAGACTCTCATTGAATCAATCCCTTCCTCGTTTTGCTGCAGCCACCAGCTCTTCCTCATTCCACACCATGAGGACGCTCCCCGGCAGCCGCTCCACAGAAATACGGCTGTATTTCTGAGTTGTGGACTCTTTCAGTTCGACCGCAACTTGGTCGGACCATCTGCATCTGAAGTTATCATACCATTCCACGGCCTTTTAGTCAAATAAAGACTCCAAGAAGGTCCGCCAAAATCTGCCGGGAATTCTCTCTGTTTTGCACAAATCACCATTTTTTTATTCAAACTTCTCCGGATATTTGTCCCGATATTCCTCCACGATCTGCAGATGCTTCTCCATTTCCGATCTGGCACGGGCCGCGTCATGGTCCCGCACCGCCTCGTAAATGGCGCAGTGGGAGGCATGGGTCCTCTTCTGATAATCCTCGTGGCCGCCAAACCGGGTCCGGATATCCCCCAGCATAGCGTTGACCAGATGGATAGAGGCTGCCAGCATCATGTTGTGGCTGGCCTTGGCCAGGGCGTCGTGAAAGCGGACGTCGTTCTGATAGTCCATCGGTTCAGCCTCCAGTGCCGCCAGTGCCGCCCGGAGCTGCTCCAGATCCTCCTCGGTCGCCCGCTGGCTGGCCAGCTCCGCAATGGCGGCCTCCGTCACCCGGCGGAACTCACTGAAATCGTCCTGGATGCCCTCCTGATCGGAGACCCGCACCAGAGAGATGATCCTGCGAATGTAATCCGCGTCCCGGACCACCGCCTTCCGGTAGCCCCGGTTCTCGATCGCTCCCAAAAACTCCAGGATACCAAGGCATTCCCGCAGGGACCCCCGGCCCACGCCCAGCGTCTCCGCCAGGTCCCGCTCCGAGGGCATTTCTTCACCAACTTTGATCTGGCCACTCTCTATGGCATCAATCAGCGCCCACATGACCTTTTCAGGAATCTTCTGGTCGCCGCTTCCCTTCTTTGCCAGCTGCATGGCTGTCTCCTTTTCAGCGCCCCAGCGGACCGGTCTTCGTACCACTTCCGTCAAGGCGATTTCTGCTTTTATCATAGTCCGCCGCATTTTTCCCGTCAAGAACGCCAATCGTAGAAAATTGAATTCAAAGTTTGGCCACTTTGTTAAAATCAGGGGCATAATAAATGTAATGCCGCAGGTTTTTCTTGCAAACCTGCGGCATTTACAGCCAGTTACCGTTCATGAAGCCCATTGCTGCGCAGAATCTTCCCCGCTCCGGCATCCGGCTCCTTCCACGTTTGTGTCACCTCAGCCGGCTGCCGCGCAGATAGCCGTAGATCACGGGAACCACCAGCAGGACCAGTCCCAGCAGGGGCACCATCATGTTGGTGCCATCCGTCAGCATGGTCGCCTCCAGCACCAGCAGACCACCGACGGACCACAGCCAGCCGGCGAAGCGATGGACCTCCCGCCAGGCCTGCTCATTCCCTTCAGTAAAGGAGAACCGCAGGGCGATCTTTGCATCCCGGGGGCAGTCCCACACGTGACCGCCCAGCATCAGCAGTACCAGTCCCAGCACACAGGGCGTCAGGAAGAGCAGCGACAGCCCGCCGCCGGCGGATTCCAGCATGAGGCCGCTGCAGAACAGGACGGAAATCACGGGGAAGCCCCACCGGCCCACCAGCCGCACCGGCGTGTTGGGCAGCGTCATACGCTTCTGGTTGAACCACAGCTGCCCGTGGCAAATCAGGTTCAGCAAGCACATGAGCCCGGGCACCAGAAACACCACCGCCGCCCGGGGCAGGGAGTCATCCTTTCCGTCCATGCCGATCAGGCCGGTCTCCACGATCTCGGGGATCTTGTCCCACAGGCGGAGGCCCAGCTGCATGGGCATGGCGCAGGCCAGCATGGTCACCACGAACAGCAGCAGGGCCTTTTCCTTGGTCACGTGCTTGCCGAACATGCGGGCGCTTTCCATCTCCATCTCCCGGGTCATGCCGGGAATCTTTTTGTTTTTCTTACTGCTCATAGGGCGAAGCCCTCCTTTTGTCATCCGTTGGGGAGTATTATACTGGGTTTCGGGGTATTTGTAAAGAACTGTCCCGCCCGGTCACCCCTCCACGGCCTTCAAAAAGCCCATCAGGTTCCGGATGGTCCGCCGCAGATTGTCAGCGGCGTGGAGGCGGGCCTCCTCGAAGGGCTCCGGCCTGTGGTTGGTGGTGAACACGCCGCAGACCCCCAGGTCATAGATCCCGTCGGCGCCCTCTCCCACGGCGCCCACCAGGGCCACCACCGGCACACCGGCCCGTTTGGCCCGGGCTGCTACGCCGGACACCACCTTCCCCCGCAGGCTCTGGCCGTCCAGGCGCCCCTCGCCGGTGATCACCAGCCGGGCGCCCCGAACGGTCTCGTCAAAACCCACGGTGTCCAGCACCGTTTCAATGCCCATCTTCAATGTTCCGTTCCAGAAGGCCGCGGCACCGCCGCCCATGCCACCGGCTGCGCCGGCACCGGGCAGGTCCAGAATTTCCACATCCAGGTCCCGGCGAATGACCTCCGCCAGATGGCGCAGGTTCCCGTCCAGCCGCCGGACCATCTCCGGGTCCGCCCCCTTCTGGGGGCCGAACACCGCGCTGGCGCCCGTGGGGCCGCAGAGGGGATTGTCAATGTCGCACATGACCGTGATCTCCGGCAGGGACCGCTGGCCTCTGAGGTCGATGTGGGCAATGCGGTCCAGATTCCCGCCCGTGGGCAAAAAGGCATTTCCCTGTTCATCCAGGAATCTGGCTCCCAGGGCCGCGGCGGCGCCGCAGCCGCCGTCGTTGGTGGCGCTGCCTCCAAGGCCCAGGATGATGCGTCTGGCTCCCCGGGCCGCAGCGTCCGCCATCAGCTCTCCCACGCCGTAGGTGGTGGCCGTGTCCGGTTCCAGTCGGCTGCCCACCAGGGGAAGGCCCGCTGCGGCAGCCATCTCCACCACAGCCGTACCGTCGGGGAGCAGGCCGTAAAACCCGGTCATCTCCTCCATATGGGGGCCGTGGCATGGGACCTGCACCCGCTGTCCGCCCACTGCTGTCAAGAAAGCATCCACGCTGCCCTCACCTCCATCCGCCACCGGAATGGAGACCACCTCCGCATCCGGCTTTGCCCGCAGGATCTCCTCCCGTAGGATGGCGCAGACCTCTCTGGAAGCCAGCGTTCCCTTGAAGGAATCCGGCACCAATACATATCGCTCCATACGGTCCTCCCCTTTCGTATCATGTGATCACTTTATCACAGTCTCCCGCTGCGCGCCACCTCCAGTCTTGCTGCTTTTCCCCTTTTCCCCCAATTTTCGCCCTTTCTATTGCGTATGTGGGGCCTTTCATGGTAGGATGATCGTACCAAATATTTGCAGGAGGATTCTATGAAACAGGACATGATTTTGATTCTGGACCTGGGCAGTGAAGAAAACCCCCGCCTCGCCCGTGAGATCCGCGCCATGGGCGTCTATACCGAGATCCATCCCCACGACATCTCCGCCGCCGAGCTGGCGGCCCTGCCCAATGTGAAGGGCATCATCCTCAACGGCGGCGTCAACCGGGTGGTGGACGGCGTGGAGATCGACGCCTCCGCCGCCGTCTACGGCAGCGGCCTTCCCCTCTGGGCCATCGACCACAAGGGCTCTGCCCCTCTGGCCGCCGATGGCAAGACTCGGGAAACGGCCATCCGGGACTTCGTATTCGGCACCTGCAAGGCAGAGGCCAACTGGAACACGGACAACTTCATCGCCGACCAGATTGAGCTGATCCGCCGCCAGGTGGGCGACAAGAAAGTGCTGCTGGCCCTCAGCGGCGGCGTGGACTCCTCCGTGGTGGCCGCTCTGCTGATCAAGGCCATCGGCGATCAGCTGACCTGCGTCCATGTGAACCACGGCCTGCTGCGCAAGGGCGAGCCCGAGCAGGTGGTGCAGGTCTTCCGGGAGGAAATGGGCGCCAACCTGGTGTATGTGGACGCCGTGGACCGCTTCCTGGACAAGCTGGCGGGCGTGGCTGAGCCGGAGCGCAAGCGCAAGATCATCGGCGCCGAGTTCATCCGCGTCTTCGAAGAGGAGGCCCGCAAGCTGGACGGCATCCAGTTCCTGGGCCAGGGCACCATTTATCCCGACATCATCGAGTCCGGCACCAAGACGGTGAAGGCCGTCAAGAGCCACCACAACGTGGGCGGCCTGCCGGAGGACCTGAACTTCGAGCTAGTGGAGCCCCTGAAGATGCTGTTCAAGGACGAGGTCCGCGCCTGCGGCGTGGCCCTGGGCCTGCCCGCCTCCATGGTCTACCGGCAGCCCTTCCCCGGCCCCGGCCTTGGTGTCCGGTGCCTGGGCGCCATCACCCGTGACCGGCTGGAGGCCGTCCGGGAATCCGACGCCATCCTGCGGGAGGAGTTTGCCAGAAACGGCCTGGAGGGCAAGGTGTGGCAGTACTTCACCGCCATTCCCGACCTGAAGAGCGTGGGCGTGCGGGACAACAAGCGGGCTGACGAGTGGTGCGTCATCATCCGCGCCGTCAACACCGTGGACGCCATGACCGCCACCGTGGAGAATGTGCCCTTCGACCTGCTGCAGCATATCACCGCCCGCATCACTGCTGAGGTGAAGGGCGTCAACCGCGTACTGTTCGACCTGACGCCGAAGCCCACGGGCACCATCGAGTGGGAATAAGTTGAAAAAGCCGAAAAGCCCAGTGTTTACAAGGTTTTTCGGACTTTGCCCACCGCTTCTGATAAGGTTTTGATAAGATTCCGCTGAAACGCAATTATTCTGCGTTGCCAGTGGCTTGAGAGTAAAGAATAATTTCAATTACCTCACAAAAATCCCATATTAGCATTTAAGCCCGTACTGATCGGATGTCAGTACGGGCTTTTTGTCGTTCATTTTTACTTGATGTCCTCTTTGAATGCCTCTACAAGCATATCGCTGAGTGCTTTGGACGGTACTTTCGCCCAAATCTGAGTGGTGTCCTCTGCCGGGAATGTATAACGCCAACGGTCATACTGGTCCTTACTGATTTCACCGTTTTTCAGCTTTTCGGCTTGGTCAGCCCATGCAGAAAGCATTTTGAAAATGGACTCATCCATTGTGCGCTTGCTGCCATCAAAGACGATATGTACTTCGCCTCCTTGTTTTTCAGCTCTGACACCATAAATGTCCTCGACAGCAAAAAGCGTATGGATAAAGCCAAGATTGCTGTCAATGTCGGGGATGCGCAAAGCCAAAGGAGAAACCTCCAGAACATTGGCAAGAGCGTTCACCAAATCTTCCTTGGGCGTTCTGGAGCCGGACTCATACTGAGCCATACGAATATCAGCGGTCTTTTGGGGAAACCCCACGGCTTGACCGAGCCACTTCTGCGTCATGCCACGCAGGTTGCGTATAAAACGGATTCTTTCACCGATTGCCATAGTTTTCTCTTCCTTTCGGATTGTTGCTATTAATATAGCATAAAAGTTTAGATCGTGTCAAGATAACTTAAATAAAATTATTTAATATTTTCTCCGAAGCCTATTGACATAACGGAATTTGCTTAGTATAATGATGGCATAAGCTTAAGCGAATATGTTTAAGTCGGGGAGAAGGTCTCTAACACACATATCGTTGAAGGTTTATCCGCCCGGGCAAATCGGATGGCGGCCAGAAAGTATTCCGACACTAAATAAGGAATATTATACCCAAAAATCAAAAAGGAGGAATTGAATGGAAAAGAAGTTCATCAGAGTGGACGAAGTTGCAAAGGAGTTGGAGATTTCGGAATCCCACGCATACAAGATTATGCGTAAGCTCAACCGAGAGTTACCCTTTATCACCACTGATAAGATTTTGATAAGCATCCATCGTACAGCTATAATAATATGGGTAATCAAAATAATCAGAACAGCAGGTACAATATCTCCTAAGCAAAATTGTTTAATGTGCAAGTCCCTGCAACGAGTGGGAGTAACCAGCTCCGCTTCTTCGGACAGCATAGAAAGGAGGCCCATATGACGATCACACTGGCAACCATGGAGGATTTCGACGGCATCCTGGCGCTCCACAAAATCTATCACACGGATTACATCTCCCCGGAGGACCGGCCCAACGGCTTCGTCACTACCAACTTTACACCGGAACAGCTGGAGGCACTGATCACCCAGGAACGGGGCGTCACCATCGCCAAGGATGACAACGGCAGGGTTTGCGCCTACGCCATGGCGGCTTCCTGGGCGTTTTGGGCCCAGTGGCCCCTGTTCACCCACATGATCCAGCATCTGGAGGAGTATTCCCTGGGCGGGCAGACCTTGTCAGAGGAAAACTCTTACCAGTACGGTCCCGTCTGTGTGGCGGGCGAGCACCGCGGCACCGGTCTGTTTGAGAAGGTCTTTTATTTCTCTCTGGCCAGTATGAAGAGCCGCTACCCCATCATGGCCACCTTCATCAACCACATCAATCCCCGCTCTTATGCCGCTCACACCCGAAAAGTACCCATGACGGAGACAGGCAGCTTCCAATTCAATCAGAACAACTACTACCTGATGGCCTGTCCCACCTCCCTGACCCAGAATTGAAAAAGGCTTCCGCCGCAATAATTGATATGCTCCTCCCAAAGTAGACTTTGGGAGGAGCATATCAATTATTGCTTGATGAGGAAATTTTTTATGCAATGTCTTTATAGTAGGCCACCAGCATGTCCACCACGGTCCCGTAGGACTGGATGCCCTGCTCCTGGCCGTAGGCCTTCAGCATACCGTCGTAGACCTTGTTGGAAGTCTTCTGGACCGCCGTGTCCCGGAACTGATTCCAGTAGGCGGTGTCGTCAGTCAGGTCCGCCTCCACCGTCTCCGGCAGGGCCTTCCGGATGGCCCAGTAGGTGTCCGGGGATATCCGGTAGAGGGCATTGCCCAGGTAGATGTACCCCATGAGCCAGCCGGAATAGGCATAGGCGTCGTTTCCGCTGGTGACGGAAGCCAGGATGCCCAGGAAGTTGCACTCCTGCTCCGAGGCGTAGCCCCGCTGGTGGGCCATCTCGTGGGCCGCCGTGGCGGGCAGCATACAGGCCGGGCTGTCCACATTCACGTTGGACTCCCCGGTATAGGGGCAGTAGACGCCGGTGAAGTCCAGCATACTCATGACGCGGGACAATCGGATGGGCTTCACCCCCAGGTCATCAAAGGCCAGGAAGGGAAACTGCTCCTCCAGGGCGTCGTAGGCATGGGGGCTGTCCGCCAGGATGTCCTCCCGGGGGACGGCAAAGACACCGCTTTCGTCCCGGGCCACAGTATCCGCGGTCAGGGCGGTCTGTTGGGCGAAGTACACCGTCACCCGCAGCAGGTCCTCCGCCGCCACCGGCTGGGCATAGATGCCGGAGCGCTCCTGAAAGCTGTCCGTGTAGTAATCCGCGCCCCAGAACCAGCAGAATACTGCTCCCAGGGTCAATGCGCCGCAGGCGGCTCCCAGGAAAGCGGTATAGGCCCGGCGTCCCCGGCGGCCCTTGGCCCGGACCACAGCGGCGACGCTCCAGATCACATAGGCGATGACCGCCAGCACCAGCAGGACACACAGCACCTCCGCCACGGAGAAGTCCACCAGGTAGCACAGCCGGCCAACAAATCGGCGAACCGGGGTGGAGACATGGCCCACAAAGGCGTTCATGACCCCACGGCTCTCCCGCAGCAGGACAAAAAGTGCCAGCAGACACAGGTCCGTCAGCAGCCAGATATGAAGTTTTTTGTGATGTAAGAAAAATTGCTTCATGACTTATTCGGCTGCGGCAAGCAGCTGTTTGGTATAATCCTCTTTGGGATGGTCGAAAATGTCCTCCACGGTCCCCTGCTCCACGATGCGGCCGGACTTCATGACCAGCACCCGGTCACAGAGCTGATAGACCACGTTCAGGTCGTGGGAAATGAACAGGTAGCTCAGGTCCAGCTCGTCCCGCAGCTGTCGCAGCAGCTTCAGGATCTGGGCCTGGATGGTCACATCCAGGGCGCTGACCGGCTCGTCCGCAATGAGGAACCGGGGCCGCTGGATCAGGGCGGTGGCGATGCTGACCCGCTGGCGCTGGCCGCCGGACAACTCCGAGGGCTTCGCCGCCAGGACCTCCTCCGGCAGTTCCACCCGTTTCAGCATGTCCCGGACCCGGCGCTTGCGCTCTGGGCCATCATACTTGCCGTAGATCCGCAGGGGCTCTTCCAAAATCCATTCCACCGTATAGGCCGGGTTCAGGGAGCTGTACGGGTCCTGGAAGATCATCTGGGGCCGCTTTGTATAATGGGTGATGGTGCCCTGGTCGGGCTTGATAATGCCTAAAATCGCCCGGGACAGGGTGGATTTGCCGGTGCCGGACTCCCCCACCAGACCCAGAATCTCGCCGTGGTGAACATCGAAGGTCACATCATGGAGGACCTCCTGATAGGTTCCCTTACGGAAGGGGCCGCCCTCATGGTAGCCGCCGCTGACATGGGAGACGGAGAGCACCAGTTCCTCGTTCATAGGGTGTCCTCCTTCCGCTTCCGGGTGGGAATGGCGGCGATGAGCCGCTGGGTGTAGGGGTGCCGGGGATGGTAAAACACCTGGTCGGTGTTCCCCTCCTCCACCAGAACGCCCCGCTGCATCACGGCAACCCGGGTACAGAGCTTCCGCACCACGTTCAGGTTGTGGGAGATGAACAGCATGGAGATGCCGGACTCCCGGTTCAGCTTTTTCAGCAGCTCTAAAATCTGAGCCTGGATGGTCACATCCAGGGCGGTGGTGGGCTCGTCCAGCAGCAGCAGCTTGGGCTGGGCGATGATGGCCGCCGCGATCATGGCACGCTGCAGCATGCCGCCGGACAGCTCATGGGGATACTTTTCATAGACCGCTGCCGGGTCCGGCAGCTCCACGGCGTCCAGGGCCTCCAGGGCCATCCGCTTCCGCTCCTCCCGGGACATGTCCGTGTGGATGCGGAGGACCTCCTCCACCTGGGGGCCGATCTTCATCAAAGGATTCATGGCGCTCATAGGCTCCTGAAATACCACGCCGATGTCCCTGCCCTGGACCTTGCGCAGGATGGAGCGGTCCGCGTGGAGCAGCTCCGTGCCGTCCAGCAGCACTTCCCCGGAATAGGCGCACTGCTTCCGGGGCAGCAGGCCCGCCACGCTCATGGCGGTGACGGACTTTCCGGAGCCGGATTCGCCCACCAGGCCCAGAATCTCACCGTCGTGGATGGTGAGACTGACCCCGGCCACGGCCTCCCGGTCCCGGGTGTGGAATTTCACATGCAGGTCTCTGATCTCAAGCATCAGGCCACCTCCCCGTTCCGGCGCTGCAGACCCTCGCCGATCAGACCCACGCCGAACACCAGCAGCACGATGGTGATACCGGTGCCCAGGGCGTACCAGGGAGCGGCCACGAACATGCCCTGGGCCTCGGAGAGCATGTAGCCCAGTGAGGCATCCGGAGGCGTGACGCCGATGCCCAGGAAGCTCATGGATGCCTCCGCCAGGACGGCGTTGTTGAAGCCGATGGTAATGGCGGGCAGCAGCACCGACATGGTGTTGGGCAGGATATGGACCAGCAGAATGCGCCCGTTGGAAGCGCCCATGAGGCGGACGCTTTTCACATAGTTCACATCCCGCAGAGCGGCGAAGGCGGTGCGGGTGACCCGGGCAAAGCTGGGGATAAACACCAGTCCCAGAGCCACGATCACGTTATACTTTTTACCGGGACCCAGGATGGAGATGATCACCAGGGCCAGCAGGATGCTGGGGAAGGCGGTCAGGGCGTCATTGAGCCGCATGAGGGTCTCGTCCACCATGCCGCCG
Organism: Oscillibacter valericigenes; assembly: GCF_021531915.1. Classification (GTDB taxonomy): domain Bacteria; phylum Bacillota; class Clostridia; order Oscillospirales; family Oscillospiraceae; genus Oscillibacter; species Oscillibacter valericigenes_A. Next base: position 39,720 of record NZ_JAFBIV010000010.1, on the reverse strand, counting down.
AAATAGCCGGTGAGGGCGCCCACGGCGGTGCCGCAGACGGCGCCGATGGCCACCACGGAGGCCGCGATGGTAAAGGTGCTGCCGGCACCCCGGAGGACCCGGCTGAAGATGTCCCGGCCAAACTTGTCGGTGCCCATCAGATGCTGCCAGGTGGGTCCCTGGAGCTTGGGACCGGTCATCATGGCCTCGGGGTCGTAGGGCGTCCAGAAGAAGCCCAGGATGATCAGGACCGTCAGGATGGCCGTCAGAATCAGGCCGGCTTTCAGATAGCCATTCAGCTTTGCTTTCTTCATGCCGCACCTCCCAGCCGCAGGCGGGGGTCGATCCGCTGGTTGATCAGGTCCGCCACGGTGCCCGCCAGCACCACCCAGAAGGCCAAAATCACCACGATGGCCTGCACCGTGGGATAGTCCCGGTTGGAAATGGAGGTCACCAGCATCCGGCCCAGACCGGGGATGGCGAAGACCTGCTCCACCACGATGCTGCTGGCCACGATCTCGGCCATGGTCTGGGCCAGGAAGGTCACCACCGGCACCAGGGCGTTTTTCAGCACATGGCGGTACAGCACGCCGCCCCGGTCATTGCCCCGGGAGATGGCAGTGCGGACATAGTCCTTCTGCATCTCTCCCTGGACGGTGCTGCGCAGCATCCGCACGGTCATGGCGATGCGGGGAATGGCCAGGGCCAGGGCGGCGAAGAACAGGTACTTCACGGCGCCGCCGAAGTCCTCCGTCAGAGAGGGGAACTTTCCGTGGACGAACCACTTCAGCAAGGTGCTGAACAGCCAGCTCAGCAGAATACCGGTAAAGAAGGGCGGCACCGCCATACACAGCTGGTTCACCATGGTGCGGGCCCCATCCAGGACACCGCCGGAGGACCGGGCGGACCGGAGTCCCAGGGGAATGGACACCACCACGATCAGCACAAAAGTCAATCCGCTGAGACACAGGGTCACCAGCACCTTGGGGGCAATCAGGTCCCACACCGGCTGGCGGTAGCTGTAGGACACACCCAGGTTTCCGGTAAAGAAGCCCAGGAGCCACTCCCCGTACCGGACCAGCAGGGGCCGGTCCAGGCCCAGCTGCTCCCGCAGGGCGGCCACCTTCTCCGGGGTGGCTTCGGTGCCCAGCATGGCGGTGGCGGGGTCGCCGGAGATCAGGTCAAAGGCCACAAACGCCAAAAGGGAGACGATGACCATGGTCAGCAGCAGCATGGCGATGCGCTTGGCCGCGTACTTCATGGGTCATCGTCTCCTTTCGGGTCAGCGGCATACAAGGTGCCGCCGCTCATTTTATTTTGCGTAACGGATGGTGGCCAGGTCCAGCACATAGATGGGGTAGAAGGTCACACCCTCCAGGCCCTTCCGCACTGCCACCAGATCCGCCAGGTCCTGGATGTAGACATTGGCAGCGTTTTCGGTGAGGTTCTGCTCCATCTGCTTGTACAGGGAGGTCTGCTCCGCGTCGTCGCTGCTGGAGAGCACCTGCTGGAACAGGGCATCGTAGTCCGCGCTGTTGTAGTTGATGAAGTTCTTGCCGTAGGTGGAGGTAAACCGCTCCAGCAGGGCCCGGGCGGTCATGGTGGAGGCGTCCACGCCCACCACGGTGGACTGGAACTGCCGGCCCACGTACACATCGGACACCCAGCTCTCCCACTCGATGGGCTGAATAGTTGCCTTGACGCCGATCTCCGCCAGCTGCTGCACCAGCACCTCGGCGGTATCCATGTGGGGCTTGTAGTTGCTGGGAACAGTGATGGTCATTTCGAAGCCATTGGGATAACCGGCGTCCGCCAGCAGGGCCTTGGCCTTGTCCACATCCTTGGTGTAGTAGTTGGTCAGGCTGTCGTCAAAATACTTGCCGAAGGCGGGGTACATGCTGGAACCGATGGGGCTGCCGTAGCCGTCGAAGGCGATGTCGATGATGGCCTGCTTGTCCACGGCATAGCACAGGGCCTGGCGGACCCGCACGTCGTCAAAGGGCTTCTCGGCGTTGTTCAGGTACATGGCCTGGACCAGGTTCATGGTGCCCTCGGCCACGTTGAAATCGTCGCCCAGCTGGGCAACCTGGGTGCTGGTCAGGTGAGAACACAGGTCGATGGCGCCGCTCTGGAGACTCATCATCAGGCTGTCGGCGTTCTCGATGATCTTCAGGGTCACCTTGTCCAGGTTGGCGGGGGTGCCCCAGTACTCGTCAAACTTCTCCAGCACCATGGAATCCTGGGCGGCCCGGGAGACAAACTTGAAGGGGCCGGTGCCGATGGGGGCGGTGTCCTGCTTGTCGTAATCAGAGGGCAAAACGGCAACCGTCAGATAGGACAGGAATTCGTTGCTGGGCTCGGCGATGGTGATGGTCACGGTGCGCTCATCCGCGGCCGCGATATTCTGGATAACAGAAAACGCCTCCACCTGGACGATACCCGTCTCAGTGGCGGCGGCGCAGCGGTTGATGGAATATACCACATCCTCTGCTGTCACCGTGTCGCCGTTATGGAACTTCACGCCTTCCCGCAGGGTGAAGGTGTAAGTCAGGCGGTCTTCGGAAACCGTGTAGTTTTCAGCAACAGCAGGGGTCAAATCTCCGTCGGGAGTGGGCTTCACAAGCCCCTCGAATACGTTGAACATGACTTCTCTGGTTCCTGCCTTCACGGTTTTGTGAGGGTCAAGACTGTCGTCAAGGTCCTGTGCGATGCCCACGGTGATCTCATTGGCCACGGGGGCGTCAGGGGTACTGGGTTCCTTCTCAGCGGGCGTCTGCTCTGTGCTTCCGCCTCCGCAGCCGGTGAGTGCGGCACACAGGAGAGCTGCCAGCAGAAGGAATGCGGTGAGTCGTTTCTTCATGATTTGTTTCTCCTTTCATCACTGCCCCATTCGGGGTCAATGTGGGATGGCTTCCGGCCATCCAATCAGAATCTTCGGCTCTATTCAATTGTCAAATAGAAAGCCTTGCGGTATGTCGTTATTTTTATAACGAGCATCCCGCAAGGCAGTATTGTACAGGATATATACCGGGATTGCAAGAGTTTTTTCCGGTTTATTCCTCTGATTTCGGGCCGTTTTCCACCCTGGGCTCCGGTTTTGGGCCGTCCGGGCCGTAGGCCGCCGTGTCCATGGGCAGGTCCTTCTCCTTCAGCCGGGACTCCACCAGGAAGTCCGCCAGGCTGTACAGACAGGCGCACACCGGCACGCCGAAGAACATGCCAGCCAGGCCGAAGAAGCTGCCGCCCACCAGGATGGCGATGATGACCCACAGGCTGGACAGGCCGGTCTGATTGCCCAGGATCTTGGGGCCGATGACATTGCCGTCCAGCTGCTGGAGAGCCAGCGCGAAGATCACGAAGTACACGGCCTTCATGGGGGACACCAGCAGGATCAGGAAGGTGCTGGGGATGGCTCCCAGAAAGGGACCGAAGAAGGGAATGATATTGGTGACGCCCACGATTACGGAGATCAGGGGCGTATAGGGCATTTTCAGCAGGGTGCAGCCGAAGAAGCACAGGATGCCGATGATCAGGGAATCCAGCAGCTTGCCCCGGACGAAGCCGGAGAAGATATCATCCACCCGGGCACTGCCCCGCAGGACCCAGTAAACATGCTTTTCAGAGAACAGGCTGTACACCACCTTGCGGGCGTGGGCGGCGCAGGTTTCCTTGGTGGCCAGGAAATAGACCGACACGATGATGCCCACCAGCAGGTCTCCGAAAAAACGCACCAGGCTGTACACCCCGCTGAACACGCCGCCGGAGACCACCCCCATCAGAGTGGTGGCCTGGGGCAGCAGGTCGTTTTTCACCCAGTCCTCCAGAAGTTTGAAGTAGTTTTCCATCTGCAGGGTGGCCCACCGCTCCAGCATCGGGTTGGTCTCCAGCAGATGCTGGACCCAGCCGCTGATGGTGTTGTAATAGGTCTCGATGTTGGACACCAGCTGCAGCAGGCTCTTGTACAGCTCCGGGATCAGGATGGAGAACAGCACGTAGACCATCACCAGGATCAACGCCCAGGTCAGCAGGATGCTGACAGCCCGGACACCCTTGGAGATACGCTGCCGCTCCGGCTCTCTGGGCAGGGGCTTCCGGGACACCTGGGCAAAGGGGCGCAGCTCGAAGAAGTTCACCACCGGGGCCAGCAGATAGGCCATAAAAGCTCCGTACAGCACCGGCTGTGCCGCTTTCAGAAGCTTCCGGGCAAAGGCCATCAGGGCATGGCTGCCGAAGAGCGTATCGTAAAACAGCAAAATGGCGCCCACGGTGCAAAACGCCGTCAGCCCCCATTTCACATAGCGGTTCTTCCAGATCATGTCCGTTCCCCCATAGTGATTTAATTTTATTCTACACGGCTCCCAGAGGAATTGCAATCACCATTTTCCCGTGATATACTGTTTTTTACACGCCCGAAACGGCGATTTCTTCCCTGTAAGCATCTGTTTTTCGTTTTCCAGGAGGCAATTTTATGACGCAGAAAAAACTGCTGATGATCGTCAATCCATCCGCCGGCCGCAGCAAGTCCCGGGGACCGCTGTTTGACGCGGCGGCCATCCTCTCCCAGGCCGGCTATCTCATTTCCATCCACACCACCGCCTGCGCCGGCGACGCCGCCGAGACGGCAGCCCGGGAGGGCGAGCAGTACGACGTGATCGTGGCCGTGGGCGGCGACGGCACGTTGAACGAGGTGGTCTCCGGCGTGCTGCGGCTGGAGCATCCCCCCATGCTGGGGTATCTGGCCCAGGGCAGCACCAACGATTTTGCCTCCAGCCTGCACATCTCCAACAAACCCGCCGTGGCCGCCGCCGCCATTGCCCAGGCCGCTCCCCGTCAGCTGGACATCGGCCGGTGGAATGACCGCCACTTTGTCTATGTGGCCTCCTTCGGGGCCTTTACCCGCAGTTCCTACGCCGCGCCCCAGGCCGCCAAGAACGCCCTGGGCCACTTCGCCTATATCCTGGAGGGCATGAAGGATCTGAACACCCTGCGGCCTTATCAGGTCAAGCTCACCGCCGACGGCGAGGTGCTGGACGGCGAGTACCTGTTCGGCGCCGTGTGCAACTCCACCTCCATCGGCGGCCTCATGAAGCTGGACCCGGAGCGTGTGGTGCTGGACGACGGCCAGTTCGAGATGCTGCTGATCCCCAACCCCAAAACGGCTCAGGACCTCCAGAACCTGGTGCTGGCCCTACTGGACCAGCACTATGACCGGGAGGGTCTGGTGTTCCGCCACGTGTCCTCCATCCATCTGGAGACGGAGCAGGACCTGCCCTGGTCCCTGGACGGCGAGTACGCCGCCAGCACTCCCGTGGTAGACATTGAGAACCGTCAGCGGTCGCTGACCATGCTGCTGTGAGCGGGGCGCTGGAGGCCCTGCGCCGCCGCTATGGGGGCCATGAGCCGGGACTGATGGGCGCCCGGAAGGAATACGCCGTCCTCTGCCCCTTTGTGGAGCGGGAGGACGGCCCCCACCTGCTGTTCGAGGTGCGGGCGGCGGGCCTGCGGCAGGGCGGCGAGGTCTGCTTTCCCGGCGGCCGCATGGAGCCAGGGGAAACGCCTGTTCAATGTGCCCTGCGGGAGACGGAGGAGGAGCTGTCCATCCCCCGCGGTGAAGTCGACGTATTCGGCGCGTCAGATTTCATCTGCAATCAGCGGGGCTTTCTGCTGCGGCCCGTTCTGGGCGTGGTATCCCCCGCCGGCATAGAGGCCCTGCGGCCCTCTCCTGCGGAGGTGGCGGAGGTCTTTACCGTTCCCCTGGCCTTTTTCCGGGAAAATCCGCCCCAGGCCTGGGCCTATGACCTGCTGCCCCGGGTACCGGAGGACTTCCCCTATGAAGCCGTGGGTATTACACGGGACTACCCCTGGGCAAAGGGGCGCACGGAGGTGCCGGTGTGGTACTGGCAGGGCCATGCCGTCTGGGGCATGACCGCAAGGATCGTGAAAGACATTCTGAATATTGAAAAAACATGACCGCCTCGGTTGAACTGCACCCCATTTGTTAGACAGTATGATATACTATCTAACAAGTGGGGTGTTTTGCTATGCCAAAAGGAGTACCAAATAAACGATATACGCCGGAATTTAAAGAGCAGGTAATAAAGACAATGCTGGAAGAAGGACTGGCACTGATAACAGCCTTATCCATACGATAATCGCTGATTTCCTTCTTGGCCTTCTCCATATCAAAGCCCTGCTTGTCGGGGTCAAACTCACCCAGGAACCACTTTTTCACGAAGGGATAAACGCTGATGCCTTCATCCTCAGCCATCTTCTTAACAGCCTCATACTCCTTCATAATCTGCTCGGCGTTTTTCCGGGTGGAGATGTAAGCCTTCATAAAGGCGAAGTCCATACCGTTGTAGGTCTTCTTGGCCTTGGTGGTGTGCTTCTTCTGCTCCTTAACGATCAGAGTGAAGTCGGGATGCTTGGCAACCTTCTCGGCCAATTCCTCGTAGATGGGGCCGAAGCCCTTGCTTGCCTTGTCAAAACTGGCTTTGGTGCCGATGATCTGATTCTCGATGAAGTTGATGGTGAAACGGACGGCGCTGACAGTGTTCTTCTTCATAATGTTTCCTTTCTTGTTCCTTTTGGAACGGTGGCTGTTATTCGGGAGCCAGACCCTTTAATTTTTTTCGGTGAGATTTGCTTTGTTTCATCTCTCACTTTCTGGCTTTATTATAGCAAAAGGGGTATCCAATATTTCTGGATACCCCATAAAGATAATTCATATTCTTTTTCTTTATTTCTCTCGGAAGATGCGTGGTTTAAGTTCAAAGTCGTTCCACACTTGTTCGTTGTCCTTCAAAGGCGATAAAAGATGTGCGAAGATGTATAATTTAGTTCAAACATCTGGTTTCCTGAACACTTAAAAGTTTATAATACAGACATCCACATTGCTGACTTCCACATCTGGCATTTTCAGAAGAAAAACAGAGATAGACTTCCACAGAAACTTCCACCCCACCCGGCGGAGGGCACAAAAAAAGAGGAGACCACTTTCGTGATCTCCTCTTGGATAAATCCTTGCTGTATCAGGGATTTCAGTCGATTAGAAGTAACGCTTCAGCAGGCCGGCGAAAGCCTTGCCGTGACGGGCCTCGTCGCGGGCCATCTCGTGCACGGTGTCGTGGATGGCGTCCAGGTTGTACTTCTTGGCCAGCTTGGCCAGCTCGAACTTGCCGGCGGTGGCGCCGTTCTCGGCCTCGACGCGCATCTCCAGGTTCTTCTTGGTGGAATCGGTCAGAACATCGCCCAGCAGCTCGGCGAACTTGGCAGCGTGCTCAGCCTCTTCCAGAGCGGCGCGGCGCCAATACTCACCGATCTCGGGATAGCCCTCACGATGGGCAACGCGGGCCATGGCCAGATACATGCCGACTTCGGTGCACTCGCCCATGAAGTTGGCGTTCAGACCGTCGATGATCTCCTTCTGGACCTCCTCGGGCACGTCAGCGCCGAAGGACTTACCCACGCCCAGGACATGCTCAGCAGCCCAGCTCATCTCGCCCTTCTGCTCGGTGAACTTAGAGGCGGGAACACCGCACTGGGGGCACTTCTCGGGGGCAGTCTCGCCTTCCCAAACATAACCGCAAACCTGGCAAACCCACTTTTTCATAATGATTTCCTCCTCGTTTTTTATCATGTATCATGATCTTGATTGATTTATTGTTTACCCCTTCGGGATGGTATGAGTATATCAGGATATTCTGATATACGCCAGTTGCTTATGCAACAATACCAGAAATTTATTTTAAAAAGGGCCGGGGAGCCAGAAGCTCCCCGGCCTGACATTCGATTAGCTTATTCCTTCTCAGCCAGAGCCTTCGCCTCGGCGATGGCCTTCTCCTGGGCCGCGGGAGGACAATCCTCATAGCGGACAAAGTGGAAGGTAAAGCTGCCGCGGGACTGGGTCATGGCGCGCAGGTCGATGGCATAGGTGCCCATCTCGCCCATGGGGACCTCGGCAGTAATGACCTGATCGCCGGTACCGGTGGGGTCCATGCCCATGACGCGGCCCCGGCGCTTGTTCAGGTCACCGATGACATCGCCCATGTAGTTGTCGGGCACGGTGACCTTCAGCTCGCCCACGGGCTCCAGCAGCACGGGGTTGGCCTCGGGCAGAGCGGCCTTGTAAGCCAGCTGAGCGGCGGTCTTGAAGGCGATTTCGGAGGAGTCCACGGGGTGATAGGAGCCATCGTACAGGACGGCCTTCAGGTTCACCACGGGATAGCCGGCCAGAGGACCATGGACACAGGCCTCACGCAGGCCCTTTTCCACGGCGGGGAAGAAGTTCTTGGGCACGGAGCCGCCGAAGACTTCCTCAGCGAAGATCATGTCGTCCTGCTCCATCTGGGGCTCGAAGCGGATCCACACGTCACCGAACTGGCCGCTGCCGCCGGTCTGCTTCTTATGGCGGCCCTGCTTCTGAACGGTCTTGCGGATCTTCTCACGGTAGGCAACGCGGGTGGGCTTCAGCTCGGCCTCCACGTTGAAGCGGCTCTTCAGCTTGCTGACCAGCACGTCCACCTGCATGTCTCCGGCGCCGGAGAGGACCATCTGGTGGGTCTCGGCGTTGTTGACCACGGAGAAGGAGGGGTCCTCCTCGTTCAGGCGGGCCAGGCCCTGGGCGATCTTGTCCTCCTGGCCCCGGGTCTTGGGCACGATGGCCACGGAGTAGCAGGGCTCGGCGAAGGGGATGTTCTTCAGGGCCACCACCTTACGGGGGTCGCACAGGGTATCGCCGGTCTTGACCTTGTCCATCTTGGCGATGACGCCGATGTCGCCGCAGCCCAGCTCCTTGACCTCGGTGGTCTTCTTGCCGCGCATGGTGTACAGGCGGCCCAGCTTTTCGGTGCTGCCGGTGCGGGCGTTGACCATGGCCAGATCGGGGGTGATGGAGCCGGAGAGGACCTTCACGAAGGAGTACTTGCCGTACTGGTCGGAGACGGTCTTGAACACGAAAGCGGTGGGCACGCCGCCGGGAGAGACCACGAATTCCTCGGTCTCGCCGTCAGCGCGGGTGGCCTTGTGATAGTTGCCCTCCATGGGGTTGGGCAGCAGGTCAACGATGTAGTCCATCAGCATCAGGCTACCCATGCAGTTGACGGCAGAGCCGCACAGCACGGGGAACATGCTCAGATCCCGGACGCCCTGGCGCAGGCCCTGGATCATCTCGGCGTAGGTGAAGTCCTCACCGCCGAAGAACTTGTCCATGAACTCCTCGCTGGTCTCGGCCACGGACTCCTTCAGGGCGTCGTTGAACTCGGTGATGACGTCCATCTTGTCGTCGGGGACCTCGATCTCCACCCGCTTCAGGTTCTGCATCTCATAGGCGCGCTTGTTCAGCACATCGATGATGCCGGTGACCTTCTTGTCCTCGTTCCAGATGGGGACCACCAGGGGAGCGATCTTGTTGCCGTACTTGACACGCAGGGCCTCGAAGGTGGCGTTGTAGTCAGAGTTATCCTCGTCGGTCTTGGAGATATAGATAAAGCGGGGCATGTTCCGCTCCTCGCAGTATTTCCAGGCCTTCTCCAGGCCAACGGAAATGCCGTCCTTGGCAGAGCAGACGATGATGGCGGCGTCCGCGGCACGCAGAGCCTCCATGACCTCGCCGGAGAAATCAAAAGCGCCCGGGGTATCCAGCACGTTGATGCGGCAGCCCGTGAACTCCAGAGGAGCGACGGCGGTGCTCAGAGAGATCTGGCGCTTGGTCTCCTCGGGATCATAATCGCAGACGGTGTTGCCGTCCGCCACACGGCCCATGCGGTCGATGGCGCCGGTCATATAAAGCAGGCTCTCCGTCAGGGCGGTCTTACCGCTGCCGCTGTGGCCCAGCAGGCAGACGTTGCGGATGTTCTGTACTGAATAGCTCATTGTTCATTCCACTCCTTATGTTGTGCTGTCGACACGGCACAGGGCCGCGATAGGGAATTGACGGGTGTCAAAAGTCCTAATGTAGAAAGTATACAACATTTCCGGGGGCAATACAACACAAATTTTGGCAGGTTCTACATTTTGGGCAGGAGGTAGAAAAAAGTCCTGAAATTTTTAACAAGTACGCAAAAATAAAAATCGGAAATCAGGAACGAGGAATGGTTTCGCACACCTCAGTCTCCCGATTTCCGATTTCTCATTTCTGATTTCTAATTTTTGGAAAGGATCAGCACCGGCAGGGTCCACAGCAGCAAAAACACCTCCAGCAGCAGAGGCGTCAGCAGGCCGTAGGCTCCCTGGAACACCATATAAAACACCAGCAGGGTCCCCACGATGCTGCCCAGTAGGCCGAACACCGCCGACTTCCGCACCGCGCCGCACAGCCTGCGGCTGCCCACCACGATCTCCGCGTAGGGCAGCAGGCCCTCCCGGAACAGCAGGGCCCGGGGCAGGTCCCGGTCGTTCTCCGCCTCGCTGAGAGCCACCCGGCTGGTCAGATCCGGGTACTCCACCCGCACGCTCTTGTGGAACTTCCGCTTCAGAAGGGCCGGGGTGATGTTGGGGTCCCGGGAGGCCAGAATGGGGGTGATATGACTGCGGCGCATCAGCCGCAGGGCGAAGTCCACGTTTTCCGCCGGGTTGTACTTCACCGCGAACACAGCCGTCAGATGGCGGTCCACCGCCAGAAAGACGCCGGTCTTCAGCTTGATGTCCCCCGGGATGCGCACATCCATCTTCCGCATGAAGGAGGTGGTTCCCAGCAGCACGGACTCCCCGTGGATGCTGGCGGACCAGCCGCCCTCCTCGTAGAAGCTGAAATCGTCGGCCTTCTCATAAAAGCCCAGCTCGCTCCGCAGCAGGCCGTCAAACAGCCGCTCCAGGCCGCAGCCCGCGCAGCGGGCCATGGTGGCGGCGTAGGCCATGACCTTCCGGCGCTCCTCGCCGTAGATCTTGATGCCGTTGAGCTGGATAGTCCCCGGCGGGAACAGGTCCGCGTCCGTGACGATCATGGTCTTGCGGCGGCTGATCTTCTCCGCGCCGGACCAGCCGGCCACAGCGCAGCCCGCCTTCTGCAGGTGGCGGGCCAGCCCGGAGAAGGGCAGTCCCCAGCACAGGGGCAGGGCGAAGGTGGCGCCCGCCGCCAGGATGGCGGACCAGTTCAGCAGGAAGTCGCTCCCCCGCCCCTGGCCCAGGGAGCTGAGACCCGCGAAGACAAAGGAGGCCACCAGCACCACCGGCAGCAGGGCCGTCTGCCACAGGACCGACACGTCCTCCCGCATGGCCGTGGTGTAAAAGCCTGGAACAGACCCCCGCTGCTTGCAGGCGCCCTGGTCCGTGTCCGTCACCAGATAGGGGGGCTCATCGTCCAGGGACGCCGTGCGGAAGGTGTCGTACATCCCCCGGCTCTCCCGGCTGATGCCCCACTGGGCAAACACCAGGGCCAGACAGGCCGCGGCGCCGTAGGGCGGCACCGGGCTGCGGTCCGGCAGCAGCAGGCAGGCCCCGCAGTCCCCCAGGGCCGCCAGGGCAGAGATGGAGATCAGCAGCTCGCTGACGCAGCGCTTGCGCCGCAGCATGGTGACCCCCTTGACGATCATCTGGCGGCACAGCAGCGCCGTAACGGCCAGGCAGGCCATCAAAATGATGCTCTGGAACCGGAAATCCCCGGTCCACATGGGGATGGTCAAACCGTACTGCTCCACCGCCATGAGCACCACGGGGATCAGAGCCGTCAGCAGGGCGGGCAGCAATCCGCCCTTGCGGCTCCGGTACTCCCGCCGGTAGTCCTCCGCCGCCTCGCAGGGCTCCAGCTCCGGACCGATGGGCTCGATCTCCGGCTCCGGTTCCGGGGCGGGGCTGTCGTACAGCTCCTCCGTCTCCTCCAGCTTCCGCCGGGAGAACAGGCCCCGGCGGGGCTTTAACAGCGGCTCCGCCTTCTCCTCCATCACCGCGTCCACGGTGCTGCCCACCACCTCTTCCAGGGAGATGGGCCGGGGGGATTCAGGAATGGGCTCCGGCTGGGGCTTTGGAGCGGGGGGCGGCTCCTGCGGTCCCGGCTCTGACTCCGGCTTTTTGGGCGCGGTCCGCCGGGGCGGCGGGGCGGGAGGCTCCTCCGGAGCCGGGGCCGGCTCCGTCTCCCGGACCGCCTGCTCCACGTCCTCCATGATCCTCTGCTCCCGACTGCCGCCGTATTCCGCCAGGATCTCCTCCAGGGAGAAGTCCTCCGCCAGAGGTGGAACGTCCGTCAGCGGCGCGTCATATTTGGTTGTTTCCTGATGTTCAGACATGCGCAGCTCCTCTTTGGCTTGGTATCCGGTCAGTGCCTCATCCCCGCTGGCGGACCGCCTCGTACAGCAGAATGGCCGCGGCGGCGGAGGCGTTCAGGGAATTCAGCCGCCCCCGCATGGGGATACTGACCAGGAAGTCACAGTTTTCAGCGGCCAGGCGGGTCATGCCGTCGCCCTCGCTGCCGATGACGATGGCGGCGGGGCCCTTCAGGTCGGCGTCGTACAGGCTGGTGGTGCCGTCGGCCGCCGTACCGAAGACCCACACGCCCTGCTTCTTCAGATCCTTCAGCAGGGCCGGGATATTGGGCACCCGGGCCACGGGCATGTGGGCCACCGCGCCGGCGGAGGTCTTTGCCACCACGGCGGTCAGGCCCGCGCTGCGGCGCTTGGGGATCACCACGCCGTGGGCCCCGGCGCACTCGGCGGTACGGATGATGGCGCCCAGGTTATGGGGGTCTGAAATTTCGTCACAGATCACCAGCAGGGGCTTCTCCCCCCTGGCGGCGGCGCCCTCCAGAATGCTCTCCACGGTGACGTACTCCCGCACCGCCGCCAGGGCGATGACGCCCTGATGGGCATGGGTGCGGCTCATGTTGTCCAGCTTCCGCCGGTCGGCGTCCACCACCACGATGCCGGCGGCCCGGGCTTTGGAGGCAATATGCCCCAGGGTCTTGTCCGTCTCGCCCTTCAGGATATAAATTTTATCAATGGTCTCCCCCGCCCGCAGGGCCTCGATGACGGCGTTGCGGCCCTCGATGACGCCGTCAGCCTCGGCGGTCAGCGCGTTTTTCTTCTGTTCGTCCATACTTTTTCCCTCTCATACAGAATATTGTTACATTCAGAAGTTAGTATACCATACCAGCGGGATACAATAAAGCATGAATTTACAGAAACTTCATGAAAAAAGCACCCCCGCGCCTTGCCCCCTCCCCGGGTTTATGGTATATTATGTTTCAGTTTTTTGCCTCTTTGAAAGGAGTTTTCCATATATGAATCAAAACAACAAAAAGAATTCCCGCCCAGACGGCGGGAAAAACAGCAACTGGCGGGGTCTGCTGTCCCTGATCAGCTGGGCGCTGCTGCTGACCATCATCGTCAGCTATGCCACCAACTACATGAACAGCGCCGGGCGCCGGGCCTCCTCCGTGGAGCTGGAATATGGTGACTTCCAGCAGATGGTCATTGCCGGGGACGTGCAGTCCGTGGACTTCGACAACGAGGAGGATATCCTCATTGTCACCCCAGTGGACGGCTATACCCATACCGCACAGGATGGCACCGTGTACACCAAGGGTACCGACGAAAAGGGCAATCCTGTCTACACCTCTGATAAAATGGGCAGCGCCCCCGTCTCCCTGCAGCTCTTCACAGTGAAGGTCCAGTCCAACGACGCCATCGTGACCTTCCTGAATGAGCACGGCGTCTATGACATCAACGAGGACTACAAGGCCCCCATGGGCATCATGATGATGCTCCTGATCAACATGGCCCCCTTCTTCATCATCATGGCGGTCATGCTGCTGATCATGAACATCGCCGCCAAGAAGGGCGGCATGGGCGGCATCGGCGGTATCGGCGGCGTGGGCAAGGCCAACGCCAAGGTGTATATGGAAAAATCCACCGGCGTCACCTTTGCCGACGTGGCGGGCCAGGACGAGGCCAAGGAATCCCTGACGGAGATCATCGACTTCCTGCACAATCCCGGCAAATACACTGAGATCGGCGCCAAGCTGCCCAAGGGCGCATTGCTGGTCGGCCCTCCGGGCACCGGCAAGACCCTGCTGGCCAAGGCCGTGGCCGGCGAGGCCAACGTGCCCTTCTTCTCCATCTCCGGCTCCGACTTCGTGGAGATGTTCGTGGGCGTGGGCGCTTCCCGTGTCCGCGACCTGTTTAAGGAAGCCTCCAAAGTTGCCCCCTGCATCGTGTTCATTGATGAGATCGACACCATCGGCAAATCCCGTGACAACCGTATGGGCGGCAACGACGAGCGGGAGCAGACATTGAACCAGCTGCTGGCGGAGATGGATGGCTTCGACCCAACCAAGGGCATCATCCTGCTGGCCGCCACCAACCGGCCCGAGGTCCTGGACCAGGCCCTGCTGCGGCCCGGCCGGTTTGACCGCCGCATCATCATCGACCGGCCCAACCTGGCGGGCAGACTTGCGACCCTCCAGGTCCACACCCGTAACATCAAGCTGGCGGAGGACGTGAACCTTAAGAAGGTGGCCCTCGCCACCGCCGGCTGCGTGGGCGCGGACCTGGCCAACCTGGTCAACGAGGCCGCCCTGCGGGCCGTCCGCAAGGGCCGCAAGCTGGTGACCCAGGAAGACCTGCTGGCCGCCTTCGAGCTGGTCATCGCCGGCACGGAGAAAAAGGGCAGCGTCCTCACCGAGTTTGAGAAGAAGCTGGTGGCTTACCACGAGGTGGGTCACGCCATGGTGGCCTACAAGCAGAAGAACAGCGAGCCCGTCCAGAAGATCACCATTGTCCCCCACACCCAGGGCGCCTTGGGCTACACCCTGCTGATGCCCGAGGAGGACAAAACGGAACTGCGGACCCGGGATGAACTGATGGCGAAGATCACCGTCTCCATGGGCGGCCGCGCCGCCGAGGAAGTGGTGATGAACACCATGACCAACGGCGCATCCCAGGATATCCAGGACGCCACGCAGGTGGCCCGGAACATGGTGGCCATGTTCGGCATGAGCGACGAGTTCGGCATGATGGCCCTGGCCTCCCGGAGAAATCAGTACCTGGACGGCGGCTACGGCATGGACTGCGCCCAGGACACCGCCGCCCGGATGGACCAGGCGGTGAAGGAGATCCTGGACAAGTGCTACCAGTCCGCGGTGGATATTTTGAAGGAAAACCGGGAGGACATGGACAAGGTGGTGGCCTACCTGCTGGAGAAGGAGACCATCACCGGCGCCGAGATGGTGGCCATCATCGAAGGCCGGGACCCCGAGCTGGTGGAGGACGCCTACGCCTCCACCCGTGCCCGGGAGGAAAAGGGCTTCCGCCCCTCCCAGCCCGCGGTCATTGAGGCTCCCGCCAAAAAGGTCCACATGATCTCCCAGAAGATCGAAGCCCCGGAGGCGCCCGCGGAAGATTCGGAAAAGCCCGCCGGGGAAACGCCCGAAAAACCGGCTGACGAATCCGCAGAAGAGCCCAAGTAATCAATCAAACCAGGCGCGCCCGGACAAGGCGCGCCTGGTTTTTACAAGGAGAAACCGCTATGAATATCCGTCCCGCCACCGCCGCCGACATTCCGGCCATCACCGCCATCTACGACGCCATTCTGGACCGGGAGGAAGCCGGTCCCGTGTACACCAACTGGCAGCGGGGCAAATACCCCACCGCGGACACCGCCCGGCAGGCCCTGGAGGCCGGGACCCTGTATGTAGGCGAGGAAAACGGCTTTCTCTGGGGCGTGGTGAACCTGAACGGTATCCAGCTGCCGGAGTACGACGTCATCCCCTGGACTATCCCCGCTGAAAGGGACCGGGTGGCTGTCATTCACACCCTCTGCATCCACCCCGCCGCCTCCGGACAGGGCCGGGCCAAACAGATGGTGGCCTTCTGCGAGGAGGAATCCCGCCGCCAGGGCAAAACCGTCATGCGGCTGGACACCTGGGAGGGGAATCTCCCCGCCAACCGGATGTATCCCGCCCTGGGCTACCGGTACGCCGGAGCTGCGGAGTTCTTCTTCCAGGGCTTTATCCGGGAAATTTTGAACTGCTACGAAAAAGCACTGTGAACATACCAGCGCCCCATGGAAAATTCCATGGGGCGCTTTTCGTGCGGATATCACATGTCCCTTGTGGCCCTTCGGTAGATGCGGACGAAGTAGGCGATCTCCGCCGCCGCCGTGATGGTCCAGGAGAACACATACAGCAGGTACAGGGAGGCGATGGTCCGGAACCAGGCGAAGACGGTGTAGACCCAGAGGATACGGAACACGCAGGAGCCCAGGATCACGATGACCATAGGCACCGCGCTCTTGCCCAGTCCCCGGGAGGCCGCGATAGTGCAGTCCATGAAGGCCGACACGCAGTAGGACAGGCTCATGATGGTCAGGCGGTGCATGCCCGCCTCAATGACCGCCGGGTCCGTGGTGAACAGGCCCAGAAACTGGCGGCCCAACGCCAGGAGCAGCAGGCCCAGGACCAGTCCGGCGCCGAAGGAATAGCCCATGCTGATGGAAAAACTCCGGCGGATGCGGTCCTTTTTCCCGGCGCCGTAATTCTGGCCGATGAAGCTGCCGCAGGCGGTATAGAAGGCCGCCATCACGTCATAGACCAGGGCGTCCGCATTGGTGGCGGCGGAGTTGCCCGCCACCATGGTGGCGCTGAAGGTGTTGACGCCCATCTGAATGAAGAGGTTCGCCAGGGCGAAGATGCCGTTCTGCATGCCA
The DNA here is from genome assembly GCF_021531915.1 of Oscillibacter valericigenes. GTDB lineage: Bacteria > Bacillota > Clostridia > Oscillospirales > Oscillospiraceae > Oscillibacter > Oscillibacter valericigenes_A. The sequence continues at coordinate 23,106 of NZ_JAFBIV010000010.1, read as the reverse complement.
GAGGGAATGCCGATGGCCAGAATCGCCTTCGTACGCGTTCTGTGGAACCCCAGGTCTCCCAGACGCAGGCCGTAGGCCTCCCGGCTGCGGAACAGGGCCGCCAGCACCAGGACGGCGGAGAGATACTGGGAGATGACACTGGCGATGGCCACGCCCGCCACATCCAGCCGGCAGACGATGACGAACAGCAGGTTCAGCGCCACATTGACCACGCCCGCGACGGAGAGATAGCACAGGGGCCGCCGGGTATTGCCCACGGCGGAAAACACGGCGTTGCCAAAATTGTACATGGCAAGAGCCGGCATGCCCAGGCAGTAAATGCGGAAGTACCGCACCGCGCCGCCGATGAGCTCCGGCTTGGTGTGCAGCATCTCCAGGATCATCTGCGCAAAACCGCAGCCCGCCGCCAGCAGCAGGATGCCTACTGCCGCGGACACCAGAGCGGCGGAGTGGACCGTGTCCGACAGGCTCTTCCGGTCCCCGGCGCCGAAATGATGGGCCACCAGCACGCTGACGCCGCCGGAGAGACCGATAAGGAATCCGGTGAACAGGGACACCAGAATGGTGGTGGAGCCCACCGCGCCCAAGGCCACGGGGCCCGCGAAGCGGCCTACCACCGCCACGTCCGCCATATTAAACAGGACCTGCAAAAGGTTGGAGAGGATCAGCGGGATGCTGAACACCAGGATCTGTTTTCCCAGCGGGCCTGTGGTCAGGTCCTGCTGCGCCGTCTTCATTCCTCTCACGCTCCTTTGCGTCTCTTTCGTTTTCGCTCCCCAGTGTAGCATAGGCAATCGGTCTTCTCAACCGTGATTTCCCCCAAATTCCCTGTATTTTTCTCACTGCTAACCGTCGGTTGACAAAAAGAACGGCCCCGGTTGGTGGAAATCGGGGCCGTTTTCCGCTATACTGGTCCCAACATCCACAGAAAGGAACCTGTCTATGAGCATCGGCCAGCGCATCGCGCAGAAACGAAAGGAACTGGGCCTGTCCCAGGAGGCCCTGGGAGACCGGCTGGGAGTATCCCGCCAGTCCATCTATAAATGGGAATCGGACTCCGCCCTGCCGGAGGTGGAAAAGCTCATTGCTTTATCCAGGCTCTTCGGCGTATCGGTGGGGTGGCTGCTGGGGGTGGAGGAGGACGCCGCCCCGGAGACCGCCCCCTCCGGCGAGCTGACGGAGGCGCAGCTGAAGATGGTGGAGGAGATCGTGGACCGCTACATCGCCGCCCTGCCCAGGCCGAAGCCCCGGCGGCGATGGCCCTGGGTGCTGGCAGCCATGGCGCTGCTCCTTGTGGGATGGAACCTGTTCCAGCGTCTGGACCAAATGGACCAGCAGTACGACAACCTGCAGAATTCCGTCAACAATGTCACCTATTCCGTCAACAGCCAGATCGGCAGCATCTCCAACCGGGTGGAGGAGATTTTGAAGGCGCAGAATAACCTGACGGCGGAATATGGTACGGAAATCGTCCACACCAATCTCCAGAAAAATCAGGTGGTATTCAACGTCTACGCTGTACCCAAGACCTACATAGAGGGCATGACAGTGAAGTTCTCCGCCGATAACGGCACCGGGGGCATCCAGAGCAGCATGGGCGAGGAGGGCTTCAACCAGCGCTTCTCCGCTACATTGGCCTGCGAGCTGACGGACAGCATCGCCCTCTCTGTCTCTTTTCTCTACCCCGACGGCACGCTCCAGACCCAGCTGCTGGACACCTATGAGTACCTCTATACCGATTCTCTGCCCCGCGTGGATATTTCCATAGATAACCTGATGTACTCCAAGCTGGCAGACCCCGGTCTCTTTGCCATCCCCGTTCCAGAGGACTCCTCCGTTCGCTATGTGCTGATCGACCCGGCGCAGAAAGGCGATACTCCGGCCATCTCAACGATACGGGTAGGTCTGTTCAAAAACCAGACCCTGGTCTCCTGGGCGGAGCCCTGCGACCAGCCGGACAGTTTTCAGGGGTTTGACCGCTATGACTTCTACGCCCTTCCAGACCTGCAGCTCCCCCTGGCAAAAGGAGACGTCCTCTGCTTTGCCGCCATCCTCACGGACCAATACGGGCGCACCACCGTCTGTCCCGGCATGTCTTATGTTCTGGATGAGACCGGTGAAGAGCTCACCTGGCCGGATGAAGTTGATTTGGATACCGACCCATCCCACTGGGAATTTTGAGCGCAAAAGGAAGCGCCCGGACCTGCGTCCGGGCGCTTTGCGTTAGTCCAGTTCCATCTGGCCTGTATACAGCTGATAGTATCTTCCATGCTGGTCAATGAGGTCATCGTGGTCGCCCCGCTCGATGATCTGGCCCTGCTCCAGGACCATAATGGCCTTGGCGTTGCGGACCGTGGAGAGCCGGTGGGCGATGACGAACACGGTACGGCCCGCCATGAGCCGGTCCATGCCCTTTTCGATGATCTTCTCCGTCCGGGTGTCGATGGAGGAGGTGGCCTCGTCCAGGATCAGCACCGGCGGGTTGGCGCAGGATGCCCGGGCGATGTTCAGCAGCTGCCGCTCGCCCTGGCTCAGGTTGCCGCCGTCACCGGAAAGGACCGTCTGATAGCCGTCGGGCAGGTGGCGGATGAAGCTGTCGGCCCCCGCCAGTCTGGCGGCGGCCTCCACCTCCTCGTCGGTGGCGTCCAGGCGGCCGTAGCGGATGTTGTCCGCCACGGTGCCGGTGAACAGGTGGGTATCCTGCAGCACCACGCCCAGAGAGCGGCGCAGGGAGTCCTTTTCGATCTCCCGCACGTCGATGCCGTCATAGGTGATGGTGCCGGACTGGATCTCGTAGAATCGGTTGATGAGGCTGGTGATGGTGGTCTTGCCGGCGCCGGTGGAGCCCACGAAGGCGATCTTCTGTCCCGGCTTGGCGAACAGGGAGATGTCGTTCAGCACCACCTTCCGCTCGTCGTAGCCGAACACCACATGATCGAACCGCACGTCGCCCCGCAGGGGCACCAGCTCCCCGTCCGGCTTCTTCCAGGCCCAGACGCCGGTGTGGAAGTCTGCCTCGGTCACGGTGCCGTCCTGCTGCTCCGTGGCCCGCACCAGCTGGACCTTGCCCTCGTCCACCTCCGGCTCCGTCTCCATGACCTCGAAGATGCGCTCGGCGCCGGCCACGGCGGAGAGGATGGTGTTCACCTGCTGGGAGATCTGGGTGATGGGCTGGCTCACCTGCCGGGAGTACTGCAGGAAGGCCGCCAGGTCGCCCAGGCCAAAGGCCCCCGTCTGGATGGCGAAGATGGCGCCCACACAGCAGGTCAGGGCGTAGTTCACATAGGACAGGTTGCCCATGACGGGCATCATGATGCCGCCGAAGATCTGGGCCCGGGTGCCGGCCTGGCGGTAGGCCTCGTTGAGCTGGTTGAAGCCCTCCTTGGCCGCGGTCTCGTGGTTGAAGACCTTGATGACCTTCTGACCCTCGATCATCTCCTCGATATAGCCGTTCACCGCGCCCACCGCCTTCTGCTGGGCGGCGAAATACCGGCGGCTGCGGCCGCCGATGACCTTGACCACCTGCAGCATCACGAACAGCATGGCGAAGGTCACCAGGGTCAGGATGGGACTCAGCACCAGCATCATCACGATCGTGCCGGTAAAGTTCAGGGTGCAGGAGATCAGGCTGCCGAAGCTGTTGTTCAGGGCTTCGGACACCGTCTCAATGTCATTGGTATAGCGGCTCATGAGCTCGCCATGGGTGTGGGTGTCGAAGTATTTCAGGGGCAGGGCCTGCATTTTCTCAAACAGGTCCTCCCGGATCTTCGCCACCGTGGTCTGGGCTACCCGCACCATAATGCGGGCATAGCCGAAGGTGCAGGCCGCGCCGGTCACATAGATCAGCGCCATCACCACCAGCATCCGGGCCAGGCCCGGGAAGTCGCCGGGGAGGATATAGTCGTTGATGAGGGGTTTCAGCAGATAGGAGCCGCCCACGGTGCAGGCGGAGCTGATCACCAGCAGCACCAGTACCAGCATCAGCCAGCCCTTGTAGCCCGCCAGATAGCGCATCAGCTTGCCCAGGGTCCCCCGCAGGTCCTTGGGCTTCTGGAAGCCGTGTCCGTGAGGGCCGCCGGGGCCGTGGGGACCGCCGGGACCACGGCCGGGTCTCGTCATTTTCTCAGCCACCGATGCTCACTCCTTCCTGCTGGGCCTGGTAGACATCCCGGTAGATGTCGCAGGTCTTCATCAATTCCTCATGGGTGCCGTGGGCAACCAGACGGCCGTCGTCCATTACCAAGATCTGATCCGCCTCCATGACGGAGGTCACCCGCTGGGCAATGATGATCTTGGTGGTATCCTTCAGCTCGTTTGCGAAGGCAGTCCGGATCTTCGCGTCCGTGGCCGTGTCCACCGCGCTGGTGGAGTCGTCCAGGATCAGCACTTTGGGCTGCTTCAGAATGGCCCGGGCAATGCACAGCCGCTGCTTCTGGCCGCCGGAGACGTTGACGCCGCCCTGGCCCAGGTCCGTGTCCAGGCCGTCCGGCATCCGCTCCAGGAATTCATCGGCGCAGGCGGCCCTGCAGGCCGCCCACAGCTGCTCCTCGGTGGCGTCAGGGGCGCCCCACAGTAGATTTTCCCGGATGGTGCCGGAGAACAGAGTGTTCTTTTGCAGCACCATGCTGACGGCGTCCCGCAGGTGGACCATGGTGTAGTCCTTCACCGGGCGTCCGCCCACCCGGACGGTGCCCTCCTGGGCTTCATACAGCCGGGGGATCAGGGATACCAGGGTGGTCTTGGCGCTGCCGGTTCCGCCCAGGATGCCCACGGTCTGACCGGACTTGATGTGCAGGTCCACGTCCCGCAGGACCCACTCCGGACTGTTTTCATGATACTTGAAATACACATGGTCAAAGTCGATGCTGCCGTCCCGGACCACGGCGTCTTCCTTCGCCGCCTCGTCGGTCATGGCAGGCCGCTCCTCCAGCACCTCCACGATGCGGCGGGCACAGGCCACGGAGCGGGTCAGCATCATAAACACCATGGAGACCATCATCAGGGACATCATGATCTGCATGATATAGGTGAAATAGGCCATCAGATCTCCGGTCAGCAGTTCCCCACGGTTTACCAGTCCGCCGCCGAACCAGATCACGGCGATCAGCGTGGCGTTGACGATCAGCATCATGATGGGCATGTTGATGACCACCATGCCGAATGCCTTTTCGGAGGTCTCCTTCAGGTTCCGGTTCCGTTTGGTGAACTTCTCCTGTTCATAGTCCGCGCGGACGAAGGACTTCACCACCCGGATACCGGCCAGATTCTCCTGCACCACCAGATTCAGCGCGTCGGTCCGCTCCTGCAGGGAACGGAAGACGGGGCCGGTCCGGATCAGGATGGTGGCCACCACCACTGCCAGCAGGGGCAATGCCACCAGGAACACGCTGCTGAGCCGCAGGCTGATGCGGATGGACAGCACCAGCGCCGCCACCAGCATCACCGGAGCCCGCACCAGCAGGCGCATGCTCATCATCAGGGACATCTGCATGTTGTTGGCGTCGCTGGTCAGGCGGGTCACGAGAGACGCGGTGGAAAACTTCTCGATGTTGGAGAAAGCGTATTCTTGGATGTGCTCGTATTCCGCCCGGCGCAGGTTTGCGCCGAAGCCCTGGCCGGCCACAGAGGAGCACACCGCCGCCCCCGCCCCCAGGGCCAGGGACACCAGGGCCATCAGCACCATTTTCAAGCCGTGCCAAAGGATATAGGACTGGTCCGCGGCGGGGATGCCGATATTCACGATATCGCTCATCACCAGCGGGATCAGCAGTTCAAAAATCGCCTCACCGGCGCTGCAGGCGATGCCTGCGGCGATCCAGGCCTCATAGGGTCTGGCGTGAGGCCACAGTTTTTTGATCATACGGTTCGGTCCTCCTCCAGATTGTGTATCACCCGCTCCAGCAGACTGCGGAGCGTGTCCGTCTCTTCCGCCGTCAGGCCCCGGGCGATCAGCGCTTCCGCCTCCAGAAAGGTCTGCTTCACCTGTTTCTCCCGCTCCTGTCCGGCGGGAGTCAGGGCCACCAGCCGCTGGCGGGCATCGGTGCCGCTGACGGTGCGCTCCACCAGTCCCTTTTCCTCCATCCGGTCCAGAATGCCGTTGACGGTGGAGGGCTTCACCTTCAGACTGTCCAGCAGCTCCCGCTGGGGCAGCTGTCCGCCGCTCTGGTGCAGATGCAGCAGTACATGGGTCTGGGCCGGGGTCATGCCAAACCGGGACATGCGGGCGTCCATCCGTTCCCGGGCCAGATGGGCGCAGCAGCCCAGCATGGGGCCCAGCGCTTTCGGATACTCCATACGCTCCTCCCTCTTCCAAATTATTTAGTGTACTAAATATTAGCAGGCTAAATAATACCATATCAGCGCATGACCGTCAATGTGCAAAATCACGATATATTTTGAACGATTTGTGAACGAAAACCCATATATTTTCCATTCTTGTAAACAAATTGTGAAGGTTGCTTCCGGGCCGTTGACATTCTTTTTCCGCCCCTGTATGATAAGGCCATCAAACAGGAACGCTTGATTGACACACACCATTTTCCCTCTCCTTTCTCTATATCAAACAGGAACCGGGACAGTCCGCAAGGGCTGTCCCGGTTCCTGTCAGGTTGTCGGAAAGTCCGCTGACTTTTCCGACAGCCTTCCTAATGTCTCGCTTTTCTGACCGCACTGCGGCCCGAAAAGCTGCCGCTATGCGGCGCAAACGCCTGCCACAGCAGGCTTTTTGCAGACATTCGATTCAACACGAAGGGGCTCCCGCCCCCTCGTACTCCCCCTGCGAAACCGAACGGTTTCTCTTCAAACAGAGATTTTTCGACATACTGGCAGGAACCGGGACAGTCCGCAAGGGCTGTCCCGGTTCCTGTTTTTCTGTGCTTTCCGGATGGCAGGCGGTGAATGACGCCAAAAAAGGAGCTGCGTGGAGCAGCTCCTTTTTTGATTCAACTTTCCGCTTGAGCGGCAGGCTCGCTCTCCGGGACCTCTCCAACAGGATGGGTCCGCAGGTAGTCCAGCCATGCCTTGCAGCCCTTGGTGTTCAGGTGGACGCCATCGGAGGTCCAGTCGGCCCGCAGGCAGCCCTTTTCATCGGTCATGGCCGGGGCCACATCGATATAGGGGCACTGCTTCTCCTCCGCCAGCTGACGGATGACCTCGTTATAGGCGGCGATGCGGGTATTGTTCACATAGCTCTTTTTGGCCTCCTGCTTTGCACTGACCGGGATCAGCGTCTGCAAAACGATCTCACTGTCCGGATGGTCTTGGCGAAGGCGGTCGATGAGCTTGGCGTACTGATTATGGTAAATCTCCGTGCCGTTCCAGCCCAGCTCGTTGACGCCCAGCATCACATAGATCTTATCAAAGTCCTGCTTCGCCATGGCGTCCAGCAGGGGCATCTTCCCTGCTTCTGTCTCCACCTTTTTGGTGAACACAGACTCCACCGTCGCCCCCACGGCGGTGTAATAGGTCCCGGCCTTCAAGCCGCTGTAAAGCTGGAAGCCCTGCGTCCGGGAATCCCCCAAGAAGGCGATGTTCTCAAAATATGTATCCTCCACCGGGCCGCCCTCCGGCACCGGACCTGCCGGAGTTTCCGGCACTTCCGGCTTCGGGTCACGGACCTCCTCCGCCAGCACGGATCGCACCGCTTCGGCGGCCTCCTTCAGCTGGATCCGGCGCTCCACGGGAGCCTCCACCGGGGAATCCGCCGCCACGGTCTGATGCCCCCCCGAGGCCACCACCAGCGCCACCATCACCGTCAACACCAGAATGGCCGGAAGCCGCAGACGGCCCTCTCTTTTTTCTCTCTTTCCCAACATCGTTGCCCCATTTCTCTGCCCGGTTTTTCCTGTCTATTATTATAGACGAAAACAGGGCAAAAAAGTCGAAGCAAATTATGAGAATTTTGGCGGCATTTTTTATGGAAACCGACAAATATTTTCCGGGCATGCCGCTCCAAAAAAACACGGGCGGCCACAGCCGCCCGTGTTTTTCCATTCTCACAGCCTCATGCCCGCAGGCTTTCGGGATAGGCGCCGCTGTCGTGGAGCTTTTTCAGCTCCGCCGCCACGGTGGCCCGGTCCTCCTGATACGTCATGCCAAACCACTTGTCGGCGGAGTGGAGGACGGTGACCTCCAGCTTTCCCGCCTGCATCTGGTGGTCCACCATCACGGGCAGCAGGCACTCCGCCTTGATGTTGTCCCCCGCCTCGTTCTGCAGGAAGTCCTCGAAATACTCCTTCAAAGCCGGGAAGATGGAGGGGGCAAAGCCCCAGAAATTCATGGAGACGATGGTCTCCGGGCTCAGCTCCCGGTCCTCCGCCAAATCACGCAGCGTTCCGTCGGGATACAGCTGGATCTTCAGGGCCTCCCGGACGCTCCGCAGTTTGCCGTTCTCCACGGTGCAGACGCCCCGGGACACGGTGCCGTGAAGGCTGGCGGTGTTTTTCAGCAGATACCCCACCATGACGGCCTGGCCGTCGGCAGGCAGGTCAGTCAGGGCCTCGTACATGGTCCGGTAGGCGTCGATGCCATAATAGTCATCGGCGTTGATGACACAGCAGGGACCGTCCACCACGTCCGCCGCGCACAGCAGGGCATGGACCGTGCCAAAGGGCTTGGTCCGCTCCGCAGGGATGCGGTAAAAGTCCGGCACGGAGGAGAAGTCCTGGAAGGCGTAGGCCACCTCCACGGGGCTGCCGTCCTTCGCAGTCTTGTTCCGCAGGTAGCCGCAGAGCCGCTCCATCATCTCCTCCATCTCCGGCTTGATGATGAACACCACTTTGTTGAAGCCCGCCCGCAGGGCGTCGTGGATGGAGTACTCCATTAAAATCTCATGGTTGGGGCCGATGCCGTCCACCTGCTTGCTGCCGCCGTAGCGGGAGCCCAGTCCCGCGGCCATGATGACCAGTGAAACTTTCATTGTATTGATCTCCTATCGTTTTTCACGTATGTTTACGCAACAGGTTTTCCTGTCTCTACCTTACCCCATTTGAGTCAGGTTTGCAACCGCTCTTGACTTTTTTTCACGTTCGGCTATAATATGAAAACGATTCTCAATTTCATTTTTGACGAGGCATGTTATGGCATATACTACAAAACAGCATCAGGCCATCCTCCGCTGTCTGGAGCAGCGGGCGGAGGAGGCCCTCTCCGCCAACCAGCTGGCGGAGGACCTGCGCCGGGAGGGCTGCCCGGTGGGGCTGGCCACCATCTACCGCCAGCTGGAAAAGCTGGAGGCCGCCGGCCGGGTCCATAAGGTCCACACGGAGGAGGGCGCCTTTTTCCAGTTCTGCCCCCATCCCGAGGCAGACCACGGCTGCTTTCTGCTGCGGTGCGAATCCTGCGGCCGCATGGTCCATCTGGACTGCAGCCATCTGGAGGAACTGTACCGGCATCTGGAGCAGCAGCACCACTTCCGCATCGACCCCCGCCGGACCATTCTGACCGGCCGGTGCCGGTCCTGCGAGGAAAAGGAGGCCGCCTGTGAGCTGCAATGAACTGATCGTCTGCGAAAACGTCTCCCTGGGCTACGAGGGGCAGAGCGTGCTGACGGGCCTGGACCTGACCATCCGGGCAGGGGACTACCTCTGCATCGTGGGGGACAACGGCTCCGGCAAGTCCACCCTGCTGCGGGGGCTGCTGGGGCTGATCGCGCCCCAGTCCGGCACGATCCGGCGGGCATCGGAGCTGGAAAAGGGGGCCGTGGGGTATCTGCCCCAGCAGACAAAGGCACAGAAGGACTTCCCCGCCACCGTGTTTGAGGTGGTGCTGTCCGGCTGTCTGAACCGGAAGGGCATGCGGTTTTTCTACACCTCGGCCCAGAAGTCCGAGGCCCTGATGAACATGGGCAAGCTGGGCATTCTGGAGCTGAAGGACCAGAGCTACCGGGACCTGTCCGGCGGACAGCAGCAGCGGGTGCTGCTGGCCCGGGCCCTGTGCGCCGCCAGCCGCCTGCTGATCCTGGATGAGCCCATCACCGGCCTGGACCCCGCCGCCGCCCAGGACCTCTACAAAACCCTGGCCTATCTGAATGAAAAAGAGGGCATGGCGGTGGTCATGGTCACCCATGACCTGAAAGCCGCCCTCCGCAGTGCCCGGACGGTGCTGCACATCGGCCGCCGGGGGACCTTCCTGGGGACGCCCGCCGAATACCTGGCCTCCCCCATGGGTCGCCGTTTCCGGGAGGAGCAGCCATGAACATTCTGCAGATGTTTTCCTACCCCTTCATGCAGCGGGCCCTGATCGCCGGGGTGCTGGTGAGTCTGTGCGCCGCGCTGCTGGGCGTGTCCCTGGTATTGAAGCGGTACTCCATGATCGGCGACGGCCTGAGCCACGTGTCCTTCGGTGCCCTGGCCATTGCCGTGGCTCTGGGGGTGACGCCCCTGTGGTTCTCCATCCCGGTGGTGATCCTGGCGGCCTTTCTGCTGCTGCGGGTGGCGGACAACCCCCGCTGGAACAGTGACGCCGCCATCGCTGTCATGAGCGCCTCCTCCCTGGCCGTGGGCATTCTGGTGATCTCCCTGACCACCGGCATGACCACCGACGTGGACAACTACATGTTCGGCAGCGTGCTGGCCATGACAAAGACGGACGTGGCCCTGGCCGTGGCGCTGTGCGCCGCCGTGCTGGTGCTGTTCATCCTGTTCTACCACAAACTCTTCGCCATCACCTTTGACGAGAACTTCTCCCGGGCCACCGGATTGAAGGTCAGCCGGTACAACACCCTGCTGGCCATCCTGACGGCCCTGACCATCGTGCTGGGCATGCGGATGATGGGCGCCATGCTGATCTCCTCCCTGGTGATCTTCCCGGCCCTGACGGCCATGCGGCTGTTCCGCAGCTTCCGGGGTGTGGTGGTCTGTGCCGCCGTCACATCGGTGGTCTGCTTCTGTACGGGCCTGACCATCTCCTTCGCCTTCTCCACCCCGGTGGGCGCCACGGTGGTGGCCGCCAACCTGACCCTGTTCCTTCTCTCCTGTCTCTTCCGCTTTCTCCATCGTTAAGCCAGCAGGCCGGCATCCGCCGGCCTGTTTTATCTGCTTTTTGCCTACTTATTTTAATAAAAAAGTGGAAAACCCCTTGCGCTTGAGAGTAAACTGTGATATATTGCGTATGTTAGAAAGAGTAAGCTGCGGAGTGGACCCAAAGGTCCGCTCTTTTTGTTGGTCATTTTTGACTGCCTAAAACTTGAAAAATCTGTCAAATGAAGTGAGGTTTTTCCATGAAGAAGATCACGGAACTGACCGCCGAGCTGGCCGCTCCCGCCATTGCGGAGCAGGGCTGCACCCTCTGGGACGTGGAGTACGTCAAGGAGGCCGGCACCTGGTATCTGCGGGTGCTGCTGGACAAGGAGGGCGGCGTGGACATCCTGGACTGCGAGGCCATCTCCCGCAAGCTCAGCGACCTGCTGGACGAGGTGGACCCCATTGAGGGCAGCTACACCCTGGAGGTGGGCTCTGCCGGCGCCGAGCGGGCTTTGAAGCGCCCCTCCGATTTTCAGCGCTATCTGGGCAGCCCCGTGCTGGTGAAGCTGTACCGGAACCTGGACGGCCGGAAGGAATTCGCCGGCACCCTGGCCGCCTATGATGAGGCCACCGGCGACGTGACCGTCACCGTGGGCAAGGAGGACATGACCTTCGGCAAGAAGGACGTGGCCCTGGTCCGCCTGCGGGTGGAATTCTAATCCACTCCTTTCAGCCTTCCCCCGTGGGGAAGGTGGCCCCGCAGGGGCCGGATGAGGGGGAGGGCTCCCCCGCCCCAATCAACCAATCCCCGTCAGGAAAAGACGTATTTGAAAAAAGAATAAGGAGAATCAGACAATGAGAGGCAAAAAACAGAAGGAACCCGTTGGTATGAACCCCGCGGAGATCTTCGCCGCCCTGGCTCTGCTGGAGAAGGAGCGCGGCATCCCCCAGACCTTTATGATGGAGAAGATCATCCAGGCCATCACCACCGCCTACAAGCGGGACCACGACGGCGTGGAGAACGTGATCGTGGACGTGGACGAGGAGCACCAGACCCTGAAGATGTTCGTCCAGAAGAACGTGGTGGACGAGGAGGACTATGTGGACCCCGCCAACGAGATGACCCTGGCCGAGGCCAAGGCCCTCTCCGCCAAGTATGAGATCGGCGACATCGTGAATATCCCCGTGGACAACACCGAGTTCGGCCGCATCGCCGCCGGCAACGGCAAGCAGGTCATCATCCAGGGCCTCCGGGAGGCCGAGCGGGGCATGGTGTACGACGAGTTCAACAGCAAGCAGCATGAGATCCTCACCGGCGTGGTGACCCGCATGGACCCCCGCAACGGCAACGTGTCCCTGCGCATCGGCACCGGCACCGAGGCCACCGAAGCCCTGCTGATGGCCGGCGAGCAGGTCCCCGGCGAGGTTTTGTCCGAGGGCATGCATGTAAAGGTCTATGTGGTGGACGTCCGCCGCTCCACCCGCGGGCCCCAGATTTTGATCTCCCGCACCCATCCCGGCCTGGTCAAGCGCCTGTTTGAGCTGGAGGTGCCTGAAATCTATGACGGCACCGTAGAGGTGAAGTCCATCGCCCGGGAGGCCGGCAGCCGCACCAAGATGGCCGTCTGGAGCAACGACGAGAACGTGGACCCCATCGGCGCCTGCGTGGGCCCCAAGGGCCAGCGGGTGGCCAACATCGTCGACGAGCTGCGGGGCGAGAAGATCGACATCATCAAGTACAGCGAGGACCCCGCCGCCTTCATCGCCGCCGCCCTGGCTCCCGCCGACGTGGTGGACGTGTGGATGGCCGACGAGGGCAAGGCCTGCCGCGTGATCGTGCCCGACGATCAGCTGTCCCTGGCCATCGGCAAGGAGGGCCAGAACGCCCGCCTGGCCGCCCGCCTCACCGGCTACAAGATCGACATCAAGCCCCAGAGCTACAAGGACCCCGAGGAGGGTGTGGACGAGGACAACGTGGAGATCCTGGACGAGGTCACCGAATAATTGCGGAAAGGCGGTTGAGCCATGCCGAAAGTGAAAAAAATTCCCCAGCGGCAGTGTGTTGGCTGCCGGGAAATGAAAGATAAAAAGGCGCTGCTGCGGGTGGTCCGCTCCCCGGAGGGAGCCGTCAGCCTGGACTTCGGCGGCAAAAAGCCCGGCCGGGGCGCCTATGTGTGCCACGACGTGGAGTGCCTGAAAAAGGCCCGGAAGACCCGGGCGCTGGAGCGGGCCTTTGAGACCGCCATTCCCCCCGAGGTCTACGACGCCATGGAGGCGGAACTGCGAGGTGCGGATGGACAGTAACCGTATCCTCTCCCTGCTGGGTCTGGCCCTGCGGGGCGGGAACCTGGCCGTAGGCGAGGAGCCCGTGGAGGCCGTGGCCCGGGCCAGAGACGCCCGTGTGCTGCTGCTGGCCTCCGACGCGGCGGACAACACCCGCCGCCGGGTGGAGCACTTCGCCGAGGCAGGCCAGTGCCTGTGGCTCCGGGTCCCCTTCACCAAGGCGGAGCTGGGCCGGGCCGTGGGCCGTTCCTCCGCCGCCGTCACAGCGGTGACGGACATCGGCCTTGCCAACACCATCGTCCACCGTCTAGCGGAGCTGGACCCCGTCAAGTATGACGAGGCCGCCGCCAAGCTGGAGCTGAAGGCCAAACGGGCCGCCGAGCGGCGGGCCGAGCAACTGGCCCATGAGAAGAACCTCCGCACCGGTAAGCGCAAGCCGAAAAAGGAGGTCCCCGAACAGGCGGTGCCCGAAAAGGCGGCGCCCAAACAGGCCGCTCCCGCAAAGCCCGCCGCCCGGAAGGACACCAGGACCGCTCCCGCCGCCGGAAAGCCCCGGACCGGCCGTCCCGGCCCCGGCAAGTCCCGGCCCTCCAAGGGCAACCGTCCCAAGTCCCGGAGCGCATACAACCCTTACGCCCACAGCCGCCCGGTGAAAAAGGGCAAGGGCTCCTTCCGCAAGCAGGAAACCTGATCCCATTGATATATAAATCCCCCAAAAATGAGGTGTTTTGATTGGCTATTGAGAAATACAGGGTCCATGAGGTGGCTAAGGACTTCGGCCTGCCCACCAAGACCATTACCGAGATTTTGACCAAGTATGTGGCCGCGCCCAAGAACCACATGCAGGTCCTGTCGGACCATGAGCTGTCCGTCATTTTCGACTATCTGACCCAGCACAACCAGGTGTCCGGCATCCAGGTGATCTACGCCGACACCCAGCCCAAGGAGCAGCCCAAGCCCGCTCCCCAGGCTGCTCCCGCTCCCCAGCAGGTGGCTCAGAACCAGACCGCCAAGTCCGCTCCCGGCAAGCAGCCCGCGCAGCAGGCCAAACCTGCTCCCAAGGCCGCTCCCCAGCAGGGCGCACAGAAGCCTGCCGAGGCGGCGAAGCAGCCCGTGCAGCAGCCCACCACCCGTGTCCCCCAGAAGAAGATCGTGGACACCCGCAAGGGCGGCGACGTGAACCTGGCCAAGTACGACGAGCGCCTGGAGGATCTGGGCGGCGAGCGCGGTCAGCGGATGCAGCAGAAGGGCGGCAAGGAGAAGTTCCGCAACAACCAGCGCAAGGGCAACATGACCTTCTCCAACAAGCGCCGTCAGGACGAGGCTGAGAAGATGCGCAAGCTGCAGCTGGAGATCGCCAAGAAGGCCCCCGTGAAGGTCCAGATCCCCGACGAGATTTCCGTTGGCGAGCTGGCCTCCCGCATGAAGAAGACCGGCGCCGAGGTGGTCAAGTGCCTGATGAAGAACGGCATCATGGCCTCCCTCAGCCAGATCATCGACTTCGACACCGCCGCCATCATCGCCGAGGAGATGGGCTGCAAGGTGGAGAAGGAAGTGGTGGTCACCATTGAGGAGAAGCTGATCGACGTCTCCGAGGACAAGGCCGAGGACCTGCTCCCCCGCGCTCCCGTGGTGGTGGTCATGGGCCACGTCGACCACGGCAAGACCTCCCTGCTGGACACCATCCGCAACACCTCCGTGGCTGCGGGCGAGGCCGGCGGCATCACCCAGCACATCGGCGCCTATCAGACGCAGATCAACGGCAAGTCCATCACCTTCCTGGACACCCCGGGCCACGAGGCCTTCACCTCCATGCGCGCCCGCGGCGCCATGGTCACCGATATCGCCATCCTGATGGTGGCGGCGGACGACGGCATCATGCCCCAGACCATCGAGTCCATCAACCACGCCAAGGCCGCCAACATCCCCATCATCGTGGCCGTCAACAAGATCGACAAGGAAAACGCCAACCCCGACCGCGTCATGCAGCAGCTGACCGAGCACGGTCTGGTGCCCGAGGAGTGGGGCGGCGAGACCATCGTCTGCAAGATTTCCGCCAAGAAGAACATCGGCATCGACAACCTGCTGGAGAACCTGGTGCTGCTGGCCGAGATCCAGGAGCTGAAGGCCAACCCCAACCGGGCCGGTCAGGGCACCGTCATCGAGTCCCGTCTGGACAAGGGCCGCGGCCCCGTGGCCACGCTGCTGGTGCAGAACGGTACGCTGAAGCAGGGCGATATCATCATCGCCGGCACCGCCGTGGGCCGTGTCCGCACCATGCTGGATTACAAGGGCACCCGTCTGACTGAGGCCGGTCCCTCCGTCCCCGTGGAGATTGCGGGCCTCAGCGAGGCCCCCATCGGCGGCAGCCCCTTCTTCGCCGTGGCCGACGAGCGCATGGCCCGCGAGCTGGTGGAGCAGCGCAAGGCCGAGGAGAAGGCCAAGTCCCTGGCTCCCACCCAGAAGGTATCCCTGGAGAACCTGTTCGACCAGATCCAGGCCGGTGAGCGCAAGGAGCTGGCCCTGATCGTCAAGGCCGACGTCCAGGGCTCCGTGGAAGCCGTGAAAGCCTCTCTGGAGAAGCTCTCCAACGACGAGGTCAACGTCCGTGTCATCCACGGCGGCGTGGGCGCCATCAACGAGTCCGACGTCATGCTGGCCGCCTCCTCCAATGCCATCATTGTTGGCTTCAACGTCCGTCCCGACGCCGCCGCCCGTGAGAGCGCCGTCCGCCAGAACGTGGATATGCGGATGTACCGGGTCATTTACGACGCCATTGACGAGATCGAGGCCGCCATGAAGGGCATGCTGGCGCCCCAGTTCCGGGAAGTGGTCCTGGGCCACGCCGAGGTCCGCCAGACCTACAAGGTCTCCGGCGTGGGCACCGTGGCCGGCTGCTACGTCCAGGATGGCAAGATCGTCCGCGCCTGCTCCGTCCGCGTGGTCCGGGACGGCATCGTGATCCACGAGGGCAGCCTGGCCTCCCTGAAGCGGTTCAAGGATGACGCCAAGGAAGTCGTCCAGCGCTTCGAATGCGGCCTGACCATTGAGAAGTTCAACGACATCAAGGAAGGGGATATTATTGAGGGCTTCACCATGGAGGAAATCCCCAGATAAGTCCTTTTCCAGGACCTGCGTCTTTCTCCGGTCGCCTTCCTGAGCCGCAAGGCGGCTCCGCGCATCAGCGCGTCCAAGCGTTTTGACGCTTTGCGGCAAAACCTTGCCGCAGGCGGGCTTTGCCTGCCGAGGATGTCCGATGGGACCCCATGAAAACTCTGTTTTCATGGGAACAGGGGATATCATCGAGGGCTTCACCATGGAGGAGATTCCCAGATAAGCCCTTTTCCAGGACCTGCGTCTTTCTCCGGTCGCCTTCCTGAGCCGCAAGGCGGCGCCGCGCATCAGCGCGTCCAAGCGTTTTGACGCTTCGCGGCAAAGCCTTGCCGCAGGCGGGCTTTGCCTGCCGAGGATGTCCGATGGGACCCCATGAACCCCCCGGTTTCATGGGAACAGGGGATGTCATTGAGGGCTTCACCATGGAGGAGATCCCCAGATAAGTCCTTTTCCACTGTATTTCTCTGATAAAAGCCATATAACCGCAAAGGATAAAGGGGCGGCGACCGCGTCGCCGCCCCTTCGTTTTTCGAAAGCGGTTACCCTGCACGGGCGGCTGATAGCCGCCCCTACAAATCATATCGGCAGGTAAATGCAAAAAAGTGAGTAGTTGCTAAAGTATCTCGCCTGTTGCTTGGCAGACTTTGGCTGCATGCCAGGACAGCGCTGAGTGTAGAAATCGGAGCAGCTCCATTCGTCAACCGCCCCGAAAGCACACCGGAAGTCCCAGCTGCGGCGGCAGAGCTCTCTGTTCCACCGATGTGGGGCGCACCCGGCACAAACCCGCAGTTCTCCGCCGCACCAACTGCGGCGACTCCCGTTTTGCGGTCAAATCGACATAAACATGTCGATTTGACCACCCAAGCGTTTTTCTCTTTGGACCGTGAACGGCCCGTTTCTCTTTTTGACGCTTCAAAAAGAGAAATGGGGGGGTTCAACTTCCCGCGCCGCCAAGCGGCGCATTCCCCCGTCCCCTGCCAGGGGACCCAAAAGGAGGTACTTCCCTATGCCCAGCAATCGAATTGGCCGTATCAACGAAGAGATCCAGCGGGAGCTGGCCGACCAGCTCCGCCATCTGAAGGACCCCCGCGTGTCCCAGGTGGGCATGGTCTCCATCACCCGGGTGGACACCACCGGCGACCTGCGCTACGCCCGGGTCTATGTCAGCGTTCTGGACAAGAACCAGGAAAAGGACGTGCTGAAGGGCCTCAAGTCCGCCTCCGGCTTCCTGCGCCGGGAGCTGGGCCGCGCCCTGCAGCTGCGCTACACCCCGGAGCTGCAGTTCATCGGCGACGACTCCATCCAGTACGGCGCCCACATTCTGGAGGTCCTGCGGGACCCGGACAAGGTGAAGCCCGTGAACCCCGACAACGACGCCGTCCTGCCCGAGGAGGAGTGAGCCATGCTGACCGTCTCCGAGACCGCAGAAGCGCTGCGGACCTTTGACAACATCCTCATTCTCACCCACATCCGCCCCGACGGCGACACCGTGGGCTGCGCCGCCGCCCTGTGCGCCGGCCTGCGGGCCCTGGGCAAGACTGCGTATCTCCTGCCCAACCCGGGCCTGACGGACACCACCGCCCCCTATTTCATCTCCTACGCCGCCCCTGACGGCTTCTTTCCGGACAAGGTGGTGTCCACGGACATCGCCACCGTGGGCCTGTTCCCCGACAATGCCAAGCCCTATATCGGACGGGTGGACCTGGCCATCGACCACCACCCCTCCTTTGAGCACTTCGGCAAGGCCAACATCGTCCGCCCTGAGGCCGCCGCCTGCGGCGAGCTGATGTACGACATTCTGGCGGCCCTGGGCCCCATCACGCCCGAGATGGCCCTGCCCCTGTATGTGGCCGTGTCCACGGACACCGGCTGCTTCGCCTACGCCAACACCACCCCCCAGACCCACGCGGTGGCGGCAGCCCTCATGCAGACCGGCATTGACTATAAAACCGTCAACAAGGTCTTTTTCCGCACCAAGACCCGCAAGCGGATGCAGCTGGAGGGCGCCATGCTGGATTCGATGGAATTCTATGACCGTGACCGTGTCGCCATTCTGTCCGTGCCCATCTCCCTGATGGAACGGGTCCAGGCTACCGAGAGCGACGCCGAGGACCTCAGCGCCCTAGGCGGTCAGATCCAGGGTGTGGACTGCGCCGTCACCATGCGGGAGCTGCAGCCGGACGTGTGGAAGCTGTCCCTCCGCACCGGAGACCGGGTCAACGCCACGGAGGTCTGCCGGGTGATGGGCGGCGGCGGCCACCGGGCTGCTGCGGGCGCCACCATCGAAGGCCCCTGGGCCGACTGCCGGGACCGGGTTCTGGCGGCCATCGCTCAAAACGTGCCGGATTTTACGAGATAAGTCCCCCAGTCGGAGGATATTCCCAACAAAGGAGAACTCCCCAATGCCTCATGGGATCATCATTATCGACAAGCCCGCCGGCTGGACCGCATCGGAGTTCGCCCTGAGGGAACGCCGAATCGGAAACGATTCGGCTTATCCGGGCGGGCGACTCCTCCTTTTCGCAGCACACCCGCTTCGCTGGGCTGTGCCGCGAGGAAAGGGGGTGCGTTCCTATGCCTAACGGCATCGTCATCATCGACAAGCCCGCCGGTTGGACCAGCATGGACGTCTGCGCCAAGCTGCGGGGCATCCTGCGGGAAAAGCGGGTGGGCCACGGCGGCACCCTGGACCCCATGGCCACCGGCGTGCTGCCGGTATTCGTGGGACAGGCCACCCGGGCTGTGGAATTTGCGGAAAACAGCCGGAAGGAATACGTGGCGGGGCTGCGGCTGGGCCAGGTGACCAACACCCAGGACACCAGCGGCGAGACCCTGGAGACCCATCCCGTCACCGCCTCCCGGTCTGACGTGGAAGCCGCCCTTGGGCGCTTCCTGGGAGACATTCAGCAAATTCCCCCCATGTACTCCGCCATCAAGATCAATGGTCAGAAGCTCTACGATCTGGCCCGTAAGGGCAAGGAGGTGGAGCGGAAGCCCCGGAGCATCACCATCTATGAGCTGGAGCTTCTGGAGCAGGTCAGCGAAACGGACTATACGTTCCGCTGCGTGTGCTCCAAGGGCACCTACATCCGCACCCTCTGCCACGACATCGGCCAGGTCCTGGGCTGCGGCGGCACCCTATACTCCCTGCGCCGGACCATGGTGGCTGGCTTCACCCTGGACCAGGCCGTCACTCTGGAGGACGTGCAGGCCCAGGGCGAGGCCCTGCTGCGGCCCACGGACAGCCTGTTTGCGGAGCATCCGGTGCTGACCCTCTCCTCGGAGAAAAAGGAGAAGCGGGTCCGCTGCGGCAATCCCATCACCATGCCGGGAACCCCGGACGGGACCTACCGAGTCTGTGGCCAGAACGGTGAATTTCTCTGTCTCTCCCGTGCCGAAAACGGCACGCTCACATCCATCAAGAACTTCTTTGGAGCGTAAACGATATGTCCACGAAGGAAAAAGTCATTGCCCTGGGCTTCTTTGACGGAGTCCATCTGGGCCACGCCGCCCTGCTGCGGCGCACGGTGGAGGTGGCCGCCGCCCGGGGCGCCGCCCCCGCGGTATTCACCTTTGACCGGGTGCCAAAAGAGGTGGTCACCGGCATTCCCTGCCCCCTCATCAACTCTCCGGAGGACCGGAAGGACCTGGTGCGCCGCCTGTACGGCATCCGGGAGGTCCTCATGGTCCCCTTTGACGACGAGATGCGGACCACCGCCTGGGACGATTTCGTCACAGAGATCCTGGTGAAGCGGTATCACGCCGTCCATCTGGTGGCGGGCCACGACCACCACTTCGGCCACAAGAACCAGGGCTCTCCCGAGCTGCTGGTCCAGAAATGCGCCGAGCTGGGTCTGGGCTGCGACATCATCCCCAAGGTGGAGGTGGGCGGCATCACCGTCAGCTCCACTTACATCCGCCGGCTGGTGGAGCTGGGGCAGATCGAGCGGGCCAATGCCTTCCTGGGGCATCCCCATGTGCTGACCCAGGAGGTCCGCCACGGCCGCCGCATCGGCCACACCATCGGCATCCCTACCGTCAACCTGGTGGCCCCGCCCCATGTGCTGGTGCCCAGCCACGGCGTCTACGCCACCCGGGTGGTGCTGCCCGACGGTGCCAGCCACCCCGCCGTCACCAACGTGGGCACCCGGCCCACTGTGAACAACGGCACCGATGTGACGGTGGAGGCCTGGATTTTGGACTTTGATGGGGACCTCTACGGCCAGACGGTCCGGGTGGAGTTTTTGAAGCACATCCGGGACGAAGTCCGCTTTGACTCTCTGGACGCTCTGAAGGCCCAGATCATGCGGGACGCGGAGACCACCCGCCGGTGTCTGGCGGAGCTGGAATAAATAAAAAGGACGGCTGATGCCGTCCTTTTATTCTTCCTTCAAAAGTTCCTCCACGGGGACCTCCAGCGCTTTGGCGATTGCTTTCAACTCGATATCTGTTACAAAGCGATTCCCGCTTTCAATGCACTGTATCGCATTTTTTGTGATATTGATGCCCAACAGTTGCAATTTATCCGCAAAGGCACGCTGTGAACATTTCGGAACCATGGCAGTCCGGAGCCTCGCAATGTTCATACCGCAGATATTCAATCGTCCATCCGGGCCTTTTGTCTTATACATAGACACCTCATTTGACCTGTTGTACTTGTCAATGAGGTTATTTTATGTAATAATGGCACTATAATTGACCTGAACTGCTGGTTAATTTTTAATCTGTCATTGTTATATAAAGGAGCGTTTTTATGACTTCCGTACAGCTTTTTCTCCAACTGATCGCCAAAGCCATGCTGGACTGCGGCGTGGACCTCTCCTTCTCCGTGACCCCGGACCACGATCCGGCTGTCTGGGAGGCGCTGGCCCAGCATCAGCAGTCTGCCCAGGCGAACGCCCTGGACGCCATCGCCGCCGCTTTGCGGGCGGATACCGGGGACTTTGCCTGCATCGACGAGATCATCCGCATTCTGGAACTGCTGGGCTACACCACCGTCCCCCGCCACGATTTCAGCTGAAAACGCCGCAGGCATTTGCCTGCGGCGTTTCCCTGTTCTCCCTCAGGCCAGTGCCGCGATGAGCCACACCAGCCCGATGCACCCAGCGCCCATCAGCGTGTAGACCGCCGGGCTCAGTTCCCGCCAGACCCGACTGAACCGTCCGTGGTCCCCCCCGGCGTAATTGCGGGCCACCCGCCGGGCCTCCTCCACCAGCTCCTTGGAGGTGACCCCCTCCCCGGCGGCGTCGTTCCGCACGATGAAGATGGCCTGCTCGAAAAACCTCTGGTCCGGGGAATCCACCACCACGACCCGTCTGGAAATACCTTTCACCATAGTCCCTGCCTCCTGATGTTGATACTTCCATTTTTCCGCGCCGGGCGCCGGTCTATACCACACTCACACCATTTTTTCACCGGGCAGGGGCCGGTACAGCACCTGGATGCCGCAGTCGTCCTGCAGATGCTCCCGGCGGATGCTCTCCGCCAGGATGAGCCCCGCCAGGGTCTGGGGGTCCTCCCCCTCCCAGCCCGCCAGCAGGTCCTGGAGCCAGTCGTCCCGGCCCGGGTCCGCCACGCCGTCGCTGACCATAACCACAAAGCTGCCTGGCTCCAACCGGATACGGGTCACGTCCGGGGGTGCCGGGGTCCCCCGCAGGCCCGCCGGCAGGCTGCCGCCGGTGACCCGCCGCACGGCGCCGCCCTTTTTCAGGTAGCTGGGGGCTGCGCCATACTTGTAGAAGGCCGCCTCCGACCCGGCCGGGTCGAAGACGCAGAGGTCGATGGTGGTGAAGCTGCCGGTCTCCGCCCCCCGGAGGGCCATGGCAGCATTCAGGGTCTTGAGGGCTGCCTCCGGCTCGATCCCAGCCTCCAGAAACTGCCGCAGCAGGCGGCAGGTGAGGGCTGATTCCTTGCGGGCGGGTTCCCCGCTGCCCATGCCGTCCGCCAGCAGCAGGCACCAATCTCCCCGCTCCCGCTGAAAGGACACCACCGTGTCCCCGCAGACCGTCTCCCCTTCCTTGGGCCGCAGGGCCGCCCCCACCCGGCAGGGGGGCTGAGCCGTGCCGGAAGCGGGGACCGTCTCCCCCAGTCCCGCCGCCGTGGCGGTCAAAAGCTCGCTGAGCTGGGCATACTGACCGCGGGCGCTGCGGCGGGTCTCCTCCAGCTGCCGCCGGTATTGCCGCCGCAGAAGGAAGGCGGACAGCTCCCCGTTCACCGCCGTCAGAAAGTCCGGCAGGTGGATGCACCGGTCCGCAAAGTACCGGGGAAAGTCCTTGGCCAGGGCCCGGCCCCGCTCCAGCAGGTTGGGGGTGGCGTCGTTGAGGGCGTTGAAGGTGCCGGTGTACTCCCGCTGCCAGCAGAGGTCGCACAGGGCGCAGCCCCGGCAGACCTTTTCCGCCGCCCGGTCAAAGACGATGGCGGGGTTCTCCTCCGTGGACCGGGGGGTGCTGCGGCCCATGCTGTCGTACAGGTCCCGCAGGGCCCCTGCCGCCTTGGTGAGCCGTTCCTTCAGTTGGGCAGCACCGGGAGAGTCCGCCTTTTCCGCCCGCTTGATCCGCTTGCCGCCGAACAGCCTGCCCGGCAGCATCAGAAACAGCAGCATCCCCAGGATGGATTCCATCAGCAGAGGCTGGGCGAAGGGATCGCTGGCGGGCAGCAGAGCCGCCATGGCTGCGGCCAGAAAGGCCCCGGCCGCCCCCACGCGCCGACACCCCTGGCGGCTCCCCGCCAGCGATCCCTTCGCCCAGCC